>JAWKLX010000015.1:0-177671 GCA_041392505.1 Saprospiraceae bacterium | reverse complement strand
CCACGCTATTTGTCAAAGAACCAAAATCATGGTACGGCAGTATTGATATCTGCCAATTAAATGGGGAAATTATTTAAAAAAAATGCCGCCCTACCCCTCCTTTTATTTTTGGTGGCAATAACAAGTATAAATCATTTTAATCGCCATTTAAAAATGGGCAGTGCATCAATAATACAGTTGAAGCGTCTGCAAAAAATTACTTGTTATGAAAAGAGAAATCCTATACACTTATCTCAGACCACCACCTATTAAATTTTTTCACCTTTTTTCTTACTTCAATACAGCTTTAATAAAGGCTAATTATTCAATTATTATTCATCCATTTTATAACTGCCTATTCCAAGGCTAAAAACTATTTGTGCTATGTTTAAAATCCTTTTTTTACTAATGGCTTGGCTGCCATTAGCCGATCAAAATATATCCCAACAAGAAGCAACTTGTACTTGCTCCTCCGTGACCAATTTGTATAAATCTGGTCAGACCGACAATTCGTACACCATTTCATGGGACAGCCAAACGGAGGCTAACGGATACAACCTATTTTATACCCGTCAGGAGGGAGGATTTACGAGTGCAGTGTACTCCACAACAAGCCCTACCCATACCTTTTACGGACTGCCAAATGGGCATTATGATTTTTTTGTAAGTGCCGTATGTGGGACGGAGAGCAGTGGTTTTGTGGGGGTAGAGGATATTATTGAAAATTAATTAAAGAGATTAACTGCGGAGGGATTTTTTTAATCCCTCCGCTTTTTCGAGCAGCCATTCCCGCAGGAAAACATTATCATTTTCCAAAAGTTCTTTTAAATATTGGTCAATACTTGGATTGGTATTATTTGGCAAAAAATGCAGCTTACAAAGGGATTTAAATGCATTTAAAAAAATAAGGTAATCCGATTTTTTATTTTCGGAAAGGGTTGAATTATTATTCAGGTATTCTTCAAAATTCCGCACCTGGTTTTCTATCTTTTCGAAATCCCCTTTATCGTGTAATAATTCATAATAAATACGGATGGAAAGAGATCGTATGCGAAGATTGTATTTTTCATGGCATCTAGATGGAATAGGTTCTAAAAAACCCAACGCTTTATTTAAATCGGTTTTATTTTTTTTACTCAACCCTTTTTGAAAATAAATAGAGCCGAGACATATTTTTTCTACTATTTTTTTTTCACTTTTTGGCAAATAGCGGAGTTTTTGTTTCAAAAAAATATCCGCCCAATCATATTCCTGAGCCTTTGCAGCTACAATCACGATATTGATAAAATGGTTGGGTTCAATTATGCCGTTGGGTGCTTTTGAAAAACCTTTATCAACGGATTTTTTATAAAGTTCAAATAGCAATTTGTCGCGTTGTTTTTTTCCAATCTGTTTGGATGTATTTGCTTTCTGAGTCAATAATTTGAGCGCCATTTTTCTTTCCCATACATCCATGTATTTGAGGGAATCAAATACCTGCTTTTTAACTTTGCTTAGATCAAACTTATTCCCATCATCGACATATAGTCGGTACAGGGAAAAATAAGCTGCAATAACAGGAAGTCGTGCTACCTTTTTTTCAAAAGCGTAAGCAGCAGTTTTTAGAAATGATGATTGTTCTTCAAAGTTTATGACCGCCTGTTTTAATAAACTTTCGGTGCCGCTCTCCAAGCAAGTTAAAATAAAAAAATGCTCCATGTTTTCAATGTGGCGCTGGAGAAAATCATTATCCTTATCGAGCCGCTCGGCCTCTGGGTGGTAATAAAGCAAACGATAAAGGGAGGCCATTTCCCAGAAATAAGACTTGCCTTTTTCATCCTGTCGCTCCAGCATTTTAAGGCGCTTGAAAATGGTCTCTTTAAAAAGATGGTAGTCCTTCCGTTCTTCCAATGCCGACGCAAGTAGCTCGCTCCTCCGCATCTCCGAGGATTTCAATTGCTTCGCAGCGAGAAAATCTTCGATGAGGCGACAAGTTTCGGATTTTAAGTGGCGGAGTTTGACATCACTATACGGCAATTTACCAAAGGAATGGGCAAACAGTTTTTCTTTGGTTAGCCCCTCCAATATTTGTTTGTTTTTGACATTTTTTTTGATGGCAGCAAAGCACAGAACATGGTGTTTTTTTGCCCCATTGAAGGGGTTGTCAAGGTAGGCTGTCAATTCTTCTAATTCTGGTTTTGTGAGTATGTTGACCAAATCGTACAAAGTATTGCGAGGCATAAGTACATTATTTTTTTTGACAAGAATTTTAGCAACAAGAATGAGATTCAGCGCACCGATAACTACCTTTTAACCAATTGTATATCAACACCTTAACTATAAATACTATTATTTGACACAGAGTTATTTTTGCTTACAAAATGCAAATTGACCGTTATTAAATAAATAGACAGGATAGATATTTTTGACAGTATGGAAATTCTACTTCATTCAATTTTCTTTTGACCGTTTCACTCTTTTTAAATGAGATTGTAAATGATAAAAAGATAGATAAAGGCCGAAAATGTTTTTTAAAAAATTGGGTACTGTTTCAAAAATCATGGTACTAAAGGAACAAATGACAATATCGTTAACAAAACCATTGATTAAGAAAATGCAAACGAAAATACACCAATTGTTCCCCTTGTCCGCCTTTTTATTACTGGCAAATATAGCCAGTTCACAAGAAACAAAAACGGACAACATCGGCCTTGAAGTTCATCCGCAACCACTCTCTGCCTTGTCCAAAATCCGATCGCCATTTTTCAATAAAATATCTTTTGAAATCCCAGCAGCGCAAAGCCTATTGGTTCGTCCCAAGGAAACAGTTTATGACATTAAGGCAAATTGGAGTATTTCCTATATGCGAAAACAAAAAACGAATAAAGGCAGGCAAAGGCTGTTGGCCGCACCTTTCCATTTGCTCGGCTTCGGGTTAGGGAAAAGCGAAGTGATGGAGCGAAACAAAGTGCGAAGGCAGTGCCCAGATTTTGTAAAATTTTGAACTAACCTCGTGAGTGCTGATGCAAAATCTACAATTGAAGAATTTAAATTCAACGAAAATGTCAAAACACTTTTTCTTTTTTCTATTTCTAATCCTATCCCATCAATCCTTAGTAGGTCAAGATTTGCAACTTTATATTGACACAGTGTATGCACCCGAAAATGGGCAAATAATTGTCCCCGTTAAATGCAATGATTTTGAGAATATTGCAGGCCTTCAATTTTCATTAAAATGGGACACTTCGCATCTCCATTTAAATGAACCAACTGATTTTGGACTGCCATTTCTTTCAATCGACAATTTTGGGACAACCCAATCCAGCCAAGGTATTTTATCATTTGTTTGGAACAGCGACATTGCACAGGGCGGGGAAAGTCTGCCAGATGGTGCGCTTGTGTTTGGGGTGAAGTTTGATGTTCAAGATGATTGTACACAGACGTCGACTTTTAAATTTACAGACACACCTAGCGAACAAGCAACATTTAGCTTGATCAACAATGATTTGATAGAGATCCCAACCAATTATGAAAATGGGACGATCATTTCATTTTGCCCTGTTAGTATTCCAGATATCCTAATTAATGAACCTCTTTGCGAGGGTGACACTTCAGGTAGTATCAGCTTATTTCCCCAAGGGGGCATCGTCCCTTACCAAATCAATTGGAGCACCGGAGCAAACGGAAACCAACTTACCAACTTAGCAGGAGGTATTTATTCTTATTCAATTACAGATGGTGCGGGCAATACGCTTTCAGGCACCATCGACATTCCCGATGGGCCTTCTCTTGCCATTTCGTTGGGGTCAGATATTACATCTTGCGACAGTTTCTACCAATTGGTTGCTCTGACAACGGACACTTTTAACACCTATAATTGGTACTCTGGAAACAATTTTCTTGCTTCTACCACATCACCTGAAATAGGTGTTACATCGGAGGGCTACTTCAGCATTGTTGCAATGAACAGCCCAAGCTGCCTTGCTACGGACACCATTCAATTAACCTTCCCCCAACCCTTTGCTGCATCGATAAGTAGCTCCAAACCAGTCGCTTGCGAAGGGGATACAATCATTCTGAATGCGATGGGGGCAGCCCAGGTAGAATGGATGAACGGTGTTGAATTCCTTTCGTCCTCCTCCATTTCAAATCCTTTAGCCTTTCCGCCTCTACCAACAGAATTCACAGCGATTGTTTCCAATGAATGCTTTTCGGATACTGCAACCATTTTTATCGATCATGTCATACCCTTTGTGGAAGCGAGCCCCGACACTTGTATTGTTTCAGGTGCAAGCATTGAACTTTTTGCTGTCGGTGGAGACCAATATAAATGGGAAGGCCCAGCAATTGGGCCAGGAATGGATACCTCTAACATCCCTGTCATTAGACCTACTGCTGATGCCATTTATATTGTTCAGGTTACGGATAGTTATGGTTGTACAGCCTTGGATTCAGTTCGGGTTGAAGTAGTCGAAAACACCTTGGAAGGCATCCCACACATAAATACCATTACGCCAAATGGGGACGGTAAAAACGATGTTCTGGCTTTTGAAGGGCTGGATAAATTCAGTAACTACAAATTGACCGTCTTCAACCGTTGGGGCAATATCGTTTATCAAAAATTCAACTATAAAAATGACTGGGGCGGCACCCATAACGGCAAGCCATTACCCGCTGGAGTCTATTTTTATGTTCTATCCACCCATAATTCTGAATTAAAAAATTCCTTGACCATACTCAGGGACTAACCGCTATGAAAATTACTAGACATTTACTTTTCCTGATATTGCTCCTGTCCGCTACTTCTTATGGACAGCAACTGCCTTACCGTTCGGCTTTTTCCAACACTGATTTTTTGTTCAACCCAGCTGTGACAGCAATTGGTGAATATTTGGAGTGGGGGGCCAATTATCGGCAACAATGGCTCGGCTTTGAAGAGGCGCCTATCACGGCTACTGGTCAGTTCCAATATCCTTTTTTGCAAAATAATATGTCTGCTGGAGCCAGTATTTCACTCGATAAGGCCGGGCCGTTGCAACGCAATGGCTTTGCATTGACCTATTCTTATAAAATGGAATTAGGGCTGGCTTCCTCCGATCAATTGTCACTTGGTATTTTGGCAGGTATCAACCAATACCGTTTTGACGTCAATGAAGCTGTCGTAGCAGATGCGGACGATCTGTTGCTGAACAATATGGAAAGCTCATCCGCTTTTACCAATTTTGGTTTTGGGCTTTTCTACGTATCCAATGTGGATATTTATTCACAAGATGGTAACGGGTTCTTTTTTGGACTTGGCACCAACCAGCTTTTTTCTCCCCAACTCGGCAGCAGCACGACAGGGTTGACGAGGGCAATCCACGCCAATGCCATTGTCGGCGCCCGCTTCAATGCAGATGTCTCCTTCATCGAACCTTCCATCTGGGCCAATTATTCTGCCGATAACATTTTCAACCTAACCGGCAATATCCTCTTTGAGATGGCCGACGCTTTTTGGACAGGGCTCTCCTTTAGCACCGACCAAACGGTGGCACTACAGGGTGGTTTCATTTTAAAAAATGGGCTGCTGGAAAAGGGTTTCCTGAGGATCGGTGGACAAGGAACCTATGGCATCGGTTCAGTTGGCGATGCACAAGGACTTGGGTTTGAAGTGTTGGTGGGGTATCGGTATTGGTTGTGAAACGCTATAAAAAGAACCATAAAATTTTATTTAAAAATCATAATTCATCATGTTTAAAAAGATTACTTCGATAATTTTTCTCTCAGCGCTTGTACTATCCGCTTATTGCCAAAGCAATATTGAGGTAAATCCGGCATCCCCACTACAGTGTGAAAGTACCACCATCACAGTTTCTGATTATTTTTACAATGGATGCGAATTTTTAGAAAGTCTAACTTTCATTTCAGGTAATCCATTCTAATATACACGTAACATCGGAATGCTAGTCTTCCCATTCTGTACCGCTGTTTATCTCCCTTGGACGCAGATGTAGTTTTGCCCTGAATATGAATTAAATACTGGCTTCAATGAAGTAACCTTTTTTATCAATGGCCTACCAGTACTTACTGAGGGTTTCATAGTGACAGCTTGTCCACCAGTTGGGAATGTAATCGTATCCCCCACTAACCCAACGGAATGTGAAAGCACTACGATTACGGTAGCTGGACAATTCAACAACGGTTGCGAGTACCTGAGCGATTTACAATATATTATCTCAGGTTCAACTATTACTGTCAATGCAACCATAAGTAGCACCCAAGGGCCTTGTACACAGAACATTTCCCCATGGTTTGAAGACATTACCTTACCTGGAGGAACCCTTTCACAAGGTTTTTACACAGTTATTTTTAATATAAATGGTACGACAGCTGATACTGAAGGATTTTCAGTTTTTGCTTGCCCAACGGTAGGTAACATTTCTATTTCCCCTCCGAATCCAACTACCTGTGATGCAATAATTATTACGATCTCAAGCCAATTCTAATAATGGGTGTGAATTTCTAAATAGCCTTCAATATGATATAACAGGATCGACCATAACTATCATTGCAACGATTGGAAGTACTCCGGGGCCATGTACCCAGAACATCATTCCTTGGGAAGAGGATATTGTGCTCGCTGCCGGACAACTTTCCCAAGGGTCTTACAATGTAATTTTCATCATTGACGGAACAACCGTTGATACAAAAAATCTGAATGTTAACCCAGGCCCTTCCGAAATATGCAACGGCATCGACGACGACCGCGATGGCCTCATCGATGAGGGATCTCCCACCAATACATACTACTTCGATAACGACGGCGACAACTACATCGGACGCCCGTAACTGGTTGCCAGCCACCCGGCTCAAATTACGCAACCCAAAACGGAGACTGCAACGACAGCAACCCCAACGTAAACCCCGGCAGAACCGAACTCTGCAATGGCATCGACGACGACTGCGATGGCCTCACCGACGAGGGGTTTCCGACCAATACATACTATGTCGATAACGACGGCGACAACTACGATACAGGGACGCCCGTGACTGGTTGCCAGCCACCCGGCTCAAATTACGCAACCCAAAATGGCGACTGCAACGACAGCAACCCGAACATCAATCCCGGCAGAACCGAACTCTGCAATGGCATCGACGACGACTGCGATGGCCTCACCGACGAGGGTTTCGACCAATACATACTACGTTGATAACGACGGTGACAACTACGGTACCGGGACGCCCGTAACTGGTTGCCAGCCACCCGGCTCAAATTACGCAACCCAAAATGGCGACTGCAACGACAGCAACCCGAACGTAAACCCCGGCAGAACCGAACTCTGCAATGGCATCGACGACGACTGCGATGGCCTCACCGACGAGGGGTTTCCGACCAATACATATTACGTTGATAACGACGGAGACAACTACGGTACCGGGACGCCCGTGAC
The DNA here is from genome assembly GCA_041392505.1 of Saprospiraceae bacterium. Lineage (GTDB taxonomy): Bacteria > Bacteroidota > Bacteroidia > Chitinophagales > Saprospiraceae > UBA6168. The sequence goes on along the minus strand of JAWKLX010000015.1, from coordinate 170,283 downwards.
TGGTTGCCAGCCGCCCGGCTCAAATTACGCAACCCAAAATGGCGACTGCAACGACAGCAACCCGAACGTAAACCCGGGTGAAATTGAAATTCCCGGCAATGGTGTAGACGAAAACTGTGATGGTGTAGACGCCCCAATTGATGCTGACGGAGACGGCTTTACATCTGATGTTGACTGCGATGATAACAACCCTAGTATAAACCCGAATGCAACTGAAGTCTGTAATGGCATAGACGACAACTGCGATGGTCAGAGTGATGAAGGGCTTTTATTGAATACCTATTATGCTGATGCTGATGGTGACGGTTTTGGCGACGCATTGGTCGAAACAACCGACTGCTCGCCACCGAGTGGCTATGTTTCCAATAATACTGATTGCAATGACAGCAATCCGAATATCAACCCAAATGCGATGGAAATACCGGGCAACGGCATTGATGAAAACTGTGACAATATGGATGCGGTCGTGGACGATGATGCCGATGGTTTTACCAATGTTTCGGATTGTGTGGACACCAACGCTGGCATCAACCCTGCCGCTACTGAAATACCGAACAACGGTATTGACGAAAACTGTGATGGTTTTGATGGCCCCATCATCACGACTGAAATCACCTTTATCGCTGGTGAGGCGGTTGGTGGACAAGGGGATACCGTTTTGGCCCCCATCTATGTTCTGAATTTTTCTGACATCCGCGGTTTATCATTTACAGTATATTCACCAGAGATTGATTTTGGGGAAATAGTAGGTTTTGAAACAACCACAGAACTAACAGGTGGCATCGGTTTCAACAGTGCCCTAAACACTCCCAATACCCTGGCGATTATATGGAACCATCCCCAAGGTATCCAAGCCAGTCTTCCTGATAGTACAATAATTATGTACGTGAAAATTTTACTTACTGGTGAGCCCGGGGAGTGCTCGACTATTTCTTTTAAAGACACACCAACCGATGTATTAGTTATTGATGCTCTTGGTGTTGAGATTGCCCCTTTAACTATTAATGGTTACTACTGTGTCAATTCTACTTTCAGGGTTTCAGGAAAAATTTATACTGAAAACAACGAACCAATTAACATGGCAAGAGTCTATTGTACCGGTGCCGCCAATACCGATACAACTGGAATGGATGGGTTCTATGATCTATATGGACTTTCAGCAGGAGGGGATTTCCAGATCATACCACATAAAGACACGTTACCCAGCAATGGAGTAAATATTGGTGATGTTGTCCAAGTACAAGAACATATTTTAGGCGTACAACTTTTAGATTCGCCCTATAAAATAATCGCAGCAGATGCTAATCATTCGGGCAGCGTCAACGTAGGTGACATTATTGTTTTAAAGCAAATGATCCTGGGTCTTATCGATTCGTTCCCCAATAATTCTTCTTGGCGTTTTGTTCCAGAAAATTATGTTTTCATAGATCCTGCTTTTCCATTATCCGAACCTTTTCCCGAAACGTTGGAATTTCTCGGTTTGAATAACAATGAGGCCAATGCCAATTTTATAGGCATTAAGGTCGGTGATGTAAACAATTCAAGTGACCCTTCGCAACTAATCTCCGACAATGAGTTGGCCCTGCTATTGGACGATTACGAAATCAATGTTGGGGAAATAATTGAAGTACCAGTCCGTGCCAATGGATTTACGGCACTCGCAGGGTTCCAACTTGATTTGGCTTTCGACAACGAGATCCTTGAATTTATAAGCATTACTACCAATGGCTTGAAAGACATAGGTCAATTTAATATCGGGACATCGCAGCTTTCGAAGGGTAGCCTCCCAATTGTTTGGCACGATAACAACGCTACCTTAAATGGGATATCTTTTGAACCAGACGAAGTGCTTTTTACCCTACAATTCATTGGTAAAAAATTTGGTCATGCAAGTGATGCCATCTCAACATTAAACAACCAAAACATGGTAGCCCACCCACTCGGGGAATTAAGCCCAATTAGTTTAGGCAATTTAATACAGTTTCGACTTCAGTCGGAATAGATAATAAAGCCAACAAAACCACGGTCCACGTTTCCCCAATGTACATTCAATATTCATCTGCCAAATGAGACCCGTTCTCTAGTGCTATAACATTAGAAATCTACTCAGTTACAGGAATGTGTTAATAATATATATAATTTTATACTGGATTTGGGTAAAACACAATACCTCAAAAAAATCATCCTTAAGTAAAAGGACTAAAGCAGCATTGCACCGCTTTTATTCTATAGCCGACTGGGCATACTATAGAAGTTCATGCGCAGAAACTGGAATACTCCAAATAATTTACTGGACATTCTATTTACGACTTTATATCAAATTAACTCCCAATGATATTACCATCGAGGCAAAGACATTTTTCCATATAACCTCTTAATAAGTTAAAGTCAAAATTGATTAATTACTATTTTATTTAAGAATATTTTTTTTTCAAACCCTTGGTGCATACTGCACCAAGGGTTATTTTTCAGGAATTATCGAATAATAATTAATTAGACACCTACCACTTTTTAATAAAAATTTTATTTTTAATTTCTGATGGTTTTAGGTTTTTAAAAATTGTCAACTTTTAAGAAATCAGCACCACAATAACAGTTTAAATATAAAAACATGGGTCGTTTTTCATTACCATTCATCATTTGCATATTTCTTTTGTCCAGTCATATCGGCTGTACTTCAACCTCTTCAATGCACGATTTTTTTATTGAAGCAAACAAAACAAACACTTATTCCATTGCTTCTGATACAATTGACCTTAAATACCAAATGGCAAATAGAATGAATAATAATGGGGAAAAACTGTGCATTGAAAATAAATATAATGAAGCATTAGATTCTTTTAAAATTGCCTATGAAATTTTAAAAGATTTAAATCCAAAACACCAAAAACTTTCAGGAGCAGCAGCCAGGAACATTGGCAGATATTATGCAGTACATGGAAAAACCGACACAGCACTAACCATGTTAAATTTGGCACTCGAACATTTTTCCAAATCACAAGAAGATTGTAACGTTATCAAAGGTCAAACTTTTGACAACATCGGAACGATGCACCTATACCGTGGGGAATTTCACACTGCGATCAAATATTATCACCATTCAATTGCATTACTCGAAAGCAAACTAAATGAAGGAAGCCCAGAATTTGGCGGTATATTTAACAACCTGGCATTACTCTACAATCATTTGGGAAACGATGACTCCACTTCGATTTACAATAAAAAAGCACTGAATATTTTTTTGAACAAAGGAGGCAATATGTTGAGACACGTTGCCAATTGCTACAATATGATGGGTGATGTAGCTTTAAAAAACGGGGACTTGTACAGAGCTGAAATATACTATGACTTATCATTAAGTTACCATGCTAATTATGTACAGACTCCTAACCTAGTAAATGCAGCAACTTTAATTAACCTTGGAAATCTCGCAATCGAAAATAAGGAATTTGAAAAAGCGCTTTTCTATTTTAAAAAGTATAAAATTGTAATCGATTCAATATTCAAAGAAAAATTAACTGTCAACCATGCCCAAAACGAATTAGCCAATGCCATAACCTATCACCACTGGGAAAAACATGATTCATGCATTTATTATTACAAAAAGGCCATGAATATTTTTGAACAAATTGGGGAAACAGGACACCTTGACTACGCAAAAGCAAAAGCAAATTTAGGGAGGTCATATATTGAAAGAGGTGATTTAGAAACTGGAAAAAATTTCATTAAAGAATCAATAATTGATTTTAGAATCAAATATGGCGAAAAGCACCTGAACATGGGGCATGTATACACCAACATGGCTAAGTATTACGAAAAATTGGAAAATTTTGACACCGCATTATTCTTTTTAAATAAAGCAATAAATTCTTATAATTATGAAGCATTTCTTAACCAACAATATGAGAAAATAAATACCATCCAAGAAACAGCAACTGCTTTTTATAATTTAGGTAAGGAATACGAAAAATATTACAGCAAGGATGGGGGTGTGGAAAAATTAAAAAAAGCATACGAAACTTATCAAGAAGGCATTGAATATGCAACAATTCTTTCCATATCATACTTGGATGACCGTTCAAAATTCCATCTATTAAATGCTGTTTTCCCGTTATTTGAGGGGGCAATTAAAACCAATATGGGCTTATGCGAAACACCCCAAAACAATAATTGCAAAGAATCCATTTTTTCATCCATTGAACAAACCAAATCTTTAGTATTGCTCGAAGCAATAAACAAATCCGATGCAATTAATTATTCAGGAATTCCGAAATCAATTATTGAGAAGGAAAAAAGAATTAAAAAAAACATCGCCAGTTTAGAAATAGGCCGCCATTTATCCCCTACTGAAAATATTAGTATCGATTCAGCTCTGCTTTCCGAAAAAGAATCCTACGACTCACTGATCCGACAAATTGAGAGGAATTATCCTAAATACTATGATCTGAAATATAATACAAAAATCACCCCTTTGAGCTATCTACAAGATAGTTTGCTCGCCCCCTACCAGTCCCTCCTCGAATACTTCGTTGGCGATTCTAGCATCTTCCTTTTTCACATCCAGCCAGGCCAAGAACCACAGCTCGTCGAAATAACAAAAGACTTTCCATTGGAAGAATGGGTGCAAATGTTCCGGGAAGCGTTGTCCAGCCCAAACCTGATCGAACAATACATTGAGTACGGCCAGAAACTTTATAATAAGCTGGTCGAACCGGTGGCCAAATCGTTGCCCGAACGAGTCGTCGTCGTGCCGGACGGGGTGTTGGGTTATTTGCCATTCGGGGCTTTGCTGAACGGGCCACCGTTGTACGACCAAGCTTTTGCTACTTACCCCTTCTTGGTAAGGAATCATCAATTTAGCTACTGCTACTCTGCCACGCTGCTACAAGAAATGAAAGAAAAACAGCACCATCAAACACCAGAAAAAAACTTTGCTGCCTTCGCACCGGAATACGACGGCGATACCGCCTTGCTGGCCATCCGCTTCGCCCACGACCCAGCCATGCCCAAAAGGCTACTCCCTTTGCCCAGTGCAAAAGTTGAGGTAGCCAATGCCTCCAATCGGATGGGAGGAGGAGATATTTACGAGGGCAAAACAGCGCTCAAGGATACCTTTGGAGAGGTCGCCCATTTGTACCAGACCCTTCACTTGTGCACGCACGGGCGGGCCGACAACCGCTCGGGCGACTATGCCTTTCTCGCTTTTTCCCAACAAAAAGCAACCAACGACGACGGACTGCTCTACGTCCGTGACCTTTATAACTTACAACTAAACGCCGACCTCGTGGTGCTCTCCGCCTGCGAGACGGGCACGGGCAAGCTGCGCCGAGGCGAGGGCATCATCAGCCTGGCAAGGGCATTTGCCTACGCAGGTGCAAAAAGTATCCTTACCACATTATGGGAGGTGAACGACGCCCGCACTGCGGAAATCATGGACTATTTTTACAAATATTTGGCAGCAGGAAAAGATAAAGACGAAGCACTGCGGCTGGCTCAACTAGAGTACTTCGAAAGGAAGGGCGGCACCAATGAGGAACTCCACCCCTATTATTGGGCAGCATTTATCCCAATAGGAGACATGAGGCCAATTGGGAAGTGAGCGTTCAGCCATTAATTGGGACAAGCGGTAGACAGCCCGATCGTTTCGCCTAAACTATCCAGTTCTTTTTTGTAATGATGGTATTGGTAAAACTCACTGTCTTGGATAGATTGCAGCAAGTTTTTTAGTTCTTGGCAGGAGGTGGGCAGCAAAGCGACTTGCGACATGACTTCGCCCCATTGGGCATCCAAACGCAGATTTTTATTGCTCGAAATGGTGTGAAACGCCCTGACGGCTTCTCGGTATTTTTTTAACCGATAAAAAGAGATGGCTTGCAGATAGATTATCCTTTCATCCCCTCTCCCGCCCATTGTGGCGATTTTAGCATATTGTTTTTCCCGAAAAAGTTGGAGCATTATATCATAGCGAGTGGTGTCATTCGGATTGATGGCCCTTTTTTCTGAAGAGGCAAGGCTGCCAGCTATCCGCTCAATGCCAGCATCCGCATACTGGCTGAATTTTAAATTGTCTACCTTCTGCGATGGTCGTTTTTGTTGCAGGGATTTCTGATCTTTTTTGTCCACAACCTCTTCTTTCGGCGCTTCGATGACAGGAGGCAATGATTGATTGTTAGGTAAATTTTTTACAGAATCAACTGGATGCTCAACCGGATTTTCAACATATCCTGGCTCTTTATTATTTTCCCTAAATAGCAAATAGGCAGCTATCAAAACCGCCAAGGAAGCAGCAATAGCCAGCACTGTCCGTAAATTAAAGGGCACGACCTTACCCTTGACGGGCACTATTTCTTTTTCGGCATCCCCCTCCCCATCTCCCCATTTCTCCATCTCCTCCATCAATGCTTCTTTCCGCAGGAAGACGAGCAAGTTTGCCTGTGCCCGCACCGCTTCCAATTCTTTTTGCAGCGTTTTGTTTTTCGACAAAACCAATTCAAAAGCCTTGCGGTCGGCTTCGCTCATGCGGCCGTTTTCATAATCTTCTATATCCTCGAAATCATAAGGATGGTTCATTTTCCAAGTATTGCCAACCGAACGTCGTCGTGTTCGGTCAGGTATAGGTGCAATTTTTTCCGGCAGGTTTTCAGGGCATCCTTGCTGGAACTCAGGGTCAACTTCAACTCGTTGGCGATTTCCTGTCCCGAAAACCCTTTGAGGTGAAGTTTAAGCACTCGCCGGCATCTTTCACCAATGGCTTTGAGGGCCGCTTCCATGGCATTTTGTTGTTCCTTTTGGAAAAGCGCTTGTTCGGGGTCATGGATGTGGTCGATCAGGATAGGGTTTTCGGGATTCACGGATAAGGCTTTGCCAATCCGAGTTTTTTCCCTGATATCCGTCCTGAGATCCGTGAGTGCTTTATTTTTTGCTATTTCGGTAATATAAGTCCGGATGGCTGTCCCTCTAGTTGGGTCGAATATGCCTTTTTCAACTTTAACACAAAATTCAGCGAGTGACTCGATCAAAAGACTTTTGGTTTCCTGTACATCCAAGCCAGCCATCTGTACCATTTTCCGGACAGAGCCACGCATTGCAGGGTTATCCAATAATAACCGGAGTGCTCCATTGACCCGGTTCCTCTCACCGCTTTGGATGGCTGCGATGATTTCCTCGTCTTTATATTGAGTTTCCTCGTTCAAATGTTTGGCCGTTTTGTTATTGCCACCCAAGGGTAAAAGGAGGGGCCTCAGGCAATATTTTTTTTCAAATTATATTTATCGAACATCCCCTACTCCAACACCTGCAACTTCGCAAACTTCAGCATGATTCGTTTTTGCTGTTCCGTTTCCAGATTTTCAAAAACGATGGTAGCCATGCGCTTGTCCCGGGTGCCGTCCACGGCGATGACCTGACCTTTGCCAAATTTTAGGTGCAGAACTTTCTGCCCCGCCTCAATAGTGCTCGATGGACTGGGCTTGAAATCTTTTGGGTCGATATGAAAAGAAGGTTGGGCGACCCGTTGTTTGAAATTGCCTGAAACGCCTGATGTCTGCCGCTGGGGTGATCCACCCATTCCTGATTCGGTGCGGCCAAAGGAAGTCCGCTCTTTTTTCCCAATGGGCACTGCCACATCCAAATGCTGCATTTCTATTTCATCTAAAAACCGGCTGGGTGAGTTAAATCGCTCTTGGCCAAAACGGTAGCGGCTGTTGGCATAGGTCAGGGTGAGAAATTGCTCCGCCCGGGTGATGGCCACGTAAAAAAGCCGACGTTCCTCATCCAATCCTTCCGGGGTGTCCATGCTCATAAAAGAAGGGAACAACTGCTCCTCCAGTCCGGTCACAAAGACAGATTTGAACTCCAAACCCTTGGCGGCATGCACGGACATGAGGGTCACAAAATCATCGTTGCTATTCGACTCATCGAGGTCGGTCATCAGGGCGATGTTTTGTAAATAACCAGACAGGGAGCGATCGAACTGGTCCACTGGGCCCTTCGCCAACAGGTCTTCTTCCTCCTCAATAACGACCTCATCCTTCACCTCTTCCACGTCATTATCTACGAAGGTTTTGATGCCGTCCAAAAGGCTGCGGATGTTTTCTACCCGGTTCATGCCCTCTACAGTTTTGTCCTTGTTCAGTTCATCCAAGATGCCACATTGTTTGGCGATGTACATGCCAACAGTATGAGCATCAGCTACTTGTGCTTTTTGGATAAAATCTTGGATCATGCGGATAAAGTTGCCGATCTGGCTTTTGGTACGGGCAGGCAGGGGCACTTCAAAAAGGGCTTCCCACATCGTTTTGCCCGACTGGTCGGCAAAGGCGCTGATCTTTTCAATGGTCGTATCACCGATGCCCCGGCGCGGATAGTTGATGACCCGGCGCAGGGCTTCTTCGTCCCGCTGGTTGATGGCGAGCCGCATGTAGGCGATCATGTCCTTGACCTCTTTCCGTTGGTAAAATGACAAACCGCCGAACACCCGGTAAGGGATGTTGTAATTGCGCAGCCATTCTTCAAAAACCCTCGACTGCGAATTGGTACGGTACAGGATAGCGATCTCGTTGTTGGAGAGGTGCTCCCTGTTTTTTTGTTCGACGATGAAACTGGCCACCCGTTTTCCCTCCTCACTGTCCGTCATCGCCTTGATGACCTTGATCCGCTGGCCATCGCCTTTTTCCGAAATGATGGTCTTTTTGATCTGCTTCGGGTTGTAGGAAATGACCTCATTGGCGGCTTTTACGATGTGCTCGGTCGAGCGATAATTCTGCTCCAGTTTGAAAGTTTGGATACCGAAGCTTTTAAAATCCTGCTCGTAGTCCAGAATGTTCTGGATGGTGGCCCCACGGAAAGCATAGATACTCTGGGCATCGTCTCCAACCACGCAGATGTTGCGGGGACTGCCCTCATAGTTCACAAACTTTTTGACGATGGAATATTGCAAATAATTGGTGTCCTGAAACTCGTCCACCATCAGGTAGGTGAACCGTTTGCGGTATTTGTCTGCCACCTCGGGGTGGTTTTGAAACAGTTCAAAAAGGCGGAACAGCAGGTCGTCGAAATCCATCGCCCCCGACTTCTTACAACGGGCGGTGTATTTTTTATAAATCTCATAAAAATAAGGCCGCTTCGACATCCGGTCTTCTTCGCGCAGGTCGGCTTTGGTCTCATACAATTTTGGGGTAATCAAGTTGCTTTTGCAGGAGGAAATGCGGGAGCGGATATTGTTCGTATTGTACTGCTCCTTGTTGAGGTTCATCTCCTTGATGATAGCATTGAGAACGCTTTTGGTATCGTCCGAATCGTAGATCGTGAAATTGGAAGGGTAGCCAATGTGTTCCGCCTCGTACCTAAGTATGCGGGCAAAGATGCTGTGAAAAGTGCCTGCCCACACCCGCTGCGCCCGTGCTCCGACGACCTTTTCAATCCGGTCTTTCATTTCCCGGGCAGCTTTGTTGGTAAAGGTGAGGGCTAATATTTCCCACGGGGCCACCCCTTTTTCAATCAAATGAGCGATGCGGAAAGTCAGCACCCTCGTCTTCCCCGACCCGGGGCCTGCCACCACCAAGACCGGTCCTTCGGTAGTGGTAACAGCCAAGCGCTGCACTTCGTTAAGTTGTTGTAAATAAGTTCCTTGGGTTTGTATTTTGTCCAAATCGAGCATTTCTTAATAATTGAGAATTGAAAATTGAAAAAGGAGAATTGAAAATAATGATAATGCTAATTTTCAATTCTCCATTTTCAATTCTCCATTTTCTAGTTCCTCCCAGTATTCTACTGCCCGCCTGGTATGCGGTATGCAGATCGAACCGCCCACTAAGTTGGCAATTGAAAACACCTCAAAGACCTCCTCCCGCGTCACACCAAGCTCATGGCAAGTGCCGAGATGATAGCGGATGCAGTCATCGCAGCGGAGCACCATCGATGCTACCAAACCGAGTAGTTCCTTGGTCTTTACATCAAGGACGCCTTCTTGGTAGGTGGTTTTGTCCAAAGCAAAAAAGCGGTTGAGGGCCTTGTTGTTCTGGGCGAAGATTTTTTCGTTCATCTTCGTGCGGTAGTCATTGAATTCTTTTACCAAACTCATAAAATGCAGGCTTTATAGTTTAAAAATTTGGAGTGTCCGCAAAGGTAAAGCAAATAAGTGCGATCGGCTAAGCTGCCAAAGGTGTGATGGCGCAAACTTTTTTTCCTGCCCCAAAGATTGATTGGGCGCAGGGAACAGACAGCGGAGATACAAAGGCATCCGCAAATTCAGCACGATCAGCCTGAAATCGAACAATCCTATTTCGACAGAGACCGCAATAAAATTTGAAGAATAATTAGGTTTTACCAAACGTTATTTTATAAAGATTACAAAACCGTAATGGGCTTTCTTTTTCAACGTTTGGATGCTCAAAATCTCCGACCATTTCCATCCCTATTTTCTGCATCACTTTTTGCGATTTAATATTTAATTTCGGAGCAACAGCATATACTTCCGGCAGATTAATTTGGTGGTTAGCAAATTCCAAACAGGCCTTAGCACCTTCCGTTGCATATCCATTTCCCCATGCGGATTTCCGCAGCCTCCAACCAATATCCACACAAGGCGTAAAATAGCTTTCGTAAGTTTGGTGCATCAAGCCAATGAACCCGATAAATTGCTGGTCGGCCAATGTTTCCACCGCAAAATAACAGAAACCATATTCATCAAAATGATCCATAAATCTTTTTGCGATGGCATAAGACTCATCTTTGGAAAGTGTTTTTGGGAAAAATTCCATGACCTCTTTATCTGCAGTCATTTCAGCAAATAAGTCAAAATCGGAGGGCTTCCAATTGCGGAGGCCGAGACGTTCTGTTTGGATGGTGTACATACAGGGAGAGATGAGAAGTCAGAGGTCAGACCGCTGCGCTGTCAGAATTCTGGCCTCTGGCAGCGCAGCAGTCTGATTTCTGACCTCTGAAACATTACAATTCCCGGATCCAAATATTCCGGTAGCTTACTTTCTCGTTGTGATCTTGCAATTTGAGCGGAGCCTTTCCGTGCGCCATATTTTTCGGTAGGCCAATGTATTCCGTAGTCCCTTTTATTTCAACATGATTTTGTATTAAAATACCATTTTGCAAAACAGTCAAATAGGCGGGCGACACCTTGATGCCATCGGCGTTGAAAACGGGGGCTTTGTAAATAATGTCGTAAGTCTGCCACTCTCCGGCTGGCCGGCAAGCATTCACCAAAGGAATATATTGCTTATAAATAGAGCCTGCCTGACCGTTGGAATAGGTTGTGCCACCATAGCTATCGAGCACTTGCAACTCGTAGCGGCTTTGGAGAAAAATGCCACTGTTGCCCCGGTTTTGCCCTTCGTCAAAATCATCGTCGGGTGTACGCCATTCGACGTGCAGCTGGCAGTCGCCAAAAGTCCGTTTGGTGGAAATGTCGCCTTTGCCCCTGCCCACCGTTACGTAGCCGTCTTTCAAATCCCATTGGGCTGGCGAACCATCTTCGTGCGTCCATTCATCCAAATTCTTTCCATCAAACAATACGATTGCATCGGAAGGTGGGGACGTATTTTGTCCGGGCGTCACTTTACGTGGCACGGGCTCCCAAACTTCGGTAGCGACCGGGTCGGTGATTTGTGCGGATAGGAAGATGGGTAGGAAAAAGCAGGTCAGGAGGGTAATCAATAATTTTTTGTTCATTCTGATAGTTTTTTATTTAGTGAAAAATCCTGATCCTGTGAATCCTAAAATTTACCGGGCATCAGATCGCAAATTTAACAACCCATCTATTTTTTCACCAAAACTCCGAATAGGAATCTATTTGAAAGCAAAAGTTATTTCAAAGAGGAAACTGTTTTTTCAAAAACCTGATTATTCTTAAATTCTTTTTATTAAAAAACTATCTTGCACCAACGCTGACATTTTTTTTACCGTTAATTGAATTACAAAACAAACCAACGGCTTGGGGATAGTGCAAGAATGTTCATCCTCTACGCCCGCTCTAAAACCCTTTGTTATGCACTCTCTGCCACGCATAATTTTTACATTTTGGCTTTGTTGCCTGCCTTTGTTTATTATTTCTCAAAACATTTCCATCACTTATGTCAATCCGCCAGACTTTACGGTTTGCGACACCGTTCAGTTTGAAGCAACGATTGCCAACACCTTGGCGGACACCCTGTTTTCGCCGACCCTAACGGGAGAAATGCCAATGGGTATCGCTTATTTGTTGGGAAGTGTGACTGGTGCAATGGAAGCCAATACCGCCAATCCCAATGCGCCTATTTTTAGTTTGGAAAAGCTACCGCCGGGAGAATCTGTCACGGTGACTTGGCAGGCCATAACCCAGTGCCTACTGGTGGGCGCCATCAACAACGGCGACCTGTTCACCAATAAATATACGGTCAATTTTACGGGTGGCAGCACGGTGGTAACGACCACCCCTTACGTCATCGAAACGGCCCTATTGCAAATTGTCAGCCTCAACGATCAGATGATGAGCGGTGTCACCGGGGACATTCTGACCCGTACCTGGGTGCTGACCAATACCCGTCTGGGAGCACTCTCAAACCTGACTTTTTCCGACCTATACGGTGATGGCATTTCCATTTCCTCGCCAATGGGGGTAGTCATCACCCAGTCTCCGGGAGTTTTGGAACTGCGACTTACCGGCTCCGACTTTATGAACTTCGGCGACGGCGATGGGCTGTTTGAACTGAACGAACAAATCATCATTACCGAAACCATTGAAATAACTGGCTGCGGCACCCCTCCTCAATCAACTTCTTTTCTGATGGCCAGTTGGGGGTGTCATGGGATTGACTGCCAATCCGTTTCTACCACGGGTGTGGTTGCCATTGCACCGAGTAGCTTGGGGCCAGTCATTCAGGCGGTTATTGTCGATCCATTTCCTGCCGATTATTGCGCTGCCATTAGCAATACCCAAGGCGTCCAACTGACCAATACTGGTGACGAGCCAGCCGTTGACTTGGGCGTTTATATTTCCCATTTCAATGAAGGCTCAATGGGTTTGCAGCAAAGTTCACTTTCCATTTCCATTGGTGGAAATGCCGTAAACGCAGCAGTTGATTTTTTCAACCCAGTCGGTTTTGATGAATGTGCCACGCCATCAGGGATTTTTGATTCCATTGCGATTGTCATCCCGGAGCTTTTGCCGGGGGAAACAGTCGTCCTCGAATGGGAGGCTTTTGTCTGTGCGGTTGATTGTGATGCTACCCCACCGAGTTGGCGGTTTGACTATTTTCATGAAAACAATTGCCCGCCCGGTTCATTTGGGAGTGGCGGGGCTACTTCTCAGAACTATGGCGCAGCAGTGCTACTTTCCCAGTTTGTTGAATTTTACATCGGCGATTTTTTGGAAAACAACGGCGAATACACGCTGACCTATACTTTAAAATCCCCATTTTTAGTTGATTCAACGGGCGTCCTTCGGATAGACATGGAACTGCCCTGTGGCGTTGGTTGGGGCAACAATGCTGGTTTTAATTTGAACTCCCAATCGCCTGACAGTGTGGAAATTACGCCTGGTTTTGGCGGTGGCACAGATGTATCGCTGTATTTTGACCTGCCTTTCGGAGTGGACTCAGTGGGTTCGGATTTTAACATCACCTTCGCCTGCGATTCCAACTGTTTTGAACTACCCGATTGCATCGTGGAAATTGTTTCCTCTTGCCCGATCCCGCCCGGCACGGGTGTAATCGAAAATGTGAATGTCAACGTCAATTCGACCATTCTGTTAAACGAAGCGAGTTGTGGCCCACAGAGTTGTGAGAATTTCCCATTGACTTATTTTTGTGAAGCAAGCACCAATGAAGTTTGCCCGGATACGATCATCGGTTATTTTGTCACGGATTTGGATTTTCACCGGGAGAACCTCGGCCTACCCGACAACGACAACAACCGCTTCGCCGATGGTTTTGGCAACCTCGACCTGAACCTCATCCGCCGCGACCGGGCCTTAACGGGCGACACCTTGCATACCACAGTCAACGCCGTGATGAATGTGGATATTCCCGGTGCTTCGTTACCCAACGCAGTTGTGGTTGTCAATTTTGAATCCCATTCCATCGATGATGGATGGGATGGCGGGCAGTTCATGGACACCTTGAGCCAACTTCCTCTGGTGGCCGATGTGACCGGTTTTAGAAATCTTGGAGGCACCATTAGTATTACAGATGCCAGTACCGGCGAGGTGTACGAGTGCATTCTCCCTACCCCAACCGCAGCCGATATGCAAAGGTCGGAAATCTCCGTTGTCAACACTCGCCCCAAGGATGTTTTGGATGTTTGGTTTTATGTTTCTTATGCCTACGACATCACCCCAGCGTTTTTGTTGGCGAATGGCTGCAATATCCCTCCGGGTTGGGAATTTGAAAATGGCGATGCCATCGAAGCCAATGTTTACCACAAAGCAATCTATAATCCCGGTACAACTAGAGTCATCAACATGCGGACTGTCTCGGCTGTTTTTGCTGCCAATTTGCCCGGGCCTTTGCAGGAACAATATTTTGCCTGTGGGGGCAGTTTCAGCCGTTGGCAATTGGGGGGATACCAATACACCATCAGCCCGGGGCTTTACCAAATGCCTTCTTGTGCTACTTCCAATGAGCCGGGCGGCACCCGTTTTGAGTTCCGGATCTCCCGTCCCAATTTTTTCCCTTTTGAGTTCCGAAGTTTTGTCGACTTGGTTACGTGGGAATACACTGTTCCTAATTTTGTCTCCCTGCTCAATTCTCAAATAGAAGTCCTGAATATTCAAGGCGGCCCCACCATTCTTACCAATACCCCTTTTCCATGGTCGGGCAGTGCGCCAGTTTATACTTTTAACATGGATAATATTCCGGTGGAAACGCTGGACGAGGGCTTCACCTTACGGTTCAACCACGAGTGGGAAATCCCCTGCAATGTTGCGACCCCACACCCTCTCTATTTACATACACTCCTTGACTTTGCCCCAAGCCTCATCGAAACCGACCCCTTGGATACGATCGTCACTGGCCCCGCGACCTTTTTCCCAATTCGTCCAGCCATGGCGTTGATTCCGGTGAACATCAACCATGTAAGCACCACCAATCAGGCCATGTGGGAATTTGAATTCGGCAATTTCACCTCCACCGACGAGGACGCCCTCAACGCTTGGCTAACTGTGCTGTCACCGAGTGGGCAGATTACTGATTTTCAACTAATTAATACCACTACTGGCCAAATCCTGACCCCTGAGAACGGCATTTTCCAATTGGGCGATTTGCCGCCCAACTGGAGCAATGAATTCCAGCTTTTGGCCACCATTAATAACTGTGAGCCCGATCTGGTCGAGGTAACTTTTGGTTGGAACTGCAACCCATATACCGACCTCATGGAAGAAGCCTGTTCGGAGCAAACCTCGGTCTTGACGCTCAGTGCTTTGTTGGGGGAAATAGAAATGAAAGTGGAAAGCCCAGTCTCCCCATTTCAGCTATGTGAAACCATCGGCTACCATACGATTGAGATTTTCAATGCCCAGTTCGGGTCGGTTTACGACCTTGAATTATTGGCATTGTTGCCGCCCGGCCTGACCATCATCCCCGGCACCAGTGAAATGTCGTACCCCACGGGCAGTACCTTCCAAACCGTCGCCGATCCTGTTTTGGTAAATAGCGATACTGCATTTTATGATCTTTCTGCCATGAACCCAACCCTTGGCGACTTGGGACTTTTGGGGTTCGCCAATGCACCGGATCATTCGGTGACTATTCGTTTTAAGGCGGCCTCATCCTGTGGGTTCGTTTCGCCCTCGCAAATCATTTTCAACGCCTCTGCCGTACAGGGTTGCGGACTCGACGCCAACAACCTGAGCAAGCCCGGCGCCGAGCTGTTTATCGAAGGGGTAACCCCACTTTATGAAACGGATATTACCATCGGCACCAACGTGCCCCCCACCCTAACCTGTGGCGATGATATTCAAATTGATGTGACCCTCGATGCCGATGCGGTCACCGCTTCGACCGACAGTGTTTTTGTGCTCGTCCCACCGGGGCTGGCCTACCAACCGGGGTCGTATTCGCCCGGCATGAATGCCTCGGCCAACGCTCCGATTGTCGATTTTTCTAACAATCAATTTGTGCTGAAATGGCCATTGGTGGCGGGATTGCAGCCATTTACTACCATCAGTTTCAGCATGGTCTTTTCGGCGGTAGCCGGAGGTGAATGCGATAGTACGGTTTTGGAAATCGTCACCTACCAACTCCAAGAAGCAGAATGTATCGCTACGGGTAAACTCTGTTCCATCTTGGCAGAAACTGGCCGCAAGGATCTGCCCGTCCAATTTACCATCCCTTCCCTGGGCTTGGACAACCTGACGTTATTCGTGGAGAACGGGCTGGTGAACTATAATTTATTGCTGGAAAACAACGGCAACGCCACCTCGAATGACGTCTTTGTTGAATTCTACAACGATGTCGACAACAGCGGCACCCTCACTCCCGGCGACAATCTGCTCAACACCTACACGCACTCCGGCGGCTTAGGCATGGGGGAAATTGTACCGATTGCAGGCTCTTTCCCAGCATTTTACAGTGTGCTTTGTAGCATCATTGCCGTCGTCAATGGTCAAAATAATTGCACTTGTACGGAAGAAGTATTGATGATGGAAGGGGAAATACCTTACTTTTTTGAGCCGGATTCGACCTGCTTTGGCATCATGGCTCCCATCGGGTTACCGATACCTGCCATTTCTGGACATACTTACCAGTGGTCGCCACCCGATGGCCTGTCTTGTGCGGACTGCCCCAACCCTATCTTGAACACTGACGAACTCTCCCTCCCCTCCTTGCCTGCAACTATCAATATTGACATGCTGGACACCTATCCAAATGGGTGTGTTGTCAACTACCAATTCCCCATCGTCATTGGGGAAGGTGGCGATGTTCCACTCGATTCAATTTTAGAAAAATGCCCCAATACCGTCATCTCTTTGTCAGGAGAAATTGGGGCAACATCTTATGACTGGGAGGGCCCCGGTATCATTGATTCTTCCTTGCAAGACCAAGTGATTGTACTGACCGATACGGCTGTGGTGACCCTCATCTGGACGGATGAGTTTGATTGCCCGAACACCTTGAACTACATCATCAATGTACCGGAGGAAATGCTCATTGACACAATCCCTCTTTGCACGGGCGATTCCATCGTGATCGATAGTATAGCCTATTTTGATGAAATAGAAATCTGCGATACCATCATTACATCCGCTGGCTGTGATGTGGTGCGTTGCCGATTTTACGAGCCACGTGACACCCCTATTTTGGATTTTCCGCTTGACACCCTCTGTTTTCCGGAAGGTACAGAAATTACCATCGACCAACTCGGCACTGGTTTTTCCACTTACCAATGGACGCCAAGCGAGCCGCTCAGTTGCGATACGTGTGCCATGCCCACTTTAGAAGTCATCAACCAAACGTTTGAAGTGACCGTTTCCGACGGGACGACCTGTAGGGCAACCACCCAGGTTGCTGTCATTGCCATCCCGCCATGTAGTACCGAAAGCATACTGTTGCCAAATGTTTTTACCCCGAACAACGACAACAAGAACGACCGTTTTGGCCCGGTCTGGAGGCCCGGTGTAGACAAACTTGTTACCTCCGCTAAACTCCGTATCTGGGACCGCTGGGGCACCAAGGTCTATGAGGGGGAAGGGGTCAGCGGCATTGTCTGGGACGGCAATTTTAAAGGAAAATCCGCCGCTTCGGATGTTTATGTTTTTATGCTGGAACTGGCTTGTGAAGAAGAGGAAATAGTCGTGAAGGGGGATGTGACTTTGTTGAGGTGAGGGTTTCATGGTTTCATGGTTGGATGGTTTTATGGTTTTATGGTTTTATGGTTTTATGGTTGGAGGGAAAGGTTCGTAACTATGCATCTTTTGTAACGTTTTCAATGTTTGTTTGTGAAAATTTGCACATAAGACTTTCACCGTTAAAATAGGCAGCCTTATAATTGTCCCGATCGGATTGGCCTATGGCTAATCCGATCGGGACAAAAGGTTTAAGGGGAGGAAAATTGGCTCTGCCAATTTTCCTCCCCCTTAACTCTGACGGCGGCGGTGGCTTTGCCACCGCCGCCATCCAGATTTTCACAAGAAAGCCCTACCTGACAGTCACCAGACCATGAGCCTTTCCTTTCCGCAATTAAAAAAGCTGTTTATTTTAAAAGCGAAATATGCGACCGCTTCCGCCACGGCAACGGCTGTTGATTATTTGCTGTATTTTATTTTACTGCAGTTTGGTCTGGATAAAAGGTGGGCCAATTTTATTTCTTACCCCGTTGGGGTCGTCATCAATTTCATGCTCCAGAAAAAGTATATTTTTTCCATGACACGGGGGCTGCGGAAAACGTTCCTATTGGCCATGTTGGTCTCGGCTGGCGGCTGGGCGATGAACGCTACCTTGTTTGCCTTTTTCATGGAAATACCTTTTTTAAACAAATACCATTGGTTCGCTAAAATATTGGTCAACGGGATTATTTTCTTCTACAATTTTTACGGGAAACGGTATGTTTTTGAAAAGCGTTTTTTTGGGGAAGATTGAAAATACCTGTCAGCTTGGATTTAACTCAATATTTGTAGAATCAATTAGCAGATTGAGCAAAGCGAAATCCCGAACATGCTCAATCCCAGCACCTGTAACAGACTGGTGCGTTGCTTATCACCGAACCAAAACCTCTCAGGAATAGCTGCCCAGCCCAGCCCAATTTCTTATCGCCTTTCCCCTTTCGAAGCTTTTGAGAGGTATCTAGCAAGTCTCATCAATAATTGATTTTTAAAACAGTTTGCCTCAAAATTTTTCTATTTTGCAGCCACAGATAATGACTTGACCCTGGGCTGCCGCCTTGAAATAATTGACTGATTCTCTTATGTTTATTTTCAAAAAAACCATATTCCTTGGTATCCTTGTTTGGGTTTTTGCTTCTCTTTTTGTTCATGGGCAACGGGGTTTTGAAAACCCCATCCAACCAGCCCGCTTATCGACAACACTCCCTTTCCGCTTTACCCAGACCCCCGACAGCCTTTTCGACCTGACAACAAATGCCTCTCTATTGGCCGACACCTCTTTGGAAATGGTATGGCAAGAAGCAAAAAAACACTATGAACACGGAGCATTCCTGCCTTTGGAAAAATTTGCTTGGCCAAAAAAATTTAAGCGGGGTAAGTTGGCTTACTGGCTGGCCGTGGAGGTGGCTACAACCAATTTAAAACAACCTGAAAATATTGTTTTTGCAGGGGTAAGAAAAGACCATGTGGATTTCTTCTTATTGGAAAACGATTCCCTCGTCCAACAAGGAAGGACAGGGGCCAAATATGCAGCGACGGATGTTTTAGACGATCTCCCCGTGCCCTTTTATGGGGATTTCCAGCTCCGGTTACAGCCTGAAAAACACTATTTACTATTAGTCAGATTGCGCTCTTGGCTCAGTTTCCATGTCCCATTCCGGCCTGCATTTTATGCGCCGATGAAACGGGCACAGGAGCTTTCCAAACAATCTTTCACCTTTTTTCTGTTCCATGGCCTTTTTTTCGGGATACTTGCTTTTATCGGGGTGTTCACGCTCCTACAATTTGCGCAAAACCGAGATAGGGCTTATCTCTGGTACGCATTCTACCTTTTTTCCATCATTATTTTTTACATCCGGGAATTCAATAATTACAACCCTTTTTTTCAAGTACTCCCCCTCCCGATGGCAGAACATGCATGGTACATGCCACTGGCTTTTGGTCAATATTTTTTCTATCTCCTTTTCGTGAATGCCTTTTTGGACACCAAAAAGCGACACCCTGTCTTGTACCGGCTTAGCAAGCGGCTATTGGTTGGCATGGGGGGCTTTCTCCTACTGGAACGAGTGTGGGTTTACATTGACCCTTACTGGGCATGGGAGATGACCACCTATGCCCGGCTGATCTTTCTATTGTTTGGTTTTTATTTCTTTTTCCTAATTGTAAAATCGCTTGACAAACTTTCAAAATTCATCCTCGCTGGCACGCTTTTGCTCATGCTCTCCAACCTCGTGGTTATTATCATTAGTTACCTTCACACTACCCACGCCTGGGGCGTTTGGGACTATTCCCATATTCCCGCATTCGTTGGAGTGCTTTTGGAAATGCTGCTTTTTTCAACTGGTCTGGGCTACAAGTCGAGGATGATGGAAATGGAGAAAGCACAGGCTGAAAACGAAGCCCTTCGGCTGGCAGAAATGGACGAGCTGAAAACCCGCCTTTTCACCAACATCACCCACGAGTTTCGCACCCCCCTCACCGTCATGCTCGGCCTTGCGGACGAGGTGGAGAAAAACCCTAGCTACAAAACCACCGAACGATTACAATTGCTCAAAAAAAATGGACGCCAGCTCCTCCAGCTCATCAACCAACTGCTGGACCTCACCCGCATGGACAACCATGCCCTCAAGCTGGAAATGGTCCAGGACGACATCATCGGTTTTATGCAAGTGCTGACTGACTCCTACCAGTCCTTTGCTTTTTCCAAGCACATCGGTCTGCAATTTTTTTCCGAGGAAAATAAACTTACGATGGACTTCGACCCCAACCGAATACAGCATCTATTGAACAACCTGTTGTCGAACGCATTCAAGTTTACACCGAAGCATGGCCAAGTGCTTGTCTTTGCCAAAAAACTCCACCAAGCTGGTGGCGAGTGGTTGGAGATCAGGGTGAAAGATACAGGGGTAGGCATTCCTTTGGAAGAGCAGCAAAATGTCTTCGACCGTTTTTACCAGACTGGTCAAGCCACTCAGATACGAAGTGAAGGCACCGGCATCGGTTTGGCCTTTGTCAAAGAACTGGTCGAAATGATGCAGGGTCGCATCTGGCTGGAGAGCCAACCTGAAAAAGGAACTACTTTTTTCATCCAAGTGCCCATTCACCAAATGGCCCCTTTAGTCGAAAAACTTCCTCTATATGAAGGATTGCCGGAAAGGAAAACAAACCTCCAAGCGCCTTTTGTGATGGAAAATGTGCCAGACGAAAACAATGGGAAACCCATCGCATTGGTTATTGAGGACAATGCCGATGTGCAGTATTACATCAATGAGTGCCTGCGCGCCAACTGGCAGGTGCTAACCGCACGCAACGGTGAGACTGGTATGGGCTTGGCCTTCGATCACATCCCTGATGTGATTATTTCCGACGTGATGATGCCCGGTATGAATGGTTTCGAGGTGTGTGAAAAACTCAAGTCGGACGAGCGGACCAGTCACATTCCCGTGCTATTGCTCACCGCCAAAGCCACGCAAGAGGACAAATTGCTCGGATTGTCCAAAGGGGCGGATGCGTACCTTGTCAAACCTTTCGACCGGGCCGAACTGCTGCAGCGGCTCGATAATTTTGCGAAGCTGAAAGAAAACCTGCGCCGCCACCTCCAACTGCCCGATGAAGTCCCCCCAACGCTGGAAACCATTTTTTTGGATAAGGTGAAAAACTGCTTGAATGCCCACCTGCCGGAAGTGGGTTTTTCCTCTGCGCAGCTTTGTCAAGAACTCGGCATGAGCCGCTCGCAACTCCACCGAAAAATAAAAGCCTTGACCGGGCACCCCACTTCTCTTTTCATTCGCAAACACCGACTGCACTGCGCCAATGAACTCCTTGAAACCACAGACCTGTCCGTTTCGGAAGTAGCCTACAACGTCGGATTCGACAATCTTTCGTGGTTCTCACAAGCATTCCGGGAGGAGTTCGGCCACACACCAAGAGACGTGCGGAAATAAACTCGTATTATCGGCAAGAATATAACCCACAAACTCAATTCATACACAAGCAATTGATTCTCAATTTCTTAAACCCGTCATGTTGCACGTTGTGAAACAATAGCTACAATATTTCCCTCCCCCTCTTTTCCCTGACTGCAAATTTTGAAATGATAACTAAAATGAACTTGCCGAAGCTGTCTTTCATTTGCCGCCTGCGAACTGCCACTCAGTAGTTCCTGACCTAAAATCAAATCAAAAAATCATGAAATCATTTTACTCCTTTCTGGTCGTCCTTCTTCCTTTCTTGTCAGTCGCCCAAACAGATTCCGATGAGGCCGCCATCCACCAAACCTTCCACGATGAAACCGCTGCTTATTACCAAAAAGACTTTGAGCTGTGGGCCAGTCATTGGGTGAAGGACGAAACAGTCTTCCACGGCTGGAACAACAAGGACGGCACCTACACTATCCACGAAGGTTGGAAGCAATTAGGGCCAGCTTTTGAAAAACAACTGAAAGGAAACCCCGAGCCTGTCCACCCTGATTTTGAATATAAAAACGTAAAAATCACTGTGGTCGGGGACTTGGCGTATGTGACCCACGACGAGTACCCCAGTGACGCATCGGGTGAAAAGTTTACCCATGTGAAAGGGTTTAAGATGCTGCGCAAAGTAGCAGGAAAATGGAAGCTGGTCAGTGTGTGCAGCTATTGGAACTACGAATACAACCTCGCGAAAGGGGACTTCTGACGTACTCCCGAACTCCCGTTCGGGAGCGCATCCGAACGGGAGTTCGGGAGTACGTGACCTCAAAAACCGAATGAAAACGACCTAAAAATTTTCGACTATGAACCCTCATTTCCTCTTACCTTTTTTCAAAAAGCACCTGCCCATCGTGCTCGTTTTTTCGTTGCTAGCATTTGAAAATGCCCTCGCCCAATGCCCGCCCGGCAGCGTGACCCTCAACAGCCAGTCGGACGTGAATGACTTTGCCGCCAATTTTCCCACCTGCACCACCATCAGCGGCAACCTGACCATCAGCGGGGCGGACATCAACAACCTTTCCGGTCTGACATCATTGACCTCGGTGACAGGCAACCTGACCGTGGAGAACAATGCCGTCCTCAATTCCATGTTCGGGCTGCACCACATCACTTCCGTCGGCGGCAATGTCGTCATCAGTGACAACCCCTTAATACCTGACGTTCCGCTGCAAGACCTCGCCTCGGTCACGGGCAATTTCGAAATCACGAACAACGACCAAATGATGGAAACCCTCCCGTTCGGCTGGACGACCCTGACGACGCTGGGCGGCAACCTCGTCATCAATTTCAACGATGCGCTGACCACCAACACGGGGTTCCTGGGGCTTTCGGGTATTGGCGGGAGTGTAGAGTTCACTTCAAACCCACAGCTTACCTCACCCGGTCTGGCTCTTGGTTCGGTCGGGAATAGCATTACTATTATTGACAACGATGCAATGACGAGCGGGAGCGTGGGAAATGCCTCAATGACCACCATACCCGGCAACCTTTACCTGAACGGCAATGCTCTAATTACAGACGGAGGTGGTTACATCAACGTGCAGGCCATCGGCGGCTTCCTTGCCTTTTGGGAAAATCCCGCCATGACGACCATCTCGGGTTTGCACAACCTCCAAACAGTGGGTGGAAACTTGGATTTTGTTCGGAACGATGCTTTGACAGCGCTTCCCAGTTTTGGCAGTTTGACCTCGGTCGGTGGCAGGCTGCTGGTGCAGGACAACGACGGCCTGACCTCCATTTCGGCCAGCCATTTCCCCAATCTGGCCTCCATCGGCGGAGATTGGAACATCCGTGACAATGACGACCTGACCGTTGTGGCAGGATTTGCCTTGCTCGGCACCATCACAGGGCGCATTTTGATTTCCAATAACGCCATCCTTGCTTCAGTCACGGGATTGGGCAACCTTACTTCCATCGGCACCAACCTCACTTTTTTTAATAACCCCCAATTGAGCGGGCTGTCGGGCCTTGCCAGCGTGCAGTCGGTGGGCGATTATTTGCAAGTCCACAACTGCGATGCCTTGGCCAGCCTGAGCGGGCTGTTGGGCGTGCAGTCCATCGGTGGAAGCCTGTTTATTGAAGAAAACAACAGCCTGACGGACATCTCCGCCCTTTCCAATCTTGGCTCCATCAATGGCCAAATCAAGCTAACCAATAACCCCCTGCTCACCAGCCTCAGCGGTCTGGAAAACATTGACCACACGACCATCACCTTCCTCACGCTCACGGGTTCGGCCATGCTCTCCGCCTGCTCGGTCACGAGCATCTGCAACTACGTGGCGGCGGGCGGGCCTTCCAACGTAGGCAGCAATGCGACGGGCTGCAACGGCACCACGGAAATTGAGAATAATTGCCCCACCAACACATTCACCTGGCTGGGCGGCTCCGGCTCGTGGGACGACCCTGCTAAATGGGACTGTGGTGGCTGTGGATTAGCACCTGGCCCAGTTGACGACGTGGTCATCAATAGTGGCTCGCCGACCATTGGCTCAGCCATTTCGAGAGCCGGCTCGACCATTTTCGCTGGCACTACCCTCACCGTCAACGCTGCCGTGACCATCAGCGGACCCTTCGAGTTTGCCGCAGGTAACATCAGCGGCACGGGCAGCCTCACGGTGACCGGTGGCGGTGATTTCTATTTTAAAGATGAAGGCCAAAACCTCAACGTTGACCTGACCATCGAAGCGGGCGACACGTTGAACATCACGGGGATGTTCGTGCCACATAATATCTCCGGCACGTTGACGAACAACGGGACAGTCAACCAAGATTTCCTACTTGCCGTGCTGACCGGGGGCAACGTCGTGAACAATGGCAACTGGAATTGGTCGTCCAACTTCCTTTCGTTGACCAGCGCCCCCCCCAACAACAGCACCACCTTCGACAATTTTGGAACGCTCACTGTGACCCACGATGGCACGGTGAATGGAGGCTGTTCTTCTACATTTACCAATAAATCCGGCGGTGAAGTCATTAAAAACACGGCTACGGGCGACCTCATTTTCGATGTAGGTTTCGTTAACGAGGGCGACCTGACCCTCAATGCTGGTAATGCTAAGTTAAATTGCAGTTCAACCCTTGGGGGCGTGGTGGATGGGGCATCCGGGGCCATCATTAAGGTCAGTTCTGGTTCGTCAGGGCCTGCTTCCTTCGGGGCAAATGTAACCCTGCAAAAATTTGGGAACGGTACATTTTCCGCTAATGGCGCTCTGGTTGTAAATGGAACCCTGGAACTGCTCGCCGGCACCATCAACGGCAGCGGCAACCTCACCGTGAACGGCAGCATGGACTGGGATGGCGGTTCGCTCAACGTGCCGACCAATATTGCTGCTTCCGCTTCGCTAAATGTGGAAACGGCCTCGGCTAAAAATTTGGGCGCAGCCCTCACCCTCAACGGCCCAACCAACCATACGGATGGCACCTTGACCGTGGGCAGTAGTGGCAGCATTGCCAACAGCAGCATTTATTCCATCACTGGCGGCTCTATTGATTTGAACGGAAGTGGAACACAATTTACCAATACGGGGACTTTCATTGTAAGCATGGATGGGATTGTATTGACTGGAAATTCAGGCATCTTCGAAAACGACGGGATTTTCACTCGCAGCGGCGGGGCGGGCATCCTCGCCGTCAATTGCGATTTCACCAACGACGGCACCCTCAACCACAACACGGGCAGCAGGCTGGAACTCAACGGCAGCCCCATCAACCTGAACGGCACCCTGAACCTGCACGGCGGCGAGGAGTTTTGGACCCGTGCAACAACGGTCAACGCTGCTTTTTCTTTGGCAAACAACCAAGTCTGGCGGATACGGTCAAACACCTCGCTGAACACCGCATTTTCCACGGGTGGCGACATCCAGTTCATCCCCATCGGCACAGCCAACCTGAGCGGCACGGGCAGCCTGACGACCACGGGCAATTTCACCCTGCAAAACACCAATACCGCCAACCTCAACATCCCGCTGACCGTGGACGGAGATGCCGAATTCTTGGGCAGCGGTGACAAAAACATCAACGACGACCTGACCCTCAACGGCCAAACCGACCTGTCGGACGGCACCTTGAACCTCGCCACAGGCGGCAGCCTGACCAACGGCGGCACTTTCAACTGGTCGGGCGGCAGCTTGGAACTGGCCTCCGGCACCACTTTCACCAACTCCTCCGGGGCCGATTTCAACTGGGATTTCGATGCCACTCTCTCCGGCAACGGCGCCACCTTCAACAATGACGGCACCTTTTCGACCACGACGGGCGCAACATTTTCTATACAACCTGACCTAGACAACAGCGGTTCGATGAACTTAGACGGTGATTTCGCCTTGATTGATTTTCTGGGAAATTTGACCCAAAGCGGCACCGTCAACATTGGTGACGACACTTATCTCACCTTATACGATGGTGGCACCATTGGCAATCCGTTTTCATTCGGAGTAGGAGCGGGGCTTTCCTTCAATGGTGGAACGTTTAATTTAAATAATTCTCAATCCGTGCCCTCGGACGGCTATGTGGATTTTGTCTCGGGCAGCATCAATGGCACCGGCAGTTTCACGGTAGACGGAAATTTTAGTTTTTCCGGTGGCGTACTCAATGTACCAACCACGATTCAAGCTTTTGGGCAAATCGACTTGTTTAGTTTTGGCACTGCCGCATTGACTGAACAGCTAACTATCGCTGCCAATGCCATGGGAATCAAATCATTCGGCACCTTGCAGGTCGGCACGGGCGGCGGTATTTTGAATAACGGGGATTTCGATTGGCAGGGCGGCACTTTCGACCTCGTCCCGGGGACTTCCTTCGATAATGGGGGTATGCTAACGATGAGCGATGCCTTTGCCCCCCCTCCTGTTCCGCCTTTCTCAGGCGGGTTCTCAGGAACAGGTGTTTTCATCAATACTGGCACATTTCAAAACAACCTGACAAGTCCACCGTCCAGCTTTTCGTTTAGCCCGACTTTCGTAAACTTGGGCATCCTTGATCAAACAGGTTTCTTCTCCACGCTGGATTTTACCGGAGGTTTTGACAATCAATCGGGTGGAGAAGTCAAAGGTAGCGGGGGTTATAATTTCAACGGTGGCTTAGTCAACGACGGCAGCTTCTCGCCCGGCAACTCGCCCGGCATCCTAACAGTCAATACTTTCGAAAACATAGGGGCTACCCTGAACATTGAATTGGATGCCCCACCTTTCAACGATCTTTTGGTAATCAATGGCTCTGCACAATTGGGTGGCAATCTCGTCATCAGTCTTTTTGGCAGCTTCACTCCAACTGCTGGGGATGTTTTTACCATCATTTCCGCCAGTGGCGGCTTCGGCGGTACGCAGTTCAATCCGGCAAACATCACTTGGCCCTCAGCTGCTTCTGAATGGAGCATTGCCTATCAAGGCAACGATGTGATCGTCAGCTACCAATCTGCCCTACCCGTCGAACTCGTTGATTTTCAGGGCTTCGAAGAAAATGGCGACATACGCCTCCAATGGCAAACTGCCAGCGAAACCGACAATGCTGGCTTTGCCGTTGAACATTCAAGAGATGGGGGAATCTGGGACGAAATCGGTTTTTCGAAGAGCAAAGGCAATTCAACCAACTATCAGAACTATAAGTTTATCCACCGCAACCCTCCAAAGGGCCTGAACTTCTACCGCCTCCGACAGATAGACTTGAACGGTCAATTTTCCTTTTCAAACACCATCAGCCTGAGAATAGGAAAGGATGGTGACATCCGCATTTTCCCCAACCCCACCAGTGGTTTTCTTTTTATGGAAATTGCAGCAGAAGAAGGTGTGTTTTCCGTTAATGTTTTCAATAAGATAGGACAGATAATATGGTCGGCAGACCTGATAGCAGGGGGTGCACAGCATTTACAGTTGACTGAGCTGCCAGAAGGGGTCTATCTGATTTTGGTAAAAAAAGATGGGCAGATATGGCACCGGGCGCGATTGGTTGTGGCAAGGTAAAGTTCCTATTATACCGTGAGCCACCAATTATTGGGCATGGTTAAAATTGGTTTTACGAGGTCGATAAGAGTTGATAATCAACCTTTTATCAACCTCATAAAACCATTTATAAACATTATTTCCATGCACCAAACTTGACGGAGTGAGCTATAACAGTGTACTAATCACTGCACAACGATTCTTTGCATAAACCCTTCCGCCCCGTCAACGATTTTTACTTGATAAACCCCAGCCGCCAATTCGCCCAAGTCGATCGTCAAAACCTGCCCCCCATTCGTCAATTGTTTCGCAAAACGGGCGACCAACTGGCCACGGACATCATGCACATTTAAGACTATTTCCTTTTCTTCTATGGAATAAATTTCCAATTGAACAACTGCGTCATTTCGATCGACTGGGTTTGGGAAAAATTTCCCCATTATAAAATCTTTTTCATTGCTGAAAATAACCGAGCGCA
This sequence comes from Saprospiraceae bacterium, assembly GCA_041392505.1. GTDB lineage: Bacteria > Bacteroidota > Bacteroidia > Chitinophagales > Saprospiraceae > UBA6168. The sequence goes on along the minus strand of JAWKLX010000015.1, from coordinate 142,095 downwards.
CGGGCGAGTACTCGAAACTCCCGTCCAAGTCCACCATTTTCAAGCGGTAATAAAAAAGGGCTTGTTGGCTTCTTTGATCAAAAACATGTTGATCCAAAAACTCATAATCCTGCTCGCTACTGCCCTGCCCTTTCGACATAGTTTTTCCAACCAACTGCCAAGTGCTGCCGTCCCTACTTCGCTCGATTTCAAAATGCGAGGAGTAGATCTCGGCAGCCGTTTTCCAATGGAGCATTGCATCCGTTTCATTGATCGCCGTTGCTTGAAAATCCACCAATTCAATGGGCAAGGCTGCCCCGCTCCGCACCCCAATTAACCCGACACCGCCAATGGTCAAACGACTTTGGGCAAATGGATCGCTACCGGCCGCCGCACTGCCCGGCACGCTGCCGTAATCCCATTTTGAACCATCCCAAAAACCAATTGCACAGTCGCTGCGGTTGAAGGACAGTTCGTCGGAGGCTGTCCACTGCACAGTGGCGTCGAGGCTGCTGCCACCAGCCACCATTTCAGTGATTTCCCAAGAGGCGTCCACGGCTTCGGAAGAGAACTGGGCGCCACTGTTACCACCCACGAAATGGTGTTCGAGACAGCGGACACCCAGCTCATCAGCCGTTCCGTTTTGTGTCAAAGTCAAGGGATTATAAGTCGAGGCGTCGAACCCGACGGGAAAAGTAAAGGCAATGGCCCCGAGGGCTGATTTTTTCAGTTCGCCCGTGCCGTCGGTGACGATGAAATTGGTTTCGTCGTAACCCAAAATATCGGCGGCGGAGCTGAGGGTCAGGTTTTGCCGGTCAGGATGATTTTATTATCGGTGGATAAAAATTCGAGCAGTTCGTCGATGCCAAGGTCATCGGCAAGGGTCAGGTCGGCAGTGGTTTTGTCCATTTCCAGTGTATAAAAAACATCTCCACCAGAAGTTAAGGTACTATTAGACGAGCCTTCAAACGTGACAGTGCTCATGCCTGCGGCAAAGGTTCCTGCATTCGACCAGTCGCCGGAAAGGAGATACTGACCATCCCCCTCCAAATTGGCCGTTGACTGATTGATGATGTCGCCGGAAGCAGTTAATGTGCCTTCAATGGTGGTAGTGCTGCCCGAAATATTGGTGAAATCACCATCCACTTTTATGGTAGCGTTGGCGGAGATGGTGAGCGTGCCACCATCGTTTGTCAGTTGGGAAAATGCCAACACGGGCAGGCAGCAGAGTAGTAGGATACGGCTGATATATTTCATGATGATTTTTTTTATTGGTTGAAAACCTATCGCCGAACTTCTGTTTGGCGAATTTCGTGCGAGCCCCGAACGGGAGTTCGGGGGTACGAGGCAGCCAACTGGGCTACCTGTTTTTTCAAAGTATCCATTTCCGAAAGCTGGGATTTGAGCGCAGCCACTTCAGCTTGCAATTCTTCGACTGACTGCTCCGAAGCCACCAACCGTTTCGCCAATTCTTGCGTAGCGCTCACGTTCAACATGGCGATGGCGTCGTAATCTACGATGTGAAAATCGTCCACCTGTTTTCCATAAATGAAAAGCTGCGAGGGTTGGCAGTCGGTTTTGAAAACCACCGTATTTTCATTTGGCGCAGCCAAAACATCCACGAAAAGTTCCTGCCCTTTTTCATCGAGGCATTTCACATGGTCGCCGACCTTGAGTTCATGCGGCTTGGGCAAAGTGACCGTGAATGTATTTTCTTGAAAATCAATCCTTTCCACCACCTGCATCACATCGGGAATAAACTCACGGGTGTAGCTCACTGCCTCCGGCATCACTTGTTCGAGCTGCTGCGCAATGACCTTGGTCTGCACGGCACTGCCTTTGGCGATGGTGTCCTTGTGGATATAGCGGGTAATTTCGATTCGGTTGAGGCGGTCGAGGTCATCGGCCCCATCGCTACGTCCGATGATGTTCTTAATGCGAGCATCGGAGAAGTTGAAGCTGGCGCCAGAGATGAAGGATTCTGTGGCGCAGATGTTTCCGTTGGCGAGGATGGCTGTCTGCCCCATCCAATTGGTGCTGGTTTGAAGCGTAATGCTATTGTAATTGAAGTATCTGATATTGGTACTGCCATTGTTACCGCTGACCCCGGTGACGTGGAGGGGGGCTATAGGTGATGTGATGCCAATGCCGACATAGCCGCCGAGGGGTTGGATGGCAAGAGGGTCAGTTGTAGCTCCGTTGTACCCAGCCTGCATCCATGCTGAGTAAGGGAAAACTGCCATTTTTCCAAAGTCCAAAGCCTCGGCACCACCGAATGCACTGGATGCAACGCGCAAGATTCCTGTGGATGTCGTACCGGGAATAGAAGGTGAATTGGCTTGCCCGGTGATGGAGAGTTTGGCTGGTGGCGAGCTGTTACCGATGCCCACGTTGCCAGTGGCATCCTGAATGGTCACTTTCACTCCATCGTTTGTCCTCAAATGCAAATCGGCGGCGGATTTGGTACCCATATAACCGATTCCATTTTCATTTACACCCAAATCAACCTTCTTGTCACTACAGGCGACATGTATCTCTCCCCAATTACTTGGCGAACTGAAATAAGCCATGGCAGCAGGGCCAGTCGCAGCATTGACATGCAAGTTGGTACCGGGGTTATTGATGCCGATGCCCATGTTCCCTTGGATAATTGCCCCATTAGAAGGTGCGGTATAAGTGCCGGAATAGGTGCTGCCGACGGCGAGGCCACCCTCCACATCGAGCTTGTTGGCGGGCGAGGTAGTGCCGATGCCGACATATTGTGTAGCATGGTCCAAAGTCATTATATTACTTGTGACACTGTTAGGGCCAGAACCCAGGTTGAACAATAATTTCCCTGCCCCTTCCCCATTGCCACTGCCGGTCGCAATCATTTGAAACCAATTCCCACCGCCTGAATTGCCGATGGACAACCAAGTACCAAAGATGGAAGAACCATCCACCACACAGGAAGGAAAACCGGTGGTCGAAACGTGGAATTTACCCGCAGTGGAAATGGTGCCGATGCCAACATTTCCTTCGATAATGGCCCCGTTCGTGGGAGCTGCTGAAGTGCCGGAATAGGTACTGCCGACTGCAAGGCCGCCTTCCACGTCCAGTTTATTGGCGGGGGAAGTCGTACCGATGCCGACCCTACCGAGCGAATCAATACCCAGCCTCGACTCATTAGCCGTCCGGTCAATGATTTGGAATTGGGTTTTAAAAAAGGAGGAAGCTGGATTGCTTTGTAGCGTCCACCTTCTGCCAAATGGACTGGTTGATTGGATGGATAGCTCAGCTTCTCCAGGTTTGCTCAAATGAAGGATAGAGGCTGGAGTTATAGTCCCGATGCCCACATTTCCAGTGGAATCCTCAATGGCAATTTTTACACCGTCGTTTGTCCTCAAATAAAAATCTGCCGGAGATTTGGTGCCGATGTAGCCATATCCACTTTCATTGGAGCCAAAACCAACGAATTTATTGTTGCAACCTACAAGGATCTCACCCCAGTCATTTGGTGAGGTGAAAGCAGATATGAAAGCAGGGCCAGAAGCAGCATTGACATGCAAGTAGGTTGCGGGGTTTATGGTGCCGATGCCCACATTACCTTCGATGATAGCCCCATTGGCTGGGGCAGCATTGCTTCCCGAGTAGGTGCTGCCAATGGACAAGTTGCCGTTTACATCGAGCGAACTGGCGGGGCTGTTTTGGTTGACGCCCACGTTTCCAGACTGGGCAATGATGTTTTGTTGAAAAAAGGCAATGGCCAACAGGGCCATCAGGTAACGGCTGATAGTTTTCATGATCAAAAAATTAAATGGTCTTAAAAATTAAAATAGAGGCAAAGGGGAGATTTTTGTTGTCTTCAAATAGCCTGACAAAGATGTTGTCAAACAGGGTAAATACACCAATTTCAGCGGTTGAAGAATCGGACGGGGAGGGGTGAAAAATCGGACATTTTTTTATAAAACACAGTAAATCAGCAACCTATCCTTGCCCCAAGTTGCCATGAAGATTTGTTTTGGCTTCGCCAAAATTCTCATCGGACACAGACTGAACTGATTTAACCGATTATCACAGATTAATCATGTAAATCCGTTTCATCTGTTCTACCTGTGTGCTATTGATTTTGGCGAAGCCAAAAATCGCAACTTGTTTAACATAGGCTAATACCCGCTCACATCCACCCCTTCCATCCCCATCAGCCTAATACCAAAATCCCGGATGGCCTCAATAATCGGTACCGCCAACCGCCCCTTTTCTGTGATCGAATACTCTGTCTTAGGCGGCACCACGGCATAGACCTTCCTTGCAACGAAGCCGTCCGCTTCCAATTCCCGCAACTGGCTGGTGAGCATTTTATCCGAAATGTGCGGTATCGCCCGTTTCAACTCACTGAACCTGTAAACAGCATCTTTTAGCCGCCACAGGATGGGCATTTTCCAGGTGCCGCCGAGCCTGTCCATGGCGAACTCGACGGGGTTGTAATAGACTTTGTTGTTGTAAATGAAGTCGGGCATGGTGGATGGTTAAGATGGTTGCATGGTTGCATGGTTGCATGGTTGCATGGTATTGCAAAAATAGAAACCTAAGGCACTGATTTTCAATATACTTTCCAAAAAGTTAGTATCGCACGGATTGGTCAGTATATTGTCAAAAGTAGGTACTGCCAGTAAGTTTGCCGTAGATTTTTTCAAAAAAATAAAACTGTTAAGAAATCAAGGTTAAGCCAAGTGCTTGCCCTGTCCATTTTATGGTTGGGCACATGCATTCCGGCACAATCGCAACATTCCTCACAAAAAAAATTTGGTGAAATGAGCAACGTCAAAGAAGTCCAATCCTATGTACATTTCCACGGCGCGCCCACAAAAGGGAAAATCTTAATGGTCGCCAGTTCCCCTTCCACTTCCAAGCAGACCGGCTGGCCCATCGGCTTTTGGGCAGCTGAACTGACGCACCCACTGCGGGTCTTCCAAGAGGCCGGCTACGAAGTAGAGTTGGCGAGTACGGAAGGCGGTCAGCTGGTGATGGATGGATATTCCAATCCTACTGACGCCAGCGGCTATTCGGCGCACGATGTGATTTCGCTCGGGTACATGCAGCAAGAGTGGTTCAACCAGCTGCTGGAAAACACCCGCAAACTCACTGAGGTAAACCCCGCCGACTATGTTGCCATCTTTCTCGTGGGCGGTCAGGGGCCCATGTACACTTTCCGGGGCAACAAGGATTTGGAGAAACTTTTTGCGTCCTTTTATGAAAGCGGAAAACCAAGCGCTGCCGTCTGCCATTCGACTACTTTGTTGCTGGATGCCAAAAAATCAGACGGTGAATTATTGGTAAAAGGTAAAACCTGGACTGGCTTTGCTGATGCCGAGGAAGAGTTCGCTGACCAGGCAGTAGGAATGAAAATCCAGCCTTACCGCATCGAAACGGAGGCGAACAAAATCGCCGGGACGACCTTCAAAGTAGCGGCCCCGTTCTCGTCCTACGCCATTCAGGATGGCAACTTGATTACCGGACAACAGCAGAACAGCGGGGCTGCTGCGGCTAAGTTGGTGGTGCAAATGCTTGGGAAGTGATTATTTCCCGTAGATATGTATTCCCCGCAGATTGACACAGGTTTAAACGCAGCGTTTCGCAGATGAGCATTATGTCAAAATCTGCGTATATCTGCGGGAAAATCAAACCATACAACATGAAAATAGCAATCATCGGAACTGGCAATGTCGGCGGCGCACTCGCCACCGCCTGGGCAAAAGCCGGTCATCAAATCCTGCTCGGCGTGCGGGACACCAACAATTTTAAAGGGGAGAATCTATTACAAAACCCCAACACTTCCGCCCATACCATCGGCGAAGCAGTACCGGCAGCGGAGGTCATCCTTGTCGCCACGCCACCGCAATTCGCTGAAAACCTGTCCGTTGCGTTTGGGGACGTCGCTGGAAAAGTCATTATTGATTCGACCAATTCGGTCCGGACAAAACCAGACAACTACCCAACCGCTTTCCATGCCTTTGAAGCATTGACGAATGCGGAGGTGGTGAAATGTTTCAACACGACGGGTTTTGAAAATATGCAAAACCCCGACTACGGTCCTACCCGGCTTGATATGTTCATGGCGGGAGACAGCCAGTCAGCCAAAGCAGTGGCAACCCAACTTGCCAAAGAGATGGGCTTTGAAAACTGCTATGACTTTGGTGGTAGCGGCCAAGTGGAGTTGTTGGAAAAGTTCGCCCTCTCGTGGATCAATTTGGCGATTTTCCAAGGCATAGGCCGGGATATTGGGTTTAAATTAGTGCGGCGGTAAAAATTCATTTTTCGTTTTCCTTCGCATAAAGCGAACCAGCCTCGATCAGCCGTTTCTTAATTTTTTCACGTAAACGCCTTGGTGACAAGACTTCTATCATTTCACCGAAGCTGAGTATTTCCCGCTCCAATTCATAATTCCAAATCACCCTAATCGATAGCTGGACGTGATTATCTTCTTTTCCCAAAATTGCTTGGGTTTGGTGCAAAGGCTTGGTCAGCAAGTAGGGCAACTGTTCGGCTTTTAATCGTAGCACGACGTTGATCGCCCTTTGTTTAGGCGTTTTAGACACACCGATCACATCGTCGAAATAGGTAAAAACGTCCACCGTGGAAGGAAGATAATCTGCCTCTGACGTTTCTTTTAATTCATGGATGCGGTCGAGGGCAAGCAACGTAGGATAGGCCCTGTTTGCAAACGAACCGAGTACAAACCAGCGGTTGTTATACTGCTTTAATAGATGGGGATGAAAAATTTGCTGGGAAGCCGTTCTCGCCTTGAATGATTGATACGCAACCAGTAAAGGTCTTTTCTTTAAAATGGCAGCATGAATAGGTTCGATCAACTCCAACCCTTTTAATTGCTCATTTTTGTCGAGGTCGATGAAGGATTGGCCTTCGTTGGTTTGTTTCAAAATTTTGTCTTCCAGCCGAGCCACCATCGCCGAGATGTCCTGGAAATAGCCCAATCCCTTGAGTTGCCTCATCAGACCAACCACCTCCTTCAGCTTGGTCACATCATACTCTGAAATCGGCGTATTGGAAATGCTATAATCCTTTTCTTCATACGTATAATACTTTTTATCCACCACCACTATTGGTGCATTGAAGCCAAACCGCTCGCTTCTCATGTTCTGTATATCCAGTTGTACAGTGCGTTTGCCAACGCCTGAAGTGATCCCTTCAAATTCATAAACTGCATCAGAAACAGCTTGTACAAGATCGTCTAATGTCCACTTGCGAAAGCGGTTCTGGAGGCAACGGTCAATAGTTTTGTACCGGATGAGGGCTAATTTGTTGACGGGCATGGAACTATTTTTTAAGTAAAACGGGTTATTGGTTTCGCTTCGCAAAACCTTGGATTTCAGCAACTTTCGAGTATCCTGACAAAAATCCTGAAATTTTTTCGAAAAATAAATTTTGCTGCGCAAATCAGTTGCGCAGTACCTGCGGAGCTTTGTCCCATTATTCGCCAAAAGCGGCAGATGTTTAAAATTTTGACAAAATAATTCATTGAAAGAAATAGTGCATTTGCACCAAAGAAGCACAACGATTTCGACGCAGGACCTGACGAGGGTTTCTGTATAGCCCCGTAGTGCCGACCCTTTTAGTCGTCGGTATGCTGACTGCCCGGAACGTTTTTGCACCACAGCACAGTCGGGGGTTCGAATCCCCCTCCCGACTCATCGGGATAGTTCAGTTGGTTAGAACAGTGTTGGCCATGAGTTGCAGGTTCGATTCCTGCTTCCGACACGTCGGGATAGCTCAATGGTAGAGCAATGGACCTGATAATCCATTTTCAAAAAAAAGAGCATGGCAAAAGCATCCCCATGCCCCACCTTTCATCCCAATGAAAGGTGAACGGCAGCCCGGCCAAGGCCCGAAATGTCGGGATACCGCCGGCCAACGCCCGATGGCTTCCCTTCCTGCGACGGCAGGTCTAAGCAACTTTGGTTGCCGACCACCTGCCCGCCTCAATGGATGGGAACCCGCCAGGCTAAGGCCTGCTCAACGACGCTTCCACCGAACGCCGGGTGGGGATGCTTGCGCCTGCTTTTTCAATCAAAAAGAATTCTGTGAAATACTCAAGTTGGGATGAATCACGCTCTCTCGATTTCGGGCCGAGTGTTTTACAAATCACTTAGCAGCAGACTGCTCAACCCAACGGGATTTCAAGGGGAAGCGGGCGCTCGGCGCCCGCTTCCCCTTGAAATCCCAAGAGGGGCACTTGGGCGGTTGCAATGAAAATAATTGATGCTGCCCCGCATTTTTTGGACTTATTATTCATCACAGCTTGTAATCATTAACCAAATTACTAACCTCATTAAATTTTTTAATCATGAAATTCGTAAGGATTTTTCCGTACCAGATTGGTTTGTTGTTCAAAAATGACCATTACCAACGCACCCTGACTGAGGGGCAGCACTGGCTGTGGCCAGCCGAAACTGTCAAATCTTTTGACGTGACGAAGGATTTTGTGGCGCCCTGCGATTTGGACATCTTGCTTGCTGATCCAGCCTTCCGTCAATTGGTGGAACTCGTAGAGGTACGGGACAACGAAATTGCTTTGCAGTACCTTCAGGGTAACTTCCGAAAAGTACTGACACCGGGCCGTTATGTTCACTGGAAAAGTATTGTTCAGTATGAACATACCATTATAAATCTCAACGATTATGAGATCGACGCCGGGATTGAACGGAAAATCCTGCAACGGAGTGATGTGAGTGCGTTCGTCCGGGTATTCGTGGTGGAATCCTACGAGGAGGGCCTGATGTATGTGGAAGGTAAATTTGAAAAACGGCTTGGCCCAGGGGTGTACTACTTTTGGAAAAACGAAAAGCCAATTGCCGTTTTGAAAGCCGACCTGCGCCAGCAGTTGATGGAAATCAGCGGTCAGGAAATTCTGACTAAGGACAAAGCTGCTATCCGCATCAACTTCTTCGCTCAGTACAAGGTGACCGACATCGTAAAAGCGTTGGTGGACACCAAAGATTTGGTGAAACAACTTTACATCCAGTTCCAATTGGCCGTGCGGGAATACGTCGGCACAATGACGCTCGATGAGTTGTTGGCCAACAAGGAAAGTGTGGCGCCTGTCGTCCTGAAAGAAGTGGCTGAAAAGTCTGCTGCGATGGGCACTCAGGTCACCGACTGCGGAATCCGGGACATCATCCTACCGGGCGACGTCAAGGACATCATGAATCAAGTATTGGTGGCCGAGAAAAAGGCTCAGGCCAACGTCATCACCCGTCGGGAAGAAACGGCTTCTACCCGTAGCTTGTTGAATACCGCCAAGTTGATGGAAGAAAACGAGATGCTCTTCAAATTGAAGGAGATGGAATATGTGGAAAAGATTGCGGAGAAAATCAACAGTATTTCTGTCTCAGGTGGTGGCCAATTGGTAGACCAGTTGCGCCAGATATTTACGGTGACTAAATAACCGAACTGACGATCCGTTTTGCAAGGCAATTTGCGTGTTTACTTAGCTTTACTTTTAGCATTTGTAAAATGTGGAGCAGCATGTTTATCGCTTTTGGATACTACCCAACGTGCTCCTCAGGGGGTTTTAGGGGCGGTGTCGTCCCGATGCACCGGGCGACACCGCCCTGTTAAAACCCTGAGGGCCGTGCAGAATGATAGAAAAAGCTCAGCAAATGCATCGGCCCGCATGCTAAAAGCTAAATTAGTGTACACAAGGTCTTGTGAAACGGATTTTTTTACCAACCTCACAACCTAAACCCGAACCTTTCATAAAACAACCTCGACATGTATTTATGATCGGTATAACCCACGGAAGAGGCGAGCTCTTTTAGAGTGAGGTCTTGGTTCTCGGCCCGCAATTCCCGCAGCTGGTTCATCTGCACTTCAATGATGAATTCTTTGGGCGACATGCCTACTTCCTTGCGCATAAAACGTTGCAAATTGCGGGCACTCATGTTGAATTCCTCGGCCATCAATTCCACACTGAATGTAGGGTCGGTGAGTTTTTCCTTTACAAAATTTTGCAGGGTAAAAATGATTTCGCTCTCAGGGTTTTCAGTGGTTTCTGCTTCTATTTCGGCTTCGGTCGCTCTGCGGATTTCGTAGTTTTTGAGTAGGCGGTGGATACGCAGCAGCAGTTCTTTTTCAGAAAATGGCTTGGTCAAATAATCATCCACACCGAGGCGGAGAGCGGAGAGTTTGGTCACTTCATTTTGTTTGGCGGTCAGAAAAATGAAAGGCAATTTTTTAAAACGTTCACTCGCTTTGACGTGGTTCAGCAGCCCCATCCCATCCACCTTTGGCATCATAATATCGGAAAGGATGACGTCCACCTCAAGCCCATTTTCCAGCAACTGGATAGCTTCAGCGCCATTCGCAGCCAGCGTCAAATTGAACCGTTCGGTAAGGAGCAGGGAAAGAAAATGGCGCAGGTCATTATTGTCCTCCACCACCAGTAGGTTGGCGGATTTTCCGGTTGGCAAACCAGTCAGGAGGTTTTCAAATTCGATTTCGGCGGGTTCTTCTTTTGGGGAAATGACCGCCACACTGACTGGGATAGAAATATCGAACTGCGTCCCCTCCCCTTCCGCTGAATCCAATTTTACCGAACCGCCCATCAACTCCACATATTCTTTCACCAAGGACAGGCCGATGCCTGAACCAAGCCTCCCCCCAGCCCCCTCCGAAAGAGGGGGAGTCATGCCCCTCCCCCATTGGGGGAGGTTGGGAGGGGGCTTCGGCACTTGGTAGAATTTTTCAAAAATGCGGGGTTGGTGTTCGGTAGGGATGCCGGGGCCGTCGTCTGCGACGGAAATAGAAAGTTGATGTTCCGAAGATTTTATTTCCACCTTGACCTCTGAACCAGTTGGGCAATATTTGATCGCATTGGCGATCAGGTTTTGGATAATTTTACCGACCTTTTTTTCATCGAAAATCAGATAACCATATTCTTCAACCAGACTAATATTTAATTCAATACCGTTTCGCTCGGCTTCTTTTTTGAAAATATGGCAATTATTTTCTACAAAATCCGCCACTTTCACCGGATTATGGTGGACAGCAATTTTTCTATTTTCCAAACGGGTAAGTTCCAATAATTCTTCCACCCGCTCTTGTAGCAAATTGGCGTTGCGGGCAATTAATTTTAAATATTCTTGCCTCTTTTTTTCTGATAAATTTTCTTCGTCCAAAAGTCCCTCCAATGGAGCAATAATTAAAGACAACGGGGTTTTTAATTCATGGGAAATATTATTGTAAAACTGGGTTTTCATCTCATCCAATTTTGCTAATTCTTCCGCCTGTTTTTGAATTGTTTCTTTGTCTTTTAATAATTCGGAAGTGCGTTTTTCCACCTCATTTTCCAGCCTAATATTTTCGCTCCGCAAACGACGTTGCCACCAAAAAAACAAACCAATTAAGACCGCAACCAATAGCACATAAAACCACCATCTGTTGTAAAAAAAATCTTCCACCAAAACATTAATTACCAAATGATTGGACTCCCGTTCTGTCAGATCCGTTTTGGCCTTTATCAACAGTTGATAATGGCCACTGGCGAGATTGGTCAGGGAAAGTTCAGCATTCGTGCCGTTGCTACGCCACTTAATATTTTCAGGATTTTGACCATCGGCTGGCACGAGGGAATAGTAATATTGATAATTTTTTTCATGGCTGATGCCGGGTGCAAATCCGACCGTCAAGTTGCGGTGGTAAGCATCCAATTGGATGGCATAATTAGTTTCTCCCTGAAATTCCAAAGTGTCATTTAAATTGGTTTTTTCATTAAAATAATGGATGTATGACAGGTGCAGATTAATGGTAGTTTCAGAGAGGTTTATTTTGTCAATGTCAATCACGTTTAGCCCTTTTACCGTACCAATAAACATCCGATTATATTTGGCATCGTAAAAAGAAGACAGGCGGTTGCATTCCGTGTGGGTCAATAAATTATCATCAATTTTTAAGAGGTTTTTATTGGCCGTATCATAAACATATACGCCGTTAAATGTGCCGAGCCACAGCTTGTTTTTACTGTCTTTGGTGATGGTGGCGATGGGTGTCCCCACCTCAGCCAGTTTATTAATTTTATCCCTATTATCTATTTTTGAATAACGGTATAAACCTCCATTAACAGTACCGAAACACCAGCTATTATTGGCATCTTCGGCGATACTCACTACAGCCCTCTCAGTGAAAATTTCTTTTTTTTGAAAATTAAAAAGATTTAATTCAGAAAGCCCTTTTTCATAAGCTACGAATATGGTTTCGTCATTGATGCGCAACAGCTTATGCGGGTTTTCAAATATAATTCCATCGAAAGTTTTTTTGACCGTCCATGTGTCCTTGTTTACAAATTGGATAAACGTCGCATTGAAGGACACCAGCAAGGAATCGTTCAGGGCAACGATGTCATAGGAATTGTGTTTCAGGCTGATAGTTTCCGTTGAGCCGTTGCCGGTTTTGTAGAGTTTTTCTCCATCATTTGCAATTAATTCGCCCTTTTTGGTGACCTCCAAATACCTTCCAAAAACATTATTGCCAATGGTTTTAAAATTCAGTTGCTTGGAATTAATGGATTTAAAAATCCCGCCATTTTCGGACTGCACATATATGTTGCCATCGTCAAATGCTTGTATTTTTCGCAATGCCCCATTTGGCAAATAATGCGAAACAAAAGTGCCATTTAATTGCACTTGAATTAAATCAGATGTTGTGGCCAACCAAAAGGATTGCAGAAAATTATCACTGTAGATGCCTTTCACATCCTGTATTTCCATATTTAGCGAAGAGAGGTCGAATAGACTGCCGTCGGCAGCCAGCAAGTAGGCATACTGGAATTTATAAGGATGGGCGTATACATACAATGCATTGCCTAAAGTGTCCTGATATATTTCAGATATTTTTCCACGGATGTCCAGTTCGGGATAGGGAAATGGGCTTATTTTTCCAGTATTTTCATCAATAATAAAAGGGGCAGAAAAATGCGAAAAAATCTCGATCCCACGTTTGGTTTTTGCACTTGCATATAAGGTCAAGGTTTCATCATCGAACTTAATTTCCTTAATTGTTTTGCCTGTATAATCAATGAAAATTATTTTGTCATATCTGCAAACCCAGACCCCTTTTTTATTGCAATATATGGCTCTGGAATTGGCCAACGATTCGGACTCAAAAAGCATCCTAATCGACTCATTTTCCAATACTGCTAAGGCATATTTCCCATTTTTGTTTTTGGCAATAAAATAAAATTTATGGTCGAACAACACACCGGGAAACATAGAGGAAAGGTCCGTTCCCCGCAATAATGACTTAACCTCTTTTTTGGCAATATCATATAAAAACAAGCCATCCAAGCCAAATGGCGTAAATAAGAGCTTCCCATTTTCCCACAAAAAAGGATAGTAGGTGATGGCCAACGTGTTAAACCCATCCAAGTTCGGCAGAGCATGGCTGCGAAACCTGACCCCGTCAAAGGTGCCAATCCGCAGGTTCAGGTTCGTTGAAGTGAGGTTGACGTTGGATCCCAGCACCCACAAATTTTGGAGGCTGTCTTTGATAACGGCTTTGAAATTGGAAAAATTGAGGCCGTCGTTTGGGCCGTATTTTTTGAGGGTGATGGAAGGCTGTACAATGGTGTGGTTAGTTTGCGTTTTTGCTGGCAAGACCGTCAGAACAAAAAAGGCTAACCAGCACAAAGCAGTTCGGAATTGGCAGGCCAGGATATTTGAATTTTGACGGATTCTCATTTCACCCCAATGGTATTTTAGGGGATCAAAGATAGAGAAATATGATATCCGATCAAGTCGTGGAGACAGCGAATGTTTTACCTTTTCACCTCCCCCGGCACTTGGCCAAACTCCTGCTTGAACATGCGGGTAAAATAATTCGGGTCGCTGAAGCCGACCTCATAAGCGATTTCGGAGATATTCAACTCGGAGGATTTTAATAATTCCCTCGCTTTTTGCAGGCGGACGGTGCGCACAAATTGGGAAGGGGTTTTGTCGGTCAGTGCTTTTAATTTTCGGTACAATTGGGTGTGACTTAAATGCATCACCCGGCACAATTCAGGGATGGACATTTCAGCATCACTAAGCCGATCTTCAATAACGGATTTTAATTTTCCCAAAAACTTATCTTCAATTGTCTCGCCTATATGAGCCACAACATCATCGGACTGCAAACTGCCAACTGTAGACTGCTGACTGGCATACCGTTTTTGCAAGACCTTTCTCAGCTCCAATAATTTCCGCAAACGCACCAATAATTCTTCTTTTTCAAACGGTTTTGACAAATAGGCATCAGCGCCCATTTCCAGCCCTTCTATTTTGGAAGTGACATCCGCTTTAGCAGTCAACATAACTATGGGGATATGACTCGTGCGCTCATCTTTTTTTAGAAAGCTACAAACTTCATAACCATTTTTTTCTGGCATCATTACATCGGTAATAATTAAATCGGGAATATGCTCCAATGCCATATCAATGCCCTCTTGTCCATTAATTGCCACCTGCACAAAATAGTCGTTTTCCAAAAGAGATTTTATATAGGTGACAACGCCCGCATTATCTTCCACAATTAATACTTGCGGTTTTTCACCATTAATTTGATCCGGTTTAACTGGAAGCGATTCAAAATCGGGAGTAGGTTCTACATCTAGATTTTCCATCCCAAAGGAAGTATCCAATTTGGGTGTAAAAAATCCATGTTTTATAGGCAACATGACCCTAAATTCTGTACCCCAATCTTCTTCGCTTTTTACGGAAATATCGCCGCCCATTAATTCAATTAATTCTTTTGTTAAGGCCAGACCGATGCCGGTGCCATCAAAAGTTTTAATCGTGTTGGTACTTGAGGTGTTGACACGGCTTGGTTTTTTTTCTACCTGATAAAAACGGTCAAAAATATGTGGCAAATCTTTTTCGGGAATGCCAATGCCCGTGTCTTTTATTTTTATTTTCAAATAAGGTCTTCCATCTTTTGTAGCCTCATTACTTTCCAAAGCAACTTTTCCACCGGGTCGGGTAAATTTGATGGCGTTAGACAATAAATTATAAACAACGTGTTGGATTTTCACTTCGTCAAAGTCCATGATTAACGAATTTGTTTCCGACCTAAAATTCAAACTCACTTTTTTATCGGACGCCATTGAATAAAACGATTCGGTCAAATAATGCAGGTAGCTAATAATATCGCCTTGCACTGCATCTATTTTTAAAGTGCCAGAGTCCAATTTTGACAAATCCAATAATTGGTTAATTAACCGCAATAAATTTTTCGCATTTCTTTTAATTAATTTTTTCTCCTGTTCATGCCCTTTAATATTGTCGTTCATACCCATGATGACGGTGAGCGGGGTGCGGAACTCGTGGGTAATATTGGTATATAATCTCGTTTTTAAATCGTCCAGATCCCGCATGCGCACCGCTTCCTGCAATTCAAATTGGCGGGTCATTTTTCTTCGGTAGAATAAATAAAATGCTGCGATTGTGAGTAACCCCAATAACACTTTCGACCACCATGTTTGGTACCAATAGGGCAATACTATTATTTTTATTGAGCGCTCATTCAAAGCTAAATTTTTGCGCATCAATGCCCCCCGCATTTTCAAGGTATATTTTCCGGGGGGCAGGTTTTCGTACCTGACTTTATTATTATTTCTGGCGGGTTCGTTCCAATTTTTTTCATAATTGTCCAAAAAATAACTGTAATAATTATCTTTTGGGCTACGGTAATCCGTGGCGAAGAATTCCAACGAAAAATAACGGTCACCGGGATTTAACACAATTTCATCAAGCGCTTGTAAACCATTTATAGTGGCTATTATTTTTTCTTCATCCCCGTCAAATTTTGAAAAATGATCCAGAACAATATTGGCCTTACTCAATTCTATATTTTCATAATAACTCATCGCCTCCTCCGGATAAAATGCAACGGTGGGCATGGTTGATTTTGCTCCGCCAAAAAACAGTTGTCCGCTTTTTGCTTTATAAAAAGCATTACGGTTATATTCCATGTCCATAATAATGGGGTGCAAAGGGAAGTCAAAAAAATCACCCGTTTCCGAATCAAAGCGGAAGATACCTTTGCTGGTACTCAGCCATAAATACCGGTCATCATCTTCCGGCAAGATGCTATAAACGAGTCGGAGTTCCGGCTGTTTTAGATCTATGTAAAAATGTTCAATTTTAGAGAGGTCAGCACTTATACAACTCAAGCCCTTTCCATGTCCGATCCACATCCGTCCACGGCTGTCTTCATAAAAACCTGATACAATATTGCTGTTTAAAATTATTGGGCTATCCTCCGAAGTGTGCAATTGTATGGACAGATCTCCTTCTTCCGTAAAAATAAAAATGCCCTGTCCGTAAGTCCCCATCCACACTTTTCCATCAGTAGGTCGCTGGTACCAGTCATTGATTTCTACGGGTTTTTCTGCTAATGCGGGAATCGTTATTTGTTTTATTAATTTCGATTCCCCCGGTCTATATATATTTATTCGGCTTTCCCCCCAACTCGTCATCCAGATCCTTTCTTTATTATCGAGAAGCATCAAATTTTTATTCTGTAATTGCCTTTCTAATTTATAAACAGTCGTTTCTTTTGTATTTAAATCGATAATACAATTGTCATAATAAATATTATTTTTATAAAAAATTGCCTGGTGCCAGTTTTGATATATATATGAATCATTCTTTGGTAAGTTTTCCACTTGGTTGGAGACTGGGTCGTATACTCTTAAATTTCGTTCCGTATATTTTTCATCCGAAGATGTACGGGTCCAATCCACACTACCGTAAATCAATCCGTTATCATCTTCTACAAATGACCGTAAACTGATGGGGGGAAGTAATTTAAAGGCATTAGGCTGGGGCACTATTTTACCAAGCCCATAACTGCCGCCCATCCAGACGACACCTGTCTCATCTTCCAGCATTGCGAAAATCTGTCCCATCGAATTAATCCCTGCACTTTCGCCTTTATCATGAATACTAATGGAATTGATCGTATCGACCGAATGGTTGGTTAAATTAAACAATCTGGTATTCTCTAAAAAAAAACTTTGCCCAATTTTACTTGTTGCCCCGACCTGCTGGTTTTTAGTTATTGGTTTTATCAAATTATAATATACAAGCCTATTTACTGAAAACTTATTAGGTATATTTTTTTCTTTTTCCCATTGGTTAATGTCACAAAAATGATCGATGTATATAACGTCATATCTACTCGTGCCGCAATTTGAGTAAAACCAAATATCCTGTTTTTCATCGACGGTTAAATTAAAAGTATTGATCCCCGCTACATCATCCTCCGACAGCGGATAGGACTTTACTTTTCCACCTGACTCATTTAATTGCAACAGCCCAATTTTTGTTTTCAATAAAATATTATGGCCAATATTCTTGATGGTTGGTTCGCCAAATGTCGAATATCCTGTTTCTGACAATTGTTGAAATGGCTCACCATTTTTTGAGATCAATAAATGGTAATCTCGCTTGTTATCACTTGTATTATTATTTAATTCTAATGTAGCCCAAACTAATAATTCATCTTTTTTTTCAGTTACCGCAATGGTGCTTATTTTCCCTTTATTTCTCAATGTCTCTGGCAAATCAATAGAACGAACTAATTCCTGTTTAATCGGATCGAATGATTTAATTTCATGTCCATAATTTAAAAAAATAAATCCTCCGCCCGCAACAAAGACATCATTATGCTGGGAAAAATCCCCTTCCCCCGGAAGCTGCATCCGATGTATTTCCTTGCCATTATAATAAGCCAAACCCTTCCCATATATCCCCATCCAAATCACCCCGGCACTGTCCTGATAAAGGGTGTGGACATCCCCGAAATTTGCCCGTTCATTTATGGTGATTAGCTCAAAAGTATAATCGGTCTGCGCATGGACATAACTGGAAAAAACCAACCAGACAAAAAATAGGAAGATATGTGAAAAGTGTTCTTTCAAACTTTTAAAAATTATTTTTCCTGTATTACTTGCCAAGCCATTTTAATCATCGTCACAGAAACTATGATATTGGCGACATTGGCGATCAGCATATTCCCTTTTGCAGCCAATATCCCAAATGTAACCAATGAGCACACAATAAAAACAATTCCAGTCCATTTAGGAAAATAATTGATTTTAATTACAGCACTCCCAAATAGAAGTATGCCAACAATAGAGAATGCCCCAAATATTTTTAATATTGGATAGGCTGCTACGACCTCACCCGGCTCACTATAACCACGGGACAGCACGATCAACGGAACTGCCGTCAGTATTAAATAACCGATAGTTAGCAAAATAGAGCCATACAAACTCCACTTGTTTTTTTCTTTCGTTTGACCAAAGTGCAAACCCCAAATCCCAATGGCTGCCAATAAATGGAACAAAGCTGTCAGTTGCAGAATCAGTGGCGTATAACCACCAACAGACACTTCCATTATTTCGGAAATAATCCAGCAAATGGCAGCGGCAATCATGATATGTGGTAGGTATTTCATTGATCTAAATTTTGTATAAAATTAAATGAGTTAACAAACAGAAATAAATGGGAATAAATAGAAATAAAGAAATCGATAGAAATAAACGCAAGTGCCTGATATTCAGTAGTGAGAAAATTTTCCAACCATATTTTAATTGTATTTCCAATTATGTCCACTTACTCAAAGGGAAATGTTTAAATATAAATGGCTTACCCAATCGTGGCCATTAAATATTCTTTCCAACTCTCCAAACTGCCGACATTTAGGATGACAGCAGTGCCTGCCAAAAACAATATTAGCCCCATTACGCTTGCCCAGTGCACTTTTTTGGTTTTTACCAAATCATAAACAATGACCGATAAGGCACATCCAAACCACAGCGGAATGGCCAACATTTCATCCTGCCCGAATGATTGGAATAATCGAAAGGCTGCGGGCACCAACATGGCCAAACTGGCAAAGGTCATCAGCCTTTTGTGGGCAGGCGCTTTGAACCGCTTCCAAATCCCTACGCTGTAAAGAATGGTGAAATTAACCATGTTGACAATATTCGCAATGACGATCATGGGATCACCTGTCCGCTGAAAATTGCTGACGGTAACCAAAGGACTCAAGGCAAGCACTAAAAAGGCCAATCCCAAGCTCCAAGTGCCCAAGCGCATGTGCAGGGCGACTTTACCACTTCGGATCAACCCCAATTGTACGACAACCAGAACGTACCATGCCAGCATAGAAAGACCATGAAGCGCCACGGCCAAGGAAGCAGGCGGCAATCTTTCGGGGGTCATCATAGCCTTTGATCCAAATCCAAGCACGACAATAGCAAGGATGAAGGTGTTCAAATAAAGGAAGAATGGTTCACCCTTTTGAATTTTCATTTTGATCGTGGTTTTGTGATGAGAATGGTTGGATGGTTGAATGGTTGCTCCTATTTAGGAAAAATAACCATCTAACTATCTAACCATAAAACCATCTATCCATAAAATGAATAAAACAATTTAATCCATACCGACACCTTCCTCTTCCTCCAGCAGCGTTTTCAAAAAAGCATACATGTCGTTAATTTCTTCGTCCGTGAAATGATGCAGGCAGTTTTGCACTACTTCGCTCATCATCCCGACATCTTTTCGGGTGACTCCCTCGCCCGTGCGGAGCAGGTGCCGAAACTGTTCCTGACCATACATAAAAACAATGCTCAAGCCGGGTGACTGCATGAATTCATCTCCGGTCAAGTCTTTGCCGTGGCAATGCGAGCAGGCCGTATGGACGAGGTATTCGCCATGCGCGATGGGCGTATTTTCATGTTGGTCAAATCGGCGGGGCGCAGTGTGGTCCATTTTCAATGGCTCCAATTTCATTTGCCCAGTGGCCAAGCCCAGATGAATGGGAAATTCTTCGAATTGTTGGTCGGAGGCGTCTCATGGCTCTCCTTCTTTTCCAAGTCCGCAGATAGGCCATGATGTTGAGCAATGATCTTTCTTTCGACCCTCGCGGTATTTGCGGCGGTTGGCAATGTGCGGCGGCGAATGTCTGTCCATGCCATCATCGGCGAGCAGCAGCAGTTCCCGTCTGAAC
Source organism: Saprospiraceae bacterium (assembly GCA_041392505.1). GTDB lineage: Bacteria > Bacteroidota > Bacteroidia > Chitinophagales > Saprospiraceae > UBA6168. The sequence continues at coordinate 122,067 of JAWKLX010000015.1, read as the reverse complement.
ACCTTTACGATTTTGAGGCATTAGCAACGAGGCGCCTGATCATATCATCGTCCACCATGACTTTTCCGCCCATGTTATCCCCGTGACAACCATTGCAATGCATGAGCCGGGTTCACTTGAAGCCATCAGCGATGGCGGCGCTATCGGTCGGCACACTAATTTCCTGCAAAGGAATGTCTAAAGTAAGGTGCTGCAAATGGTGCGAACGCCCATAAATAAAGGCCAAACCAATGCCTACAAGCATGACTAAACCGATCCCGATCCACTTAAAAATTTTCAGTGCTTTCATTTGGATTTTTTTTATTTGTGCTACTGATTGAATGGTTTAAATGGCTGGAATGGTTAGCTGCCTTTACCTGACTGGGTTCATACGCTCATTTAAAGCCATTGAAAACATTTTTAAACCATTCAATCCATTCAAACCATTCAAACCATTTTAAATTTAATCAACCTTTGGGTTGTGGTAATTGCCCGACAGGGAGATGGTTTTTGTACCACCGGGTCGCAGCTCCTGCCATTCTCCGTCAATCACGGTTTTTGTTTTGTCCCACGCAAAATCGGTATAGACAGAGGCCCAAACGGTGATGCTGTGTGCATCGTAAGGAAGCAACAATTCATGGCTCCAACCTCGTCTTTTGTCGGTGAAAGATTCTACGCTCGGCAGCTTGTTACCCGCCGTGTACTCAACCTGAAATTTGGCAATGAAATCCCCTTTGTTTTGCAGGTATAAAGTAATGGGCTGCCGGGGGCGGTTGACATTCGCATCGTTGAAAGTGGCCTGAATGGAATTATTTGATTGTTGTTCGAGCTTAAATTTTTGAGCAGCCGTCCGGTTCAATGAATACATCCAGATACGGCACGGGATTCCCCTGCTCCCTCCACTGATATCGAGGACATAGTCAGGCTGTATCGCTGACTGGGATGTAGTAATAACCACCACCAGCGTCCACCAATTTAAATTTTTGGGCAGCCGTTTCATTCAAATCCCAGAGATGAACATTGGTGCCGGCTTCCGTTTTCGCCCCATCCACATCAATGGCAAAATTGTCCCGCAACTTCGAGAGTATGTACCAATAACCTCCGCCCGCATACTGAAACTGGAACAGTTGGTTATCAGTGGCATAATTACCTCCGACAATCAGGTCGGCGACCTGCTTCTGCACTGGCATGCTCAATGTCTAGAACGAGATCATTGCTCAGGGCCGAAATAATGGTGTAATATTCCCCTTCGGTAAATTGTGCCTGTACATTTTGGCCAATTATAAAGGTGAAGAACAGGCCTAGCAAAGCCTTTTTTGAAAATGAATTCGGATTGCGTTTTCATCTTGATAAATATTTTTTTTTAAAGCTGTCTTATTGTCTTGCCAAAACAAAGTTGACGCTCTACCACTTCCCGGCACTCGAATTTTCTGCGTACTACCTTATTTTACTGGACAATCAATGTTTTAGTAAAATAGTCAACCGATCTTACTCGCACCCGATAAGTGCCACTCGGTAGTTCGGCCACATCCAACTGCACCCAAAGCCTTTTGACCACCGCTCAACTGCCCATCCAATCGGCTGATCAGCTGCCCCAACTGGCTGTATATTTCCAACTGCAATTCTGATTCTTCCTTAGTAAAAACGGGCACTGCACCGAGCCAAAGCCTTGGCTTTTGGGGCTGGGAAAGTTCGCCGACGAATTGCCGGCAGGGCCAGTAAAGAGCAAAGTGGCGACGTTCGAATAGTTGGCCTGCCCAGCGAAATCCATTTGCCGCAGGCGATAATACACCCAGCCCTGTTTGGGTGATTCATCAAAAAATTGATAGGTATGTCGGCTATTGCTGGTGCCCTGCCCCGCAACAAACCCCAATTCTTTCCAGACATTGCCATCGTCGCTGCGTTCCACGAAGAAGCCCTTGTTGTTGCGCTCGTTGGCCGTTTCCCAATCCAGTTGAGCCGTTTTTTCATCCAGTTTTTGGGCGGTGAAAAAGAGCAGTTCGACGGGCAGCGCATTGGCGGGGCTGGCTGCCGTCCATTGGGAAAAGGCATTGATCCCGGTCAACTCTATCCAATCGGCTGTCACGTCACGGGAAGTGAAACCTTCATTTTCCCAACCACTGCCATCATTGCGCCAGAGGTCGAGGTCGTTTTCGGTGTTGCCGTTTAGTTCATTGTCCAAATAGTGAAAGCGCAGGGTCGCACCAAGCCCGCTGTTATTGGCAGGACTAATATCATATATCCGATAAATGCCCGCATTGCTGCCGTTGGTGGCGGGCACGTGGCTGCGGGTGATGGTCGTCAGACCAAGATTGGCGGAAGAGGTAATCATCGCCCCCATGTTGCCGGGGTTTTCACCAAAAGGGGCATCGAGCATGGTTGCCATTAGCAACTGGCCGCCACTGGCACCGATAAAACAGGCCGATTCATTTTCACCTGCGATCATGCCATTGGTACCAAGGGTCAGCGTTTTACCACCGAGCTCAAATTGTCCGCTGATAAAAGTGATCGTTCCATTCACTTGAATGTCGTCGTTCAGCAACAGATCGTGGCTCGTCATTTCCACGGTGATGGAACCATAATTAGTCGACCCACCGCCACCGACGGTCACATTGCTGCTGCCGCCGTTTTCTTTGAAATGAAGCGTTGTTGTGCCTTGATCGAGGTTGCCCTCATTTTCCAAACTGAGGTTTTCGAGGGTAACGGTGCCCCCGTTGGTCATGGTGATGGCCGTCCCGCTCGTGATGTGGAGTTGGGCTTTGGCTGTTCCTACCAAACCCAGCAAGACGAGTAGTGAGATATATTTCTTCATGTTATTTTTTTGATTTTATTGGAAAATCCCGTGCAATGGAAATCCTTGAATTAGTTATTCCCTTATTGATTTTTTACTACTTGCTCAAGCAGGGCCTTGATAGCTGCCAATTCTGATTTTAATTCTTCAATCTCTTTGCCCTGCGTTTCCAAGCGTCTGTTTTGCGATTCAATGATGACTTGTTGTTCTTGAATGGCTTGCACAGCGAGGACGCCGAACCCGGCATAATCCATCATGTAATACTCTTGGTGTTGACTGCTTTCAATCGGAACGCTTACCAGTTCTGGAAAGAGCTTTTCCACATCTTGGGCGATGAAGCCGATGTTGTCGGCCCGGTCGGGGTCGGCCTTGAAGGAATATTTCTTTGCTTGCAATTGGAGTAGGATGGCAGGACGCTGCCCAGCGAGCGGATGTTGTCTTTTAAACGGCGGTCGGAAGCACTGGTGTAGATGCCGGAGGAATAGTTGAACTGCCCGCGCAGACTGGCATTTAAGTAGAGGCCCAAATCACCATCGGGCTTGTTCCAGATGTCCCAAAAGCTGGCATTGCCGCTGTTTTGGATCTGAAAGCCGCCGGATGGGCCATGTGTCAAAGTTATTTTTTCGTCGCTGGAGGTGGAACCAATAAAAGCACTGCCATTAACGTCGAGGTTGTCAATTATAAAAGCATCATCCGCTACACTAAGATCATCACTCGTTTCCAAATCGCCTACAGCCACAACTTTCCCGGCAACGTTTAACGAGGTAGTTGTGCTAGATGGGTCAAGGTAATAAGCGTTGTTATCGACGTCCCAAAACTTATTTGCATCAAAGCCTCCTGTCAGGGCTATCCCAGAAGCGTTAATTTTTCCGGCAACATTCATCGAGACGTTTGTGTTGCCTGGATCCAGATAATAATTAGCATTATTATAATCATAAAACGATTTGCCATACAGGGCTCCTGACGCATAGAGTGACGTTGAAATAGAAGAAGGGTCAACATAAAAGTTGGCATTGTCTTGATCGACAAGCTCTCTTGCATATATCGACCCTGCTGCATTTAAAGAAGTAGAAAATGAAGATAGATCAAGAAAATAGCTGGTATTATTATAGTCAATTAAACTGGCCCCATAAAGGTTTCCGGCAGCATATAAGGAGGTAACCGTTGAGCTGGGATCCAACCCAAAGTTTCCGTTGTCCCTATCTAAAAAAATAGGGCTTAAGATGGTGCCGTTGACCTCTAATTTTGGATTCAACAGAGCGTTCAAGGAAGTCACCCCGATCCCGACCCCACCCTGGAAGATAGCCCCATTAGCAGGCGCCGTGTAAGTACCGGAATACCCGGCCCCAACTGACAATCCCCCCTCCACATCAAGGGCATTTTGAGGAGTCGTAGTGCCGATTCCCACGTTTTGGGCTGTCAGGGGGAGGGAAATGATCGAGACAAATGATAGGATAAAAATGAGCTTGTATTTCATGGTAATTTACTTTTTGAGTTTAGAGGTTGACTAAAAAAACTGAGTTATGGAGGTTATTTTTCCTTCACCACCTGTTCCAACAAGGCTTTGATAGCAGCCAATTCCGACTCCAAGGTTTCGATGCGTTCGTTTTGCGAATTGATGATAACTTGTTGTTCCTGAATAGCTTGCACGGCAAGGACGCCAAAACCTGAATAATCCATCATATAGTATTCTTTGTGTTCGCCACTCTCGACGGGGGTGGTTACCAGTTCGGGAAAAAGCTGTTCCACGTCTTGGGCAATGAAGCCGATGTTGTCGGCCCGGTCGGGATCGGCCTTGAAGGAGTATTTCTTTGCTTGCAATTGGAGAAGGGATGGCAGGACGCTGCCCAGCGAGCGGATATTGTCTTTCAAACGGCGGTCGGAAGCACTGGTGTAAACCCCGGATGAATAGTTGAACTGCCCGCGAAGACCAGCACCAAGATAGAGGCCCAAGTCACCGTCGGGTTTGTTCCAGATGTCCCAGAAATTGGAATTGCCATTGTTTTTGATTTGCAAGCCACCGGATGGGCCATGCTCTAAATACAGTTTTTTATCGCCACTGCCCCCTACATTCACCGTCCCATCTGCATAGATGTCACCCGCAACACTTAAAGAGACATTAGAATCATCGGGATCAAGGTAATAGAGCGAACTGTTCAAGTCCCTAAATTCAGATGCATGTATTCTGCCAGCAGTATTAATGGAAATGCCCGAATTGGAAGGATCAAGGTAGTAGGAAGTGTTGTCCTGATCCGAAAAGGATGTTCCTCTAATAGTACCCGCAGCATTTAAAGAAATAGATGTATTAGCTGGATTAAGGTAATATACAGTATTATCCTTGTCCAGAAAAGCTGTTCCTCTAATTTCACCCGCAGCATTTAAAGAAGTGAAAGAATTGGAAGGGTCAAGGTAAAAAGCAGTATTATCCTTGTCCAGAAACGCTCTTCCTATAAAATCCTGATAACTTGAAATATCGCCCGCGACACTCAAAGAAATGGAAGGGCTAGCGGGATCAAGGTAAAAGAAGTCATCGTCAACGTCTGAAAAACGTGTTCCTTTAATAGTACCCGCAGCATTTAAAGAAATGGAAGAATTAGAGGGATCAAGGAGGTAATAAGAATCGTCCTCGTCGACGAAGCTGGTTGATCTAATAGAGCCAGCCACTTTTAGGGAAAGGCCTGTCGAAGCTGGGTCCAGATAATAATACGGATCGCTTACATCACTAAACATAGTTCCTTGAATGGACCCTGCTACTTTTTGAGAGATGCCGCCCCATGAAGGGTCCATGTAATAAGTCAAGTCATCGACGTCTTCAAAACCTGTCCCTCGAATCTTTCCAGCAGCATTGAGGGAAACTCCAATTCCTGATGGGTCTAAATAATAAGTCAAATTATCAATGTCTTGAAAAACTGGCCCCCGAATATCTCCGGCTGCATTGAGGGAAACTGCCCCGATTGCCCCGGGGTCTAGGTAGTAAGCAATATTGCTATTGTCCCAAAAACCAGCTGCCTTAACATAGCCCGATACGTTCATCGAAAGAGGAAATGCCGAGGGATCAAGCCAAAAAGTAGGATCGTCCTCATCTGTAAAAGTGGTTGCCTGAAGTGGCCCTGCGGCCCTCAAAGAAAGAGTGGTATTTCCTGCATTGAGATAATAAGCAGGGTCGTCCCGATCCACAAAATATCTTCCCAAAATGCCCCCGTCCACTTCTAATAGAAAAGTACCACCCAAAGCGTTATTGATGGCAGTAACCCCGATCCCCACCCCTCCTTCAAAAATAGCCCCATTGGTAGGTGCCGTGTAAGTGCCGGAATACCCGGCCCCCACTGACAGGCCGCCTGACACATCAAGGGTGTTTTGCGGGGTGGTGGTGCCGATGCCCACGTTTTGGGCAGCAAGGGGCAAGGAAAAAACAATTGCCAATAGGACGTTGAAACAGCGTTTGTTGGTCATGGTTACATGCGTTTTTAAGGAAGGATTTAACTGCTTGATTTAGCAGGTAAAGGAGGCTTCGTTCCTTTTGGGCAAAGTTGGGTTGGTGTCGCATTTTGCCCTCGCACGTATCTTGCAAATGATAGCACGTATATTTCAAACGCCTTATTTTACTGGGAAAGCTTTAAGTAAACTAATTTTATATCGCTATTTTAGGGCAGGACACCATCATAGCTCACAACTAATTGTTTATAAAATTTTGAAAGCCCCATTTTCATAGGGTAACCCAGACTTTCAATTCTTGCCTGTAACTTGCAGCCCAAAACCATTAGCTAAAATTTACAAATCACTTTGCCAAAAAATGCCTTCACGAAAATTCCTCTTCAGCCTTGTCTTGTCCAACCTATTGGTTTTCATTATTTCAGAAACAGCTATCTCTCAAAACAACTATTTCCACTACCGTTTTGCAAACCTGGAACCCAACACGGACGGACTGTTCAAATCTTTCAAAATAGAGGCAACACCTGATGGCGGTTTTGTCATTGTCAACCTCGAAAGGCAAACCTACACGATTGCAGTGGCCAAAATAGATGCCTGTGGCGAAGTTGAATGGGCAAAGCGTTACAGCAACTTTCCAAACATCCTTCTGTCGGGTCTACTGGTAGACGCAGAAGGCAACGTTTCCATGTTTTTCCAACTGTTCGGATTGTCCGTCTCCTCTTATGTTTATGCTATAAAATTGGACTGGATGGGTAATACCCTTTGGCAGAAAAGATATGTATTCGAAGACGGCACAGGGTTTTCCAAAGCAGATTTTCATGAGACTTCCGATGGGCGGTACTGCTTTGGTGCTTATTATATCAACCAGCTCCATACTTTTTTCCTGGACCCCTCCACCGGCGATATTGATGACGCCTTTCGGGTGATAGGCAGTGGCGGAACAGGCAATTCGTTTTATGGAAACTTACCAAATGGGAACTTGCTCATCAGACGGGGAGGTGAGTGGATTTCATATAATCTGGTCACTGAAAGCGTGGATTGGACACAGCGTTTTAACCAATTTGGTGCATGGCGGCATGCCAAACAAACAATTGCCGATGGCAGGATGGTTTTCCCTATGCTGTCCCCGAATGGTTCGGTAGAGAACCGTTTTGTGCTGGCCTATTTTGACACGGATGGGAAATACCTTTTCAGCACTGACGAGATAGCCGGCAACCAGCACACCTCCTCCAACCACCCTCACTTCCCCTACAAGTTGACTGCAATAGCCGACAAAGGTTTTGCCCTTGCCACGACCCAGCAGGTACCGGAACACCAAATCACGTTGTTGGTGTTCGACTCGCTCGGCAGGCAGGTACAGACCAGGCATTTCCACCCAAAAACAAACGCTTTCCGCATGGCGCACGACCAGGCCTTACTCAACGACGGCTCGCTGGCTATCGTAGGCGAGTCAGATGGTCGCGTCGAAGTACTGAAAATACCACTTGATAAAGCAGTTGGTTTTTGCGAAAACGACACTGTTTCCATTCCTCCGTACCCGTCCAATATCACGATAGAATCGCTTCCCTCGATGCCCATCCAAGTAGAAAAGGTGCAAATTCCGGTCGAAGACATCCAAACGACTGAGGAAGAAATTGAGCTGAAAGTTGAAAATATCTGCAGTACTGCTCCTGTTTTTCCTGACCTTGAAAGCAGTTTTCAGCTTTGCTGGAACGACTCGGTGTTGGTTTCAGCAGCGCAGGGGCTGACCGCCACTTGCACTTGGGACGATGGCTACGAAGGCTGCGAAAGGGTGCTTTATCCTGGAGATGGCTCTAAGACTGCAAGTGTCTGGGTAGATTGCGCCAGTTTCTCGCACCACTTTTTGATCGAGGAAAAAACAGATTGTCACTGCTCTGTTTATCTTCCAACGGTTTTCTCACCTAATGCCGATGGCATAAACGACACATTCCAGCCGTTATCAAACTGCCCACTTATTAATTTCGACCTAAAAGTCTTTGACCGCTGGGGGGAGTTGGTCTACCATTCAACCGATGCAGGCATGGGTTGGGACGGCACTGTGCGGGGCTTATCGGCGCAAAATGGCGTATATGTTTTTCTACTAAAATATCAGCCAAATAACGGCTTAGTTGAGGTAGTGGAAAAAGGGGAAGTGAGCTTGTTGAGGTAATGAAGATGGGCCTTTTAAAAGTGAAAATGATGCAGAAAAACCAAAACAAAATTGACCACTTGACTATAAGCAGTTGATTATCAGTTTAGATACAACCAAAATCGCCATTTAGAATAAAGTTAAGTACTAACATAAACAAAATCATCCATGCAGCACAAAGCAAAATCCATCCGCCCGTTCATCGGCGCAAAGGACTATGAACTCTCCCGCCGTTTTTACTGGGACTTGGGATTTGAGGAAATACCCTTGTCCCCCAATATGTCCCTTTTCAAAATAGACGGGTTGGGGTTTTATTTACAAAATGCCAACGTCAAAGACTGGATCGACAACACCATGATTTTTTTGGAAGTGGATGACGTGAACCGCTATTGGAACGAATTGCAGACATTAGACCTACCCTCAAAATATGCAGGGGTAAGACTGACGCCCATCCAAAACAACGACTGGGGCAGGGAATGTTTTTTACACGACCCATCCGGCATCCTCTGGCACTTTGGGGAGTTTTATTAGACGGTAAACGGTAAACGGTAGACGGTGGACGGTGGACGGTGGACGGTGGAAATATATGTCTAACTCCATGTTTCAAGTTATCCATTCAATCCATTGTCCATTTTACATTTTACATTTTACATTCTACATTCTACATTCCTTTACATGATTGTTTATTTTAATTTAAAATGAGTTGAGCGAACATGCAATAAAGCGGTTTTGTTAGTAGTTATGCGAGTTGACCCACACCTGACACCCTGATTTTTTTAACTAAATCAATTGTCATGAAATTCAAACACTTAGCAAACATTGCCTTGCCTGTTCTATGCTCTATTTCCTTCTTCACTTCGCAAGCACAAACCGACCAAACGAACCATCCTTTCTCATGGATGCAAACCTCCGACTCTTGGTTCAAACCAACTACTTATACCTATAAGTACGAGACCGATGAATTTACGCCCAAGGGTAAATTGACTGCTGCACATGGCCCTGCTTGTACCAACGACTGCCGGGAATCGACAGCCACGGACGCTTGTACGGAAAGCCTCTTGAAAGAAAAATGTGGGGAGGTGGAACTGCCCAACGCCAGGATTCCAGCTGGGTACAGCGGCGTGGAATACGTAACTTTTGAGGTGCAAAAAAATGGGAAAGTGAATGGCTACCAGATCGTCAAACAGCCCGTTTTATGTCCGCCGTGCATTCAGGCCGCAGTGAATTTGGTCGCCTCTCTGGGAGAATGGTACCCAGCCATGCAGGATGGGATTGCCGTTAAAAGCAGGGTTGTTGTGCCGGTTTATTTTAAAAAAGGACAGTAGGAAATGGAGGTCGCCTAAATAAATCCCGATTTGTTAAATTTCCTTGGCAAATCGGGGTTTATCAGGCGACCCCTCATCTCAATTCACCCGCTGCCGCTCCGCTGCTGACCCCGTCTCCCGTTCCCGTTTTTCCTTCAGTTTTTTGTTGCCAAAACTGCGGCTGTAGGTCAACTTGAAGGTTGGGGGAATAAAATCAAACCGGTCGTAGATGAACTGACCCTGATCGGTCAAATCCAATTCATCCCTCCATATCATGGTGTTCAAAATGTTATCGTAGCCCAACCGCAGCGAGCCGCCATCATTTTTGAATTTTTTCTGCAAACCAACATTCAACGAGCCAAACGCCTTGGTGACGTACGCCCCCGACAAGTTTGGAGAATTGAAAAACCCAGATACCTCAAAGGTGAAATCTTTGGGGAGGGTAAAAGTTTGCGAAGCGAAAAGGTTGAGGCTCTTTTGATCGAAAGAAAGGAGTTCGCCACTAAAGTAATTGCGCAGTTTGGTATAAACGCCTGTCGCGTTGATCTGCATGCTCCACCAGTTGGTGGGGTTGACGGGGAAGGACAGGGTGAAAGAAGCCGTCTTTTGGTCTTTCAAATTTTCGGCAAAAAACAACTGCTTATTGGTGGTTGGATCGACCCGGGTCTGGAAGCCAGCAATAGTGCTGTCTTCTACCGAGTATTGGAGCGAAAGCAACACCGTAGAAAGGCGGTAATCCAATTTGACGGCATTGGAAAGAGCCGGCTGCAAAGCGGAATTGCCAGAGAAAAAAGTGAACGGGTCAACGAAGATGACGAACGGGGCCATGTCGTTGAAAGTGGGCCGGGTGATGCGGCGGACGTAAGAAAAATTCATCGAATTCTTTTCATTGAACTCCCGTGAAATAAAGAAGCTGGGGAAAAATTTGCCATATTCCCTGTCCACGATGTTGGCCTCTTCTTCTGAGCCCAAATTGGTATTGGTGAACTCGTAACGCAGCCCTACTTTCACGTTTGTTTTTTCACCAATCTTCACATCGAGCGCCGTGTAGGCCGCCAATATTTTTTCGTCAAGTTTATATCTGGCGGTCAGGCTTTGATCTTTCATCCAGCCTTGACCCGTGTTGTTTTCCACGATCACATCGTTCGTGAAATTAGAGTTGGTGGCTTTCAGGCCCGATTCCAACTTCCATTTTTCCCCGAAAGATTTGGCGTAATCCAATTTGCCTACTGCGATGTTGAGCGGTGTGATTTTACCGCTGCGGGTCAATTCTTCCAGCACAAAATCCCCCGACCCATCGTAGTAGGTATTGACATAATCATTGGGGTTGTTGTCTTTATAATAAAGATAATCGGCATCGAATGTCAGCGTTTCATTTTCCTGAAAAGTATGCTGCATATTGACGTTGGCACCGTAGTGTCGCCACTGGTTCAGCTCTTCGTTTTCAATGGTGACACGGGCGGTTTGGACACCATCCGTTGCGTAGGTCGCCTCGTTCACAGCGTCCATCGTCCACTTGGTATCGTAGCTGGTAAGCAGCGCACCGAGCACTGTTTTTTTGCTCAATTGAACATCCAGCCCCAGCCGGCCTGAGTGGTTGTTTTGCTGTGGGTCCCGGTCACTTATAGAAACCGTTTCGGTCAAAACATTTTCAAAAACGATGCGCCTGCCCAATTCTATTTCTTGCAATTGGGATTCATGCAAATAGGCATAGTCGCCGTACAAATTAATTTTGCCCTTGCGGTAGTTGAAGTTGATACTGGCATTGCCGACCTCCCCTCTGCCGTAGCCAGCGGAGAAAGAATAAGAGCCGTTCAGCCCCTGATCGGCCGTCTGTTTCAACACAATATTGATGAAGCCAGCATTTCCTTCGGCATCGAAATTGGCCGGAGGCGTCGTGATGAGTTCTATTTTTTCAATGTTGCTGGAAGGCATCCCGTCCAGAAATTCCACCACAGCAGCGAGGGGCATGCGGTTGATTTTGCCATTTATCATCACCACTACGCCTTCTTTTCCGGCTATCGAAATCCCACCTTGTTGTCGGTTCACGATCACGCCGGGCGAGCGCTCCAACACTTCGAGTGCGGTAGCGCTTGCGGAAGTAATGCTGTTGGAAACGTTCACTGTCAGACGGTCGATTTTTTGCTCGAAGAGCGGCTTCTTCGCCGTGACGGTCACTTGGTCGAGTTGGGCCACATTTTCGCTGATCGTTATTTCCCCCAAGTCCAAATTTCCGGTGGCAGGGACTTCAATTAATTGATAGGTGTCTTCGTAACCTACCATCGCTGCGGAAAGTAGGTAGTTCCCTTCCGCTACTTTTTGTATGGAAAAAGAGCCGTCATCGCGGGTCACGTCGCCTTTCACGAGGGAAGAATCGGAGGGCTGGAGCAGTAGCACGCTGGCAAAAGGCAGCGGGCCATTTGCATCGTTTAAGATGCCGTGATACTGGTTTGGGAAAAACTGTTTTTTGGAAAAAAAAAGTAGCAAAGCAAAACCAAGAAGGGGAAAGTCAAATTTGTTTTCATTCGGATAAACTTGTTAAAATGCTCAGTAGAAAGATAAAAATGGAACATCACAAAACTCTAGGAAATGCCAAAACCACAACTGGACTATTTTATCAAAAGGTAGCACAAATTTGCCATTGACCTGTTTTCAGCCGAAAATCATGTATTCTACCTATTTGAACACGTTGTCTGCCAAGCCATGAAATTCCCCAATGAGGTGCATTTTTGACAGGTCGAACAATTGCGTCATAAAAACCGCAACCGTTCCGTTTTGGGGGCTAACGTAAAAATAAGTGAACACCGCCCCCGGCCAAAAAAAGTCACCAGCCGTTCCAAAAGGTGGATCATCGACCAGTACACCGAAGCCGAGGCCAAAGCCGTGCCCTGCATCTCGTTTCCACCAACGTTGATAGGGACATGTTCTTTGGGCAATAGGTTGCGAGACATCAATTCAATTGTCTCTCCATGCAGCAAGCGTTGTCCATTGTATTCACCACCATTGAGCAGCATTTGGGCAAAATGGAAATAATCAGTAGGTGTGGAGGTAAGGCCGCCATTGCCCCGGGGGAAATAAGTGCCGTTGGTATAAGGGCTGTTTCTTGGGTCGTCGGCCAACACCAAATGGCCGTCTTCGCCAGTAGCATAAAGCGCAGCAAAACGGTCTATTTTATCTTCAGGCACTTGAAAACCCGTATCGTGCATGCCCAGTGGGTCAAAATATTTTGTTGAAAAAATTGGCCAACAGGCATGCCTGATATCTGCTCAATGATGTAGGCCAAAACGTCTGTCGAATAACTGTAAGCCCAGCCCTCGCCCGGGTGAAATGCGAGGGGCGTTTCTGCAAGATTTTTTACCAACTCGGTCAGGGTGCGGGGCTTTTTTTCTTTCATTTTTTTCTCACACAGCTGTCCAGCTGGAGAAGGGTCAAAACCGCTCGTGATACCGCCCGTATGCGATAGCAAATGCTGTATTGTCATGGGCCGTTTGGGTTCTTCCCTTTCATTTTCGGAAAGATAAACCTGGAGTTTTTTGAAAGCCGGAACATATTTCACCACAGGGTCGTCAAGCTGCAATTTCCCTTTTTCCACCAGCATCATGATGGCCACACTGGTGATGGGTTTGGTCATGGAAGCCAGCCGGAAGATCGTATTAAATGCCATGGGCTTGCCCTCTTCGATGTTCTGCATGCCGTATTTATCCATCAAAACCGAATCCCCTTTTCCAATTAGCATGACGGTGCCAGCCAAAACTCCTTCATCTACATATTGGTGAAAATGGGATGTAAGTTGGGCGAAGCCGGGGGGTGGGTTTTCCGTTTGTTGAAAGGTTTCCACTGATGAAAAAGCAGCTTGCCCCCAGCTTATGGAAGCGCCCAATAAAAAAGGTAAGAGAAACGAAAAGTCGGGTGATTTTTTCATGTTTTTCAAAATTTAAGAGATCAGGAAACAAACTGGTTTAGAGCCAAAGTCAGTTCATCGACTGGATTCTAAACACACAATAACTTGTGACAAAATTAGCCGTCGAACCAATTGGTGAGAATGTGCGGATTTGCCAACCTTGGGGGGTATATGCGCCAACACTTAAAAAAGATGTTGGAAGACAAAGGGGAAGTCCGCAAATTGCACAATATGAAAAAAATAGCGATCACCGTGCCCAAAGGGGAAGTCATGCCAAGCGCCATTGTCGGCGCTTATTTCCTGCTCACACAGGCTAATTTCTTTTGCCAGCAAAATGGCAAAAAACCTCCATTTTCCATCAAGATCATTGGTTATAAAAACCAGATGCAGCTGTATGATGGAAGCTTTGCGGTCAGAACTGAGCATTTCAAAAAAATGGATGAGGTGTTCGACCTGCTCATCGTTCCGGGTTTTACCTGCGAGATGGAAGCCCCCATCCAACAAAACAACGACCTCATAGCATGGATGAAAAAGCAGCACCTTGAGCACGGCACCGAATTGGCGAGCATGTGTACGGGCGCTTTTCTCTTGGCGGCCACGGGTTTGCTGGATGGCCGAAAATGTACTTCCCACTGGGCATTTGAGGCTTCGTTCCGAAAATTTTTCCCAAAGGTGGATTTCCTGCCAGAACACATCGTCACCGACGACCGTGGGTTTTATGCCAGCGGCGGGGCCTACTCTTCCCTCAACCTGATCCTTTACCTGATCGAAAAATTCTGTGGCAAGGATACGGCAGTCTGGACAGCCAAGGTCTTCCAGCTCGATATTGACCGGAAATCGCAAAAGCCGTTTGTTATTTTCAACCAACAAAAATCGCATGTGGACGAGCCTATCGGGCAGGTGCAGGCATATATTGAGCAGCATTTCGCCGACCCTCTTTCCGTTCATGCCCTGGCCGAACGTTTTGCTTTCAGTCACCGCAATTTTATCCGCCGCTTCAAGGAAGCCACTGGCAACACACCCATTGAGTACATCCAGCGGGTGCGGATCGAAGCGGCCAAACGAATATTGGAAGTGACAAAAAAAAGCGTAGGGGAAGTAGTCATTGAAGCGGGCTATTCCGATACCAAAACCTTCCGGCAGGTTTTTAAAAAATACACGGGGATTTCACCGAGCATGTACCGGGAGCGGTACGGCAGGGCCTAAATAACTCATTTGATGATAAACGCCACCCGCCTGTTCTCTGGATGATATTTCCGGCCATCGCTTTTGGCCAGGGGCCTGGAGCCTCCGTAGCCCTTTGCTTCGAGCCGGTCTTCCGCCACCCCTTTTTCAATTAAATAGGCTGCCACCGCATCTGCACGGTCTTGTGAAAGGATGACATTTTTATAGGCATCACCGACATAATCGGTATGGCCTTCGATGGTCACTTTTAGGTGGGTGTGTCGGTTTAGGAAATCGGCCAGTTCGTCCAAATCGGGGAAAGATTCGGGCAGGATGTCCGCTTTAGCCCTTTCAAACTGGATGTTTTCGGGCGTGTATTTTTGGATCGTTTCCACCGTTGCCACTTCCTTTTCGGGAGCAGGGGAAGGTTTTACAGTTGGTTTCGGGTTCGCAACGGGTTTTGGCTTTTCCGCTGTCTCGCTGCTTTTATTGATCAAAGGCTGCAACATAACCGGCTGGTAAAAATACTCAGACTCGATCACCACGGGGCGGGCGTCACTGAGCCAGCGGTTGAGCCAATTCGTTTCTTCCTCCTTGGGGATTTCCCAGAGCAACGTAATTTCCCCCTCTACCAAGGCATTAAAATATTCCACTTTTAGGTCATACATTTTCCCGGCCTCCATTTTCACTTCGCCAGAAAAAATACCCACATCGTTCAGTCCCCAATCATCGATCACCTTCACACCACCGACCCAAACCCTGATGCCATCATCCACCCGGGCGGAAAAGGTATAAGTGCCCGTCTTCGGCGATTGCAGCCTTCCCGTCCAACGGATGGAGCATTCATGCGGATCAATGCCATCCACGGGCGGGCGGTTGTTCCAGTACATGTCGATTTTGTCATCGATGCGGGTGGCAACTTTATGGTTGAAATTGGTGCCGTCGAAGTATTCGGCCAAGAGGCCGTTTTGGGCAGAAATGCAAATGGATGCAAATAGGAAAGACACCACGTAAAGGAAAATAGATAGGTTTTTCATGCTAAATCATTTTAGTGAAATAATGGATTTCGAAAGGCAACATATATAAGTGGTGTGATACAAATGGAAGCGATAACGAGAGCCATTCTTAAAACGATGGGGCAATAGTAGGGACAAATTTAAAAAAGGTTGAAAACTTTCTATTAATGTGGTTTGGGGATAGATGAAAGGAGAGATGTATCTATCAAGAGATCAGACAATAGGCCAAGACCCCTTTTCGGTTTATCCTATTTGGTGAAAACCACCATCGTTTGCCCCCAATTTCCATATCTCAAAATAGAGTTTACTCTTTCAATCCACCAACCGCCAATTCACACCAAACCGCACTCCGCCATTTCCCCAGCCATAAGGCAGCGGGTAACTGGCAGTTTGGAAATAGTACCGTTCCGTCACATACGGCATCAGGTTTTCCACTTTGAAAAAGAAGCGGAAGGTTTTTACTTTAAAATTGAGGAAAACATCTATCAGCGGCGTGAACGAGAGCGTCTGCTCGTTTTGCAAAAAGAACTGGCCGATGAGCGGGTGGTAGTTATAAGGCGAGTAACCCGTAGTGAGGCGGGCATCAAAACCGAACCGGGTGAGCATGGCTTTTTTGAAAATCTTGCCTTCCAGATAGAGGCTGTGCTTGGAATAAAAATTGGGCAGGCGGAGGGTGTTGGAAGTGCTTTCCTGAACGCCCAGCCAATTTTCCGAGTGGAAAATCCTAAAGTGGAAATCTTTCTTCAAAGACAATTGCAGCACGCTCAGCGCCGAACCGTTTTGCTGGGCCAAGCCAGCCGTATCGAAATAAACAAGGTTGTTGATGAGGTGGTATTCTCCCTTGACGGCGAAATAGAATGCAGGTAATGAATAGGTACCTTTCAGGTTGGTTTCCAGTGTTTTACCAAAATTGTTGTTCCAAATTTCTTGCTCCGAAACGTAGAACTGCTGCGCCAACAGCGATGGCGTCGACAGTTGGTTGATGGCTTCTAAACGCAGGTTTCCGATTTTTTTAAAATTTAAAAACAAATCGCCGCTCAGGCGGAAATCGCCCGCATTAGCAGCCAATCCGAGGTGGGCATACGTTCGGATGCGGATGTATTCGTTGGGCGAAAAATTGAGCCCGCCCGTGAGGAAAAGGTTGTTACGGGTGTTCCGGGCCAGTGGCTCTTGGTCGATGATGTGGTAGGCGTGAACAAGCCCCACTTCGAGCAGGTCCGATTCAGCTGGCAGCGACCTGCCCGTTAAATCAGGCTGCGATTGCCTCAATTTGAAGGTTTGCAGCTTGAAGGTGTTTTGCAGCTTTCTCGTTTCCACAAAGTGGCGCAGCCCCCGGTCATCTACCCAAAAGTTATCGAAGTAGGTAGAATCGGCTGGCAGTGCCGCAAATTTGTACCCATCCTTCCGCCAAGCAATTTGATGGTACAAAGTAAACACCCGCCCTTCCGGCACTTTTAATGTCCCCGACTGCGAACCGGATAGCGCGGGGGGAATGCCAGGTGGCCTTGCACTTGGAGGGCCCGTTGGGGTTTTACCATTGGGCGGAACCGGGCCTTTCCCGCCAGACGGCCCTGCGGGTTTGCCTCGGGTTTTAGACGGAGCATTTGGTTTTTGCGAAAGCGAATCTTTTGGTGTAAAGACTTTTAAAGAATCGGCCGTACCCAGTGAATCTGGAAGGGACAAGGTAGAATCCTGCAATATGGAGTCCCGCAGGGTTGAATCTTTGGCCATCAGCTTGGCGAGCCTGCGTTCTTCCTTCTTTTTTTCTTTGGCCTCCCTTTTATCTGTTCGGCGCTGGGTCCGCCGTTTTATACTCTCCTCACTAAGTATTTTGTTGATATAAAAATATTGGGTGTAGGCATATTCCCGATTGGCATAACGGGTATTGGAGTTGAGCAGGTTGACGTCCAACCTGAAAGCATCCCGCAAAACGGTATCGGCTCCGGCAGTGATGCCGCCATTGTCCTGCTGTTCGACCGAATTGGTCACCAGGGTAAAAAAACCATCGTAAGTGTCGTATTTATTGTGAAACCACAGCCCGAAAGCGACGTCTGTATTTTCCGCTTTTTGGTTGTCGTAAGCGCCAGCATTATCAATTTTTCGGTATTCGAGAGATAGGTTGACGCCGTTGGCGAAATTGCGGCTGAAGCGGAGGTTCGTATAAGCATCAGACTGGGTCTGCCCTTGTGAATGCCCCGCCTGCGTGTATGCCTGTTCGATCTTGTAAAACCGGACATCGGAGGTTTTCATCTGGTAAATATCAAACTGGTGCAGCCCGAGATCAAAACCCTGACGGAAGGATGATTGGTAAAAAAGCGGCCGCTGCGCCGAGCCTAAATTCCCCAAATGGGCGTGGTCATAAGGTTGCTGTCGAGAAGGGTCGTACTGCTGAAAATTGGAAAGTAGACTGTCCTCGAAAGGGAAAATTTCATTGGGGTTGTCAGCAAAAAAATAGAAAATGTCGGAAGTGTCACGGGTCACTTCTCCCACCGAACTGCTACCTCCACTCCGGCCTCCATTTCCAAAACTCCCAAAGCCGCCACCACCCGGCAGCCCTTGACAAAAGGCGGACAGGGCATTCCCCAAAAAGAAAAAAACGAAGACTATGCGGATAAAACTCATTTCTGTGGTTAGCTGTTGGCGGTTGATTTTGAACCAACGGCAAACTTAACCATAGCTGTCCTGCATTTGCCAATTATTAACGGGTATAATTGCCTTCATCCCACCCCCTTAATTCAAAAAGTACGAATCACATTTTGCGCCTTTCGGCACAACTATTTGTTGTACATTTGCAATAAATTGTTTTTAGATGAAATTTATTTACCTCTTCATCAACATCCCTTTTATTTGGAAATGCAAAATCGGCATCTCCCGGAATGTGCGCCGCAGGAGGAGATCGGTCAGTGAGAGTACACCCGGTTGGGTGTTGCCGATCTGGGTGGTATTTGTGCCTTTTGCAGATGGTTTGGAAAAATCGCTGCATGGTTTTTTCCAAACGTTCCACAGCCCTTTCAGAACGGGATCGGGTCGGTCAGAGTGGTTTATGACCTTTCCCGTTTTGCCACTGGCCTGGCTCATTTTGAATTTCATGTTTGTGGTGTACTGGGCGCCAGTGGCGGGTTTGATTTGGTGGGCGGTGAACAGTAACTAATTAACTTTTGATAGGATGAATCAAGCTCCTTAAATTCCGGGCCGAACGTTGTTCAGATCATTTCGCAACACTCTGCTCGGCCCGGTGGGATTTTAAGGGGGAACGGGCGCTCTGCGCCCGTTCCCCCTTAAAATCCCTGGAGGGGCACTTGGGCAGTTCCAATGAAAATTACATTTGCTGCCCCGCATTTTTGAACCTATTTTATCTTTACTCTAAATCATGACTTTCCCAATCTCTACTTTTGAAGTTCACATCCCATCCGACATTACCCAAAAAGGGCTCAACTATTTCGTCCTTGGGCAGGTGTCCAGCCTTGTCCTAAATGGTAATTCCTGGTCAGCAGCAGTGAACGGCACACAACCATATTCTGTAAAAATAGAGGTCGAAAAGGGTAATGTAACCCAGTGGGCCTGCGACTGCCCGTATGACCACGGGCCGATCTGTAAACATGTGACCGCTGTGATGTGGGCCATTTTGAATGATACGTTGAAGGAGGTTGCAGCACCGAAAGGGGGAATCAAACGATAGTTCTCCGTACACATTTATCAAAAAAATCAAGGGCTGCCCGCATCATCAGATCGAATTGAGGGTTCGGCCCTACTTCACCTAAGCCTCCATCTAATTCGATTGGCACCTTGACAGGCAGGGTAGAATGAGCAACATTGACCCATTCGATGGCCTCCTCTTTAGCTGAAGGGTCTTTTATTTTTTTTTGTTTCACTTCTTCACCAATGATGAACGCACTACTGATGACAGCATGGTTTCTCAGTAAATGCAATACGCCATGCACATCGGCAGTATCGTCTGTCAGGTTATGGGCTGCGAAGACAGGCTGATCCAGTTTTTTACTTTTCGACAGTTCATTGTTCTCATCAATGATGTCGTCGAGTTCTTTCGCCCCAAATTTAGGCAGCACTGGGTACTTGTAAGGATTGGGGCCCTTACTCTTCAGCTCGCCATCCATTCTTTTGAGTATTATACTGGGCACAATATTCACGACGAATTTCCCTAATGGCACCAATGCAATGGCTCCGGAAAATAAGAAAAGCCCACCCTGTATGCTCTTTTCCCCTTTGTTCAAATCCCGGAGAACCCGGTTGTAACTCAGTGCGCCCCCCGTGGAGAAACCACCTAAGGATATAACCTCTCCCATGGAAGCCGCCAAGGTTACCGCCTGGTCGATGGTATGCCGCCAATAAGAATCCAGATTCTTGTCTTCAAATGCGGCATCGGGGTCCTTCAAGCCGTGGCCAGGTAGCAAAGTTAAAATCACGTTCAGGCCGACCTCGTAAAAGCATTTGCCTACATCCGCCATGTACCGCGGAGAATCGGAAAGTCCGTGGGTTAAGACAATGACGTGGTCGGTTTTTTTGCCATGATGAAATAGCTGCGGTCCGTTACCTGGCCGCAAATCAGGACTCAGGATTTCATAGCGGTAGCGGATGCCATCTTCGCCCCTTATTTCCTGGCCGGACACTGATTTGAGGTGTGCATAATTATTTCTAAAATGGACATAATGGTGTTCGTTGATCATATCTAATTTTTTTTCTGTACCTGTTTTACAGCATGTAAATTTCACACGGCAAAATAGTAATAATTTGATGGACCCTACAGTTCATGTTTGCCTTTCCAGGGTTTTCTCATAAAAATGAAATAGCTGGTTTTTGGTCCGTTCGGATTGGCCGATACTGCCGAAAATAAGTTTTTAATAATTCGTTTTCGCTGGGAGGCCGTAGGTTCCAAAACCTCCTCTACTTAGGCCCTTTACTATCGTTGGGATGCAGCCATGAAACGAAAGTAGAGGAGGTTTTGCAACCTACGGCTTATTTACAAGAAATATTAATTTTCAATTTGCGGCACTATTGGCCAATCCGAACGGGCCAAAGAGGATTAATGGGAGGGAAAAATCGGCTCTGCCGATTTTTCCCTCCCATTAATCCCCACCGGACATTTTAATTAACGTGAGTTTGGATAACGTTTTTCGTGAATCTCATAAAACCATCACTCCACTTCACTGTTTTGCCTTCAACTATTAAAAAATCATCATCATGTTCATCACCTTCCTATTTTTTCTGATATTGATTTTTGCCGCCTGCATTAAGATCATCCTCTGGGTACACAAGCAAAACAAACGGAAAAAGGAGGCTCGGCAACAGCGCTGGCCACTGGATCACAAAAACTAAAAAATAGCGACTCATCAGCCCATTGAGGCAATCCTAATTTTCATAGGCCACCCAAGAAGATTATTGAAAAATCCAATTAGTAGTCCTTTGCTACTACAATATCTAAAGTCATTCACTACCTTTCTCGCTTTATTTTTCTAACCACTAACTCACCAAGGATGAACGCACAAGATTTTCTCATCAAAAGCCTTGGACCATGTAAAATCAAATCACCGATCGGGCTTTCTACAACCAAAGGAGACCAAATTTTCAATTTCGTCAGGGATGAAGAAAGAATTCTATTCAATGTAGAATGGAACCCCAGCGCTACCAACGGGCAAGCCGACCAAATACCGTTGGGCATGGAACGGGCGGGCCCACGGGAACACATCTTTTTTGACCCATCAAAAGCCACTGCGGCCATCGTCACTTGTGGCGGATTGTGCCCGGGTATCAACAATGTGATCCGCAGCATAGTCATGGCTTTGTACTATCGCTACGGTGTGAAAAAAGTGTTCGGGGTGCAATATGGCTACGAGGGATTTATTCCAGAGTACCGGCACCCTTTCATTGAACTGACCCCGGAATTTGTTTCCAATATCCACCAGTTTGGCGGGACGATCTTGGGATCTTCCAGGGGGCAACAGGATGTTGAAAAAATCGTGGATTGCCTGGAACGGCACAACATCAACATTCTCTTCACCATTGGTGGGGATGGCACGCTGCACGGGGCCTTATCTATTTCACAAGAAATTGAAAAACGGGGCTTGAAGATCGCAGTGGCAGGTGTGCCGAAAACGATTGACAACGACATCAACCACATCGAAAAGACTTTTGGTTTTGAGACTTCTTTTACCGTTGCCAGCCCCATTATCCGTGATGCTCATAACGAGGCCAAAGGGGCTTATAATGGTATCGCCATTGTCAAATTGATGGGCCGTGATTCCGGCTTTATCGCCGCCAATGCTGCCCTCTCCATGCCGGAAGTCAATTTAGTGCTAGTGCCAGAAGTTCCGTTCGATTTGCATGGTAGCAAAGGGCTCCTAAATGTCATCAAACAAAGGTTGGACAGCAAACACCACTGCGTCATTGTCGTTGCGGAAGGTGCTGGGCAGTCGTTGATCAAAGCTGGAACGGTTCATTATGATGCCTCGGGAAATAAATTGCACGATGACATTGGCGTGTTCCTCAAAAACGAAATTGTTGGTTATTTCAAATCCATTGGCCAGAGTGTGACCGTCAAATACATTGATCCCAGCTATATTATCCGCAGCGCTCCCGCCACTCCAAGCGACAGTATTTTTTGTAACAAACTGGGACTGAACGCAGTACACGGCGCCTTAGCTGGCAAAACGGGATTTGTGGTGGGCCGCCGAAACAACCATTTTATCTACCTTCCCATCAGTTTGGTCACGGCACAGCGAAGAAAAATTGATGTGGAAGGGGATCTCTGGTTGAACGTTTTGGAAACAACCGGGCAACCAACCAATATGGTAAATGATAAGGTGGAGGTGGAGTAAATCCCGCCATGATGTTTTAAAAAAATGGAAGTGAATTAACGTCAGCAGGGTTTTTAGCCCCGCAAATTGAAAATTAATGATTTTAACAAGAATCAACGACTTATAATGCGGGCCGAATGAACAGCCAAACTATTGCTATCAATCTGCTCGGCCCTCCAAAAGGTTTCTAGGGGCGGCGTCGTTTTGACAACCGACGCCGCCCCTTAGAAACCTTTGGAGGAGCACTTAGGGTCGTTGCCAAAAGCGAGCATATCCTGCTCCGCATTTTATTACTTTATTATTTGCAGGGCTATGAACCCTGCCGACGTTTGTGTATCAAAATCTCTTATCGTACATTCGATTCAATGCAAAAAGAAACGGATGCGGGGACAAGCCCCACATCCGTTTTTTTTTTATCCAACAGTTTTATTATTTCATAAATTAAACGCCACTCTGGCAAACAAGTACCGCCCCTGAAAACCGAACTGCTGCGAACGGCGGGAATAAATAAACTGCCCTGAACCCTGGTTTGCAGGGATGTTTTCATCCGGGTAAATGTCTAAGAGATTGTTGGCGCCAATGGAAAGGCGCAGGTCTTTGGTCAAGCCATAACCGACTGAAAGATCGGTCACTATCTTACCGGAAAACACCTGCTGATTGGCTACCGTATTGGTAGCTTCGGTAACTTCCCCGAAATAAACGTTGCGGAGGAAGGCGCTAAACTTGCCCATGCTCAGATTGAAGGTCAGGTTGACCTTGGTCCGAGGCACAGCTTTCTCCAAGAAAATGCGACTGGTTTCGTCAAAGTAAATACTTTCCAACCCTTTCAATTCCTCCGAAGTTTGCACCGCCCCTACTTGCTCATTTTTGCTAAATGTACCCGCCAAACTTGTACTCAAAACCCCACCCGAAAAACGGGCCTCATGCGTGACGACTACATCGATGCCACGGGAGCGGGTATCAATAGAATTGGCGAAAAAATTGGCGCTTGTAGCATTCGCTTGGGCAAAAAGAAAGGCCAACTCAGCCTTTTGGGCATCAGTGCTGCCATTGCTGGGCGCAAATGTTCCTGTCAAAACCACCCGGTCGTCAATATCTACTTGGAAGGCATCAATAGTCAAGGTTAGGTTGGCATCTGGAATACGCCCGGTTATCCCGGCGGAGAAACTGGTCGAGGTTTCCTCCTTTAGTTCAGGGATACCAAGGATGCGGGCAATTCGGCTATTGTTGCTAAAGGTGCCCACTTCGTTTGGCACGCCATCCACAAACAAAGTAGAGGTAGAGTTGAAATAAATCTGGTGCAATGATGGAGCCCGGAAGCCTGTGCTGAAGGCACCCCGGACCGACCAATTGTCGGTGATCTTGTAACGGGAAGCGAGCTTGAAATTGGTAGTCGAACCAAAATCACTGTAATTTTCAAAACGGGTAGCAAAGGACACTAAAAAAGCTTCCGTCAAGTCCGCTTCGATATCGAAGTAACCTGCCACGCTGTTGCGGTATTCGTTCAGCTCATTGGCCAATTGAAAACCAGGGAACACCTGCGCCCCGCCCGGACGTCCACGGCCAAAGAAGTCCGTGACCAGATCAGAGGAAGGCGTAGTTGGTGTAACTACTTCCCCGTTCTTGTCATAGCTGGCATAAGAATTCAGACTGCCCGCCAATATTTGGTAATTTTCCAAACGATACTCTGCACCGAAGGCTACGTTCAGCCCCGACAGGATGTCCTCTGAATAATGGCGCAGATCGAAGTTGGTGGTATTTTGCCAAAAAGCAAAACCGCCCGCATCAAACTCGAAAGGAGTAGAGTTTTGCAAAGTGGCATTGTTGGAGTTCTTCACCCCATAATTAAAAGAGTTCCGACCAAACGTATTGCTAAAATCAGCCTCCCAGCCACTAACCAATCCCCGAATCCCCATAGCCATCGATTGATCGTTTACATCGGTGTGTATTTCTGGCAAAAACCCATTTGGATAGGCAGGAGTGTAGGTCCGGTTCTGGTGGGGCAAACGGTAAAACCCAGTCGCAAGACCATCCCGGTTGCTTACCCCTCCGAAGGCATACACTGTAGCGTTATCGCTGACCGGCACTTCCATGTTCATGAAAAACTTACCTCCGCGCAGTTGCGACTGGCCAACCCTCATGTTGAAGTCTGTCCGGTCAAGGCCACGAGCCGTCAATTCGGCATCGGTCGCATCAATCCCCAGTGGGCTAATACTGATATTCCGCAAAGAATCCTCTGGCATGTTTTGAATGAACGCCTGTTGGTCACTGGTCAAGTAACTCAATCCGGGGGCAAGGTTGCGAATGTCGTCAATCGTCATCCGGCTTGGATCGATGTTGTTAGCCACTGCCAAACGCTCGATGCCGTTGTAAGCGTTGTAAAGCTGACCTGTGAGTTCTTTCATCCGGCTGGTCCAGTTACGGTGTTCAAAGTTTCCAGTAAAATTGATATAGCCACCTTTTTTGCCAAGAGGCAGTCCATAATTCAGGCCGAGGTCGTAGCTTTCACCATCCATACCACCCGTCAAAAAATTAGAACCTTCGGACACATAAGCCCCCGTTGTAAACTGCGCTGACAACTTATTCACATTGTCCTTCATGACGAGGTTGATGACCCCGGCGATTGCATCCGAGCCATATTGTGCTGCCGCACCGTCCCTTAGCACCTCGATGCGTTTAATGGCCGAGGCAGGGAGGGCATTGAGGTCAGTCCCAACATTTCCCCGTCCAAATGTCCCATTTACATTAACCAAAGAAGAAGTATGGCGGCGTTTCCCATTGACAAGCACCAGCACCTGATCGGGGCCAAGGCCACGCAATGCTGCCGGATCGATGTGGTCAGTTCCATCAGAAATGGTCTGTGTGTTGGAGGTAAAGGGCTGCATACATAATTGAGCATTTGGTTGAGGTTCGTCTGAGAGTAGGTCGTCAACAATTTGCTCACATCCAGCACATCCACCGGCACGGCACTTTCCAATTTGGTACGACCGGCACTTCGAGAACCAATGATAATGACCTCGCTCAATGCTTGTTCATCATCGGTCAGCGTGATGTTAAGCGGACTGCCATCACCGACGGGCACCTCCTGAGTTGCGTAACCGATGTAGGTTACTACCAATGTCTGAGCATTATCGGGCACACGGATGGAAAAACTACCATCCAAATCAGTGATAGTTCCAACGGATGTCCCTTTAACCTGAACTGTGGCACCGATTAAAGGCCCATTGGCATCCGAAACGACGCCGGTTACTGTCCGTTGGGCCTGTAGACAAAACGACAGTAGAACCCCCATGAAAAGTAGGATCGATTGTTTCATAAAATTTGTTTTAAGTGAAAGTAAAATTTACTCTTTGAAACACTTGCATGCGGCATTACCTGCGCACAAACAGTTGTTGCAAACGGATTTGAATTTAACTACCTGTATTAATTTTTTCGGGTCAGAACCTAGAATTGCTTAGGATAAGTTCAGGATAAGAAATGGCGTTTTCAGAAAGGACATGTCATTGAATTTGCTAATGTATGGAATTAAGCGCAGAATACAAAAAGGATAATACCGATCAGATGCAACGAAGTAAAACTTTAAATGCGCTTACGGATGCAGTTTGAGAAATCGGGCAAACTCATTTACAACTCAAATTCATCCCCTTCCGCAGCAATCCCCACTTCGAAAGGAAAACGTTTACCTTTCATGGCAGCTTTTAAAAGATTGTCCAATTGCGCATCCGAATGGGCTGGATCGTGGTGGAAAAAATACATCCTTTTCACTTCCGTCATCTTGGCAAACGCCAAAGCATCGGGGATGGAACTGTGCCCCCACCCTACCCTTGGCTGGTATTCTTCCGGCGTGTACTGGGCATCGTGAAACAACAAATCGGCATTTTTAGCAAGATCAAAACCAGAAGTCCAGTTGGGTTCGTAAGGGAAATGGGCCGAGCCGAGGTTGGGCTCGTGATCGGGTATGTAAGCGAGGACGGAGTTGCTATTCTCGATGCGGTAGCCAAGTGTCGGGCCAGGATGGCAAACATAGTCCGACTTGATTGTTAGATCGCCGATCTGAAATTCACTGTGGCTGATTTCGATCAAGTTCAACTGACAAGGAAGATCCTGTAAACGAATAGGGAAAAGAGGTGGTGACAGATACCGGGTCAGGCGGGTGCCTAAATCTTCCCGAATGCTACTAGGTCCATAAATATTGACGGTAATCGCAGAATTGTACAAAGGCCCAAAAAAGCCCAACCCAATGATATGATCCATGTGCAGGTGCGTCAACAAAAGATCGACCCTTGCCGTACCTTCTGGTATTTTCCCCGACAGACGGCGAATACCCGATCCGGCATCCAACACTAAAAACGCATCGTCGGTGGTCACCTGAACGCACGAAGTATTACCCCCATAATGGTTGTTGTCGGGACTGGGCGAAGGGATTGAGCCACGAGTACCCCATACCGTGACTTTCATGATTCCTTGTTTTTCCAGAAAATGGCCATGGCTCCCAAAAAGCGGTCAGGTCGCCCGATAATGGGAATGGCCGTCACCGAGATTCTGCTTTTCTTACCTTCTAGGCTTTTGATGTAAAATTCGCCGTGGGTGGGTTGCTGCTTTTTCAGGGCAGTGACCAAAGGCAATTCGTCGGGAGGTATGATGTTGCCTTCGTGATCGGCTTGATTGAAAATAGTAGACCACTCTTCCATTGGCATCTTGCCCGCTTCTTCATATCGCTTGCCCAAGAGTTCTTCTGCTGGTTCATTATAAAACAGCAATTCTCCGTTTGGGTCAATCAAAAAGACGGGGACGGTCAGGCAATCGGCTAATTGCCTGCTCAATATGATTTCTATTTGGTTTGCTGACATGTGCGAAAATGGGCGCTGTTATTTTTCAAAAATTAAAGGTATGTAAAATTTAAATAGCTGTCAGTATTTGGCCGTCGGCTTTTAGCTATTCCTCCTAAATACCCACTCAATGAAACTCCTTATTGGATTTAGAAATCAGGTAGTTCACTACCCATCCATAGGCAAAAATGCCAATTGCAAAAAGGCCTATAGCGATCATTGTATCGGGAAATATGACCCAAACCAAACCGAGCAAGGCCAAAACTACGGCATAAACCGTCAAACCTTTTCGAGCACTATAATGTGCCGGGATGGTAAACGCCCCACCGATCGGAACCATCAAAATTCCTGAAACAATGCCCACCCTTAATGCCAATTCACTGCCAATTAAAAAATAAACAATGATGCCCAATAGGCTGATCAATGCTGCCAAACCTGTCAAATTCGAGCCCAATTTCTCGTCATCGTCAAGCGCATGCCGACCAATAGGGTGCAGCCGCAAGAAAAGATTGGAAATGGGCAAGGCGATCCATGTGGAGAAAGCGAACAGGATGTATAAAACAATAAATGGGTAAAGAAATGGAGCAAGAACTTCATTGCGTTCGGCCAACTCTACAGCTCCCCGGTACAACAGGTAAATGCCAATAATAAACCCCCACTGAAACCTATCCTGTAGTTTGTTCATCCAAAGGAAGTACTTCAAAATAACCCGGTAAATGGGGTTCTTTCCCTTTATGGCTTCCTTCAAACCTTCCCTCGCCAGGTCGTTGCTGGGATCGAGGCGGAGTGCTTCGAGGCAATTGGCAATCGCTTGGTCGTACTGGCCCTTTTCGATAGCCACCCAGCCTTTGTTGGCATGGGAATAACTATTTTCCGGGGCTCGGTACAAGGCATAATCCATTGTCGATGCAGCTTCGTCTTTGCGGTTCAATTTGATGAGTGACTGCGCCCGCTGGTTTACCAGATTGACGTGCTCTGGATCGAGTTCAAGTCCACGGTTGGCTTCGTGGAGTGCCTGCTCCCAGTTTTGTTGGTAGTACTCGATTTGCGACCGCAGGAGGAAAAACTGGGCGTTCGATGGGTCGAGTCGCTGACCTTCCGCAAGAGCCAACCTAGCCCCGGGGATATCTTTATTATAGAAAGAGGATTTTCCCAAAATATAGTAAAACACAGGTTCATCTGGCTGATTGGTCACCGCCTTTTTAGCTGCTTCAACTGCAGTCTGAAATTCGTTTTTATAAATATAGCATTCCGCCAGCAAGGCATAAGCCATCGCTTCATTAGGATTCTCGGCCAATGCTTTGTGGATTTCGGCCTCCGCCTCGGCCATGCGGTCGGTTTGGAAAAGGTGATGTGCTCGTTCGAGATAGGGATTAGTCATTGTTTTATTAAATGGAACCTTTGTTAAAGACTGGCAGCAAAGCTATAAATGGCCATGCAAAACCAGTAAAAATCACGAACTTTAAAGGTGAAGGAACAACACTTCCCGTCAATATTAAACATAAAGAAAAAAATGCCACCAAATAAATGAAGATAAAATAAAAGGTGATGGCTGTTTTCTGCCACTGATGCCTAACCCAATCAATTACCATCCATGCAAATCCATAAACCATTAAAAAAGCAGCAATTAAAATCCATATTTTTTTCTCGTTTGAATTAACGGCAAAAAACATTGACCAAATAACAAATTGCAAATTGACATTGCCTAAAAAAATTGACACTTTAAAGGGATAGGAATCATAGCCCCATTTAGCCCAACGCCCAATAACCCGGTTTAAATAAGGGATTAAAAAATAAATACTTAAAAACACCAAAACCATATTTTCTAATACCAATAAAAAAACCTCGTCAAAATACCCATTGAACATATCCCATAAAATTAAAGGGATAAATAACATTACTGACAAAATACTATACAGCCCGCTCCATTCCATTCCCAAAAACAGTGTATAAGGATAAATCCCTCTTAAAACGCAATATTTCCTTACATTAAAATCAACTAATAAATTTCTGTTTTCTTCGGAAGATATATCTAACCGGACCGCCTCTTGAAAATGGTATAAAGCCTTATCCAAATTATTTAACCTTAGGTAGGTTTCAGCGGCTGTTGCATGGTTGCTTGCCTTATCCGGCCTCAATGCCAATGCCTTATTAATATTTATTTTTGCCTTTTGCAGCGAGCCTTGAAGCAATGCTAAATCCGCTATTATTTCTAAACTTTGGGGGGCATCGATTTTCGCTTTGATTGCTAATTGTGCATATTTTTTTGACAATTCCGGTTTTTCATCTAATTCATACAATCCCGCCAATAGCAAATCAGCAACCCCATTTTCTGGATAAAGACTTTTGACCTTTAAAAAAAAACTCTCAGCTTCTTTATATTTTTCATTTACCATATAATACACGCCAGCCCTTTGCAATGCATTTAAATTATTGGCATCAATTGACAGTACGTTTTTCACCAATTTAAATCCAGTTTTGTAATCCCTCATTTTGTAATAGCAATTGGCCATTAAATTCATTACTTCAACCGACTCAGGATTGTTGCTAAAAAAAGTTTGGAAAGAGCTAATTGCCTCCTTATACCTCCCCAATTCCATCAATTGATAACCATGCATCAAGGCTCTCGAAGAAGGTGGGCCTTCATTTATTTCTATATTCATAATTAAATCCTTTTTCCTTAATCGAATAAATCAACAATTAACCACTATTCTCTTTTCCTATTACTTAAAGATCAGCGATTTAAATGGATTGTTTGTTTTAAATGAAATAAGCATAATAATTAATAATTCTAAAAGAACAGCTATGAGCCAATAAGTGGAAACCCCCTTATGTAAAATTAAAAGCGGAATGACAACCATCGGAAAAACCAATAAAAAAGACAAAAGCAGACCAGCTTTCCAACCTCTTTTTATATTGGGAAATATGTCCAACCCAGCACCAGCCAGTGTAAGTGAAAAAGCGACATAAGTTATGTCATTATTAAGCGATAAAATACCATAAAACAAGAGCCCTAAAATAAATTCTAACAAAACGACGTGAAGCATAGTATAAGATAAAGTAATTCCGTGAACACCCCAATCTTTATAACTACGCCATATTTTCAGCAAAGTTGGCAATGCAACATAGATGGCTGCGGCAGGTGAAAAAATTAGTAACACCATTTTCATAATAGCCCCACCGGCCTCATCCATCAACGAGAAACCCCAAATAAAAAAGGAAAACAATGCATATCCCATTGCCAATATAACATAGAATGCAAAATACTGAACTCGGGTTTCAATATCTTTTCGAGGATAAATATCCCCCCACCAATAATGATTTACTAAGGTCGACTCTAAATATTGTTGTCGATGAATTTCATTTTCAGGGTCCAACTGAATAGCAGTTTTAAAATGTTGCTGCGGTTTGATTTTGGAATTTTGCTGGCCAAATATCCGGCCAGCCATGGCATGGTAATAAGGGTTTTCAGGTTCTAACTGTAAGGCTTTTTCAATAAATTCCTGAGCACGTTGATGATTGCCTTCTATAAAGAATTGGTAAGCCTTTAAATTCAATGCCTTTCCAAAATTTGGGTTGAGGGCTAAAGCTTTATCTAAGCATTTGCTGGCGCTCTGTATTTCCCGATTGGTTAAGTATACGCTCCCTAACTCCATCCAAAACAGTGGGGAAGATGAATTTAAATCAATTGCTTTTTTTAAATATTTCTCTGCTTTGGAGTATTTTTTAAATTGTGCATTACTTATTCCAATTATATAATATGGAAATGGGTTTAATGGGTTTATAGACAACGCTGTTTTAGCATATCTTATGGCTTTATCAAATAATTGCAGGTTGACAAAACAAAGAGTTGCGCCGATATATCCTTCAATTTTCGTTGTATCCATTTTTATGGCTTCCTGATATTTTTCCAAAGCCATTTTGAAGCGGCCCAAGTCCATTAAATGTTTTCCAGCAGATAACATTTTTTGATAGTCTTGATAAGACGGTGACGTCATAAGAGCGTTATTTCTTTATCTTCAAATACTCCAAAATATCATCGTACAGCCCCGCTTCATTCGCAAACAGTGCATAGTTTTTTGCCGTTTGAAACCATTCCTTGGTTGTCGCCCGGTGCTTTTTCACCGCCGCCAACAGATCGTCGGTTTCAATGGGCAGGGCTTTTCCTTTTTTCATGCTCTCTTCCAACTTTGATTCAATAGCAATGTCCAAGACGGCCTCCAAATCCGCCCCGGAAAATTCTTTGGTCCGTTCTACAAGCTTGTTTAAATTAATATTACCAACAGGCTTGCCCCGCAGTTTTATTTCCAAAATAGATTTTCGGGCATGGTCGTCAGGTGGCGGCACAAAAATGATGCGGTCGAAGCGACCGGGACGCCGGAAAGCTGGGTCGAGGTGCCACGGCGCATTGGTGGCGGCCAAAATGAGGATGCCGTCATTGTTCTTGCCCACCCCGTCCAGTTCATCCAAAAATTGGTTGATGAGGTGACGGCCAGCACTGTGCCGCATATCCGTCCGGTTGGCCCCGAGCGCATCCACCTCGTCGAAGAAAAGGACACAAGGTTTCATACTCCGTGCTTTGTTAAAGATAGCGGCGAGGTTGCGCTCGCTCTGGCCGATATACATATCGAGGATGTCGCTGATCGTAACGATGACGAAATTGGCGCTGACCTGTCCCGCTGTGGCCCGAGCCAAGTGTGTTTTACCACAACCCGGCGGGCCGTAAAGCAGAATCCCACCACCGATTTTTTTCCCATAAGCCTTGTAGAGGTCGGGGTGTTCGAGTGGGAAAATGATCTTCATGCGTACCTGCTCCTTGACCGTATCCATGCCACCGACATCGTCGAAAGTGATTTTTGGACGTTCAATATCAAGGTGGCGATCACTCTCTTTTTCGTCCATTTCGCCACTGTGCGTGAGTTTAATTTTTTCAGGTTCTTGGGGTTGTTGGTTGGAGGCTTTTAGGTTAATGTCCGATTCGAGAAAACTATCCCGCAGACTGCCGTCCAAGATGATGGCTTTTTCGTAAGCATCTTTGGCACCAGGGCCATCGTCCGTTTTCAACAACAACTTTGCGTAAACGAACCAAGCTTGGGCGGGTGGCGTCCCATTTTGCAGTATCTCCTCAAGAATAACCAGGCCCAGCGAAGTTTTTCCCTGTTCGTAAAAAGTAGCGGCCAGACCTGTTTTCAGTTGAACATCCTCAGGCGCCAGCCGAAGGGCCTCCTTGAATTCAACTTCCGCTTCTTCATACCGCTCGTTTTTCATCAATGCATTGGCATAAAGTTTCCGAAGGGGGATATTAGATGGGGAGGTTTGGACGGCTTCCCGGAGTTGCTGGAGTTCTTGATTCATAGAAGGGTGGAAGGTTAGATGGTTTGGTTAAATATGTTAGCTATTACTGGGCAAAAATAACAAATGTAAGAAATGCATTTTAAGGTTTTTGGTTGGCTATTACTTTTCCGCTTAATTTTACAGCAGCAAAGAATCAAACAAACGTGAAACTGCTGCGTACACCCACGAACATCTTTTTTGAAAATGCTTACAATGAAATTCTCATATCCCATCCTGTTTTGCTTGTTCCTTTTCTCCAACTGTGGCCCGGAAAACCAGCCTACACCGCCCCCTGCCCAGCCCGTCAAACTCGAAGGCACGGCCAGAATGGTCCAATTGCTACAAGAAGCTTACGGGAAAATCGACCCCATGAAAATGGAATATTTTTCCAACACGTTGCGGGCAGAACATTATAAAAACCAGTTCGACAACAGCACTGATGCCAATGAAAAAATGACGAGCAAACTCTACTATGCGTATGAGTTGTTGGGCGCTGGAAAAAACGAACAGGCGGTTAAAGAATTCGAGCAACTTCTGCAAATTGGCACCAAGGCTGGCCTCAACGCCGAATTCCTCTTTACTGTAAAACGCATGCTCGCTTTGAGCTATGTGCGGATGGGCGAGGCCACCAACTGCATCGATGGGTACAATGCGGAGTCCTGCATCATGCCCATCAAAGGGGAAGGGGTGTACAAAATCACGCAGCCCAGCCGTTCGGCCATCAGCATTTACGAGCAAATGCTCACCGAAAAACCCGACCATTACGAAAGCCTCTGGATGCTCAATTTCGCCTACATGACCCTCGGCGAATACCCCGATAAAGTCCCCGCCAAATGGCTCATCCCGGAGAAAGCGTTCCGCTCCGATTACCAGATGCCCGTTTTTAAAAACATCGCCCAGCAAATTGGGGTCGGCACGGTTGGCCTGTCTGGCGGCACCTGCGTGGACGACTTCAACAACGATGGGCTGCTGGACATTTTCGCATCCTCATGGGGGGCAAAAGACCAGCTCAAGTTTTTTGTCAATAATGGCAATGGCTCATTTACCGAAAAAACAAAAGAAGCAGGCATCACGGGTCTGACGGGCGGCCTCAATATGCAGCACGCCGATTACAACAATGACGGATGGATGGATGTGTTGGTGCTGCGCGGGGCCTGGTACAAAGAGAACGGCAACATCCCCAACTCCCTTTTGCGAAACAATGGCGATGGCACTTTTACCGACGTAACGGAAGAGGCAGGGCTGCTGAGTTTTGCCCCGACCCAAGCCGGCGCCTGGGCCGATTTCAACAACGACGGGTGGCTCGACCTTTTCATCGGCAATGAAAGCGCAACGGGTTTTTCCAATGTCAGCGAATTCTATTTCAACAACAAAAATGGCACATTCACCAACTACATCAATGAATTGGGACTCGGCAAATTGACCACTTTCATCAAAGGCTGTGCGGCTGGCGACATCGACAACGACGGCTGGACGGACCTCTTTCTGTCGGTTCAGGGCGGACCAAATTTTTTGCTAAAAAATAAGGGCCTCCGGCCCGGTAGTGAGGGGATCAGTTTTGAAAATATTACCGCTACAGCCCAGATCGAAAAACCGCTCGTCAGCTTTCCATGTTGGCTATTCGATTTCAACAACGATGGCTGGGAAGACCTATTTGTGGCAGGTTTTGGGGAAAAAGAAGGACGGGTAGCCGCCCATCTCGCCGCCCTGAATTTCAGGGGGGAAATGACCGACGGAGTTTCCTCTTTGTACATCAACAACCAGGATGGTTCGTTCACTGACATCGCCCCGAAAGCGGGCCTCGACGAGGCCATGTTCGTGATGGGTTCCAATTATGGCGACATCGACAACGACGGCTGGCTCGACCTTTACTTGGGCACTGGCGCTCCCGGGTTCACGGCCGTCGTACCCAATAAAATGTACCGCAATAACCAAGGGAAATCCGTGCAGGATGTGACGACCGCCGGTGGTTTTGGGCATGTGCAAAAAGGCCATGCCGTTGGGTTTGGCGACTTCGACAACGATGGCGACCAAGATATTTTCGCCGTCATCGGCGGGGCGTTTGAAGGGGACATTTTTGGGGATGCTTTTTTCCTCAATCCTTATGGCAATGAAAAAAGCTGGGTCAATTTGAAACTGGTCGGCACCAACTCCAACCGTGCTGCCATTGGCGCCCGGGTGAAAGTGACCAGTATCTTATCCTCTGGCCGCGAGCAAGTCACCTATGCCACCGTCTCCACCGGCAGCAGCTTTGGCGGCAACAGCTTGCAGCTCGAACTCGGCCTCGGCGACGCCGTGAAAATCAAATCCATCGAGGTGAAATGGCCCAACCGGGAACAGACGGTCAGCATTTACCAAAACATCGATATACGGAGGTTTGTGAAAATAACGGAAGGGACGCCCGATGTGGAGTATTATGAGCCGAAGGGGTTTGCGTTCCCAGGGTAGTAAGGAAAGATCGGTCGTGAGGTGCTGGCAAGTTGTTAATTACTATCTTCACGCCCCCAACTGCCCCAACAACCAATCCTTTTCCAGCACCTCGTCCTTTTTGGAAATTTCGCTTCGCAAACGCTGTATCTGCGTTTTGTCAAAACGGTTGATTTTCAACAACTTGGAAGTGTACCGAAGGAGGCTCTTGTAATGTTCCTCGTGGTAGCCGATCTGTTTTTTTCGCCGCAGGAATGTTTTAAAACTCGCCAGCAAACTATCCAGCGCATCCCACTCCCCAGTTTCATAATACATTTTCAAAAGGAGCACTTTGGCGTCGAGCATGAGCAGAAAATCGGAGTCGTCCACCTGCGCCAAAAGGGGCATGGCCCGGACGTAGTCCTTTTGGGTAAAATACAATTTGGCGAGGTTGAAATGGTAGCTGCTCTCTTGGTAGCGCTCTTCCAGTTTGGGCTGCCAATCGGCAATGAACCGTTCAGCCCAGCCGAATTCCTCCAACGCCAGCGCCAGCGCCACGATGTTTTTATATGTAAAACGGCTCATCTGGCCACCTGCCGTTAGCAAGTCGTTTTGGAGGCCCAATTTGTACAAATCCAAAGCTGCTTTGATGAAATGCCGCTTGCCCACGTTCACCTGTCTGATGCAAAAATTGATGGCCATGAGCAACAGGTCGATGATCTCCTCAGGGTCGAACTGACTACCGTGCTTTTCCAGCAATTGCCGGAACTGCTGAAAATGGGATTCGTCGTTTTCCGTCAGGGCCAGGTAACAGTGATAGTAAATGCCGATGGCGGGTGTTTTCAGTAGGTCGTTGTTTTCCAGCCAATTGATAATCAAAAGCAAAAAGGAGTGGTCGTATTCCACTTTCACCACCTTTTGCTGGGCAGCCATGAGGCAGGCAAGCCGCAGCTTCCCGATGATGACGTACTCGTCAAAACTGTCATGCACAGCCTGAAGATTGCCCTCTCTGGTGCGCTTTTGTTTTTCCGAAAAAAAATATTGCTCTGAAGCCAGTTTAAAATGGGTATAGCTTTTTTCGAGCCCATGCTGCATCCCTGCTGCCTGCTTCTCCGCCCGCCGCCATGCTTGAAGAAAATGTTTCTCCAATCCTCTTTCCCGGTAGGTTGCCGACAGGGCCAATTCCGGCAGGGCGGGCGTTTTGTCCCATTGCCGATAGGCCAAAAACCACTCGATCTTTTCCCGCAAATAGGTAAACAAATACCGCAACTGCCCATCGTCGAACACCTCGCCCGGAAACACTGCCTCAAATATTTTTTCTTTAGGTAAACCGCCCTCCTCTTGCGTACTTTGCCCCAACAGGTATTCCCACAACCGGACAACTTCGGTCCGACGGTTGAAAAAGGGGGATTCCAGAAAGTGGTGCAGTTCCCTTTTTTCCACCCCTGTCAGGGAATTTAGAAGTGAAAAAAGTTTATTGTCGCTCATTTTACTTTGTGATAAGTTGAATAGTTTAAATGGTTTAAAAATGGTTTGAATGGTTTTTTCCGACCAGACGAGTACACATCGTGAGGGAAAAAACCATTTCGAACCACACAAACCATTTAAGCCATCCATTTTACTCTTTCAATTTTTCCCTTGTGAATTTGATGAGGGTGTTGATTTCAACGGGGAGTGAGTCGAGTTCTTTGAAGATGTGTTTGTATTCTTGATCGGAAATTAATTTCCTAATCTTTGCTTTTTCATTCCAGTCAAAACATTCCTTGGTAGACCCTCGACTGAAATGATAGAAACGGATTTTATCTTTTTTATGATACCTGCCAAACCCTTCCGCTAAGTTGGCAGAGATAGAATCTGCTGCATCTACAAACTGCGCCCCAATGGTTTTTTGAGCAAACCAATCCCATTTCATAACTATATCCCAAACGTAATTTGAAAGATGGAAGGCCCTTTTGTAAGGAGGTACATCGTTTAGTTTCACATAGTAAGGTTTGTCCATAAATATATTTTTAAAAAGTTGGATGGTTGGAATGGTTTAAATGGTTGGAATGGTTCAAAATGGTTTGAATGGTTTTTTCCCACGAGACGAGTACACGTCATAAGGGAAAAAACCATTCAAACCATTTCAACCATTCGAGCCATTTAAACCATTCCAACCATTCAATAAATTTACTCTTCGACAAATCTCCATTATTGTTTTTTAAAAACCGCTTTTCGCAGCTGAAATTTGCCCCAACAAATACATTTAATGCATGAAAAATCTAACAACCAATATTTTAAGTTTCTTTTTGATAGCCTCATCCCTGCTTGCGGGTGAGTTTTCTTTCGGACAGGCGTGGCAGAAAAATTACGGCGGCGACATCGTTTTCGGGGATGTGGAACAAACCATTGATGGCGGCTTTGTATCGACCCGGCACGCCAGTTCAGTCGTTTTCAAAGTAGACGGCGCTGGCAGTGAATTGTGGGGTTATTCTGCCCCTGCCATTTATGAGAATGTGTTCAGTTATTCGCTGGAAGTTTTGACCGATGGCAGCATCGTGGCGGTGGGGCAGGCATCTGTTTCTGTCCCTTCTTACCAACAGTATTTAATGATCGTCAAATTGGACAACAGTGGCAACGTGGTTTGGGAAAAATTCCAGCCCGTCACCAATGGGGCGGTAGGGCCTTTTCTCATTTCATCCAGCCCAAGCGGCGGTTTTTTCATTGGTGGTCAATACAGTTTTTTGCTGAAGGTGGACGACAACGGTGATCAAATCTGGCAAAAGACGTCGGATGGAATGCGGGGGCTGGTCGCTACCCCCGACGGCGGGGCGGCTTATTTGGTCAATGACAATACGACGGCTAGCGACTTCCTCTTTGTTCGGAAAGTGGATGCCAATGGCAGCCAGCAATGGAGCAGGGCTTTCATTGGAAATGGCGACCTCGTCGGCAGGCAGATGACCGCCACTGCAGATGGCGGATTTGCGGTCACTGGCTTCGATTACAATGGTAGTTCATCCGATTATTTTATTTTAAAAACAGACAGCCAGGGGAATCAGGAATTCCTGCAACATTTTGGGCCAACTTCCGCCGACGCCGGACAGGGCATTGCCCAAACACAGGATGGGGACTACCTCGTCACGGGCTGGTCGAACCTGGCCGGTCGTGTCACCCGACTGACCAAACTGGACGCAATGGGCAACGTCGTTTGGGAGCGGAATTATGATGCCGGCGAAGGGCTGGCGGTGAAAGAAGTTGCCAATGGCAACATCATCCTAGCGGCACGTGGGCTGCGCTTGTTTTACTTAAACGCCGACGGCTCTATTTTCCAGAATACCATTACGGGAAATATTTTCGAAGACACGAGCCTCGACTAGTTTTTTCAGACAGGCGAGCCCGGCTTGGAAAATTGGACCGTTTGGGCCAACGGCCCGCTTAATAATTTTGGCAAAACGGATGCCCAGGGCAATTTCACCATAGAAGTGGACACGGGCAGTTATGTAGTAGAACCCAGCCTCCCCTCTTTCGACTGGCAGCCATGCAGTACTCAGGATCAAGTGGTTTTTAACACGGCTCCTGCCAGTTTGGCCACTGATGATTTCTTGATGAAGCCTAACACTCCGGCCACGACGACCATTTCCGGGAACGGTTTACCAAGACCAAACGGCACCGCCAACTGCACTCCGAATGAGCCGCTTTTGGCCAATTGTTTATAAATATTGGTACAGAAAGTTCTTCTTTGGACGTGCCGCTTTTTCAAATTACAACTGATACCAATGGCTTTTACAGCATCACCGTGCCTTCGGGTGAATATTATTGGGTGCAGTTAAATGCGCTGCCCCTAAACTGCCAAGCGTGTCCAGATTTTCCTTTTTCAATACCTCGATGTACAACTCTGACAGTGGATATTGGGCTGGACTGTCAGGGAGGCCACCTCAATGGGTTGGTATTTTTTGATGAAAACGAAGATTGTTTGCTCGATGCGGGCGAGAATGGCATTGGGGGTTGGACACTTGCGGTTACGCAACAAGGAACAACGGACACGACTGTTTACGACGCTGTTGATTTTCCAACGGGTTTGTTTAGCATTTTTGCAGCACCCGGAACGTACGACCTCATCCTGACGCCACCCAGCTCGGTGCTGTTGCCGTGCCAACCTATTCAAACGGTAACAGTGGACGCAAATGGCTCTTCACCGCAAATCCTGTTTCCATTGATGCCTTTGTCCGAGTGCCCGCAGCTATTTGTCGACATTGGTTCTGCTGGAATCCGGCCTTGTTTCAACACAGATTTTTATGTGCAATACTGCAATTGGGGGACGGTCACGGCCACCGACGCTTATATTGAAGTGACTTTGCCGCCTGCTTTTTCTTTCATTTCGAGCGAAATTTCAGGGACTGCCCTACCGGGCAATGTCTGGTCGTTCCCGGTGGGCGACGTGGCTTCCGGGGAGTGCCAAACATTTTCCTTGACCGCTTTTTTGGATTGCGACGAACAGGTGGGCCTGACCTATTGTACCGAGG
This sequence comes from Saprospiraceae bacterium, assembly GCA_041392505.1. Taxonomy (GTDB): domain Bacteria; phylum Bacteroidota; class Bacteroidia; order Chitinophagales; family Saprospiraceae; genus UBA6168. The sequence goes on along the minus strand of JAWKLX010000015.1, from coordinate 82,448 downwards.
CACACGCCTTCCCTGACACTTCCTGCGTCGACACCAGCATGTTTTGGGACGGCAGCAGTGTGGAGGTATTTGCCAATTGCGACGGGGACAGTGTTACCCTGACCATCATGAACAATGGTTGGGGCAATATGTCGCAACCGCTGGAATTCATCGTCGTGGAGGACAATGTACTGATCCGGGACAGTACGTTTCAACTGCAGAGCGGCAACTCGACCGACTTGGTGGTTTTCCCCAACGGGGCTACCATCCTTTTGCAAGCACAGCAGTCATTCGGCAACCCAAACATGAGCAATCCGATTGTTTTGGTGGAGGGGTGCGGCGGCGATTCGATCAGTATCGGTTTCGTGACGCAATACCCACAAGGCGATGATGATTTTTATTTAGACATTGATTGTCGGGAAAGCGTGGCGGCGTTCGACCCGAATATTAAGGAAGCGCAACCAAAGGGAATTACCGATGCCCATTTTATCACGCCAGAAACGGATTTGGATTATCAGATCACTTTTCAAAACCTCGGCACTGCCCCAGCTTTGGAGGTCGTAATTTTAGATACGCTTTCGCAATTTTTGGACACGGCCACTTTTCGGGCGGGCGTTGCTTCACATGATTATAGTTGGGAATTATTAAATGGCCATATTTTGAAATTTACTTTTGAAAATATTAATCTGCCACAGGCCAATATTGACTCCATTAATTCTATTGGTTTTGTAAAATACCATATCGAACAAATAAATGGAAATATACCGGGAACAGCCATCGAAAACCGGGCAGGTATTTATTTCGATTTTAATACGCCCATTATTACCAATACGGTGATGCACCAAATTCCCGAACCGGAATTGTTTAAAACGGAAATTATTTATTTATGCAGTGGTGAAATGTTTAATAACGAAATAATTACTGAAAATACGGTCTTTTACGACACGATCCGCTATGCTTTTTTTGACAGCATATTTATTCAGGAAATAAATGTATTACCCGTTTATGAGACCAATTTGGAAGGGGAAATATGCGAAGGGGAAGAATTTATTTTCAACGGCGAAACACTTGTAAACACAGGCGTTTACACTGCGGAATTATTTTCCCAGAATGGCTGCGACAGTTTGGTTATTTTAAATTTAGAAGTATTTCCTGATTTAAGTGAGATGATTGACACGACGGTTATTGCTGGCAGTGAATTATTTGGCATTCCTATTTTTACAGACACTACGATTGTGCAAAATATGACAGATCAAAATGGCTGTTTTTACACTTTGACTTATAATGTAGAAACGATTGTCAGCACGATTGACATTTCATCTAATATTGAAATAAATATTTCGCCAAATCCGAGCAATGGCAATTTTGTTATTCAAGGAAAAATACCAAAGGCAGGAAAAGTATCGGCCACTTTATTCAATATTTACGGGCAAGCCGTTGAGGATATTTTTAGGGATGAATATTTAAATAAAAATTTCACCAAAAAAATAATTGGGGATAAAATTCCAGCTGGGACTTATTATTTAATATTTAAAGGGGATGGCTGGAATACGACCAAAAGGATAGTTATATTTTAAAAAGAAAGAGGCGACATTGTGCCCCCACAATGTCGCCTCTTTATATTTTTCCTTCAAGAGCATCCCTTGAAAATAATTGAGATAAAAACAGAAAAGTGCGTTTTCGTTTCTCTCCTTTTCGATGCTTTACAGATCAAGCCGATAACCCAAAGAAACACCACGGGTACGGTTTTTAAAACCCATAATATGAAGGTTGGCCAGTCCTTGGTAAACTTCCGTTTCCAGTGAAACAACCCCAAAACAAAAACGCCAACCGATACCGACCCCAGCATGAAGGCCCGCATCCCAGCGGTTGAAACCATCCGTCTCTTCAAATTTTATCGGTTCGATATCAGAGCCAATTGATTGATACCTGTAGATAAGGTCGGATTGCTGATAGGCTGACACTGCGTAAGAAATCCCAGCCCCCGCTTTCCCGAACAACTCCAATTTGCTTTTCAACAAAGCCGTTTTGTATTGGGCAAAAAATGGCAGTTGGGCATAATTTGAATAAATGGAAGCACTGTTGTATGGGAAAGTGGAGAAATCCGCTCCGGTGCCACAAAAGCCGAAACAGGTATTGTAAAATGGATTAATGGCCCCCCGTTGAGCCACTCCCGGTTCTACGCCAAAGGAAAAATGTTGGCTGATGCGTCGGTACAACTGAACCGATGCACCCAACCCCTTGACTTTTTCAGGGTCACCTTTTTGGAAAGGGTTCAGTCCGCTACTATAAGTAGAACTGGACGAAGTCACTTTTATGCCAAATGACCATTGGGCCTCGGAACTATTGGACAAAAAAAAAGAGCGCTGCAAATAAAAATAGGTACTTGGTTTTCATAACATATAATTGTTAATTAATGAAAAGAAGTGTTCTTGATAAATTGGACTTTAACCTTCATCAAGTCACCAGAAAGTAGTTTACAAACTAATAGTGTAGCCCAATGAATAACTGATGCCCCTATTCTTGCTGGGCAGGTATTCAGACACCTTAGAGAAGCCACGGTAGTGCTCCATTTCAAGAGAAAGAAGACCAAACCCCAGCTGGTAACCAACACCCATACCACCATAAAGTCCCCAATCCCACCTTTTCGTACCAGTTCCGTCATCTTCTGAAAAATCGAGTTCCCTGGAGGCTGGTTTTAAAAAATAGGAAGTCTCGTCCATCACCGTTTCGCCATAATACCCACTGGATAAATACGATGGACCGCCGCCCATTTTCCCTGATAAAACAACCTTACCCTTAGCGAGTGGCAGACTGCCCCGAACCATCATTGGAGCTTGGATGTAGGAAGCTTTTAAACCTTGATAAGGGTTGCCCGACATATCACCTAAAGTTGGGTCGTAGCAAGGGCCGAAACAGCAGACGTCACAATAATAATAGTAATTCTGATAACCATACTGCTGGGTCGTTCCTCGTTGCACAAAGCCGGGTTCCATGCCTATTTCAAGGAATTTCCCCAGCTTTTTGTAAACGGTGAGGGAAGTACTAAGCCCCTGCATTTTAGGTGCGTCATTAGCACCGCTGTGCCAAGCATTATTGACACCACCCTTGATGCCGAAGGAGAGTTGTGCGTTCGCCGGAAGGTAGCAAGCCAAAATGGCCAGGGAGAGTAAAAGCGACTTTTTCATAAGTAACATTTTTGTTAGAGATCAGAGGTCAGATCGCTGCGCTGTTAGAAACCAGACGGGCCCATTTGGTTTCTAATATTACAGCAGACACCTCTTTTATAAATAGATTTGATAGCCCAATGAGTAGGAAAAACTTCGGGTTCGAGATTTTGTATGTTCGTAAAAATCTTGCGTCCCTTGGTAAAGGAGTGTTTCCAAAGAAATAAAGCCGGGCCCCATTTTGAGGTCGAGCCCTCCGCCGATTTGCCAAGCCCGGTCCCATCTTTTGATGTAAGTCGCTTCTTCCAAATCGATTGTTCCCGACTGGAAATAGGGTTCAAAAAGTTGGAGGTTGCGTTCTTGCTGTGCATGAGCCAGCCATGAAAGCCCACCTCCGGCTTTTACAAAAAATGGATAGCCGATCCTTGCAAATTGGCAGTATACCTTTTAATAAGTATGGGCGCTTGCACATAGCCAGCAAACAATCGGTAGTCCCCATATTTTTCAACCTTACAATCTGGGTTGAAACTGTTGTTTTCATAATCCCAACAACTGAAAGTCTCGCCTTCCAATACACTATATTCAGTTGTCCGGTTCCCCCGACGAACCAATCCCGGCTCGATCCCAATCTGTAAATGTTTGACAACTTGGTAGTAAACGGAAAAAGAAGTGCTGTAGCCATTGATCGTTTGGCCGCTGTCTAAGTACCCGACATAGGTGAGATCAGGCGCAATATTCTGGCTTGACCTGACAAAACTGCCTTTAATGCCAAAGGCCCATTGTGCATGAACCGAACTGGCCAACAACAAAAACATCGCAGTAAGGAGAGTAGTAGGTGCTTTCATAAATTTTGCATGTTTGATGTTGGGTAAGACAGTTTAGATAAGTTGGAAGGTTGGGTGAGTGGGATGTAGTTGTTTAATTTTGAAAAAACAGCTTTCAGTTCAGTTCTCAGTCGGCAGTTCTCAGTCAGCAGCCCCCAGTGGTAACTGCTAACTGAGACTGCCAACTGGGAACTGCTGACTGGGAACTGCCAATTGATAAATGAATTTAAATTTCTTTTCCTCCTTGGCCAAAACGGCGAAAGCAACCGTCTCGGCTGTGCAACAATGGCAGGCATTTGCCAATAAGGTCAAACCAAACGCAGATTTTGATCTGGAAAAAATTCCGGCGTCGTTCGATTATTCTTCGTTGGCAAGTTGGGCTGCCCATCCCGCAAAAACGTCCAAAGCAGGGCTCGTCCCCCTAAACGAAATGGTGGCCGCCGACCCAAAAGCCGATGTGTTTTACATCCATCCGACTACCTACTTTGGGCAGGACAATTGGAACCAACCGCCCGGCCTTGAACCAGCCTGCGAACTGGTGGACGAAATGGTGCTGCCCGCACAGGCATCCGTTTTCAATGGCAGTTGCCGGGTATTTGCGCCCCGTTATCGGCAAGGCACTTTTTACGTATTTCTTTCCACCGACAAAAATTCCGACCAAGCGCTCCATTTGGCATTTTCTGATGTGGTGAAATCCTTCCGATACTACCTCGAACATTTCAACGAGGGTCGACCGTTTTTTATCGCCGGGCATAGCCAAGGTTCGCTGCACGCCGTCCGCTTGTTGGAGGAGGTAATCGAACCCGATGAGCAATTGGTGAGACAAATGGTCGCTGCCTACCCTATTGGTTTTCAGTTTCCCATTGATAAATTTGACCGCACGCTGAAAAATATCCGACCCAGCACTTCACCAACAGATTTGCATTCGGTCATTGCTTGGGACACCTTCGGCGGCAACACCAACCCGAAAAACCCGATCGATCGCAGCCGCTATTTTTATCCCGATAAAAAGCGTTGGGAAATGCGCTATAAGAAGAATAATTTTGGTGTCAACCCCTTGTCATTCAGCAATTCAGTTGGCATTGTTGACGCTTCTCACAACCTTGGAGCGGTTCACGTGAATTACGACGTCCCTTTTCGCCACACGGCTTGGTGGGGCGGTGAAAAGATTGGCATGCAGGCTATCAACCTGTCGCCTCCTGAACCCGCCATCGTTTCCGCCGAACTGCGCAACAATCAATTTGTTTATATTTCAGAGCCGAAAAATCGCCTATTCAAAATAGCCATGATGCCGGGAAATAATTACCATAATTATGACTATTCGCTTTTTTATATGAATTTGCGGAAAAATATTGCGGAGCGTTTAGATGCTTATTTAAATGCAATTTGATTTACCATTTACCATTCACCATTTACCACTAAATCCATGTTAGGACTTCGCACCACCATCTATAAAGTCGGCGATTTAAATGCAGCCAAAAAATGGTACGCCAACGCATTTAAAACCGAACCCTATTTTGACGAACCATTTTATGTGGGTTTTAATATCGGTGGCTATGAATTAGGCTTGCAGCCCGAAGAAAATCCAACTACCGAAAAAACCGAAAACATTTTGTCCTATTGGGGTGTGGAAAATATTCAGGCCGAATATGACCGTTTATTGTCGCTGGGTGCAACTCCACACGAAGCCCCTACAAACGTCGGCGGTGAGCTCATGGTCGCCACCGTAAAAGATCCTTGGGGGAATTTAATTGGGATTATTTACAACCCGTATTTTAAACTGGAATAATTTTTTAATTCTTTTTTAAATGCAAATCGTATCCGCCACACCATATTTATCACGGGAGGAGCGGAAAATGCTCCACGAAAAAAACGATTGGCTGGCCAGTTGGGAAATACTCGTACACTGGTTGTGGATTGCGGTGGCGTTTGCACTGGTTTATTTTTTCCCGAATATAATTACCATTATTATTTCCCTGTTTATTTTGGGTGGCAAACAATTGGCCTGTGCCATACTCATGCACGATACTGGGCATTATGCGGTATTTAAAAATAAAAAGACCAATGAAATAATTGGCCAATGGTTCGGAGCCTACCCCATCTTTCAAGATACCCGTAAATACAGGCATTACCACTATCGTCACCACGTTAGAAATGGCACAGTGGAAGACCCCGATTTATTATTGACCCGGGGCTACCCCACTTCCCGAAAAAGTATGTTCCGAAAAATATTCAGGGATTTGTCCGGGCAAACCGGCATTAAATCTTTCATTGGATTAATCATGATGCACCTCGGTTATTTGAAATATAATTTAGGTGGAAAAGTAGAAAGGGTTTCGCAAAAAGACCGTAGTTGGAAAGCTTTTTTTATTATTTTTTATAAAAATTTAAGTGGGCCTATTATTGCCAATTTAATCTTGTTTTTATTGTTATATTTTTTAGCCTCGCCGTATTTATACTTAATGTGGGTCGGTGCTTATTTGACTACTTTTCAATTCTCCCTCCGCATCCGCTCTATGGCTGAACACTCCATAGTAGAAGACACCACCGACCCTTATAAAAACACCCGGACTACTTACGCTAATTTCTTCGAAAAAATATTGTTTGCACCTTATCATGTGAATTATCACTCCGAACATCATATTTTGATGTCAGTACCGTCCTATCATTTACCGAAATTGCACCAGTTATTATTGGAAAGGGGGTTTTATGAAAAAGGGGTTTTGGAAAAAAACTATTGGGAGGTGGTAAAATTGGCTGTCAAATAAATGCCGTGTTAAAATCTACAAAATTTACCTTTTATTCCTTTATATAAAAAGGAAACTCTAAAATAGGAAGTTCATTTTTACCCTCCGCTTCTTCTTTATAATCCACGTCAAATAATCTCTTTAAATTATTACCAGCTAAGTCCTCCAATTTTTCACTGAATATTAATTTATATTCACCGGGCTGCCACCTATTTTCAGCAAAAATAGCCATGCACTTTCGTTCTGTAAAATTTCTACATGGCCGTTTACCAGATTTCCATTTGCATCAATAATTCCAATTGCACTTTCCAATGTCCCCCTATCCAATGGCTCGTAAAATATAACGGCCACTTTTTCCTTGCGTTTTTTCTTTGGAAAAATCATTTCCCATTTGGACGGGTCGGGTTTTTCACGGTCATTTAATGTGGTCGTAAATTGTTTTTTAAGATCCTGTTTCAATTTTCCTCCATAAGCATCTATTGCATTTTTAGAAACAACTAAAGTTTAATTTTTATTTTCTTTTCACCCATCTTTGGCCAAATGAAAAAAATACCAGCCCATATTTTACCCGTCCTTGTCTTCGCCCAGTTCGCAGGCACTTCGCTCTGGTTTGCGGGCAACGCAATAGTTGGCGACCTGCAGCAAGCACTGCACCTGCAAGCGGATGCCATCGGCAATATTATATCGGCGGTGCAACTGGGGTTTATCACGGGCACCTTGGTTTTTGCCATCCTTTCCATTGCCGACCGATTTTCCCCTTCTAAAGTCTTTTTGTTGTCAGCACTGGCAGGAGCCTTTTTCAACATTTGCGTTTTTTGGTTAGCGGACGGCTTGATGATGTTGTTGCTATTCCGTTTCCTTACAGGCTTTTTCCTCGCCGGCATTTATCCGGTAGGGATGAAAATTTCGGCAGATTGGTTTGAAAAAGGCTTGGGCAAGGCATTGGGTTATCTGGTGGGAGCCTTGGTGCTGGGATCGGCATTTCCTCACTTGTTGAAGGCCTTTTCGAGGAGTTTGCCGTGGGGCGGCATTTTGCTGGCAACTTCAACATTGGCGGTTTTGGGAGGATTGTTGCTTTATTTCATGGTCGGCGACGGGCCACATCGAAAGCCTGCCCCGCAATTCGAATGGAACGCTATTCCTAAAATATTTGCCTTTAAAGAATTTAGATCGGCAGCGTTTGGCTATTTCGGACACATGTGGGAGTTATACGCTCTTTGGGCCTTTGTCCCTACCCTTTTGGCGACTTTCAATAAAATACAAGAGACGAACATGGCCATCCCTTTGTGGTCATTTATCATCATCGGTGCAGGTGGTTTGGGTTGTGTGATCGGAGGTTATATTTCTCTAAAAAAAGGGAGCCCTAAAGTGGCGTTCGGCATGCTACTCACATCGGGTATTTTTTGCCTGGTTTCCCCACTTTTATTTTTGCTACCTACTTGGTTGTTTTTAGCCGCCCTCCTTATTTGGGGTTTTGCGGTGGTTGGCGATAGCCCGCAATTTTCGACCATCGTTGCCCAAACTGCCCCAAAAATGTATGTTGGAACGGCGCTCACCATTGTCAATTGCATCGGGTTTGCGCTGACTATTTTTAGCATTCAACTATTGGTTTTTCTGGGAAATAAAATCAGTGGGGAGTGGTTGTATTTGGCATTAGTGCTGGGGCCAGTGCTGGGGTTGTGGAGCATTCGAAGGGCTTATTTTCTGGGGAAATAGTTGTGACGAATTTGGCAGCAGAATATCCACGAAGAATCACCTAATCAAACAAATGTTTGGCAATCAATTTCCAATCACCCACAAAGTCGAAAGACTTTTTCACCTCCTCCATTTCAATCGCAGGGATTCTCCCGATGTGGTTATCAAACCGGTAGGTGCTGATCCAACAGTCGAATCCTTGAAGTTCTTCGTGTTTGTTTTTGTTGAAATGATGCAAAATAATGTACCGTTCTTCATCAATTTTCCGGATGTACAGGTCGGCATTTTGTGAGTACTCGGCAATGGTATCCACCCGTTTTTCAAAGCCAAATTCTTCTAATTGGAGGAGGGCCTCGTCAATGGTTATGTTTCTGGACATGAGTTATATGGTAGTGATTTTTAAAGTGTCATTTCTTCACTAGCATGATCTAATGACCACGAACAAAAATAGTAATCGAAAGCAAATCCTTTCCACGTGTGTATAACAAAATGCACTTTATGAACCTCCGTTCGGATGGGCTCAACGCCCGTCTGATCGAAGGCCATTCACTGCCTACTGATCGGACCGCCGCCCAGGCGATCCGATCACCTGTGTAGTTGTGCAATTTGTTATACACACCCTTTCCACTATGGCATAGTACCCATTCTTTCAGCGGTTTAATTTTGCGAAACAGTACCAATTATCGTTAAGCCAGTTGATTATAATAATGAAAAAATTAAAAAAAAAGTATGAATTTTTGCTCGTATGAATTCTAACTCATACGTTTGCATCGACAAACAACTATGAGCTGCAATTCATACGAACAAAAATTCATATTAAATGAGAAATGCAATAGGCGACCCCGTTTCTGGTGAAAACTTCACAAACCGAGAAAAAGAACTAAAAGGTGCAATTCACCTGCTGGAAAACCAAAATAGCTTCCTGTTATTGGGAATCCGGCGAACAGGAAAAAGCTCTTTCCTGTTAGAACTGGCCAAACAGCTTGATGAACGGGATGACAATATTGTCGTTCAATTGAATTGCCAAGGCTATCAAAGTCCTTTACAGTTTTATAAAGAACTACATGAAGCCTTACCCAAAGATTTAAAAACCAGATTAGGAAAATTGCTAACTGACAGCCGTCAACTTCCTTCTAAATTGATCGAATCATTGACAGGAGGCATCAAAGTTTTGGAAGCTGGCGGCGTTAAACTTGAATTTAAATCTGAATGGGATGTGTACACTTCCCCTCTCGACAACCTGCTCGGTTCTTTTTTTAAAGAAAACTCAAATGTGATCTTATTCTTGGATGAATTGCCTTTTTTCTTCCAAAACCTCTCTTATTCAAAAGAACAAGTAAGGGAAATACAAAAAATTTTGACCAGCCTTCGCACATGGCGGGATGCGGGTTTGGCAATGGGCATCGCTGGATCCCTTAATCTCCATTTGCAATTGGACAACTTGGGCATTTCAAGAAAATTGATCGCTGGCTTGAATACCCTGAAGCTTGAACCATTTACTAGGGAAGAAGCAAAAAGTTTGTTGGAAAAACTTTTGGAAAACAAAAATCTAAATTGGTGGACAAATGAAATAACCGAAAAAGTCCTTGACCTACTGCCAGATTATGTCCCCTATTTCCTTCAACTCACTTTTCATCATATTGTAGTCAATGAAGCCTCTACCCCAGAAGAGGTCGAACAAGTTTTTCATAATGACATCCAACCTAATTTCCAAGCCGACTTCACTTATCAATTTGATGAGCGGCTGGCTAAATTTTCTAATGATGAACTCCCAGCAGCACAGGCCATCCTTGATTATGTGGTAAAAAATGAAGTGGCCGCTTTTTCGGAAATGCAAAAAGAACTCGGTGAAAAATTCCAGTACGATGCTTTGACAAAGCTAATCGATTTTGAGTTTCTGACATTACGGGAAAGAGAACGATATGCCTTTTCCCTGAATATCCTCCGCAATTGGTGGCGGCAAAAAAGAAACCTGTAAAACCACTCAAACCTATCATACATGAGCCATTATATTTCCCGTTTCAACCCCTATCAGATGGACGACCGTACTATTCTTGCTGTCGCCACTGGCCGTAAATTGCCCCTCCACCAAATAATGAGTGACCTCGAAGAAATGTATCTAGGGAGAGGCGATACCAGCCATTTGTTGATCCAAGGGCCACGGGGGATTGGGAAATCCTTTTTTTCCAAATACCTACAAATCCATTTTCAGCGGCATGAGCATTTTAAAAACTGCCGTTTCATCCTCTTCCCAGAGGAGCAGGACAACATTGATTTCCCCAGCGATTTTATCCGCATGATCTTGAGCCAAGTAGAGGAAGGCGGTGCTTTTGAACAAGTCATTACTACTTGGGAGGAAACGGAAGAGGACTGGCAAAAGGCTTACCAACGGCTCAAAGATTGGATCAGCGAACAAAGAGCCAAACACGGTCAATTTTTGCTTGTCGTATTGGTGGAAAACATCAACGAAATGGTAGCGCGCTTCAAAGGCCCAGGAGAAGGCAGGTTGCGTATGATGTTGGAAACACTCCCTTGCTTTGTATTGATCGGCGCCACTCCACGGGCCGATTTTGGCAAGGATTACAACTTGCCCATTTTTCATGCCTTCAAACCATATCACCTAAAACCTTGGAAGGAGGAAGATTTCCTCGCCTATTTCACCCGGAGGCGGGAAGTAGAGGAAAAAGCGACCGGGAAAAAATACTTGCCAGAGCAGATTTCCCTCATGGAAAGTAAGCTGCGGGCGATCAGCGTTTTCACGGGCGGCTTTCCCCGTATGGCCATTGTATTGAGCAACTTATTGCTAAAGGACGATGTCATGAGCACTGCCAAAACGCTTCATGGGCTGATTGACGAACTCACCCCTTATTACCAAAGCCTTACGTCCGACATACCGCCCAAGAGCCGCAAGATATTTGATACCCTCATCCGCTCTGGCGAAAATAAGTCGCAGACTGACCTTGCCGCTTTGCTCGACACATCCCAAAATACCATTTCGAGGGCCTTTCTTTGGTTGCAGGACAACAACTACATCACGGGCCACAAACGGGAAGGCGCCAAGAGTTTTCGCTACCAAGTGACCGACCGCATTTACTGTCTATATTATAAAAACCGGCAGGTGTTCCATGACCAAAATTATTCAGCCATCTGGTTGCTGGCGGATTTGTTGGTATCCATTTATGAAAAGGATGATTTGCGGGATAAGGCACTGAAAAGTTTGGAGCGGGGGTTTGACAAGGATACGAGGGAGTTGGCGAGGTTGAGCTTGCATAATCAGGGGATTCCGAAAGATTGGTTACCAAAGGATGGGGGTCAGAAGTTTTGGTCAGATTTATTGAAGGAGAAAACGACAGACGATGTAGTCCTTAAAGTCGCCGATCCCAAGGTCAAAAAAATTGAAACCTATCAACAATTAAAGAATGAAGAAAAGGCAATTGAAAAACTAAAACAAGATTTATTGGCTATCAAGAAAGAATTAAAACAGGATGAAAACAGCAAAAACATCCGATGTCTAAGAGATACTGGCAACAAGATTTTTCAACAAAGGGTGGAATTCCTTCTCTATATCAGTCTTCAACTTTGCATTAGCCTTTCGGGAAGAAGAAAAAATTGACTATGCTGGCTGACAATTCGAATGGATCGGCTTGAACCTCCAAGAACTTGGCCGCCACGAAGAGGCCATCGAAATGCTCCAAAAAGCCCTCAAATCAAGGGAGGAAGAAAAAAACTTGGCTGGACTGGCTGACAATTTCGAATGGATCGGCTTGAACCTCCAAGAACTTGGCCGCCACGAAGAGGCCATCGAAATGCTCAAAAAAGCCCTCAAATCAAGGGAGGAAGAAAAAACTTGGCTGGACTGGCTGACAATTCTGGAATGGATCGGCTTGAACCTCCAAGAACTTGCCGCCATTGAAGAGGCCATCGAAATGCACCAAAAAGCCTCAAATCAAAGGGAGGAAGAAAAAAACTTGGCTGGACTGGCTGACAATCTCGAATGGATCGGTTGAACCAAAAACTTGGCCGCCACGAAGAGGCCATCGAATCGCACCCAAAAGCGCTCAAATTAAGGGAAGATGAAAAATAACATGGCTGAACAGGCTTGGAATCTTGCCAGATCGGCTGGAATCTCAAAGAACTTGGCCGACACGAAGAGGCAATCGAATCGCACCAAAAGGCGCTCAAATTATGGGAAGAAGAAAAAACACGGCTGGACAAGCTTGACAATTTCGAATGGATCGGCTTGAACCTCCAAGAACTTGGCCGCCACGAAGAGGCCATCGAAATGCACCAAAAAGCCCTCAAATCAAGGGAGGAAGAAAAAAACTTGGCTGGACTGGCTGACAATCTCGAATGGATCGGTTGGAACCTCCAAAAACTTGGCCGCCACGAAGAGGCCATCGAATCGCACCAAAAAGCGCTCAAATTAAGGGAAGATGAAAAAAACACGGCTGGACAAGCTTGGAATCTTGGCCAGATCGGCTGGAACCTCCAAGAACTTGGCCGCCACGAAGAGGCAATCGAAGCACACCAAAAAGCGCTCAAATTAAGGGAAGATGAAAAAAACATGGCTGGACAGGCTTGGAATTTCGAATCGCTAGGGATAAACTATACGGAATTAAATCAATACGAAAAGGCTGTTGAGGTCTATCTAAAAGCATTAGAACTAAGAAAAAAAGAAAATAGTATTTTCGAACAGGCTTGGAACCTCGGCCATATTGGCGAAAACCTCCTTCTCCAAAACAAGAAAAATGAAGCGTGGCAACTATTAATCGAAACAGACCTACCTAAAGAAAAAGTTTTCAAAGAATTCGGAGACGCCATCATCTTCAAAGAAAAAAAAGAAGGTCATGCCGCAGCATTTGCGATAGGTAATGACCTTTTAGTACGTTTAAGAAATGACGAAAGCATATTTAATATCAATGCCTGTCTCATTTCTTTTTTTGCCAATCTTTTGGAAATGAAATCTTCCACAGCTTTATTCCAAGACCTCTGCGAAGAAGCCCTAAACCTCTTCCCATCTCCTGGCAGTCAAACGGTCATCCGTGCCGCGTTGGCTACGGCAGAATACGTCGCTGGAGGTAAAGAACCTGCTTATCTCGAAACGCTGCCGCCGGACACTGCGTTGGTGGTGGAGGCGATTGTAAAAGAAGGGGAATTATAAAATCGTTATTCAATGACCGCGGTGGTCGTCAATTGATTCTCCACAATCACCTCCGGTGTTTCCAACAATTCAAAAAAAGAATGCAGGTAGTTAACGGCATCCATTTTCACCGAATCGGCCAAATAGGGGCAATCAGCTACAATGCCCAACAAGTTGTCTTTTTTGCTTTTAAACAAATCAAATACTTCTGTGAAATCGGTCTCACCGCCCCGCCACTGGAAGAAGCGTTCTCTCACATTTGAAATGGGGTGGCTGTGGTGTGGAATGGCATAAGGTGCATCCACGAGCCCACAAAAATCGAAATCGTAGGGCACAGGAATTGGCAGGCTCACACCGTCTTCTTTGGCCTGGACGAGCATGGTATTGTGACGGTTGGAGAGGCCCCAGTCGGTGTTGCCGATCATGTATTGGAAGACGGTGAAAATTTTATACGCAGGCAAATGGATATTTTTGGGAACGCCAAAAGTCTCGCCCAAAATACGTCCCTCCATGCGGTTGGCCAATTCACGGGGGTGTTCGATGAGAAATCCAAAGCGCTCGATGTTGTCGTATTTTTTCCCACTATCACAATATTTCACTTTGACCAATTGGGTTTTAAAACTGTTGTCAGTCAGTTCGTTATACAATTTAAAAGTCAAATATTCTTTGAGGATCAATTGGTCGAAATCCGGATTTTCTTCGCAGTGAGTCACCAACTTCAAGGTCGGGTAATCCTTGAACCCACCCGCTTCCAACACTTCATCCGGGAAGCGGATTTTCAATGGCGGAAAGGAACACTGAGCTTTTCGGAAGACGCCACGGGGCTTGGTCTCTGCATGAAAATGCTCCGCCGAACAATTGTTCTTTTGGAGCATCAGCTTAATAGGCTGGTACTCATAATCCTCTTGTTCCGCAAGCAAAGTTGACATATCCGTTTCGATGGTCAGATTAACCAGATCATTTTCATCATAAAAATGTTGGAACGGGGTTTTAGTCAGTTCAACGTGCTTGTGGCAGGCACTGAACGAAAAAATGCAAATCAACAGCAGGAGAGGAAAGGAGTGGTTCATGTTTTCAAAAATGGTTGATCAAAAAGCTAATGTAGCAAAAAAAAGGAAGGGCAGCCCATTTTAAAAAACGGACTGCCCTTCCTTTTAAATTCCCAATTGTTCAGGCCTATTTACTAACTGCCAACTGGGGACTGTGGACTGTGGACTGTCGAACTGGGGACTGCCGTCCCGAAGCAAGTTCGGGATTTTGCTGCGCAAAAACTGCCGAACTGCAACTCCCTACCCCATTTCCTGCACAACCTCTTGCACTTCTGGCACCATCCGCTTCAGCATGCCTTCGATACCCGATTTCAAAGTGACCGAAGACGAGGGGCAGCCGCTGCAAGAACCTTGCATGATGACATAGACTTTGCCCTTGTCGTACGCCTTAAACTCAATATTGCCACCATCCATTTCCACGGCTGGCTTCACATAAGTATCGATCAGTTCCTTGATTTTTTTGGCTATTTCGCCATCCTCACCAGAAAACTGTTCCGCCGCCTGCTTGGCCTGGATTTTCTCCATTTCGGCATCGAAACCCTCTTTGATGATTTCCCCACCTTCCTCGACGTATTTTTTGATGAAGTCTTTCAACTTGAGCATAATATCCGACCACTCATAGTTGAATTCTTTGGAAATGGTCACAAAATTATTGGTGATGTAGACGCCATTCACGAAAGGCTGGTCGAAGAGGGCAGCGGCCAGTGGCGACCATTCCCGAGCCAATCCTTCTTCCCGGAAATCGGCCGTACCGCGGTACAACATGCGGTTGGTCACAAATTTGAGCGACTCCGGGTTGGGCGTCTGCTCGGTGTATAACATAACTGGCGAAGTGGTTGCAGTATCCATATTTAGTTGATTAATAACTGTTTATATTTCCCTTCAAATTCTTTGAGCCTTAACCAAAGCACTTTGGAGAAATTGATTTTATTCAAAGTATTGAAACAAGAATATTTACGTCAATGACTAGTCTCAGACCTGTTGTGCTCATTTGTCCAATTTATCATATCCTGTGCAGTCAATTTTTTTTCGTCCCAAACTTTGTCCATCGCTTCTGTTGCTTTATCCGCAAAGTAGTTAGCTAACAAAAGCCTGATTTCAAGTAACTGCTTTTCCGAAACATTATTAGCATAAAGCTTCAAAAGCTCAATTTGCAAGTTGCTAAGTCCAGAAGTCGATGCTTGATTTCCCATCTTATTTAGATTTTGTCCACAAAAATAACACAATTCCGGGACTCAAGTTCATCAACCGTACAATTCATATTTTACTTGTGAACGGTCGTAGCCCAATTTGACGATCAGGTTGGCCACGGCTTCGTCGATCATAGCCGTCCAGCCGCAGATCAGAAAACAGACATTGGGGTCTTTAGCTGGGTATTTTTCCAAATAAATGGGGTGCACATATCCACTGTGAACCGGAAATTGGTGTTCGGCGAAAGAACCCTTTTCCCGCGATAAGGCTACCTCATATTTAAATCCGGGCATTTTTTCCATCAATTCCTCAAAATCATGTTGATACAAAATGCCGTCCTCATGGCGAGTGCCAAAAATCAGGTGGATGTTGTGCCCTGTTTCGCCCTTATTGTACAAGTCCCAAACCATGCTGCGGAACGGTGCGACGCCGGTGCCCGTGCAGATGAGCACGAGGTCTTTTTCTATTTCTTCGGGCAAAACAAAATTGCCGTCCGGACCTTTGAATTTGATCTCTGTCCCAATTTTCACCTCATTAAAAAAGTAGCCGGAGCCAGCGCCGCCATCCAAATGCACGATGCAAAATTCCAGTACGTTCGTGCCGTCCGGGGCATTGGCGATGGAGTAGCTGCGCCAGCGCTGTTTGCGTTTTTCGCCTAGCGGCAAATCCATGGTCACGAATTGGCCAGCCTTGAAATCGAAACGGTCTACGCCTTCCACTTCCACCCAAAAGCGCTTAGTGGTGGGCGACTGCTCTTCTATTTTTATGATTTTACTGTTGTACCAAGTGGTCATTTATTAATGGTAAATGGTGAACGGTGATTGGAGAATAATTACAGCACCATATCTTTATACGGGAGGAACACATCAAATCCCTTTTCGTTGAAATAGGCCTGTGTTTCTTTTTCGGAACGGTTGCTGGTGGCCATTATAAAATCGCCGCCCCACGCACCGAGGGATTTTATTTCGCCCCAATAATCCTTGAAATAAATATCTTTTGCTTTTTCGAGGCCGATATAATTACTGATAATATTTTCGTGCTCACCAATTAATTTTTCAAAATTATTTAAATTATTTTCCTTCGTAAATAAATGAGTCAAGGCTGATATTTCCGTAATTAAATCACCTTTTATTTTTTTATTTTTTTCAGCATATAATTTAATCCCGGTCCGGCTGTTTTGTTTTTTTCCTAAAAAAATAAAAAACAATTGATCGGAAAAAACGGGGTTAAATTGGCATTTTTCAAAAGCGGGTTTTCCATTTTTTAATTCATATAAAATAGGTCCGTCCGCCCCCGCACAGGCGATGTCGTACCCCGACCCACCGAATATTTTAAATTGTAAATCAAAAGGATCAACGCCGCCCCATTTTGCCAATAAATAAATAAGGGTAGAGGAAGTGCCGAGGCCCCAGTTGCGGGGAAAAGTTAGGTCAGTCCGCAGTTGGCAGTTGGCAGTTGGCAGTTGGGGGTTTAGCTTTTTTAGCTCTTTGAAAATGGACTGTAACCGTTTTGCGACGGCTTCGTCATTTTGTTTGATTACCTTAAAATCATCTTTTTGAAAAACGGCTCCGAACCAGCAACTCCCATTGTCTTCGAAGCTTTGCCAGTGGAGGTCTGGTTCATTAATATTTTTGGAAACAGTGAGGGATTGGCCAAATTTTACGGGGATTGCGAGAGCAGCAGCCCCATCCAGAACGAAGTACTCGGCGGTGAGGAGGAGTTTGCCGTGGGCATGGAAAAGGGCAGCTTTTTTTTCAATCATTTAAAAACCTAATTGTAATTGGACGACTTTTTCTATCTCTATCTTTTGTTGGTTGGAGACTTGCCCAACCTTGTTTACAAACCTTAGCTCACTTACCGTCGTCAATTGATCTGCCATTACTTTACATGGTTTTCCAGAAACATTTACCCTCGCTTCACTTGGATATAATTTATCTATTTGATTGCTGATTGGAATTACTTGAAATCGTTTTAAAAATTTATTCGAAATGTCATTACTGATAATAACAGCGGGCCTTTCTTTCTTGATTTCTTGACCAATTGCAGGATCGAAGTTGACCCACCAAATTTCACCTCTTTTTTTCATAATTCTTGAAAATTGGCTGTCCCTTCTATCCATTCCAAAGCTTCATTTTCCCGGCTCATATCGTTAGCCATGGCTTCATATCCCGAATCTAAATTAGAAATAGGCGAAGGCATTTTTTTTGCTTTTAATTTTTCGGTGATTAATTCATACAAATCTTTTAAAACATTCCCTTCCTGATTATCTATCAGGCGGAACAACTCGAGCTTGATTTCTGCATTATTCATTTCTATTTTTTTGACAAAATTAATGTTTTACCGATAATGACACCTCACCTCTTTCAACCTCCAAAAACTCCCGCACCCCCGTATAGGAAACCACCCGATCTGCAAAATGCATCTGCGCTTTTTCCACCTCTGCATCGCTCGCATGGAAATTTTTCAAAATATTCATCAGGTGCATTTTCATGTGCCCCTTTTGGATGCCTGTCGTGACGAGTGACCGCACGGCGGCGAAGTTTTGCGCCAACCCAACGGCTGCGATGATCTGCATCAATTCCTCCGCAGAGGGGTGGCCGAGCATTTCTAAACTATGCTTGGCGATGGGGTGGAGTTTGGTCAAACCGCCCACCGTACCGATGGCCAACGGGATGTCCAACCAAAAGCGGAAAATGCCATTTTCAATCGTACAGTTGCTAAGGCTTCGGTATTGCCCGTCCCTTGCAGCATAGGTATGGCCGCAGGCCTCGATCGCCCGGAAGTCATTGGCCGTCGCCAGCACGACTGCATCTATTCCATTGAAAATGCCCTTGTTATGCGTTGTTGCCCGGTAGGGGTCAACGTGGGCGATGCGGATGGCTTTGCGGAATTTTTCGGCCATGGTCGCACTGTCGAAGCCGCCGGAGAAATGGCCTAACTCTTCGACCTTGCATTCCACGGTTGCCCGCACGAGGCACTCCGGTGTGTAGTTGGAGAGGATGGACATGATGATGTTCACGTCCCGCTCGTCGTCATCGAAAATGGGGTGCGAGGCGATGAATTTATCCACGGTCTTGGCAAACTGCTCCAGGACAGAATTGATAAAATTGGCGCCCATGCTGTCACAGGTCTCGAACGTTGTCCGCAGCTGATAATAGTCTTTTTCTTTTTGGGTAAAGTCGATCAGTTCGATATCGAGGATGCCACCGCCCCGCTTTTCCATGTTGCCCGTGATGTCAGCAGTTTCTGCTTTTAATTGCGTTTTTAAATCTTCAAAAACACTGATCAGTTTTTGGGTTTTGCCCTTCCACGAGAAATGGACTTGCCCAACTTTTTTGGTGCCTAAAATTTCTGTTTTAAAACCACCACGGGTCAGCCAATATTTAGCAGCACTGGATGCCGCTGCCACTACGGAACTTTCCTCGATCACCATCGGCACGACGTAGTGCTTGCCGTTGATCAAAAAATTGGGCGCCACCCCATAGGGCATCGGGAAGTTGGAAATGGTATTTTCACTAAAACCATCCAACAGTTTCTGCTGCTCTTCGTCGTGGTGCCAATAGCTCATCAGCTCCCGCATAACGAGTTCGGGATCTTTGAAAAACGTTTCCACGATCCATTTGATCTTGCCAAGCTTGTTGAGTTTGGAAAAACCGGCTATTGTTTTTTTGTCGCTCATTCGTTGTGACGGTAGAAGGTGGACGGTAGAAGGTGGACGTTGAGTTAAAACCACCGTCTACCGTCCACCTTCTACCGAATATTATTTCACCCGTAAAAAGGCATTCGCTATTTCCAGCCCCTGCACCTGTGCGGCCACATAATCATGCAATTCGTCGTAGTTGCCACGGGCATGTTTCAGAAAGCCCGATGCTTGGCCGTAAACACAAGGTAAAGTTAATTTTTTTGTTAAATAATACCCGTCCAAAAAATGTCGGACACCGCCGGAGATGATGACTTGTCTGCACCGCATTTTGTCCCCCAATTCCTTTTTTAGCTGATTCGTCATTCCGACCATTTCCTCTGCCGAATGGCCCACGTGTGCCAAGGGTTTGAACCATTCCATTTTTTTAGGATCGCTCCGCAATAGTTCGAGCATGGCGAAATTGGTGCCGCCGCTGGCCGCAAAATCGACCGCCGCTAACGGCAACTGGAACAATGCTTTCAGACTCTCATAGCCCATCCCCTGTCCTACTTCCTTGACGATCAACGAGATGTCTGTTTTTTCCAAAACCGTTTCGATGGTTTCGAGGGAGGAACGCTGAAAGCGGTCGCCTTCCGGCTGCATTTGTTCTTGCAAGGGATTGACGTGGATGATGAGGCCGTCCGCTTGCAGTTTTTCCAATAAATGATGGATGCGGTACAGTTCGTTGCTGTCGATCAATTGCTCGATTTGGGCTACGCCCAAATTGGCATAAAGTGGCAAGTCGTCGCCGATGGTTTTTCTCACATCAAAATCGCCCAAGGTATCGTCGCTGAAAAGCAGCGATCGGCAAGATCCCAAGCCCATGCCCATGCCAAATTCCCGGCAAGCACGGGCGAGGTTGTGGTTGATGGTATGCGCCCATTCTGTTCCGCCCGTCATGCTGGAAACCCACATCGGCACCCGGATATTTTTCCCTAAAAAAGTAAATGGGGATAAACTGCCCGGATCAGGGTGAGCAGCTAAGAGCGGCTCGTAGTAGAACCGTTGATCCATTTCTCCCCGTTCCACCTGCGAGCGGAAAGCCAGTTCGATGTGGTCTTTTTTGCGGGAAGCAGCGGTCGGATCGTCTTCCGTGTACTTCCCCCCTTTTGGGGGGAATGAGGGGGGCAGTTCGAGTTTATCCATTGTTTCGGTCATCAGCATTGAATTGACAAAGGTAAATTAAAAGGTCGGGTTGGTAACAATGGAGGGGTAGAATGGTTTTTTGGATTCTTACAAAAGGGTGGGAATTGATACGGGAATTGAATCCCTATTTTTGGAAGGGATTAATCAGTACTGTGCAACAAAAGTTTCTTTGAAAATTCTTTGTTGCAAGTGGGCCGGAAAAATCCACTCAGCTTTGAGGCAGCAGACTGCTCGGCTCAAAGGGATTGTCAAGGGGGAAAAGTGGCTCTGCCACTTTTCCCCCTTGACAATCCCTTGAGGGGCATTTGAGCAGTTGCCACAACATGGGGTTTTGCTGCCCCGCATTTCATGAATAATTTTTTGTTACAGCGATATTTAAGTAGGTTTAAATTACACAGTAATCAGTTATAAACGGATTTACACCATATTTTAAATTCCTCTTTTTTCCGTCGGGCGATGGGGATTTCAAAATCATTGGTCATTTGAATGGTAAAATAATTGGGCTGCGAATGGATATGGGTCGCATTGACTAAGTGGGATTTGTGGCAACGGAAAAACCCTTTATCATTTAACAGTTCTTCCATTTCACCCAGGGTTTTGGTGGTGAGTTTCTTTTTACCATTTGTCAAATAAATATAACTATAGTTGCGCTCGCCTTCGACATGGATTATTTCTTTTAAAACTAACCGCAATTCCCCATCCTGAGTCTGTAAAATCAATTTTTTATCAGCGTCGTTTTTTGCATTCAAATTAAACAAAGCCTGCTTTATGTTTTCGTTGGGCCTATTTTCAGTTTCTTTTTTTTTATATCGTCTTATTGCAGCTTTTAATTCGCCCAAATCAATGGGTTTTACCAAATAATCCAAGGCATTGAAACGGATGGCTTTGATGGCATAATGGCTATAAGAGGTGATGAAAATAATTTGGAAATTAATATCCTCTATTTTACTGAGCATTTCAAATCCGGTCATATCTGCCATTTCCACATCCAGAAAAATCAATTCTGGCTGATGGGCCTTGATTATTCCCAAGCCTTCTGTTCCGCTGCTGGCGGTTGCCAACACGTCGACTTCAGGAATATATAAACTCAGTTTATCTTGAAGCAAATCTCGGATAAACGGGTCGTCGTCAATGATTATAGTTTTGATTTTTGTTGAACCCATATCATTCACCTTTTTATTTCCTTGAAAATAGGGCCAATCAATTCCTCCGCTTTATAAGGCTTCGGTATATAATTATCCATCCCCGCAGCATAACAATTGTCCACTTCGGATTTTAATAAGCTCGCCGTCATAGCGATGATCGGAATAGCATTTCCTTTTCCTTCTTTTTCTTCAATTTCCCTGATCATTCGGGCTGCTTCAAAGCCGTTCATTTCCGGCATTTGCACATCCATCAGGATGAGGTCGTAATCACCTGTTTTGAATTTTTCGACCGCCAATGCGCCATTTTTCACGCTGTCTATTTTTACCTCTTCGATGTAATAGGACAAATCGTCCTGGGCGATCATTTGGTTGAATTCATTATCCTCGGCCAGCAAGATGCGGATACCTTTGAGCGAAGCGGCCATCGTTTTCAATTTATCCCCGGTGATCAGGTTTTGGTCGATGGCATCTGCCGCTGCCGCCACCAAGGGTAGTTCTACAAAAAAGGTACTTCCCTGGTTTTCCTCACTTTCCACCCATATCTTCCCATTTTGCAGTTCGACCAATTGTTTTGAAATGCTCAACCCCAAACCCGTCCCCCCATAGTGGCGGCTGATTGAGTCGTTGGCCTGTTGGAATGCACCAAAAATATTTCCGATTCTATTTTTTGAAATGCCAATCCCAGTATCCTTTATACTGAATTTTAAGTGGCCATTTTCTTTTTCCAATAAAATATCAACTTTCCCTTTTTCGGTAAATTTAATGGCGTTGCCCGCAAGGTTGATTAATATCTGATTCAAACGGGTAGGGTCGCCCATGACGAACTGGGGCACCCCTTCACCAATTTTACAGGACAGCACCAGCCCTTTTTCTTCGGCTTTATAATTCAGGATCTGCCTCACATTTTCCATGACCATTGCGGGTTCTATCGTAATGTTTTCGATATCCAATTTACCTGCCTCGATTTTTGACAGGTCCAGCACATCGTTGAGGATGACCACGAGGTTGTCGGAGCTGGTGCGCATGGCGTTGAGGTAAATGTCCTGTGAAGGTGGGTGTGCGTTCCTTTCCAGGATTTTCACCATGCCGGAAATGGCGTGCATCGGCGTCCTTATTTCATGGCTCATATTGGCGAGGAACTGCTCCTTGTATTTTTCGGACTGCTCTACTTTTTTCTTTTGCTCCTCGATGATGGCCTTTTGTTGGCGGGTCACCTTGAGGCGGTTTAAAATGACCAGGGCCAGCAAGGAGATTAGTAATAGGCCTATCCCGATGGCAATGGACAGCTTCTGCTGGTTCTCCTTTTTTTGCGTTTCAATCGCTACCCTTTTCTCATTTTCCACATCGTCGATGGCCTTTTGCTTTTCATAGTCGGATTTAATTTGCTGCTGGATGATCGCTTTTTGATTTTTTTCGCTGTTCAAACTGTCCCGCGTCTGAAAAAAAAGCTCGTTCATTTCTAATGCCTGCCGGTACTTGCCGGTTGCTTTATAGCTGGAAGTAAGGGTTAGGGCATTCTCCATGGTGGCTTTAAGTGCCCCAGTCTCCTTGCATAGCGCCATCGCCTGAGTGCCAAAGGAAATTGCCTTGGCATGATTGCCCTGCAAAGCATAAACTTGGGCTATATTAACCTGAACTTCTGCTATAATCTGTTTGGCATCCATTTTCTTGCAAATGCTCAAACTTCTGTTCAGGTACTCCAATGCCAGCGCATAATCACCCTGTCCCATATAAATCATGCCGACGTTCCGGGAAGCCCCACTCTCACCATACGGAATTCCATATTCTGCGAAAGCATTCAAAGCCAGTTTGGTGTTCTCCAAAGCCTTTGGCAAATCTCTCTGCCCCATATAAACATTGCCAATATTGGACAGGGTGCCAGCAGCGGCTACTTTATCTCCAGTGCTTTTATGGTAGGCCAATAATTCCGCAAAAACCTCAAGGGCTTTGAGATATTCCCCGGCTTCCAGGTAAAGAACCCCGATACCATTTTGAGATTTCGCTATAATCTCAAAATCTTCAATTTCTTTACCTATGTTTAAACTTCTATCAAGATAGCTCATTGCTTGATCCACATTGCCTTGTCTATAATATAGCTGCCCAATAAGGCTTAAAAGATGTCCGATTACTCTTTTATCATCCAATGCTTCATTGATTTTCAAAGACTGGAAGAAGTATTCAAAGGCTTTGTCCGGGTCTCCTTTTTTTTGATAGACATTCCCGATATTCGCCATTGCTTTGGAGACGCCAGCACTGTCACCTATCGCTTCATAATTGTTTGCACTAAGGGTCCAATAATCGAATGCCTTGTCATAATCGCCTTTAGCAAAACAGGAACCACCCTGCGTATTTAAAGCCAGCGCCATCCATTTTATATGACCAATTGCTTTTGCCAAATCATATCCTAATTGGGCAAAATAAAAGGAACTGTCAGGATTGGTGTTGCGGTAGCCATCCCAGGCGATACCATGGATTGCCTCCAGCCGGACCGTATCGGGCTGGTTGGCATCGTTCCAAATCGCAAATAAGGAATCGAGGTTGACCTGCGCATTTATGCCCCAGCTTGCCCCAAAAAGTGTACATATTAAAATCAAGTTTCTTGTTTTCATGATTGGTTGTTTTATTCTTTTCCAAAGTTATTTTTCAAAACCAGGGTTACTTCCTGGCTTGCCCCATCCAATTTTTGGAGCAAATCATTCACCAAGGCTTTGAGTTCGGCCAATGGCATGGTGTCGTACTCATGTTCCAAACGCCGGATAGGTGTGAGCACGCCAGGAATGCCAAAGAACTGCAACTGCGGGCTCATCTGGTGCAAAATCTGCCGGATCATCTTCCGGTCATCTGCCTGCAATCGCTCCTTTAGGTTTTCAATCCGGGGCGGCATCAGCTCCAAGAATTGGTTCAGGTATTTTATCATCCGGCTTTCATCCCCCCTCGAAATGCCGATGATGTTTTGCGGATCGATATAGGTAGTATCCCAGTTTAATTCCATTGTTTATTAATTGACTGATGGATTGCTTCCCCGCAAGGTAGGATTAAATACTAGAGCGCCAACAAATATTGATCCTGCGGTTGATCGAATGGTCGGTTACCGTTGGATCAACCGTTGGATCAATAGGGTCGCCGTTGGATAAAGGGTGCTTGTATCTGCCCCTACCTGCCCCCTACCTTGCAGCCATGTTCAAAGAAACCTATCATGAATACCCAAATAATTATGATCAATAAAAAAGTTTTTCCTTCCATCCTTATAATCGCCTTCCTACTATCTACTGTAGGCGCTTTTTCCCAAGACCTAATCTATCGGCCATTAAATCCAGCCTTTGGTGGCAGCCCGCTCAACTATTCCTGGATGCTCAACTCAGCACAGGTTCAGGACACTACTAAAGACCCGAAAGCAGATGAAAACAATGGCTTCAGCCAAGACCCCTTAGACCGTTTTTCCGAAAGCCTGAACCGCCAATTGCTCAGCCAGATTTCGAGGGACATCCTCAACACCCAGTTTGGGGAAGGGGGACTGACAGAAGGCAGTTACCAGATCGGAGATTTCCTGGTGGACATCCTTCCCGACTTTGACGGGCTTACCATCACCATTTTTGATGTAGGCTCGGGCGGTGAGACGACGATCACTATTCCCTATTTTTAAGTTGCTTGTAGTAAGGTTAAGCACCTGAACCAAATTATCTATAAGAAATTTCAGCTTCTTTTTCCCTCTCACTTTGTTGAAAATGCTCGCCGTAGCTTTGGCTATGCCTACGCTTTTCGCCTCGTGAGAGAAAAAAATAATTCTGAAATTTTACTTACACATAATTAAGCTCAGGTGCTTAAAAGATTTTATCAATCCAAAATAGAAAACAATCATGAGGTCATTCAATCCAGACCTAATCATCTTTTTATTGGCCGTTTCGGGTCTGTTGTGCAGTGGTTGTGGGGCTTATTTGAACCAGCCCATGAAGAGTAAGCCGGCCCGTATGGGAGAAGAAACGCAAGTATTGAAATCCCTCCGCAAACTCCCACCACCACAGGAAAAGCTGGTCACCGCCGTTTACAAATTCCGGGATCAAACCGGCCAATACAAACCGATGGAAAATGGTGCCGGCTGGTCTACCGCAGTGACCCAGGGCGCTACCAACATCCTTATCCGAGCATTGAAAGAATCGGGTTGGTTTGTCCCCATCGAAAGGGAAAATGTAGGTAACCTGCTGAACGAGCGCAAGATCATCCGGTCGAGCCGTTCGCAGTTCCTCAGTGAGCAGGAAGGCCAAGGCCAAAGTGAGCTCCCCCCTCTCCTTTTTGCCGGCATGATCCTCGAAGGCGGCATTGTTTCCTACGACGCCAATGTAATGACCGGCGGTGCAGGTATCCGGTATTTCGGAACAGGGTTCAGCGGGCAGTACCGGCAAGACCGGGTAACCGTTTACCTGCGGGCCATTTCGGTGAGCAGCGGCGAAATCGTAAAAACAGTCTACACCTCCAAAACCGTGCTTTCGCAGGCCGTGGACGGCGGAATGTTCAAATTTGTAAAATTCAAACGGCTGCTGGAAGTGGAAACTGGGTTCACCTTCAACGAACCTTCCGAACTGGCCGTTACCGAAGCCATTGAAAAAGCAGTACAAATACTCGTGCTGGAAGGCATCCGGGACAATCTCTGGTCAACTCACCCGAACGCAGCCAAGGAAACCCAGGCGGCACTGGCAGCTTTCCAACTGGAAATAGAAGACATGCAAAATACCGATGTACTCGGAAGGAAAATGGAAGAACGTTCCGACAAAGTAGCCATCGAAGCTGCCCTTTCTGGCCTCTTCTATCAGGGAGAATACAGGGGTTCGGTCATCAAACCAGGCATTGAAATGGGCATTCATTTTTACCCTAAACCCGGCCTCGCCGTCAAACTGAATTTTGGATATAGCCAATTGGCCACGGAGGAGTATTTCCGCACCAATATCAGCTACGTGGAATTGAACGGGATTTGGAACTGGATGCCGTTCGACAAAATAATGCCCTTTGCTTTCGCCGGAATCGGGATGGTGGGGGAAAGCAATACCGCCCCAATGGATTTTTCAGCATTAAAATATGCAAAACTAAACACCGGCATCGGCATGGAATATCGCATCGGTAAATTGATGAGTGCCAATCTGACTTTCGATAACAACTTTATTCTGAGCGACAGGATCGACGGCATGGAACACGGGAAATACAATGATTATTACTGGCGGGCCAAGATTGGCGTCAAGGTTTTTATCAACAGCGGGAAATAACAGGTCTGGTAAAATCTAAAATATAGACTTTCCAGATTTTGGAAACCTGGAAAGTATAGGGCCTAACCAAAATAACATTCATGAAGTCTACTTTTAAATCCATCTTTTTTTTCTGCCTCCTCGTTTTTTTAGGCGCTTGCAGGGATGAATTTGTAGAGCCCATCTTTTTGGGTACCATACAAGGGGAAGTCCTTTTTGCAGATGATTACACCCCGCTTGAAAATGTACGTATTTCGACCACACCGACCACCAGTGTCTTGCTGACCGGGGACGATGGGAAATTTGTCCTGGATTCTTTGCCAGTCGGAAGTCTGACTATTAATGCCAAAAAAGAAGGCTACAAAACTGAATTGGAAATCGTGAGCGTCAATGAAAATGCCTCAACCAAAATCACCATATTGCTAAAAACAACCACCGATGAAAACACCGTCCCCGGTTTACCATTCAATCCTGTACCTGCCAATGCCGCAGGCGAAATACCAAATGAAGTGACACTTACCTGGGAAGCGACAGATCAGGACGAAACAGATACTTTACACTACGACCTGGTTTTTTTCAAAGGGGGCGAATCGCCAAATAACATAGTGGCTACGGACCTTCAAGAACCCCAATTTGACATGACAAACCTCGATTACGGGACTACTTACTACTGGCAGGTCATCGTAAAAGACGGAACAGCAGAACCAGTTTTCGGTGAAATATGGCGTTTTGAAACGGCGGTTTTCCCCGAACACCGGTTGTTTTTTACCAGAAAAGAAAACAGTGTTTACAACTTGTACTGTTCCAACATGGCAGGCAGTGAAGTTGCTTTTACCGAGCCATTGAGCAGCCAGTGGCGCCCGCACCTAAGTCCCAACCGGCAACTGCTCGCCTACCTGTCCAATGAAGATGTGGACGTGCAGTTGTTCACCCAAAGACCCGACGGGAGCGACAAACAACAAGTGACCACCCTCCCACTGACCGGGTACTACCCACTGAAATTCAATTACTGTTGGTCGCCCACATCCGATGCGCTGCTTTATATAAACGGCAACCGACTCTATAAAATCAACACCGATGGAACGGGACTGGAAATGATGGCCGAAACCACTGGCAACCAATCCTTTGTCGAGGTCGATTGGCGGAGCAACGGCGACATCATCGTCAGGACGGTAGGCGACCAACCGTACGAATCAAAAATTCTGCTCTGCGACAACACTGGCACACAGACCATTTTGGTGGACGACTTGCCGGGCAGTATGGGCGGACCCAAGTTTTCCATTGATGGAAAAAAAATGCTTTATTCCAGAGACCTCGACGGCTATGAATCGCCAGATGGCCGCCAACTGAATTCCCATATTTTCCTGAAAGACTTGGAAACGGGCATCGACTACGACCTGTCCACTGCCAAGCTGAACGGCACCAACGACCTCGATGCCAAGTTTTCGCCCACAGGTGCCCAGGTCATTTTTTCCAACGGCGACAACGACGATGTGACCCCAAAAAATATCTGGGTCATGAACCTCGACTTAAATATGCAAGGGGAGTGGGTTGGTACTGACAGGGCACTTTTTATTGGGAATGGGGAAATGCCGGATTGGAGATGACCCATCAGCAACCTTTTTTTTAGCACTAACAAACCATCTTTAAACGATCATTTTTATCCTAAAAAATACCTTTTAGGAACAGTGATATTCATCTTGAATTTTCAAAACTTTTAATTTAAAAATCATGAAACAATTTCTTTTTTTCGCCTTCGCATTACTGTTTTCAGCCAGTCTTTTGACCGCTCAGAATACAGCCACCACAACCCAGACAGGTAACGCAAACAACCTGGGGGCTACCCAGACAGGAAGCGTTTTGACTCTCACCGCCAATCAAACGGGGGACGGTAATGCCAGTCTTACCACCCAATTGGGCGGCACAAATAGCATGACTGTCGATCAGGCTGGCAATATGAACAGCCTGGAGGCCACGCAGAACGGAAATAATCTGACCCTCACTTCCAACCAAGCAGGAAACGACAATACCGTTACAACCAGCCAAACGGGTAACACGAACGATATTACACTTGACCAGACCGGCAGTGGAAATATTTTAAATACCACCCAAAGTGGAAGCCTCTCAGCGATCACTTCCAACCAATTAGGGGATGGCAATAGAGTTGTGACCACCCAAAACGGCAGCTCGAATAGCATGACCATTGACCAGATCGGCAACGGAAATGGGGTTTCTGGCTGGACATCGGACGTCCAAAATGGAAGCAATCTTTCAACTACTATTAGGCAAGAAGGGGACGGCAACGGCAGCGCAATCCGCCAGAACAGTAATTCCAGTTTCAATACCATCAATGTTGTCCAAATAGGAAACGACAATAGGGGAGAGCTTTTTGACCAACAGGCCAATGCTTCCGGCAACTCCATTGATGCACAGATTACCGGTAACTCCAACCGCACATTGATGCGACAGTTTACGAATTCTCACAACAATACAATGACAGGTATTACTGCAGGCAACAACAATGATATGAGATTATTCCAAAACAATGGTGCAAGCAACAACTCGACGAACAGCTCCATCTTGGGCGATAACAACTATTTTGGTGTTCAACAAAATGAAGACGGGTATGGCAGTACTTTAACTGGTACTATAGTAGGCAACGATAACTACATTTTTGCCAAACAATCTGATGGCACTGGTCATACTGCATCCCTGACTGTAACGGGTGATAACAATGAAATGAATCTTCTTTCCCTTGCTGGTGGTGCTGGCAATACCGGCAACAGGGTGACAGCCTCCCAGGAAGGCAGTGAAAATGACCTGCTCATGACCTTTGATGCGGGCGTTAATTCTGACATGACCGTCACACAGACCGGGGATATGAACCAAGCTGAATTGATCTCCAACGGAGCAAACAACGCTACTACACTGACCCAAGACGGTATTGGGCATATGGCCAACAGTACACAGAACGGTATTGGCAACACAACCACGATCACACAGAACCAATAAGTAAAGGGATAGGGGCATGCTGCTAAGCTTGCCCCTTCTTTTTTCTTAAAATAACGTGAGTTCTGGCATTAGGCCTCGCTCCAGTGAAGCGAAATCTTTGTAGAACCCAATATTCATAGCTGATGGCCGCTCCAGCGGAGCAGTATCTTCTTCGAGATAGCGTTCCGATGGAACGCACACGTACTAATATGACATCTTTCTACAAAGATAAAAGCCCTACGGGCTTGATAATCAATTGCCTAAATCCAGAACTCACGTTAAAATAAAAACCATGAAAAAGCAATTGCTATTCATCATACTGTTTTGCATTGGTCATGGTTTGCTCCTTGCTCAAACCAATACCGCTACTGTCGGTCAATTGGGGAATGAAAACGAAACAGAAGTTACTCAAACTGGCAGTAGCCTCAACGCCATCGTTAACCAAGGGACACTTTCCTCCACTTCGGGCAGCAAAGTGACCATTGAACAGCTCGGTTCCCTCAACCAGGCGACGGCCTCCCAGCAAGGGATTGACCACGAGGCCAAGATCGAGCAGGATGGCAGCAACCACCTGGGCAGTATTTCACAAGAGGGTTCGGACCATGAAGCCGAAACGAGGCAAGAAGGTGATGGGCAATCTTCCACCATCGTGCAGCAGGGAGATGAACAGACCGCCGAAGTGGACCAAGAGGGCAACTCCAACACTTCTACCATTGACCAGCAGGGAGAAGACCATTTTGCGGATGTGGAGCAGGACGGCAACAACAACTTGGCCTCCATGACACAACGCGGTAGTGACAACCAAGCCAACATTGAACAGGATGGTGATGACCAGGCGGCCAATATTGTCCAGAGCGACAGTGACAATGAAGCCAATATCTCGCAGGACGGCATTTCCAATCAGGCAGACCTGACGCAGAGCGGTGGGGAAGACAATGATGGGGAAATCTCACAGGATGGCACTGGCAATGTGGCCACGCTCCAAATGTTGGGGTTCAACGGTCAGGCGGATATCCAGCAAAATGGCAACTTCAATTCCAGTTTGTGGACGCAGCAGTTGGATGGCTTCGACAACGAAGGGTCGTTGAGCCAGCAAGGCGACCAGAATACTGCTGTCATATACCAGCAGGGCTTAGGCAACATGTTTGAGCTTTCGCAAAAGGGCGACTGGAATAACATCGGTTCATTGGATGGCCCGGAATACGGCATTTATCAAATGGGCGAGGAGAACCTGGCCTCCTTGCTGCAAAAAGGAGATGAGAACAGTGCTTCGAGCATTCAGCTGGGCGACCAGAACGAAATTGATATTTCGCAAAAAGGGGATGCCAACAGCGCTGCCATTATTCAGCAGGGCGATGGAAATATGTTGCAGCTGATCCAGAACGGCACAGAACATTTCTCCGAAATCACCCAAATGGGCAATGGTAACAATGTTACGATTCGGCAGAACAACGATTGAAGATAATCTTTCACCGGACGACTCGTAGGCCGCCCGGTGAATTACCCTATCCACGCCTTAACCACAAAAAAATGAAGACTTATTTCATCTGGCTAATTCTTTGGTTCCTACCGTTTTTTGCATTTGCCCAAACGGGAAAGGGTGGTCATTTAATAAAGACTTGGATTGACCTCAGCAGGGAAGGAGAGCACCTGGCCCTAACTGCCTTTTGTGAAAATCTGGCAGCTGAAAACCGGGAGCTTTCCTATTCCCTCATTTTAGAAAAAACTGACGCCAACAGCAACCATAACAACTCAACCCAAGCCGGACAAATAATGACGCCACCCCAAACACCCACCCAGTTGGGTTCGGTAAAATTCAATGAGACACCCGGCCAGCGCATCAAGGCCATCTTGAAAATCAGTGAACAGGACACCCTCGTGGCATTGGATTCATTTGAAATTACAGGGGTACAAATCAAGAAAGATGAAAAACCTGTTTTGTCTATTACCCCTACTCCCAAAGGAGTGATCGCCAAGGAAGACCCTGTTTTTGGGATTGGTGGCCTCATCCTCGATGAGACCCGCAGTAAAATCGGGACATCCTTTTATGAAAGGTTTTATGCCCTCTGGCAAGAGGTGCCAAGTACCCATGATTTTATGATAAAAATCGTGGAAATGCCCCCCCGAGGCAGGGCTTCGCAGGTTCAGGTCTTTTTTGACGACCATTTAGTCTTCAACCAGCATCTTCAGCCGGGTGAGGAAATGATTGAAAATGCTGTTCAGATCGCCATTTTTCGAACCAATAACTATCTCCAGAATTATGAGACTATGCAACAAAATTTAGATGGAGAAGAAAAAATGGGGAATGGGATTTATTGAATGACGAGATAAATTGACCTTGTTTGTGGGCTATGATTTACCCTTCAATTGTTGACCCTGTAGTCAATTCAACGGAAATTGACCGTTAGATTATAAACCATTGGTTCAACAACACCACTGTTGAAAAGACAGACATAGTTATTAAACCACACCATCTTGGGCCTGCCTGCCTGCCGAATTAAACGTAGTAACCCAATCAAACCTACCTCCTTTATTAACGTGAATTATGGATAAAATCAACTGACAGTCAATATTTTACACAGCTTGTTGGTACGTTTCCAATGGTTCATTGCTGCTTGATAGGCCGGAGGTTGCAAAACCTCCTCTACCAATGCCCCTTCCAGCGGTGAACCCGTGGCCATGAAACCAACGTAGAGGAGGTTTTGTAACCTCCGGCTTTTATACTGGGATTGTTTTCTGGGTTGTCACATGCTGTTCTTATCCATAACTCACGTTTATTAACGTGTATGGATTTAAATGGCAAGGCAGGATTGGCTTTCGCCAATGCCTGCCTTGCCAAAGGAAGTTTCAGGGGGAAGAAAATCGGCAAAGCCGATTTTCTTCCCCCTCAATTTTTTCGACCACGTTGCATTGCCTGCGATCCAAAACGGAAATGTTGAGCTGAATGCCCTTATGCTCAAGTATAATACGCGACGCGCCATCAAGGGAAGCAGCGGGACTGGTTGTTCTAGGAACAGGTGAAGGAATGAAGGAGCTGCCATACCTTAAAAGTAGGGGCCAGCCTCTTGGCGACTTTAGAATAAATTAATTTGGTCAGGAATAATGCTACATCTCCGACGATCCGGAAGAATGGATCTTTTCTTTTATGGATTGGACTAAGGAAGGTGATACTTTTTTGCGGTGGATGCGGCTTTTGACAAACTCACGGAAAGATTGTTCTTGACTCAGGAGCGCCCGATAATTTTTATTCGTCTTGATTTCTTCGAGCATTTCTCTTTCCTTTTCGGGGGTCAACTGGTTATCCAATAAAAGATTCATGCGCTGAATAAAGTCCTGGCTGTTTTGATAGTTGTTCATCGCAAAAAGTATTTTTGACTGCCCCCCAGCGCCCAACCACCAAACAGCCCCAACCGACGGTACAGCAGCCACCAATTGGCCAAGTCCCAAAGTTGGAAGTGCCGGTAGCTGCGGATGTGTTAGTGGTTGAGAAAAACATTTTATTGGTAGTTGAATGCTGGGAAAGCACTTTGGTTTAAAAAAAAATGGGTTTAACGGTTCATCGGTTTTATAGTTTTACAGAAAATCTGGTACACCATAATGCCGATAAACCATTAAACCAATTATCCTCGCTTATCCTCGAATCCGAGGTTTTCAGCGTATTCTTTCAGTTTCTTTTTCAATTCGTTGCGGGCACGGAACAGCCGAGACCGAACCGTACCAATCGGAATATCCAATATCTTGGCTATTTCCTCGTAGGTGAAATCTTCAATGTCGCAAAGCAGGATAACGGTTCGGAACTCAACGGCCAAAGCATTGATGGCCATGGTCACCTCGTCACCCATCAGGTAACTGAACATTTCCTCCCTCATGTCGAGGCTGCCAGTCAAAGGAGTATCCTCCCGGTCTTGATGAGTAATAAAATCCTGTAGTTCTACCTTATTGGGTGTCTTCACCCGTTTGCGGTAGTCATTGATGAACGCATTCTTGGCGATGGTGAACAGCCAAGCCTTTGCATTGGTTCCTTCCTCGTACCGGTCAATGAAACGCCAAGCTTTCATCATGGCTTCTTGGAAGAGGTCGTTGGCATCTTCCTCATTGCTGGTCAGGTGGTAGCTGAAGTTGTACAGCGCATCCGCATGAGGCATCAGCTCCAGATCGAAAATACGCTCGAACTTGCTGGTTTTGTTGGTCATTGTAAGCATAATACTCTCGTTTTCAGTTGAATAATAAGGAAGCAACGGTTGCCCTTCCTTCTTGGTTTTATTGCGCCGACAGGGAAGAGAACAGGGAAGGTTCCACTGAAAGTTCCTGAAAACGGATTTTTTTTGAAAAAAAGTAATCAGCTAAGCAATGCTTAAAAATAACTTTCTGATTTACTGAGAGAACTGACGTTTTGAAAGTTGGACTTTAAAACTGACAATCAACATTTTAACGTTAACGTGAATTCTGGAATCAGACCTCGCTCCAGAGGAGCGGAATCTTTGTAGAATCCAATAATCACATCTGTTTTCCGCTCCATTGGAGCGGTATTTTCTTCTATATGGCGTTCCGATGGAACGCCCAAGCCTATTACGAATCTTGCTACAAAGATAAAAGCCCTACGGGCTTGGCAATCAACATTTTAAATCCAGAACTCACGTTAACGTTAATATCCGACGTTCAAAACGTCGGCTCTTGGAATAAGATGGGTAGTTCATTTTTCATCGTTTTTAATGAAAAAAGCAGCGCAGGAATCCCATGCTGCTTTTCATTTTATCTACATCGGAAAACATCATTACACGATCAAGTGCTGCTCAATATTTTCATCTTCCCCTGGGTCAGTATTCAATCGGGTCACATCTTCAAATGCCGCATAGTTCATGCAGAGGTAGGCTGGGAACGTAACGAAAATACCAATGCAAAAAAGAAAAGCGCCCGCTATCATGATCAACCCGGCCACAATCAAAAATAAAAAGACCATAAACCAATTTTTCGTAATGACCTTACGACTCGCTTCCAGCGCATCCCAAAATTTCATCCTGTAAAAAACCACAAATAGTATGGCCCAATTGTAAGCAACACTAATATATATGGAAGGAATCATCAGCAAATAAGTCCAAGCAGAGGGTTGTGGCGGTTCGCCATATTCGGCTATATCAGCGATATTTCCTGAACCGCTCATCATTTCCTGAATTATTTCCATGTACCAACTATACAGTTCAGCATTGGCCAAATAATAGGGAATGGACAAGATTTGGCCAATCAGAAAACTCACCAAAGAGACCAATATTAATTGCCCTGCAAAATCAAAACCCTTAAAAAAATCGCCGAACTCGGTTGGCTCCCCCCTCCGTAGTTTGTGGGCTACGATATAAATTCCAGCCATTAGTGCAGGCCCTAATAATAAAAAGACTGCCATCATTCCTAAAAAAGGGATGAATATCACGACGCCCATGATCAGGACGGAAAGGATGGAAAAAAGAATAAAGCCTCCAAAATTCTTTTGCAGAATGTCAAAGCCCCGGCCGATGTAATCGCCGAATTTAAAGTCATAGCCTTGGTCAATGATCTGCTCGATTTTAGCATTTGGGTCTCCGTTCATTGTTCTGATTGTTTTGTTATAAGTGGTGTATCGGTTCAAAGGTTTAGCGGTGTCCGGATACGGAAGTTTGGCAACCGAAATACCTTAATACCGAAATACCATTGGACCGAAATATTTTTAAAATGCTATTCAACACAACTTGAGTTAAATATTAAAAACGATTCACAAATATTGTATGGCTTAAAAGTAGGGATTTTCCTAAAAAACAAAAGCGGCTGCCGAAATGATTTCGGCAGCCGCTTTTGAGAATCTTTTCTTAATTATTAAAAGAACCTCGAACGGTTGTCTTTGATGTCGGCGTTCTTCCGGAGGGATGGCATCAATTTACCTGCCACCTGTACCCGTGCTTGCTGTTGGCTCGACTGACGGGCAATAGAAGCATTAGGCGCAGCAGCTGCTGGCTTATTGGTTGGTTTGACGACATACACACCGTTTGTGCCAGCAATCGGAGGCGATACTTGGTTCAAATCAACTTTAAACGCTTCGGCTACCACGTCTGGCTCAGATGCACCAGCCGCCTGGATAAACGCAGAAGCGAAAGTCACATTGGTAGCGGTATCTACGGTTACCCCGTATTTGTTAGCAGCGGATTGCAAGTTGGTCAAGCCGCTCAATTGGCTCTTGATCAACTCACCTTTCTTGCGGTTGATGACCTGTGGTTCGATCTCGCTCTTAACATCTTTCCAAGATGGGACTCCCGCTGGGACGATGCTTTGCAAAGCGGCTACTGCATACTTGCTAACGTGGTATTCGCCTTGATTTTGGAAACTGTAGATTTGAGGGGATACGTCACCCAATTCGCCTGGCTTCACGTTTTGGCTGTCGCCAAATGCCCAGCGAACCAATTCCCTTGATCCTTGGCCTACGCCCAAAGTTCCTACAGAAAAATCATTGGCCTTGAGGGCAGGTGAAGTTTCAATCGTCAAGCCTTGTGCAGCAGCAGCCTTGCGGAGCGACTCAATATCTTTATTTTCTTCTTGTAATTTCAAAGCCATTTCTTTCACTTCGTCCTGCGTTTTCTGGCTCGGGATAATGGTTCTGGAAATGTTGGCAATGCGGACAGAAGGTTCATTTGAAATGATTTTTTTGTCATAAACCTGAATCAAATGCACACCAAACTGCGTGACAACCGAGTAAACATTGCCCGTTTCCGCTTGGAAAAAGCAAACGTCGTTAAATTCTTTCACCATCGTACCTGGAGCAAATGTTCCCAAATCACCGCCCTTGCCTGCGTTAGAAGCATCTTCGCTGTAAGCAGTAGCCATTTCCTCGAAAGTATTAACGCCCGTTTCGATTACGTTTTTCAAACTATCGATCGTTTTCTGAGCCGCCTGCAAAGAAGGGAGGTCAGAAGCACGGCGCAGGATGTGGCGGGCAGCAACAGAGTCAGGAATAACTTTGCGATCCAAGACCTTGTAAGCCAAATATGAGCCAGTGGTCAGAAATGGGCCATATACTTCGCCGATTGGCATGGACATCAATGTATCGGCTACTTCTGCTGGCAATGTTTCTTTCTTAAAGTACGCACCATCAATGAAACCAAGATGTGTTTCCACAAAAAGGGAATCATCTTCAGCTTTCCGGAAATCAGGCACCAACGCTGCGATCTCAGCCCGGATATCTGCGGAATCTTGTGCAGATGGCTTTACATCAAACACCACATATTCCACTTTGCGGGTTTCTTCCGTTTGGAGGAACTTATTTTTGTTTTCGTTGAAATAAGACTGGTAATCAGCATCTTCAAGCGGCACCTCTGAGTTTTCAATCTCATCGTAAGGTACTTGCACATACAAGAAATCGACTTTCTTGTTTTGGCTTTCACCGATCATTTCCGCCATCCAATTAGGAGTGTACATCCCTTTGGACACCATGTTAGACAGTTTTGTCTGCAAGCGGTCTTTGATAACTTCCTGCTCTTGGTGTGCCCAACGGTATTTGAAATCGCCAATCAATTGTTGGTCTTTGATCATTTGATCGATCTTACCTGGCGTCGTCACGATGTCCTTCAATTGATTCAATTGCTCCAAATCCACCTGACGGGTATTTTGATTTTGATAACGGGCAGTTATCACAGGGCTGAGCCTGTTTTGTTCTGGACCAAATTCCAATTTCAACAATTCGGGTTTGCTCACACCCAAACCTATTTCTTCCGCTTCCTTTTTCACCAGCGCTTCGTCAACAAAGTAGTTCCAGAGGTAGTTGCGGCCCGAAAAACCATCCGTTTGGGCACCGGAATACAACATGTCGTGGATTTGATTGAATTTTTGGTACTCAATGGTCTCTCCAGCGATGCTACCAACACTTGTGTTACTGCTGCCTCCGAAACTTTGGTTCGGGTTGTCGAACATCAACATTAAAATGAACAGGGCCAATGCTGCTGCCAAGGAGCCGATCAGCAACCACTTTTTCTGGCGAATTTTTCCTATCAGGGCCATTTGAAACTTTGTTTTAACGGTGAATGGCGAATGGTGAATGGCAAATTTCTAACTCAATATCAATTCCCATACAGCACTCTCAAGACCACCTAAAATTATTTTTTTGAAAAAACAGGGGGTTTTTACGTGATGCTAAAAGGGATTCCCTGTTTTCCGATTTACAATAGATAAAAAAAAGAAAATTTGTAACGGTTTGGTTTAAAAAGGGTTACGGCCAAAAGGCGTTGTTTTAAATTTTTCGAAAAATTACCTCCCGAAAAATTCGGGCAAAAGTAAAGGGTTTGATAGGTAAAACAAAATTTCGTTAAACTGTTTACGACCATCCTCTTGTCCTAAATCCCATCTTTTCCGAACTAAATTCCTCGCAGTCAAACCACCTTATTATTTGCATCTTCTACCCATTCGCACGGATTTGAGGAAAATATTTCCTACCGTACCTGATCGCTTTGGTCTTCAGATGCGCTCCGAAAGCTTAAAAGGTGTGCCTTGATCCGCTTCAATTTCCAGTAAACCCTTTCTTAAAAGCGCACTGTCATGCCCAATAAAAAATGCCGTCCTGCCTGCGGATAATACCCAGTCAAATTATATACGCCATTGCCTTCGAGTCGGGTATATGGATCGTCGTTTCTCCCATCATACCCATTTGAAATATATCGGTACGTCCATGCATTAGCAGAATATTTTTTATCAAAAATATTATTGACCAATAAATTAAAAGAAATAGTCTCTGCAAACGATGGATTAAATTCATATCGAACCTGAAAATTACCGATTAAATAATCTTCTAAAACTGTATTTTTATTGGAGGTATTATCAATAAATTGTTCACCTACATATTTACCAGAAAATAAAAAATTTAATCCTTTTACCAAATTATAATCCACTTGCGCAAATGCAATAACGGAAGGCGAAAAAGCAAGGTCGGTCGTTCCGTGATCAATCACCTCTTGTTCCCAAGTATCCCAATTATCAATATATTCCGTAAAATCCAGTATTTTATTTTGGCTAAAAGTGGTGTTTGCTGTTACGTTTATTTTTTCATTTAAAATAACACTGCCCGACAATTCCAAACCGATGCGATAACTCATTGGGATATTTACCCGAATCGGCGAACCAACATCATTGATATTTCCCGTCAGCGCCAATTGATTTTTATATTGCATGTGGTAAATATTGGCATTGAATATCCCTTTATTATTTTTAAACCCTATGCCAATTTCGGTATTAAACAACCGTTCAGGTTTCGGCTCAAACCCCGTCGCTGCATCCGTAAAATCACTGCGGTTTGGTTCCCGGTGGGCTACGGCAAAAGACCCATAAATACTGGCCTTTTGGTTTAATTCATACGTAATTCCCGCCTTCGGATTGAAAAAATTATATTCCAGTTTTTTATTGGTTTCCCGCAGGTCATTATCCGTCCCGGTTATTTCATAATCGACCCTTCTATATTGCAAATCAATAAACCCAAATAAACCAGAAAAAAAACGGTAAAGTGTTTTATTGTAAATATTAAAATCACTTTTGTCACCCGTCCCAAAATAATAGCGTTCATTTTGGCGGAGGCCGGGCATATTTTCCGCCCAAGTTATTTCCCCAAAATGATCGCCCTTATATTCATTATATGCTCCGCCGAAAGTATTATTTAAACCTTGGCCATTAGAAGTATAATTT
This sequence comes from Saprospiraceae bacterium, assembly GCA_041392505.1. GTDB lineage: Bacteria > Bacteroidota > Bacteroidia > Chitinophagales > Saprospiraceae > UBA6168. Next base: position 42,771 of record JAWKLX010000015.1, on the reverse strand, counting down.
ACCGACCAGACACCACCGTAAAAATCATTGTCCAACCAACGGCGGCGGATCAAATTTGTGTTGGGATTGCAGGTGTCACAAATAGTTAACCCATATTCATCTATTAAATTTTGGCCTACTTTATATTGTTCAAAAAAACCAACCCCATGTGTAAAATGCCCATTTATATTTAAATACCAATTTTTATTTAATTCCTGTGTAAATAATAATTGATAATGGGTCTGTTTGTAATCGTCCACCTCATTATCATGAGGGTTATTTATTTCTTGAAAATAATCCGTACCGGAAATATTAAAGGTGCGCAATTCATCGCTGTTCACCCATTGGGCGGGCACACCGTTCCAGGCTTGGTAGGTGACCTCATGTCCAGAAAAAACATTGCCCCGCAGCGAGCTTTTTTCACCTAAATAAGCCCCCGAAAGAAAATAGGCGCCCATATCCACCTCCGCCCGGTCGATATAACCATCGGAAACAATTTTGCTTAAACGGCCATCCAAAGTAAAACCTGTGGAAGATTCATTCACGGAGGACGGTTTATGCAACAACCCCGTACCAAAGGAAGCGGTATTTTTCCAAGTGTTAAAAGAGCCAACCGTCCCAGCATATTCAGCATAAGGTTCGAGATTCAATTTGTTGGTGTTCAAATTTATCGTTGCCCCGAACGCCCCCGCCCCATTGGTGGAAGTACCGACGCCACGTTGTATTTGTATATCATTGGTGGAAGTGGCAAAATCCGGTAGGTCCACCCAAAAAACGCCTTGCGATTCGGCATCATTCAGGGGGATGCCATTGATGGTCACGTTGATGCGGGTGGGATCGGTGCCCCTAATCCGCATGCCTGTATAGCCAATCCCGGCCCCGGCATCCGAATTGACGACAACGGACGGGGTTGCTTCCAATAAATAGGGAATGTCCTGCCCAACATTTCGCTGTTCAATGGCTTCTTTGTTGAGGTTCGTGTAAGTGAAGGGAGTTTTGTCGCCAGCCCGGGTAGCTTGCACGACCACTTGTTCCAGCAGCCTTGGATTTTCTTGTAAGTGATCTCCAATACTGGGTTTTCGGACACTTTGAATGTTTGCACAAAAGGCGTTTTTCCCACACAACTGACTTCTAAATGGATTTCCGTCTTTTGGACATTAACCAATTTAAACAATCCATCTTCATCGGTAGAATAAAGTTTTTGTGTCCAAATCAAAAACAGCAGCCCCAACCAACAGCTGTCCATTTCATCGACATTTCTTTTAGAAACGGTCATTTTGACCAAGACAAACAAATGCCATCAACAGGCGGCTCAAAACAAGTACTGTTTTTTCATCATTGTTGTTGATTGAGCCAACTCTGGGTTCGCACCGGCAAGATTTAACCGAAACTTATTTGAATGAATGCTTCCAGGTAGGCGGCACTCATTCCCTACACCTGGCATTACCCGGAGCAGGTTCAATGGGTATAATCTCAGCCGGAAAAGAGTTTTGAGTTTTGAGTTATTGGTTTTGGTTCCTCACTCAATAACAAAACTCAACTCAAAACTCACCCGGCTTGCCCCCAAATGAGATGTGCGACGAGGTATAAAAAGGAGCGGCAGTTTGGGAAATGGATATGCATCGACAAGAAGACAGTAAGTGGTGTAATGGCGCAAGCGAAACAACTTGATCGGTTTTTGCAGTTATTTTTGTAAAAATTTACCACATGAAAAAGTCAATTTCCCGAATGTCATGCTGTCAAGCTTGTTGATGTTGAGCGTTCTTCTGACCGCTACCAAAAAAGCCGAACTGACAAGGAATTGGGTAAAGTCCAGTGGCTGCGCAGCAGGCCACACAAGCGAAGCGGTTAAACAGCAAAAGCTATCTCATTTTTATTTCAAGAGGTCTTAGGAGCTGCTCACTTGTCAGCGCTATGGCAGCAGGCCTCTGAGCCATCCATGATCGTAGAAGCTGTCGAAACACAGTTTGTGCCACTGGCCATTTATAACAATAAGAGTGGCGACGACCGCAAAGTGCTCAAACCATTTTTGGCGAGCCCACTTGGAACAACCCCGTCGTCCGCATTGTCAATGCCGAAAAAACGGATGTGACGCCCCGACTCGGAGGCAACTACTCTCCACTCGGATTGGTCAATTCTATGCTGTTGGCCTTGGATGCCAGCAACCGGGTAGCGCCCCGCTATTTGCAGTTATTGGCCGAGGAACTGCAGGCCCAAGCCACTGGCACCCAAGAAGCGACCCTCGCCATGTATTGCTTTTGGACGGGTGAGAAAGAAATCGGGAAAATACCGGGAGTCATTTCAACAGAGGCGGGTTCATGGGCGGCCGGAGGTCATTCAGGTTGAATACAACCCAGCCGTTTTGCCTTATGAAGATCTGGTACAACAAGCAGAAAAAGCCAGTTGCGCCAGCCATGTTTACACCGAAAATGAAGCACAAAAAAAGGCGGCCAGCAAGGTTGTCGGGGAGCGGGCTATTTCCCCAAAAAGCGGCTATCGGCCTGATAAAGAGCCCAAATATTATTTATCAAAAACACATTGGAAATTCGTGCCCATGATAGCCTCCAAGCCGTCAAAGCCAACAGTTTGGTAGGTCAAGGGCAGTCACCTGCCGCTGTTTTATCCCCCCGCCAAGTGGAATTGGCCACCTATATTTCATGGCACTAATTTGAAATGGGACAGATTTGATCGGAACAGATGTGGTGGAAGGTTGGGTGGCAGTTGAGGGTGAGGGGGTGAATGGTTCAAATGGTCGGATGGTTCAAATGGTTCAAATGGTTTTTTCCCATATGACGAGTACACGTCTCGTAACGGAGGCTCATTCAATCCATTTGAACCATTCAATCCATCTAATTCTTCTCGATTTTCTTGGCAGGGGTCATGCCGCCGACGGGCATGGTAGGAGCAGCAGGAGCCACACCTCCATCTTCGGAGGGGGCATCTTTGGGGGTCATGGGCACCATGCGAAAGGCGGGGATGACCACTCTTTTAGTGCCCAACTCCTCAGCTTTTTTATCAGCTTTACCTGCAGCAGCTTTGGCCTCATTGGCTGCTTCGAGGTCGCCGAGTTTTTCCAAAATTTTGGCTTTATTTTCCAAATAAAAGAATACTTCCTCCGGGCGGGTTTCGTTGTTGCAGGCATACTCTGACCAACGCAGTGCCCTCCGCAAAAGTCCCTCCTCATTCGTTACGCTGAGGAACGTGCTGGCATGGTAGTCGAACTGCTTCCAAGGATCTTCGTGGCCTGCCAATAAATTATAGTCCAACATCGCATCCACCACTCCCGCATATTGATCGTAATCCGCATTTCTATTGTGCCGGACAACGAGCGCACGGGACAACAGTTCGTCCCGCTGGGCGATGTCCGAGTCTCGGAGCAACTGCAACATCGCTTCCTCGCTGGCCAAGTCAAATGGCCGCTCAGGGGTTGGATAATAATAGCTGTTTTTTTGGATTTGATCGTTGAATACTTTGTAAATTTTGGCATCCACTTCCTCTGTACCATTAGCAGCGGCAATACTTTTTCTATTTTCCACAAAAACCCTAAACGCTGGTGAAGCGGGGTCGGTCAAAAAGAATTTTAGCACTTCCCAATAGGCTGGGTCACTATAATTTTCTTTGACCAAACTGGCTAAATAATCATTGGCTGTTTCCTGCTCCTGCTGCTCCATCCCTGCCAACCGCAACGACCTTAAATAAGAAAACATCATTTTTGCACTCCGGTCACCTTGGTCATATTTTTTTTGCAGGTCTCGCAGGTTTTCTCCCGGCGTCAACGCCAATTTTGCATAATTTAAAAACTCTCCTTCATCAGTATAAGCACCGACAATGCGATGAATAATTTCCCCATTACCATTAATAAATAAATAGGTTGGAAAAGCAGTTACTTTATATTGTCTTTTTAATTTATCACCCTCCCCTTTTTCTAAATCATATTTTACATTGATGAAGTTTTTGTTGAAATAATTAGCCTCTTCACCACGGGTAAAAACCTGCTTGTCCATCATTTTACAAGGCCCACACCAAGTAGTATAGCCATCAAAAAATATAATTTTATTTTTCTCCTTTGCTTCCTGCAAAACATCAGCAAATACAGGGTCTTCCTGAAAATTAATATAGTGCTTTCCAGCATCCTGTGCATTTAATAAATGACAAAACGCAACCAATGCGAGTCCCAGAAAAAACTTTAATTTCGTCATATTCTATTTATTTTAATTATCCATAGTTAATTGTCAATTTTCCATTGTCAATTTTCCATTGTCAATTTTCCATTATTAAATTTTCTTTTTAAAACAGACACTGGTTTCCACACCAATGTATTGACCATAATTTGGGATTATTTGGTAGCCATTTTTTTTATATAAACCAATTGCTTCGACATATTTTGCACCTGTTTCCAAAATGCAATAATTAAAATTTAATTCCCTCGTCCATTTTTCCAATTCCTGCAAAACTCTCGACGCCACCCCTTTCCCTCTCGCTGTTTCCCGCGTGAACATCCTTTTCACTTCCATTGTATTTTCATCAAAATATTTGATCGCTCCACAGCCAACTGGCACCTCCTTTTCATAAATAATAACCACCTGCTTGATAGAGTCCAATTTATTATATTGAGCGTAAAATTTTTGGTCTTCCCCGTTTCGGATCACGTTCAATTTATCCAACTCTTGGACGAGTTCGATGAAATCTTTGTTATCGGAATTTGTTCTGATTAATTGCATAGCTTCGAGAATACAGTGTAATCTATTTACAAAATGCGGGGCAGGATAAGCCGTTCTTTTGGCAACTTCCCGCAGCCTGCCCCGAACTTGTTTCAAGGTGCATCTCAAGGGATTTTAAGGATAAACGTGACTTTAGCAACTATATACAGGACAAAAATCATTTTTAAAATGCGGGGCAGCATCACCCCTACTTTATGCAACTTCCCAAGTGCCCCTACGGGATTTTTAAGGGGGAAAACGGATTTTCAATCCGTTTTCCCCCTTAAAAATCCCGTAGGGGCACTTGGTCAGGTCCAATTGAAGGTATTTCTATCCTGCTCCGCATTGATAAATAAGCTTAAATCAGTTTTGTCCTGTACACAACTTTAGCAACTAAATTGAAAATCAGTAATTTGAACAGAAAATCAACGTTTTTTCATGCGGCCCGAATGATCATTCAAGCCTTTGCCATCAATCTGCTCGCCCCTTAGAAACCCTTGGAGGAGCACCCCGAAGCAAGTTCGGGGCAGGCAGTTGGGATGTTGCATAAAGCGGTAGTTATCCTGCTCCGCATTTTTACTCTGCAATATTTGAGTTTTGTCCTGTACACAATATTTCATTCATACCCCGGATTCTGCACCACTACCCCACCCGACAGCTCAATTTCATATTGGGGAATGGGCCAAGCAAAACGATCCGCTGGCACATCCGGATTTTTGAGGGGACGGCCAGTCCGTAGCAAATCAAATCGATGCAAACCTTCAAAGGCCAACTCCAACCGCCGCTCATGTAAAATGGCATTTACCAAGTCATCAGCGTTTGAAAAATCTGCCAAATCGAAGGACGTCACCCCGGCCCGTTGGCGGATTTCGTTGAGCAAATCCACCGCTTCCGGCACGAGTCCGTTGGTGCGGGCCAAACTTTCTGCCCGGGTCAGAATCACTTCGGCCAATCGGAGCATGGGCACATTGTCCAACCCCTCTGGATTGTTGAATTTAAACGTCGTCAAATTGGGATTCCCGGCAAATCCCGCAAAAATCAATTCCTGACGGCGAAGGTCAGCCGTATCATATAAATCAATAAATGCCGCATCGGCCCAAGCGTTGTTTTTAAAATAATAAATCAAATCGAGGTAGTTGGTGCCGTACTGAAAATTGCCGTTGTTGGTGCTGACGGGAAACCCAAACAACCATTCTTTGGTCATTTCTTGCGGGGAAGCATCCGGGTTCGGGGGGAAAAGTTGCTGCAAGTCGCTGGTTAAAAAATAGTTGGGGTCAGCCAGCACCGCTTGCGCCGCAGACGCCGCTGCACCAAAATCACCTTGGTACAAATAAACGCGGCTCAATAAAGCCTGCGCACTCGCTTTGGTGGCCCGGCTGCGAGTGCGTTCATTATTGCTGTGAGCCGCGGGTAAATCGGCAATAGCCAACTGCAAATCCTCAATGACCTGGTTGAAAATCGCCCCATTGTTTTGCCTCGGTTTGGGTTCTTCCACTATGCCCTCAAATGGCTCTAATTGCAAGACAACCCCCAATCCAGAGGCATCGCCAGTGAGCGCCCCATCGCCGTAAATTCGCAGCAAATTCAGGTAGGCAAAGGCCCGCAGGAAGCGCCCTTCCGCCACGTGTTGCCGCTCAAGCGTTTCGTCATACGTCCCTATTTCCGGTATTTTTTTGATTAAATTATTTGCCACATTAATCGCCTTGTAATGCAGCCGCCAAACCTCGCCCACCACATAATCAGCAGGCGTCAATTCGGCATCCACATACGTCCAATATCCAGCATTATTGGCCAAGGCCACGTTGTCCGTCGTGAGGTCGCCAAAAGCATAAGTCACCCCAAAAAAGGTGGATGCCTCATAAAAACTATGGTAAGCATCGGCCACCGCAGCGTCCGCCGTTTTCTCGGAGGCGAAAACTTTGTCCTCGACGAGGGTATCCTCGGGGGCCAAATCGAGTTGGCTGTCGCAAGCGACAAAGAAGACACTCAGAATTAGCCAGTTGTATATTTTGTAATTCTTCATTTTAGATTAATAAATTAACCTCCCCCGCCTTTTCACAACCCCACTTTTACCCCAAAAACAATACTCTTCAGCTGCGGCATCGTCAGCTCATCGTACCCTCCCCGCAGCGTGGACGAACCAAAGTCACTCACCTCCGGGTCGAGGCCGCTGTATTTCGTCCAAGTCCAAATGTTGGTGGCTTGGAGATAAATTTCAAGGCGGCTGAGGTATTTCAACCGCTCCAGTTTTTCGCCTAAAAAGCGGTAGGAAAAAGTCAGGTCTTTGAGGCGGACGAAGGATGCATTTTCCAAAAAACGGCTACTGGTGCGGCTTGCTGTAAAATCCGTCAAGCTATTACTGCTGCTGCGGATGGATGCATTGATGAGCCGGGGAATGTCCGTTTCGTCGCCCTCCACCTGCCAATAATCCAAAACCTCTCGGCTGAGATTGTTGGCGTCCGTGAGCGAATAAGTCAGCAATTGCGCCCGGGTGCCGTTGATGAGCTGGCCGCCGAGGGCGTAGCTGAAAAAGGCCCGCAGCGAAAAGCCCTTGTAAAAAATGGTGTTGTCCCAACCACCAAACACATCGGGCAAGTGCGTCCCGTAGGCCCTGCGGCTCAGGTTGCGGATGGCCGTTTCATTCTCCGAGCCGGGCGGGATGGTCGTCTCTTCGCCGTCTGCATTTAGCCAAATAGGGTTGCCCGTTTCTGGATCGACGCCCTGCCATTGGAACAAGAAAAACTGGCCAGCAGGCTCTCCTTCGGTAAAATATTTATAGCCATTCTCAGCCGAAGTCAGCGACTCACCGTCGAAATTCAGTTTTTTGATTTTATTGGAATTAGAGGCCATGTTCAACGTACTGCTCCATGCCACATCCCCAAAAACCTGATTGGACTCAAGCCGCATTTCCCAGCCTTGGTTAACCATGTCACCAATATTTTGCAATTGGGAACTCCAGCCTGTGTAATAAGGCAACGAGGAAGCAAACAACAAATTGGTGGTTTTTTTATGGTAATAATCCAGCGTGAAAACCAACTGATCCTTTTTTAAAGTCAGGTCAATTCCTGCATCAATGACCCGGTTTCGTTCCCATTTGAGGTTGGGGTTGGAAGGTTGCTGGGTGGTCAGGATGTTACTGCCGGCATATTGAAGGTTATTCGTTTGCAAAACAAATTGTCCCTGGTTGCCATAGAAGCCGCCGCCAGAACTTGGATTGCCGGAAAATCCGATACTGCTCCTCAATTTTAAATCTTTGAGCCAATCCATATTTTCCATAAATGCTTCTTTGGAAATTCGCCACCCTAAAGAAAAAGATGGAAAATGTACATATCTACTTTCCCGGCTAAATTGCGAAGAGCCGTCAATGCGGTACGTGACACCCGCTAAATATTTATCTAAATATTGGTAATTAATTCTGCTAAAAAAAGACTGCAACGCCCAAGCTCTTTGTTGGGCATTGTTTAAAATAAAATTATTCGCTGCTTCGATGCTTAATATATCTTCACTAAAAAAATCCCGACCGGAAACGCCCAATTTATTTTCAATTGACTTTTCAAAACTATGTCCCAATAATGCATTAATATGGTGATCGGAAAATGTTTTTTGAAAAGTCAAAGTGTTGTCCATGACGATGCGGCGGTTTTGTGTATTGGTTTCCACGGCATCGCCACCGGGAATAATTGGTCGGGAGCGTCGCCGGGAATAACCCAATGAATTTAATAAATCCGCCCCAAATTGAGTTTTAAAAACCAACCACTGTATTGGTTGAATTTCAAAAAATATTCGGCCAATTGTCCGGGTGTCTTTTAATTCATTAATATCCCTTGTTGCATCGGCCACGGGATTGGTGCCACTATCTTCCGTCAAACCATAAGGGTTGTCGCCTGCCCCCCAAATATAATTTCCAGCGTCGTCCTTTACAGGAATATTCGGCGCACGCACCACGGCTTCTTTATAAATACGGCTGGCATTTAAAGAAGAATTTTGCGTAAAAGAAATGGCGACATCTGTGCCGTAGCGAAATAGTTCGCCACTGTTATTAGCAAAATTTATTTTTGCGCTGTACCGTTCAAAACCATTATTAATAATTATAGCATCTTGGTTCATATAGCCCCCGCTGACAAAATATTGGTGTTTTTTATCGCCGCCTGAAATGGATAAATTAGCCGACTGGTGCCACGCCGGACGAGTCACCTCCCCAAACCAATCGGTACTATCTTTTTTAGGAAAATTAATCGGGAAACCTCTTTGTTTATTGAACTCTCCGTAAACCGCCGCATATTCGGAAGCTGATAATAAATCGGGCAAGGCGATGGCTTTACTGCGGCCCGCATTATAATTAAAATTAATTTGCGGTTTGCCGCCCCGGCCTTTTTTAGTGGTAATTAAAATAACGCCTGCCGCCCCCCGTGAACCGTAAATTGCTGTAGCAAAAGCGTCTTTTAAAATCTCAATAGACTCGATATCTTCCGGGTTTAAATGCGCCAATGGATTTCTTTCAAATTCATCGTTGCGGTCAAAATCCGAACTAAAATCTTCGCTCACCTGATTACCCCCGAAACTGGCCGCACTGATGGCAGTTTTATCAAAATCAATATTATTAAAATCTTTTCCAGTCCCATAAACCGGAACACCGTCCACCACAATTAACGGATTATTCGCATCATCGGATAAAGAACTAAAACCTCGAATTAAAATGGAAGTCGCCGACCCCGGCACGCCATTGCTCGACTGCACCAACACGCCCGGTAATTTTCCAGTAATCGCATTGTCAATGCTCAACGAATTTATTTGCCCTAATTGATCCGCATTAATGGAAGCTATCGAACCCGTTATTTCCCCTCTTTTTTGAATACCATAACCCACTACCACCACCTCGTCCAAACTACTCGTGGAGACATTTAATTTTATTTTTAAAAACTCTTCTTTTAATACTTTAATTTCTTTTGTCTCGTGACCAACGGCTGATATAATTAATATTTTACCTCGCTTAACTGCTAAATTAAATGCCCCATTTAAATCGGTCGCCTCGCCTGTCGTTGTACCTTTTATTAAAATGGTAGCACCAATGATGGGCTCGTTGTTTTCACTGCTAATTATTTCCCCATTTATATTAAATGTTTGAGCGACTATATTTTGAGAAAATAATAGTGGTAGGAATAAAAGAATAATTTTGGGAAAATATCTCATAGAAAGAAAATAGCCCAGACTAAAAGTCTGGGCTTATAATTTGTTGACCCGTTCTAATATCCCGAGGTCAAGTTTATATCATTTAAAAATTCCCCCTCCAAACATCCTTGAGCGGCCCGCTGGTGTTGATGCCACCAATGATCCATATTTTATTTTCGCCATCGACCAATACAGATGCGCTGCCGCGTTTGGCAAAACCGCCGGGCATGGCGGCATCACCTGTCACTTCCGACCAAGTTACCCCGTTATCATCTGACATCCAGATGTCGCTGTAAAAAGTTTTATTGGCCAGATCGATTTCATTGTCGTTCCCAAAAAGGACATACATATTCCCGTTATAAGAAATGGCATTGTGGCCAGTTCGGGCGGGGTATGGCGAAGTGACTGTAACCTGCGTCCAAGAGCTACCATCCTCGGTGTACCAAACATCATTGTAGAGGTCTTCCGGGCCAGGCAGATTGATGCCGCCACCGCCAGTGACCCACAATTTACCATCATGCACAAATACTGCTGGGGTACTGCGGGCATCGAAGCCGGGAGTGCTGGTCACCAAACTCCAATCGACGCCATTGCTGGATCGGTAAACATCCGTTGACGCAGCGTTCGGTGTACCGAAGCCTAATGAATTGCCACCGACGATAAATAGTTGGTTGTTAAAATTTGCCCCGCGGTAAAGTGCCCTGGCGGTAAAACCTGAACCAGTCGTTTCCGTCCAAGCTGCTCCATCAGAAGAAGTCGAAACTGCATCTTGCGCTTCCCCAGTAAAAATGCTCCCACCACTATTAAAATCAGGCAATGACGCACCGCCGAATCATGTGGAATGTATTGTTTAATGTCAACAATTCAAAGAAACCATAAGGTAAAAACATCCGGGCGTAGTGGTTACCTGACTCCAAGTAATGCCGTCCGAGCTCTTCCAAACCTGCTGGAAATTCGCCCGCCAACAGCAACTGAAGTATCTATCACATAAATTTCCCCATTCAAAATACCCGCTGGTCTTGAAATGGCAGAAACCCGCATCGGGGGTGAGGAGTTCCACTCGTCGCTGGTAGCACCCATGACCTTCACCGTCACCGTATAGTCGGTTGTCAAAGACATATCGGAAGAGGTAACCGAATATACAACCGGGCTGGTGAAGTCGTTGGCGGTTACCCCGCTCTCCTGATCGACGCCATTCACTTGAACCGTGGCACCGTTTGAAAAAGTAAAGTCGGGCACTAAAGCAGTTACATCCGTCCCCATCGGCAGTTCGCCAGTATGGGTGATCGTGCCGGCACTTTCGTTGATGGTAAAATTCAGCCCGACCGATGGGATGGAAAAGGATGTGATCATGGCATTGCCGGAACCCGGCCCACCTTCCACAACGACGTAAACATCGTATTCCCGGGCTGTACTTTTATTGCCAGAAAGCACATAATAAGTCACTTTATTGGAAAAATTATTGGGGGTGACGCCGCTGACCTGCTCCACGTTATTGACATACACTTGTGCGCCGCGTGAGAATTGGAAATCAGCCACGAGGCTGGTCACATTCGTGCCCATCGGCAATACCCCGTTGTGGGTAATATCACCATTCATAGAATCGATGCTAAAAGTGGCATTAATACCCTGTGGTGGCCAGGGGCGGTAATGGGCGTAAGGTCGCTCCCTTGTGGCCGTGGTTTCTTTACAGTGGGAAAAAAACAAGCAACATAGAGGTTGCGAGAATTAGATAGGTGAATAATTTCTTCATAAATAATTTTATTGGTGTTTGAACTAGCCGACAAACTTAGTTATTTAAGCAAGGAAAACGCAATTGTAGGCAGTAAAAAGCACGGATAAGCAATAGGGCAACCAGGAACTTTGGTTGTAAAATTGAAAGTTGCTTCTGAAAAGAAGAATGATACCACAGAGCTCCTCGAGGGACGACAAGTCATAGCGAGGGATGTGAATCCCCTCGGCACCATGCGATGCGCTTCATCTGCGAGGGATTCACATCCTCAAGCAATGTACCAACCTCCGGACTTTGCGCTTTTCTTCCTGAAAACGCAACGGGCACATGCAGCTTACTGAACGATTCATTTGGATGAAAGAGACAGACCTCGACATGCCACTATAAAACTCTTCAATGAAATCCCTCATCATAAATCCAATCTGCCACCATTCCCCGTACCTAAAACAGATCAGCGATTCGTCAAATTCTTGTGATCAGCGTGCCCGCCTGCAACAAATTTGTGGGCCGGCAAAGGCAGGCCGGAAAAGAACACAGTCCCAAACTTCAACTGAAACCTGCGCAGCCTTTATCAATCAAACTCTGTATTAGGTAATACAAGCATCGAGCTACCTTTTTTAATAAATCATTTCATCATAGTTGGAAGTCTGTGGCCAACAATCGCCACTGCCTTGCAAAACCGAGCAACCTAATTTGCGCCGTCTTGACGGGCCTTTGTTCTCAGGCTCTTTCGTATTGCCGTTCCTAAAAAATTATCGTTATGCTAAAAATTTATCCATCCTTTTATTAGCCCTGATGGGCAGTTTCACCTCACAAGCCGACCATTTATCGGACATACTACAACTCACAGTCCGCATGAGCGGCGTCAATGAAGTGCCTGCCGTCACCACCGACGCGCAAGGTGTTGGCATTTTCACCTTGGACAGCCGGAAAAACACCCTCAGCATCGATGTCAGTGTTTCGGGTCTCAGCGGCGACATTACGGGCATCCATTTCCACGAAGGAGCCATCGGAGAAAATGGCGGCGTGGTACAACCTATCCGATTTTGTCAGCGGCAACCGCATCCGAACCACATTGAAAGACCTCACACCTGATGATGTGTCAAAATTCCTTTCCGGGGCCTATTACATCAATGTCCACACTGCGGCCAATCCGGGTGGTGAAATCAGGGGGCAGGTTTTGTTGGAAACAGATTTCCGTTATTCTGCTATGCTTTCCGGCGACCAAGAAGTGCCTGCCGTAGCGACCAATGCCTTTGGCATTGGGGTTTTCAACCTTTCTAAATCAGGTTATAAATTGCAAATAAAAGAGTCGATGGCCTCGAAGTACTTCCATCAATGCAGCACATTTCCACAATGCAGCTTTTGGGGCAATGGAGGTGTTGTCGAAGATTTAGGCCCTTTTATCAATGGCAATGTCATTACCGCTACTGTTGACCCAACCGCTTATTTAGATGAACTATGGGCGGGCAATATTTACATCACCGTTCACACTACCGATAACCCTGGCGGTGAAATCAGGCCAGGTGATGTTGGCCGATGGCCTCTATTTTGACGCCTTCCCCGATGGCGCACAGGAAAACCCAGCTGTCGTAACCAATGCCGAAGGGGTAGCAGCCATCACTGTTAGCAGCGACCTATCAACCGTTAGCTACAATGTTGCACTGACTGGTTTGAGTGGGCCAATCACGGCCGCCCATTTTCACAGGGAGGGGGTGCTGGTATTAATGGCGGGGTCGTCCTTAACCTGACCAATGATGTGAACGGAAACCGCATCATGGGTTCGCGCGACCTGGACGCCGCAACTGCTCAATGCGATGCTGCGGGGCGACATTTACCTGAATGTCCACACTGCTGCCAATCCCGTGGCGAGATTCGGGGACAAGTGTACAAATTGGCTCGGGAAGCCTATTCTTATCAGTTTAGCGGCGGTCAAGAAGTACCAGCTGTCACCACCGCCACTGTAGCGCAGGCATGGTGACCATCGACTGGGATCAAACGAACGCCCATTTTATGATGGTGGTCAGCGGTCTGGAAACGGACTTTACGGCAGCCCATTTCCACAATGCCCGCCCGGCGTGAATGGTGGTGTTATTTACAATTTGGCCAGTTATTTCAATGCAGGTGGCGGTGCTTATGGATATTGGATGAAGACGACGCGCTACGACGCCGTTCGACCATTCCCTTTTGTTTAGAAATAATGAGGTATACGTCAACGTGCATACGATGGGCCATCCCGGGGACCAGAGCCAACATCGCCTCCGTGGCCGTGATTTTTTCAGCAACCTTCCAATCGATCCACGTTTCTCCAACGACCTTTTGATAACAGCAAGATTGAACGGTGACCAGGAAGTCTCTGCCGTCACCACAGACGCCCTCGGTGTGGCTTCTTTTATGGTCAACGATGCCTGCGATGAAATCACTGTTAACGTAAGTGTCAATGGACTAAGTGGTCCAATCACTGGCATCCACATCCACGAAGGCGCAGTTGGTGAAAATGGCGGGGTCGTAATAGCCCTGAACGACTTTGTGGTCGGCAACCGAGCACAAGCTGTTTTAACAGAAATTACGGCGGATGAAATGACTAAATTCCTCACAGGTGCTTACTACCTCAACGTACATACCGATGCGAATCCCGGTGGGGAAATTCGGGGACAATTGCTCCTTGAAACCGACCCTACCTACTGCCAATCTCGGTGGCCAAGAGGCACCCGCCGTCACGACCGATGCTATAGTGGCCGCGGCACATTCAATTATACCAATGTAATCAACCAACTGGAAATCAATGTGATGCTAACTGGTCTCAGCGGCCCGATCACTGGTGTTCATCTGCACGAAGCCGCCGCTGGCACCAATGGCGGTGTGGTGGAAGACCTAATGCCATTCGTCCGAGGCAAATCGTATCCATGAGTTGTTGTGCTTGGTGATTATTTAGCAGCGCTGAAAGCAGGGAATATTTACATCAATGTCCACACGGCTGCGAACCCTGGCGGCGAAATTCGGGGACAACTGACACTCGACAACAATTTGACCTTCGACACGTGGTTGTCAGGTGTGAGGAAACGCCTCCCGTGGCCTCGGTTGCGGGTGGATTTGGTGGCCGTTTCGTTAGCGCCGATTTTAGCAGTATTTCCTGGTCAGTGCCATTACAAACGGATTGAGCGGGGAAGATTTCGGGCACGCATTTCCACAAAGGAGGTTTAGGAAATGCTGGTGGAGTGGTTTTAAACTTATCTCCTGGCATCGATAGCAACGTGGTCATGATGACGGTAACCGACGCCGCCATGATCACCCCCGACCTCATCAATGACCTGCTAACTGGAAATATTTACCTAAATGTGCACACGGCTGGTTTCCCTACCGGTGGAAATCCGGGGACAAGTCTACCGCCTCGCCCGCGACGGTTACGGCTATGATCTTTGTACTGCCCAGGAAACGGTACGATCGATGCGCCGTTCGCTACAGGTGGTGCCATCACTTCGATCGACCGCCACAACAGCAACGCCCATTCATGCGGTGGTGAGTGGCCTCACGGGTGACATAACTGATGCCCATATCCACGAAGCAGCAATAGGTGAAAATGCAGCGGGCCGCATGCCAATTGACCAATATTTCAACAATGGCGGCGTTTTCGCCTACTTGGGGCGTGATGAATTTACCCCCGCATTGCCAATACCATCAAGGACGGCAATAATTACATAAACGTCCACACTGCCATGCACCTTGCGGTGAAATACGTGGCCAGACTTTCACGAAGATTTGACCTGTGTGACGCCAGTCGCTGCCGATGAGCGCACAGCCATTTTCCAACAACTACAACTCAGTCCTGTACCAACAACCAATGTATTAAACGTCGATTTTACGGCTCTCTCGCAGCAAGACGCCCAGCTTTCTATCTATGAGACTTGGCGGGTAGAAGGTATTTACCCAAACGTACAAAGTAACGGAAGCCGGCAACCGCATCAGCTTGGATGTTAGCGGTATGTGCTTGGGGGTTCTATGTGGTGAATGAGCGATGGCGTCAACGCGGTTAGTGAAAAGTTTGTCAAATAAAGTCAGTACTGTGTAACGCCATTTTTCGCACCGCCGACAAAGTCGCTCTCAGGTAGAAAGTTTTTATATATGAGCGGCTTTCAGCCGCTCGCCACCTAAAAACTTTTGTTACACAGCAGTCAGTCAAGGGGTTATTATATTGTCGGCCGTTGTATGAAAGTCCGTATCGGCGGTTTCGCTGGTGCGGGCTTTTTCTTTTTGGGTTAGCCCAACCGATGCTCATACGCCGCCTTCCTAACCCGATCCATGATGGCCACCCCAATTCCTTTTTCTGGTACTGGCTCGACAATAATGGTTTCGACATCCGTTGCCTCCAACTGGTGGATGGCAGCAAACAGCCGAACGGCATATTCTTGCAGATCGCCGTTCTCGGTTAGCCGGACCACCTCCTTAAATCCTTCGGTTTCCTTTCCGGAAAATGACAACAGTCCTGCCTTTTGACGGTCGATTTTAGCTAAAAGCCCCTCCTCCAAAATGTGCAGTGGCTTGATTGGGCTGTAATGGGATTTCAACATACCGGGTGCCACTATATCGTCAGAATGGCGCTCTGTTGGGCTATGGTAGGGTATAATAAGTTCTATTTCTTCGCGGGTGATAGCGCCGTGGCGCAAAAGTTCAAAGCCATCGGGGTGAAGCTGGATGATAGTGGATTCGATGCCTACGGTTGTCGCCCCCCCATCCAGCACCAAGTCAACCTCCGGCAAATGCTTGGTGACATGCTCTGCCAAGGTAGGGCTAACCCGACCAAATTTATTGGCGCTGGGCGCAGCGATCGGGCAATCGGACTGTCGGATCAACTCCAAAGCCACGGGGTGGTTGGGCATCCGGATGCCGACAGTCGGCAATCCTGAGGTCACGAGGTCCGGGACGTTGGCATTTTTTGGAACAACGATCGTCAATGGCCCCGGCCAGAACCGTTTGGCCAATTGCAGTACCCGCTCATCGGGGCTCGCCATCAGTTTTTCCAAATCTTCCAATTGGGCAATGTGAACGATCAAGGGATCGAAAGTCGGCCGCTCTTTGCATTCAAAAATCTTGGCCACGGCATAGGGGTTGAGGGCATCTGCCCCGAGTCCATAAACCGTTTCGGTGGGGAAAGCGACCAATTTGCCGGCACGGATGAATTCAGCGGCCAATTTTATATCGTTGGAAGGTTGCATGAATATGGGTTGGCGGATGTCGAAATGTTGGTAGTTATGTTTGGAAATATTAACACTAAACTCAGAGGCTGGAAAAGTAAATATTTTAGGAACAATGAGAGTTGCTATTCTTCAAACCCATTGGGCACAATGTCAAAAAACGAAACCCGCCCTAGATGTTGTCCATATTCCCTTGCCACATCCTCGATTTGTCCAGGTCTTCCAACTGGATGAAAGTCATGATCAAAGAAACTCAAATAAACCATGCGTTCTGTTTGGAAAAGTCGTTGCTCTTTATCTACCAAAACAAACCGAAGAGAAGTCAGAAAACGCATCCACTTTTCGATTTCCGGCCCATAGAATTTAATAGCCTCTTCCCTGCTCAAACTCTCCTCTTGTCCTCCAGTAGAACTAAACTGGGATTGATAAACAGACAGCATCGGTCCTTCTGCATGGATAAAAAAATCCTTAATCCCCGAAAACTCTGCAATGGCATCGTGGACGATTTCTTTTTCTTCTTGCGTCACCAATAAAGGCTTCTTTTTACGAATAACTACTTTCGCCTCTTCGGGCAATTCAGTCACTTCAAAGCCAAGAGGTACTTCCTCGATCAGGTCTTCAAAGTTATCAGACGAGGTTACATAGTAGCGGTGCTTCCCAGTCTTCGTTTCGACAGCCCGGAAGTAGTGGGTTTTGCCTTGGCGGTTAGTGTAGGAATAGGGCATGCGGATAAAGGGTTTTCTTTTAAAACTAATAGATCAACAATAGGGACACGGAAGACACGGAACTGGCGCATTAGCACGGATTTCAACAAATTGTAAAGATTAAATCCGTGTTGATCCGTCTAATCTGCGTCATCCGTTTTCCGGTTGTTCTCTCGTTCCTAATACGAAATTCCCAACAAGTAAAAAGTCCCCTGAATAATGTACGAAGTCATCCCGGCGGGAATCTCCTCTTCCGCAGATGTTTTCTGACGGATCAGGCGGAACACCCCTTTATAGGTCGTTCCATCAATCGAATGGGTTCCTTGTTGCCCGCCGATGGAATCATTGACACAAAAAATCAGGAAAAACCCGGCTAAGCCATATTGTGGCCGCTCCAGAAAAGCAGCCGCTTGGATGCTCTCCGTCATACCCAACGGAACAATCGGATCTGTAAATAATGCATTGCCAGCAGCTTTGCCATCCTTCTTGCCCACCTTGTCATAGGAAGTCGGGACATTGCCCTTTGGAGTCAGTTTGCTGTCCCTTCCTTTGTCGGTGCCATCGCTCACTTTGATGATGAGGCCATCATTGGAAGGTTGGAACTGGGCGGATGCCACATTGGATAGAAAGAACAAACAAGGGATCAATAGGAAATATTTCATGGTCTTTTTTTAATGATTTTAATGGATGGTTTTCAAAGGCCGAATCTATATAAAATAAAAATAGTGCTAATTGTTCATTTTTCTGAAAATGGGTGTAAAAATATGAAAATGGTGGGGAGGGGGTTATTTTGACAACCAGATATCAGCGAACAACTCAGCCTGTTTCAATACTGTTTCTGTAGCTATTTTCTGCTGATCCGGTGGATAGCCGAACTTCCGCAACGCCCGTTTCACCATCACTTTCAATTTGGCTTTTACATTTTCCTTGATTGTCCAATCAATCGACGCATTTGCTTTGACCGTTTCAACGAGGTAAATAGCAAGTGCCCGAAGTTGGTCGTCCGCCATTAAATCCTTTGCACTTTTATTATTGGCCACTGCATCATAAAATGCCAATTCATCCTCAGACAAACCCATCTTCTCACCCCGGGCATCAGCCTTCTTTACTTCTTTGGCAATGTCAATTAACTCTTGGATAACTTCAGCCGCGGTGATGATTTTATTCTGGTAGCGTTTGATAGAATTTTCCAGCATCTCCATTAAGGTGCGGCTTTGAACCAAGTTGGTTTTTGCCCTAGCCTTTATTTCATCGTTGAGTAATTTTTTTAAAACTTCCATCGCCACGTTTTGGTACTTCATGCCTTTAATTTCCAAAAGAAATTCTTCAGAAAGAATGGAGATGTCAGGCTTTTTAATACCTGCCGC
This sequence comes from Saprospiraceae bacterium, assembly GCA_041392505.1. Classification (GTDB taxonomy): domain Bacteria; phylum Bacteroidota; class Bacteroidia; order Chitinophagales; family Saprospiraceae; genus UBA6168. The sequence goes on along the minus strand of JAWKLX010000015.1, from coordinate 23,928 downwards.
ATCAAATAAGTCTATCACTTTCTCCGAAACCAATGCCTGATCAATCACCTGCCGAATGGTCGTTTCCATTTCCTCATCCGTCCTATTGGTGCCTGTAATATCGAATTTCGCCAACCTCGCTTTGACGGCTTGGAAAAATGCTACTTCATCCTTTACATCTAAAGCCTGTTCGTGCGGAATTGCGATGGCAAAGGCTTTGGACAAAGCCATGACCTCATTAATAAACCGTTTTTTGCCATCTTCCAATTTCAATATATGGTCTTCTGCGGCGAGGATGATCTGTAGTTTTTCACGGGTATCGGCAGTGAAGTATTCTTCATATTTAAAACCATCTGATTTGTTGAGATACCGGACGGAAGGCTCGGCAGCGATGGCATAGTCTTGCCTAATTTCCAATACTCTCGCCTCTGGTTGTTCCATAAAAAGCTGTGCAACCACTTCTATTTTTTCCAACATCAAATTGACCGCTTCCTCTTGTGCCAAAGTGGGGTTGCCAGTGCCACCACTTTCAGAATAGAAGGCCAACGCTTTTTTAAGATCAGCTGCAATGCCCAAATAATCGACGACCAACCCACCTGGTTTGTCCTTATAAACCCGGTTCACCCGGGCGATGGCCTGCATCAGATTGTGCCCTCTCATGGGTTTATCAATATAAAGGGTGTGCATGCTTGGTGCATCAAAACCCGTCAGCCACATGTCCCGAACAATAACCAGCTTCAGGGGGTCATCGGGGTCTTTCATGCGGTCGGCCAAGGCACGGCGTTGGGTCTTATTAGTGTGGTGCTTCGCCATCTCAGGCCCATCGGAGGAAGTGGAGGTCATCACAACTTTGATTACCCCTTTGTCGAGATCGTCGTGGTGCCAATCAGGCCGGAGGGCAGTAATCTCGGCATACAAGGCAGCCGCAATGCGTCGAGACATGGAAACGATCATCCCTTTTCCCTCAAATACTTCTTGCCTTTGTTCAAAGTGTCTGACGATATCTTTAGCTACATTTTTTATCCTGTTTTCACTTCCAACCAACGCTTCCAGTTGCGTCCATTTAGCCTTTGCCTTTTGGCTGTCATTTAGATCTTCCTGGTTAAGCTCCTCATCCAGTTCCTCTACTAACTGGCGACCTTCATCGCTGAGGTTGACTTTGGCCAATCGGCTTTCATAATAAATCCGAACCGTTGCGCCATCTTCAACCGCTTGCGCAATATCATATACATCAATATAATGGCCGAATACAGCAGGCGTATTCACATCGGTACTTTCGATAGGGGTGCCAGTGAAACCCAAATAGGTCGCATGCGGCAGTGCATCCCGCAAGTATTTGGCAAAACCATAGACGATTTTTTGACCGATGACATTTCCTCCCCATCCTTCTCGTCCACTGTTTTGGCGCTAAAGCCGTATTGCGTCCGGTGCGCCTCATCTGCTATGACTACAATATTTTTGCGAGCCGATAGTTCCTCAAATTCATTGCCTTCTTGTGGCTGGAATTTTTGGATAGTCGAAAACACGACACCTCCAGAAGCCACTTTCAACAGCGCCTTCAAATGTTCCCGGTTCTCTGCTTGGATGGGTGTTTGACGCAGCAATTGCTTGGAATCAGCAAAGGTCTCGAACAACTGGTCGTCAAGGTCATTGCGGTCAGTGATGACCAAAACAGTTGGGTTGTCCAATGCCAAAACGATTTTTCCAGTATAAAAAACCATGGACAGCGACTTGCCACTTCCCTGCGTATGCCAAACCACGCCACCTTTTCGGTCGCCATCGGTTGCCGCTGCCTTCAGGGTGCTTTCTACAGCTTTGTTGACTGCGTAAAATTGGTGATAGGCTGCTATTTTCTTGATGGTCTCAATCGTTGTGATACCTGTTTTAGGGTCTTCCTTTTTTGTTTCTTCAAAAACTGTGAAATGCCGGACCAGGTCCAAGACTGTTGGTTTGTTGAGCATTCCTTTCAACAGCGTTTCCATTTCAGAAATCAAGGTAGAGGCCACCGATTGACCATCTGCGGTCTTCCAACTCATAAACCGGCTAAAACCCGCCGAGAGGCTTCCCGCTTTCGCTTCCAAACCATCCGAAATTACCATCAGCCCATTGTAAGTGAACAGCGATGGAATGGTCTCTTTATAAGTCTGCAACTGTTTAAAAGCGGATTTTACGGTGGCGTTTTCATCAGCTGCATTTTTCAACTCGACAACCACAAGCGGTAGGCCATTGACAAACAGGACAAGGTCTGGGCGTTTGTTCTTGCCATTTTCAATAACCGTAAATTGGTTGACCACCAAAAACTCATTGTTATCCGGCTGCCTAAAATCCACCAACCAAACCTTATCGCCCCGGTCTTCGCCATCCACTCGTTTGCTCACGGGGACACCTTCCGTCAGTAGTTTATGGAATGCTTTATTATTGGTGGTCAGGTCGGGAGAGTGGATGCGCTGCACTTCTTTGAGTGCTTCCATTTGGGCAAGGGGTGGCACATCGGGGTTGATGCGGCGGATAGCATTGTGCAACCGATCGGTGAGCACCACATCGGCATAGCTATGCCGTTCTGGGCTTTTTCCATCAGGGGCGATATCCGGGCCATAGAGGTATTGGTAACCGAGTGCTTCGAGGTCTTCGATGGCGAGCAGTTCGATGGCATTTTCGGTCAGTTTGGACATGAGGTGTTGAATGGGTGTTTTATATCCTATTTTTCTATCAATGTACTAAATTCATCTATTTTCAATCTATTGATTTTTGAAATTCTTCAATTGTATAACCTCTCTTTTCCCACTCCTCTCCCGCCAATTCAAATGTTCTTTCCAGTAAATATTGGGCAATCATATCCTTGATAGCGAGCAAGTCCTTTTCGGGAAGTTGCCGGGCAAACAGCTTGAGCAGTTCCATCTGTAAGTTATTCAAAGGTGGCTGTATGGTTGGGTTTGACATTTTCTTATTTTCTTTTTAATGATGTGGTTTTCAAAGGAAGCCCTTTTTCCAAAGGTAAAGGGTTTTACTAACAGGAATTACTAAACTTTAAAAGTTTAGTAATCCTAAAACCATAAATCCTTGATTTGAATGCGCCTTAACTTATGCAGCATGGTTCGCTGTTTTGAGCAAAATAACGGAAAAAGTAGGAGGAAGCATTCAACAGTTAAAAGTAAAATTATTCTCATTATTTTTTAAACCCTTTAAATCACGCTGAAGGACTTGAATTGCAGGTAGTTCACGAAAAACATTTTTCAATACTTGTTGAACCTTGTTTTCATTATTTATAATTTTAATAATGTTTTTAGTTTGAACTAAACAAAAGGATAAAATCAGTAGCGAAAGAATGTGCATAGCAAGGAATTTCGCATAAATTTTCCATTTTTTAATTCCTAACTCCAAAAAAGGGTCAGAATTATAAAAATTTAAATAGTCCACTAATCGAACATTTAACATCATGTAGTCTTCTGGAATTCCATATTGAATAATCTTCGTTTTAAAAAAATAATTAAATCGAAAATATTTTCCATCAATTTTTACTAAATTTTGCTCTTTGGGGCCGCAATTGGGCACGTAAGTTTCAATAATATCAAGTGATTGTATCGAAAGCAAGATTAAGAATGGGAGATAAATTAGGTATTTAAGCTTTCTTTCAAAATAATTAAAGAGAGGTAATTTTAGATTTTCAGGCTTATTTTCCGGTTTAAATATAGAGCTTGAAAATATTTTGTATTTAGAATATTTTATCATTTTTCCATCAGACAATTTTACTGTTTCTCGGCACAACTGGCATGTTATATCGAATTCTTTCTTTCTTGCGAATAAATACCAAGTTAAAAATATGAACAATGAAACCCCACCAAGTAGTGGCACATCTTGTATATAAATTTTTATTCCGATTATGGGAATGCTAAAAAATAGAAAATGTTGTAAATAAGTATCTTCCATCACACTTCTACTCGGGTCATATTCTAAATTTTCACTAATTATTTTTAGATGATTATTACTTTCTTTTGACTTAGCAATTGTGTCAATTTTGATTTTTTTTATGATTGTATCAATTTTGATTTTGCTTATTCCATTCACAGAGGAATCCTTGCTGTTCGACTCTTTTATACCCTCTAAAAATTCTATTAACTCTTCTTTAAACAACAGATTCCTTCTTTCACTACTTCCCTTTTTAGCCTCAATATGATCTTTCTGGGTCAAAAACCAAGACATCCTATAGTTAAATAGACTAAAAAACAGCAATATGCTCAATATGTTGGTGACTAAAAATGCTTTCCTTGTACGTTTAGCTGCCTTTTTGTATGCTTTGGTTAATACTTTGATAACAGTTTTTTCTTTCATAAAAATTATGTTTTTAATTAAAAAATATTGAGTTGGTTTATAAGTTTTTTCGCCAACTTTTTAAACTCTCTCTAATCTGTTAAATTGATCTTATTCAACTTTAAAAATTTCCTACTAGCCAGCTTTTGCACTTAAGGCGATATAAGAGCATGTTTAAAATTTAATCGAACTGTAAATCAATAGTTTAGGATGATGGCACAGGATTTATGAAGACGTTTATCGGGATAATTAACTGAAAAAATCCGAAGTCAGCGCCTAAAATATTGGTTTTCAGGAAGAAGAAATTTGAACATGCTCTAAGTTTGGGTTTTCTAAAATCCAAATTTTAGCATTCAAATATTATAATAAATCTCTACCGCTTTATTTCCATTTTCAACTCTTTGCAGCCCTTTAGAGGGGCTTTTTATTTTTTCAATAAATACCCTCTCCGAATATGCCTCAACTGCAGCGATTGTTCCTCGCTTAATAGTGCATGCACAAATAGCGACGTTACAATTGAAATATTCAAGTGCGGCAAGATGTCTCTTTAAGCTATCCTTACCAATAGCATAGTCTCCATGGGAAACAACACCAACCCTTACGTTGTCCTTTTCTAAAACATCAATAAAATCGCGCATAGCTGAATTGCCACATTCTCGAAAACAGCCGAGAACCTGCTCAAATCCATTGTACAAAAGCAGTTGGTAAACAATATTTATCGTTTCGGATTTCCCAACGTTTCCATCGCCTTTTAATGCAATTACTCTCATTGTTTTTAATTTTATGATTGATTACAACCCCACCCGCACCTCCCCGCTCATCAGCTTCGGCAACAACGTGTCCCGCAACTGCTCAAGGGTTTGGATTTGGGCCTGGTTGGTTTCTATTTTAGCATTTATCAAGCTTAATTCATTGTCTAAATTGGTTAATATTTCCATAGGGGGTAATTTAATGATAATACTTTTCAGACCTCTTATCGTAAGTGCAGCTTGGGTGCTGCCAATTGCAATCGAATTTAATTCTTCTTTGCCGACTTTGGATTTTAACCAGTAAAAAACGACTATACTTGGCAATCCATTAAAGTCTTTAAACCATGTAAGGTTTCCATCTTTAAAATAAAATTTATCCGTCTTTTTAACTCGATATGGAATCCCTAAAGTACCAACAGATGTGAGCAATATATCTCCTTCGTGCGGCACGCCAAATTTTTCTTTAATTTCATCAAATTTTAATAGTGGAATAAAAAGATTCCCTTTTGTGCTTCCATTATTATAAAGTTCAATTATTTCTTTGCTTCTATAAAATGGTATGCCTGAACTGACATATTCTGAATAAAAAATTCTCTTGCTTGATGTAATCAAAAGCAATTCTCCGATTTCCTTTTCCTCCCAATCCTCCTCCGCCCCCTCCACAAACCACTCCCGAAACAGCACTTCCCCCATCGCTTCCAAGGTCTTGTTCTGGCGGTGCAGCAGGTCGATTTTATCATCCAAACTGCTGAGGACGGCGGCGATGGCTTTTTGCTCTGGGAGGGGTGGGATTTACACCTCTAAGGTTTCAAGTTGACTTCTAGAAATATTTGGAAATGTTGAACCTGTTGCACTTGATAGCAATAAGGGGAGATTATAGTCGATTAGAGCTTTTGCAAAAAATCTATATTCGTTTCCGTTCTTATGCCTAATTCCTGCAATTCCCCTACCTATTGCATATTCTAAATTCCCCCAATTCATTTTTCCGGTAGTTGACCCCCTAACGCAAAAGAGAATATCGCCAACTTTAGAAAGCCGTTTTGGGTCTGTTGTGTATTGAACAGGGTTAGGAGATTTTTGACCGAATTCAGTAGGGCCATTTAAAAGAGGAACACCAATTCCATTAATATTGCAAGTTCGACCTTCAGGAGACTGCCCCATTTCAATTTCTAAAACTTCCCCTAAAAATTTTTCCTTCCACTCACCCATCATATTGAATTTTTTCAAGGTTAGCCAAAATCTGTTTGTTCAAATCCTCTTCCTCCGCGAGTTGCCCTTCAAACTCTTTTTTCAGTACCCCGAACCTCTCCGCAAAATCAAAATCATCGTCCTCATCGGCGAGGCCCACATACCTGCCGGGGGTCAGCACGTAGTCCAGTTCCCGCACCCGTTCGATGGGGGCCGCCATGCAGAACCCGGCCACATCCTCATAGCTGCCCTCGGGGTTGCGCCAGTTGTGATAGGTGTCGGCGATGCGGGCGATGTCTCCATCGGTGAGTTCCTTGGTGCGGCGGTTGATGAGGTGGCCTAAATTTCTGGCATCTATAAAAAGGATTTCATTAGTTCTATTTCGGAATTTACCATTGGCCCGTTGCGACTACAACCAGAGGGAGGCGGGTATTTGGGTATTGAGGAAGAGCTTGGCGGGCAGGTTGACCACGCAGTCGATCAGGCCCGCTTCGACGAGGTTCTTCCTGATGTCCCCTTCGCCGGAGGTTTTGGAGGTCAGCGCCCCTTTTGCCAAAACCACCCCTGCCTGTCCGGCCGGGCCGAGGTGATAGACAAAGTGCTGCATCCACGCAAAATTGGCATTTCCCGCTGGGGGCACACCATATTGCCAGCGGCCATCGCTGCGGAGGAGGTCGCCGCTCCAATCGCTCACGTTAAAAGGTGGATTGGCAATGATGTAGTCCGCTTTCAGGTCTTTGTGGGCGTCGTTGAGGAAAGAGCCTTCGTTGTTCCATTTCACCTGCGAGGCATCGATGCCCCGGATGGCGAGGTTCATTTTGGCCAGCCGCCAAGTGGTCTGGTTGCTCTCTTGCCCGTAAATGGAAATATCGCTGACCTTGCCCTGGTGCTCGGTGACAAATTTCTCCGATCTGCACGAACATGCCGCCCGACCCGCAGCAGGGATCGAACACCCGCCCTTGGTAGGGCTCAAGCATTTCGACCAGCAATTGCACCACGCTGCGGGGTGTGTAAAACTGGCCGCCCTTCTTGCCCTCTGCCAGTGCAAATTCGCCGAGGAAATATTCGAACACATGGCCGAGCACATCGGCACTGCGGCTTTTGGCGTCGCCGAGGGCGATGTTGCTCACCAAATCGATGAGGCCACCGAGACTGGCGGGGTCGAGGTTTTGTTTGGCAAATACTTTTGGCAGCACCCCTTTGAGGGAGTTGTTGTCCCGTTCGATGGCGTCCATGGCTTCGTCCACGTCCTTGCCGATGTCGGGCAGTTTGGCCCTCGATTGCAGGTACGTCCACCGGGCGGAAGGGGGCATGAAAAAACGTTTTCGGCTTTGTACTCGTCCCGGTCTTCCGGGTCGATTGCCTGCGTATTCGCCTCCCTGCCAGCAGTTTGGCGTGGAGCTTCGAAGGCATCGGAAATGTATTTGAGGAAAATCAAACCGAGCACGATGTGTTTGTACTCAGCAGCATCAATGTTTTTGCGGAGCTTATCGGCGGCTTTCCAGAGTTGCTTTTCGATGGCGTTGCTCGTTCTTTTTTTCGTTTTGGCCATAAATATGTTAGTGAATGCAAACCCAAATTTAGACTTTAAAATTTGTTTTGGCGCATGCCATGGGTATTTATTTATTTGAAAAATACCCGCTCTTAAAGTTAGGCTTCCGGTACTTTCAGTTTCTAAACTGAAACCTTTGTTCTAAATGTTTTCAACGTTTTAATATGGCCGTAATATATTGGGAATGTCAAAGACATTTAAATAGGTGGTTGTAGTTAGAAACTACAACCCAGCGAACAGTGTTGACGAAGGGTGTTCGCTGCCTCTAAAGCCACATTCGACTTGCTACTTTGTTGTTTTCAGTTTGGAAACTTCGAGGTGTTGCCACAGGCGCTGTTGGGGAAGGCGTTCCGGGGGAGCTGGTGTGAGGGGGCTCCCCATCCATAGATCATCGAAAATTTAGGTTTGGTTTTTGTATTACGGGATAACCATATATCACTTCTAAAAAGCTTTCATCCAAAATACTTATGAAAGCAAATTCCCATCCTTATTGAGCAGCTTATTTTTTTAAATATTTTATGCCTGTAAATAGCGCTGCTTCATTTCTCTGCATTTATTAACCCGTAATTATTCCTGTATTTAATTTATAGGATAACGACACCTAAAAATCATACTATGAAAATCTTATCATTAATTCTCGGCATGTTCTGTATTATTTTATTGGCGATGGGAAATGGGCCTGTGGAGAGGGTGGAGGCTGCAAAAATCCTCCACCTGTAAGTCATGTACAACCAATTGCGAGGCGGAATTGGTAAAGGTCATGAATTTTATTATTGAATATCAAAACTTGTCTCATAGATTAGCGATGAAGAGCAATAAAGGAGGTAAAAGGGTAGATAATAGCGACATCGAAAATGAAATGACTACATTAAGAGATTCCATTTGCAGTTCACCGTTATTTGAAAAAAATAATTTTTGCAACCCTTAATTTAATAAACACAAAAGCTGTTAGATTTTAAAAATCTAACAGCTTTGCTTATTTACTGATTTACCGATATAAACAACTCAAATAACTTCCTATTTAATCCGTATTTCCTCCAGTTTATTTTTTACGGAATTTCGGATATCTATTGATAATTTATCAGCATTGAAAATAGATTCATAATTACTACACTCTTCAAGCAGGAGGTCACCTGTGTTTTCTGTATTTTCATTTCTACTTTTTAATGTAAAGTGACGGCGCAGACTATTCAACCTTCTTTTCCATGCAAATATGTAATCATCATTTTGCACGATGTTAGCAACGTCGGCATGTTCCATTTCCTTGTTGAATCTTTTATAGGTTTCATACGCCTGAAAATATTTTTCATCAGTCCAGTAATCTTCTGCCTGATCTAATAGATTCGTATCATAGCTGTCATTATTTACGGAATAATTAATCCCCTTATAAATACCAAGGCTGCTTATGACAAAAATAATCACTAAAGATATGATTAACGATTTCCGGTTTTTAAAACGAATTTTTTTCTCAACCCTATCAACAACCTCGTCATCTTCTCCGAGCTTATTTTTAACAATAAGCTGATTGGTATCTTTTTCCAATTTATCCAAAACCTCCAAAATCGATTTATTAATTCGAGAAGACTCTCTTTTAAAATCATCGAGGGAAATGGTATTGGTGATTTTTTGATTTTTCAGTTCGGCCCACTGTCCGGAAAGGATAAGGATGTCGTGCTGCGACTTAGCGAAAGAGTTCATCAAGGTGTTGATTGCTTCGTCGGTTTTGGCAGAGGCGATCAATATTTTACACGACTGGAGTAAATCGGCTGTAAGGGTATCCATGTGTTCGTTCTATTAGGTTTGAATGGTTGATATTGAGCGTGTAAGTTTTAGAGCGATAAATGTAAAAATATTTGAATATAAACAAAAACAAATTAGAAATTTATTGATCCCAGAAGTGCTGCTTTGTTGCTTATAGAAACGGCAAGAGTCAAAAGACGCCCTGTTATTTCTTCAAAAGCACAATTAAAACCTCTCCACCCCGATTGAACAATTTTCCACCATTCCCATTGAATAGGTATTAATTTTTCATCAAAAAAAAATGCTGACTTTCCATGATTGATCTTTCGAACATTATTTCTGTATATGGCCCAAAACTCTTGCTGGCCCTTTTACTTTTAGTCATTGGCGGCCTCGTCATCAACCTGATCGTGCGGGGCATTACCAAGACGATGGAGCGCTCCAATGTGGACTCCAACCTGCGGCCTTTTCTCCTATCTATGATCCGGACGATCCTCCGGGTACTGCTTGTTTTGGCGGCGTTGAGCACGATGGGCATCCAGATGACCTCGTTTGTGGCCATCATCGGTGCGGCGGGTTTGGCGATTGGTTTGGCCCTGAGCGGGACGTTGCAAAATTTTGCGGGCGGGGTGCTCATTTTGCTGTTCAAGCCTTTCAAAATTGGACATTTTATCAAAGCGCAGGGCTTTGCGGGTACCGTGAAGGAAATCCAAATTTTCAATACCATCTTACTAACTGCCGACAACCACGAAGTCATCATCCCCAACGGCGGCCTATCGACCAACTCGGTGGAAAATTTTTCCTCCCAAGAAAAACGAAAAGTCATTTGGACGTTCGGCATTGCCTATGGCGACAGTGTCCAAAAGGCGAGGGAAGTATTGACAGAAATACTGACTGCCGATGAGCGCATCTTTCAGGACGAACCACCTTTTATCCAATTGGCCGAACTCGCCGATAGCTCGGTCAACCTGACCGTACGGGTCTGGGTAAAAGCGGAAAATTACTGGCCCGTCCTATTTGAAACCAATGAAAAAGTGTACGAGGCGTTCAACGAGGCCGGTCTGAACATTCCGTTCCCGCAGATGGATGTGCATTTGCACAAGGGTTGAGGGGGTTATAGATTTATCAGGTATCAAGGTAGATACATTGCCTCTGCTGAGGTATCCTTTTGAATCTTTCAAAATATGCGGGCCAGGGCATTTGCTAAGCTGGATGCATCAGCCTGCATCGGCCCTCGGGGGTTTAAAGGGGCAGCCGCCGCCCGATGCATCGGCGGCATGCCTGTTCTAAACCCCTGAGAGCACGTTATAATGTACCCAAGAGCGACAAGTATGCTGCTCCGCATTTTACAAGTAGGTTAAAACAACTTTCCCGTCAGAGCCAATCACCCCCTATTTCGCCTGATTCACCCCAACCGTCGTCGTCCCGTCGTGGTAATTAATGGTAACGGTCAGGTTATCTTTCGACCCGACGATCATGTTACCCTTTTCTCCCAAGGACATGGTGGAAGGCTTAAATCCTTGTTGTTTGAGGACGGTTTCGTAAGCCGCCACATCAATTTCCGAGGTGCCAGAGAAACGCATCACCCAAGTCAGGTTTTCAGCGGTATTTCCTGTTGTCACTTCCCCGATTTGGCCATGTCCGAAAGGAGGTACGGCGCTAGGGATGTCGGCGGGCCAATTGGAAGTATTGGCTTGGGCAGCGGGTTGCTCTGTGTTGGGTGCTTCTGCTTTTTCGGCTGATTGGCCGCCGCAAGCGGTTAGGCTGAAAAACAAAAAAGAAAAAAGACAGGCGATGGCAAGAAGAGTAATGGATGATTTTTTCATTGTTCGTGTGATTGGATGAATGGATAAAATGGCTGCTATTTATGGAGCAGCCGCTGCGAAAGTAAGACATTCACCAAAACCGCCGAACTGATTTCCTGTACTTCAAAAATTGGCAAAAAATCAAATGAACAATTTTACTAAAATCCCTCCGGGACTACAGCAGTCAGCTTTATATTTCACATCTAAGTACAGGACAAAAATGAAAAATTTTAATCTGTCTAAGCGGGTTCACCCCTACTCCCTCCCAAGGGGGGACATCGTCGCTGCGAAAGTCCCCCCCCTTGAGAGGGGCAGGGGGTGAATCCGCACAAACAAATAATTAAAATTAGTTTTGTCCTGTACTCAGATTTCACATACTATCCTAAAACAAAAAGGGCGGCATTTCCCTGTTTCAGGAAATGCCGCCCCGTTTTGTTTTCTTTCCTACTCCCTTATTCCCTCCACCAGCTCAAATCCGTCCGGCGGTTTTTTGCCTGACCAGCTTCCTGAATTATTATCCGCCACCGGGTTGTCTGGCCCGTTGCCGATCACGATGAAGCGGTTGCGAGGCATGCCGTGCTCACTTACGAGGTAATCCCGAACGGCATCGGCCCGTTTTTGCGACAGGGCAATGTTGCTCGCCTTGTTGCCCACGTTGTCTGTATTGCCTTCGATGCGGATGCGGGCATTGGCAAAGGCCCGGGCTATTTCCACAAACTCTTTGTCGATGATGTATTTGGCATTTTCATCCAAAACAAATTCGCCCGAGCGGAAATTGATACTGACCCGTTTGGTGGCGATGGTCTCTTTTTTATCGCCTTCCTCTTTGGTCACTTCGGTAAATGATTTGCTCGGTTCGGCAGCATTGGCTGCACCAGTCATATTAGTGGAACGCACCAACGAGGAGTTGGCGATCTCCCGCCAAGTTGGGGTGCGTCCTTCAATATAGCCAAGGCTTTGGTAGGTCTGCGACATCCGGCTGTAGAGCCGATCACCCGTGACCCCGGTGTAATCATTGTTCATTCCGAAGAAATTCTGGTTGTCGCCGTGGGTAGCTAGGCGTACATTGTTGATGGCTTTGAACGCCCATTCTTCGTCCACGCCCTCGAAGTTTTCGGCGAGGATACGGGCGGCTTTGCGTTTGTTGCTTTCGTTGGTATTGATCTCGGCAGCACCTTTCATCCACCCTTCGTAGAGTTGGCGGGCTTTCTCCTGATTGGCTTCCACCCATGCTTTTTTGGCAATGAACACATCGGCAATGATATTGGATGCCTGCTTGGTACTTTCCAAAACCCGGCTGCCGGCTACGGCGGCCAAACAAGCCTCATCGTCCGGGCTCCAGACCACGGCCGCATCTACCTGCTGCGCCTTGAACGCTTCTGCCGCATCAATGGCGCTGGCCTGAGCCACAATCGTCACATCTTTCAGGGTCATTCCACCTGCTTCGAGCAGCCACAGGAGAAAAGAATGGGAAGGGGATAGTTCCGCTACGGCGATTTTTTTGCCCCGAAGGTCAGCCACGCTGTTCAGCCCCCGGCGGGCTACGATGGCATCGCCACCCCGAGACCAGTCGGCTTGGAAAATAACCTGCGGCTGGTAATCCGCCAATTCCCCGGCCTCAGTCGGGAAAGCATCGATGGTAGCCCAGAGGAGATCCACGTCACCCCTGCGGAAAGCTTCCCGGCTGGCCACAAAGTCGTCGAGCACTTTAAAGTCCACACCGAAACCATAATCTTTATAAAAACGGGAATTCTTGTTGGCTTTAAAACCTTCGTTGAAATATTGCCCACCTGCGTAACCACCCCAGGTCACAACCCCAATGTTGATGACATCGGATGGAGCGTCGCCGCCATTATTGCTGGAATTCCGGTCATTATTGGCTGGCCGGTCATTATCTGAAAACCCGCCATCTTGCTGCACCTGTTCTTTTACGGTGTTGCCAACCTCGGTATTATTGAGTATCCAGCGCCCACCCAGGACGATGGCCGCAACGATAATGACGGTTAAGAGCAGTTTGGAAAATGGTGTTAGTCTGGTTGCCATGTTTGTTTTGTTGATTAGTGATTAGTTTATTAGTGATTGGGAGCACCCTCATCGCCCCGTTTGATTTTTTTAAGGTAACGGATGTAGCCATTTAACAGCTTCATGCACTCGTCGTAAGTGGCTTTCATTTCTTTGAGCACCTCCTTGGTAATATACCCTTCGTCATAAGCAGTGATAAGGTGTTCCAGAGTTTCCTCCAAAGAGCCTCTTGAGTTACGGCAAAATTTCACAGTTTCCTTGTGATAATATCTGCCGTGCCCTTCTCCAATATTTGCTGTAACGGATCTTGAAGATCGGACTATCTGCGATTTTAACAGATATTTTTCCTCATCAGGAAAATTATCTTTTGCCATTTTTGAAATTTCCTTTCTAAAAAAACGACACTTTTTGTAAACGTCCAACTCGGTAAAACTTTGGTAGCGCATTGGGTAGTTGATTGGAGATCAGTGATTAGTTCATTGGTGATTAGTGATTGGTTGGTGCAAAATCTTATTTAAATGGGTACAATAAAAAAGCAAGGATATAAGAACATAAGTAACACATGTTAATTATTCGGGTAATTTTTAAACATCTTTTTTCGCTATTTTTCCTTAAAAAATACTTCCGTAGAACCCTGCTATGCAAGGATTTTTTAAGAAAAACTATCAAAAAAATCTCGTCTAAAAATTTTACCCGAATAATCACCACGTGTTACTTAACTATCAACACAAGTTAAAAAATCCGAAAAGAGATCACCAACCAATCAAGCAACCTCATTACTCCAATCACTAATCACCAATCACCAATCACTAATCACTAATCACCAATCACTAATCACTGATTACTAATCAACTGATCTCTAATCAAAAAAACTATCGTACTGATTTTTATGTCCGGCCCTTTCGGGCATTTTGATAGGTTCGTTCAGATCGAGGGTATCGGTTTCGTCGTGGGCCTGTTCGAGGATGCTTTTCTTCTCTGGCCCCAACAATAGGGACATGCTTTCGTTTTCCCATTTCTCCAACATTTCAAGTCCCTCTTCTTCAAAAACACCGTTCTGCAGATCAATGGAATCCATAAAGTTGGAAGAGACCTGCATGAAGCGCTCCATTTCCCCAACCTTTTGACTTACATCATCGGCGATAGCTTCGAGTGCCTCATCGAACATCGCCTTGCGGTCCTTGTCGCCTTCGATGACATTGCGGGCGTTGCGCATGGCCGAGGTAGATGCCTTGATGGCCTTGTATTCTTGCTCTTTTAGTTCCACTTGGTCCTTGATGTCCTCCATCATGATCTCTGAGTTCTCATACATTTTTTTCAGTACCCGATAAAGGACCTCCATTTTGCTGTAAAGCTGATCGAGGCGGAGGTTGGAGTCCCGGAGGCGGCCTGCCTTTCGGGATTTCAGGACAACCATCGCTTTGTTGTCCTGAGCTTTGGCCTTACTGGCCAGTTTCAGGTTGCTCTCAATGGCCTTTTTATTATTATGGATAATCTCTTGCAGTTGGTGCATTTGCCCCCGCAACTTATTGATTTGCTTGTTCATGTTGCGGAGGTTGTCCTGAAGGTCTTCTACATAGCTTTTTAAAATGCCGATGGGATCGATCTGTACAAACATGCCGGTGATCCAGCGCATCACACTTTTATAGCCATAGCCAATAACTGCCCGCATTTTGGGATCAATGATGACATAAATGATGGCTGCCAAAGCGGCTACCACGCCAATCAGCCCAATCGTTGTGGCAGTTGCTTGGATAATAAAAGGCAAGGCCTGCACCAATAAAAAGCCACCACCGATGAGCAGCGCAATCAGGAAGATCGCCCCGGTCACCCCTTCCGGCCGTTTCCAAAATGATTTTTGCTTTGAAATATTTTTCGCCATTTATATTTGAAATAGATAGTAAAATTTAAATTGATGAAAGCCCATGTTTTTCAGCTCCCAGTGCCTGATGCAAAAAAGGGTTGGACGAACTCAAAAAGCAAGTGGCTACTTTTAGGACATCCTTTTTATTTTTTGCATTGCTCCGCAAATTTACCTTAAGTAACGGTCAAATAATAACTTCCCGTTTTACGCTAATTCTTTTGACCTTATTTTTACTTTAAAATCAGTTATCCCGAATTTACTTCGGGATCAACATTACTCCTTCTTTTAAAGTAAATCTAAAGAGATCAAAATAATTTACCCTAAAATCGTGAACTTATTATTTGACCGGTACTAAAAGATTTTTAATAGCCCTAATAAAGCCCCCTATTGTTTCCCTGCTCGCAAGGATAATCCTTTCTCTATCAAACACCTATCCTACAACGACAAAACCAATATTTAAAAAGATTAATTGTCATCAGTTCTTAGTCATCAGTTCTCAGTTCGGCAGTCAGACCACTGCGAACTGCGAACTGCCGACTGCCGAAATGCCAACTGAAGACTGAGAACTCATTTCAAATAACTCTTCATATTCTCCACGTCTTTTAAAATTTGTGAAACGAGCAAATTGTAGGAAGCCAAAAAATTGTTCTTGGTCGTTTCCATACTGGCGGTGGCTTCGTGGATATCCTGTTGCAGCTTTTCCATTTCTTGATGGTGCTGCTCCATTTCTTGGGTCAACCTTTTGACCTGCTCTGCTTTTTCTTGAATGGCCCTGTTCAATAGGTCTATCTTTTGCCTCCGCCCCTGTATTTTGGAAGCCTCCTGGTTGGCCAGCGCTTGCTCAAATTTTGCTTCCTCCCCTTTCAGCACATCCACATAATGCGCAGCCGACTCCACCAATTTCTGTGGGGTAGCACCCATCGCCTGCGCCATGGCAAAAGCTGATTGGTAGCGCACCTTTTCCTCCATCGGCATTTTTTCCAGCGAAAGCAACGACTGCCGGTATTCCAAATAATCCACCCCGGGCAGGTTACTTTTTTCCAAGGCATGGAACAAAATTTCAGTAAACTTGGGGGTTACCTTCCCTGGCTCCCCTGCAGCGGGTGCTGGGGTTGCTGCTTTTTTCGGATCAGCAGGTGCTGGCGTTTTTCCTTTTTTTGCGGGGGCTTCCTGTTTTGCGTTCAGGTTCGCCTCTTCTACCACAAACAGGGATTTGATTTTTTTGAAATCGAAGGCCATAATTTTATCGGTAAATGATGAATGGTAAATGGTGAATGGGGTGAATCGCAAAAATGGATAATTATTTAAACAAACTTGAACCTAAGCCAGTAAAATCATCCGAAGGAATATATTTGCGCATCCCCAAATTTACCATTCACCGTTTACCATCCACCATTAAACAAATGACTTTCGACGTTACCATCCCTGTCCTCAATGAAGAACCGACGCTCGAACGGCAGGTGCTGGCACTGCATGCATTTCTGCAAAAACATTTTCCCGAAAAAGGCCAATGGCGGATAGTTATCGCCGACAACGGCTCGACCGACCGAACCTTTGAAATAGCAGAAAACATTGCGAAAAAACACCCTGAAGTAGTGCCGTTAACCGTTCCACGCAGAGGGGTCGGGCTGGCGCTGAAGCACTCATGGGGGCAGTCCGAGGCGGATATGGTTGGCTATATGGATTTGGATTTGGCGACGGATTTACCGCATTTTTTGGAAGCGTATGAAGCCATCGCCCAAGGCGGCTACGATCTCGTTTATGCTACCCGCCTGCACCCAAAATCCAAAGTGATCGGCCGTACGTTGAAACGGGAGATCAGTTCCAGAGGGTTTAATTGGCTGCTAAAAACCTATCTGAACGTAAAATTCTCCGATGGCATGTGTGGTTTTAAATGGCTCAAGCGATCGGTTTTTCCCCAACTTTTAGCTGGCGGCGCCGACAACGACGGTTGGTTTTTTTCCACAGAATTATTGACGGTCGCCGAATGGCAGGGTTTGAAAATGCTGGAATTGCCCGTACAATGGACGGACGATGTGAGCAGCAGCCGGGTCGAGGTGATCCCATTGGCGAAGCGGTATATTGCCGACATGAAAGCTTTGAAGAAAAAGAAAGTGTAACCAATAAATTTGGTGCGGTTTACAGGTGCAACGGTGTTTTGGTTTATCGGCTTTTGCAAAATGTTTTATAATTAGGTCTATTTATTTTGATGAATAATCAATCACATATTTTTCCTGATCTGATCCTTGGCACCGCCATGTGGGGATGGAACACAAACAAGGAAACTGCTTTTGCACTGCTTGACGAATGGTACGCCCAAGGTTTCAGGCAAGTGGATACAGCTACCAACTACCCTATTGATAAAAACCCGGCGCATTTCCGTTTAGCTGAAAATATTTTATTGGAATGGATCAAAACCCACGGCATTGATGATTTGAAAGTCATGATGAAAATCGGCAGTGTCAATAATTTATTTACCCCAGAACATATTTTGACAAAATCTTTTGTTTTAATGATGTCTGATGAATACCGGCATTTATTTAAAAATAATTTAGCAACCATAATGGTGCATTGGGACAACCGGGAAAATTCCGAGGAAATAAATAAAACACTGGAAGCATTTTTAACCTTAAAAAATAGCGGATTTAAAATTGGTTTGTCAGGAATTAAGTGGCCCGATTTATATTTTGAACTAAATAAAAATTGGAATCTTGATTTTTTAATCCAAATAAAACACAACATCATTTATTCCGACTATCACAGATATGCAGATTTTCACGGAAAGCCCCGGTTCATCACTTATGGTATCAATGCGGGTGGATTAAAATTAAATGCGGATAATTACTCTGAAAAAAGCACCCTAAAAACCCGTGGCGGAAATATTGACAACGAGCCACCTATTTTACAAAAAATAAAAAAAATAATTTCGGAATTTAATTTAACAACCAACAAACCACCCATCACTGCCTTTTACCAAGTAGGAATGATCAATGCCTTTTACCACAAAGATGTATCAGGCATTTTATTGGGCACTTCTAAAGTGGAGCAAATACGGGAAAACATCCGTTATCACAGGCTTTTGCAGGAAATGGATTATTCGGATTTATTTAAAAAATTATAATCCAATAATTAAATAGTTAAATCAAAACTTCTAAGGCAAAACTGATCGAAATCCCAAGGAACAAAAAATTATCAATTATCAATTATCAATTATCAATTATCAATTAAAATACGATTTTACCATTATTGGTGGCGGCATATTCGGCTGCTATGCGGCGTTGTACCTGGCCCGCAAAGGCCACCGCATAGCCATTGTCGAAAAAGAAAAAGAATTATTTAAAAAGGCCAGCATTGTCAATCAGGCCCGGCTGCACGGAGGTTATCATTATCCCCGCAGTGTTGCTACTGCCCGCATGAGCGATGACAATAAAAAACGGTTTACCGAAGAGCATCGGGATTTTATTAATTTCTCTTTCGATAAATATTACGCCATCGACAAATACAGCAGTCTAACCGACGCTGCACAATTTGAGCGGTTCTGCCAATTTATTGATATTAAATGTGAGCGGGTTTACGACCACCCATTATTTAATTACGACCGCTTGGAGGCGCTGTATTCTACCATTGAATATTCTTTTGACCCTATTTTAATCGGTGAATTTTATAAGCAAAAAATAAAGGCAGAAAAAAATATCGACGTCTTTTATTTTCATAAAATAAATCATGTGGCGCAGGGAAAAGAGGAATGGGAAATCAATTTAGAAAACCTCGAAAAAAATAATTTAATTAGTTTAAAAACGGGCGCCGCTATCAATGCCACCTATTCTGGCAGCAACGCCGTGAACCGACAATTTGGCGTACCGGACATTCAATTGATGCACGAAATATCCGAAATTGCTTTCATTACTTCCCCCCAATTGAAAGATGTCGGATTGACGGTGATGGACGGCCAATTTGGATCTGTGATGCCTTACGGAAAATCGGGGTTGCTGTCTCTCTCTTCCGTTGCCTATACGCATCACAAAGTGAGCTACGACAATTTACCGCATTTCGACTGCCAACGGATAAACACCGATTGCACCCCCGATTTTACATCCATTTGCAATTTTTGCGAAGCAAAACCCCGCTCCAATTACCGGAAAATGATCGGGCAGATGCAACGCTATTATGCCGATAAAGTACAATTAAATTACCTGACTTCGTATTTCACCATCAAGTCAAAACTCAAAGCCAACTTCATTGATGATGGCCGTCCGACGGAAATCAGCCGCCTGCACGAAAAGCCTGATTTTTATTGCATATTTGCCGGAAAGATCAATTCGATTTATGAGATAGAAAAGATTGTTTAGTGGTGAGCGGTGAATGTTGGGAGGTGAATGTTGACCACACATAAACAACAAGTTTTGCCAAAGAGCAAGCACAAAAAAGAAAAATTAAAATACCTAACCAAATTGATTTGGCGAGTGTAAAAAATGGTTGCTATTCCAGCTTTTACCATTCAACATTTACCGATCACCATTAAAATATGCCAATTCAAGTATCATCCGAAATCGGACGACTCAAGAAAGTGATTGTCCACCGACCAGATGAGGGCATCGCCCGCATTTCGCCAAAACGTGCCGAAGAACTGTTGTTCGACGACATCGTCCACCTGCCACAAATGCAGGAAGAACATGACGTTTTCACGGGTATCCTCGAAGCCTTTGTCGGCAAAGGTAATGTACTGGAAACCAGGGACTTGGTAGAAGACTGCATCAAAACAGACCCCGCCACTACCGAGGAAGTCATTGACCTCATCATGGGATACGAGGAGCTGCCCAAAAGCACTAAAGCGATGTTGCTCAACCTCCCACCCGACCGCTTGGCCGATGTACTGATCACAGGCCACATGAGCGAGGACCACATTTTATTCGACCCCATCCCCAATTTCATTTTCACCCGCGACATTGCCGTCACGGTCAACGACCACGTTATTATCACCAAACCAGAAAAGGAGGCCCGTTTCCGGGAGAATTTTTTGGCCAGGTTTGTCTTTTGGTCGCATCCGATGTTTGCCCATCTCAAGCAAGAAGGTCGGGTCATCAACATGAACCATGTGGAAGAATTCCCACCTTCTCGCCGGGGCGAATACGTCTCCATTGAAGGCGGTGATATGATGATCCTCAACAAGGATTACTTGCTCATTGGCCACAGCGAACGCACCAGCGAGCATGCCATCCACTCGCTCCGAAACGTCCTGTTTGAAAAGAAGGTGATCAAAAACATTGTGCAGGTCAATATCCCCAAAGACCGTTCTTACATGCACATCGATACCATTTTTACCCAGATCAACAACAACCATATCGTCGCCTTTAAGCCCATCGTATTGGATGGGTTGGCCTCCAACGTTGAGGTGCACCGCCACAATGGCACGTCCACTTTTTACCACTCTATCCGGGATTTCCTGACCAATGAAATCAACCCTAAAATGGAATTCGTACTCAGTGGCGAAGGTATTTCGCCCTATCAGGAACGGGAGCAATGGACGGACGGCTGTAACCTGGTTGCCTTAAAACCCGGAGTGGCTATCACTTACGACCGCAACCCGCACACGGAAAAGGCATTTATGGAGGCGGGTTACCGGATCGTTCATGCCCGGCAACTTTTAAAGGATATTCAAGAGGGCAAAATCAAGGTGAACGATATTGAAAATACAATCATCAATCTACCCTCCAACGAGCTGTCGAGGGCACGGGGCGGGTCGCACTGTATGACGTGTCCGGTGGAGCGGGAGTGATTTTTAATAGCTCAACATGTATTCACACGAAACACAAAAACGGGTACGCTATGGCGAGACCGACCAAATGGGCTACCTCTATTATGGCCGTTATGCCGATTTGTACGAAATTGGCCGTGTGGAAATGTTGCGCTCCTTGGGTCTCACCTATCGGGAAATGGAAGAGGTGGAAGGTATCATGTTGCCTGTCAAATCATTACAGATGCGGTTCGTCCGGCCAGCCAAATACGACGAGTTATTGACCATCAAAACGTCCCTGCGGGAAATGCCCGATAAAGACATCGTTTTTTATGTCGAAGTATTTAACGAAAAAAATAAAATCGTCAATGGCGGCTCGGTGAGGTTGGCTTTTGTTGAAATGGCCACCAACAAAACTGTGACCGCTCCAGCGTTTCTCGTCGAAAAATTAAAACCGTATTTTTAATTTCTGTCTTCTGAAATAAAATGGGCACCAAACCAGCCAATATTATTAATCAATTTGCAAATAAAAATGCCCCGGACGATATTGTCTGGGAGCGAATGAATCATTTCGGCACAGATAGTATCCCTTTCTTTTTTTTAGCAGATTTTAAAAATGAAAAAATAGAAGTATTTAATTTGAATGAAATTAAGCAAGAAAAAATTTTATTTAATATCCAGGGATTTAAAAATTATAACCAAACTCCACCTTTGCCAAAAAATTGGCATTTCCAAAAATACCCGATCCCTTTTTCCCAATATCAAAAAGGTTTTGATCTCGTTAAAAAACACATCTTGGCCGGCGACAGTTATTTGGTCAATTACACTTGCGCCACGCCTATTTCCACCGACCTTTCCCTTCGGGAAATATTTTATTTAAGCCAAGCGAAATACAAGGTTTTTTATAAAAATAAATTCACGTTTTTTTCGCCAGAAACCTTTGTAAAAATGGTTGATGGAAAAATCAGCACCTATCCGATGAAGGGGACCATTGACGCATCGTTGCCCAACGCCCAACAGCAAATTTTAAATGACAAAAAGAAACTGCCGAGCACCATACCATCGTCGATTTGTTGCGGAATGACCTGAGCCAAGTCGCAAGAAATGTGCGGGTGGAGCGTTTTCGTTTTATTGACGAAATAAAAACAAACGGAAAACATTTATTACAGGTTAGCTCAGAAATTACAGGGGATTTGCCAGATAATTGGAAAAATAAAATGGGTGATATTTTAAAAATTATTACCCGCTGGATCGATCAGCGGCGCTCCGAAAAAAAAAAGACGGTGGAAATTATTGAAATGGCAGAAAAAAACCAAGAGGATTTTATACCGGTATTGTTGGGCTTTTTGATGGGGAAAAATTGGACAGCGGCGTGGCAATCCGTTTTATAGAAACAACCAAAAATGGGATGTATTTCAGGAGCGGTGGCGGCATCACTTGTTTTAGCGACCCGATCATGGAATACCAAGAAATGATCGACAAGGTTTATTTGACAAGGGTTTAATCCTGGTCTATTTATTTTTAATACAATTTTAAAAATGCTGCTGCTCGAAACCATCCGCACCTGCAACCGCCGAATAGAAAACATCCACTGGCACAACGAGCGCTTTAACAAAACCCGAAAAGAATTATTTGGCGAAGCTGAAAAAATTGATTTAAAAAAAATAATAAAAATACCTGCCGACCTGCCCCGCTCCGTCCATAAATGCCGAATATTATTTAATGCCGAAATTCAAAAAATAGAATTTATCCCGTACCAAATAAAAAAAATAAAAAGTATTGAATTAATTATCGACGACAATATTGAATACCCTTTTAAATATGCCGACCGATCAGCGTTGTTAAATTTAAAAAATAAGAGTTTGGCAGATGAAATTATTATTGTAAAAAACGGATTGCTCACCGATACTTCCTACGCCAACCTCGTTTTTTATGATGGCGAAAAATGGCTGACTCCGGCTACTCCCCTACTCCCCGGCACCATGCGGGCAAAATTAATTGCACAAGGAAAAATCCGGGAAGAAAATATTAAACCGACCGACCTGCGTTTTTTTAAAAAATTAAAATTAATTAATGCTATGTTGGGGTTTGGGAATTCGCCAGAGATTGAAATAGGGAAAATAAAAAATTAGGATATAGCGGGGTAAATTTTAATCTTTGAGAAAATTATTTTCAAAGATGAACAAAGCAACCCAACTCCTTCTTCTCATTTTTCTTTTCCCCTTAATGCTCCAAGCTCAAATAAAATACCTCCACTGTGGTCAGCTTATTGATTGCACCGACCAATCCATCAAAAAGGAAATGACGATCATTGTGGAAGGCAACACCATTTCCCGCATTGAAAAAGGCTACACCAAGATACCAGCTGAGGCAACAATCATTGATTTAAAAAACCAAACCGTTATGCCGGGCCTGATGGACATGCACGTACATATCGAAGGGGAGAGCAATCCAAAACGGTATGAGGAAGGCTTCCGCATGAACCCTGCCGACATGGCTTTGCAGGCCACTCAATATGCCGAACGCACCCTGCTGGCAGGATTTACAACTGTGCGTGATCTCGGTGGTTCGGGCGTCAACGTTTCGCTCCGCAATGCTATTAACAAAGGTTGGGTGAAAGGCCCCCGCATTTTTACTTGCGAAAAAGCACTGGCCACTACTGGCGGCCATGCCGACCCGACCAATGGCGTGCGGGATGACCTAAAAGGTGATCCCGGCCCGAAGGAAGGTGTCGTGAATAGCCCGGAAGATGCTTGGAAAGCCGTGCGGCAGCGCTATAAAAACGGTGCCGATTGCATCAAAATCACTGCTACGGGCGGGGTGCTGAGTGTGGCCGCTTCTGGTGAAAACCCACAGTTCAACGATGCGGAGTTGGCCGCAATCATCGCAGCAGCAAAGGACTATAACTTTCACGTGGCGGCCCACGCCCACGGCAAAGCGGGTATGAAACGGGCCATTATCGCTGGGGTCACGAGCATCGAGCACGG
>JAWKLX010000014.1:0-179567 GCA_041392505.1 Saprospiraceae bacterium | reverse complement strand
TCCCTTTTGCTTTCCTTAATTATTTCTGCGGCTTCGGCCAAAAATAATTCAGCATTGGTTGGGGTCTTGGAATCTTCAACAGGGCGGGGCCTATCCATGACAAGTTGGAAATAATCATCCAGCATGCCCGTGCCCTCCAACTCGACTTTGTTAAATCCAGTCAGGGAAGCCGATATCTCCAAGAAGGTTTCAATTTCTTTTTTCTTGTTTTTCATAAAGAATTTTGGATTGGTGATTAATTAGAATAAGGAGTATAAATTGTAGTTCTTTGACAAATCCCGTGGAGCAGAAAAAACAAGGAGAAAGGGAGGTGAAAAAATAAATAATTGAATTTTTTTTATTTTTTCACCTCCCTTTCTACTCAGGGTTTTAAGTGAGTGGAAAATTTTAAAAAAAAATTCCACTCACTTAAAACCCTGAGTATTTGATCCGTTCCACGCTATTTGTCAAAGAACGTAAATTGTTTAGCCATAGCTATTCTACAGTAGAATAGCTATGGGTTATTTATTTTTAATTTTAAATCCAGCCTTTTTCTGGAAAAAAGCTTTTCTAAACCGGATCAGACTCCTTTGTCATGGTGTTGATAGTGACATGTGGCCAGACAAAAGGAACTTTGGAACCTGTAGGTGGGAAGACAATATTGATCGTTTGTGTATATTGCAATTGCAAAAGATCGGGTTTCTTACCTGCTTGTTTGATCGTTTCAATCCAGAAAGTGGAGTTCATACTGGTTGTGTTCACATTGTCTTTGATAAATGGAACATTTAGAATCCCCCCACTTGGATGTTCGGTGGAAAAGGCCAAAGTGGTCATGGCAGATATTTTCTTTTTGCCCAAAGCTTGCTTTAAAAAGGAGTTTGGGTCTCGTTGATCAAAATTGGCAAACTGGTTTTTATCATATTGGATTTCGCTATAGCCTAGTGGTGGATTGCCGCCTTGAACTGTGGTTGGAATAGTGGACGCTGTTTGGATGAAGCTGTTATCCTTGGGTACAAATTCGAAAGACTGCCCCAATGCCAGAACGGAATTACCGTGAGGGATCGTGGAAAGGCGGCAAATATTAAAATCGGGATTTTCAGTCATGTTTAGGAAAAGCCCAGTTTCCGCATGGATTTCCTGTCCGTCCCCAAATCCACGATCTGTGCAGAATTTTGAATCGCAAACACTGGTGACTTTCTGCTCATAAATAAGGCCCGACAAAAGCTGTACGGTTTGCTTGCTGCCTTTAAACGCGCCCCTATTGCTGGCCACTACGACTGGAGAAAAACTCCAGGTTTCCATATAAGGGATTACTTCGAGCGTAAATCCTTGGGTGTTTGTTGGGCCTGGGACAGCGATCACGTTCCAGCCTTCTGCCGGATCGTCCCCAACGGGTCTTGGGCTGGACCATTTGCCGAGGAGTTGGGTTAATGGGCCGAGGTCGACTTTAGTTGCTTCTTCTTTGGAAAGAACTTTTACGCCTGCTCCAAATAATTTTTTGAAGGTCGATTTTCTGAATTTTGCTTTCATATTGGTAATTGTTTTAATTGAAAATCAGGGAAAAAGAACGATTAAGATTTGACGAATCAAACGTGAATTATCCTTTAACTCCTATCTATACTTATTGATTATTCGCTTAATAATAATGGCTATCTTTTTTACACTAATCAATAACGCTGAATATGTTTGGATCAAAGGCTGATCCTGTTTATTCCGTAAATAACCGCCTTGTTAAAATGGAGCATTTCAAGCGAAGCCACAATGTAGAGAAATTTCAACAAAAATTCAGAATACAACCAATAGAAATTTTTTTTGATATGATTTGGCGAGTAGGAGCCACAATTATTATTCAATAGGCAGGGTAGGAAAATCATTTAAAACAAATTTATAAAGGGATTTTTGTTAACCTGAAATATCTCAAAAATAAACTCTTTTGGTATCCAATAAATCCTCTCTTGAGCCAACATTCAGCAATCAATAAGTTGCCGACCCAACTGCCCCACGACACCAATATATATTGTACAACTGGATCCATCATAAAAAAATAACCCAAGAGCGTCTGGGACAGTCGCAAGCTTACCGCGGAGAATGTCAGCGCGTAACTCCGTACCATCCAAATTCGATGGGCCTTGAAATCTTTTTGTCGGGCGGATACATACCCTTTGTAAGTAAACCACCACCAAAGCAGTGTAAGGATCAAAAAACTTGTCTGGGCCATCCATCCCCCATTGGCATGAAAGGCCATCACCATGCCACTCGGCGCACTGATGAGAAGCAGCAGCCCAACATACGTTTTTCCCATCCAACGATGAAGCACTGCGTAATTTTTTAAAATAAAATTGGAGAATAAAAAGGCGCCACTAATTAGGATAATTAGACTGCTGAAAATATGGGCATAAAAAGAAATGCGGTAATAATCCAAGTGGATGATGTGTTGTTTGGTCAATAAAAAATCAACATCCCAACGCCAAGAGGTATATGGGAAAATAATGGTTGCCATGATAATAGAAAATATTAAAATAGCGACACTGGAAAAGGGAGGTAAGTATTTATTTGTAGAATTAAAAGAAATATTTTTTATCATGGGTTATTACCGTGTAATTTAAATTTGCTTTAATTTTTCTCCTACAAGTGGGCCGGGCGATTCACCTCTCCTTGAGGCATGAGACTGCTCGGCCCAACGGGATTTTAAGGGGCGGCGTCATCCCTTAAAATCCCTTGAGGAGCACCCCGGAAGCCTGTGCCGAATTCACTTCGGTATGAATTCGGGGCAGGCAGTTGGGAAGTTCGAAAAAGCGAAGAACATGCTGTTCCGCATTTTTTGGATTTTTTACTTAATTAACCGATGCTTTAGCAACTGTCGGAATTTCCTTCAATTGCTCTAATCTGCCATTTTTATCCAATTCAAATACTTCGGTATTTTTTATTTCAAAACCAGTGATTAAATTTTCATCAATCCATTTATTGTCCAAACTTTCCTCCCAAATATTATCATAAGTATTTTTCCAAATCCGCCCTTGTTTGTCAATTTGAAAAGTAATGGACTGCTCTACTGATGATTGTGCGACAAGAAAAGAGGATGGATTTTTATCTTTTGACGCACCTTGTAAAATATTGCCTTTTAAATCGTACACGATCATATTATAGCTTTTATCCAATCCGCTACCAAACCTCAAATTGGAACTATAAATAACAGCCACCATTTTATCATTTGGATAAAAGCGGGCAACCGGAATCAATTCAGGTGGCCCCATTCTCGACATTTTCCCAAATCGTGATCCGGGGATAAAATTGGAATTAGAAATAGGAGAAAGGCGGCCGCTTGGGTTATTGTTTTTTGTTGCAGTTGTTTTATTTTTTTTAAAGCCGTTGTAAGCTTCAAGATTTTCCAACCCAATGCCGTAAGGCAATTCTTTTTTTTCAAAATAGCTTAAAAATTCAACAAAGGATTCTTTGGAAATAGCATTGATTACTGGGGTTTCCGATTTTTTTGTTTTAGCAGAAAAAGTGGCGGAGGTGGCCAAAATAAAAAGGCCAAAGAGTACAATTAAATTTTTGATTTTCATTTTATTTATTTTTTCTGAGTACAGGACAAAACTTAATTTCAATTATTTGTTTGTGCGGGTTCACCCCCCTGCACCCTCAAGGGGGACTTTCGCAGCGACGATGTCCCCCCTTGAGGGGGGCAGGGGGGTGAACCCGATTAGACAGATTAAAATCTTTCATTTTTGTCCTGTACTTAGATATTTTTTTATTAAAAATAGTTTGTGTTTATTTTGAGGTTGGAAAAAGCGTGTTTTATTTTTTTATTTCAAAACCTTTTTCTTTTGCTTGCTTCCGAATGGAATTGATAACTGAACCTTGTAAGCCCTCTTCACCTTTTTTGTTGGACTGTTCCGCTTTGTAATCCCGGCGCTTTTTGTCCAGTTCCTGAATTTCATTTTGGATGGCTTCCCGTTCTTTTGCCACCGCTTGAATGCGTCGCTCCATTTCTTCGATAGAAATATTCTGCAAAGAGTCCGGTAATATTTTTACATTATTCACTATGTTTTTATCCTTTTTATAGGCATCGACTAAATCCCAATCATCTGCTTTATATTTTTTTGAACTTTTAAAAGCAGCCCGGTCACCGGCGTTGGAAATGCTGTAACTACCT
Organism: Saprospiraceae bacterium; assembly: GCA_041392505.1. Classification (GTDB taxonomy): domain Bacteria; phylum Bacteroidota; class Bacteroidia; order Chitinophagales; family Saprospiraceae; genus UBA6168. Next base: position 175,432 of record JAWKLX010000014.1, on the reverse strand, counting down.
GCGTTTAAATCTTGGGAAACTTGGTTTTGTTTTTTAAGTTGACCCTGATCTCCATACGGGATATAAGTGTCATTTAATTTTGTATTTAATGCATTTATTTTTTGGTCGTAAGGCGTTTCAATATAAGCCGTTTGTTGGTTGTGGTCGATGTGCATGTAAATGCCTTTCCCCAAATCTGCACCCGCTTTCCAAGAAGTATTAATGCCCTCATCGTAATTGCCGCAAAAAATAGTATTAATTGTAATGTCCTTTTCCTGGGCTTGCTGACAAGCGAATGCATAATTCACTGGACCTTGGGTAAATGGTTCGTTACCAGCGATATAAATTATTTTTAAATCGGTGGGGTTGCTGCCCCAATCCAGTTCGTTTAAGGAGGTCTGAATAATTTGGCCGCAGTATTCATTACCACCATTGGTTGTTAGGGCAAATAATTTTTCTGAAATTAAATCCATGTCCGAAGTAAAGGGCGTTATTTGGTTGATTTGATTTCGACCTTTGGTGGGGTTGCCATATTCGTATAAAGCAATTTCCAAATTAGGGTCTTCCCCGTTTTTTTCCGCTCTCGATAATTCATTTAAAATATTCCAAAGTTGCGATTTCGCCTGTTCGATCAAGCCATCCATGGAGTTGCTGGTGTCCAGCAATAGTGCAACTTTAATGGTATGATTTTTCACAGCACTGTTCACTTTTACAGGAAAAAACATGTTAGCGGAAATTGCGGAGGAGGTCTGTGGTGGGGCAAAAATATCGAAGCCAGTTTTTATTTGTAAATAATGGAAACTGAGTCCCAACAGAACAGCCATGATGCCGAGGGTGATTTTTAAGTGACGCATATTTATTTTTGGTTGTGATGGTCGAAGATGGTTTTAAAAGTTAAACCAGCCTCCATCTTTTTATTAAGTAACGCCCCAAATCTCCCCTGAAAAAACAGCAAATAAAACAACCAATACGGTAGGCCGTCTGCTCGCTTGGTGAATGAGCTATTCCACTTGGTAAAAACGCTATTTTGGCAGATTTTACAAAAAACGATCAAAAGAAAGAGTTGTACCTTTATGCCCGTATGAAATACTTCCGCTACATATTATGCTTGTTGCTGTTCGTTTTTGCCTTTAATTTGTACGGGCAAAATGAGGCGAAAAAATACAGCAAATCGAAAAGGGGGCAGACACAAACCTTGGTCGAACAGGCTCAAGTGATAAAGGAGAAGTCGCCAACCCAAGCCATTAAATTATTGGAGCAGGCGGTGTTGGAGGCCAGCAAAAAAAAGGATTGGGAGGAAGAAGGAAAAGCCTATTTGCTGTTGGGGGAGATTTATGAAGATGTTGAACAAAAAGACCTTGCCATACAACGGTACGAACAGGCATTGGATATTTTGGGGCGGTCGAAAGATCGTGGGCCAACGGCTGTTATCCACCAACGATTAGGGCAATTATATCTGGATTTAAATAATGACAAGCAGGCGGAAAAAAGTTTTAAGTTGTGTTTGGAATTTGGAACAAAGAATGAAATTAAATTAAAATGTGAAGAAGGCTTGGCGGATGTGGAATTAAGTCGGGGGAATGTAACTGCCTCAATGTCCCAACTTGATACCATTACCGCTAAATATAAAATCGACAGCATGACGAATGCCCGCATTGAGGCTCGGCGCTCGGTCAACTATGCCCAACAAAAAGATTATACCAATGCCACCGAATCATTTTATAACTCCTATAATTCATTGCCAAAAAATGAGGCGATAAAAAAGGAGGATTATGCCCCGATTGAAAAGGCACAAAATACATTATTGGATTTTAACACGATTAATAATGAGGATAAAATAGCCTTGCAAAATAATGTCATCAATAATCCCCCCATCGCTGCTTCCAATACAAATTATCTCAAGGAGAACCTGAAAATTGTTTCTTTGTACGAAAAGGACAACAAATTTGCTGATGCCGAAAAATTCATTGCCATTTCCAAAAATTCTATCAACGATAATTCAGATGCGGCCGCAGTGGCGGATATTTATAAAAAATCGGCAGAGCTTAATTTGCGGAAAGGGAACATGGCCGCTGCCTTAGCCGATTATGACCAATATATCAGTGCCAAGGAAATGGCCATTGACAATTTGCGGAGTGAATTGAACCAGCAAATTGAAATTGTAAAAGGCCAAAAAGAACTGGATCAAAAAAAGCAACAATTTAATTTAGAGGAAAAAGAACGGGAGTTGTACGAATCGCAATTAAATACCCAAAAAATTATCATTGGTTTTTTATCCCTGCTTTTAATTGCTTCGCTGGTTTATTTTTATTTTCTTTTTAAAAATGTCAAAGCCAAACGCATCGCCAACCAGCGCCTATTGCTCAAATCGTTGCGAACGCAAATGAACCCACATTTTATTTTTAATGCACTTAATTCCGTCAATAATTTCATTGCCAAAAATGACGAAAAAGCAGCTAATAAATTCCTCTCCGAGTTTTCCCGTCTAATGCGAAAAGTATTGGATCATTCCCAAAAAGATTTTATTGCTTTTGAAGAGGAAATTGAATTAAACGAATTATACCTCAAATTAGAGCATTTCCGTTTTCGGGATAAATTCGATTACGAATTCCAAAATAAAGTAAAAAATAAATCCTTCGATCTGGAAATTCCACCAATGCTCATTCAGCCATTTGTCGAAAATGCGGTTTGGCACGGCCTGCGGTACAAGGAGGAAAAAGGTTATCTGAAAATACAAATTGACGAGGTCGAAAAACACTTGGTCGTTACCATTGAGGATAATGGGATCGGCCGGGAAAAATCTAAAGCGCTGAAAACCAAAAACCAAAAAAAATACAAAAGCACTGGCCTCGAAAATGTCTCCAAGCGCATCGCTCTGATCAATAATATTTACCAAAAAAATTATGAAATAAACGTGCAGGATAGCAACGAGAACTCAGCGGATAAAGGGACTTTGGTGCAAATTAAAATACCGGTTAAATAGAGAGGTCAGAGGTCAGAGGTCAGACCGCCTTCGGCTGTCAGGGTTCATACGTGGTAAAACGGACTTGTGGCAGCGTAGCGATCTCACCTCTGACTTCTGACAGTAAAACGATCTAAATAAAATGAACCTTACCGCCATCATTGTTGACGATGAACAGGACAGCCGGGAAACGCTGCGAAGTTATGTTGGCAAATATTGTCCGCAGGTTTCATTGTTGGCTGAATGTGCCAATATCATGGAGGCCAAAGAGGCGATATTAAAATTCCAACCGCAATTGGTCTTTCTCGATATTGAAATGCCACATGGTAACGCTTTCGATTTGTTGGAACAATGGGGCGAAATAGAGTTTGAAATTATTTTTATCACAGCATTTAGCCAATATGCTATTCAAGCATTTAATTTATCGGCGGCACATTATTTATTAAAACCAGTTGATATTGAGGAATTGGAAAAAGCAGTCGCCCATGTTGAACAATTAATTTCCCAAAAAGAAAAATTGAGCCGGGCGAATATTTTATTGGAAAATATGGCGGCGCTTAATTCGCAAAACCGAAAGTTGGTACTGCCGTTGATGGAAGGTTTTGATGTGGTAAAAATGTCGGATATATTATATTGCGAAGCGCAGGATAATTTTACTTGTTTTTATTTTTTAGATGGCAAAAAATCTTTGATTTGCCGCAATTTAAAATTTTACGAAAAAGCTATGTCCGAATTTGGGTTTTGCCGGATACACCGTTCTTTTATTATTAATTTGGAATATGTAAAACGGTATATAAAAGGCAAGGGGGGCTCGGTCATTTTGGAAAATGGAAAAGAGGTGTTGGTATCTAATAATAAAAAAGATGAATTGATCCGACGGATTATGGGGGATAGTGGAGGAGGCTAAAATGAAAATTAAAATAGAAATGAAAATTAAATTGGCTTAATTCTAAATTTTTTTCAATTGAAACAAATACAAGCTACACAATACGGCGGGCCAGAAATTTTAAAAATAGAGGAGGTTGAAAAACCGCAACTCGAAAATTGGGAAATATTGGTGCAGGTAAAATATGCCAGCGCCAACCCTAAAGACGTCCTCTTGCGGAAAGGCAAATTAAAAGCCTACATGAGCATCGCTTTCCCCCTCACCTTCGGACAAGACTGCGCTGGGGTAGTGGTGGAAGTTGGGAAAAAGGTGAAAGAATTCAAAGTGGGAGACCATGTTTTTGGTATGACCAACCGCCACAATAATGGGACGCTCTCAGAGTTGGTTAAATTCACGCCCAATGAAATGTGCCAGATGCCTGATAATCTTTCTTTTGCGGAAGCCGCCTCGGTTCCCCTCACTGCCCAAACGGCTCTGCAAGCGCTGAAAGACATTGCCAAATTACAACCCGGTCAACACGTTTGTATCAATGGTGCGTCTGGTGGCGTGGGTATTTTTGCCGTGCAAATCGCCAAAATCATGGGTGCTAAAGTGACGGCTATTTCCAGTAGCGCTAATAGGGAACTTTGTCTCCGCCTCGGTGCTGACCAGCACATGGACTACCACGATTTTTCCTTTGAAAAATGGCAGGCCAATTTCGATGTTTTTTTCGATGTATTTGGCAATCAGAATTGGCGCAAAGTCAAGCATCTATTATCGAATAAAGGCTGGTACATTACGACGGTGCCAAATGCCAAAAACATTGGGGATACACTGCTATCTTACGTGAAGATCCGCCGTTCCCGGCTGGTGGTGGTGGAGTCGCACACAGAGGATTTGGCACAGATTAAAGAGTGGTTGGAATCGGGCAAATTACGGACAATAATCGAAGCAGAATTTCCGATTGAAAAAGTAGCTGATGCGCACCGCAGATTGGAAACTAAAAGGACGGTAGGGAAAATAGTCATTAAAGTGGGCGATTAAAAAACATTATTTTATGTCAGATTATGGAATTAGGTTGGAAAGTAATCTGATATTTGTGCATTCTTATCGTTGATTTAAATTTTATTCCACCTCAATAAGTCCGGAATGATTTGAATATCAACTTTCTCTAAACTTTTAATCATTTAACATGAAGCGAACAACCTTTCTATTAACCCTATTGAGCAGCACTTTTTTTGCTTTCCAGACCAACCTTTTTGGACAAGCCAAAATGGGCGACGACCAATCAAAAGGGCAAATCATTGTAAAAGGGAAAAAAACAGAAGACGGCATCATTGAATTACAAAGCCTGAACGACCCTTGGGAAAACCAACGCACGGTAAAGTACATCGACGAAAAAACCTTCAAAAAGGGCAAGGTGAAAAAGAAAGATTGGGAAAAATACAAGCCCAAAGACATTGAAGGTTACAAATTTGGCGACCGTGTTTTTGTAACGGAAAAGTACACGGCGATCGGTGGGGCACTGCATGCTGCCGATGTTAACAAAGTAACTGCCGTTTCTGGAGCTATCGGAAGCTTGAGCAAGAACGCCCATTTCATGGAGTTGGTGCTGGACGGGGAAGTAAAAGTTTACCGCTTTTACAACTACCCACCCGAAGCTTCGGTGCAATCAGGCGATGCACAGATCAATGCTTACCAGGAAACATTGAATGACCTCCGCACAGAGTATGAGGTGTTGGTCAAAGTCGGAAAAAAAGGCAAAGTGGAGAATTTCAAAAACATTAAAGTGGAAGAGCTCTTAGCCGACTGCGAAGCAGTAAAGACCAAGTACATGAACAAGGAATATGCACTAAAACCAACCGGTATGAACAAATTAATGAAGCTTGGTGGTGGTGGATTTGAATTTGAACAACAGGTGATTGAGTTGATCAAAGATTATAATGATTGCAAAAAATAGATTTTGAATTTTTGTGCTTGAAGTGTTAACAGCACTTCGGCATTTTTGCAAAAAGATAGTTCTAATAGCCCTTTCAAGGTGTTGTTAGAACTATCTTTTTTTATGCCCTTTTCTTCGTATTTTTTTAAGTTCAAAAAATAGAATGGGCCAGCGCTCATCGTACCGAAAACCGATACACCGTAGTCGTTTTGTAAATCTCAGCTGGTTTCAACAAAGTCGAAGGAAAATTAGGTTGGTTAGGTGAGTCGGGGAAGTGTTCTGTTTCGAGGCAAAAACCCGCTCTTTGTTGATAGGCGATACCGCCTTTTCCTACCAACGTCCCATCCAAGAAATTTCCGGTGTAAAATTGAACACCCGGTTCTGTGGTCAGCACTTCCAAAACCCTTCCGGTGACGGGGTCATAGGCAGTGGCTGCGAGTTGAGGTTCTGGGTTGCCGGGGTCTTTGTCGAGCACCCAACAATGGTCGTACCCACCAGCATATTTTATTTGAATATCATCCGCTCCGATGTCCCTGCCAACGGGTTTGGGGGTACGGAAATCGAGTGGGCTATTGTCAAGTGAGGCAATTTCCCCGGTTGGGATGATCGTTTTGCTTACAGGGATGAAATGGCTCGCATTGATTTGCATTTCATGGTTGAGAATAGTTTGGTTGGCATCGCCCGTCAGGTTAAAATAGGCGTGGTTGGTCAAATTAACGTGCGTTGGCTTGTTGGTGCGGGCGGTGTAGTGCATGTACAATTCATTGTTGTTATTCAGGGTGTAATCGACCTGCACGTAAAGTTCTCCTGGGTAACCTTCCTCCCCGTCAAGGCTGATCCTTTCAAGACTCAGAGTAGCGTTGCCATTTCCCACTTTAGACGCTGGATGCCAAAGGTATTTGTCAAAACCTTTGAGGCCACCATGCAGATGGCTGGGAGCGTTGTTGGTTGCGAGCTGGTACACGTGACCATCAATGGTAAAACGGCCGTTGGCAATTCGGTTGCCGCAACGCCCGACAATGGCGCCGAAATAGGGGCGGTTCTCCAAGTAAGCAGTTAAGGAGTTAAAACCCAGCGTCACGTCTGCTATTTTCCCAGTTCTGTCGGGCACGTTGATATGGGTTATGATGCCTCCATAATTGGTGATTTTTACTTCCATCCCATTTTGGTTGCGGAGGGTAAAAAGGTCGACAGGTTGGCCATCGGGTAAAGTGCCGAAAGGTGATTTTTCAATAGTTACAACAGGTGCTTGTTCTTTGCTCATATCGGTCGAGTTTTCGGTTTGATCAGTTTTTGAGTTGGTAGAAACAATGGCCCAAAAGTAAAGCATAGCAACCGTTATCGGCAGAAAGGGTTTTTAGCTGGTGGTTGATTTTTAAGTAAAAAGGCAGAAATAAATTGAAATAAAGAAATACATAGAAATAGGCACAAGTCATTGGTTATCAATATCCTGAAAATATTTCAACTGTATATCTGTTTATGTTTCTGTACTTAAGTAGTAAATCAAAATTAAAATAGAAATAAAAATAAAAACCCATTTACTAAAATCAATTGGTTGTCAATTAATTAGGCAGGTAAATCCCGTTTTTGATTTTAATTTTAATTTGTCCAACTACTTAGGTATAGTTGTTTTGGGAAAAATCAGACTCGTCTTTCCTTTTCCGCACATTCTCCCTTTTTCCCTTAACAATCCTTTTTATTTTTTGGGAAATACTTTAACACGCTATTAAGCCTCTGCTGGTTTTCATGCCGTCTTGTGGTTGTGAATTTTATTTTTTTCACTAAAAACCTTTGCTCATGAAAAAGTTGAAATTAATGTTGTCCTTGGCTATCCTCGTTTTTGCAACGACCGCCAGTTTTTCTCAACAAACAAAAAAATCTGAGACCTTCGGCAAACCAGACCGGGTGTCAAGGAAGCAAACCCATACAGGTAAGCCTGAAGCAGTAAAAGAAATGCAGACCGAACGAGGTATCGGGCAAGGCCAACCAGAAAAGGTAAGAGAAAAGAAAGCCGATAAAGACGAAGTCAAAAGAGACCGCAAATCCCGTAAAAAAGGTGGGGAAAAAGGCCGATACACAGAAAAAGGAAAAATGGAGAAAGACCATTCTACCAAAACAGCGGAAGGCCAGAAATCGCACCGGAAAATAAGGAAACAGCGTCCCAATAGTGAAAGAACTGCACCAACTACGGATGGCCGTTACCCAACCAAAGAAGGGGATGATACCGTGGAAATGGAAAAAAAGAAGGATGAACCAACTACCACTAAGCGTCGCTCAAGAAAGGGGCTTTAATCCAGACAATAAACACAAGAACGTGAGACTGACTATCAGCAAAAATTAAAAGTCGGGTGATTTTTAACACTCTTAGAGGGTGGTCGTTTGGCCGCCCTTTTTTTGTCTCTCTGCTAGCCAAATAACTTGGCGACCACGTTATTAAGCTAAATCGGCTAATTTTGCCTCGTTAAACTCAACCACGCTAAAAAAATTAAAGCTCTATGAAGCAACAACTTGCTAAAGTATTTCCAAAAAACAATGGCCTTGTCCCAGCTCCCACTTTCCCATTTCATTGCATGAGACATATTGTGGGGGTATCGGTGCTGGTCAGTCTTTTTTTTATATTTTCTATTCAAACCGCTTTTTCCCAAAGAATCTTTCAGGGGGAACTTGTCACGACCGAAAGCGACACCCTGCGCGGTGAAGTCTGGTTTGGGCTGAGCGGTAAAATGCCAACGAAAACCAGGCTGGTCTATTTTTCTGAAGATGGAGTTGAAGTGCAGCGCTTCAAACCCAAGGATCTGAACTCTATGATCTTGGTGCATGACATTACGGGAGAAAAGCAGTATTATGAGAAAACAAGGGGTACAAAGAACCCTTACCTGTACAGCATAGATCGGGACAGGGACGTCAGGATGAATCTTAAAGGGGGCGGCGCAATCACCGCTTCGGGTGATACCATATTTGGAAAACGCATCCTATTCCCACCCATGGACATACCGATCAAAGGGGTGGGAAGCAGGGATAGCGAAGTTGTTGCGTATTGGTTGAACACCAAAAAGGGCTATTTTTATTATGAAAGAGTAGAGATGAGCAATGGCCAAACGAGATTTTTAGAACCCGTCATTAAAGGGAAATTGTCTTGCTATAAATTGACAAAATCGAAAAATGTTGGCGGAAGGGCCATGACAACGACCACGCCTGGGACAACCATTTACAATCCATCAACTGGTCAATCTACGACCCTTCCCGGTCATAAAATGACCAGCATGGTGGGTGGTGAAAAAGTCGATAAAAATGTTTATTATTTGTGCAAAGAAGGCTTGGGCTGCCAGAAAGTTCAGTCTGTCGGGTTTCAAAAATTGATTGAAAAATACACAGCCGACTGCCCTTTGGGCATTTATAAAAAGAAAGATTTAGAGCTCTTTGTCAAAAAATACAATGAGCAATGTGGAGGGGATAATTAGGTATTGAGGTATTAGGGTATTACGGTATTTTGGTTTTACGAGGACTCGCTGCAACTGAATACCTTAATAACACAATACCTTAATACCACTTTGTATTTTCACACCCGCTCAATGATCGTTGCATAACCCTGCCCCACACCCACGCACATTGTCACCAGCGCATATTTTTCATTTCTCTTGTGCAATTCCAACGCTGCCGTGTGCATGATCCTCGTGCCCGAGGCACCCAACGGGTGCCCGATGGCAATCGCCCCGCCATTCGGGTTGATACGGGGGTCGTCATCGGCGAGGCCGAGTTCCCGGGTACAGGCAAGGCTTTGGGCGGCGAAGGCTTCATTGAGCTCAATAATACCTATATCGTTAAGGGAAAGGCCAGCCCTGGCTAATGCCTTTTTCGAGGCACCTACCGGGCCAATGCCCATGATGCGTGGTTCCACGCCGACTACTGCGGAAGAAACGATGCGGGCCAACGGTTGCAGGTCGTATTTTTTGATGGCGCCTTCGGAGGCGACCAAAACGGCGGCTGCGCCGTCATTGAGGCCGGAAGCGTTGCCGGCAGTGACCGTCCCTCCTTCCTCTTGTTTTTTAAACGCAGTCCGTAGTTTCCCCAAAACGGCTAATGAAGTATCCGGTTTGATGAATTCATCTTGATCAAACATGATCGGGTCAGCTTTGCGCTGCGGGATCGGTACGGCGACGATTTCTTCGGCCAAACGACCGGAAGCCTGGGCGGCAGCGGCTTTCATTTGCGAAGCGTAGGCAAATTTGTCTTGGTCTTCCCGGCTGATTTTGTACAGGTCAGCGAGGTTCTCCGCCGTCGTCCCCATGCCATCCGTGCCGTACAAATCTTTCATTTTTTTGTTGATGAAACGCCAGCCAAAACTGCTGTCGAACATCTGCGCATCCCTGCCGAATGGGGTAGAGGTTTTGGAAATCACCCACGGCCCGCGGGTCATGTGCTCGACCCCGCCAGCAATGAACAGGTCACCTTCGCCTGCTTTGATCGCCCGGTTAGCTTGCACGATGGCCGACATGCCCGAAGAACACAGCCGATTGACCGTTTCACCCGGCACCGACCACGGCAGCCCAGCCAGTAAAAGGCACATTCGGGCCACATTACGGTTGTCCTCGCCCGCCTGGTTGGCGCAGCCGAAGATAACGTCGTCGTAGGCTTCTTGTGGGATATTTGGGTGTCTTTCCACTAATGCTTGGATGGGAATGGCCCCGAGGTCATCGGTACGAATGGAGGATAGGGTGCCAGTGAAGTTGCCGAAAGGCGTGCGGATACCGTCAATGATGTATGCTTGTTTGGACATGGATTTTATTTGGTTTAAAAAATGATTAGGCAGCAAAGGTCGGATGGTTGTGGGTAAAGGTGGAAATTTGGAGGGTTTAGTTTTTGGAAGATTGCTTTTCGAAAAACCATTTCTCATTTTCCAATAGTCCGTGCAGATTTTAGGCTGTGCGGATAAATTTTGAAAAATAAAAAAGGTCGCAAAGTTTTGCGTTGCGAAACACCAAAACTTACGACCTATGAAGAGTACCAATGGATACTGGCGTCAATATTCGCAAGAATGGATGGCGCTGGCAAATGGTGGCAAAAGTTTTTTGCCGAATTGTTTGTACTTATTTTTTCCATACAAGGCAGGGTCAACTTTGAGAACCTTGCCCGGTACAGCAAATTCAACGAGTGCCGCTTCAGGCGGAACTTTCAAAAGTTCTTTGACTGGCTGGAGTTCAACTATGTGCTGTTCACGCTGTGGGGTCATACGCCAGGAGGCGAATTACTGGCTGCGGTGGACTGTTCGTTCCTTCCGAAAGCCGGTAAAAACACCTTTGGACTGGACAGGTTCTGGTCAGGTGTGGCCAATGCCACCAAGCGTGGGCTTGAAATCAGCCTGCTGAGTCTGATCGATGTGGCCAGTGCAACTGCCTGGACACTGGACGTGACGCAGACCCCGCCTGGACTGTCAAGAAAAGAATCCAAAGAAGGCAAGTACACCCGTCTGGATTTTTACATCGAACAAATCCTGGACTGCCTGCCGAAATTGGACAAAGTCCGCTACTTCGTGGCAGATGGGTTTTACGCAAAAACCAAGATGTTCAATGCTTTGCACGGCGCAGGCAAACACCTTATCACCAAACTCCGCCCCGATGCCGACCTTCGCTACCCCTTCACCGGGGTGCGGGAGAAAGGCCGTAGGGGGCGTACCCCCATTTACGATGGGAAAGTAAAGTATGATGACTTGTCCCGTTGGACAGAAGCCGGGGCGGATGAAAAATATCCCTACCTGCAGCTTTACACTCAGGTGCTCTATTCGCCAAAGTTCGAGCGCTGGCTCAGGGTAGTACTGGTTTTGAACACCAAAACCAACCAATATATCCTGCTCGCCTGCTCCGACGTGGAACTGCCGGCAAAGCTGATCGTCAAGTATTATCAACTGCGCTTCCAGGTCGAATTTCTGTTCCGGGATGCCAAACAGTTTGCGGGGCTGACCCATTGCCAGGCAAGGGACGAGGCTAAACTGGACTTCCATTTTAACATGAGTCTGGCAGCAATAAACATCATGCAGGTGCACAGAAAGTTGGACCCATCCATTAAGTCAATAGACTTTATTCTAAAAGTTAATTTACAGCCCATTTGAAGTTGCATTTATAGCTTCGGAATGGGCTGCATACCCTAAAATTGTGAAGGCCAGTGCAAATATCAATGACCTGGTCCCTGAAGTGCTGGCGAAAGTGCCTGCATTTGTCTTTGACAACACGGCAACGTTTTACCCCATTGATGGCATGCTCCACACAAACCCTGATCTTGGAAACGTATTTGTTGAACCATTTTTTTAGCTCGCACAACCCCCGTTCCGTGGTTTTTGAAGGGCTGGACAATAAAAACGTTCGGCGGTGCATAGCCCTGATGCGTGTCCTGGAAAAGGTGGCGGCCGTCAGGGAAACCAACTGGTCCTCGTCCGCCATCTTTTTATCGTGCACAGACCCTTCGTGGGTAGGGCTCAGGTAAACGACGTACTGGTTTTCAGTGGCCAAAAAATTGTTCTTCACCTCATGGCCTTTTTTTTACCGCTGAAAAAACCTTCCTGTACCGTTTGGTCGGCGGGCGGTTGATGCCCGTTCGCTGCCGTCCAGAAAGCAACGGGTCTCCCCAATTTATCAAGGATGCCCGCAACCTTGTGCCCCTCCTTGTTGGCAGCACGTCCAGGGACTTGAGCGATTCGTGGAGCAGCGGGCGCAGGGCTTTTTGCCATTTGCTTGCCTGCCCCTGGGAAAAACCAAAACTCGCCGCCGTCATTTCCTGAAGTGCATAGTTCTTGAGGTAGACAAGGATAAAAAAACTTTCGGCAGTGCTTGGCAAAGATTTGGTCGGCTTTTCCGGCTTCATCAATGGGGCGTTCCGCCTTTTTCCCTCTATGGTGTGGATCCTGTAATAGTTCCGCCATTTATCTGAAAAGATGGCGAGTAGGTGGTCGAATTCTTCCACTTTTAAACTTGTTACGCTTTCAAATTGCCGTGCCCTTTTTCTGATTTCTTTATAATTCATCCAACATTATGGTGAATTATTTTGAAATATCAAACTTTATCTTATCCGCATGGGTGCATGCGTGTACACATGCGGGCGCACACGGTCTGATTTATTACAGAATAAAGTCTAATGAACTCTTTTGTTCGAAAAGCCTACAACCTGAAATTGGTCGAGTGGCTTTTTGAGCAACTTAGCGCTGAGGCTAAGTTTGACATAAATCATCCTGCTGTGCAGAAGGCTTTGAGTTTCGGTGAAGTAACTTAGGACTGATTCTCATTTTCTGCACGGACTATTGATTTTCAAAAATTGAGATAAAAGGCTTCTGATAATCCTAATTGTTAGCTGACAAGGTATTCGCAAAGAAATCTTTGCTGCTAAACACCTTAAAAAAAAGAGCTATATTTTAGAACAGTTTCCCCTATTTTTAGTAAAATCGCACAACCATCGGCTAATCAATAGCCTAAAAAAAATCTGCTTTATGGCAAGCCCAACTGAAAATCTAACCAAGCGCTATTACTCCATCGGTGAACTGGCCGACATGTTCGATGTCTCCAAGTCACTGGTCCGTTTTTGGGAACAAGAATTCGATTACCTGCGCCCGTACAAGTCGAGCAAGGGCGAACGGCGTTTCACCCAGGAAAACGTCCGCCAGTTTGAAGAAATCTACCACCTCGTCAAAGAAAAGGGCTATACCCTCTCCGGCGCCCAGCGCATCTTGAAAGAACAAAAAGGCTACCTGCAACAAAAAAAAGAGACTTTGGAAACATTGCGGAAGCTGAGGGGTTTCTTGGAAGACCTTAAGTTTCAAGTGTAACCAAGATCTTTTTTTTAATGAATTTCATTTCCAATCCGGAGCTCCCGTTTATAATAGAAAATTATCAAGGCAACCCCATCAGCAGCAGTGGCCGCTTTTTTCACCCAACCTATCCTTTCAAATTGGGCTGGGCCGATGTGGCCAAATGGAAAACCAAACCGAACCCTTACGCCGAAGCGAAGAAGAAGGAAACCTGGCGGGCAGCCGTAATTAAGGACGATGGGTTTTTAAAACACAATAAAAACGTATTTGTCTGGCTGGGCCATGCCTCATTTTTCTTTCGGTTAAATGGTAAAAACATCTTGGTCGACCCCGTCTTTGGCCAACTCTCCTTTTTGATGCCTCGTTATTCTGAATTGCCGATTGACCCCAACAAATTCAACAATATAGATTACATCCTGCTCACCCACGATCATCGGGATCATTGCGACCTGCCCAGCTTGAAAATATTGTCGAAAAATAACCCGCAGGTAAAGATCATTTGTGGGTTAAATATGTCGCCCATAATTTCCTCTTTATTTAATAAAGAAAACATCACGGAAATGGGCTGGCACCAACAATTCACTGACGAAGAAAATGATTTAAAAATCACCTACCTGCCCACCCGCCACTGGTGTCGCCGTTTTCTCACCGATACCAATCGTCGGCTGTGGGGCGCCTTTGTTTTTGAGACAGAAAACAAGACGATCTATTTTGGTGGCGACTCTGGCTATGGCAACCATTTCAAGTCTACCGCTGAATTATTTCCAACTATAGATTTTGCCTTTTTGGGCATTGGCGCCTTTGCCCCGGTGTGGTTTATGGAGTCCAACCACATGAGCCCCTCCGCAGCATTTAATGCTTTTAAAGATCTAAAGGCCCGGCGTTTTGTGCCCATGCACTTTGGGACGTTTGATTTGTCGGACGAACCATTGGGCGAGCCGTTGCGACTGTTGAAAGGGATTCACGAGGAACATGGCTTGAATGGGGAAGTTTTGTTTTCGGAAATTGGGCGGGCCGTCCATGTTTGAAAAACTCAATCTGTGATGAAATCAGCCGAGGCTGTTGCCAAAGAAGAGTGTTTTATTTTCGACGCTGATTATTATGATGGTTATGATTCGGTATGACTTAAAAACGGATTTTTCAAGTCATACCGAATCATAACCATCATAATAATCAGCGTCAAAAGGACTTTTAAGACAGCCACAATGATTGAACTGATTGCGTGGTTAATCTGCGAAAATTAGTCAAATCTGTTCAAACTGCGTGCAATCCCATTTTGGCGAAGCCAAAACAATCAATTATCCACCCTCACCGCAGCAGCGTCACATCCCCCCGCAACAAATTTTCATCTGCTTCCACACCTGCCGGACAGCCAACTAAAATATCATAAATATAAACATCGGAAGCGGCAGGTTTGCCATTAACCATTCCATCCCAAGGCCCTGTCCCATCATACACTTTTTTGCCCCACCGGTCCCAAATGCGCATTTGCAGGACTTGCTCGTCATTCTTTGTAACAATGGTGAACTCGTCGTTTATGGAGTCGTTATTGGGCGTGAAAACATTGGGGATTTGGGCTTGATCGGGGAAACATTGGATGACCACATCCACCTGGTGGTTATCGATGGCGATGCAACCCAAGCTATCTACCACCGTGACGGTATATTCGATCGATTCGATAGGGAAGACTTCACACAAGGTATCGTTATCGCATTCCAACACCATGTTTTCGGTTGACCAAACAATGGAATCAAATGTTGTCGGTTCAATAGACAGCGTAATTGAGCTGTCTGGCGAAACAGTATGGTCACCTTGTATTTCCACAGTTGGCATAGAGACCTCAATATTGATTTGGTAAATAATACTGTCACAGCCACTGACGGTTGGTAAGGTATCGGTGTCAGATTCCGTGTAGAAGTTTCCATTAAACTCAAAAGACTCTCCTTCGCAAATCCTTCCTTCTACCATAACCGTCTCAGGTGGATCACTCACAAACAAAGTCACTGAGTCAATGCCGAGACAGCCGCCGGCCAACACCATGGTGTCCGGATAAGTGTCTGAAACAAATTCATACATCCCATGGATCAAGGCTGAATCACCCGCACACCTGTAGAGAGTATCGTAGGTCAAAATATTCTCTACCGTTGGCGTAACTGTAACCATCGCACTGTCCAGACAACCAGCCATAGTGCTGGCCACTACCGTATAGGTCGTTGGCACGGTCGGGCTGACGGAGATGGAATCACAAAGTGGGCTTAGGCAATCACCGCCAGACCAGCTATAAGTGTCGCCGCCTGATACGCCCAACGTAGTGGACGAACTCAGACAGATTGTGATGTCTGGGGAAATAATGAGGTTCAATGCCCCCGATACACTCACAAAGATTTGATCGGTAGCTGTACAGCCATTGGCATCCGTCACCAAAAGGGTATAAGTGACATTCTCGGTGGTGATCACATTTGGGTTGTGAATGGTCGGGTCGCTGAGGGTCGGCAAGCCACCAATGACCGCGGGCGACCAGAGGTAATCCCAAGCTGGGTTGAAAGTCGCATTGAGCTGCGTCGCAGCGCCGGGGCAGTTGAAAATATCAGGCCCGGCATCAACGAGTGGTAGGTCGTTTACCTCAATGGTCACTGAATCTGTCCCCACACAATCAAATTCATCCACGACCATTACGGAGTACGTGCTGGTTGTAATAGGAGCAACAACCTGAGCTTGGGTAGTTGGGTCGGCAATGCCCGGCCCTTGCCAGGCAAAACTGGTCCCGTCCGTTGCGAAAAGATTGGCTGGTTCGCCCGCACAGATGGGCGTTTGGGCAAAGGCAATGCCCGGAACGGGCTGCACCGTCACGTCCAAAAGGTTATTGATGATACATGCATCCCCGTCGCTTTCGGCCAAAATGAATTGGTAGGTGATCGGCGTCGGTGTATCATTTACACAACTAAAAGTGGTCGTCGCTGCATTGTCATTTCCCAAACAATCGACTGGCTCCCATTGGTAGGTGAAACCTGTCATAGGTGAAATCCCGATGTCCTTGGGCTCGCCAGAGCAAACGGTGAAGGACTGGGCTGTTTGGTAGGTGATCGGAACAGAAATTAATGCCGAGTCGATCGAGCAAGCGCACTGTTCGGGGTTGATGTAGGCAACAAGGTTGCAGAGGTTGCCGGGTGGCAATGCAAAACTGCCCGTCATGGTTTCGGATTGGCAATTGGAGAGGATGGCAACTAAATTTTGGGTGTGCACCAATTGGTCGCCCATGCCATCGCCATTGGTGTCGAGGAAAAAATCGACGGTAATGGGCGGCTCGTTTTGCGAGCCACAATTAGTGATATCTATGCTAAAGTTAACTTGGTCATTGCCACTTGTTTGCGAAGCGAACACTTCAAAATTTTCCAATTCAAACGCTGGGCGTTCGATGTTGTATGGAAACAATTGGGAACCCGTATTGACCTTCGTACTGCACATATCCCCCGTAGCGGCGCAGAGCGCCTGTGTTTCGTTAGCTGTCCTGAAAATGACCAGACCATCTTCACAACCAAACTCAGACCATCCGCTCGTATTGAATGTAAAGCAAACGATCTGGTTGGAGGCGACTCCTTCGGGCAACTGCCAAGTGTAGGTGTTGCCATCGATGGTGGGTGTACAATTAAAGTTATTCTGGCAAACAGAATTGCAGGAATTGGGCACATAAGTAATGCCTTGTGGCAAGGTGACGATCACGCAAGCACCAGCGGGGAGAGTCGCTGAGGCAGTCATCGAAAATTCAAAAACCATTTCATCGGCACAGCCGAAATCTGTTTCCGTTTCCACGTCGATATTGGTGGAATAGGGCTGGGAAATGCCATTGATGCAAATGGGGTCAGCCGTTTTGGCTACGCGGTTGGAGGCGTCGCCGCAGTTCTGTTCGGCAGCAATGGTGAACAGCGTGAACGCATCCGCAATGAAGCCGCATTCGGTTGTGGTTTCAAAAATCAACGTGATCGAATTGGCGGGCGCAGCGTTGATGCCGGGCAGGCCATTCGCCAAAGAATCAAAGGCGCTCAAATACCACTCGGCCAAAGTGCTATTGATTAAAACGGGATCAGCAATGGGGAAAAAATTGCCGCTGCCCGTTGGGTATTCCACCTGCGATGAGCCGGGAACGATCGTTTGGCCCGGCGGCATTTGGGCATTGGCGGTCAAGGCGTAAACGGACCCCAACTCGCCATTAAAAATTTCCAATGAATATGGAGGGATCGTTTCACAAAGGTCAAAACAACCGCTGGGGCTGTCCACCAAAAAATCAATTTCTCCCGGCGGTGAAGTGATGTTCACAACCCGTTCCCGGACGTAGCAAGGTGTCTGTACCTGACTGGTGAACGGATCGCAATTCCATCCATAATGAATGGTAAATGCTTCCTTTTCGCAGGAATTGTTGGTGCCGAGCAACCGATAGGCGACGGAATCCACGGGGAAATTGCCGATTTGAAAAACGCCATTTACCGAAGGTATGGCCATTCCCGTCGTAGGATCGACCAATTGAAAATCAGTGACAAGGCCAGTGGCAGAGGTGACATAAAGCCATGTGTTGGGGGCGATGTCGCTTGTTTGGGCACCGGCCATGGTTCGGCTATTTCCCAGCTGGAAATCAAATTCCAATTGGTTGTTGAAACTGGTCAGGTCAAAATTAAAGGCCAGCACTTCCAGTTTTGGCGTGAGGGCTTGGAGGGTGTTGGCAGTTACCTCATAGGCCAATGGGTCATCGTCCTCAGGCATGCAATCGAGGAAGTCAAGATGAGTGGTGATGGTCATCGGGCGAGAGCCTTGCACATCGCATTCTGTTTTGAAAATAAATTGGAACAAAGCAGAAAAGGCTTCATCAATCGAAGGGTTTTGGAACTGGCCAAAATCAAAAACCTATTCCCCATTTTCAATATTAATATCGAGCGTTTGATTGCTCTGGATCACGTCGCCACCCTGATAGCGCAGAAAGGTCATTCTGGCCTCCGTGATCATAATTTCATCAGGGATGTCTACCCGCCAATCATCCGCGTAGATGAGCGTCCGGTGCTCAAACGGGAAGAAGTTGGGCTCGCTCATTTCCAAGCGGAACAGGCTGCCGCCCACAAATTCGGAAAGGTCGCAAAGTGGCAGGCCAAAGATGCCGGGCAGGATGGTATATTCATAAGCCGATATTTCAAAATTCCGGGCCTGACAGGCACAGCTGATCGGTTCGTAGCTACTGGTGTCGGCATCAAACAAAAAAACAGCAGGTTGCATCGACAGAAAACCCGACATGGGAGATTGGGAGGGAGGCCCCTCCCGCAACAGATTGTACCTGATTTTGTAATTGCCTTCAAAGATGATGGAATCGCCTTGGTCGAAGGCAAACCCCGCTGGCAAGCACCCGGCAAGTGCAGTCGCTGACAGGTCGTATTCGTAGGTCAGTGAGAATTGGTCGTCAACGTCTGGAACAGGATTGTTACAGGTATAATTGGTATTGGTTGACTTGTCGAAAATGCGGATCGAAATGTCTTCATCGGAAATACCCGTTTCATCGGTCAGCAAGTTTCCCAAATTCACCAAATTCATCCCAATTGTATTAAACTGTATCTGGACAAAACCAAAAGGCAGCGTCGCCCCAGTTTTATCAATCTGCACTTCACTGGCCAGACGTGCGTGGATCGTATCGCCGGCAATGAGTCGGTCCCTGCGCACCAGCGATAAATTGATAGCTCCGCTGCCATCTGGAAGGCGGTCATTATCGTTGTCGGGCAACCCATAATTAGCGCGGGCGGCTTCAAAATCGAAGATGGCGTACCCCGGCGGCTCGTTGATGCAAACCGAGTCGATGGGGCAATCATAAAAAATGGTCGCCACGTTACAGGTTTGGATGTTGCACCCCAACGGATACCCTGTGCATCGCTGAACCGTACTATAAGAATTGATGGTAAACCTAGGGGGTGGGGGAGGGCCGCAGGGCAGCAAATTGCAGGAAGAGGCCAATGAATCCTCGCAAAAGCCCTGCCCAATACACAGGTCATGGCAGCTAAATATAAAATCGAAAGAGGTGGTAGCCATGTTGTTGGGGAGCGGGAGTTGGTAGGTGGCCGTAACTAAATTAAAGGTCGTATCCTGTTCTTGTACGATGCTTGTTGGCGCCTGGCCGAGCAACAGTAGGTCGTTGTAGTCTGCCCAGGTGGCACCGCACGGCAAATTGAACTGCAGCACCAGCTCGTCATCCAGCAAAGTCAAGCTGTCATAATTCAGCTCATAATTGATGGTAACTGTATCGCCATCTTGCACGGTGAAACTGCCTTCCTGGGCCAGTTGCGCCATCATCTGTACGCCACTGTCAAAGACATAAATAAAAGTTGGCTGCTCCACATAAGGCGAAGGCGGGCATTCTTTAAAATAGCTCCAACGGTATTCCCAATCCACTGCGGGTTGATTGCAAATCTGGTCGCAGAAATACAAGTCCCAGAAGATGGTAACGGTCTGGGATGGCCCCAGCCGTGGGATCGTCAGCGTAAAACCTTGGGTGACAATATTGTCCGTTCCATCACAATCCCCAGCCAAGGTAGTTTGCTGGTTAACGCCGGGCGTGATGTCGAGCAAAGTCCCCGCGCTGTCGACTACGATACTTTCAACATCGGTCCAGCTGTCAACGGCAAATAAGTTTTTTTCTGAAAAAACAAGGTTGGTGGCGGCGCCTGTCCCCACGTTGGTGATTTTCATCCCTTGCTGATAGCCATTTGGCCCACAATAGCACTCTGCAAAACTGGTGATCGGCTCCCAAATCAGGTTGGGTTCTCTATCGGAAGGCTCGATGTCAATGATGGCATTTTTGGATACTTGTTGGCAAGTCTCGGTGTCGCAGCCCCAGCCCACTACAATTTCCGAAACGGTAGAACTGACATCGATCCCGCAATCGATGATGCGGATGAACTCCCTGATCACCATGGTTTCGTTGAATTCAAACAATTCATCCCCATCGCCGATCAGCATGAAATCGCTGGCATCAAATTGCAGTTGGAAAACATTTCCCCCGGGGGAAATGTCGGTCCCTTGTGCAGCCGTGATCGTAATGCCACCTTGGTGGCTATCGGTGAAGGTGAATTCCTGCAAAGCCCCCGGCCTGGTATTCACGACGGTGATTTCCCGTACCAAAGAGTTGCCTTGCGACCCCGACATGAAGGTGTTTTTGATGTTGGTAATGACCAACAAAGCCCGGTTCACTTCATAAAAATCAGTGGTTTTGGACGTGCTGCCCCCGTTGAAATTGAGGTTGATGTCATTGGCAAAAATCTCCGCATTGTCGATACAGCCTATCACGGAGCAAGGGGCTTCCACTTCGATCGAGAAAGTGACGGCCTCCCCGACCGCAAGGTCGGCAAGTGCAAACACCGGGGCACTGAGATCGGAAATGTCCGATTCTGAGGCGGTGCCGCTCACTGTGCCCGGCAAATAAGCCAGCCCGCAGTCGGTGTTGTTGTTGGTGGTGAAGACAATCTCTGCCGTCACACCTTGCAGTGCTGCACCCGAACTATTGGTCACCGTGACTTCAAATGGTGCGGTGCCACACACATAAAATTCGTCCGAATCTGGTACTTGAAAAGTGATGGTTTGGGAAAACAAGGAGATGTTGCTCCAGCATAAAAAAGCAAGCAACATGGTAATGCGGTCGTTGGAAGAGCGATGCATGGATTTTAAAGGTTTTGGATGTTCAGTAAACGGGATTGGGACTTCATAATTTGGTAAAGAAAGCTACGTGGTCAATGAACCCCAATTTAAGCAGGGATAAAGGTAGGGAAAAGGCCCGTTAAGGGAAAAGGGAATTTTCGATTTTGATTTGCCGCCACGACTTTAGGTTTAAATGTTTTTGCAGATAAGTCCCGGAGGGACGGCACACCCTAGCGAGGGATGTAAATCCCTCGAAATCATGCAATGGCGCTCAATTACGAGGGATTTACATCCCTCGCTAGGGTGTGCCGTCCCTACCGGGACTGGTTAGACTTAGGTGGCAAAATGAAAAAAACAACCCTTATCCTTTCAAGGCTTAAAATTTGCCTTAACTTACCCTGCCAAATAACCTTGGTTTCCACTCCTTAAATTTGAAAACATGCCTACACGCGATCTACCCACTTCAAACTCATTACTGCCAATAGGTAGTGTCAAATACATTTTATCCTTTTTACTGCTTTGTTTACCAGCATTCACTGACGTCCTTCAGGCGCAGGTCTGCGACTGCTTATCGGCAGGAAACTGTCCGGTTCCCCTAATAGATGAAGGGAGCATATCGACCTCTTTGCAAATAAGTTCAAATGGGGTAAATGACTTGTCCCAATGTCCGCTCGAATCCGTTTGCTTTACGATTGAACACTCTTGGATCGGTGACTTATCTGTATCGCTTACCTCTCCCAACGGCACGAATTATCTCGTTATGGCAGACATCAATAACGCTCCCGGTGGATGTGGTGTCCAAGCGAGTAATGTGGATGTCTGCATTGTGCAAGGTATCTTCAACCCAATTTCTGAGGATTCCGAGTACTACTGTGTCAATGGGCCTTGCTCGCTAGGTAATTGTTGCCTGGTTGGTGACTGGACCGTGCCGTGGTTTGTGTATGACCCAATTTCTGGAGCAGTCCAAGCACCTAATTACGACCTTAATGATTTCAACCAGCCTGGCGCACCCGTCAATGGCACTTGGACGCTGACCGTCAATGATGTATGCCCTGATGATAGTGGCATACTGCATAACTTTTCCCTCAACTTTGCGTGTGGCGAATCAATGACTATCAATCCCATCATCACCACCTCCTCGCCTTTGGTCTGCCCGCCAGAAAGCGTTGATGATTGCCAAAAAGTATGTGCTAATTCCACAGTGGTTTATGAAGTTGAAAATTTGCCCCTAACCGAAAATGTGATTTGGGAAGTGACCGGGGCTGAAAGCTTTGAAGAAAATGGCCATAGCATAACTGTGAATTGGGGCGATCCGGGAGATGGGGAAGTGATTGCAGTTGTAGGAGGTAACTCCGAACCTGATTTCCTTCTTTTCTGTGGCCAGTCTGATTATATTCCTCCCGTTTATTCAGGTTTTATACAACTTTTTGGAATTGGATACGCCATTCATATAGAAGGTCCTAATGGTTTTATAATGGATACTTCTTATGCCCCGAATGTCCCGTTTAATAATAGGATGGATTTCGATTTGTTAGATTTGGGTACTTACTACGTCACCGTTACAAATGCCAACGGGGCTACCCAAACTTGCAGTTTTGAGATAGTTGAAGATTTTAATTCAATCTGTTTTATTTATCCTTATTTAGATATTAATAATGAGCCAACAGAGTGCGAATATTGTGATGGATGGATATTATGGAAAACATTCTCCAGCACGCCTTTTGTAGACTATCTATGGAGCGATGGATCAACTTCTTCTGGAATTCTGAATGCATGCGCTGAAGTGTATACTGTTACTTTGACTAATTCAGGAGGTTGTTCAGTTGTAGAAACAATTGACCTCTCCTGTCTACCTCCGCCAACCTGCTATACCCCCGCCACCCAATGTGTCCAAATCCTCCAAAACCCAAAAGCTGATTTTTCAACCACACCCGAACCTGTCCCTACTGGAGCCATTGAAATTTGTCAAGGTCAAACGGTCTTTTTTGAAAACAGCAGTACCGACGCTACAAATTATGTCTGGCTATTTGGCGATGGCAAAAATTCTACGGAAGAAGCGCCGAGTCATACCTATCTGTTACCCGGCACGTTCACCGCGTCGCTCATTGCCCGCAACGATTGTTTCTGTGCGGATACTTCCTCTTTCACTATCATCGTACAACCTGCAGATATACCGATGATTGACTGTTTGGGCAGTGTGTGCGAAGGTGAAACGGTTACGTATTCTACCGACGTTCAGTGCAGTAGTTATTTATGGGGAATAAGCGGCAACGGCCAGATCATCGGCGGTGGCGGGCTGGATGACACTTCGATTACGGTAGAATGGCTGATCGGCCCGGAAGGCTTTGTTTCCCTGCAAACGGATGGCTGCGGCAATTTAACAGCCTGCAATTCACCCAACGTGATGCCCATTGCCATCATGAGCGAAAATGCCCAAATCGTTGGGCCAGAAAAGGTCTGCGATGGGACGGTCGCCGAGTACTCCATCCCCGATTTTGTTGGGGCGAATATTATCTGGAAAGTGAGCCAAGCTGGCACACTGGAAGATGGACAGGGCACCAATCGCATCACCGTCACTTGGAAAGCTGGCTTGCCCAACCCACAATACGTGTCCGTTTTTTTTGAAAACTGCTTCCTCGGCTGCGAAGGGCGGGATACATTGTTGGTCAACATCAAGCCCGATTTTTATGCCGGAGGTGATATTCAGTTTTGCCAATTTGACAATGGGCAATTTTTCTCGAAAAATGGGATCAACCAATCCGCTGTTTTGTGCAATTGGAAATTGCTCGACGAGGACCGCAACAGCGTCTGGTCAAAAAATTCTGTTGCAACCATCAACATCCCGCTCGATTTTCCCGCTGGCAATTATATCGTTCAGGCTACGCCAAAAATCGTCGCCGATTACTGCAATGATTTTTATGAAATACCCATCCGCATTTTTGGAATACCGCCTACGGTGGGAGGCATCGCTGGCGACAAGTTGATCTGCCCCAACAACAGCTACACCTACACGGCCGGTAGCGCCTCGGCCAAACGGGTATTGAGTGGACAGTACATGAAGGCGATAATAGTTATCCGTTGACAGGAAATCCTATCCAATGTGACTTGGGGCAATGCTATCCCCCGCTCCCTGACCGTCACCCGGAGCACAGTACCAATGGGCTGCTTTGTACCTCCGACCCGACCAGCGCATAACCATCGGTGTCGATGAACATTGATGGCCCAATAGAGAGCTTGCGTGAAACAGCAAGATTTATTCCGCCAACGACCTTTCCAGCAGTTACGAATGGTCGGTAACACCAGCAGATGCCGGAACGATCAGTAGCGGGCGAAGGCCCCAACGTTTCGGTGCAATGGCATGCCCATGGAACAGCCAAACTTAAATTAATCGCTTGCGGCCCGCCCGATAGTTTGCTCATCAATATTTTACCAAAACCAACCCCTCATGTGGACGGCGCAGCCGTTTGCCTGATAATGACAGTCTTATATGGCCACAACGAAAGTTTTGCTTCTTACCAATGGAAAAATGCAACTGGGAGTACTGTCTCCACCGACCCCAACCCGACTGTTGGAACGGGGCATTACCAAGTGCTGGTAACGGACGACAAAGGCTGTGCAGGCAGCGGTATTTTTGAAATAAAAAAATATCCGCAACCCCAGTTTTTGCTGGACATCCCTTATACGCCAGGGCTTTGTGTAGGGGGGGAGCTCCCGATTTATGCGACGACTTTGGCCAATGGCTTAGATTTTCAATGGTTGGTCAATGGGGTGGATGTTTTCAATAATTCGCCTTCGTACATGGCCACGTTGGTGGGGAGTTATGTCGTCACTGCCACTGACCCCAATGGCTGCACGGCCAGCGCTCGCTTTATCTACTACGGTTGTGAAGAAAATGGGGGGCTTGCAGCAACACCAACTGTATTGATACACTTGTAGGGGGCGGAGGAACAATCCCTCCACCACCAGGTGGAGGGAGTACCTGTACTCCTGCCGGGACACTGTCTTTCGGGATTTCCCCAACGGCAGACTGTGCCATTCACAATTTCGTCAACACCTCCGTGAATTTTGTTCGGATCCTTATCCTGGAATTTCGACGACTAAGCTTCTGGCGCAGCGAATAAAAAGCTTCAAATCAGGAAAACCCAACCCATGTTTTTACCCAACCCCGGTTTTCCTCGTCAAAGTGACGGGGCAAGTGGAAAGCACGACACCCGGACAGGCATGTGGTTATTTTTTCCAAAAAGAAGACACTATTCTGGCTGTTGCCAATTTTGATGCAGCGGTATGCCACCCAGAAGCCTGCCCATGCAGTTACCGACCGGACGGGAGTTCATGCCGTTCGCCAATTTAACTGGATGGGCTTGGGACTTTGGCGATCCCGCTTCCGGCGTTGCCAATTCTTCCAACCAGCAAAATCCCTCACATACCTATGCTGCCCAGACAGCTATGCAGTGGTACTCACGGTGACGGTGGACGGCGGTTGCAAAGCTGTTTTTCAGAAAACATCAACGTGTATGCACTGCCTTCTCCCGATTTTACCCCACCAGCACCGGCTGCGAAAATACGCCTATGACCTTTGCAGCGGCGGGGAGCTCTGGTGCGACCTCCATCACATGGGACTTTGGTGATGCTAATAGCGGGGCAGCGAATACCTCTGGATTGTCGTTCGTTGCTCATCAGTTTAGTGACAATGGCGTCTATAATGCTGACCCTCTCCGGCAAACTTAACGTGTAGCATGGTTGTTCGGCTGAACACAGCCCGAAATGGTCAGCGTGCTGCCCAACAATCTCTGGTCAAATAAGCCTTTCTCAGCCTTCCCCTATCTGTGCAGGTGATAGTGTTGTTTTGACTGCTTCTGCCAATGAGCCAGCCAACATCTTATGGTCAAGCGGTGCTGTTTCAACAACTGTAACGGCCACTGCGTCAGGTGTTTACAAAGCAACTTTTACCAACCAGAACGGTTGCACTTTTACTACCCCATCAGTTGCTATTGATGTGGTGGGGACACCAAATGCTACGGTCGAGGCCGTTGTTTATAATGAAAACGGACAAGTGGGGGCTGTTTATCAAACCAACTTTACCGCCTGTGAAGGGGACGATGTGAACCTGCAAGTCAACGGGCTGCCGGGCTATACCTACCAATGGCCAAATGGTAGTACGGGAACAGAAATTTCTTTTAGTGAAAATACGAATAACGGGTTGATTAGGGGCGATTATGTTTTTACCGTCACGGTGACCGATGGGACTACTGGCTGTTCCAGTTTGGCCAGTATCAATGTGGAGGTTTCCCCTGTCCCAGCTGTTCAAATAGCGAGCAATCCAGCGGGTATTATTTGTGAAAACACACCAGTAACACTATCTGTCACCTTTCCTCAGCCGGACGTCAATACACTTGGGCGACGGGCGAATCAGGTAACAGTATCAGCGCCATTGGTGCGGGTAATTACTATGCCGTTGCGGTCAATGACGCTGGGTGTGTACGGCCCCGTAGCAACGAGATCAAATCCAAAATGCACCAGGGAAAAACATTGTACCCTCGGTTGTCTTACCCGGTGTTTGCCCACTAAAGAAATCACCTCCGCACTACCCCGAGGTGACCAGCTACCAATGGTGCCTTGACGGTCAGCCCCTTGCCTCCACCGGTGGGCAATACTCCAAACCCCAGCTTTACGCAAAGTGGTGACTATCAGTGGAAATGACGGACATGGATGGCTGCGTCAGCCTATCTGGCATCCTGTCGCTTGACCTTTATAATGGGTATGGGCAGATTGCTGGGGAGGTGTATTTTGACGTCAATGAAAATGGCATCGTCGATGCAAGCGACACGACCGTCAGCAATGTGAACATCTTTTTACTGGATAGCCTTGGTATTGCGCTCGACTCAGCGTTGAGCAATTTCGCTGGCGTTTTCAGCTTCGCAAATATCCCGGCGGACGGTTATACGCTTCAACTCGACACTCTTGCTTTGCCGCAGGGCTGGGTAGCAGTTTTAGCTTCGCAAAATGAAGAACTCGTTGGATGCGACGATAAAGCAGAAACGGTCTGGCTGTTATACAAGATTTGTCTTCCGTTGTCCTCAGAAGCGGAGTTGGCGGCGTGCGCAGGAGAGTCGGCGATGTACAATGGTACGGCTGTTCCGGCAGGCGGCTCTCAGGTTTTTACCTTGCAAAATGCGGATGGATGCGATAGTACCGTTACCGTCTCAGTGGCTGTTTTACCGCATACGGTCACTCCTTTGGAAGAAGCCGTTTGCGAAGGCAGTTTTTATGAATTTCAAGGACAACAGATACCCATCGGTGAAACAGTGATTTTCACCGAAATCAATGCTAATGGCTGTTTGGACACAACAATTGTAAGTGTTAGCGGCCTACCATCAAGCTTGGGCAGCGAGGTTTTTTCAACCTGTCCTGGCGATACGGTAAGCTATCTTGGTGTGGACTTGCAGCCGGGTGACACGGAGGGATTTACCCTTGATAATTGGCTGGGCTGCGATTCGCTGGTGACGGTCAGTGTTTTGGCATTGCCACAAACTACTGACTACGTGGTAGGTGAGGTTTGCGATGGTGAGTTTTTTGAATTTCAGGGAGTGGAAATTCCTCCAGGTCAGACTTACATTTTTACGGAAACCAATGCGGCGGGCTGTATCGATTCCATCGTTGTAGATGTGATAAAATTTGTGAGCAGCCTTGATAGCCTCGGCTTTAGTGCTTGCAAGGGTGAATATGTTACCTTCGATGGCACGCCTGTTTTGGCTGGAAACGTTGAAGCCTTTTCCTATCCAGCAGCGAATGGGTGTGACAGCGTGATCGTAGTCAGCGTGGACACCCTACCTTATAAGGTGGAATGGGTCAATGAATCAGCCTGCGAGGGAGCTTTCTTTGAATACCAGGGCCAGCAGATCGCTCCGGGCGAAACAGCCATTTTTACCGAAACCAATTCGTTCGGTTGCAAAGACACCACAGTGGTGAGCGTGGCTACTTTGCCGACCTCCTCGGGCAGTGAGGAATTTAACCCGTGCCCTGGAGAAACAGTCAGTTATTTGGGGACTATTTTACAGCATGGCGATGTGGAGGTTTTTACCTTGCAAAACTCGCTTGGCTGCGATTCATTGGTGACGGTTACCGTGACGGAACTTTTGACGGATACGACTTATCTAACCTACCAACTTTGTCCCGGTGAAACGGTTGATTACCAAGGCTTTGAAATAGCTGCCGGCGAAACATCATCATTTATTTTTACCGATATCAACGGCTGCGACTCTGTTGTAAGTGTTATTGCGGAACAGTTACTGCAAGCCGAATTTGGGTACAAAGTGGACAGCGCTTGTGCCGATGTCGCCGACGGAAAGGTCGAAGTGATAGAACATTTTGGGAGGTGTTCCACCGTTGATGTTCGCTCTGGATGGAGGTGCATTTCAAGGGCGACATTTTCAGAAATGTGCCCTGGCGACCACGTCCTGACTGTTTTGAATGATAATGGT
Organism: Saprospiraceae bacterium; assembly: GCA_041392505.1. Taxonomy (GTDB): domain Bacteria; phylum Bacteroidota; class Bacteroidia; order Chitinophagales; family Saprospiraceae; genus UBA6168. The sequence goes on along the minus strand of JAWKLX010000014.1, from coordinate 146,752 downwards.
TGCGATGAGGAAAAAACATTGGTGGTGCCTGCTTTCCCGCCCATTGATTTGGTCGCTTTCGACGAGACTTTACCTTGTGGTGACAGCTTGTTCTTGCGGCCGGATGTTTATAGTCCGCTACCCATCCAGTGGGAGTGGTTCGGTGAGGATGGAGCGGTAGTTTCAAATGCGCCTGAACTGCAGATCAAGTTGCCCGGCGTTTATTCTTTTTTGGTGAAAAATGAATGCGAAACCATTGGGCAAAGCATCGTGGTACATCCGCCGACGATTTGCCTCGGTCATCATTTATATGCCGAATGGTTTTTCACCCAACAACGATGGCAACAATGATTGCTTTCGTGGCTACATAGCGCCCAATACGGAACTGCTGGAGTACCAGCTCCTCTTCGACCGATGGGGCAATCAAATGTTTGAAACGCACGACATTGAGGGCTGCTGGGACGGTACTTTCCGGGGACAGGAAATGGATCCTGCAGTGTTCGTTTGGTTTATACTGCCCAAGCCATTAGGTGCGACGGGAAGGTGCTGGATATTTTTCGGGAGGGCGATGTAACGGTAATTAAGTAGGAGGGCAAAATAAAAATTAAAATGAAAAGTAAAATAAAAACCATTTGCCTCAAAACGTTTGATCGTCAATAAAATAGTTCGGACAATACCTCTTTTTCATTTTCATTTTGTCAAGCAATTAATTCCCATTGCTATAAACTACCATTTCGGCTAAATACAAACCGTCGGCCCCGCTTATTTCCAGCATATAATTAGCAGCGGCCATATTTTGTAAATTAGGGGAAATTGAAATTGTATTACCCCCTTTTCCAGCATCATATTTTTGGGAAAAAATAATTCTGCCATTTAAATCGAGCAAACGGATATTCAGTGGCTCATTTTTAGGACAATTAATTTCAATATTAATTTGCTGGGAAAATGGGTTCGGAAATATTTTTCCGGCGTAATTATTTTCTTTTTTAATTAATTGCTCGGATTTATTTTCCGGAATTTCAATATTATTTTCTTCCTTTTTTTCTATTAATTTTTTAGCTGTTTTTTCTTTTCTTTTTTCTTTTAAATAGGAATGGATGGTGTAGGATAAATGCTGGATTTTATTTTTGACAATATTATAAAGTGTTTGGTCTCTCCTGACGGCAACTACTCCTAATAATCCAGTCCATTGGCCTTCCGTCATTACCGGGTTTACCGACATGACGACATTGTTTCCTTCTATTGAATTTAGTGAAATGTGGACTTCAACGCTATGAAAGCCTGTATAAGAAAATTCAAGTGCAGCGTCTGACCCATTTTGTGGTATTGGGACATTTATTTCATACTCACCGTTAATATCTGTCACCGTCCCTAAGGCAGTATTTTTTACCATGACTGTTACACCAATCAACGGATCTCCATATTCATTTTTTACCACGCCTTTGACCCGCTTGATGGGCTGTGGTGATACATATCCCAATAAGGAAAGAGAGTGGTCGATTTCCAATTGTTCGGTTAGGGGTTTTTCCAAGTTTTGTCCAGTGGCTGCGCCTCCTACCAACAGCCCAGGTACCAACAAACCCAATGCCCGCAACCTTCTCCCCAAAGTTTTGGCCTGCTCGAAATGCACGGGCCGTCGCAATTGGTCTTGGCGGAATTTACCACAAACATTCTCATTTGTTTTTTGAAAATAAGCGGCCACTTCCCGGTCGGATTTATTAGAAAAATCAATGACCGTTTTTTGGCAGGTTTGGCAAAAACGGCCGTTAGGGCGTTGGTCCATGTTGATCCATTTTTCGTGGCAAGGGGTGGGGATGTCGAAGGTATAGGTGGTTGGTTTCATAAGAAAGAGAAATTTGTTTGTTAAATATTGAGAATGGAAGAAGGATGCAGGTTGCTAAAGGATTACATAAATGGGAATTTATTTTAACAGTGGATAACGTCCAGAAAAGTGTGTCATTAAAAAATTAGTTTTTGACATGCTTTTCAAACCTGTCCCCAAACTCTCTGGCCAGGTTTCTCTGAATGGCTTTGTAAGCATGGACGCCTTTTCCAGACCTTTTCTTTTCGCTGTAAGGTCAGGTACAGCAACTTCATCAAAGCGTTTTCAGAAACGAAAGCCCCCTTTGGCCTTGGTTGTTTTTCTCCAGCATCCATTAGATGCCCTCTACGGCATTGGTGGTGTACATTATTCGGCGGACAGCCCAATTAAAGCCAAAGAAAGCGGTGAGCTCTGTCCAATTTTTCCGCCATGCCTTTGCAATTTCGGGGTATTTCCCGTCCCAAACCTGCCCAAAGCCGCTCAAAGCCCCAGTCCCTGTGGCTCTGTATCAGCTTGGTAGACCTTCCTTTAGATCTTTTATCAAGGGTTTGATATCCGCATCATCCACAAACTTGAGGAGAATTTCTGATCATATGCACGATGCACCGCTGGACAACCGATTGCGGGTAGACTTCCAAAATGGCCTCTTTAAAACCACCAAGCCCGTCCACACAGAAGAACAGTACGTCTTCAACCCCGGTCTTTGATATGCTCCAATACGCGCCCCATCCCTTTGCGCCCTCTGCACCCTGCCCCGCATAAAGGCATAAAACATCACGGAGGCCATCGGCCTGCACCCCATAAACCGTGTAAATTGCCTTGGTGATGACCCTGCCGTTTTCTAGGACCTTAAAATGGATGGCATCCAGGTACAAAAGGATATAGAAACTTTGCAACGGGCGTTTTTGCCATTTTTCTATATCCCCCTGACCTGTTCCGTGATCGTGCTCAATTGGCTGGTGCTCAGTTCGGCCGTAATCATCCGTTTCAAATGGAACTGGATGTCCTCCAAACTGTTGCCCAAACTGTACAGCTCAATGATCTGGGCATCGAACCCACTGTTCAGTTTCCTGTCCCACTTGCCGACAAGCGAGGGTTCAAAGTCGCCTTCGGTCGTGGTGGGTGGATCTGTATCGGCCCAACATGGGTTTGGATGGATTTTGAAGTATGGCCATTTCGCCGGTTAGCCCCGCCTTTGGATTTGCTTTCCTTTAGATGGTGCTGTAGTTCGCCTTCTAAAGAGCTTTGTACCAAATGGCGCATCAATTCCCGCAAAATCCCGTCTTCGCCAATCAGCCCTTTGCCTGATTGTAGGCCCGCCAAGGCTTCCGTTTCAGATTTTTTATAGTCAAACCCTTGGTCTTGACTGTTTTTTTACCCTTTTCTCATGTGTCAATTTTTTTCTAAGTTAGGAATTTATTCTTGACACACTTTTCTGGACATTATCAACAGTGTAAATAAATTATTTGGATTTTTATTACCTCCGCCAAGACGGGAATTGAATTCATAATAACCACGCATTTAAAACGGATAAAAGAATTTATTTGATGTTTAAATTAAAATAAAAAGCCCCGCCAACATTGCTGCTGACGGGGCTTTTTATCTCTATTCAATCATTCAATCCTCATTACTGCTTCACCAATTTAAATACCTCTTGTGCACCGTCGCTATGCCGCAAGCGCATTAAATAAATGCCGGCATGGAGGTCACTCAGGTCGGTAGTGAAAAATTGGGCATCGGCAGCTACTTTTTGCGAAACCAAAAGTTTGCCTTCAACACTCAGAATTTCGACCTGGACATCTGTATCGATCCCTTTGCCCCATTCCACCGATACCTTGTCATGGACAGGGTTGGGGTAAATACGAAATGCGATAGCGGATTCAAGTTCGCTGAACTGGAGGCCGTTTTGTCCGCCATTATTGATGGCCGTACCACAATACACCGGATCGTTGGAAACAGCGATCAGTAGGTTGTCGATAGAGGTACAGCCATTGTTGGTCACGGTCAGATAAACGGTTGGATAGCCATTTTGTGAAAAGGTAACGACAGGTGCTGGATCGTTGCTCAGGGAAGGGGTGGCTGTTGGGCCAAAATTCCAGAGGTAATTTGCCCCTGTCCCATTCGGCGCAGCGGTGAATTGCACCGGATCCCCAACGCAAATAGCGCCTGGCTCATTGATGATCGCTACTGCTTCATTGCCGACGGTAATCGTAACCACATCAGTGACGAGCCACTCTGCACAGCCAACTGCCCGGACGCAGCGGGCATAGTAGGTGGTCACATAAACTGGCCCTGGGTTCAAAGTCATAGTGGTAATTGGGTTGCCGAAAATATCTTTCACAACGCTCCAAGCACCCCAACCAGGGTTGGAACCACTGACTTCAGAATATACCCATTGATACTCTACTTGATTGGCACCCGCAGCTGGGCTGCCGGATGTGATCGGTGCCGCCAAGTTACCAGGTCCACAAAGCGTTTGGTCACAACAAATGGTGCCGGGATCGTACACGTTTCCACATTCGTCGTATAGACCGCCGTCAATAATGAGGCAACAATGGCCCTCTACCAAAGTGACCAACTCCGTAGCCACACCGTTCACGTCGAAATCACTGTCGACAAAGTTATCGGAACAGGCATCTGCTGGAGACAGGTTGTAACCAGCTGGTATTTCCATAAAGATCACGTACTCACCCGGAGGTAGTGGCTCAAAAATGTATTCGCCGTTGATGGCAGAAGTTGTCGTGGCAATAATTGAGTTGCCCCAAATATCAGTACCAAGCAGGCTCATTTCTACACCTTCGATCCCGAATTCGCCACCGTTTTGGCAGCCATTTTGGTTGCGATCGTTCCAGATTTTTCCACCGGTACAAGCAGGTACATAAAGATAGACCGTATCCATTACTTCACAGCCTTGAGCATCGGTCACAGTAACGATGTATTGGCCGGAGGAAAGATTGAAAAGAGAATCGGTAGTACCGCCATTGCTCCAGGCAATGTCATAAGGCATAGTGCCTCCGTTGATAGCGACAGATATTTCCCCGCTGTTGGGTTCTGCGACGGTCAATTGCTGGTCAACGACCGCTTGGATGGTTGGAGCAAGTGCGCCGGTTAAGGTTATGGAGACAGTGCCCGTACAGCCGTTTCCATCCGTTACGGTAACGGTATATACACCAGCTAAAAGACTGTTAACATTAGCAGTCGTGTCGCCAGTATTCCATTCGTAGGTGAAATCACCCGCTCCACCGGAAGCCGAAGCGCTCACACTGCCAAGCTCGGTACAGCTGATATTGACGCCCGTGCCAACGACCGCAATTGCTGTCGGTTGGCCAATGGTTACAGTAGCAACGACCGAACAGCCGGTTATGTCGGTTACGGTTACAGTGTGGTCTCCAGCGGGAAGGCCAACGGCCTCCTCGACCTGGTCACCATTGCTCCATGCATAGGAGAAGAAGCCATTACCACCAGAGGCGATGGCGGTGGCAGTTCCATCGGCTACGCCAAAACAAGTTGCATCCGTTGTTGAAGTCGTAACGGTTATTTCAGCATAAACTTCCAAAAAGATGCTATGGGTAGAATCGCAACCATTGACAGCAGTGAAAGTCTGATCATAGGTGCCAGCGATCCCGATCTGCATCCCGAATATATCGGTTGTTTCCCCAAAACAAATTTCCCTGCTTTCATTCGTGAAAGCATTTGGTAAAACGGCCACATTGATCGTTTGGATGGAATCACAACCATTGATGGTTTGTAAGGTATCTGAATATTCGCTGGTGGTCGTTACGGGATTTCCAAAAACGAAAACCGTATCGCCATCACAAATCTGAGCATCTTGAATAAAATGGTAGGTTGGGAAAACAACCACGGTAATCGTATGGACTGAATCACAGCCGTTTTGAGCTGTAAATGTTTCCGAAAAAACACCAGCCGAGTCAACGGGGTTGCCAAAAACATCGGCTGTTTCTCCATTACAAATACCAATGGTTTCGGAGGTTTCGCTGACTTCCAGAACGTTTACCGTAACGGTATGGGTAGAATCGCATCCTGAACTGGAAGTGAAGGTTTCAGCATAATCCCCGGCCTGGCTGACGGTATTGCCAAAAATGACAACTGAATCGCCCGCACAAATGGAAATCGTATCAAATGTTTCTTGCAATGGGTCAACAAAAACAGTCACCTCATCCGACCCAATGCACACTGGGCCGAAGAAAATATCATCAATGGCAAAGTCATTTCCAGATATAGCGGTGTTTTGATTGACGATGCATATCTCGGCAGAGGTAGCTACGTTAGAGTTCCAGTTTTCAAAGAAATTTTCCCAAAGGCAAGTTGCACTGGTTAGGTTGAAAGGGTTGCCAAGCAGGTCACCATTGATCGAAAACTGCAGCACTGCCGGGCTGGCTGATACGACGGAAGTCATCCATGCGCTAAATTGGTAGTCGGTACCTGGGGTGACCGCTACGGTTTGACACCAGATATTTTCGTTGGGTGTCGGAGCTCCATTCACCACCATCATATTGCCAGCCCCAGAGGTATGGTCGGTACAGTCGGCAAAGTTGGTGTGGGTCAGATTTGAATTTTGGGACACCGCATATTCCCCTTCATTTGACAATAGTCCAAAAGGGCCACCGGTGCCCGGGATATAATCGCTGGTAAAGCCAGTACTGCCTGCCTCGAAATCGCCGTTGACGAGAATATTCGTGGTCGCATTACTGACTGCTGATAAAGTGAAAGTGGTAGTAGCAGCAACGAATACATCCGGGGTCAGGGAGTTGGGGTCAGACAAACCAGCAGCAGGTTCCCACTGAAAATTGATGAAATCCCCGGTGATCGAACCATTGAGGGTCACTGTCTGACCGGGAAAACAAACATGGATATCGTCGCCAGCATCAACTACCACAGCATCGAGTGCCACTGATATCATATCCGTTTTTGTGTCTCCACAAACATCGGTAACCGTTACAGAATAGGTGCCTGGGGCATTGACGGTCAGCATTTGTCCGGTACTGTTGTCACTCCATAGGTAGTTACTGAATCCTTCCCCTGCATCCAATACTTCTTGGTTGATTTCACAACTGGTAATGTCTGGTCCGAGATCGAGATTGAGCAAAGGTGGTTTTAATGGGAAAATATCTTCAAACGTTTCTACGCATCCGACTGCATTGGTTACCGTCAAGGAGAGGATGGCGCCGCCCGGAGGAGTTACTTCAAAGGATGGGTTTTGCTCGTTGGAAGTAAACATATTGCCTCCGATGTTCAACACCCATTCCCAAGCGACTGGGACAGAAAATGTATCGACTGAAAGATCGGTAACTTGCAGGATTACATTTTCCAAACACTCGATCACTTGTACGTCAAAATCGGCCGTGAGCGAATTAGGCTGGACACTTATCAGCACACTCGTGGTATCTGCGCAAATTGCTCCGGGATTGGCAATGAGTTCGACTTCGTATTCTCCAAATTGATTAAACGTATAAACGGGGTTTTCTTCCGTTGATGAAGCCCCTGGGTTGTTGGGGTCATTGAAAAGCCAGAGGTATTCCGTGGCGTTGATGCTGTTGTTTTCAAACGTGACTGTTTTTGAACCACAGGTAACCTGGCCATCCGCATTGGCGAAAGCAGCTACGACTGCCTGGCAGTCACCAATGTTTACTTGGTAATCGCGCCGACTTATGCCAATGAGCTGGCCATTGCGATATTCTTCTACACAAATACCAATAACAAACTGACCGAGCAAGGTAGGTGTGCCCGTTAGCATGCCCGTCACAGGATCAATAACCATCGGCGGGTTGGGGGGGAGGTTGATCATGCTATTCGCATCATAAGGAGGCAACCAAGGTACAATATCATAAGGAGGTGGATTAAGAAAAGGTGGCTGCGGCATTGGGGCAGACATTGATGCACCATTCAATGGGTCACATAATTTATAAACCAATGAGTCACCATCAATGTCCGTAGCTGATTGGTCTATGTTGAAAGGTACATTGGCGCATAAATACAACGGAGGCCATTCATTAAACACCGGACTGCTATTGCACTCAAGCATAGCTTGTGGAGTTATGACAACATCATAAGTGGCCCCAACATCTTCCGGTGCAATAAGGTTTACGATGGTGTTATTACGGCAGCACCGTTGGTAAGAAAGATGGTATCCGTTCGGCCTAAATGGCAAGGTCATAATGAACGTGTAAGTAGTTGTATTCACACAAACGTTTGGTGGTACAGCTAAGCAGTCATTATCCAGCGTTGGATCGAGCGTGTCATTTAACATAGGATCCAAAGCAACCAACACATTTAGGTTTGATAATTCTTGATTGGTTAAATTATCGAATACACCGATGGCGGCTGGGTTGTCAAAACCGGGGATACCGTTGTAGCAATCCCTGAAAATTGACAATTTGATTTCATACTGATCGTTGCCGAGGCATTTGTAGGTCATCTCACCCCCAACGATATGGGTGGCTTGTAGGGTGAGTGGCAGGGCGGCCATGAAAAATAAAAGAATAAGGGTTGAGATTTGGCGCATTAGAAATGGGTTTGATTAATAATCTTGACAGCAGGCTACATATCCTAAAATGCTTCAGGAAATGCACACAATCAAGTCGAGCAAATTAGCTATAAATTTTTATAAAACACAGAAAACCCAATGCCCTTTCGGGCAAACGAGTTGCGTTGTTGTATTTTTTCAAATAGATCAGAGTATACTCTTTTTCAAAGTATGGGCTAAAGCGGTTGGAGGGATGTTACAGTTATGATTTGGTATTTGAAAACGGAGCAGACTAAATGGGCGGATTATCTGCTTTTGTTGAAATAGAGTTTTCAAATATAACTCCAAATCTAATGACTTTTACGAAAGTAGCCAGCCAAAGGTTGGATATTTTTCAAATATGTTGAAAACAGAGTAGGCGAAGCCCATTGAGGAGGTTTGTAAATAGAGGGAAGCAAGTTTATTGATGGCTACGGGTTCGGTTGTGAATGAGCCAACCCATAGCCATCGAATGGTTCGTAGTGCCTTATTCTTTCAACTGGTTGATGATCCCCATCAAATCCAGCTCTTGCCAACTTCGGTATATTTTTCCATCCCTCATTTCATACAGCACCAATCCCGTCGAGGTGAACTTTTTCCCCGTAGCAGGAATGCCAAAAGCGTCGCCATAGTGGGTGGCTACCACCTCATAGCGAATAGCTGCGTGGGTATCGTCAGCAAAGACATGGGTGATGGTAAATTGTGCATCTGGGAACGCTTTTTTGTAGAACTCCACCAATTCCCGCATTCCTTCGTGGCCAATGGTCTGCCCGGCCCGGAGGGGGTTGCCGTCCGTCCAGTCGGGATGGAACACCGTTTCTATCAGTTCCATGTTGCGGTTGTGGTTCCAGCCTTCTTCATACCACTTGCGGATGGTTTCTTTGTTGACCTCCGCCTGTTTGAGTTTTTTCGCCGAAGCGCAACTTGTTAGTAAAAAAGGAGTGATGAGGATCAAGTAGAGGCAAGTAGATAATTTCATAGTTGGGCAGTATTTGGTGAAGGAAAAAAACGATTCCAAGGTATGGAATCTTTTTCCGTAAAACAAATCTGCATTTCAAGCGTAAATGATATGCCCCGTTTACCTTTGTTGTTTCATGGTTGGATAGCTGGATGGCTGGGTGGCAGGATGGTTTAGCTATCCAACCATCTAATCATCCAACCATCGAGCCACCCAATCACCTAACATGCAATTCATATATCCGACGTTTTTATTTGCCCTGGCTGCGCTGGCCATCCCGATCATTATCCACTTGTTTTATTTTCGGAGGTTCAAGAAAGTATATTTTACCAATGTCCGGTTTTTGAAGGAGGTAAAAGAGGAAACGAGCGCCCGGCAAAAACTCCGCAATTTGCTGGTGTTGCTTATGCGCTGTTTGGCCACTGCTTTTCTGGTCTTTGCGTTTGCCCAGCCGTTTATCCCACAGGATGTCGTCGTCAAAACGGGGATTAACGCCGTGAGCATTTTTGTCGACAACTCTTTCAGTATGGACGCTTTGAGCGAGGAGGCTAAGCTGGTAGAAAAGGCCAAGCAACGGGCGAAAGAGATCATCAATGCCTATGCAGTGGAAGACCGGTTTCAGATCCTGACCAATGATTTTGAAGGCCGCCACCAGCGCTTGGTGGACAAGGAAGAAGCCATTGGGTTGGTGGAAGAAATAGAGACCTCACCAGCTGTCCGTTCGCTTTCGCAAATATTGGCCCGGCAGCAACAGGCCGTCAGTAGCGGGCAAGCAGAAAACAAGATCGCATACGTCATTTCGGATTTTCAGAAAAATATCACTGACCTGCAAAATTTCAAGGACACCGTCATGCAGGTCAATTTGGTGCCGCTGCAGGCCGTACAAGAAAATAATGTCAGTATTGATAGCGCTTGGTTCGATGCTCCCGTGCAGATGCTCAACCAGCCCAACGCCCTGATCGTCAAGGTGAAAAACTGGAGCGGCGAAACCGCCGATAACGTTCGCTTGTCGGTTAAATACGACGGCGAAGTGAAACCAGTTGGGGAGCTGTCCATCCCGGCCCTGTCTTCGGTCATTGATACGGTCAATATCAGCATCCGGAATACTGGATGGTCAGAGGCAGAATTGGCCATAACGGATTACCCGGTGCAATTTGACGATCATTATTATTTTACCTACAATGTCAAGGAAGTCATCAACGTGCTAGTCATCAACGAACAGGCGTCGGATCCTCGGCTGGATGCTGCTTTTAAAGGGATTGAATATTTTAAAGTAACCAACCAATTGAGCCGCAATTTGGATTACTCCAAATTCTCGACCTATCAATTGATCATTTCCAATGGCCTGATAAACATTTCGTCCGGCCTAGCCTTTGAAATGAAGCAGTACGTGGAAAATGGCGGCAACCTGCTCGTGTTCCCCGGCGTGAATGCCAACGTTGATGCTTATAAAACTTTTTTGCAGAGTGTTCCCGCCAATGAGTTGCAAAATTTTGAGCAGCAGGAACGGACAGTGGGCGACATCAATACCGAAGAATTCATTTTCAAAGATGTATATGAAAACCGCAGTGCTAACCTTCGTCTGCCAGTCACGAAAGGCAATTACCGCATCAGCACTTTTGCCAGCCGTGGCGAGGAACGCTTGCTCACCTACCGCGATGGAAATACCTTTTTGGCAAAATACAAAGCTGGGCAAGGAGCGCTTTATTTATGTGCGGCCCCGATAAATGAAGATTATAGCGACCTCACCAAGAATGGAGAAATCTTCATACCCATGCTTTATAAAATGGCCATTTCCAGTGCCCGTCAGCGACCTATTGCCTACACTATCGGACGGGACGAAACCATTGAGGCGGACAATGTGGTACGTGGTGGCGAGAGTGTTTACAAATTGAAAGGGGATGCGGAGGAGTTTATCCCCCAACAAAGAATAGTCACCTCCAAAGTCTACCTCGGTGTGCAAAATCAGGTGCCCACAGCCGGCTACTACGACCTTTTCCTCACGCCCGATTCCATCCTTGCGAAATATGCTTTTAATTATGACCGTCGGGAGTCCAACTTAGCGTATATCCCTTCCAGCCAGTTGTTAGAAATAGTACCTGCCAATATGAGTGTGATCACCGATCAGGCCAAGGCTGATTTTGAGGAAGTGGTGAGCGACCGCAGCCGGGGTGTGGTGCTGTGGCGGTGGTGCTTGGTGTTGGCGTTGTTGGCATTAGCCGGGGAGACTTTGTTGCTGAAATTTTGGAAGGAGTAAAAAATGTTTAAATAAAAAAAATAAAACTGCTTGAGGATATTTATTCAAGCAGTTTTATTTTTTTTATTGTCTTGTATTTTTATTAAATGTAATTTATGCACTTGAGAGATTAAGTAGAGACATTGAATAAGAAATATTATTTAATATTAAGTTTTATAAATCAATCTCGAAAATATGAAATTAACCTCTACTATTTTATTTATTTTATGTGCTTTCGTTTTTCATGCTCAAGAGACAATAAGTTTTGAAGCCCCACCGGAAGGTAGAGTGACTAATTCTTTTTTTAAATACCAAAGAGAAGCAATTAAAAATAAACCGGGGATAAAAAGAATGGGAATTGGGTTTAGCATAAACGATACAGATTTAATAAATTTTGACATAAAATTTGATAGCATTTGTTATTTATCCAATTTGGAAATTTTGGAAATTAATCAATATCCGAATAGTTCCTTGTCTGAATCAATTCGTTGTTTGAAAAATTTAAAAGAGTTGAAATTAGATAGAACTAAAATTACTCGACTGCCTGACAGTATTTTTGACAGCCTAACCCAATTAAAAAAATTATACATTAGAGCGTCTCCATTGTCGAATTTAAATTTAAGCATGAAAAGTTTGCCTAACTTAGAAGAACTTTCATTAGTTATAATTGCAGAAAATTCATTCCCAACTGGTGTTACTGAGTTAACTTCATTAAAAAGGCTTAAATTAATGGGGAACAAGATTGCCGAAATCCCTACTAGTATTGGCAATTTAGAAGAACTGGTATCGCTAACGCTTTCTCAAAACCAGATTGCCAATATCCCAAATAGTATAATCAACTTAAAAAAACTGACTTCTCTAGAGCTTTCCAATAACCAGATTGCCGAAATCCCAAATTGTATAACTAGTTTAAAAGGGCTGACCTCGCTATCGCTCACCAATAATCAACTGAAGGAATTGCCTAAGGCGATATCCGACCTGTCTAATTTAGGTTGGCTTTATCTTAATTTTAATAAATTAGAAAAATTGCCAGACGAAATAGGGAGGCTTAATAAGTTATGGACGCTTGAATTAGAAAGGAACAACATAATAAATTTACCCGCCAGTATCATAAATCTTTCAAATATTACATCTTTAAAATTAAGTTCAAATAAAATTTCAAACCTTCCGAATAACATGCAAAACCTTCAGGCTTTGGAAGGCATTTATTTGTCAAGGAATAGATTTGAACAATTTCCAGTTGAACTATCGAATATGCCAATTTTAAAAAATATAGATTTGAGTGTAAACGACATAAGTTTTCTGCCTGATTCTTTACTTAATCTTGCAACTTTGAGAGAATTAAATCTAAAAGAAAATAAAATCAAATACCTGCCCAATAATTTTTTCAATTTTGACAAATTGGAAATATTAAACTTATCAAATAATCAAATAGAGTCTTTTTCTTCAAAAGAGTTTAACCTCAACAGTCTATTAATTTTAGACTTGTCGAATAACCCTTTAAAAGAAATATATATTGAAAAGGGGCAATTCCCAAAATTAAGAAGGCTGAATGTATTTAAAACTAACCTTTCCGAAGAGCAAGCAGATATGCTAAGAGAACTTCTGCCACATGCCAAAATTTCTTACTGATAATTGTTTTTCTCAAAAAAAATGCCTTGCCAAAATATTCGGCAAGGCATTTTTTGTTTAAGGAAAACCAACTCAAATAAACCGCTCAAAATGGTGCCCCACCAACGCTTTCAATGTTGCCAATGCTAGGCCCTTGGCATCTTTTTCATCGAAACCCTCATCCATGTAAAAATCTTCGAGTAGGACATAAGTCTGGAAATAGGAGATTTTTAATGCAGTACCGATTTCAGCTAACAATGGGTCACGAGTAGCCCAACCGTCGATGCCCTTCCAGACACTTTCGTCCCAGTCCATAAGAGCCTTGCGTTCGTTCCAGCCCATCGATTCAGGGGCAAGGTAGAGCTGCGCCAGTTCTGTTTGGCTAGAGGCGATTTTGCCCTCGCTGGTTTGTCCGCTGGTGCAGAGGTCAGAAGCAATGGCATGTAGGAGTTGTACTTCCTGCCATTCCCAAAAGCCACCGCAAGTTTGCATGCTCAGGCTTGATTTGATGCCGCTAATTTCCCCAAAAGCCTTGAGCGCCGTGCCAGGGTGACGACGGAACATCCAACAAGGAACATTCACGTCCTCTCTCGTCGTCTCATGGATGAAACGGATGTGGGTCAATAGCTGGTTAATGTCTTGATAGTCGTATGTGGCATAGGGGTCGAAGATCGGCAAGGTCGCCCGTGTGTCTTTCGAGCCAGCTTCTTTGATGGCCTCATTCATCAACGTGTTCACTTCGAAACTATGGCCTTCTGTGGCAAACAGAAAATAAGCACGGTAGGCTTTAGCTATCGGTGCTTTCGATTTTTCCAATTCGGCCAATGCAGTTGTCGGGTCTTGCCAAAGGTTGTTGATACTGTTCTGCAAGGTGCCGCTTGGTTTTTCGGCAGCAGGGATATCCATGTATTTTGCCAAAATGCTGTATTTCTGCAATTGGCGGTTGGTGCGGAGGGCGAGTTCATACCCTTCCCGGGTGCCCTTGCCATAATACCCATCCAAGGAGCTTTTGTAGGTGCCTTCCTCTTTTAAGACTTTCTGCAATTCCAGGGCGGAGGTGCGTTTCACTTTAGCCCGGATGTCGGGCATTTTGGCCCGGAAGTCGAAAGCTGGCTCTTTATTGACCGCTTTTGTCGGGGTGGCCGTTGTAGCTCCTTTGGCAGTCAATACGGGTTTTTCCTCTACCTCCTTTTTGGGTTCTGTTGTTTTGGGAACGATGATGGAAACCTCTTCATAAGTGGTTACGGCGTCCTCTTTTTTGGCATTTTCATTCGCCAGTACAACTTCTTTCTCGGTAAAATCTAACGGTATCAGCGGCTTTTTGGCAATGCCTCCAGCTTCAAATTCACCGACCTCGTGCAACAAGGCATTGTTGGCGTTTTTTACGAAAGCATCTTGGAAACCCAATGCTTTGATATTGGCCAATTGAGCTTTGGCGGCTTCGATACTGGCATAGCCACCGGACAAGATTTTGATCTCCTTGCCATTGAGCAGTACATAGACTTTTCCGGCTTTCAGGTATTTTTCCCAATCAATTTTATCGCCCGAAGTTTTGGTGTCGAGTTGGATAACTGTTTCGCTGGTGCCGGCATCAGTGTTGAGTTGGGAAACAAATGCATTGGTGTAGCCTTGGGTTTTCAGTTTGGCGACCACTTTGTTCGCCGCTTCGTCTGAGGTGAACCCGCCGAGGTAAACATCGGTATGGCTATCTGCCCGTTGGATGGAATAGACAAATCCTAAGTTTGACAATTGCTCAAAATCGACTGGTTTAGGGTTGACAAAACTGCCGATCTGCACGGTGAAATCGGGCACGTCCTGAGCATTTCCAACAAAAGCAGTAAAAAGGAAAAAGAATAACGAGAAGATACGGATTGATAAATTCATGTTTGTTGACTATGGTTTTAGATGGTCGGATGGATAGATGGCCGGATGGTTTTTTGAAACCCATCCAACTATCTAACCATCAATCCATCTATTTTGCCATCATAACTTACTGTAAACCAATGATCAACAACTGAAACGCAAATTTAGCACAAAATAATGTAGTTTGCTGAAAAAAGTTGTTGAGCAGTGGATTACTTATTTATTTAATGTTAAGAGTGGGGAAATTGTTGTTCGTCACATTTTTTAAAAAGCGTGAAGCCCTCTATTATCAAAAAAGGAAGCTAATTGGATTTTATTACCATCTACACGGTACAGGAGAGATGAATAGCGGTTAATAACACATTTTCTTAGGACAGGTCTCTTTTCGTAAGATGGGCAAAACCTATCAAAAGAACGGAGTTTATCTAAAAGGCTTTCAACTTCTTCATCAAAACGGATTGCAGCATCAAGTGAATACTGCTTGATTAGGTATTCTGAAATGTCGGTATAAGTGAGGTACGCCAAATCAGACCATACTATCTGGTTCATTTTTTTGGTTTTCGCAAGCGTGCTTCGATTTTTTTCCTCGCTTCCTCATGGCTCATCACTTGGCTGCTCTTGATTTGTTCTATCCCGATTTCAGCCATTGCCAATTCCTGTACTTCCAAAGCTTCTTTAGATAAAGGTTCTTTTTTTAATATTTTGAAATAATTTCTCACCTTTTCTAATAGGGTAGAATCATCAGTCTCCACTAATAAGCGAAGCAGGTCATTTTTTATTTCTAATGCACTCATGACTATTTATTTGTAACAAAAATATGGAACGGGCTGGGAAAAACCAACCCTAAGGGAACTCACTCCACGGCAATTTGTTCTCACTCCTGTACTTTTGCAACCGAATGAAAGAGGTTTGTCAAATTTTCAAAATTTGACAAACCTGCGGCCCGCAATGAAATACTGCAATATGCAACTCGAACCTAAAGATCTTTACGAAAAACTCGAATTCGATAAAATACTAGCGCTGCTGGAAAAGGAGTGTTACGGTGAACTCGGTAAGCGGGAAATCAAAAAACTCCCGATGATGACGGAAGTGGCAGCCATTGAACGTTGCCTCAACGAGACGTGGGAATATAAAATTACTGTTGAGCAGAACGACCACTTTCCACTTTCCACCTACGAGGACCTCGCCGCCGACCTGAAATACCTCCACATCGAAGATTACGTGCTGCCCGAAGAGGCATGGCGGCGCATCCTCAATGTTTTGCTCATCACTGGCGACATTTTCCGTTTTTTTGACAAAGAAAGAAAACAGATTTACCCGCACCTGTTCGATATTATCCGCCCCTTCGATTATGATGTAGAATTGGCCAAGGCCATCCAACGGGTTTTCGATGATGACGGCAACATCAAGCCAAACGCCTCTCCCGCTCTTTCCAAAATCCGCAGCCAGATCACCAGCCGCCAACGGGACATGGACAAGGTTTTCCGCATTCTCATCCAAGAGTACCGCGATAAAGGCTGGCTCACTGATAACGTGGAATCGATCCGGAACGGCCGCCGGGTTTTCAGCGCCCCTTCCGAGCACAAACGCAAAATCAGGGGGATCATCCACGACGAATCGGCTACAGGCCGAACGGCTTTTATCGAGCCGGAAGCAGTCATCTCCATCAACAACGACATCTTTGATTTACAACAAGAAGAACGTCGGGAAATTTATCGCATCCTCAAGGAATTGAGCGCTATTTTCCGACCTTACGTGGAGGATGTTGACAATTACCTGCAATTGCTCGTCCGTTTTGATGTCGTATATGCCAAGGCCCGGCTCGCTTCGCAAATGAGGGCGTACATCCCCCGCATCAAAAAAATCGGAGGGGAGGAAGAAGGTAGCCAAACCAAAGGCATCCCACATCTTGGCATCCAGATGGGGCGCCACCCGTTGCTGTTTTTGAAAAATAAAAAAGAAGGGAAAGAGGTTGTCCCGTTTGATCTGACGCTGCATGGGCCAAATAAGATTGTTGTGCTCAGTGGTCCCAACGCTGGGGGCAAATCCATTTTGATGAAATCGGTCGGGTTGCTGCAACTCATGTTACAGGCAGGGATGTTGGTGCCGATGGATGAGATTTCGGAAATGGGCGTTTTTGATAAAATATTCGCCGACATCGGCGACCAACAATCGCTGGAAGATGACTTGTCAACTTACTCTTCCCGGTTGGTCAACATGCGCACCTTCCTTCAGCATGCGGACAAAAATTCGTTGATCCTCATTGATGAATTTGGCTCTGGCACCGATCCCAAAATGGGGGGCGCCATTGCGGAAGCGATTTTAAAAGAACTCAATGAGCGCGGGGTCTATGGGGTCATTACGACCCACTATTCCAACCTCAAAATGTTTGCCTTCAAAAATAAGGGCATCGTGAACGGCTCGATGCTGTTCGACAAAGAACACCTCACGCCAACCTATTTATTTAAGGTGGGCCGCCCCGGTAGTTCTTACGCTTTTGAGATTGCCCAGAACAGTGGCCTGCCTCAAAAAATAATCAATTATGCCCGCAAACGGACGGGGAAGGGGGAAATCGCAGTTGATGAACTCCTCATCGACCTGCAGCGGGAAAAATTGGATGTGGAGGAAAAACTGGCCTCCGTTGCCGAAAAGGAAAAACAACTCAAACGCCTGATCAAGATTTATGACGAACTGAAAAACGACCTGGAATACCGTCGCAAAAAGCAAAAACTCGAACTCAAACAAACGGCCCTTCAGGGCACCGCCCGTGACAACAAAGAACTGCAACGTTTGATCAGGGAAATCAGGGAAAACCAAAACCTCGAAAAGGCCAAAGAATTGGCGATTGTGCTAAAAGAGGAGCGCAAAGAACTGGAAACCTCCGTTACCAACCTGAACGACACCCTCCATAGCATGCCACTTTCACCCCACGAACAGGGTGCTGCCGAAAACAAAGGGCCGATCAAAGAAGGCGATCCTGTGAAAATGAGGGCAGGCTCTGCCGTTGGCACCGTCATCAGTTTGGATAAGAAAAAAGCCATCGTTGAAATGGGGCAAATCCGCATGACCGTCAAACTGCGCGACCTCGTCCATGCCAACGAACAGCTCGACGTGAATAAATTGGCAGGCGTCAAAATGGATACGGTGAGCAATGGCGCCAACTTCGATTCCAAATTGGACATCCGCGGCATGACCATGACCGATGCCCTCTCCATCGTACAAGATTTCCTCGACCGGGCACTCCTTTCCAGTGCCAATAATCTGCGGATCGTTCATGGCAAAGGCACTGGAGCCCTCCGCAACATCGTGCGGGAAAAACTGAGGGAATACCATGAGGTCAAACGCATGTACCATCCTGCACAGCAAGAAGGAGGGGATGGGGTGACGATCGTGGAATTGTAGTGGTTTTTCTTTATTCTTCAAAGGTCAACTGCCTAATTGTTTCGTGGTATTGGTACTGCCCAACAAAGCTGTTTTTACTTAAAAATTTAGAGGGTACACCTTTTTAAAAGGTCATTTGTTTGGTGCGGCGTTGTACGCTGGCCAAAATATTCACTATACATTTTGCATCATTCTGCTCAGCTTCAGTGAGGATTTATTGGACGTTTTTGAGTTAAAACTTTCCATATTAGATATCCCTACCATACAAACCACATTTCCTTATTTTTAAAATCTCACAAATTTATTTTGGATAAATATGTCAGTTGCCATACATTTGCCCAGCGGCAAACGCTAAATCTAAAATGACATTGGGGAAGAAAACATTAAAACCCTACCACCCCTGACTTCCGGACCCCGCTAATTTTAACAGTAATTTTTAGGTAAACAGCAATTTTAAAAATTAAAAACAATCTACGCATCTGAGCATGAGCAGCTTGAATGTGAAATAGAAGCGCTGTTTTGTTTCTGAAATCCAAAACTTACCAAATGCATCTTCGGCTAAATTTTGCACTATTATATTTTCTAAATTAAAACTGAATTACAATGAAAAAAACTAACTTAAAATTGGCCCTGGTCGCCTTATTAGTGGCTGCCGCTTTTGTTGGCTGCTTAAAGGACAATGAGCTTGCAAATGATGTGACTACCGCAGTTGACCAGCAAGCCTTGGTTGACCAGACAACTGGGGAAGTTTCGGATCTCATTACTTTTTCCAGCCAAGTCATTCCCGGCCAATACATTGTTGTTTACAAAGACGATGCATTAACCACTGGCCGCAGCATGGACGCTAATTCTTATGCTGAACGCCAAAGCATTATGCAAGAAGAGACAAAGGCTACGTTGCAAAGGAATCATATTAGTGCAGAAAAAATCATGCACGTCTATGGCAGTACTATTAAAGGTTTTGCCATGAAAAATGCAACTGAGCAAGAAATAGAAGAACTGCGCCGCGATAATCAGGTGGCTTATATCGAACAAGATCAAACTGTTTCTGTAAATATGGGCGGCCCTCCAGGTGGCGGCGGCGGTGGCGGCGGTGGCCAGACCACGCCTTGGGGCGTCACAAGAGTAGGCGGTGCAATGAACGGGACGAACGCCGGCACTGCATGGATCATTGACACGGGTATCGATTTGGATCACCCTGATCTGAATGTGGATGTTGCCCGTTCTGCTACCTTCTTGGGTGGTAACTCTACGCCCGACGACCAAAACGGACACGGGTCGCATGTCGCTGGTACGGTTGCGGCTATCGACAATTCAATAGGCGTTGTTGGTGTGGCTGCTGGAGCGACAGTAGTAGCGGTAAGGGTACTTGACAGGAGAGGAAGCGGCTCGACCTCTGGTGTTATTGCAGGCGTCAACTATGTTGGTGCCAATGCGGATCCAGGCGATGCAGCCAATATGAGCTTGGGTGGCGGTGTTTCTGCTTCCCTTGACAATGCAGTGATCGCAGCCTCTAGTGCCTGCAAATTTGCTTTGGCTGCTGGCAATGAATCGGACAATGCCAACAACCATTCCCCAGCCCGTGCCAATGGCAACAACATTTATACTGTTTCGGCCATGAACTCAAGCGATAACTGGGCGAGTTTTTCCAACTACGGTAACCCGCCTGTGGATTATTGCGCTCCTGGCGTTAGTGTTCAGTCTTGCTGGAAAGATGGAGGTTACAACACCATCAGTGGCACATCGATGGCGACCCCTCACGTTTGTGGAATCCTTTTGATTGGTGGCATCACCAGCGATGGAAATGTCAGTGGTGATCCTGATGGCAATCCAGATCCGATTGCTCACCATTAATCGACCCAAACAAAAGCGCAAAAATTAGCAAAGCGAAATAAGGGGAGGCAGAAACTGCCTCCCCTTATTTTTTTTAGACATTTGGGTTTCTTTATTTTTACCCAAATAAAAAGAAAACATGAAGACACCACGCCCATTCCTTTATTTTTTGTCCTTTCTGGAAGGCGGATCCGTTATGGTCTGCGAACTGGTCGGCGCCAAGATGCTCGCCCCGTTTTTCGGTACCTCGCTTTATATCTGGGCTGCTGTTTTGGGATTGACTTTACTGGGCCTCACTTCCGGTTATTTTCTCGGCGGTATTTTTTCAAAAAAATACGCAAAGGATGAGCGGCTGTTATTTTGGGTTCTGGTCACGGCAGGTCTGTTTTTGGCGGTGATGCCCATCACCAGCCAATGGATCATGGGAGCAACGATCGAAATGAGTTTGCAGGTCGGTGCCATTATTTCGCTGATGGTTTTTATGTTTCCGCCATTGGTTTTCATGGGGATGACCTCCCCTATCATCATCAACCTACTGACCCAAGATGCCGACAGTGCGGGCAGCAGTGCCGGAAATGTGTACGCCATCTCGACCGTGGGGGGCATCCTCTTTACCTTTTTGATGGGGTTCTATTTTATCCCTGAATTTGGGGTGTCAAAACCTGCCGCAATTACAGGTTTTCTTTTAGCGGCCTTGCCCGCCGTTTCCTTGATTAGGAGAAAACAGCGAATGGCCGGGGCGCTGCTGTTGTTGATGATTGTAATAGGTGGCTGGAAGCTCGGTCAAGCGGAACAATACCCATCCAATTACAAAGTCCTGTATGAATCGGAAGGTATCCTCGGACAGGTCAAAGTGGTGGACCTGCCATCTTATGAGATCACACCTGATGCCCGCATGGGGCGAGGCCTCATCGTCAACAACACTTTACAGACGTTTGTCGGCCTCGACCATGATTTGGAATATAGCATTTGGTCTTGGGCAAATTATTTCCCCACCGCAGCCAGCATTTTCCCCCAAGGGAGCAAGGTATTATTGCTCGGCCTTGGCGGCGGCACCATCGTCAAGCAGTTCAATAGGATGGGGTATGAGGTGGATGTGGTGGAAATTGACAAGCGGATTTGGGATGTTTCGGTTAAATATTTCAATATGCCCGCCACCACGAACGTCATCATCGACGATGCCCGCCACTACATTCGAATTGCGAAGAAAAAATATGACATCATTGTTTTCGATACTTTCCTCAGCGAGTCAGTCCCCGAACATTTAATGACGCAGGAAGGCTTTGCCGATGCCCGCCGCATCCTCAATCCCGGTGGTATGATCATGGCCAATTTTTATGGTTTTATAAAAGGCGAACCCGGCCAAGCGGCACGTAGCGTTTACAAAACTTTTTTGGCGTCGGGTTTTGAAACAGAAATATTGGCTACACCCGGTACGGAGGATACCCGCAATTTGATCTTTTTGGCCAGCGAAAAAGAAAAAGATTTTTCCAAAGCGGACTTTAAGGCGATCGGCTTCGAGGAAATTGATGATTTATACGTGCATTTTCTCAACCCTAAACACATTGATACTTCCGATGTAGAGGTTTTGGTAGATGCCAAGCCCCGGTTGTCAAAACTATATGCAAAGGCCTCTATGCGATGGAAAAAGAGTTACAACGAATATTATCGAAAATATTTTTTCGGGAAATAACTTTGTCCACTGCATAAAAACTTTAAACAAGTCTCACCGATCTATTTATGAAAACCACACCCAGCCTATTTCTCCTGTTCTTGTTCATCGCCTGCATCGGTATGCAATGCACGGAAATGAACGAACCGGCCCTGCCCATCCGAAAAGGCGACCACATCGTGCTGATCGGCAACAACCTATGCTCCCGAATGATGAATTTTGGGCATTTCGAAACGGAGTTGCAATTGCGCTATCCCGATAGCCTGTTGTTGATCCGCAACATGTGCGATGGTGGTAATACGCCGGGGTTCAGGCCACATTCTGGACGGGGTGTGCCGTGGGCGTTTCCGGGGGCGGAGCGGTTTCAGTCCGAATACGGGCAACTGTCGCACAGCGAAGGGCATTTTGAAATGCCCGACCAATGGCTGACCCGCTTGGAGGCGGATGTAATCATTGCGTGTTTTGGGTACAATGAGTCGTTTCAGGGGGAAGCTGGTTTGGACAATTACAAGGCAGAACTGGCAGCGTTTATTGAACATACGTTGGCTCAGCAATACAATGGCCAGTCGCCGCCCCAGTTGGCCATCGTTTCCCCCATCGCCTTCCAAGATCTTTCTGATAAATATGATTTCCCGACAGGGGAAAAAGAAAACGCCAATTTGTCGCTGTACACCGAAGCCATGCGGCAGGTTGCCGATAGCTTGCGGGTGCATTTTGTGGATGCTTTTTCGCCTTCGGCTAAATGGTTTGCCAGCGGCGAACAATTGACCTCGGATGGCTCGCAACTGAATGAGGCTGGGTACGAAAAATTTTCCAAGCTCCTTGCCGACGGTGTTTTTGGAAAAAAGAAACCTGAGGTGGAACAGCATCGGCAGCTGGTGCACGAAGCCGTTTTGGAAAAAAATTGGTTTTGGCACAACGACTTCAAAATCCCCAATGGGGTGCATGTATTTGGCCGTCGCTACGATCCCTTCGGCCCTGACAATTATCCGTTTGAACTGAAAAAAATCAGGGAAATGACCGCCATCCGGGATCAGGCTATCTGGGCCGCCACCAAAGGCAAGAAAATGGATTTGGCGGCAGCCGATAAAAATACCTCCCAACTGCCACCCGTTGAATCGAACTACATCCCGGGCGACTACGGCCGGGGCGAGCAAACCTATCTCTACGGCCAGGATGCTTTGGATAAAATTCACGTAGCGCCCGGTTATAAAATCGAATTGTTTGCCTCGGAAAAAGAATTCCCCGACTTGGCCAATCCGGTGCAATTGAGTTTTGATAACAAAGGCCGTCTTTGGGTGGCCGTCATGCCGACCTATCCGCATTGGAAACCCGGCGACCCCAAGCCCAACGATAAACTGTTGATCCTCGAAGATACTGACCACGATGGTAAGGCCGATAAGCAGACCATTTTTGTGGAAGGGCTGCACATCCCGGTCGGTTTTGAATTTGCCCCGGAAGGCGTTTACATTTCACAAGGCACCAACCTCAAACTCTTCACTGACACCGACGGCGACGACAAAGCGGATAAGGTGGAAATCATTTTCAGCGGCTTCGACGATCACGATACCCACCACGTTATCAGTGCTTTTTGCGCCGATCCCTCGGGGGCAGTGTACATGGGGGAAGGGGTTTTTCTGCATACCAATGTGGAGACTTCTTATGGCCCGGTGCGGGCAACCAACGGTGGTTTCTACCGCTTCAATCCCCAACGTCGGCACTTGGAACGGACGGCTCAATTGTCCATCCCCAACCCTTGGGGCATTGCCTTTGATGAATGGGGGCAAAACATTTATGCCGAAACTTCTGGGCCGATCGTCAGTTGGATGATGCCCGGTTCGGTCAAATCGAGGTACGGGCAGGCTACCCAAAAATCACGCAACCTGATCCCCGAAGAACAGATGGTGCGTCCTACTTCTGGGCTTGAATTTGTCTCCAGCCGCCACTTTCCGGACGAAGTGCAAGGTGATTTGCTGATTAATAACACCATCGGCTTTTTGGGCACAAAACAACATGCCGTGGCCGACGACGGCACTGGCTATAAATATACTTTTCGCCAAGACCTCCTGACAAGCGATGACAAAAATTTCCGCCCGGTGGACATGGAGTTTGCGCCGGATGGGTCGCTTTACCTCGTGGACTGGCACAACGTCCTGATTGGCCACATGCAACACAACGCCCGCGATCCTTACCGCGATCATGTGCATGGAAGGATTTACCGCATCACTTATCCGTCTCGACCATTGGTGGAGCCCGCCAAAGTCGACGGGGCGACCATAGCCGAATTGCTCGATAACCTAAAGTTGCCAGAATACCGCACCCGTTACCGCACCCGCCGGGAACTTCGTGGGCGTCAACCAGAAGAGGTGCTTTCGCAATTGAAACCATGGATGGACAATCTCGACAAAAATGATCCCCGCTACGAGCACCACTTGCTGGAAGCGCTTTGGGTCACTTGGGGCTTGGATAGGGTGGACGAAGACCTCGTCCATCAGTTGCTGCGGGCGAAAGACTTTCGGGTACGGGCAGCCACCGTCCGGGTGCTGCGCTATGCGAGGCATCAGATCGCCGATCAGCCATTATACCTCCGGGAAGCCACCCGCGATGAGCATGGCCGGGTGCGCTTGGAAGCCATCGTTGCTGCCTCTTGGCTGGATAAAGAGGAGGGGCTGGCCATTCTGAATGAAGCTGCCAAAATGCCTTTGGACGACTGGATGACCCCTGCCTACGAAACGGCTGTTGCGCATTTGAATGGGCAAAATGTGGGTGAAGATAAGGCCGAACCTATCGCTACTCATTTGGAAGGGGCCGATTTAGATTTATTTAAAAAAGGCCAGGAAATTTTTGAGCGGGATGGCTATTGCGCCACCTGTCACCAAGCCAATGGCCAAGGGTTGAAAGCAGCTGGCTACCCACCGCTCGCTGCCTCGGAATGGGTAACCGGAAACGAAACCCGCCTCGCCAAACTGGTGCTGAAAGGCATGGTCGGCCCCATCAAAGTTTTGGATCGGGAATATCCGGGGCAGGTGCCGATGACGCCTTATGAAGGACTGCTGAAGGATGACGAAATGGCAGCGGTGCTGACTTTTGTCCGCAATGCCTTCGGCAACAAAGCAGGCGTTGTTTTACCAGAGACAGTGAAATCCGCACGGGGCGAAGTGGAAAATAGAAAAGGGTTTTATACTGAAGCGGAGTTGTTGAAGGAGCATCCGCATGAAGGAGGGGTGCAATGATTTCAAATTGGGTAAAACAACGTCGGCAGGGTTTTCAAACCCTGCCGACGTTCGCTTATTATTGAAAACCTATGGCTCGTTTCACTGTTTTACCATAAAATAAATCAAATCACGATGCCTTATGGATTTACCTAAATACACTTTCCCCATTTTTTTAGCCGCAGTTGTATTCCTGATTTTTTCGGCCATTCTGCCATCCAGCACTGGCATTTTTGTGATAATGCTACTCCTGCCTGCTTTGGTGCTGTACCAAGCTTTTGTCATTTTGAAAGATGGGGCTTCCGACGAGCAGGATTGATTTATTTAAAAACCTTTCCTACCTATTTTAGCCCTTACCTATTTTTCAAGATAATAAAGAAATGCTTGTAAATAAAGGTGTTTTCAGTAATTGTCAGTTGCTGGTTAACAACCTTCCCTCACCTTAAATTTTTATTTCGCAAAAAAAAAAGTCGGGCTTCTGTAATATTTTCTTTTCGATCGCTACTAACGTAATGAATTTCAAAAAACGGAAATCAATATGCCGAATAAATTGGAAGATCAATATGTGGCGCTGATACAACAGCATGAGGGGATTATCCATAAAGTGATCAGCCTGCACATTGACGATAAGGAGGATAAAAAAGACCTGTTCCAGGAAATCTTATTGCAAGCCTGGAAGTCTTTTGGGAAATTCGAAGGCAAATCCGCCTTTAGTACTTGGCTTTACCGGGTGGCGCTGAACACGGTTTTTAATTTTAAAAAATCGGATAAAAAGAAGGCGAACGTCGATCTGGCAATGGCCGGGGAGATCGCCCAGCCAGCTGCCAAAAAAGAGGGCCATGAACTGTTGTACCACTTGATCCGCCAATTGGACGAAGTGGACCGGACGCTGATGACCCTCCATTTGGATGGGCACAAAAACAACGAGATCGCAGAGATTTTAGGGATGACGGGCAACCACGTTTCCGTAAAAATTCACCGACTGAAAACCCAGATTATTGAAGCATTTAAAAAAGCAGAAAATGGATATCTATAAAGAATGGAAAAAAATAAACGAGGAAAAATTTTCAACACAAACCATAAAAAAAGAAGAAATCATGAATGCAATTTCAAAAGAATCGTCCTTGACCATCAATGAATTGAAGAGGCGCTTAAAAATCAAAATCTATTGGGCGCTGTTTTTCATCACCTTGTTCATCGTTTGGTTCATCTTCAGCTTGTCCTATCCAACCGTACTTCCGCTGATTGGGATTGTGCTGGCCTGTTACACTGCCGGTGCCGCTATGCTGTGGACGCATTACCGAAAAATGGATAGCCAGCTTGACATGACCCAAGACACTTTATCGACAATGAAGAACAATTCGGAACTGATCAAAAAAGCGCTACGGTATGAGAACTATTTTGGGCTGGTCACTTTCCCCATCGCCATCGTCTGCGGGTTTATTCTCGACGATCTGTACGCAGGACAAACGATTATAGAGGCCATTTCACAACACAACTTTGCGGTTAAATTCATCGCCTGCGTTGTCATCCTTGTCCCACTTTTACACATACTGAGTGACAACATGAACAAGTCGGCCTACGGCAGTTACATGAAGCGGTTGGATGAGAATATTGGGAAAATGGAAAATTTAGTTTAAAAAAATAATGGGAATGGGTCGGTTTCCTCGGCCCATTCCCATTATTTTTTTAACATGAGGTATGGATTAGAACCCACACTATCAAACTGGTAATCAGATTATTACAATTTTTCGACGGCGGTGGCAGCTTCGCTGCCACCGCCGTCGAAAAAATCAGGGAAGAAAATCGGCTTTGCCGATTTTCTTCCCCTAATTTCTTTGGCAAGGCAGGATTGGCGAAAGCCAATCCTGCCTTGCCATTTAAATCCATGCCTCACGTTTTTTTAATGTAAAATTTTGATGGTGTATCAAAATTTTCATTTAAACCACCTGAAAACCAAACGCATACGGATCATCCTCATCGTCAATAATAAGGTGGTTGTACCCCGTAATTTTTGCCCACCCCTGAATACTCGGAATGATCGCATCGAAATCGCCCACCTTTGCCGCTGCTTCCACCCGTCCGATAAATTGACTGCCAATAATGCTTTCGTGGATAAATGGGTCGCCGATTTTTAGCTTCCCTTTAGCGGCCCATTGCGCCAT
Source organism: Saprospiraceae bacterium (assembly GCA_041392505.1). Classification (GTDB taxonomy): domain Bacteria; phylum Bacteroidota; class Bacteroidia; order Chitinophagales; family Saprospiraceae; genus UBA6168. Next base: position 119,497 of record JAWKLX010000014.1, on the reverse strand, counting down.
GCGGGAAGAAGTGCCAGTGCCACAAGGGGAGCGGTCGATTGCCTTATCGCCATAAAAAACGGCGTTGCGGCCATGTGCTTCGGGGCTGATCGTTTTGCCCGTCCAGAGCAGGTGGCTGAGGCCGTTGATGCGCTCGTCCTCTGGGTGGATAATTCGTATTTCTCATTTAGCTGCTTTCGCAAAATGGGGCTCCAAGCAATCAATTCGCCCGCCGTGTGATGCTCAATGCCTTTGAAATTTTTCTGTGGATCGACGATGGCGTAGAAATTTCCGCCATAGGCAACGTCCACCACCAACTCGCCAAGGCCGAGACAATCGACGGCCAGCTCAGTGCTGTGGAGAAAGGAAGCGATGTTGGTGAGGCGTACCCATTTTACTTTTTTCCCTTCCTGTCCGTATTCGATTTGCACCAATCCCGCAGGGGTTTCCATGCGGAGCCGCCCTGGTGTTTTGGGGCTGACTAGGCCGTGTTCGATCGCAATGGTGATGGTGCCGATGGTGCCATGACCGCACATGGGCAGACAACCGCTGGTTTCGATAAACAGGACGGCAATGTCGTTTTCCTCATCCGCAGGCGGGTAAAGGATGCTGCCGGACATCATGTCGTGCCCCCTTGGCTCGAACATCAGCCCTTTGCGGATCCAGTCGAATTCTTTCAAGAAATGAATGCGTTTGTCGGCGATGGTTTTACCTTTTAAAATAGGGCCACCGCCAGCGACGAGCCGGACTGGGTTGCCGCAGGTGTGGGCGTCTATGCAGTAAAAGTCTTTTTTCATGTAAAATGGTATGGCCTATTTTTTCAGCCTTCAACAAAGTTGGAAGGGGAGCAGGCCGTTTTTTTGAGGGGGTAAATTTAGAGGTTAGCCCGTTCAATTTTGACAAAGTTATATTTTGAAAAAGGGGACTTTGAAATATAAAAAGACAACAATAGGAACGCAGATGACACGGATACTACGGATTTGCACGGACGTGGTATATCAATCAGTAACAATCCGTTTAATCCGTGTCATCTGCGTTCCTATTATTGTCAAGTTCAAACCCTTTATTTTGGAAACATTTCAGTTTCGCTTGCAAAACAAAAAACCACCACCGCCGAAGGCGATGATGGTTTGCATTTTTAACAACAGAGAATACTTATCCGAACAATACTGGGACTATTGTAAAATGATTTTACCGTTGTACTGACCCAATCCCTGCACCTCGACAGTGTAAAAATAAACGCCCGGAGCCAGGCCACCCCTTTCGAAATGGTACATATTGGCGGAGAAAGCATCAACCACAAGCTGTTTACCGAGAGCGTCGTATAGGTGGAAGACCGCTTCTACGGGGGCTGTTGCGGGGATCTTGAATAGGACATCACCGGGGGAGGGGTTCGGGTAGGTCAACAGATCACCGAGGCCGGCTGGGCGTTCATTGGTATCGTTAACAACTTCTACGAAATGCTCACCAAGGGTATGAAACACTTTATTGGTGATCACGGGATCATTGAAGTCGAAATAAATAGCAGCTTCGTTTTCGATGACGGTGCCCAGTGGCAGGTCGGCTATTTGCGAAGCTTTGAATTTTATAAAACCATGCGAAGCCACTTCGTTGGTGTTGCTGTCTGGCAGCATGATGTCGTGGAACGTGAAGCGGAGCTTGTTACCTTCAATCAATTCAAATTGGTAATCGTGGCTGGCAGCACCCGGACGTACGCTGGCTGGGTTGAGCGACGGATCCAATTCATCAATAATGACTACTTTGAAAGCAGTATCGGTGCCCGTGTTTTGGAAGCGGATCAAATAATCAAGGTCAACGTTCCTTTCGATGAAATGCTCATCGCCGTAACCAGCTGGGAAAGCCTGCTTGTCGTTGGGGTCGAACGACCCGATGTTTTGTTGGCAATCGGAGGCGATGAACGGGTTGGGGTTTTCCAGCGGGAACAAGTTGACGAGGCCGAAAATGTTGATGCCGTTACAACCTTCCACCGATTTGGCTACAATGCCAGGGAAGGGGTGTCCCGGTTCTTGTTGCGCTTCAATGCGGTAGGTGGCGCCGTTGGCGTGGATTGGTGGTACTTCATGTGTTGCCCCTTGTCCAAGATTAAAATTCTCCATATTCAACATGATAACATCTTCCACCACAATGTATTCCAGTGGCCCGGCCATTGCTGCATTTCCGGTGTTAGTTATGCTGAGGTAAACGGTGTCGTTTTCGCAAAAGGCATCCACTTCGATGTTAGCGCCGGACCAATTAACTGGATTCGGGCAAAGGGTGTCGGGGAAAATATGTGCATCTACGCAATGGGTAGCTCCCAGGACAGCACTGCATTCGAGGTCAAAATAGATTTTAAAATCATTGCAAGCACCTGCATCCACATTTCCCAAATCAAAAGTGTACAAGTTGCCGCCGAGGTGCGTGCCGGGGAGGCCGCTTGAGGTAAAGGTCATGAAAGGATCAAGTTGCACTTCCACGTACACGCCCTCGATGGTCTCGTCACTGTAGTTGCAATAGTTGACGGTGTAATAATTGTTAAAACAACGGCGTAGGAAAGGAGCCGAAATATCCACCCAAAGGATGGGACACAAAGTGTCATAGTTCACGGGTATGTCTTGGAAAACGGACTGCGAAATGCCGGGGGAAAACTGTACCGTGTGGGTAGTACCGCACACTGCACCATAATTGAATGGCACATCCAAACTGACTTCTACCAGAGTGTCGGTGGTGCAAAGTTCAAAAGTGTATTGGCCCAAGCTGTCGGTGAAGGTACTTTGGGTCTCACCAGAGTTCAGTCCGGTGACCAGCACTGGCCAGCCAGCCAAAGCGGTTTCTGCACTGTCCAACCCACAGTCATCATTGCCATCGTGGAAAACGGTGCCATTGAGGGTGAAATGGAGGGTGTCGTTGTAGTTTAACCGGATGACTTGAATATACTCCACGACCGGGGAGAAGCCTGCCAATGCTGTGGTTGGTTGTCCATTTTCCAATAAATAAATGGAGTCTTGGGCATTTGTAATGGTAAACCCATCGCCGTCTTGGCCATCCCCATTCAGGTCGAGCCGGCCAATGGAAGCGTGGTTTGCGCTTGGGTTTACAACGCTGCACCAATCGAGCACGGTCCATTTACGGAGAATCTTATCCGCATTGCCGTCGCAGTCTACATCAATGGTAAAGTCTTCATAATTGATCCCAAAGGCTGAACTGGCTGGGCTGATGATTACCACAGAATCAATGGCTGGGTCGCCGGGGTAATAGTCTTCCGGTAAATGGATTTCCCAGGTACTGTAAACGGTGATGATCTGTTGGCAAGGTTGGCTCAAGTTGCCTGAACTGTCCACTGCTACGAATGAGCGGGTAATCTGTTGGAGCCCGCACTGGCCACCGTCGATTAAATTAACTGTTTTCAAAATCGTTTCCACACCACAGTTGTCGTCTGCATCGACCTGTCCAAAATACATGGCCAAATCGGCTTCGTTATTCGGGTCAATGCCCAACGTAGTTAGATTGGCCAGAGAGATTGATGTGTTCGCCGGGGCGGTACAAATTGGAGGGGAGGTGTCCGAACCACATTTAGGGGCTATTATTTCAAGCGTAGTGATACAATAGTTTTCGTTGCCCGCAGCATCGATTGCCCACATCACTACTTCGTGCGTTCCAATTTCTGATTCGTTAAATGTCAAAGAAGCGGTCGAAGGGGCTTGAGCAGAAGGAGTTGGGCCAACTTCTATGGTGAAATCCAAAATGGCGGTGCAATTATCATAACTGCCTGCATTGAAGTCCGTTCCCCAAACCGTCAATTCGTGCGGGACGACCTTGCCCATTTCCACGACCAAACCAGTATAGCAAACGGGTACAGGTTTGATGGTATCGTTCTGACAATCAACGACTTCTATTTCGCCCCAGCAGGAGGTGCCCGTTACTTGGTCGTAAACAACCACCTGTTGGGTAGTGCCGATATGCGACGTGTCCAAGGTAATAAAAGGAAAACCCGGAGGGGTTGAGCCAGCGGCGAAGTCAATCCCCATGGCATTGCAATAAGGGCCACCTTCCAGTACTACAAACGGGTCGATTTCTATGCTACCACTTGCAGGGATGCCGATAGTCTGTATGGCATTGCAAACAGGGGTGGCACTGGAGGGGCAACCTTTTACCTCCAAGGTCACGATGCAGTAATTACTATTGCCAGCTTGGTCAACGACCCACATCACGATGTCGTGTAGCCCAAGATCAGAAAAGTCAAAAGTAAGGGACTGAGTAGTCGGTGGATTGGATGATGGCGGCAATCCTTCTTCGGCGAAAAAGCTTAACGGGCCGGCACAGTTGTCATAACTTCCATCATCAAAAGTTTGTGCTGAAATGGTGCTAGGGCCGACGCCCAAGGTCAACACAGTATAGGCGTCGCAAACAGCCACAGGTGGAGTAACATCTGGGGAACATCCCGTACTACCCGGCGAACCGCTGATCGTCACTGTTCCCCAGCAGGCATTGCCAGTTTGGGTGTCATAGACAGCCACGGTATATACACCAATGTCTGATGTGTCCACAACTAAGAAGGGCATGCCAGGAAAACCGCCCCCTCCTATAAATTCGAGGCCATAAATGTTGCAATATGGGCCGCCTTCGAGGATCCAGTCAGGTTCAATGACTGCGGTGTCGTTGGCACTTAAAGTGACCAATACATTGTCGTTGCAGGCCAGGTTTTGGGTGCCTTGGCACTCCTCTATCTCAAGCGTTACGGTGCAATAGTCGCTGATGCCAGCATGGTCGGTTACCCACAGGACAATGTTGTGTGAACCAACATCTGATGTATTGAAATTGAGGCTTTGGGTGGTCGGTGGGGTAGAAGAGGGAGGCATTGCTTCTTCAATAAAAAGATCTACAGCAGAGCAATTATCATAACTCCCCGCATCGAAATCCTGTCCCCAAACGGTCAGGTTTCCGCTGGCATCCAAAGTTGCGGTTAAGCCATTCAAACAATAGGGTACAGGAGGGGTCACGTCAGGGTTGCACTGTGCGGACAGCCCAGTAATTTCCAAAGTTGAAATGCAAACATTAGAGTTGCCGGCCTGGTCAACGACCCACATCACGATGTCGTGCAGACCGACGTCGGTCGAGTCAAAATCAAGGCTTTGGGTGGTTGGTGGGGTAGGAGAAGGGGGCAGCCCATCCTCGATGTAAAAATTGACGGAGGTGCAGGCATCGTAGCTGCCATCGTCAAAGTCGGTTGCCCAGATGGTCAACTGGCCATTGGCGTCGAGTGCAGCTATCAGTCCGAGATCGCAGACGGCAACGGGAGGGGTTACGTCGGGGGTGCATTGTGCTTGCAGGTCATTTTTCAGGAAAAATGCAAGCAGGACAAAAACGAGCATTTGGATATGCTTCATGGGAATAGGTATTAGGTTGTAAAGATAATTTTTCATGGGAGTTCTTTTTCGGTTGGCAGTTTGCAGCAAGCAGTTTTAGCGAAGCGAAATCCCGAAACAAATTCGGGCTGACGGTTGGCAGAACTGCTGGCTGTAACTTTTATGTAATCAGTTTTTATCATTTTATTCAAATCATTTTTTCTGTTAACCATTTTTTGCTGGCTGCGCCAAAATGGTGTCTCACAATTCTGGAATTGTCCGCTCTGATTTTTCCAAATCAATCAGCGTAAATTCGTTCAATCTGTCCAATCTGCGTTCAATCCCCTTGTTTTATGGTTGGTGAAAAGCCCGGGTTGCAGTTTTTATTTCCGGAAAATGTCCACTGCGCTCCTTTCACGTTGCAAAAGTGGGAAGTGTTCTTGGTTAAGGCAAGATCAAAAAAAGCAATTTGTAGAGTAGTATTATTTTATAAAGTCAGTAATAAAAGTAATTTTGGGAAATTATATTGAATAGATATAAAAAACGCTTGCGTTTATTTTTATGAAAAAAAGCCCTCTTTTTCAATTGGTAAAGTCATTCACTCCGATCGAGCGGCGGGAGGTGGACAAATTCTTGCGTTCCCCGTTTTTCAATACCCGTGACGATCTGGTTCGGCTGTTCGATTATTTGGTCCAAACCCAGGAGCCGGACAAGGAAAAGGCGTGGAATTTTGCCAATGATGCTCCAACCCTTTTTGATGAGCAAAAATGCCGTTTGCTGATGAGTTACCTGCACAAATTGTTGGAGCAGTTTATCGTCATCAAGGAATCGCAAAAAGATGATTTGGAAAATAAGATGCGTTTGGTCAAGGCTTACCGCCTGCGGGGGCTGAGCGCAGCGTTCGGCCGCACGGCTGCAGCTTTTGGGAAAATTTTGGAAAAACAACCGCTTCGGGACGTGGCCTATTTAGAGGTCAAATACGATTATCTGCTGGAGCATTATTGGACTTCCGTCGCTAAAGACCCCACCAATGCCGACTATCTGCAACCCATGAAAAACACGCTGGATGCCAGCTATCTTTCCACCCGGCTGCGGTTGATTTGCCTTTCCATTTCCCAACAGGGAGTTTATCACGTTGACACTGACAGCCAAATTGACGGCGATATCATCGCTTTTGCTGAGAAAAAAAAATGGGAAGGGGTGTCAGCCGTAGCGGTCTACCTTCATTGCTTTCGGATGCTCTCGCAACCAGAAGATGAGACGCATTTTCAGGTTTTTAAAAAAGACCTCCTTGCTCTTGGGAGCCAGTTTGCCCCAGATGAAATGAAGGGGCTTTACCTAATGGCTATTAATTATTGCATCCGGCAACTCAATCAAGGGGTCGATAAATATTACCGGGAGGTGCTCGACCTCTACAAACCGGGCATCGAAAGTGGCTATCTTTTGGAAAACAATGTGCTGTCCCGGTTTACCTACCACAACATCATTGCGGCAGGACTAAAGGCGGGGGAAATGGATTGGGTGCGGCAATTTATCCATGAACATAAAAACTCGCTGGAGCGCCGCTACCGAGAAAGTTCGTTTAGTTTCAACCTCGCCCGCCTCGAATACATCCTGCGGCATTTCGATGCCGTGCTCGACCTCCTGCAAAAAGCCAATTATGCCGACCCTTTGCTCAACCTCGCTGCGAAGACCCTCCTGTTGAAAACCTATTATGAACTAGCGGAGTACGACTTGTTGCAATCGCATTTGGATGCCATGCGCAATTACATCCGTCGGAAAAAAGTGATTGGCTACCACAAAAAGAACTACCAGAACATTGTGCGTTTTACCGAAAAACTGTTGAAAATCAATATGTTGGATAAAAAAGAAATGGAAAAATTGCGGGCAAGCATTTCACAGGAGGAGGTGCTGACGGAGAAGGAGTGGCTGTTGGATTGTTTGAGCTGATGGGTTTTGGCACGATGCCCCTCCGACGGGCTTTCCGTCAGGCGGGGAATTATACTGCCGAAAATAAGTTTTTAATAATTCGTTTTCGCTAGGAGGCCGGAGGTTGCAAAACCTCCTCTACCTAGGCCCTTTACTATCGTTGGGTTGTAGCCATGAAACGAATGTAGAGGAGGTTTTGCAACCTCCGGCTTATTTACGAGAAATATTAATCTTCAATTGCGGGGCTGTTGCCTAACGGAAAGCCCGTTGGAGGCCAACTAAACATATTCTTTTTACTGACTACTTTAGCAGCCTAAAAAATCAAGGAGCTATTATGCCGGATAAAAAATCTCCACTTCTTCCTATTTACATCACCGTGTTTTTGGACATGTTGGGTATCGGCATCATCATTCCGGTCATTCCGGCCCTGTTTTTCCAGGGAGTCGGATTTCTTTGCACCGACGTTACCACGCGAATACCGATCGGTCATGTATGGGTTGTTGATCGCTTCCTATCCTTATGCAGTTTTTGGGCGCCTTTGTGGGGGCATTATCGGATCGTTATGGTCGAAAGCCTTTGTTGACCGCTGTTGACAGGGATATGTTCGGGTATATGCTGTTCGGCTTATGCGATTGGTTCGGGCAATATTTTCTGTTGTTTTTTTAACCGTATGATCCCCGGTTTTTAGGGGCAATATTGCTATCGTTTACTCTGCCATTGCCGATGTGAGCGATGAAAAGGACAAGACCAAAAATTTCGGGATTGTGGGGATGATGATGTTCGGCACAGGCTTTATCCTTAGGCCAACTCTTGGAGGTATTATGGCGGACGAGACGGTGTTGAGCTGGTTCCTCCTGCGACTCCATTTATGTTGCTTCATTGCTCACTTTCCTGAACGTCCTATTGGTCAGGTACAATTTTTAAGGAGACGCTGCCCGCCCTGCAAGAAGGCAGCGAGTGAGTTGTTGCATCCAATGAAAAGGCCATTTCTTGGGCAGTTTGTTCAAAAGGTTTCGGAACATCAGGACTTCTTTCCGGGACAAAAAACTTCGCACCATTTTTACGGTCGTTTTATTGCTTTCAATTGGTTTCGGTTTACACGCAGTTTCTCCGTCCTGTTGATTGAAAAATTCACATATTCTGAAAAAGACATCCCGGTTTCCTTTTCGGCTGGATCGGGCTCTGGTTGGTTTTACGCAGGGGTTATCGTCCGCAAATTGGTTAAATTGCTGCCCGCCATCAATGCCCCTGCATTTTTCCCCTTTTGTCACAAAGCCTATTTGTTGGGTTGGTGTTGCTTCCCGCCAAGGATTTTTGGTTTTATATCATCAACCCGTTTATTGCCATTTCACATGGCATTACTTCCCCAAATCTCACGACGGTGGTGTCTATGCAAGCTGGTAAAGAGCGGCAGGGTGAGGTCATGGGCATCAACCAATCCATGTTGTCTTTAGGCGAATGTTCCGCCATTGTTGGAGGCTACCTGAATGCCCTGAGGTGTTGGGCTGCCAGTGCTATTTGGGAGCATTACGCTTTTCTTGGCTTGGGTGATGTTTTGTGTTTATTTTTGGAGAGGAAAGTTAGGGATTCGTCTCTCAGTGCTTCACCTAAGTTGATTGATGCCGCCCTTTCAGGGTTTTGGTATTTTAAGGCCGTCTTCTTTTTCTACAACTGATTCATTCATTCATTCATTCATTCATTCGCCCATTCACTCATTCACTCATTCAGCATTTCCACCACGCGTTCTGCTAAATTGAAATTGGTACTTGTTTACTCGAAGAAAGGCGCACCCGTTTTAGAGGGCATCCGACATTTTGGCATACGCTGCCAGACGTGGTAGTGGTTATTGGCATCTTGCTCGCAATAAACTCCCAGAGGTTTATTTAATTCCCCACCCATCAGCTTTAAAATTTTGCGCTCGATATTGGATACAGCTGCCGTTTCTGGGAGGTGCAATTGTTTGAGTAAACGCCGGATTTCCAAATCTGTTTCACAACATTGGTACGCCAAAATGCCTTGAGCCGGGGCAGGTATGAATTCTCTGGGATTGAATTTTTAGGACCAAATAAAGTGAATATGTCTAAACCCAAAAGAAGTTGATATTTTTACCTGCTAAAATGATCGCATCGAAATTTCCCATGCGGAGATTTTCGAGGCAGTCCGATTCATTTCCCGTCATTTCCTTAAAAACAGCATCGGGTCGAAAATCGAACATTTGTGCTTTGCGGCGAGGCGGAGGAGCCCCACTATCGCTTTTTCTTTTAAGGAAAAAAGTTGATCGTCCAGCTGCAGGTCGTTTTCGCATAAGCAACCATTCGGCAGGTGATTCCCTTGGAAACACCAGCCAGAGCTGGGCCGTTTGGTTGTGTGGTTGGCAAGTCTTGCAGGGTGCGCACAGCAAATCCACCTCTCTCCACGGAGAAAGCGCCACTTCTATTTCAGTGGTTAATAGGTCTCCGTCATTTGGTTTATCGAAAGGAAAATGTTTGGCTTTATCGCCTTTAGATGAAAGGTAGTTAGCTCCTTCCACGCCATGAGTTGGATAATTATTGCAGGGTATGGTTGGCATGGTACAAGGCCAGTTCATTGTGATGGTGCCTATTTTATCTTTTTCAAAAAAAACTAAGTAAAGGTTGAAGATATATTTTCAGGGGCAAAAGTAGAACATAAAAAGCAAGGATTTACTAAACTGAAAGTTGGGTTAAAAAATGTTCGGCTTCTCCATGCTCTTGGGCCGCACCGAAAGCCAATAATATTTCTAAATTCATCGCACTGCTTCATAACAATAAGCATTCGATAGGTAGCAGTGAGCACCAGCGGCTTTTGGCCTGCCCCGCCGGGATAGACGGCCACTTCTTTGAAACTTCCCCATCAGGACTGTCTATATTCCAAATGATTTTTCCATTGGCCATGTCAACGGCCATGAGGTTGCCGTTGCCGCCACTTGAAAAATAGAGTATACCGTTCAGGTGTGACATTTTGCTGGGTAGTTCCAAGGCCTTCATAATCTTGCATCCAGATGACTGCACCGCAGCACTCTAGATCAAGACAATATGAGCCAACAGCCTCTGCCATTGCATATATGCGACTTTCATGAACTGGAAACCTCCATAGTAAAATTACCGCCGCAGTCATAGGCCCAGATGCTGTCACCTGTCCACAGGTCATTGGCTGGAATGTGGTAGCCTACGCTGGTGACGACGATGTCGTCCTTTAAAACCGGGAAGCCAGTCACAATATTCCTTAGATGCCTCGGCAGTATCTGTTTTTCGGTGGTATTCCCATTTTTCATCGGTACAGTTGTAGAGGGCAAGGAAGGGAATAGCAATCCAGTGTTCAGCGAATTTGGCATAGCACAAGTAACTTTTTCCATTGGCCTGCAACAGTTTCCACCTCCTGACCGTATGCCTATTTTTCAACATTGTCGATGATCTCGAAAGTAGGCATTGGCAAGAGGATGCCATCTCCTGTAAATATCTCCAATATAGTCATAGTCAACAGTATAGCCCAAGGTATCTGGGCCTTCTGTTCCTGTTGACAAAAACTCTTTGCCTGTACCAGTCAAGTAAGTTTGAAAAGGTTGATCTGCTTCATTTTCCCACATTGTTTGCCCATTTCCCATATCTATACAATATGAACGTGGGCCGTTTTGAAAAATCAATATATTATCATGATAATATGGCCATGTCAGACTTAGAAAAATCTCATTTGATCCTTTCCTATAGTCCCCCCATTTCCCATTTGGTTTCACCAGTAAATATGTCCAAGGCTGCTAATTTGGCATTGGCCTCAAAATGGGTGGCAGTAATAAACTGTCCTGAAAAATTGGCAATTGGATGGGGCCAAACCAAATCCATTGATTGTTAGTTAAAGGCTTTTTCAGAATGGGCTTTTTTAATGACCGCTCAGTATTGTCCTTAGTTTCTAAATTATCTTTTTTGCAACCATAAAATGACAATAAAAAAGACCAAGGATATAAATAATTTATTCATGATGATTTATTTAAATTTTTAATATAGGCGAGGCTAAAATTTTAGCCTCGCCTAAAATACCAGAAATTACCTTGGAGGAATATTAAAAAAGCTATTTGGCTCATTAAAAATCATATTGAAATTATTAAACATGCTTGGATGGTTAAGTACTTCAATATGATTAACCTCTTCATTTCTGAAAGTTGCAAAGGCCGTTCCTGTTGTCTGTTCTGATTCCAGAATGAGGCCATCATAGTGCTTCGAATTGTCTACCGGCACATAAAAGGTTGATGAACCGTTTCTGTACAATCTGGATCGTTCAGGATGTCATTGATCTGATTGAAAATCATAGCTAATTGAACAGCATTGTCTGCTTCGTTTTGTCCATTTGAAGATAGTGCGGTCTCTTGTTGGTATAATTGATTCAACAAGTCCTGGCAAGCGGGTTTGTTTGGTTATAGGTGGTGGTTTGTGGTATATATTGTACGCCGATCAGATCCTCCCACCCGAGTTCAATACCCTGATTCAATAAGGTTTTTGGCGTCTTTGACTTTACCAGCAGCATCGAAAAGGCGAGATGCCGCCTTTACTCGAAATGGGTTTTGGGCGAGAGTTAACACCTTTGGTGTTCAACCAAGTTTGAACTTGGTTGAGGGGATTGATCTGGCATCATCCAATTCCTCAAATAAACACTCATCATCAATAGGGTCTGTATCTGCAAGCGGGCTGTTCCAAACCCGGCATGACTCATCAGAGCAGCCCATACGGAAGAGTTCTTTGTCTTTTTCAGAGCCATGTACTTCTATACGGGCAAAACACTGGGGGAAGTTATTAATGCCTATCATAATACCGTTTGTCGGGTCAAGGTCGTTGAAGATATCTTGAAGAGCTGGGTCGTATATTTGATCAAAAGAACTACTAATTTGAGCCTCTATTTCTTCATTGCTTGGGATGATATCCCCCTCTAATAGCGAGATATTTACGTTGACGCCAACTATGGATAACAGGTCGGGAATAAAACTGCCACTCCATTTCCAAAGTCCCACAACTATATCTACGACGTTCAACTCAAATGCCATGTGGTCTCTTATTTCACTCAATGCAGATAGAAATCGTAGTACTGATATGGGTCAAAAACGCTTCTGCCCTACCATCGTTCACTGCGCGCAACAGAAGCTCCTTGATTCGGGCTGTGTACTGTTATCACTCCACCGACTTCGTTCCCCCCCCGTCACCTCAAAGTTACGATACAATCACCGCCAAGGCTGTGGCCAATTCCAATATTCTGAGGTTGCGGGTTGCTAATGTTTATACTATTTGTTATGTTGTCAATGCTGCCTGTAGTAGGATAAATAATCTATTACTGTTCATTTTTCTACTGCCTTGGAATTCTTCAGCGTAATTCCTCCAATGGGATGAGAACCCATTGAAGCCATGCAGCCAGTAAACATTACGGTCTTGAGCATTTGTTTGACATACAACAAAAAATGCTATGAAAAGAATGAATAGAGATTTTATTTTGTTTTTCATTATTTTGATTTTTAGTAACGGTGAAAAAATAACTTCACCATTTGGACGGATTTACCGAAGTAAAATCGGCACAGGCTTTTTGACCTCATTTTCCTTTAAAAAATAATTCTCCCGAAGTGAATTCGGGACAGGCTGTAGCGATGCTATGCAAGGATTTTTTAAAGAAAACTGAGAACAAAATAACCTCGTCGAAATGACGAACTTATTCTTTCATCGTTACTTAATAAAAGTTGAGAGAGAAATTTGAATAGTCCCATTGCTCGGTCGAGTATCTTACGTCCCCGTCCTGTAAATAGTCGTATCGAATGAAGGTGCTTTTTTGCCGATTGCCAAGGTCATTATATTTATGGGAAGCGGTTAAAATAAGTTTTGTTGGGTCATCATCGGCGAACAACTGTTCCAACAAGGTAGCTCCTGTATTCAAGTCCAAGTATAGATTACTGTTAGAATCATTACCATTGGATATCCGGTTCAATACAATTGCCTTATCACCATTTACAACGAAAATGGCTCCGTTTGTAGCCAATGTATTGGTATCAATGGGGGTATTGTAAAATTGGCCATCGATATCATCCAAAAATCCTTGGCTAAAATCACCAGAATCTGTCTGACTACTGATAATGTTACCCAATGAATTGTACGTAGTATAAGTGCCATCGAGCATTTCCATTTTAGCAATTTTATCCTCCGGCTTCATTTTGTCAGATAGAAGTGAATGAGTTGTGATATTATCCTGAAGCATATAAAAAGTACCGTTGTCCACATTGACCTGTAAAGAATAGGATTCTGTTTCAGGTATCGCTTGCAGTTTTTTCCAAGCTGGGGAATTGTTGTTGATGCCATTCTGGAAACTTACACTCCTGTTAATAACCACATCATAGCTTAGGTCAATATTGGTCACAGCAGATGTGTTGTCCAGTAAAAAAAGTGGAGTTTGATTCACTTGTCCTACATCTGCATCTTTGTCCTTTTTACAAGACAGGACTTGGAAAAGGACACCTGAAACAATCAGTAGGAATAAGTAGGAATTAGGGGCTTTTATTCGATGACTTCTTACTTTCATCGAAAAGGGTTTCCCAAAAAAATGATTTTGATTTTTCATAATTTTGAACATTGAAAGTTGGGCCGCAGGCCTAGCTGTGGGCGGGCATTGGTGCTACAATGGTCCGTCCTTTTTTTTGCTATCCCTGCGACGGGTGAAAAAATATTAGTTAGAAAGCTTTTTTGTTTGGGCAATTCCTTGCCCATTCTTTATGATTAAATGATTTGAAAAGTAAATGCTGATATAAACCGCTTTGTATAAGTGGTATTTAAAATTTGTCGGTGTATCAAATTTAAGGCTGACCAACCAGTCCCGGAGGGACGGCACTTTTTGGCGAGGGATGTGAATCCCTCTACTGAAAACTCGCTCTGCTATCACATCTCGTCGTCCAATAATATTCTGTACCCTAATTTATTCCTGAACAAAATTAAGCCCCCCCCTCCCTACAAAACCAATTTTTCTATGTTAAAATCTGAAAATGGGAAGCATTAATGTCTCTACCCTTTTTTTCTCCTGTCTTTTCATGCTAAAATACGAACCACTCATAGCCCATTTCACCTTCAACACCCCCTCACAATAAAAATCTGTCAACTCGACCTTCCGATAGTTATCGGGACTGGTTGCAGCTACCTATCTTTGCCGCATGCAGATAACCGCTAATGAAATAGCCCACTTGTTAGGAGGCGATCTGGAAGGCGACGGCAACGCTTTGGTTGAACGGCCCGGCAAGATCGAAGATGGGGGAGAAGGAACTCTGACCTTTCTCGGCAACCCTAAATATGAGAGTTATGTCTACAGCACTTACTGTACAGCGCTGCTGGCCAATAGGTCTTTTGAACCAACCCAACCCATTGCAGCGGCGGCACTAATAAAGGTCGACAACGTGTATGATGCCGTGCGGGTTTTATTAGAAAAATTTAATAGTCAGCAAAAGTCAAATGGGCAGATTTCGGAAAAGGCCAGCATTGACCAAAGTGCCACACTGGGATTTGAAGTGTCGGTTGGAACGTTTGCGGTCATTGAAGAAGGGGTAAAAATAGGGGACGGGAGCATCATCAGTCCACAGGTTTTTTTAGGGAAAAATGTAGAAGTCGGGGAAGGTTGCATACTCCATCCAGGGGTCAAGGTTTATCATGGATGTAAAATCGGCAATCACTGTGTCATCCATGCCAATGTGGTCATCGGGGGCGATGGTTTTGGCTTTGCGCCACAGCCCGATGGCAGTTACCAGAAAATCCCCCAAGTGGGCAACGTGATTATTGAGGACCATGTGGAAATCGGGGCCAACACCACCATTGACCGGGCCGCCATGGGCGCAACGATTATCCGGCAAGGGGTCAAGCTCGACAACCTTATTATGGTTGCCCATAACGTGGAAGTAGGAGAAAATACCGTTATTGCGGCCCAAGCGGGCATTGCAGGGAGCACAAAGGTGGGGAAGCAATGCCGAATCGGTGGGCAGGCAGGCTTTGTGGGGCATATTGAAATAGCAGATGGCAGTCAGGTACAAGCCCAAAGCGGTGTGGCCGCCCCGATCAAAGAGCCCAACCAAGCTGTTTATGGCTCCCCTGCCATTCCTTATAAAAATTATTTAAAGTCTTATGCCGTTTTCAAAAAACTGCCTGACTTGCTCGATAAGATAAACCAATTGGAAAAGAAGCTTAATAATGGTTAATGAAAAATGGTAAATGGTGAATACCGATGTCATTCACCCTTTACCGTTCACCGTTTACCATTTGAAAAATATTATGAACCAACGCACCATAAAACAAGCGGTCAACCTCAAGGGCATTGGGCTGCATACAGGTAAAGAAGTCAATCTGGTACTCCGGCCTGCCGAACCCAATACTGGTATCCGGTTTCAGCGGGTTGACCTAAAAGACAGTCCCATCGTTAAAGCAGATGTTGGCAATGTCGTTTCTACCTTACGCGGGACAACTATCCGGCAAAACGGGATTCATGTCAGTACCATCGAACATGCCTTGTCGGCACTTTATGGAACGGGGATAGACAACGTGCTGATCGAGCTGGATGGTCCCGAAGTGCCAATTATGGATGGCAGTGCCCAGCCATTCATCGAGTTGTTGGGAAAAGCGGGGCAAGAGGAACAAGACAAAGAGAAAGATTATGTAGAGATTACGGAGCCGCTGCGGTATTATGATGAAAACACGGGGGCCGAGCTGATCGCATTGCCTGCCGATAATTTTCAAGTCACAACCTTGATTGATTTCAATTCCAAAATTTTGGGACAACAATACGCCTCGCTAGATAACCTTGATGATTTTGCCAAGGAAATTGCCCCTAGCCGGACTTTTGTTTTTCTCCATGAACTGGAATATCTGGTAGAACATGACCTTATTAAAGGGGGAGATCTGAGCAATGCCATTGTCATCGTCGACCGCCTGATGAACCAAGAGGAACTGGATGCATTGGCCAAAAAATTGGGGAAACCCAGCGTGACCATTGACAAAGAAGGTATCCTGAATACGACGGAACTTTTTTTCAACAACGAGCCCGCCCGCCACAAACTCCTTGATGTAATTGGCGATCTGGCCTTGGTCGGCAAACCGATCAAGGGAAAAATAATGGCAACCAAGCCCGGCCACACGGCCAATGTGGAATTTGCCAAAATGCTGAAAAAATTATACACCGAGCAGCGTCGCCTCAAAGGTGTGCCCAAATATGACCCCAATGTGGAACCGATTTATTCGGCCATGGAGATCGCCAGTTATTTGCCCCACCGGTACCCGTTTTTTTTGGTGGATAAAATCATTGAATTGGGGGACGACTACGTTGTTGGTGTAAAGAATATCACTTTCAACGAGTATTTTTTCCAAGGGCATTTCCCCGGCAATCCTATTTTTCCAGGGGTATTGCAATTGGAGGCGCTGGCACAGGCAGGGGGTATTTTGGCATTGTCGCAAGTCGGCGACCCCGGCAACTGGGATACTTATTTTGTAAAAATAGACGGTGTTAAATTCAAACAAAAGGTAGTCCCAGGTGACACCCTCATCCTAAAAATGGAGTTGACCGCACCTATCCGGAGGGGGCTGGTGCAGATGCACGGAAGCGCTTATGTGGGCAACAAATTGGTGTCGGAGGGGGAATTGACCGCGCAAATCGTTAGAAGGAAGGAGGAGGAGAAAGAAGAGGTAGTGAGTTCGGCTGCCTGAGTGTTTTCTGTTAGTTAGGCGGACTAAAAACGAATTTGTCATTTGAAACGCAAACGGCAACATTGAAAGGAATAATCCTATTGCCCCTTAAAATTTCCTTAACATTTAACACAATAAAAGGGAGCGTTGGTAGTTTTAGGGACGTTTAGATGTCGAATGAAAAATACTGGGGGGTATTTCATCAAAAAGCACAGTTGGATAGCAACAAAATTTTACACCTTCATTTAAGACTATTCTATCTTTAAATGCACCATGTTCGCTGGTGTTTCCTTCTGTGTTCATCAAATTTTTTATCTAAATTCCGCCCCTTGGAAAATTCATTTTCCCATTTTTCATGAACATTTACAACAAAGGAATGTAAGAGAACGAAGTAAACAAGTCTAAGTCTCAAAACATTAGTTCACGGCCACCACTTAATTCTTTTTCTTTTTTTTCCTTATTTCAACTTTATGTAGTTGGGTGAAAAAACGGTTTGCTTTGGGGTTGCACAGATCAAGGTCAGATCGGATATTTCATCAAAAACAAAAAGAATCGGTAACGAGAACACCAATTTATAATTGTAAATTTTTGAAATGAAAATTACTACTGAACAGCCGCAGGTGCTGCCCTACCTCAATGGGAACGGCCAAGCATTGAGGCACATTCACCCGGATGCCAAGATCGGTCAAAATGTGACTGTCGAACCTTTCACCACCATCGGTGCCGACGTCGTGATCGGTGACGACACTTGGATCGGGCCCAATGTAACCATCATGGACGGGGCTCGCATCGGCAAGGGGTGTAAAATATTCCCCGGAGCTGTCGTTGGGGCCGTCCCCCAAGATCTCAAGTACAACGGCGAATACAGCCTTGTCGAACTCGGAGACCGGGTCATCGTCCGTGAATATGTCACCCTCAATCGTGGAACTAAAGCCAGCCACTTGACCCGCATCGGCTCAGGTTCATTGCTCATGGCTTATGTCCACGTAGCGCATGACTGCCACATCGGCCGGAATTGCGTATTGGCCAATGGGGTCACCCTTGCAGGCCATATTGAACTGGAAGATTTTGTCATTTTGGGAGGCCTCACTGCTGTTCACCAGTTTGTTAAAATAGGAAAATATTGTTTCGTAGGTGGTGGCAGCCTCGTCCGTAAGGACATACCTCCTTTTGTGAAGGCCGCCCGTGAACCACTTTCGTATGCCGGTATCAACTCAGTTGGCCTGCGACGTAGGGGGTTCACAGCTGAGCAAATCCATCACATCCAAGATATTTATCGCATCCTTTTTGTCAAAGGCAACAACACTTCTCAAGCTGTCGAACTCATTGAAACGGATATTGATGCTACTCCTGAAAGGGACTATATCCTTGAGTTCATCCGCCGTGCCGACCGCGGTATCATGCGGGGTTTCCAGCAGATCAATGGGAGGAAATAGATAGTTTGGTGGTTGGATGTTTAGATGGTTTTTTATCCATCCAACCATCCAACCATCCAACCTCCAATCATGGAAATTTCACTCCACCAAGTCTCCAAGCGCTATCGTTACGATTGGGTATTCAAAGGGATTGACTTCCAATTCAGGCAGGGTGGCCGCTATTCATTGACGGGGCCAAACGGCAGTGGCAAATCTACGCTGATGAAGGTGCTCTCCGGTCACTTGACACCCTCTAAGGGGCAAATAACATTTTTGGCTGGGGAAAAGAAAATGGCTGTGGAAGTGGTGTACCAAAAAATCAGTTATGCCGCTCCTTATATTGAACTGATCGAAGAATTTACCCTATCGGAAATGCTCCATTTCCACCAGCAGTTTAAACCGTTTTTGGAAAATGTGACGCCTGCCTCCATTGCTGATCTCCTCGCCTTCCCTAAAGCAAAAAACAAAGAAGTCCGCCACTTTTCTTCGGGTATGAAACAACGTCTAAAGTTGGCACTGGCGCTTTGCTCCAACTCTTCTTTTATCTTGCTCGATGAGCCGACCACCAATTTGGATCGGCAAGGTGTGGACTGGTATTTAAGTTTGGCAGAAAAATATTTGGGCGACCGGACGGTTGTAGTTGCTTCAAATGTAGAAGAGGATTATGGGTTCTGTGAAGAGGGTTTAAGTATTTTGGATTATAAGTAGCTGATGATACGTAGCAAAGGTTGAGTTTGGGCGGCGGCTTACCCAGATTAAGTGGTGAAATTATCAAGCCTGATTTGTTTATTTATGCTGATAGAAGTAGGCTATATTGTCCTTCTTGAAAAACGTGGCAGACATATTGAAAATCATTCTTGTTTTATTCGAAAAATTGATTTCCTAATTTCATCAAAAACCATTATCTTCGTGCCACTGTTTTAAAACCAATGAAACAAAAAAACCAGGCCACGGCCTCAAAGATTTGGTTTTTTGGGGTTAAATAAGCTGGTGCCGACGTCAAGTCGGTATCGGCTTTTTTCTTTTTGGGCCTTTTGCAGTTTTTGGGATCACTTTTCGTCCAACTTTTTATTAAGCCTAAATGATGGTAGTTGCAGTCAAAAACAGTCTTACATCATGTTTGAAATGTAATCTTGAAGCAAGAAAGCGGCCCATGGTATTCTCAGTTTTGGATTCAGTATTCGTCCCTATCTCGCCTTTCTACGTAGAATTTTGAGCTGCAAATCAGCCTAACTACTGGCAATTTTGATCCGAAAAAAATATTCCTTACACCAGTCTAATACCATTCAACCTGCCAATGAAATTTTACAATCTCTTATTGCTTTTTTTATTACCCGTTTACCTTTTTGCGCAGTCGCCTACTTCCTTTACCATCGAAACAGTGCCCAACCCTAAAGGCCGGGGAAATGGGTATGTGAGCGACCCCGGAAGCATCATCCCAGCTAGTGAGATTGCCGAAATGAATTCGATTGCTGCGGCAATTGAAAGTTCCTCTACCACCGAAATTGCTGTCGTAGTGCTGCCCTCTATTGGTGATCAAAACCCTAAAGATTTTAGTACGGCATTGTTCAATTACTGGGGAATCGGTAAAGCTGGAAAAGATAATGGATTGTTGATCCTAACAGTCATGGATCAGCGGCGGACTGAATTTGAAACGGGTTATGGCATGGAAGGAATTTTACCGGATATCATCTGTTACCGGGTGGGAATGCAGGTACTAGTGCCTTTTTTTCAACAAGGGAAATATGGGGAAGGATTGGTTGCCACCCTGAAACGCTTTCAAGAGATCATCCAAGATCCCGCAGCGTTGGAAGAGTTGCGCGCCGATGATCGTTCCTATGGTCAGGGTAGGGAAGGAAGGAAGGATAATACTTTATTTATTGTACTGTTCTCTTACTTGGCTATTTCACTTTTAATCGGTTTTTTACTGCTGCGTTATATTATCCTGACTAGCAGGGGTAAAGATGAGTTGTATGATAAATACAAAAAGATCCAACGGTTTCACACCATCTTTTTGGCCATTTTTTTCCCTGTCCTTTGTTTGCCAATTTACCTCTGGTCGAGGGTGTTATTGAAAAAATTGCGCAATCATCCTCGGTTTAGTAAGGTGAATGGAAAGCCGATGAGAAAGTTAAATGAAAATGAGGAAGATGATTATCTCGAAAAAGGGCAGATTACCGAAGAGGACATCAAATCGGTCGACTATGATGTGTGGGTCACCGACGATGCCGATGATATCCTCATTCTGCGATATGAAAAACGTTTTACCAAATATAGCTCTTGCCCAGAGTGCGGATTTAAAACCTACTACCAAGCTCATTCCGAGGTCGTTCAGGCTGCTACCTACAGCTCGACAGGAAGGCGTGAACTGACCTTTTCCTGTAAAAACTGTAACTATTGCCATGTGAAATATGAAACGATCCCCATGAAGACCAGGTCGAGTTCTGGCAGCGGCGGAGGTGGCGGAGGTGGTTCTTGGGGCGGTGGAAGCTCTGGCGGAGGAGGAGCGGGAGTAAGCTGGTGAAAATGTTGTAAGGAAAAATTATTTCAAAGGGATTTTAATCCATCCAATACTAATAACAAGCAAAGGTAATCTCGAATAAATTTTATTGATGGGTATCTGTTGACCCCTCAAATGGTACAGGATCAGATTGACGACAACGCGACAAAGCAAGTCGGTATTTTTACAATTAAAGTATCTTATAAAGATTTTCGCATTCTCATTTTTTTAACCCTGCGGGGTTGAAAAAAATTTCACAAGATTTCGGTTTCGGAGGGACGCTACCAATTTGTTCTCTCCGGAACTTTTTCAAAAGTAGGGCATTTGTGTTTTATAAAAGCAAAAAGAAGCGTCTAAGTTCGCTTCAAGACTATAGCTAAATAAAACCGCCTGTGCTGCCGCTCTTAGCAGACCTTCCTCCGCCCCTTTGGCTCCCAATCGTTGAATTTTAAAGCATCATTATTTTCAAAAATTGGCTATTTGGAAAGACAGAATCTTCCTAATTTCCCCTTTTTCTGATTCAAAAAAAGTGTCCAATGATCCATTCATTTCGACTTTTTATTGCATTTACCTTTTTGGGGGTGATTGCAACGTTGTCGGCCCAGCCCAATTGGACCGTCAATCCAGCTGATTTTCAGTACACCATGACGGTGACTGGGGCTGCGTTCTTTGGTTGTGAAGAAAGCATGGATGAAAACGATATGGTTGCTGCTTTCATCAATAATGAAGTAAGAGGGATCCAGTTGTTCGATACAGAATTTCAGGGAAGGCAGTACGCTTTCTTGGTCGTTTATGACAATGATTTGAATGGCAATGAGATTACTTTTAAGCTGTACGATCATTCAGAAGATCAAGTGTTCGATGCGCTGCACACAACGTTGTTTGCCGAAAATGGAAATGTTGGGGGAGTTGGTAACCCTTTTGAGTTCAACACGGAGCTATTGATTGATAGCTTGTTTTTGAGCAGCGATACTATTTCTGCCGACGCAACAGTCGGCGAGGTGGTTGCGGAAATTATGGCGATCAATGAAGGTTTGGATACCCTCTCGCTGACTTATAGTTTTGTCAATGACGCTTTGGGCGTGGACAACGCTTACTTCTCCCTCAATGGCAACCAATTAATTTTGGAAACAAACGCAGATACAAAAGACAGCTACCAGATACATGTTGTTGGCGTTGATTCAAATGGCTGCTCTTTAGATGTCGTATTTGTGCTTACCGTTCCAAATGGAGGGGTGTCGGGCATTTTTGATGGGACAGAATCTTCTCGCATTGCAATCCAGCTTTTCCCAAACCCAGCAAATCAGTTGGTTTATTTGGAAACGGTGGAAAAAATTGACCACGTGCATATTTATAATCGGCTTGGTCAACTGGTGCTTTCCCGTGAGTTGCCCCCTATGCAGCCTTCGATCGATGTCTCTAATTTACCAGAACAAATTTATTGGGTTGTTTTACAATCAGATGGTAGGATTCAAACCCAAAAATTGATGGTCAAACACTGAAGTGAGATGTTCCAAAATTAAGGGGGCGCCGATTTGCAAAATCGTTGCCCCCTTAATTTTTAACAGTAATAGAAGCTGATCATTGCTATGCCTTAATTCCGGTGTACTACCAACCGCTCCGTTTGCGCTTCCCCATTCTCGATCAAAGTGACGAGATAAATACCGCTTTCAACATTGATTTTGTTAAAATCTACGGTTACTTGTTCCGTTCCCTTTTCCACTTCCATGGTCAGAAAAACCCTTCCCAACAAATCCCTCACTTGTAATTGTCCATGAACGTCCGCTTTGTTGAATTGTGCTGTAAACGTATCATGTGCTGGATTTGGATAAACATTAAAAGGTCTTTCCACGGATAAAGAAACAGCAGGAACACTGGCTACTTCACTGAAAGGATCGACAACTGGTGGTATGGTTGGGCAAGAAGTTATTATCGCAGCAGGGCTGTTGCAGCTCGAACCACTGGCATTGTAGAAAATCACGACTGCCCCGCTGACACCGCCATTTTCGAGTAAGTCACTGATGGCGCAACAGTTTGACAATTGGAAATTATAGTACATGTACAGACTGCCACCTACGGCGGTCAAATTACCCAAACCGTTGAGTGAAGTCAAAACGGGGTTGTTATAAATCAGCAGGTTGCCAGTGATTACCGTGATGTTGGAAAGCGGGCCGAGGTTCGTTATGTTCGAACCACTGATGGTCACGCTACCTTGGATGGTCGTATAACAGGCAGCCCAATTATTCAATTGCGCTTGTGAGCTGAACGCTATATTTCCCACATAAGTGGTTGAAATGCCATCGTCCACCAGGCCATTGCAATCGTTGTCGATGCCGTCACAGAGTTCAATGGCGAATGGATGAATGGTAGGATCACCATCGTTGCAGTCATCTTCACAGACCATGTAACCATCCCCATCTGCATCCACTTCATCGGCACCAAGAATGCCGTCACAGTCATTGTCGAGGCCATCGCAGATTTCTGCTGCGCCGGGGTGAATGGCTGCATTGTTGTCGTCGCAATCTGTCCCTGCCGATGGGTTGGCAATGTAACCAGTTGGCTGCGAACAACTAACTACTGTTATGCCATCGGAGTAGCCATCGCCGTCCTCGTCTTTGTACCAAGTTGTTGGCGTTCCGCCTGCCCCAACCGTTACAGTCGCTGTTTCTACACAAACGGCAGGTATGCCAAACACTTTGATAACGATGTTATAGGTACCCGGCGATAGGGTAGAATAAAATCCAGTGAAATTAAAATTGGCACCGCCGTCAATGGAATAACCCACTTGGCCGCCAGCCGCCGTAGCAGAAATGGTAATGGTGCCGTTGCCTGCGCCAGCACAACCTTCATTGGTGGAGGACACATTGATATTGGTAATAAAATCTGCAACGGTCACAATAGCTGTGCAGGTGGCAGTATTTCCACAATCATCCTCGACCGTCAAAACCACATTGTTGGCGCCTTCTTGTGGACAAGAAAAATAATTGGGGGATGCGGACAACGGCACGACCGCCCCGCAATTATCGCTCGCATTAGCCGCATCAAATATTTGCGCAGGAGCAAGGTTGTACTGCCCATTGGCATTTAGGGAAATAGAAATGTTCAGGCAAGCTGCCGTAGGCGGCGTGGTGTCATCAATAGTAATGGTTTGGGTACAAATAACCGTCTGGCCACAGACGTCCGTAACCGTCCACGTCCGGGTCACGACGATGGGACAAGTGCCGTTTGCCACATCTTGATAAGCATAGGATTGGATGCCGCAATTATCAGTCGCTACCCCTCCTTCGTTGGTGAAATCATTTTCCGAAACCATTGTCGGGGTATTGGAAAATGCCAATGCAGTCAGGTCTCCGTTGGTAATATCAGCAAGCGTACAGCCCTCAACATTTCGGTTCGGCGGACAAGTGCCAATCACCGGTGGGGTGGTGTCTTTGAAAGTAAATGTTTGGACACAAACATCCGTTAACCCACAAGCGTCAGTCGCTGTCCATGTTCTTTTCACCAACCATAAATTAGGACAATTGGCGGGCGACGGCCCCATCAATTCATCTTGGTAAGTGACCGTTGGCGAACCGCAGTTGTCGGAAGCTGTGGCCGTGCCATAAATGGCGGGGGAAATACTATTGTCCTGAGGAGTGTTCGGCCCGACAGGAGTGGTATTGAAACCCGCTGTCCATTCAATAGGAGCTGGGTCAGCAGGACAGGTAATGGTAGGATTGGTGGTGTCGATAAACGTAAAAGTCTGGACGCATTGACTGGACAACCCACACTCGTCCGTGATCGTCCAAGTCCGTTTCACAATCCACAAAGTAGGGCAGTTAGCGGGGGATGGACCGATGAGTGCATCTTGGTAAGTGATCGTCACCGTACCGCAAAGCTCCGTATAGACCATGTTGTTGTAATTGGATGGGTGGATGCTGGGGTCTTGCGGGGTATTGGCAGCGACGGGGGTAATGTTGAAACCAGTCGGCCATTCGATGGGGCCTTGGTCAGTCGGACAGGTAACAATCAGGGGCGGCGTCGTGTCTTCCACGGTGATCGTTTGATTGCAGTTGGAGGACTTGTTGCACTCGTCCGTCGCCGTCCAGGTACGGGTGATGGTATAATTGCCCGGACAACTGCCCGGTGTAATGGCATCAGACGAACCAAAGGTGATGTTATTTGGCAAGGAACAGTTATCGGTAGCCGAAGGCTCACCCGTATTGGCAGGTGAGCTGTCGTCGGAACATTCAATAGTAGTAGCAGCTGGACAGCTAATCACTGGTGGGATGATGTCTTCTACCGTGATTATTTGGTTGCAATTGGAGAATTTGGCGCAAGGATCTGTTGCCGTCCAGGTGCGGGTGATGGTATAATTGCCCGGGCAATTGCCGGGTGTGATTACATCACCATGGCCGATCATGATAAAAGCTGGATCGGTGCAATTGTCCGTGGCCGATGCGTTACCAGTACTAGCTGGCGTATCGTTTTCAGAACAAGCAATGGTAAGGTTAGAAGGGCAAACGATGACTGGCGGCGTATTATCCTCCACTTCAATAATCTGGTCACAGGTTTCGCTGCCGACATTGTCGGTGGCCGTCCAGGTACGGGTGATGGTGTATTGGCCCGTGCATGAACCACCGCTAATAGCGTCACTGTGGGTGACGGTCACTGTACCCGTACCTCCCGTATAAGTCGCTTCCCCTTGGGTCGCTGGCTCCAGATCATCGCTGCATTCAGCAGTGACATCCGCAGGGCAGGTGAGCACGATGGGGATGACATCGGCACAAGTCGTACTGATTTGAGCGATGGGGTTGGGGTTGGGGCTACCGTTGGCACTGTAGACAGTTGTCCCTTCGTCGTTGACCAACTCCCAACTTACTTCACTGCTGAATGACCCGATGGCGAAGTCCTGGTCAAACGTCCCGCCTTTTGTTACGTAGACGGTCTCTGTTTGGGAGGTGCCGCCATAGACATAATAAGCAAAAGAAGGCTCGCCGTCCACAGAAACATTTAGCCGTTCCCCTGTTGACCAGCCATCACCAGCGTTGTCGAACATGTTGAGCGTCCAGGGGCATTCACTGTACAGTGGCAAGGGGGCCAATGCTGTAAATGTAGTTGCCAGTACACCTCCCGATCCATCGCTTGGAGACCCGCCCGGACAGTTGTCAAGGCTACCATTGCCCATTACCACTGAAGCGATATTGCCTGGGTTGCCATTTGTTCCGTAGGCCACCTTATTGCGGGTGTTGCCACCGTTGTTCGAACCATCTTCGGAGTAGGAAATGGCGATCGTTGAGTTGTTCCAGCCGTCACCGTTTGTTTCCCAAACATACAGATTTATAGTATGCCCCACCACCACACAAACAGTGTTCGCACTGGCAACTGCCGGAGCATCGTCGCAGAGCAGTTCAGTGCCGGTCGTAGCGTCCCACAAGAGCCATGAGTTTTCAGCATCATTGGATGCGCTCTGGTAGGTAACGGTGAGTTCGATTTGCCCGGCAGGGCATTGGGCATGAATGTCGTTTTGGAAAACAGTCAAACCCAATAAAAAAAGGATACAGTTCACAAGGTGAACGGATTGGAAGGACAGCCTTCCTGAGAAATGATTTGAATGCGAATGTTGAAAGATTGTATTCATTGCTTGAATGGTTAAGTGATTTCTTTGATAAAAATTGGAGGTTGGAAACCGCCCCTGTTAGGTTGGGAACGGCTTCCATTTCCGTATTTTGGTTGTTTTACAAATGATTGACTCATATTGCGCAGAACGCAACTAAACACCCATTCCTTGCGGGCCGAACGATCGTTCAAGCTTTGATTTGTCATTCTGCTCGGCCTCAAGGGTTTTAAGGGCGGTGTCGTCCCGATGCATCGGGACGACACCGCCCCTTAGAAACCCTTGGAGGAGCACCCCGAAGCTAGTTCGGGGCAGGCTGTTGGGATGTTTCAAGAAGCGAGGGTTTTCCTGCTCCGCATTGAGTGCGTGATATCAGTGCTCCGTTTTATTCCTTTGCTTTTATCAATTTCCGGCTTTCGACTTTTCCATTGACCTGCAATTCCACGTTGTAAAGGCCACTGGCCAAACCGGGCAAGTCTATCCGTTGCCGGTTCCAGCCCTTCTCCAGATTTATTTTTTGTGAAAAAACAATGCGTCCCAAAGCATCCATGACGTGCAGCCTAACATTGTCCACTTTTTCCCCGGATAAATGATCCACGAAGAAATGCTGGACGAACACGGTCGGGAAAACGTTGAAACCATCGACCACTTCTTCCTCGTCCGGTTTGAGTTGTATGCAAATGTCATCGGACACCTCTATAGTAAACGGCCAGTCCAAATCACCAGAATGGCTGTTGGTTTCAAAAACCATAGGTTGGTTCAAATCCAAAGCAGAACCATTTTCGAGGTCGAGGAGCTGGATGCGGAGGAGGTCGCCATTTTTACCAGCAATCGTTAGGTAACTAATTGGCTGACTGCCAACCATTTCCAGTGGCGCCAAAGCCCTTGGATTGTTTTGTTGGTCAAAAAGGCCGATGCCATATTTTCCTGGAGTCAGCAATTCGAGGCAGTCGCCGGAAACCGTGCTGAGGAGGGTCATGTTGGTGTTAAAATCTTCGTCCCTGATTTTCCAATTTTCAGACACCACTTCATCAGAATCAGACCCAACGATTTTCAACAAACCATTTTCTGGGTCGGAGGCAAAATTGCCAAACATGCCCGCCAGCGGGTAGGTAAAAGTGTTGGCAGCACTGGATTGGTACAAGAAGCCTTGTCCCGGTTTCAACGTTTTCAAACTGCCAATCCAGCCGAGCAACGGATCGTACGTGGCAAACTGGGTTTTTCCTTTGATCAAATCTCCAGCGTTGGCCGTCAAGTTACCGAGCGCTTGCTCAATCGGTTGGTTGCGGATGGAAATGAATCCGATCCAATTCCAGCCAGCGACCAAATTGATAGGCTTCGTCGTCGGATCGATGATAGCACCTTTCATGGTCAATGTTCCCGACAAAGCTGTATTGAGTTTGTACAATTGCTCGGACTGGATGCCCGCCGCGTTCAACGACCCGATCCATTGACCAGCGCCGCTGTCGAAATTAGAAAATTGGGATTGGCCTTTGATCTGGTCGCCGTTGGTATGGGCAAACGGGGTCAGGATGCCATCCAAATCGTTGCGGTTGTCAGGTTCCAATGGGAAGCCGAGCCAGTTCCAACCAGCATTCAAGGAAATATCCATGGAGATGCGGTTGCCCGTTTCGAAAATTTGCGGAGCGGAAGTCGTACCCAGCAAGGTGTTGGAAGAAAAGACAATATTATCGGGTACCACATCCGAAAACACCGTTCCCGAGCTGGCATCCCAAACCCGGAACTCCAATATTTCGCCAGCGGCGGCATTGCTGTAAACATCCATAAAGGCCAGATAGGCATCCAGTTGCTGGATGTATTCAAGCCTTGCGACCCCTCTCAGTTCTTGGCCGACAAATGCCGCCAGCATATCTTCCTCATCGGTCGAAACAACGTTGTTGATTTTCAAACTGCCAATGATCCCCATGGAGTGCTCAAAATTGGCTGGGTTGACGGCCCAATCAGGTGCTTGTTTCCTCACCTTCAACTGAATGGTCAATCGCTCTGGGAAATTGAAATCCGTCAGCAAACTGAGGTCGTTCGTGTAATCGCCGATGGGTACATTCGGATCAACCTTGAAGGAGATGCCCTGCGCACTGTTTGGATTGATCGTACCGGACTGCGGTGTGACCGTGAGCCATGACGGCCCATCCAAAATTTCGAAAACTTTGGCCGCACCACCCTGGTTCAAAATGCCCGAGTTGAACGATAGATTCTCCCCTTGGATCATGGAAAATTCCAACAGGTCGTCCTGCCAGACCACTTGGTTGCGGTCAACAAATGCAATCCAAGTGACGGGCGATTCCATGACGTTGCCGTGTAGGTCTTTCAGCCCTTTGACGGTAACATCCAGCGTCACATTTTCAATGATTTCCTGCGAGGTGGTTGGTGTCAGGATGATCTTGTCATTGTTGATCGAATAGGTAAAAGCGATGGCTTGCACGGGGCGTTGCAGCTTGATGGTTGGCGTGCTGTTGCTCAACATCGTTCCGTTTGGGTTAGAGACCGAGTGTTTGGTCGCATCTATTTGCTCGTCAAAAGTTGGCGTCAGGATGGGGATGCCCGTTGGGTCTTTGTGGTAGCTTTCAAAAGGCAGGTACAATTCCAAGCCGAGTTCGTCGGCATTCATGCGGTTTTGTTTGTCCCGTTTTACCTGAAAAACCTTGCGGGCGGTATTCCAAAACCTGAACTCATCCAGTTGTCCGGCAAAATGGTTTTCCAACGTTTCCACAAAATTCATGGAAAAACCCCTCACGCCGAGGTACATGTGGCTGCCGCCAAATTGCTTGTAGGGTAGGGATTGGGTTGTATTTTGTTGGTTACCATCCAAGAAGCAGGTCAGGTTGCCGGAGCGCTGGAAGACAAGGGCGAAGTGGTGCCATTGGCCATCGAAAAAGTTATCGTTCGTGGCCACGAAGTCCATCCCGTAGTGCTTCACATGGATGCGGCCAGTGGCGTCTTTGTCGATGTTCCAAGAATAAAGCGAGTCGGCAGAAAGCCCCGTCCCGGTGCCATTGGAAAACAAAGTAGCCGCTCCCGCTTGGGAGGAATTGAACCAAAACTCCAGCGTGAAATCCATGCCCGGCGTGATGTTTACGTCGCCAGTGGCTATTTTCAAATAATCATCCACGCCATCAAAAGCAGCGGAATGGCCATTGGGTGAAATTTCCCAAGTCGGCCCAACGATGGTAGCATCGCGGCGGCGAATGTGCTCTTCGGCCAAGTTGCCCGTGGCTTCGTCGAAACGCCAGTTGTACAGCAGTCCCAGTTCAGTGCCGCTTAATAATGAACTTTTGAGTACGGAGAATTGGTTCAGCGTCCGAGTTGTCCCCCAGATCCGCAGCTCGTGAAAATTACCACTGAAGAAGCCGCCGTTGTTGACCGAATTTTTACCAATCAACAACTTCCCACCTCCCACGTAATCGGAATAAATAGTGGTGTTTCCATTATTTATAATGGTAGCCGTAGTGTTCTGATCAGCCACATACAGTTCAGCGTGCTCGCCCTCAAAGTCGTAGCTGACGGCGAAGTAGTGCCAGATGTTGTCGGCAAACGTGGCCGTTGATTTGACCTCTTGACCGTTTATCCTAAAAACGAAATGGTCGTCGGCATCGAAGCCGATGAACAGCCGTTCGTTCACATCCGTCCCCTGACTGATAATGGCTTCCTCGCCCGTGCCACTTCTTTTTACCGAAAATTCGATGGTAAAATCACGGCGCTGCAAGGCTACCCCCCCCGTCACTTCCACATAGTCGTCCACCCCATCGAAATGGAGCGATGTGCTGTGATCCACCTCCGTACCGTTGGTGACGCCCCGAATGTCGAAGTTGATCGTCGGGTTGATCGAGCCAGCATAGATGGGTTCGTTGAATTGGATCGAAATTTCATCATTGGGCGATAAGACGCCGTCGGCTGGCGATGGGTTGCCGAAGGCATGTGGGTTGATGCGGTCGATGACGCCGGAATGGGTCGTCGATGCCTTATCCGCAAACTCACATTTTGATAAAATCCGCAAATCGTAATCCCCGTCGGGCAACTGCGAAACATCCCAATCATAAAGGGTAAATGGCGTGCTCGTAGGTATGGGCGTCAGACTGGGATCGTTCATACCCGAAGTGTCTTTCAGGAAAGTCTGTAGCCCAATCCAGTTGGGCTGGTCGGAAGGTTTATAATCCACCCGTAAAAAGTCCAGCCCTTCGAAGTTGATGTTGTAGTCCACGATGGCGACGGGCATGGTGTCGTTGAAGGAATTGTTGAGCACCCATTGATTTTCCGGGGACGCCATCGTCACGTTGGAACAGGAAGGCAGGAAATGGGCCGACACATAAAGCGAGTCGGCAATATCAGTATTGAAACCCGTGCCCGCCGTGTATTGGCACTGAGAAGTCAGCACCACGAGGATGCTGTCGTAGTTATGCACAGGGCCGGGGCCTTTTTGGATGGTCATCACTTTATTGACGGTCGTGCCACCCGGTATTTCCACCACTTGCGAAAACACCCCGTCGAAACGCACAATGGCACCGAATGGGTTGCTCGCAGAAATTGTTCGCAGTACGTAGCCTTGAGTGTAGTTGGCCTCCGATTCATTGCCCAACGTGAGGTTGAAAACTGCCGCCTCACCAGATGGAATATTCGTCAAAATGGAAGGGCTACCAGAAATGGTCGGTTTTTCCAACTGAAGGGTAGCTGGGCTGATGACCGTGCCCGGTTCGTAGAAAGAGGTAACAACGGCTTCCTCGTGAGGGCAGGAAGTGGCACTTCCCGCCTTAGTTTTAAAAATTGGACCCCATCCCAACATGGAAGGGTAAACATCCACTGAAATTTGATCGCCCACATTAGCCGCCAACGTATAATTGACGCTTTCTGTACTTGCTTCCTCTGACTCCCATTCCCTTCCACTGGTATAGCTCAGTTCCAAACCCTTTTCTATCCCAACGCCCGTGTTATTCACTTTTCCTTCCACTTCCCCTACGAATTCGGCAGTTAGGGTGAATTCAAAAGAGGTGGTGTAGCTCGAAGCGGAGGCGTGGGTCATGGAGTTGGAAAAGGAAGTCCCCCCATTGAATGTATAGTTGGCCGGAGAGCCCAACTGTTCAAACTTCTCTAATATCCTGTCTTTTTTGTTCAAGTAATTTTGGTACTGCTCTGTCAATTCATTCAGCGCAATATTGCTGGCTGAAGTAACGGCAAAAGTAGAATAACCCGCTATCGCCGTTCCTGGTACGGGAGTAGCAATGAGGCCGTAAGTGACGACTGCACCGCCTATGCCGTTTGCCGCAATCAGCGTTGCGTACGCTGCTATAATGGGTAGGTTATCTTCTTCCAATTGGTCGAGTTCGACCTGCTTTAAACTATCAATAACGTTTTGGTTGTCAATGTTGACCTTTTCCCATTCGTTCAGGGCAATGGCTTCTTCCCAAAGGCCAATTTGGATGTTGATGATCCTAACCGAATCACCTGCCAATGAATCCTGCAAGTCCGCAGCGTTGTAGGTGTAACTCGGCCCGGTTAGGTCGGCAAATTCTCCTGTTTTTGGCGTAACGGTAGAAACGGAATTTCCAAAAACGGGATCATCGTTGTTTTTGCCATAATTGGCATCTGAGATAGGTAAGTGGCTGGTGTATTTCGCATTGGATTGGAGCAGGGCGTTTCGCAGGCTGATTAGGTCAGGGATTTTAATGTTTTTAATGTCGTATTCACTGGTAATAAACTGGGTTTGGTACCCTCCGGGAATGATAGACAAACCATATTTTTTACCAAAAGAATAACCTGGGGCCGCACCATTTCCGGGCAAAGTTTCGATCAAGCTGGTCAGGTCGTTGGGAATGATGGCCAATTCTTCCGCCACACCAAATTGGACATTTTTTGATTTGCCGATATAAAGGTCGCTGTTGGCTCCTGGTGCTATGACCGTTTCGCTGTGGGTAGCCCATGATTGGGTGTTGGTGGTTACAACGGATTGGCTTCCTTGGTTGCCCCCGCCGATGGTGGCTTTGAACCCAAAGGTATTGTTGTTCTCTATCTCGGTTGCGGTACTTACCCCTAACCCCACATTGAATTTTGCTCCGGCATAGATATTATCTTTTGTGTGTGCGGCAGCGCCCAATTTCCAGTTCCAACTGGTCTTCTCTGTCTTGGTCGTACCGATTTCCCTTGTGGCCGAACTGCCACTGCCCGGCGGGTCTCTTAAGACGTATTCGGGTACATCAGGGCCAAAGGTGACAAACTGTTGCCCGTTCGATCTCGTACCGAGCAGGTACGCCCGGTAAATGGCATCGCCGCCAAACGGTACATTGGCTGGGGCAATCGGTAGCCAAGGGATAGCCTCTCCCGAACTCAGGATCAAATTGATTTCAAATTTTTTAGTGAAACTGTAGGCCGGGATGCTCAGGTTTTGGGCAAAATTGGGTGTGCCTGTTTGAAAGGAATAAACCAAAGATTTAAGGGTATCAGCGTTGTTGAATTTGCTGAGCTCGATCTGCACGTTTGGTACATGCGATAGTTCGTTGTTGAAAAACAAGGTGCCGTCGGTGGTGGGCACACTGTCGATGACGCCCGTGGCGAGGTTGGTGTATTTTTCAAAAACCCGGATCATGCAGCGGTAGAGGTAGTCGTCTTCCTGTTGGTGGAAAACGGGCCACCGGAACGGGTCGGTCCGCAGGTCAACTTCGAGGGTATCGCCCGTGATCACGTTGAAATAGGTATAGGTCGAATCGCCGATGAAAGGGGAGGAGCCATCTTTGTCAAAAACAGCAATTTCCGGTTTTACCCGATAGACATAATCCAAGCGCTTGTGGAACTGCACCGAGTCAACACTTATCACATCCCCCGCACTGTTAAACAATGTATCGTATTCCGTTTTGAGGGTCGGCGTTCCCGACAAATCCAGCAGGTTCAGCACCCCAAAGTCGATGGCTGGGTTGCCGATGATGCTGACGGTTGGCACATATTTGAGCGGTTGCACGTAGGCCGTGTATTCACCCGAAGTGTCCACCGTCATGACGGTATGGGTGGCGCAGCCGTTGCCCTGCTGCGAAGTCAGGATGATCTCTGCTTGACCGATGTTGTTCTTTGATTTGCCTAAACCTGGTATCTTTCTGGCTTCCCGCAAACCACCGACTACCCGGCCTACAATCTTTACCAAAGTGGAATCTTTGAAATTCACCCCGGCCAGGTCTTCTTGGAAATTGTAGAGACCCGTAGCCGGAAACCTGCCGACCGAGTAAACATGCCCTTCCTGCTCTACTTCGATCACATGCTCACCAAGGGGCACTCGTATTTCAAATAAGCCGTCATCATCCGTTTTTACAGGAATACCATTTTCAATGACTGCGACACCATCCACTTTTAGAGTGGCATCCTTCACCCCGCAACTCGTTTCCTTGTAAATCAACGAACCGTTGACCTTAAAGGAAGATTTATCCAAAAAGTCGATGCCCGCATGGACAAATGACCCATCCCCCAAAAACAACGCCTCCGTAGCCGGGCTGAACTCATGGGTCAGGTAGGAAGGGGTGAGGGTAAATACTTCCCCGTTGCCGTGATAAGGGGCGGTCAGGACGTAATTGCCAAAGCTGTCGGTATAGGCTGCCGCACCCAACTGGGAGGCAGATGGGATTTCATCGGACCATTCTGGCGAAGCCAAAAATGCAGCGTGGTTTCGGTTGAAAACAGCGCCCGATTTGGAAATGTCATAGGCGAACAGGCCGATCCCTTCGTCCATCCGCAGGTAAACCTTTAGCCCAAAATCACCGCCGTTGACCAAACGGGAGAAATCGTTTTTCATCTGCTCATCCGTTTTCCCAATGTTCCAAATCCTAAGTTCGTCCGCATAGCCCCTAAAACCTTTACCGATGATGAGAGGCGTAGTGGTGTCGTAAATGTCTACCCCGCTGGGAAATAGAGTGGATAGGTCTTGGCTGGCGACCCTTTCCCCATTGATGAACACCTTCAGGCTGTCGTGGTGTACCATCATGGCGAGGTGGCTGTAATTGTTGAGCGGAAGCAGGGCCGAAGGGATTTCGAGAACGGCCTTTTCGGTGGCGTTTTTAAATACAAAGAACTGGTATTTATCAGTAGTCATATCATATTTGACACTGTAGCTCAGCGCCTTTTCCACCAAGGTCATATTGTTGACGAGGTAACTGATCGGCTTGAACCACCCCTCTACCAGCAACTCGCCGGTCATTTCCAGCGTCGGATCGTCCTCCGCCCTCAGGACGCCCCCATTGACAAATGATAGGCTCTTTCCGTAAATGCCCGCCGTGCTTTCGGCACTGATGCGGACACCTTCCACTGCGATTCCACCGCCGTAGCTGACATTGCCTGTGACGATGCCAAAAGGACTCCTGAATCCGATGGATGTAGCGACGTTGGAATAGAGGGTGGTGGTTTCACATTGCGATTCGGCGATGATGAAATATTGGTACATGACGCCCGCATCGGCGTAGGCGTCGATGAAAAAATTGCTGCCTGAATTCAGGGTGCCGATCACCGTGGAATCCTGTGACGAACCCAGCGGTTTTCGGTAAATTTTAAAGCCGTTGAGGAAATTGAGGTTGTTCTGAACCGTCCAGTTCATTTCCACCCGGTTGGGGAAAAAACCTTTTGAAGCCAGCAGGGAGGTGTTCGGTTCAAAGACGGTGGAGAGGTCGGGCACCAGCCGTATTTTGGCCACCGAATCACTCAGGACACCAAGCGGCGAGCAGTCGTTGATAGCGAAAACCCGGTACTCGTAAGTCTGGCACTGGATCAACGACTCGTCAAGGTACGAGGTCACGTTTTGGCCTACGTTGAAATAGCTGGCGCCGCCGCCACCCAGCTGGCTGCGTTCCACTTTGTAACCCGTTTCATTGTTGACATCCGGCCATGAAATCTGCACCCCCACACCTGGGACGATTGACGCATTGACGTCGGCGGGTTTGTTGGGTTCGGCGGGCGAAATGCCATTGATCGGGCCAGCGGGATTGCTGATGCCACAGCTATTTGCCGCTTGGAGGGTGTAGCTGTAATTGACGCCACGGGCAGGCACCATGTCGGTGTAGCTCGTAATCGTTCCCGATAAGGTTTCAATTAAATTGCCGTCCCTGAAAATCTGATAGTTGTCCACACCCGCAACGAAGCCCCACGTCAGCAGGACGGTCTGGTTGCAGTTGTTATTGGAAGCTACGAATGAGTTGGGCGTTGGGGGTAGGGCAGAGGCCGTTCCTTGCACTTTATCGGATGAGTTGCTAAAAACCTGTCCTGCCAAAACGCTCCGCACCTCATATTCAAACTGGTCGCCGGGGTTGATGCCGGTATGGGAATAAGAAGTGGTACTGCCATTGCCAGGTACTGGTAGCCAATTGCCAAAAGAGCCAGAAGGCAAGGAGCGGTAGCGAATCTGATAGCTGTAGTCATTGTCAGTACAAGGGGAAATACTTGGTTTGGTCCAACTCACCAAAATCGAGTTACAATCACCATTTGCCAATAGTCCAGAAGGGGCATTGACAGAAGGGAAATTCATGGACAGCGTCTGATTGATGGATGCTTGCCCTTCATCGTAATCGCCCGACAGTTTCACATTGATGGATTTGCCATACCAAGATGCGGGTACAGGTGAAAATTTCAACGTGTAAACCACCCATGAATCGCCGCCCGGATTGATGGCGGTAAGGCCAGGAATGAGCACACTGCCGTTTTCTTGCGAACCGCCAATCTTGGTGGCCGACCAGCCATTGAGAAACTGTTCCATCCAATATTGGTCATCGTCCCAAGGCTCAAAAACATTGGTCGTCCAAGGCCAAGGTCCTCCAATCCAGCTAGGTGGAGGGATATTACTGGGGGCATCCCAAAAGTCGCCACGGAAGATATTCACCTCGCCCGAACCGTCATTGACGGTGATGTCAATGTATCCCAGCTCGTTGTCATCGGCGCCATCATCCTGCCGCCAGATCGGGAATTCCAAAGTAAAAGTCCTGTCGCACGGATTGGTCGTGATGATCTGTGCGCTGGGCATCGGTTGGGAAATCACCGACTTGGGTGAACCCAAAAAACAAAGAATCAAGATGATTAAAAATGGAAAGAAGGCTCTTCTACTCATGTCAATTTACTTTTTTACCTGATTAAAATGGTTGTGAGTGGATTCAATTTTTGTGGATAATTATTAGAGACATTCGGGAAACGGTTGCCCTTCATGCGTAAAATGCTGTTCGTGGAGCTAAATGGGTATCCCCAAAAATTTGAACCTACCTCATGGAGGTGTAGTCTCGCAAATTGAAGATTGATAATTTGAACAAAGAGTAACTCCTTGTCATGCGGGCCGAATGGTCGCCCAAGCTCTTGCTATCGATCTGCTCGGCCCTCCAAGGGTTTCTAAGGGGCGGTGGGGGTTCTCAAACCCCCACCGCCCCTTAGAAACCCTTGGAGGAGCACCCCGAAGCGAGTTCGGGGCAGGCTGTTGGGACGATGCCAAAAGCGGTCATCAACCTGCTCCGCATTTTATTAATTTTCAAATTGCTCCGCTAATCACCCATTGGTTTGGTTACAATGCTTGTTTGGTGTGCAGTTTTCTTGATCGGCGGTGGCGTTGGATAAAAAAGGGCTCGGAACGCCATTGGGATGATGGAAGCCACCGGCAGCGGCTTCTGCTTTTTGAAGTTATTGTTTGTTGGGTTGTGCTGTATTGACAATCAAATTTTCAACTACAGCAGAGATGGTGAGACGGTTAGATGCAAGAAGTTTTCATTTGGCTTTTTATGGCTCGTTTTCAATTATTTCTCTAACTCATCACAGGACAAATTTCCGTGGATTGCAAGGGAAAGGCATGATGATTCTGAACCAAAACCTGTCATTTTTGAACATCGGCGGCCTGTTTTTGGTATTCTCCCGGAGCAGCGCCAAACTGTTTTTTAAAACTTCTGGAAAAATTCTCAGGTGTATTGAAGCCAACCTCGAAAGCGATTTCTTTCACAGTACCTGAATTTTGGGTGAGCAACTCGGCGGCCCGTTGCAGGCGCATCGAACGGATGAGGTTGCCGGCCGATTGTCCGATCAGGGCATTGAGCTTGCGGTTTAGGTGGGTTACACTCATATTGACAGCCTCGCTCAGGGGCTCTACGGCAAACTGTTCGTCGCCCAGACGGGCTTCGATGGTTTTCAGCACTTTTTCCAAAAATTTTTGATCCACGGAAACAGGGCTGACTTCGGTGGGGCGAATGACGGTAGCGGTGCTGAAGCGTTCCCTTAATTGTCGGCGAAGGCGGATCAAGTTGGCGACCCTCGTGAGCAATTCTCGTGAGCTGAATGGCTTGGTGAGGTAATCATCCACTCCTATTTCCAAGCCTTCAATTTTGTCTTTTTCCTCCGCCTTAGCTGTCAGGATAATCAATGGGATGTGGCTCGTCCGTTCATCGGAGCGGATGCGGCGGCTGAATTCGTAACCGTCCATACGGGGCATCATGACATCTGTCAGGATGAGGTCGGGCAGGTGTTCTTGGGCGATGGATAAACCTTCTTCCCCGTTGATCGCCTCCATGACCTGATACCCTGCTTCCTCTAAATTTCCGCGTAAATAATGCCTTACGTCGTCGTTGTCTTCAACGATGAGAAGCTGCGCCGTTTTTGGCGAGTGGCCGTTTTTGGTAGTGGTTTTTATCGGTTCAATGTCGGCAAAATCTTTTTCTCTATCCAACAGCACATCCTCCTTGACCTGCTCTACCTTGGCATTGCCAGATTCCTCTCCAAAAGGTAAAAAGACGGTAAATGCAGTCCCAACCCCAATTTGGCTTTCGACCGATACCTGCCCGTGGTGCAGTTCCACAAATTCCTTTACCAACGCCAATCCAATACCGGTGCCTTCCTGTTCTTTGGTGCGGGAACTATCCACCTGGTAGAAGCGGCCAAATACAAAAGGCAGGCGGTCGGCAGGGATGCCAATGCCCGTGTCACGGACGGTTATTTTTACGAAAAATGGGTTCACCCCCCAGCCCCCCTCAAGGGGGGAAATTCCTCTGCTAAAGGGCAGCACTTTATGATTTGCGGAGACCGTTGTCCCCCCTTGAGGGGGGCTGGGGGGTGAAGTACGTCCATCCGCCCGTTCCACCAACAACGTAATTTTCCCGCCTTCCGGCGTAAACTTGATTGCATTTGACAAAAGGTTGAAAAACACCTTTTCCAATTTGATTTCATCAAAAAACAAGGGCAGGGAAGGGCGGTCGCATTGAAAATCAAGGCTGATTTTCTGCTGCTCTGCCAGCGATCCGAACGAATAATAGAGGTTTTTCAAGAAAGGCAACAAGTCCTTTTGTTCGGTATGCAATTGCATATTGCCCGATTCCAGTTTGGAGAGGTCGAGCAACTGGTTGATGAGTTGGAGGAGGCGCTTGCCGTTGCGGAAAGCCATTTCCAGTTTGGACTGCACTGCCATATCGTTGATCCGCTCTTTTGCGCTTTCGACCTGTCCCAATATCAATGTCAAGGGCGTTCTGAACTCGTGAGAAATATTGGTGAAAAAACGGGATTTCAATTGGTCCACCTCTTTTAGTTTTTCCGCTTCCACTTGTTCCAGTTCGAGTTGGTGTTGGAGTTGTTGTTCCTTCAACTCTTTTTTTCTCATGAAAAAAATTAACCCCGCAGCTGCTAATGTGTAAATCAGATAGGCCCACCAAGTGCGGTACCAAGGTGCGAGCACATAGATTTTTAGCGAAATAGGCTGTTCGTTCCAGATGCCATCGTTGTTCGACGCTTTTACCCAAAGGGTATATTTGCCCGAAGGCAAGTTGCCAAAAGTGACTTCCCTCTTGGTGCCGAGGTCGCTCCAGTTTTTACCAAGGCCCTCCAATTTGTATGCATATTGGTTTTTGTAGGGCTGCCGGAAGTTGAGCGCAGCGAACTCAAAAGTCAACGTGTTTTGAGAAAATGGCACCGTAATATGGTCTACTTCAGCCGTTCTTTCGATATCAACGGTGTAGGTCTGCGTGCCTTCGGTCACGTATTTTTTGATGGAAGAAATAACAACGGGCGGCACAAACGGATTGGTATGAATGCTATCTGGGTGGAAATAACTGACGCCGCCGATTCCACCCAAATAAATTTCACCTGTGTGCTTGCTCGCACAAATGGCCCGCTCGTTGAACTGGTTGCCCAACAAGCCATCTTGCTCAAAGTAATTGGAGAACGTCCCATTTTGCGTATCGAATTTAGACAAGCCTTTGTCGGTTGAAACCCAAAGAATGCCTGCTGGCCCTTCCGTAATCCCCATGATAATATCACTCGGCAGCCCATCTTTTTCCTTGAAATGGGAAAAGCTGTTATGATCCGCATCTAAGCGGTGCAGCCCGCCGCCATAGGTGCCGACCCAAAGGTGGTCGGTATGGTCTTCGAAAAGGGAAATCACGCTGTTGCTGCCAAGCGTACCGGGGTCGTTCGGGTCATGCAGATAATAGTGGAAGGTGTCTTGATTGGCATCATATCGGTTCAAGCCACCTTCACTGGTCCCCATCCAAATTTGCCCATCGTGACCGCAGAAAACCACATCTGCCCGTGGGTGGCTCAAGCCATCAGGTTGGCCGTTTTTATAAAGAAACCGACGATAGATTTTATCCCCTTCCGGCTCGATGACAGAGACGCCATTTGTGGTGCTGACCCAAATCCTTCCATCTTTTGACTCACAAATGGAGGTGATGAAATTATCACTCAACAACCGTTCGCTGGAGCTGTCATTGGTGAATTGGAGCACTTGCTGCCCCGTGGGATTCCACATAACCAGCCCGTAACCCCAGGTGCCAATCCATATCCGTTTCTTGCTATCCTGAAAAAGTACTTTGGCTTCCGAAATGGCCAATTCTTCGGGGACGCCCTGCTTTTGGGTGACATGGGTGAGGCGGTGCGAGATGCTGTCCAAATAGAAAACCCCTTGATTTTTATTGGCAACCCAGATTTCCCCGGACTGGGTCTCCAAAACATGGGTAATGTCTTTGATTTGTGGGTAGGCTGAATGGCTTCCCTCATTGTCAAATCCTTGGAATTTTTTCCTGTCCAGATCAAAAGTATAAAGGCCATTCCCCCTTGTGCCAATCCAAAACAGCCCACAATTGTCCCTGAAAATAACATTGACAGAATTGTAGTTGGCCAACGATGAATCGGATTCGATCGGATACTCTTCGCTTTGGCTAAAGTCTTGATTATAAACCTTTAACCCCATGCCCGATGTGCCTACCAGCCACTGGTCGGTAGAAATTTTGTGAAAAGCAGTCGTGAGGTTGAATTTCCCATATTGCGGAAAAGGCAGTTTTAAAAACAGCGCCCGATCAACATCATATTTAAACAGAATGTCGTTGACGGTGGCAAATAGTTCGCCGGAGGGGGCAGCCCATACTCGCCTTGCCCACCGCAAATTTTCCTGTTCTTCCGATTCCAAATGGACACGTTCAAATCGCTGGTCCTGCTTGTGAAAACGCCAAATCCCTTCACCCCATGTGCCGATAAAAAGGTCGTTACCCAATTCGGTGATGGTCATGACTGCATTGTCATTGGCAAAGGCAGGAGGGGCAGTTGGTGGCTGGTAATGAGTAAATTCCCCGGTTGCCCGGTCCAACTTGTCCAGCATAGTGGACGCTCCAAACCACAGGTTGCCTTCCTGGTCTTCGAAGATGGAATGCACTTGCCCCGAAGCAATGCTCTTGGGGTTTTTGTCATCGTGATGAAACTGCTGGAAGGTGTTATTGGAAGGGTCAAAAGAATTTAGGCCATTGGAGGTGGCTACCCAAAGGAAACCTTCTCTGTCTTCCGCTATGGCATTGATGGTATTGTTACTGAGACTTAAAGGATTGTCCTGCTGGTTTTTATAATACTTGAATTGATAACCGTCGAACCGGTTCAACCCGTTTCTAGTGCCGACCCAGATGAATCCTTGGCGGTCTTGGGTAATGCAGTTGACATTTTTTTCGGAAAGGCCCGTGACGGGGGCAATTCTTGCGGGGGCAAAGTTTTGGGCAGGGAGATCAATTTTGACCAAAAAGAAAACAAGCAGTAGCAGCCAGGTTTTATTAATCTGGTAAGGAAATTTTGATCCGGCCTGTCCGGCCCGACCTGTGAAAAATGTTTTGTAACCGTACTTCACTTTCATTTGGTAGCACTGCATTTTCGGCACAATCTGTTCAAAGGAATGACCAAAATAGGAAGATTTTAGTGATCCTGTTTTATGGTTTTAAGGCTTGTTTCAAATAAGAAAAAAATAATTCAAAAATTAAATCCCATAAGGGGGCGAGCTAACTATTGCCTTATCGCAAAGTGAATTTTACTCGTCCTACTTAGCGAAAAATACAATGAACATTAGTTTGCCAAGAGTGAAATAAAAACAAAACAAGCAGCCCGAAGGCTGCTTGAAGAAGATGAGAATAATGATTAAGATATAATAGAAAAAACACTAACATCTCACTTTAAATGTACCTGCATGGGGTTGCTTAGGGTAGCATGTCCTCCGCAATGAAATTAGCCAAGAAATTTTTATTGCCGGGGTGCGCCAAAACCGAGTTGTACAAAAGCATTGCACGGTCGTTGTTTGGCCCTTGGTAAATTACTTTGCCGTCCAAGTTGAAATCATGCAAATCATAATCATAGACAATGAAATTGGCTAAGTGGTCAACATTGTTAACATCACTAAGCGTCCTTGAAAAGAGGAAGAAAATGTCGTTGTAGGGCCCTTGGTAGACAACCTTCCCATCCTCATTAAAATCGCCTCCCCACATGCTTCGCGCATTAAAATGTACCCTGC
This sequence comes from Saprospiraceae bacterium, assembly GCA_041392505.1. Classification (GTDB taxonomy): domain Bacteria; phylum Bacteroidota; class Bacteroidia; order Chitinophagales; family Saprospiraceae; genus UBA6168. The sequence goes on along the minus strand of JAWKLX010000014.1, from coordinate 77,287 downwards.
CAGGATGTTCGCCCCTAAGCGGTAAACTTTCATCCGTGAAATCAATCATTGGCACATTGGTAATGGACAAAAACATCGGAATGTCTGTCATCATTGGCAGGTGGTTGCGGTGATGAATAGCCACATAATAATTGCCTTCCAACAGGTTCGGAAAATTGATTACTTCGTTGCCGTCTTCATCTACGATGTCCCCGTCCCGCTGCAAGGCAACGGTAGCGTAGGCCATAATTTTCCCTTCATCGTTGGGGTCTCGAAGCTCAAGGAGCATCCAATCCACGATGGCATTTTCATTTGTTTCCTGTAACAAAACGGGGTCTAATGTTCCGCTTAGCGAGACATCTACTGGCTGGGGTGGTTCGTTGTTTCCTCCATTTGAAATGCTTGCAAGGGGGGACAAGACATAGCCTTTTGAGAAATAATCGGCCATGCCGGCGCAGTCTTCAGAAATAGGCAGCATGAGTCCGACACCTATTGCTTCATCGGAGATACAATATTGCGTGATGGGCACTATCCAGATTCCGGTGTTTATGATTCCTCCGGTTTCTGACCAGATCACCAGATTATCTCCTTTCATCTCAGAACCAGTGCTGTTTTTAAACTTTCCTGATTTACTATTTAGTTTGGCATACAGTACTTCGATGATGCCACCTGAATTGTTGTCGAAATCGGATTGGATGGTTCCTGATGAAAAGATCAGGTTGTCGTGCCCCCCAGAATTGACGTAATGGCCTCCTATTTCCATGAAAACATTTTCGAGCCACCGTTCTCCACCTTGGTTAGTGAAGGACTGGGATACGGTCAAAGTGCTGTAATTCATGGACAAAACGGCGGCGGATTTAGTCAATTCAAAACTGCCATTTTTTATCTCTATTTCAGCTTCGAAAATGGAAACTTCTGCATCTTCAATGGTGAAGTTTCCATTGCCCATGGTTAGGCTTGTATTGGAAATCCAGAGGATAGAATTTCCTTTTAGCCTTAGGTTGCCGTCCTGCAAGGTGACGTGGTGTTCAATGCTGATTTTCTTGTTGTTCAGAATATTATTACTCGGAATATTCCCTCCTTCCCACGTATTTGGATCGTTCCAGTCCCCATCGGCAATTGTTTTGAAATCCGCGTTAACCGCTCCTGCAGGTTCGCCGCTGTCGTTGCCACTGCATGATCCATAATGGTCTCCGTGGGCTAGGTGGGCATTCAAAGCATTTTCATTGACAATCAGTGTCCTTTCTGCGGAGGTGCCCGGTTTGTGACAAATGTAAACATGTCCCTCAGGCAGTTCATTATTTGACGGTGCCGTGGTATGAGGAGTGGAATCTGTCACGTGAGGAAAACCAGGCAGGCTGGAGTACGGTTCTTCAAGAGGAATGAGGTTTTGGGTGCGGAGGTTGTCCCTCATCAAGCTGCCGTTTCCGCTATTGACCAAAGCACCAAACAACTGTGCCCGTAGTTGTAGAGCCGCAGTGGTACAGGTATCATACCGGGTGATCAGGCTCGTGTTGCCGCAGTCATCAATAGCCATCCATACCCTGGTGGTCAAGGTGCCATTTGCCGTGATCGAAGGTGATTCGGAATAGCCAAATGCGGTATGGTCGTCGCAGTTGTCAAGGGCAAATAGATTGATGCCAACCTGCAAATCGGCAACATTTCCAGAGCAGTAATATTCCATGTTCCCAGGAATTGACCCTTCCATCGCCATCCACGATACTGATTCAGGACTGTGGTTGCCATCCAAGTAATCCCATTCTTGCAAACGGGCTTCGAAGCTGTTTCGAGTAATGTTCCTTATTCGGACGTTTACAGCAGACGGGTCGTTGTTGGAAAGGCCACCCATTACCACGACGGGTTTGGTATAACTGCGGTTCAGATGTACGGTTGTCCAGACGTTTGAAATGTTTATTTGTCCAGACTCTCCAAAGGTTTTCCCCTTTTGGTCGTTAAGGTCTGTGCCCGGCTTGAAAACAAGATGCCCTACGTGTTCATAGTTATGCGAAATTTCGGCGTCGCCGGAAGTTTCTTCTTGTAAAAAAGCCTGTACCGATCCATTGTCGATGCTGTTGAAGCGGACTCCAACAGGGTCTTCATCATTGGTTGACTGGATTTGTGCCAGCATGCCTGGGTTGTTTCCAAACAATGCAGAAAAAGCCAACGAAGTTGGATGGTGGTCCATGTTTTCCCATCTGGCTGCTTCCAAAACCAGATCCCCCGCATTCGTACCTGGCTCGATAGCAATCCAGGTCACATCTTCCGGCTGGTGGGTGCCGTCGGCATTTTCTTCCTCATAGAGCCGCAGTTCAAACCCTTGAGAGTATGGGTTTCTCTGACGGGTTGTCACCGCAGACAAATCATGATTGGTAGCTACAGTTGAAAAAATCAAAGGCGTTGTACTAAACGTAATCGGAAATGGGACATATTTCCAGTCGTGTGTCACCCGTTTGGCTACGCCAGCGACGACCCTTTGTCCGCTTTCTAAAGTATATACCTGAAAAATTTCAGGTTTGGTCTGATCTAAAATAGTAATCCGCTGGCTATCTGTAACCGAATTGCCACATAGGTCAGTAGCCGTCCATTTGCGCACCAGCGTGTAAGATCCACAAGCGCCTTGGTAGTATTGGTCTGACGTTTCTTCATAGTCGATGTAAATACCCGGACACTCGTCGAACGCAACCACCTCCGTGGGCATGGGGACGACATCGTCGCAACCAATGGTCAGATCAACGGGCACGTTTATCAGCAATGGGGCATTGGTGTCACCTACCTCAATAGTCACACTCGCTTGCGAACAACAACCGGACACCGTATTGCAAACCTGGTATTCAAAACTATCGGTCATGCATTCTATGGTGAAGGGTGTGTAGGTAAATTTTCCAGTATTATTGATCGTCACCGTCCCGTTTATCGGATCTGAGTAAATGCTAAATGTCGGATATTGCAAGTTCCCGTCGTTGTAGGTGACCCTGTCGGAAAAAGGCATGCCCGGGCAAGTTGTGTAATGGTCATCTACTAACACCGGAGCCGTTACGCCCGCACAGTTGGGGTCATCGCAATCCACCAACCCGTTGCCGTCATCATCAATTCCGTTTGTACAGTTCTCTGAGCAGATAATGATGTTAACTGTAACGGAATCGGTATGAGTACAGCCGCTATTGGCAGCGGTGACCGTCACATGGTAAGTGGTCGTCGTGGTTGGATTTACAACAGGGTTTTGGGAATTGCCCAGACCATTGTCCCATTGGAAACTCACAGTGCCATTGCCTCCGGTACTAGTCGCAGAAAGCTGGGTGCTCTCGCCCGCGCAGGTATTAACAGGAGAGCCTGCATCCACTTGTGGGCCGCAATCGGAATCCTCGCAGTCGACGAGTCCGTCGTTGTCATCGTCCAATCCATTTCCACAAATTTCAACGCAGTTATTTACAGTAACTGTAATCTGATCAGTGCTGTTACAGCCGTTGTCGCTGGTCACGGTCACTGTGTAAGTTGTGGTGGTTAGTGGTGTGACGACTAAATTATTCCCTGTTCCGGGGGCATTGCTCCATGAAAAATTGTAGGGGGCCGATCCGCCTGTTGCTGTTGCTGTCAAAGTAGTGCTCCTATTTCGGCAAACTGTCACATCAGCACCTGCGTTGGCTACAGGAGCTGATATCAGGGAGACCGTCACGTCTTCTGCTGCAGTGCAGTCATTGGCATTGGTAACAGTCACCGTGTAAGTCGTGGTAAGAGTTGGGGTAACCGTTTTCAATTGCCCCGTGCCGAGGCCATTCGACCATTCGTAACTAAAAGGCCCAGTGTTGCCAGAAGCCTTGGCGAAGAGTACGGCGGGCGTGCCCGGGCAAATAGTAGCCCCTCCGCTCATGGTGATAGAAATGCCGTTGCAATCAGGATCTTCACAATCGGTAAGCCCGTCACCATCGTCATCTATGCCATTATCACAAATTTCAATGATGAAAGGGGTGGCGCTATCTTCATCGTCTTCGCTTTGGTCGCCATCGTCATTGTTAGGGGTGGAGTCGGCATCTTTTTGATTGCAGGCAATAACCTCGGTGACATTTTTTAGTGCCGACGGGTTGGACACCTTTGCGTTTATATCCAAGGATACTGTTTGGTTCACACCCAAGGAAGGGATATGCCAAACGCCGGAACTTGGGTCATAAGCACCGCCGCCGGTATCGCCTAAGTAAGAATAGCTAGTGGTCAATTTATCCTTAACTAAAACACTTGTAGCAACGGAAGGGCCTTTGTTAATTAAAGTAAGGGTAAAAGTCAGGTCGTCGCCCAAGTAGGCCGTATCCGGATCGACTATTTTGGTGAGCTCCAAATCCACCATCGGCGTCACTTTGATGGTAACGTAGGTTATGTCATAACCAGCAGGCGTTCCTGAATCTTGTATCCGATAGTAAAAAGTGTCCACGCCGAGGAAGCCCATCGGTGGGAAGTAAGTTATGAAGTCATCAGTGGGATCATTGGGCGTACCATTATTTTTCAATAAGGTTGATCCACCAAAAACAGTTGAATTTCCAGTTGCATCTAATTTTGCCCCTGCGCTCAGAAGAATGATGTCGTGGCCATCGGGTTCAAAATCATTTTCCAATACATCAATATTTACAGGCGTGTTGAGACCCGTTTCCGATTCATCAGGGATAGCATCCGGTGGTCGGTTGAGTACATGTATGAAAACAGTGGCGGTATCGCAAAGGGAGGGGATTTCATCATCGCAGACGATGTACTCATAGGTGTCGTCTCCAGTAAAGCCCGGATCAGGCGTATATTCAATAGTGCTGTTGCCCAAAACGATGGCAGCGCCGTGAGACGGCTGGAGGATGCCTGGCGTCAGTTGGGCGGTTAAAACGCCGAACTCTTGGTCAAAATCATTATCCAAAACATCGGTTTCGACGGCATTATTAACCACTGTCGTATCGTAATCGTCCATTGCCTCTGGTGGGTTATTGACAAATGGGCTGACAATAACGGTAATCGTACTGGTATCGCACAGGGAGGGCGTGCCTTGGTCGCATACGTAATACGGGAATGTTTCCCAGCCTATAAATCCGATATTGGAAATGAAAGAAACAGAGCCGTTTCCATTATTGGTGGCCGTGCCGTTGACGGGGTTTGAAATGATAGTCAGGTCTAATGGTGTTCCTTCGGGATCATAATCGTTGTCAGTAGCTTTGATGTTGACTAGTACGCCCTCGTCCACATAAACCGTGTCGGGGTTCGCTACAGGTGGGAGGTGGTCAATAATTCCAAAATTATTGGCGCAGTCAACATCCCCGTTGTTTAGCACTACTGCCGTTTCGATGTTATCGGTTGAGAGGATGCTATTTATTGGAAAAGTTGCCGGGTCAAGCTGTAGAATGTAATGGCCATTGGCGGCCCCGCCTCCTAGAGTATAAGTGATGTCCAATTTTGGAGCATACGTGGCTGAACCATTGTAAGAATAAGCACTCCTTGAACCGTTTCCAGAAATGACAAAAGCCAAGCTGTTGCCGTCCACCCAACCGGGGCGATCAACTATTTCTTGAACGATCGTGGATAAATCAGGAGATGAATAGTTGTTGTTGCTTGACCAGGTTGATGGGTTCCACAAGGCAGAAGCTGACGTCAAAGCCCGGTTGGAAATATTGTTAGTGACATTGAGAAAGGTCGTAGCGTTATCGGCTGCTTGCCCTTTAATCGTCAAAGCTGTTGCCCCACTGTTTGAGTTCGGGAAGTCAGCAGAGATGGCCCTGAATTTCAATGTCGCACTGGTGATCGTTGCCCCTTGTGGCACGTTGATAGTGTTAAAGCGCAGTCCTATTTTTTGGGTGCCAGAAGAAGGGAAGCCAAAGTCTTGTGTCAGCTCAAGATCGGAACTGGCCAAGTAAATTTTACCTGGCCCAAGGAAGCTACCGTCTGGGCCTTCTTCCTCCGCATCATCAGCGCCGGAGTTGATTGAACGGCTCAGCGCAACAGTTACACCGCCACCTAAGTTGATAGATTTTTTTGAAGAAGCCCCATCCAAATAGGTGTTGTTGTTTTCGCCTTCAATTTTGATAAACTTAGCGCCGTTGGCCGCCGATACTTGGTAGTTAAATGTTTGGATCGCTGAAGAAGGTGGAGGGTTGCCCGGGTCATTGTTATAGCTTGGTATCCAAATGGTTGGGTTGACAAACGTAGAGCCATTCAAGGAACTGGAAATGCTGGCTTTGCCAGATGCCCTATCAGAGGCTAAGTAAATGATAACCGTAGCGCCAAAGGGGATGATTTCTGGGAACTCAAGCGTGATGTAATTACCAGACCTAATCTTGTACATTACTCCATTCGGTGCGTTTGTTAAATCCAATAATTCATTATCAGAATAATCTTTCCCAGTAGCTCTAACAGGATATTGGGTGGTAGAAGAGGAATTAGAAATGCTGCCGTTTTCAATTTGAAATACATAATTGCCCTGATTATCAGTGAACGAGGAATCAATGATTTCCTCCCCTGCATCGAGGTTGCCGTCCTTGTTTGCGTCTTCAAAAAGCCTAACCTTAATATTGGCAATCCCATGTTCTCCAAGGTTAAAATCTGCACTATTGTTGGCATCATTAAAAACCATACCCTGAATGGCCGTGCCATTGGCTGGGTCGGTGCAAAGTACGTCGATGGTGACCAGGGCACTGTCGCAACCATAACTGTTGCAGATGGAATAGTTGAAAATGTCCTGACCAACAAAACCTGTGTGTGGGGTGTATAAAATTTTATTGCCAACCAACTCGAAAGCTCCATTGTCAGGCAGGTCGGAAAAACCGAGATGCGTAGTAAGTCCCAAACTACTTGGGTCAATGTCGTTCAACTGTACCTGCACGACGACTGGGGTATTAATTGGGGTAACTGCATAATCGTCAATAGCTGTGGGCGGATAGGTTGGAATGGGTTGGCAGCTACCATAACATCCTGCTACTTGATATTGGATTTGAACATTGTCAAATCTGAATTTCTCATTTCCAGATCCGGCGGACCGCCGGAAACGTATCCGCACAGTAGACGAAAGTGATCCCAAAGTTTGTTTGAGGTCAAAACTTTCTGAGGAATTGGTGGGGCTCAAAACAGTGAAGGTTTTTAAAGTTTGATAAGTAGCACCGCCATTTTTGGACGCTTCCAAAACGTAGGTATCCTCGTTGTTTAAATTATGTCCACTGACGTCAAATAACAAGGTAGCCGAATTTGTATTTGCTAAGTTTACCCCTCTATAAATAGCATAATCACCATCCACAGCACATTCGATCATGCCACCAGAAGCTTTGATTTTCCCTGAATTTGGGACACCATCATCACCTTCTTCCATCCAGTTGGTTGACCAAGATTGGGTGCCAGTATTGTTGTTGTAAGTGTTAGTTGGGAAGTTGTCCGCTACGGTTTCATCCAGGCCTTCAATATCCATGAAATAGCCATTGGGGCATCCGTCATCATAAATAGTGATGTTGACAACTGCCTGATCGCAAAGTCCATTGGTGTTACATATTTGGTAAGTAAAATGTTCCGACCCACTATAATCGGTCTCAGGTTGATATTTGATGGTCCCATCATTTTGCATCCCAAGCGTTCCATGTTGGGTTGTGGAAAGGAGAGTGAGCGTTAAGGGCAGTTCTTGCGGATCGCTGTCATTGGCCAGCACATCGATGATTGCATCATGGTCTTCACAAAGGGAAACAGCATCATCGTTGGCCTCAGGCTCGGCGTTGACGCAATCTTTGATACTGTAATAAACGCCGTTTACCGATGGTTTGCCCATGTTTTTTTCTCTAGTAAAACGTAAGTATCGGACAGGGCCATCTTGGACCACATAAGCCGCTTTATCCTGCTGAGGATTGCCGTCATTTAAGTCGCTGGTGGTAGCAAATGACTGTAAGTTGAAAAAACCGTTCCCTCCTGAGTAATCATTTCCAGTCAGGGTACTGGAGATATTCAATACTGCTAAATTTCCGTCATCAGCACCGAAGTAGACAAAAATGGTATCCCCAATTTGGAGGATATCGGTGAGGTCGATTACCAAATAGTCGCTGTTGTTGTCAATTTTTGCATAGTAGGTGTTTGAGCCCGAAACCAATATTGGTTCGCCTAATGCTCCTGCGGAATTTGAAATAGAATTCTCGGCAATTACAGCATCTGCAAATCCTTCTGAAACGACTTTGTGATATTCATTCGGAAAACACCCGTTTTCATCTATCCAATCCACGGTTATAAAAATAGTGGCAGTGTCACATAGCGGCCCACCATCGGGAAGGGGGGTATTATCGCAGATGACGTAAGGTATTTGATCGACACCGACAAAGTCAAAATTGGGGGTGTAGGTCACTTGCCCATTTCCGATATTGACAAATTCGCCATTACCTGTATTCGTTGGGCCGAGTAGGGTAGTTAAGGTGATAGGATCAAAGTTGGGGTCGCTGTCGTTGGCCAAGGCATTCACCGTTACAGCTTCGCCGGGTCGTGTTTCCTCAAAGTCATCAATAGCCACTGGCGGGGCAGGCGTTGGTAATATGGTAACTGCAACGTTGGAAAAGCCAACACGTGTTCCGCAATCGTCGGTTACCGTCACTTTGAGGTTGCATTGTGTTGCTGACAGTACCGAACCGGCAGTAAAAGTGATGCTGGAAGCAAAAGGATTGGAGATAATGCCCGGGCAATTAGAGGTCCATTTGTAATAATAATTGCCACTTCCCCCTGTGGCACTGACAGATAAATTGTAAGTCCGTCCTGCATCCATTTCGGATGGTATGTTGGATGAGACATGGATAGCCTTTTGGCCTACAGCCAAAAAACTGAAGTTGAAAAAAGCCCGTTGCGAAGCAATGTTCTCAGGGTTGTTGTCTTTGTTCAATCGGTGGCCCGCCTGGTAACAAATATATCCCCTCGATTCATCTCCGAAGGCTGGCCCAAAGGCCAATTTGGCGGCAGGCCCAGGGGAAATAGAAGGTACGTCTGGATGGTCGTCGTCTTGGATGCCAATCAATGTGGTTGGCCGCCAACCAATGGTCGGCAAGTAAACTTGTTCCGCGCCGTTTTCTTGGGATCCATCCGTTGAGCCGAGAAACTGCATGACCGGATGACTTGGGTACTTATAAATATAAGGTGGAGGCAAAGTGCCGTCCTCGTGGTCACCAGACCAGACAGCAGGTGTTGTGGCTGGAGCAACAGGGGGCAGCATTAGGAAGTTCATCCGTTGAGAATTATCGTTGGGATTGACGATGTTTTCGACCTCACTACCTGCTTTGCAACCTGCCCAAAGTGTGCCACGACAACCTCCGTCTTCTTCAGAGGCATTCCATGTCAAAATATTATGGTGAGTCTGCCAGATTGGCTCGGAGTGAGGCATCAGAAAAACATCGTTGCAGCAGTTGAGGTTTTCCGGTAAAGTCCAGTCATAAGCTGTGGATGGAATGCCCGCTGCATCTAGATATGACTGGGCGATCTGACCATTTTTCAAGTTCAGTGTCCAGTTCATGGAATAATTCAGAATCCTAGCTATCGGGACCGTTATTTCTGAAGTCGTAGTTACGCCTACTACGCCTTGAGCTTCCCATTGCTGGATGAGGGCATTGACTTCCATCGAACGGTATTCTGCCTTAATGATGAAAGGCCCTCCTTTAAAATCAATTCCGTTGTAGGTAAAATCTACTCCATCTTTTGCTTTGTCGGGATTAATGGACCAGCAGATTGGGATTTCGTACTCGTGCAATAAATGCCATATCAGGCCATAAGGTTTGATGGCAGTTGCAATCGTTTGAGGTTGCACTCCCATGTTGATGATATAGCTTCCCGCAGGGATAATTTCTTCTTCTTCTTGTGGTGGCGGTGGGAAAAATGTAGAATTGCTTTTTGTGAAATTAAAATTTATGAAATCACAAACCCCTAATTCTTCAAAAGTGAAATTTATGGCTTCTTTTAGCTTTGCCATTTGTCTGAAGGCAAATCCTTTTTGATTTACCTGCAATGTGGTTTTATCCATTTCATTGCTTCTAATAGTCAAGGGAATCATGAAAAATATTAAAAATGAAATAAAGGATACCCTTAGCAGTGTTTGTTCAATTGCTTTCATGTTAATGTGTTTGTTATGTAGAAAAAAAAGTCCAATCCGGCCATTTAATGATGTTCAGAAGGCCGGATAAATCATTTGCTTCAGAAAATAAATAAGTACAGTTAGTAAAGTTTTGCACTGTGGGGGGCTGCTTTTATTTTTAATAAAACAGGTTTTGATTTTAATGCTCCTGAAAGGCAATAGGAGTCCAGCACATTGATTAGGCGCAATATCAATGTGCAATAAAAAATTGTGTGCAAGCCCAGTTCTTTTCTAAAATGAGTTTTAATTTTTTATAAAAAGAGGGGTTACTATTCTATAGCAATAGTTGAAAAATTAATTTATTTAAACCACCAATGTGATTAAAATGAATTAAAAGTTAATCACATTGATTAGGTGTAATAAAAAATAAGCAATAGAAACAATTATGTGTCAGATCCAGTTCTTTTCTTAAAATTCAATACTATGAAAGGGAGTTATTTTTATGTGAATGGATATCAGAAGAATAGATTTATTCAATGCCCAATAAATAGGCCAATTATTTATAACATGATAATTACTTTTATGGTAGGTTTATTCTTTAAAGCGAGTAGTTTTTAAATGTAAATTTTACATTTAAATTGATTTTAGTAATTTTAATTGTTTGCATTAGAACTCTAACGTTCCGTATGGTTTTATAGATATTGTTTTTCCGAAATCGGTTTTCTATTTTATAACAATATATCTCCTTTTTGATAACAACGTAATTACTTTTTAATAACAATATAATTGCTTTATAATTAAAATATTTTGCAGCCATAAATTTTTTGTGAGTTGTATTTTTAATGGTTTTGAAGAGTATTAGATGTTCTTGTTTACACCGTAAAGTTTACGGTTAATGATGTTTATATATGGTGTAGTTGGTTTTTTCAAAACATGTATTCTGGAGGGGGTGGTTTCTATTTTATAACAATATAAATGCTGTTAAGTATGGTTGTGTTTTTTAAATTGCGTTAAAAAAATATTTCTCTTTTTCTTTCTTTTATAAATTTAAATTGATTTTCTTTGTTGTCAGAATGTTTACAGTCTAATTTTATCTACTATTCTAAGTAATTAAATTTTTCGATAAAAGCTTCCTCGATTTTATTAACTGGTCTTACCTTATATTTCACAAAGTTATTTTACGGGCGAACCATTAAACGGTATTTACTCAATTAAACTCAACAACCATTTATTGTTGCTTTTTAAGGGTCGTTGGAAGAGGGCTAACCTCTTGTTTTGCCATTCTTGACGAATTTCAATTTTTTAACCAAATATTTTTAACTATGAACAATTTTTCTTACAATTTTAAAAAGCATTTACTGCTTCCAATTTTATCTTTGGTACTACTTGCTTTTACGGTAGATGTGATCGCACAAGATTGTTGCGATCAGGGTGACAAACCCAATTCACTCACCTTTATCTATACAGGTGATGGTTGTTCTGCAACCAATACGACCCAGCAATCCGACAAGTACGATTGCGATGATTTTAACGGAGGCCCAAATGGCCTTGCCTCTGTTTACATTGTTGCCAGTGAAGACGACAACGGTGGCGGGAAGCAATATTTTTCTGGTACTGTTGCCCTCAATGGCACTTTTACAGCTGCTTCCGCCAATGCCAACGATGATGATTTTAAGTCCAAAACGTTTTTCAACATTTATAGTAGCCAAGGTGGTACGTTGCTCCAACGGGTAAATTACCATACTTCTTGTTCGGCTCCGGTTGTGCCTGGTGAACAAGTAGGAGGGCTCTATTTAATGTCTGCCACCTTTAAGGATGGATTTCAATGCGGACCAGCGACCCCTCCCGGCCCACCTGAAGAATGCCCCGTGCCTGTGATCACTATCACCAGCAGTCAGGGTACTGATAATTTCAATGTTTGTCAGGATGAGGCGATCACTTTTGTTACAGCAACACCAGATTGTGATCAGGTGGTGCTTTCATGGAATTTTGGTGCAGGCGCAAACCCTCAAACAGCTACTGGCCCCGGGCCACATTTTGTAAAGTATAGCAATCCTGGCACTGCCACAGTAACTTTGACGGCTGACAATAACTGTGACGGAGGCACTGGCTCAACGGTCTGTCCACCGCCGCCGCCGCCGCCAGTTGGCTCTGACTGCTGTGAATCGATTGGGGGAAAGCCCAAAACTTTGACCGTAAGGTATACTGGGGCTGACTGCTCAGCTACCAATACTTCCCAGCAGAGCGACAAATATGATTGTGATAATTTTAATGGTGGCCCAAATGGAGCACCCAATGTATATATAACGGTCACGGAAAAAGACAATGGAAGTGGGAAGCAATATTTTGCCGGAAGCGTAGCGATTAATTCCAGCTTTAGCCCTAGCGCAGGCAATGCAGGGGATAATGAATTCAAGTCGAAAGTGTTTTTCAATATTTATACTAGTCAAGGTGGCACGCTTCTACAGCGAGTCAATATGCACACTTCCTGCTCCGCTCCCTTGGTGCCGGGAGAGAATATCGGCAGCATCCTTCTCGAAAGTGCCGAATGGAAAGATGGCAGTTTTTGCGATGTGAGTGGGGGCGGTTCGAGTGGCGGTACTGGCGGTGCTGATTGCTGTGATAGCAACAGTGGAAAGCCAAGGAAAATAACACTTCAATATACTGGCGAAGGATGCTCGGCCACGAATACTTCTCAGCAAAGCGATAAATACGACTGTGACAATTTCAATGGTGGACCTAACGGCGATACCGATGTTTACATTACCGTCACGGAGAATGACAATGGAGGCGGCAAACAATATTTTGCTGGCAATGTTGCTTTGAACGGACAATTCACGCCTGATGCTGGTAATGCAGGGGACGACGAGTTTAAATCCAAATTTTTTATCAACGTTTATAGTTCGCAAGGAGGAACGCCCCTCCAACGGATCAATATGCACACCTCCTGTTCTGCGCCATTGGTATCAGGCGATCAGATAGGAAGTGCACTTTTAATTAGTGTTGAGTTTAAAAATGGAGTCAGCTGTGGCCCTGTCACCCCTCCAGGTCCCAATTGCTTGGACTGTGAAGAAACTGTTTCTATCCCAATTACCATCATTGATTGTGTTTGTGTAGACGATGGCGGCGACACTGATGGGGACGGTATCTGTGATAATCAGGACTGTGCTCCGCTCGATCCTAATCTTCCGACCACACCGGGCACTGTCTGCGATGATGGAGACCCGAATACCAATAACGATGTCATTCAGGCTGATGGCTGTTCTTGTGCAGGCACGCCACCTGTTTGTGACAATGTCGTTTTGGGAGGAAAAATTGGGTTCGGAAATGATTGCTCGCCATCCACTACCGTATGTGCCGATCCAGTGCCCTTCATTAACAGCTGCGTTAATCCAACGGGCGGAAGTGGCGATTTTGAAATCATTTGGCTAAAGGCCATTAACAACCCGAACTGCTACCCACCAACCACAACTGCGGACAATATCGATCAAGACCCATTTTGGTCAGTTATCCCAGGTGAGACCGGATTGACTTTAAACCCCGGTGTCGTTACACAGAAAACGTGCTATCTACGATGCGCAAGAAGAGAAGGCTGTTCGACTTATATAGAGTCCAATATCATCTCAGTTGACTTGGAGCCAGGGTGCGGACCGGTCGATCCTGATTGCGCTAATATTACTATCACCGCTGGCAATGGAAACATAACCATTGGCAATCTTGGAGCAGCTCCATACTCTTCAGTAAAAGTTTTTAATTCCTCTTGGGGAACTGAATATTCTTGTTACGGGAACTGCCCTGGTTCCACCGTTTCTGTCAGTGTTGGAGCTGGAACATATTATGTTTATGCTGGTTACGTAGCAGCTAATTACAACCTGATTTGTGAAAAATCACAAACTGTAAACGTTACCAGTGGTGGAAATGGAGGCCCATGTGCTAATGCAGGCGGCGACAGTGATGGGGATGGTGTCTGTGATAATCAAGACTGCGAACCCAATGACTCAGCTTACCCCGCATCTGAAGGCACAGCTTGTGACGACGGTGATGCTAACACAACTAACGATGTAGTACAGGCAGATGGGTGCACTTGCGCTGGAACTGCCGCTGGTGGAGGAAATGGCGATTGCAGTGACATTACCATTTCAACAAACTCCGGGGGGATTACCATTGGTAATTTAGATGGAGCCCCTGTTAGTTCTGTGCAGGTTTTTTCTGCTGATTGGACTCAGGTTTTATTTACCTGTTTTGGCAATTGTAATCCGACCGAAAATATTTCTGTTCCTGCCGGTTCTTATATCGTAAAGGCTACCTATTACAATAATAGCTGGCTGCCACAGTGTGACAAGACCGAAACAGTCGCAGTGTCCAGTAATTTGGTGGGAAATGACCAGTTTGAGTTTAAGGCGGTAAAATATTTAGAACACGTAGAGCTCACCTGGTTGCATAATAGAGGTGATAAAGTACAAGATTACCTCCTTGAGCATTCTTTGGATGGTAACAACTTTGATCTCGTCATGGACTACCCTTCAGAGGGAACGACAAGCCGTGAAGTTTATCAGGGTTATGATTTATCGCCTGCCAACGGAGATAATTTCTACAGAGTCAAAATGTTGATGGCCAATGGCGGTGTTGAATATTCCGAGGTGATGAAAGTCAATTATGAGGACATGATTGATTTTGAATTATTCCCGAACCCCGCCAATAATTTTGTCATGACGAATTTAGAAACGGTTGTTGGCAAAGAAGATGTTACCATAACGATTTACAACAACCTTGGAATAAGGGTACAGCAATTTGAGCTGGATCAAGTCTACAGTAAATATTACCAGATGGACATCCGCAACCTGAAAGAAGGCCACTATATCATTTGGTTGAATGTGCCTGGGCACAAGCCGAAAGCCAAACAATTGATTATTGGCAAAATTTAGTGTTCATAGTTTTTGATTTTTATATTAGAATTAAAGCATCGCTGATTTATTCAGCGGTGCTTTTTTGATTTTATCTTGGAAAATGGGTGACCTATCCACCCTTCGTTGTCATTTAGGAAAACTTGAACCTACTCCTAAAAAATATAAAAATGGCAACGGTCAAAATCTCCGATCAAGACTTAACAGCCAGGCAAAAGCTTTACCGCTATGCCGTACGTTTAGGCCTCCTCACAGCTGCGGTGATGGCAATATATGAGCTGCTCATCCACTTTGCTCATTCGGACTCTTTGGAGGGCTTACGTATCTTGAAATACCTCTTCCTTTTTTTTATGATCGGCTACGGGGCACACGAGGCTCGCCCATGGATACGCAGTGGGCATCTGTCCGACGACAGCATGGTGTTTGGGTTGGTACTATCTGTATTCACGGCCTTTGGTGTTATCGCCTTCGATGGCATTGTCAGCCTGTGTGATTATCACTTGGATATTAGCGACACCTTTCTGCCGATTGACGACCCGTTCAAGTTTGCCGTCAACGCCATGGCGACCTTTTGGGGCTGCTTGATTTTTGGTTTTATCTCTTCTTTCATTTTTGCTAATGTGTACAAACGGATGAAATAACCGCTTGCCAAAATCTGACTATTATGACCAATGAATTAGAAATTTCAATCCGAGCCAACACCCCGACCCTTCGCCGTTTTGCGCTAAAATTGACGGGCAATCAAAACGATGCCGAAGATTTGTTTCAGGAAACCGCCGAGCGCATCATCCGCCATGCCGGAAGGTTTGAGTCAAAAACCAATTTCAAGGCTTGGGCCATGACCATCATGCGGAATTGTTTTATCAATAATTACCGCAAAGCCAAAATCCGTCGGCGTCACACACCTCCAATGGAGGAGCATGTTTTGACAATCGAAAAAACGACTTCCTGCAATGAGGGTGAACTAAAGATGAAGGTCGACCGCATCGAAGCTGCCATTGAAAAACTGGATGCCAAAATGCGCTGCTCGTTCCAGATGTACTTCGATGGCTACCATTACCAAGAAATAGCGGATGAACTGCACGAGCCGATCGGCACCATCAAAAGCCGCATACACCAAGCAAGGGTAAACCTGAAAAAAGAACTGGTCGAGTACCGTATGGCGAGTTGATTTTCAATATTTGGTTGCAACAAAAATGTGACTTCTCACTCCCGACTTGTCCTTTGCTGGAAAACATCCTTTAACAAAAACACATTTTCAAAATGAAAAAATTAATCCTGTTAGCAGGTCTGTTGATATACTTTGTAGCCTGCAAAAACGAGAAAAAGTTGGATCCAAATATGGACGACGACGATACCACTGAAATGGTCGAAGAAACCGAAATAGATCAAGAAGCCAACAGCACTGATCTTGACTTTGAGGCAGCGATTGCCGCTTTCCGCCAGAAGGACTATGCGACAGCGGCTAAGTACATTGCTTCCGCAGAAATCGATGTAAAAAAAGAAACGACTGCCACCGATGCCAAGTCCAAGAAGCAATTGGAAGAAACCCTGGCCACCCTGCAATCGTTGGCCGATCGAGTAAAAAGCGGTAAAGTCATCAGCGAAGTCGAACTGGAGGAAATCTTTGCCTACGTCGATATGATGACCTCGCATCACTATCTGGTGCTCACAGAGGTGTATGCCTTGGATGCGCCCGACAAGGCAAAAAACAGTTACCAAAAAGCAGCTGAAAAAATGGATAATGCTGCCAAAAAACTTGACGGCAAAGCAAAAGAAGATTGTTCTTCCATTGCCAGCGCCATCAAAGCTGATTTAGGTAAAGGCGAGCAAATCAACGACCATATTGGAGAGGTCGCTGGAGAGAAAGTTCATAGGTTGCACAATTGGCTGGCTGCAAAAGCAGCAAAATTTGGGATCAAAGCACCAGAACAGGATCCGGATGAATAAAGGGTTTCGGTAATGTGTCAATTGTAAGTTTGGCCTCATCGAACTATTCAAGTCCCGGAGGGGCGACAACCTATAGCGAGGAGTGTAAACTCCTCGAAATATGAGACGAGGGATTCACATCCCTCGCTATAGGCTGTCGTCCCTTCGGGACTCGTTGGTTTTTGCCATTCCCTTTTTATAAAAATCAATGTCGATAAAAATGTGACTTTCCCTCTTCCTTTTGTCCTTTCTGAAAAATGCAAATCAACAAGTCCAAACTCCGTCAAGCCGTTGCCTACCTCTCCATCGCTGTGGTGAGCACGTTGAGCATTTTCTTTTATGCAACGGGAAACTGGCGGCATGGTATCATCACCATAGGCGTCGGTTTCTTGCTCTTGATGGGCTTTGCGGTTTTGATCCTTTGGGATGATTCGGACGATCAATAGTTTCAATCTATGCGATTTGCCGCTACAAAATGTGGTCCTTCGCTACCCGTCAACAAGGATTATTTCTATTCAACTTTTTAAAAAACCTCGTCCTTTGACAAATAGCGTGGAACGGATCAAATAATCAGGATTTTAAGTGAATGGAAAATTTTGAAAAAATTTTCCATTCACTTAAAACCCTGATAGAGAGGGAGGTGAAAAAATGAAAAATTGAAAATTTTTTATTTTTTCACCTCCCTCTCTCCTTGTTTTTTCACCTCTACGGGATCTGTCAAAGAACCAAAAACCTTTTTTAAATGAAAAAGATAATTTTCCTCCAAGCACTCCTGTTCAGTGCACTGACCAACTGGGCGCAGCCCGGTTACCAAGTGGTGGAAACACCCAAATGGCTCATTTCCAATTACCAAAATTCCTACACCATCAACCTCATTGGTTCTGATGCCCAAACGATTGAGTCCGTTTGGGCAGCGCAATGCAAAAAGGCGGGAGGGAAGGAAATCCAGGTTGCTGAAAATGGGGTCAAAGGTTTTCAGAACGTCTTCATTCGGGCCATTAGCCCAGAGCCTTTGCAGGTCTATTTCAGGACCTACGAAGACACTGAGCAGGTTTCCACCTATTTGACGGTCTGGTTCAAAGTGGCCGACAAATTTATTTCCACCCACAGGATGCCCGAATCGTTCCAGCCAATTTCCAGACTCTTGTTGCGGTTTTCGTTGGACATGGAGGAAGGCTTGCCCATGGATATTTTTAAATCGGACTTGAAACGAGTCAAGGAGGAATACCCCGCTTCTAAGAACTGACCCATAGGCAGCAGGTTTGCACACAACAATTTATACCCGCTTCCTGCGTGGCTTTTCCCTACCCATTTTTACTTTGAGGAAATAAGGAGTTGAGGTACGCCACAACTGAACGATTCCCATTCTTTTAATTCGACAGGTACAATTTTAAATATGGAAAAATTAAATAAAGTAGCGGCCATAACCTTGCTTTTTTGGCTGATGAAAATCGTGGCAACCACGCTGGGGGAAACCTTTGGAGATTTCCTTTCAATGACCCTTGGGCTTGGCTACCTGTCGGGTATTGGCATTACCCTTCTTTTCTTTTTGACTGTGCTGTCCGTACAGCTAAAGTGCAAAGAATATGTCCCCGTTTTTTTCTGGTTGGTGATCATTGCTACCACCACCTTGGGGACAGAGATTTCGGATTTTATGGATCGAGACCTCCACTTGGGGTATGCTTATGGTAGTCTGGTGCTGTTGGCTGGCTTAGTCGGCACCTTGTTTTTTTGGTACAAAAAATATGGCTCACTGAATGTCTATCCCATTTTTGAAAAAAGCAAAGAAATGTATTTCTGGATGGCGGTACTTTTTTCCAACAGCCTCGGCACTGCTTTTGGCGATTATTTAAGCGACAATTTGGAGTTAAGTTATTTACATGGCGCACTCATCACGGCAGGTATTATTTTGTTGGTCATACTGCTCCATAATTTCACTAAAATAAATCAGGTAGCCTTATTCTGGATTGCCTTTGTTTTTACCCGTCCGTTCGGTGCTACCTTTGGCGATTTATTGACAAAACCGCTGGAAAAGGGAGGGCTGGATTTAGGGACGTTGGCTGCCTCTTTAGTTTCCATTGGCATCATGGCGGGATTGATTTTAGTGTCACATAAAAAAATCAAACAGGAATTGGCAGTCTAAAAAAGCGGCTGTTTTTTTTTAAAAATTAATATCATGCAAACCACAGCACCCGGCGCGCCCGGTATTCCTCCCCGTTGGACGACCAGTGCCAAAGACGGCATTGGCACGGCTATAAATTTGGCAAGTACCGTCAGCTTTACCTTGAGCCACGGCATTTTAAATGAAATTTATTTTCCACGGGAAGACAAAGCGGCTATCCGGGACATGGGCCTGATTGTGACGAACGGTGTCGATTTTTTTTCCGAAGAAAAAAGAAATACCAATACCCAAACCCACCAGGTTGCACCAGGCGTCCCGGCATTTACCATCAACAATGTTTGTCCGGAAAACCGCTTTGAAATAACCAAACAAATTGTCACCGACCCGCTCCGGGACACGGTATTGCAACGTACCGATTTTAAAATAAATAAGAAAGACGATTACCACATTTATGCATTAATGGCGCCCCACCTCAATAACATGGGGGCGAACAACAGCGCTTGGGTGGCAGACTACAAAGGCCATCCGATGATATTTGCCCAAAACGATGACGTTGCCCTGGCCTTTGCTTGTTCGGTGCTGTGGAAAAAACGTTCGGTCGGCTACGTAGGCATGTCCGATGGCTGGCAGGATTTGAAAGAGCATAAAAGGATGGCGTGGGAATATCAAACTGCCGAAAATGGGAACGTGGCCATGATCGGGGAAATCGATCTGGAAAAAACAAACGGCCATTTTGACTTGGCCGTCGGATTTGGAGCGAATGCTTCAGAGGCAGCGCACCAAGCCCTTTCCAGTCTAATGGAGGGGTTTGAATGCGTCCAAAGAAAGTACATCGAAGAGTGGAAAAACTGGCAGGCCCACCTCCGGCCATTGCACCAGACGGCCACAGAATTGGGTGGCATGTTCCGGCTGAGTGCTGCCGTTTTAAGGTCGCACCAATCGAAAAATTTTCCGGGCGCCATGATTGCCAGCCAATCCATCCCGTGGGGCAATGCGATGGGCGATGACAACAGGACCGGCTACCACCTTGTTTGGCCCCGTGACCTCGTGGAATGCGCTGGCGGGCTTTTGGCGCTCAATGCCAGCGAAGATGTTTTGAGGGTGCTAAATTACCTGATGGCGACCCAGGAAGCCGATGGGCATTGGCCGCAAAATATGTGGGTAGAGGGCACTCCTTATTGGCAGGGCATTCAATTGGACGAAACGGCATTGCCCATTTTATTGATTGACCTGTGCCTGAAACAGAAAATTTTGGACGAAAATGATCTGCAAAAATATTGGACCACCGTCCGCAAGGCTGCCGGCTTCCTCCTTTCACATGGGCCGGTCACGCAGCAGGAAAGGTGGGAGGAACAGAGCGGCATCTCTTCGTTTACCGTTGCGGCAACCATCGCCGCTTTGCTCGCCACTGCAGATTTTGCGGACAATATGGAGGAACCCCAAATTGCCGAATACTGCCGCCAAACTGCTGACGCTTGGAATGACAGCATAGAATCTTGGCTGTACGCTAAAAACACCCGCCTCGCTCAGGAGGTAGGCGTAGAGGGTTATTACTTGCGGATCAATCCAACTCAAACCCCAGCGGCGGATTTAGGCGATACGACCATGCAAATCAAAAACAAACCCGATGGCGAAAACGTCATGCCCATCACGGAAATGGTCAGCATAGACCCGTTGGCGTTGGTGCGTTTTGGCCTCCGGGCGGCAGATGACCCACGTATTTTGAACACTCTAAAAGTGATGGATGCCAAATTGAAATTGGAGACACCAAGTGGGGATTGTTGGTACCGATATGTCAACGATGGTTATGGCGAACACGAGGACGGCAGCGCCTACAACGGCATCGGCATCGGCCGTCCGTGGCCCCTGCTGTCCGCCGAAAGGGCGCATTATGAAATAGCGGCGGGCCATATCTCAAGGGCAAAAGAATTGCTCCAAGCTGTGGAAAATTTTTCCAACAACGGCCTGCTTCCTGAACAGATATGGGACGCTGATGACATTCCCAAAAAAGAATTATTCCATGGGAAACGCAGTGGCTCGGCCATGCCCTTGGTCTGGGCGCATGCAGAATATATAAAATTGGTCTGCTCAGTGATGGAACAAAATGTTTTTGATATGCCACGACACACACAGGAGCGGTATATTAAAAAGAAAACTGAGTCTGACCGGGCAATTTGGCGGGTTGATTTGCCCAACCATGTTTTGCCAAAAGGAAAAATTTTACGGATAGAAACGGTTTCACCAGCTTTGATAAAATGGACTTCCGATAATTGGCAAAATGTAAATGAAAAGGAGACGGAGGATATGGGTTTGGGCATTCATTATATCGATTTACCCACCCGTGAATTAGTAAATGAAAAAATAGAATTCACCATTTTTTGGAAAAATAAAAATGAATGGGCAGGGGAGAATTATATAGTGTGAATAATTTAACAATAATAAAAATGAAAAATATACCAACCACCTTTAATGTACTGTCCATTGATATTGGCGGCTCCCATATCAAAGCAACCGTTTTGAATGAAGATGGAAAAGAATTGGAAGCCTATAAAAGTGAAGAAACGCCCAATCCCGCCAGCCCGGAAAAGGTTCTGGAGGCCATAAAAAAATTAGTTGCAAACTTTGATGCATACAATTATGTTTCAGTTGGGTTCCCTGGTTTTATTAAAGGTGGAATTATTCAGACTGCCCCTAATTTGGGCACTAAAATGTGGCACGGGTTCGACCTCGAAAAAAGATTGGGCAAATTATTGGGCAAACCAACGAAGGTGGTCAATGATGCAGATTTACAAGGAATAGGTGTGGTAGATGGAAAAGGCTTTGAAATATTGGTGACGTTGGGGACTGGCTTCGGTACGGCATTTTTGAAAAACGGCGAATTATTTCCACATATCGAATTGGCGCACCACCCAGTTACAAAAAAGAAAGATTATGATAAATATGTTGGTGAGAAAGCACTCAAAAAAAAGGGCGTAAAAAAATGGAATAAGCGGATGAAAAAAGTGATCAGCATTTTAAAAATTGTTTTTAATTATGACCAACTATATATCAGTGGCGGCAATGCTCAAGCGATTAAATTTACGTTAGACGAAAATATCAAAATTGTCACTAACGAAGATGGCATCAAAGGCGGGGCAATGCTTTGGAAAAAATAAAAATAAAAATGGAAAAAACACATACACCTCCGTTTCAATTTGGCATGATTGGCCTCGGTACGATGGGCCGCAATTTATTATTAAATATGGCCGATCACGGATATGCTGTGGCTGGGCATGATAAAAATGCCGAACAAATTTCCATACTGGAAAAAGAAGGAAAAAATAAAAAGGTAAAAGGATTTATCGAATTAAAGGATTTTGTAATTAACCTGCAAACCCCACGGGCGGTCATGTTGCTGGTGCCAGCTGGAAAAATAGTGGACAGTGTCATTGCTGAATTAATTCCGTTATTGGAAAAAGGTGACCTAATTATTGATGGCGGGAATTCACAATTTACTGACACCGACCGGCGGGCGATGGAACTGGAAAAAATAGGTTTGCATTTTTTTGGGATGGGCATTTCCGGTGGGAAGATGTTTTGCAGAAAAAGGCCCAAGTATATGCCCGGTGGCGATGAACAAGCCTACCAACATGTGCGGCCAATATTTGAAAAATAGCAAAGTACTAAATAAATGGCGAACCTTGTGTTACCTATATTGGCTCGGTGCTCGCATTTGTAAAAATGGTGCACAACGGCATCGAATATGCGCTCATGCAACCACTGTTGAGACTTTGGCATTTTGAAAAATGGATTGCAGATGGATAATCACGCCATTCATTTAATTTTTAAAAAATGGAACGACAGTAGGCTGCAAATCTTTTTATTGGAAATTACGAGGGATATTTTTGCCTTTAAAAATCCAGATGTTACAACATCTTTTATTGGATGATATAAAGGACGAGGCCAAATCGAAAGGAACGGGAAAATTGATCACGCGATGGATTTGCAGTTGCCAATACCTGCCATTGATGTGGCCGTTTCGATGCGTGATTTATCGAAATATAAATCATTGCGCACTCAGCTGACCAGTATTTTTCCGAATAAAAATGAACATTCCCTGACCGAAAACAAAGAGAATATTTAGTGCAATTAGAGCAAGCTTTTTATTTTTCTATGGTTACCATTTATGCACAGGGAATGCATTTGCTTACCGTGCTTCTGAGGAATATACGATCTTCAACTCGACCAAATAGCAAAAATATGGCGGCGAGGTGGTTGTATCATCCGTTCCGGCATTTTTGGAGGATATTTTTTCTGCATTTCAAAAATAAAAATTGGATCATTTATTTTTGGACAAAAATACAGTCGGAAATAAATGCCAATATGGAGGCCGCCTGTTCAGTGGTGGCTTGGGCAATGGAAATGGTTTCCCTGTTCCTGTATTTCTGCCGCTACGCTCAATTATTTTGATGCGATGCGAACAGGCCGAATGACCACCACAATTTAATTCAGGCACAAAGGGATTATTTTGGCGCACATACTTATGAGATAATAGGCAAGAGGGGATGTACCATACTCATTGAGTTAAATCGCAATCATGGTGATTTTATACTGCGAAAATTGAAAATTAATATTTTCCGTAAATAAACCTAACGAAAATGAATTATTAAAAACTTATTTTCGGCAGTAAAAATCACCATGATTTATAAATAAAACACTCATGCAAAACATAAAATCTCAACCTGTTATATTCGTCATATTTGGAGGCCACGGCAGATTTAAATTGGCGCAAAATAAACCCGGCAATTTACAACCTGTATTTGGACAATTGGATGCTCGAACAATTTGCGATTATATGGGCGACTGGACGTTCCAAATATTCAGACAAAGATTTCAGGGATAAATTATTGGATGGCATTAATAAATTTTCCCGTCAGGGGAAAGCCGATAAAAATAGTTGGGAGAAATTTTCCAATAATATAACCTATCATGCAGCCGATATTAACGATGATAAATCCTATAAAGAATTGGGGGTAAAAATTGCCGAAATAAAAGATGGACAAAAGAACCAACGGTCATTTTTTATATGGCAGCCGATCCGATTTTTTCCCAACCATCGCACAAAACATTAAAAAGAACAAGCTGACGGGACAACTCTGAAAAGACCCGCATCGTGATAGAAAACCTTTTAAGCAATGACCGAAATCCGCCAAGTCGTTGAATAAATTGCTGTGCGATATATTTGATGAAAACCAGATTACCGCATCGACCATTATCTCGGCAAAGAGATTGTGCAAAATATCATGGCCTTTCGCTTTGCCAATTCTATTTGGAGCGCCTTCATTCAAATCCGCAATTATATCCAACACGTGCAGATCTCGGTGAGCGAACAATTGGGTGTGGGCAGTCGTGACAATTTTATGAAGGGGTTGGGTTGTTGCGGGACATGATCCAAAACCATGTGCTGCAACTGCTTTGTCTGGTGGCCATGAAAACCCAGTCAGTTTTCAAGCCGACGAGGTGCGCAACTGCAAGGTGGGATGTGCTGCGTCTGGATGCGCCGTTTTGAAGCAGAAGAAATAAAAGAGATGCCGTACGGGGACAATATGAGGAAGGCTGACCGAAGGTGAAAAAGTACTGGGGTATCGGGAGGAAAAAAGACGTTAACCTCGCAATCTAACACTTAAAACGTTTGCAGCATTGAAATTTTTCGTGGACAATTGGCGGTGGCACGCGTACCGTTTTATGTGTTCCCGTGGAAGCGGCTCAACCAATCTGCGTCCGTTATTTTTATCCAGTTCCCGGACGTACCGCACATGGTATTTCCGAAGCGGCCATGGACAATTGGCGGTAAACCGTCTGGTTACCAGCATCCAACCAGAAATGCATCCGACTGCAGGTGCAGGCCAAAAAACCGGGCTTGGAAATGGTGCTGAACACAGTGGATATGGTTTTCGACTACGACAACAATTATGGAAAAGAAACACCAGAAGCTTATGAAACATTATTGCCGTGGATACGATGGAAGGCGATCAGACTTTATTCATGCGTTATGACCAAGTCGAAGCTGCTGGGGAGTTGTTGATGCCGGTGTTGAATTCATGGCAAACCAAACCAAGCCTCGATTTCCCCAATTATTCCGCAGGTTCTTGGGGGCCGGAATTGGCAGAAGCACTCATTGCGAGGGATGGTTTTCATTGGTTTTCTTTTGCCTAAAAAAATAAGAAAATTAAAAATTAAAAATTATTTATTTCAAGGTTTTGCGTTTTAATAAATTAGAGCGAAGGATTTCCAATTTTTATTTTTATTTTTTTCAAACACTAAAATGAAACGTCATATTTATAATAACGAACAAGAATTAATTGCCGCATTCGCAAATTATTTCATCGAACAAGCGAATTATTTTATTAATAATTCTGGGCAATTTAATGTGGCTTTGGCCGGGGGGAGTTCGCCTAAAAGGGTTTATGAATTGTTGGCTTCACCTGAATACCGGAACAAAACCGAATGGGAAAAAATTTATTTTTTCTTTGGCGACGAAAGATATGTTCCCGCCAATGACCCACAATACAATGGACTAATGGTGGAGCAGGCTTTGTTTAATCCATTGCGTATTTCCAGCGATCATATTTTTAATATAGATACCAGTTATCCACCCGTGGAAGCAGCGAGAAAATATACGGAAACTATTGCTGCCCATTTTAATAAAAAGCCAATCCAATTTGATTTAATATTATTGGGTCATGGTACCCGTACACGGCATCCCTCTTTCCATTACGGAAATATTAAACGCAAATACAGCTTCCATAAAAGCCGTTTATTTAACAGGAAAGAAAATACAATGTGGCATTTCCATGACTGCCTCAATGATCAATCAGGCAAAAAATATTGCCTTTTTGGTTTTCGGGGAAAAAGGCGGAAGGGGTACAGGCCGTAATAAATGGGGAGTATGACCCAGAACAATTTCCGGCCCAATTAATAAAACCGATAAATGGAAATTTGCATTGGTTTCTGGATGATAAAGCGGCGGGGATGTTGACGTAATTTTTTTAAAACATGATAAATACTACCTACCGAGTCAAAGGCATGACTTGCCCTCATTGTGTAAAAACGGTGACAAATATATTGCGGCAAATCAATGGCATCCAATCCGTTGAAGTGACGCTCGAACCACCGCTGGCAAAGGTTCAATCGAAGCAGCACATCCCTTTGGAAACTTTAAACAAAGAGCTGGAAGAAATGACCGTCTATCAATTGGAAGAAGTGGAAAATGCGCTGAGTTAAACTGCTCAATTAAGTGTATCCACCGCAGGCATATCCTGCTTTAATGTGTCGTAATCTTCCACGTCCAAAGTGGCGTCCCGCTTCACTTTATATTGAGATGAATCCGCCTCTTCGTCCAATTTTTCCCTTTCTTTATTTAAGAAGTTGTTGCTGCAGGATTCACAGCTTGTGAATACTAAGGTGATGCAAAAAAGGAAGCTGGCTTTTATCAATATTTTCATGTCATTCAGTTTGTGGTTTGTACATATAAAATGACAGGGTTTTATGCCTAAGTCACACTGGGTTGGCTATTGCTTGCCCCTGTTAAAACAGCGAGATACAAGATGATAAATAAGAGTTGGGAAATTACTTCGAAACAGAAAAAGCAACAAATAACTGTGACCTACTGCGCTCATCCCATCTTTTGGTAAAACAATTTTAAAAATGAAAATTATCCATTTCTTCCCAATCCTTGCGGCCTTTGTGCTCGCTTCTTGTGGCAACACCGCCAATGAAAAAACTTCCAAATCCGCTACCCAAGCCGAAGCCGTACCTATGGCAAAACCAACCCCAGACGAAAAAGAATACCAATTGGTACCCTTTGCCAAGTCAGCTGAATTTGCCGATGCGAAGCTGGAAAGCATGGCCTATAAAAACGGAAAATTTACGTTTAAATACAGCGGAAAGGACTACCAACTTGGCGACCAGACAAGCGATGCGCCCCTGAAAATGTGCGCCAATTCTGCCAAAGGCCAACACATCCACCTCATCGTGGACGACGAACCTTACTCGGCACATTACACGCCCGAATTTGATTACACTATTGCGGATGGTGAACATACCATCTTGGCTTTCTTGAGCCGCTCCTACCATGAAAGCATCAAGAACGGCCAGGCATTTATTGCCAAAAAGGTTACGGTAAAAAATGGCAGCATTACCAAAAGCGAAGACATCAAAGAACCGATGATTTTTTACAGCCGACCCAAAGGTGACTACGTGGGAAAGGCTGAAACGGACAAAGTCATGCTGGATTTTTTCCTGATAAATGCCGAATTGGGTGAGGGGAAATACTCCGTGGCCGTCGATGTAAACCATCAGAGAACGCATTTTCTGAAAGTATGGGAACCCTATTATATTGAAAATTTGCCGATGGGTGAAAACGTCATCAAACTGACCCTGTTGAACCCCAATGAGGATCCGGTCAAAACACCTTACAACCCCATCGAAAGAACGTTTAATTTGAAAGAAGACCCTGCACAGCCGCAGGCAACTAAATAGCCTCAATTTTTAGGGTGTGGCCATTTAACTCAATAGTATTTTATGGTATTCCGGTATTAAGGTATTCCGGTATTTGGCAACCTAAATACCTAAATACCTAAATACCTAAATACCGAATCAGCAATGGAGACAAAAACAAAGAGGCTCGCAATTGATATTGCGAGCCTCTTTGTTTTTGTAAAAGAATCCACTCTCACGCCCTTGCATACCGCTGCTCATACAGCTGCACCACATTTTGCCGGGCACGCAACAAGCGCATTTTTACGGCACTTTCATTCAGGTGAAGATCTTCGCAAAGCTGTTCGATGGTTTGGCCTTCCACGTATTTCAGTTTTAGGATGCGGCCAGCGGGTGCCTCATTGAGTAGGGTAGGAAGGAGATCCAGTTTGCGGTCATGTTCTTCCACATCTTCTAGGTCTTCTGTTTCATCGCAAATGGATAGGCAGCTTTCGACTGGCTCCATACGGCTGCGGGCATGCTGCTTGTGGAGGTTGAGGACTTGGTTGCGGGCGATGCTGAACAGCCAGGCCACCCAAAGTTGTGGGTTTTGCAGGGTGTGCAGTTTTTCAAAAGCCTTAAGGAGTACATCCTGTGCAGCATCAGCGGCATTCTGTTCATCGCCAAATGATTTGATGCAGTAGATTTTTACTTTGTCAAAATAGCGGTTGTACAATTCGGCAAATATTTCACCTTTTCCAGTGCGTTGAAATTCGACAACCAGTTGTGCATCGGTTAATTGAGTAGAAGTTGAAAAATCGGAGGTTAGCATGACGGACTGTTTTTTTGAGCTGTTATACAATTTTTGTTCGATAGCTCAAATGTAGTCCAAGGGCGAGGTCGAGGTCGGAATGTTTCGGTGAAACGGGGAAATGTGTCGGTAAAGTCGGTGGGGGCTTCGGTGGGGCCTTTCACCCGAAGGCAGAAAGTTTTCTGGACCTCGCCTTGTGTTTGTGTGAGCGAAAACCCCTCCGTGTACTGCGGGTTTATTGAGATTGTTCAAATACCCCGCTCCAAAAACGTCACCGCCTCTTCCCGCATTTTTTTCACTTTTTCAAAAAGGCAGATCACCTCTTCGGCATCCGGCGATTTATCCCTTGCCGCCAGTTCCAATTTTTTCAATAACTCGCCAAGCGAAGCGGCGAAGCCCATGTAGGCAGCGGTGCTTTTCATGCTGTGGGCAGCAGCGGCGGCTTCGCCAAAATTGTTGGAAAGGAGTGACCTTTCTATTTGTTCCAACTCCTTGGCCGACTGGCTGAGGAAGAGTCCGGCCATTTCTTGCAGCACTTCAGGTTTGCCTTTTGAAAGCTCCATTACGTAGTGGCGGTCGAAGCCAATGTGGTGTTGGGTGGAGGTGTTAGCCGCTACATTTTTTTGTTTTTTCTCTTTGCTCCGCGGCACATAGCGGTTGATAAGGGCCAACAATTCGTCCTCCCGGATGGGTTTTGAAATGTAGTCGTTCATCCCATAGCTGATGCACTTTTCCCGTTCCCCGGCAAATGCGTGGGCAGTGGTGGCGATGATGGGTACGTCGAGGTGCAGTTCCTGTCGGGTGGCTTGGGCCGTCGTATAGCCGTCCATTTCGGGCATCTGGATGTCCATCAACACAAGGTCGTAAACGTTTTTGCGCAGCAAGTCGAGTGCGATTTTGCCATTGGCGGCATGCTCGTGCTGGAAGTGCCATTCATCGAGCAATAGCTCCACGATACGGCGGTTCATGGGGTTGTCTTCTACTATCAGTATTTTTACTTTGTTCTTGTTGAAATGGCCTTCTTCTGCTTGGGGTTTACCACTGGCATTGTTTGCCGCCTCCGTGATTTGGTAGGGGATTTCCACAATGAAGCTGGCCCCTTTGCCCTCGACACTTTCCACCCGGATGCTACCGCCCTGCAATTCTATCAATTGTTTGGAAATGGTCAGTCCCAGCCCAGCGCCCCCGTAGCGGCGGGTCGTATCGGATGTAGCCTGCCCAAAACGCTCGAAGATGGAGTCCTGCTTGTTGGAAGGGATACCAATGCCGGTGTCGGTCACCGTGAAGCGGAGGGTAGCACTCCCGCTGTCCCGTTTTGCCACCTCAACATGCAATTTGACGCCGCCTTCGTTGGTGAATTTAAAGGCGTTGCCCAATAGGTTTACCAGAATTTGGGTCAATCGGGTGGGGTCACCGAGGATGGCCTCCGGCACGTTTTCATCCTCTTTTATTTCAAATGCCAACTGTTTTTCATCAGCTCGGTAGCGGAACATATTATCCACCGAATGAAGCAGTGAAGGGATGGAGAACGGGATGCGCTCAATGTGCAATGCGCCTGCTTCTATTTTCGAGAAATCGAGGATATCGTTGATAATAGCCAGCAGGTTTGTACTGCTCGTCTGGATTCCTTGGGCAAATTCTTTTTGGTTTCCATTTAGGTCGGTGCGCTGCAACAAGCTGGAAAAACCGAGGATGGCGTTCAGCGGGGTGCGTATCTCATGGCTCATATTGGCAACAAACTGCTCTTTGAGCATATTGGAGCGCTCTGCAGCTTCCAGTGCGTGCGACAATTCTTCATGCTTTTGCGCTTTTTCCCGTTCAGCTTGATTGCGCCGCCGCGAGGTTTTGATTAAATAGAAAATGGAGAAAACAGTAATGAGAAAAACGGCCAAAACGCTGAGCCAGCTGAAGGTGCGCAACGAACGGGTTGTCTTCTTTTTCTGGCTGAGGTAATTGCTCATGTGTTGCTGGTGGTTTTGCCGCAAGGAATCGGTAATAGCGATGATGCTATCCCTGATCAGCTCACCTTCCCCGCCGCTTAGGATTTGTGCAGCAGCCACTTTGCCGGAGTTTCGGTAACTTGTCAGTACGTTTTTGTTCAAGTTGATTTTCCGCTCCACCAAATTTTCGAGCTTTATCAAAAATTCGTCTTTAGTGGAATCTTCAAAAAAATCCCGCACCGCAACAATGTCATTCCTAATGTTGAGGATGCTTCCCTCAGCGGCAGACCCAAATTTTTCGTCTTCAAAAATGATATAGCTGCGCACAGCGCTTTCCAGTTCTACCAAATGGTGGTCAAGGTTGCGGAGCAGTTCGTTGGCGTCGTAGGACTCCTGCAACACCTTGCTTGATCCTTCGTATTCTTTCAGCACATCAATGGCTAAAAAATGCGCCGCTATCACCAATAGCAACGCCAATAGCAAGGTCGTAACTGCTTGCCAGTCTTTTCTTTCGAGGTTCAAAATGCCGGGTTTCTGCATGGCATTATCTCTGTTTTAGGTCATTTTCCACTAAGTCACGTTGCTCCTTTTGTAAAAGGTTCTTTTTCATGTTTTGAAGTTTGGTAAAAGATGCTGGGGCTCTCGTAAGTCACAATGGTTGGAAAGGGTTGATGATAAACACTCGGCAACCTTTTCAAATCACATTTATCCGTTGCATCAGTTCCGCCTTGTTTTTCTCCGCTACTGGTACAATGTGTTGGCCGACCTGTAAGGAGTTCTGTTCCATGTTAAAGATCTTATCCAAATTGATGATATAACTGCGGTGTACGCGCAGGAAGCGGTTGTTGGGCAAGCGTTCCTCCACAGCCTTCATGGTCAGGTGAACGGGGTATTTTTTCCCTTCCGTCTGGAAAACCACATAATCGCCGAGCGCCTGTACAAAGAGGATGTCCTTAAAATCAATACGGAGGAGCTGGTTGTTCACCCGGGCAAAAAGGTGGTCAGTGGCCATTTCATGAACTGCGGCAGGCTGCATGGCCGCCTGGCGCTCCATCGCCCGCTGCACCGCTTTCAATAACCGGGATTGTGCAACGGGTTTTACGATGTAGTCCACCACTTGCAGGTCAAAGCCCTCCACGGCATATTCCGTCTTGGAAGTAATGAGGATGGCCAATGGTTGGTGCTCCAAACTTTTCAACAGTTCAAGACCATTCATGCCCGGCATTTCTACGTCGAGGAGGAGGAGATCGCAGGGCGTTTTTTGCAAAAAATTGAACGCTTGCATGGCATTTTCGCATTCGCCAGTGAGCTGCAAGCCCGCTATTTCAGAGGCCATGTTGCGCAGGGCGAGGCGGGCAAGGGGATTGTCGTCGATGATCAAGCAAGTCATGTACGCTTAGTGTTTAGTTTTTGACCTGCTAAATTAGGGAAATGAAAATTGATTAAAGGTTTATGGTTTGAAAATGCGCATCTCCATCGACAATGTGAGGTGGAAGTGATGATACGATCGTCTGGTGGTCGGTTTTCGTTTTTTGCTTTTTCAGGATAATTGATTTGGGGGAGGTGTGTCAAATGTAAGGCTTTCATACCCAGTCCCGGAGAGCCTCCCCCGAATTCACTTCGGGGGAGGCTCTCCGGGACTTTGCTGCGCTGGCGAAAACAGAAACCTCTTGTATTCGCCAGCTTCGGTTTATTAGCTTTTTGGCCGACTCTCTTTGCTACTTTCTTTTTTCATCATGCCCCGGTGGAAAAGGCTCTTATGTTCCCTACCAACTTTGACGAGATTGCCGTCCGCATTGTAGGTAATCCATTCCTGCTCATTTCCCTTGGTCACTTTCATTTTATAGTAGACCTTTTTCTGTCCTTCCTTGTTCATCGTAATCATCTCATGATCTTTGGAGGGTGCCCAACCGGGATAGTCTTTGCCGAGGCTTTTTTGCACGGGGCGTGGCAGTGGGGCATCTTTGATTTTTTCAACGGCAGAGACCAACTTGCCATTGGCATCATAGACGGCTCGGCCCTCTATATTTTTGCCAGAGAGCATCACTTCGTAGGAGTCATACTTTTTGTTCTGATCCAGTTTGTCCTCCCGGATATACCACCCTTCTTCCACTACTTCAATTGGAATAGCCCGGTACTCGGTTACGATGATACCATCCTCAAAATCTTCGGTCACGGCGGTAACTACTTCTTCGGGTACTTCTTCTTTTTTAAGCTTAGCGTAAAACAGCTCATCCTGTGCGGTAATCGTGCCTGCAAAAAGCACGGCGATGGCGATGGGAAAAATGAAATTTTTCATGGTAAAAAATGTTGGTTAGTAATTTTTGGAAAATCGGTTGGCCGGCAGGCTGCCAAAACTCGTGTTCAGCAACTTCTCGACATCAATCGGGGAAAGGATGGTGGTGTCCCGGAAGGTCACATGTTAGGTTAGAATTTTTCTTTAAAAAAAAATGGCTTTACTCAATTTCACTTTGTGCTAAATAAAAATGGTCTCTCCCTTCGTGACTTTCTATTAGCTGTTTGTCCTTTCAGAAAACTATTTAATCATGAAAAACATCCAGTTCCTCACAGATTACTCTTGGCACTCCCGCCAAGTCTTTCATTATGCCCTGCACTTGGCGCACCATTTTGGGGCGACGGTGACGGTGACCCATGTTTTCGCCCCCCATTTCCCCACCGCCTTGAACGAATTTCCTGAAACCCCTGGCCATGATGCTGGCGATCAGCTCGAAAAATACCTGGACACCCAATGGGATAAGGAGCGGGAACGCATGGATTATTTCATCCAAGAACATACCCCCAAAGCATTTAAGGACGTCCCGTTGAAAAAGGAAATCGGCTACGGACACCGTGTCGAAGAAATCTGCCGGATGCATGAGTCTTTTCCCTACGACCTCGTGGTGATGGGCATGAATTCCCGTGACTCAATTGTGAACAACTTACTCGGCAGCACCGCCCTCGGCATGATCGATGAGGCGAATATTCCTTTGCTCCTCATTCCGCCCACCGCTCAGTTTTTAGGTATTCGCCGCATCCTTTTCCCAACCAACCTACACCCAGAAGAGTTGAAAATCATTGATTACCTTTTGCAATGGACACGAGCCTTCCAATCAAAACTGTTCTGCTTCCACCTCCACCCAACTGACCCACAAACGGAGGACGATTTCAGTGGTCACTATTCTCCCGCTAAGCATCAGTTCCAAGCCGCATTTGACCGGGACGAACTGGAATTTGTGGTGATAGAGGGTAAGCAAAAACAGTTGGTGGAAAGCATCGAAAAGGAAACGGGGCTCGTTGATGCCGACCTGCTGGTGATGCAAACCCACCACCGTAACCTGTACTTACACCTTTTCGAGGACAGCACAACCAAGACCGTAGCGAGCGATGTGTACATCCCTGTATTGGTGCTGAAAGACGCTTGGTTTGAAAGGATGGAAATCGATAGTATGGCAAAGGCGAATGTTTTGTAAGCCTTTTGCCGCACCAATTAGGTTTATGGATTCAAAACAAAATTCTATGCTTTACAAGAGATAATTTTTAACAATTATGAAAACGTTCGACACCCTTACCGAAGCGCTTGCCGATCTCAACAACCGTGGTTATACAGCCGATTTCAACCTGAAGGGTAATGGACTTGCCAGCGCTAAAAGTCGGTTGGAATCCCACCCAGAAGATTTTGAAGTGGATGAATTTTACCGTTTTGAAGGGGCAACGAACCCAGCGGACAACATGGTATTGTATGCCTTATCTGCAAAAGATGGTTTGTGTGGGGTACTCGTGGACGCCTATGGGCCTTATGCGGAAAACCTGTCCCCAGCGGTTGTGCAGAAGTTGCACATAAAGAGGAAATGTCGATGAAAATCAAGAAGGCTAGAATAGGGTTTTTGTCAATAATACTTAGTCGTTGGGTCTGAGTACAGGACAAAACTTATTTTCAATTATTTGTTTGTGCGGGTTCCCCCCCTGCCCCCCTCAAGGGGGGACTTTCGCAGCGACGATGTCCCCCCTTGAGGGGGGCAGGGGGGTGAACCCGCACAAACAAATAACTGAAAATAAGTTTTGTCCTGTACTCAGCTTTATTCTAAAACATTTTACTATCCGATAAACCAAAAAACCGATATACCTGTAAACCGAATAATCTCTATTGAAAACCATTTTTTGAAAATGAAAAAAATACATCTCGTTCTGATTTTATGCGTGGCAGTTAGCTTTTCGGCAAATGCCCAAAACGAAGGCAAGCATATCCGTCAAGGCAACAGCGCCTATGAAAAAGGCAATTTCGAGTCGGCGGCAGAAGCCTATCGCAAAGGGGTGGAGCAGAACGCCTATTCCTACGAGGCCAATTTCAACCTCGGCGATGCCCTTTACCAGCAAGGTGAATATGAGCCTGCGGCTAAACAGTTTGACTTGCTCCGGCAGCCGGGCATGGATAAAAAGAAATTGGCCGATGTGTACCACAACCTCGGCAACAGCATGATGGAGCAGCAGAAATACCAAGAGGCGGCCAACGCTTACAAAGAGGCTTTGCGGAACAACCCCAACGATGCTGATACGCGCTACAATTTGGTCTATGCGCTGGAAAAACTAAAACAGCAACAGCAGCAGCAACAGGAAAACCAAGACCAACAGCAGGATCAGGATCAAAAGGATCAGCAAGACCAGAAAAATCAGGATCAACAAAACCAAGACCAACAAGACCAAGAGCAGCAGGATCAGCAGAATCAGGAAAATCAGGATCAACAGCAACAAGATCAAAAGGAAGGGCAGGAGGAGCAACAAGAAAACCAACAACAGCAGCAAGGCGAGGAAAATCAACAACAAGACCAACAACAGCAGCCCAACAAACCAAAAGATGAAATTTCCCGTGCGGAGGCAGAACGGATTTTGCAAGCGCTACAAATGGATGAAAACAAATTGCACGAAGATCAGAAAAAGAAAAAAGTGCAGGGTCAGCGGGTGAAGATTTTAAAGGAATGGTAGTGCTCAGTTAATAGTTCGCAGTTTTCAGTTCGCAGTTTTCAGTTTGCAGTTCGCAGTTTGAGCGCAGCGAATTTCGGAACAGCTATTCTCAGTTAGCAACCCGTGGTTATCCCTAAAATCCGTGTCGTTTGTGTTCCTATTGTTATAAAATTTGAAAGCACTAAATGCGATTAATATTTTCGATAAAATGAAAATAAATAGTTCAAATAATGGCCATTTTTTCAAAACCTTGCTACTGCTGGGGGTGATCTTTTTGGCAAATAATCTCTCGGCGCAAAAAATAACCTTCACCGCTCAGGCTCCGAGGGTGGTCAGCGTGGGCGAGCAGTTTCGGTTTGTTTACACCGTGAATGCACAAGGGACTAATCTTAATTCTGGTTCTTTTGAGGGATTCTCAGTGCTGTCTGGCCCCAACATGGGCCAGAGCTCCAGCATGCAGATTGTGAATGGCAAAATGACCCAGAGTTTTGAAGTTTCTTACACGTTCATTTTACAGGCTCAAAAAGAAGGGAAATACACCGTCACCTCGGGTAGTATCACCGTCGACGGGAAAGAATACAATTCCAACCAAGTGGTTATCGAAGTAGTAAAAGGCCAAGCTTCGACGGGTAATAATGGAAGGGGCGGCAGTGCCAATGCGGCAGCGGGTTCGGTTTCCTCCGATGATTTGTTTTTGCGGATGAACGTTTCCAAGCGGGAAGTGCTCCGGGGCGAGCCCATCGTGGCGACGTTGAAACTCTATACAAGGGTCAACCTTTCTGACCTCGGTGGTTTCAAAGCACCAGATTTCAATGGCTTTTGGAGCGAATCATTAGAACAGGCATCTAACCTTAATTTTCAGCAGGAAAACATCGATGGACAAATCTATAAAACGGCTGTAATCCAACGGCATGTACTGATCCCTGAGCGGACTGGCAAATTGACCATTGACCCGGCCGAACTGACCGCCGTGGCCCAAATTGCCGTTCAGCGACAGCGGTCAAGGAGCATCTTTGACCAGATGTTTGGCAGCTACCAAAATGTGCAGAAAGTTCTGACTTCGTCCAAGATAAATATTACTGTAAATGACCTGCCCCCCGGCGCTCCAGCAGGTTACAGCGGCGCCGTTGGCAACATCCAACTCAAGGCAACCGTTGATCCGCCAACGACCAAAACCAACGAACCCGTTTCCCTGAAAATCAGCTTTTCCGGAACGGGCAACCTAAAATTGATCCCCGACCCAAGTCTTAAATTCCCCACCGATTTTGAGGTCTACGACCCCAAGATTAGCAATAATTACAATGCTGGCGCCAATGGTTTTTCCGGCACCAAATCTTATGAATACCTGATAATCCCCCGGCACGAAGGGGATTTTGAAATACCAGCCATCAACTTTTCCGTTTTCGATTTGGAGTCGGGAAAATATAAAACATTGACGGCTGGGCCATTCCCTATTCATGTGGACAAAGGCGAGGCTGGCGAGGTAACAGCCATTGATCCGGGCATGTACAAAGAAGATGTCCAAGTACTTGGATCGGATGTGCGATACATCAAAACCAACGACATTTCCCTGCGACAGAAGAACCGGCCTTTCTTTGGTTCAGCGACCTTTTATCTATCCTATGCCGCAGCCCTTGGCCTGTTTTTTATCGGCTTGGTACTGATGCGGCGGCAGCGGGAACGGAACGAGGACGTGGTTTTTATGAAGAATAAGAAAGCTGGAAAAGTGGCACAAACCCGTCTGAAACAGGCGAAGACTTTCCTCGACCAAAACGACCGCAATGGTTTTTACAAAGCCGTCTTGGATGCTCAATGGGGCTACCTTTCCGATAAATTGAATATTTCCCAAGGGAAATTAAACAAGGAAACCATACTCCAAACATTGACCGCCAAAGGCGTGGATACTTCCCTGACCAATCAGTTTTTAGACCTCATGAACCGTTGCGAATTTGCCCAGTTTGCCCCTGGCAGCGGAGCAGGTGAATTGTCTGGTGTGTATGATGAAGCGGCGGATTTGATTGGGCGGTTGGAGCCTTTGCTGAAGGCATAGTCGTAGGGCTTCATCTTAGGGCTTCACCCTAAGTTAATGTATTCGCCGCTGAGCTTTGAGTTGGACACTTATAATTTAAAATGTTATGCCCTTCCGAGGCTTTTTGATTTGGACTTTATAATTTCAATGGTAATTACAATTGAATTCCCAGTCTATTGTTTGCTCTTTTCTGGTTGTGAGAAATGGCCTCTGCGCAGGACAGCACAGCCCTCCTTCAGCAGGCTGCCGATGCTTACTCCAACGGTGACTACCAAACGGCCATCGACCAATATGAGCAAGTTTTGGCTGGTGGCCAAGACGCATTTGAGGTATACTACAACCTCGTAGTAGTACTGTTTAAAAATAGCTTGAATCGCTCCGGCCATTCTAAATTACGAGCAGCTGCCCGCCTCAACAACTGATCCGACCTCCAACACAACCTGGCGATGGCCAAATCCCGTACAGTCGACAATTGGATATGTTAGCCGTCCCAAGAGTTCGTTTCGGGCTACAAATCATTCGTCAACAGCACCCCAGCCGACCGCTGGGGCGTTAACATTTTGGCGTTTGTACTCATGTTGGTAGCATTTAGGTATTTCTTATATTTGAGCCAACGTTGGATGAAGCAAAAAGCTGCTGGGAGCTGGAGGTTATTAGCACTGCCAGCCCATTGCCTTTTCTTTTTCGGTTGGCAACAAACCAACTGGCTGAATAGCCGGAAAGAAGCCATTATTTTTCAGCCATCCATCACCGTGACGAGCACGCCGGACAAAACAGGCGAGGAGCTTTTTGTATTGCATGAAGGAACGAAAGTCCGGATTGTGGAGCGCTTCCGCGATTGGATCCGGGTGCGGATCGGGGACGGGAACACGGGATGGGTACCAGAGAAAGTAGCGAAGGAGATTTGAATTAACAACCTTAAAATCACAAACCATGAGTGCAAGCGCAGCAATGCCCTATTTTATAAAACCCTCCGTCAACCTAACTTCAAGTGAAAAGGAGGCGGCCTATCAGGAAGCTGTTACTGCTATTGATGCGACGATCGACGAAGAGACGAATATGATCGTGAAAATGGTGACCATCAATTGTTTATTGAAATCCCATTTACCCTATTATTACTGGGTTGGGTTTTATGTTGTTGACAATGGGAAATTGATCGTTGGGCCTTACCAAGGCACACTTGGTTGCTTGCATATAGATTTTGCAAAAGGGGTTTGCGGAAAGGCCGCTAGAGAACGGAAAACGCAAATTGTGGGGGAAGTCCACGCACTATCACAGGGTACGGAGCACATTGCTTGCGATCCGAATTCTCAATCGGAAATTGTGTTGCCCGTTTTTGATCAGGATAAAAATTTAATTGCCGTATTTGATGTGGACAGTTCGGAGAAATATTCTTTTGACGAAATCGATAAAAAATATTTGGAAGAAATATTAAAAAGGCATTTTTCCGAAAATCCTATAACGAAGATTTATGTCCAATGAGGATTTAGGAGTGTTAAGAGAAATTTTGACGCTTGCTTTCCGACGCTGATAACGCTGAGTTTTATGATTTTTTATGAACTCCAGCCGCCTCGGGCGGATTAAATCGATCATAAAAAACTTAAAAATCAGCGTCAAAAAAAAAATTCTTACCCACTCTGAATCGTCAATCTCGGAACTCTAATTTCACTACTTTCGTTGGAGAAAAGCAACTCATTTCTTCCCAACCATTAAATCCAATTTTATGCAATTCTCCCTCCGTCCTTGGACCATTAACGACCTCAACTCGCTGGTCAAATACGCTAATAATTTCAACATCGCTAAGAACCTCACAAATAAATTCCCGCATCCATATACCGAAGAAAATGGCCGTTTTTTTATCGGGATGGCCACTGAACACGATCCTCCAAATGTATTAGCTATTGATGTCGCAGGGGAAGCTGTCGGAGGTATCGGCATACACCCACAAACCGACATCATGTGCAAAAATGCGGAGTTGGGTTATTGGCTCGCCGAGCCTTTTTGGGGAAAAGGAATCATGACTAAAGCCGTCAGGCAAATGATTGATTATGGGTTTGCACATTGGGATATTACCCGCATTTATGCCCGGCCATTTGGGACGAATATAGGTTCACAAAAAGTATTGGAAAAAGCGGGGTTTACATTAGAAGCTCGCTTTGAAAAAACCATTTTTAAAAATGGGGAATTTTTGGATGAATTGATTTATGCTGTGCGACGGTAATTGGAAATTTGTTTTAATAATATTACACGCAAGTGGGCCGAAAAAATCACTTCGCTTCGAGGCGTAAGACTGCTCGGCCCAAAAACCCCTTGAGGAGCACATCAAAAAATGGCAATATAACAGATCATTCCACCTCCTTATTTTTTATAATTAAATTGATATTTTACACGCTCTCCTGTTAAATTTTAATTTTACAAAAAAATAAACATTATGAAAATCGCAATTATTGGCATCGGGGGTGTAGGTGGTTATTTTGGCGGGCAATTAGCCGCCCATTATCAAAACAATAAAGATGTCGAAATATATTTCATTGCCCGTGGGGAGCATTTAAAAGAAATTAAAAAAAATGGATTGAAAATAATTCATGGAGACAATCAGTGGGTGACCCACCCTACCCTCGCCACAGACCGACCTTCCGAAATGGGCATTATGGACATCGTTATTTTTTCCGTAAAAACATTTGATTTAGAAGCAAGTGTTTTACAAATGCAGCCATGCATTGGAGAAAATACTGTTTTAATTCCCTTATTAAATGGTGTTAATAGTCGGGAAAGAATTCAAGCAATTTTATCCGATGCAACTATTTGGGACGGTCTGGTTTACA
Source organism: Saprospiraceae bacterium (assembly GCA_041392505.1). Lineage (GTDB taxonomy): Bacteria > Bacteroidota > Bacteroidia > Chitinophagales > Saprospiraceae > UBA6168. The sequence goes on along the minus strand of JAWKLX010000014.1, from coordinate 37,293 downwards.
TTATTGCCAGATTAACAAAAGCGGGGGAAGTGGAAAATATGGGTAATATCCAAAAACTTTATTTTGGCTATGATGGAGCAGCTAACAACAAAATGCAAGCGTTCGAAGAAATATTAAAAGCTGCAAATATAGACGCAACACTTTCCACCAATATGTCAACAATTATCTGGGAGAAATTTATTTTTATTTCTTCCATCGCCACTTTGACTTCCTTTTTAAACAATAGCATTGGTGAAATAATGGTCGACGATAATAAAAAACAATTATTAGGTAATTTAATTGACGAAATAAAATCTATTGCCTTTGCAAAAAATATTTCTATAAATCCAGCAATAAAAGAAAGTGTTTTTATCCGCCTGCAATCGCTGCCTTTTGAAGCGACCTCTTCCATGCACAGTGATTTTAAAAATAAAAAATCCAAAACAGAATTAGTGGCTTTGACAGGTTTTGTGGTGGAGCAAGGGAGAAATTTAAATATTGAGACTCCGACTTATAATAGGATGTTTAACGAATTAAATAATTTAAATTAAAAACAAGCTCCGTTATTTTAGCACTACAATTTTCTTCATTTGGTTTCCAGCTTTAATAAAATAAATACCTTTCAATAAAGGCTGAAAAACCTCCTTGCCCTGAAAATCAAAAATTTGATATTCTTCCGAATTTACGGTAAAAATGCCATCGTTTGGATTGGGGGAAATAACAAGGTCGGATGATTCAAATAATATATTTATAGTTTTACTCCAATTAAAAGAACCATCCAAATCAACCATTTTTAATCGGTAATAATTTGCACCTTTATTTGGGGATTTATCTAAAAAATAATCATCAACCGTCTCACCAATTGCCTCGCCATTTTTTTCAATTTCAAAATGGGAAAAATTTACAGCATTCGCTATTTCCCAATTTAATTGAATGCCAGAATCCACTTTTTTCCCAGTAAATTTTATTAATTCAATCGGCAGGGCATTGCCCAAATTTTCCGTCCTGGCAATGACCAAAGAAACGCTATTATCAAACGCTTCTGGAACGCCAAAAGCATCCAGTTGCGTCGTGGCATTATTGGTAGTGTTTGGATGTTGGATAGACATAAAGCAATATTGATAATCGGGCGTAAAGGTCATGCCGGTCGGTTCGGCACCAGCGGGCACGATGCCAAAAACTTCCACATCAGGTGTGGACTGTGTGTGACCTTGTTTGACCACCCAGATATAATTATTGTCCCCATCTTGGCACACCCAAAGGTTTCCCAAATCATCGAAAGCCAAGTTATCTGCACCGATGCATCCGTAAACGCTGGTCGTCCCACCACCCCAAAAAATATCATAATTCTGTCCCCCAAAATATATTTCCAAATCAGAAACCGTCGTCCCAAAAGGCGTATCAGTCATCCGATATACCACACCTTCAGCAGTAACAGCAAAATATATTTTCCCATCAACAGGCGAAATTTCTACATCCTCCACCCGCTGAAAAACTTTAGCCCCCACTGAATCGGACAAGAAGATCGTGCGGTTTTGGTCATAGGGAGTTTTATTGGGTAGCTGCACCCATTCCCCGGTCGTTGCAGTCAATTCTTTATAAACATACAAGTTTCCACTTCCCAAATTTTGGGCTACATCAGCCACATATTTGTACAAATACCCAGGGTCTGAATCGGCTCCAAAATAACAGGTCTGACCATTGGAGTGGATCACTACATTTTCGTGTTTCATACATCCCATTTGCCATATCTTGTCGCCATTCGGTAGCCCACCAGCATAATTAACTGGCTTCCAAGTTGCTTGGTCGATCTCAATGCACCACCCAGCATCATTGTAGCCGTCACCGTTCACATCAAAGATGATGTTCTCCTCGCAAGTGATGAGATTCCCCCAACCAGTCACATGTCCTGAACAGTTGGTCATTGTCCCCCCCACTTCCGGTAAAAAAGACTGCGTAGAACTCAGCACCTCCCAACCAACAGAGGATGTGAATTTAACGCTCAATTTCGCCACGCTACCAGTTGGCATTTCTGCATTGATCCCCAAGACGCCCCGGGTGTTTCCGACCGTGGGTATGTAACCCGTAAAATCGTTGTTCGGGTTGAGTGTGCCGCCGGAAGTCAGCGGGTCGCCTGCTGCGATCAGTACCTGAAAAGTATGGGTAGCCGGAAACTTAAAATCGGTGGTTTGAAAAGTCGGCTCAACGCTGAAAAATTCGCTAATGTGCTGAGATAGCAAAATAGTGGGGCAAAAAAGCAGGAAGATCAAATATTTCATGTTCGAGATTACTTTGCGTTCATTTGGAAAAAGGTGTGCCGCTTTCGGGGAAGGTTTGAGCAAAGCTAATCATTGTTGGGAAATCGGAACGCTCAAATTCTCTTGTGACTTTAGGGGAATTTCCCATTATAAAAACCAAAACCTACAAAAATGAAACGTCCTCTAAACCTCTTCCTAATCCTTTTATTTTTTTCCACTCGGATCATTTCCCAAAATCTGGTACCCAACCCTTCCTTCGAATCTTTAAGGAATTTGCCTGTTAAAAAAAATCCTAAAAACAGTTTTGAATACGAACCACAAAGCGGCTACATCCCTTATATGACCAATTTGGTCGCTTGGTTTGCGGCGACCCAAACAACCCCCGACCTGCGATTGTACAATTCGGAATTTTATAAAAGGTGTTCTAAACGATATGATGATTGTGACAAGCCGCATAGCGGTAGCCATTCTGTGGGGATCATTACCGCCATGTCGAATGCCGAATCCGAAACCTATCGGGAGTACATCCAGATCAAGCTCAAGAAAAACCTCCGTCCCCGTGAATTGACCCACGTAGAATTTTGGGTGACCAAGGAGCGCCAGGCCAAATGGGCCTCCAATAATCTGGGGTGTTATTTCTCCATGAATAACATTTACAAAGCCACCAAAGGTGTTTTGGATTTAAAACCGCAAATCAATATCGACACGATCATCAACAAGGAAAGGCAACAATGGATAAAAATTGCGGGCACATTCATACCGAACAAACCATTCGAGTATTTACTGATTGGAAATTTCTTTGACAATGAGCACACGGAGACCTTTGTTTTTGAGGATTATCATGGCTATCCTTTTTCGCCACCTTGTGCCTATTATCTAATCGATGATGTAAACGTTTGGCAAGATATCGAGGAAGAACTGGTTTTCGAAAACGAAGTTGTTTCCAGTGATCAGCCCATTGAGCTGAAAAATATCCGTTTTGCATTTGACAAATCCGAGCTGATAGATTCTTCCCTGCAGGAATTGCAAAAGTTGATCGTTTTTTTAAATGACCACCCTTCGGTTAAAATTAAGATACAAGGCCATACCGATGCTCAGGGCGACGAAGCCTACAACCAAAAATTGTCAGAAGATCGGGCCAAGGCAGTCTATTCCTATTTGATCGAACAGGGGGTCGACCGGGAAAGGTTGAGCTATGAAGGTTTTGGAGAAACTAAACCCGCCATGAAAAATGTGGAGGGGGAATGGAGGCACATCAACCGCAGGGTCGAATTTGTGCTTGTCGATGATTAATGTAGACATCCGCTGATTTCGAAAAAGACCTTTCCCTTTCTAATTTAAAAAGGCACTGCACCTCCATCTGATTTTTTTACTTTTGATTTTCCCAAAGCTAAATTTGGGTTTTAAATTAAATAATCATTTTCCAACAGTGTTTTTCAAAACAAAATTCCCCAACGGCAAATACAGCGAACTCAGCCCCGCCCGAATTATCGATACCTTGGACGAGGTCAAACAACGCATTGAAAATGTCTTTCCGGATGCAGGGCTCGGCAAGGTGGCTACCGAACTGAAAGAGGTCGGCCTGTGCATCATCCAATTGGTGAAAGAACTGAGGAGGCCACTTTGGACGCTTCGCATCCTGACTTTATCGGCTATAATTTGTTTGATAACGTTTGCAGTTTGGCTGGCCATTCTCACCATCCGGGTTTCCACTTCTGTGACAGATGGATTGATGGAGACCCTGCAAGGAGTAGAAAGTGCTACCAATGAAGTGATCTTGTTGGCCATCGGTATCCTCTTTTTTGCTACGTTAGAGAACCGGTTGAAAAGGCAAAAAGCATTCGAGTCGCTCCACCGCCTCCGAAGTATTGCCCACGTGGTGGACATGCACCAACTGACCAAAGACCCAAATAACTTGATCGCTGGCATGGCTACTTCCTCTCCCACTTCCAAACGTTTGATGACTCCCTACGAGCTCACCCGCTACCTTGACTACTGTACCGAACTGTTGGCCATAACTTCCAAATTGGCCGCTTTGCATGTCCAATATTTTCAGGACAAAGAAGTTTTGAAAATTGTGAATGAGGTGGAAATGTTGGCCCACGAGCTGTCCAACAAGATTTGGCAGAAAATTATGATCCTCGATATTTCATTGCCTGACCGCGACCTACCTGCACCCAAAACCCCAAAAAAAGTGAAGAAATAAAGGCCTCTGTAAATTTTGTGCTTGCTTTTGGCAAAAATGTGCTAACCCCTAAATGTCGGATACCCGCATATTTGCCCTACCAAATGAAACAAACCACTTCTTGTTAAATTCACTTTTATTCCCCCACCCCAAGAAACCAAAATTTAACTCTTTCCTCCAAAAAATTCACTTCACCAGCTATTTTTCATCCAAAGCCAATAAGTTGATTTTCCTCTCCTTGCCACGTAGTTTAATTTTTGGGTAAATATTTCTCCGGTAACGGCAACGCTTCGCTTTCCCCCAACCAATAAACATGCAGCACCCACCATCGCTCGCCATCATTCATCAATTGGATGGAATTGATGCCGCGCATAAATGGTTTTTCGTCGGCTTTGCTGTGGTATGATTCATAGGTTGACCAAACGTGCACCAATGAGCCATATTCCTCTGTTTTCCGGTTGATCTCCACTTCGTGAAACCCGTTTTCCACCAACCATTTTCCGGAGCTTTCGATATAGCCATCCGGCGTCACGATCCGAAAACCCGTTTTGCCTTCCTTGTTTTTGCCGCTGGGCATCAGGCGGGCTTCTTCGACGAACAGGTTTTTGAAACGGGCCCAGTCCCGCTCTACACCTTTGTCGCCAGAAATGACGGTATAGAGTGCATGGAGGATATTATCCAAAGAACTGACGTCTCCGGCATACTGGTCTTGGGCAATCAAAGGCATCGTGAAAAAAGTGATGAATAAAATGATGAGTGATTTCATAAATATGACAGTTTAGAATTTACTTGATATTCATCAGGGTGGTTTTGACGAAGGCTCTCCGGGAATAGTCTTTAAATCTTCACATTTGATACACTACTAATTATTAAAAGCTGGTAACTACTTAGGTCGCCACGGATTACACAGATTTTCACCGATTATTAACACATAATGAGTTTATTTTCTCTATCCAATCCGTGCCTCTAATCCGTGAAAATCCGTGAAATCCGTGGCAAGGAAATCCCTGTTAAGCAGTTACAAAAGCTGAAAGTAGAAAAAATGAAAAAAATACTGCACTAACTATCGGCGAAATCCCCACTGCAAATTTTCGAATATTGCATTCCCAGTTTTCAGATTACTTTTGCAAAAAAAAAAATTGAGCAGGCAACTCCTATGTTTACTCGCCATGACTGTTGTTTGCCGACTCGCCCTCCCGGCGCAGCCCGGATTCAATTCCTTCATCCATTACACGACCGATCAAGGGCTCAGCAACGACCATGTCAAAGAGATCACTAAAGACAGTTTAGGATTCCTTTGGTTGGCAACCCTGAACGGGCTAAACCGATTTGATGGCCGCACCTTCCGACAGTTTTTTCACGACCCGAATTCAACCAATAGCCTGCCCGAGAATTTTGTCAAAAACATAACCCTCGCACCCGATGGCAGTCTGTGGACTTCCAGCAACAAAGGCATCTGCCGGATTGATCCGGTGAGCTTGGAATTCCGGCGAATCTTATTTCCAGAGAACAGGGATACCTTAGAAAATGACTGGGCGGGGCGGGTCGTTTTTGACAGAGAAGGCAAGGGCTGGGTTTGCATGCAAGATGGAATTTATCATTTTGACCCGAACTCAGAGGACTATGAATATTACCCAATCGAACTAAAAAATGCCGGGTATTTTGATACTTTCCTTGACAGCGGAGGGCGGCTGTGGCTAATCGAAAATGGTCAGATTTCTTATATCGACACCAAAGGAAAACGACTGCGGCGCTTCGATACGGAATCCCCTGAAAGCCCGCTGTACGGTGCGGCTTTTTTGCAGGTTAAGGAAGACCAATTCGGGAAAATCTGGATTGGCTCCTGGTTCAAAGCGCTGTTGTGGTACGACCCTGTGCAAGATTCTATCTTCGATTTTCCCGATAACGACAATACCTTGGCCAGAACCATTTTACCCGATGTTTCGACAGATGGACGCCCGCTGCTGTGGATTGGCGGTGGTGATTATGGGCTACGTGTGTTTTACCCAGAAACAGATGAAAGCATTGACTTCCCTCCTGATTGGAAAGACCCTCTCCGTCACAACAACTACCTCGCCGAATGCCTTTTTAAAGATGATGAAACCGACGACATCTGGATCGGGACGGAAACTGGCCTTGAACATTACGCCCCTGCTTCCATCAGGTTTGGACGTGTGATCCTACCTGTCAGTCAAGAATTTGACCAGTTCAGCCTTGTATCCGACGCAGTTCAAGACCAAACAGATCCATCGGGGGAAACATTTTACCTGGCTCTCTGGGGCAGTGGTTTTTTCAAATGGAACAGGAGGAAGGGCACTTTGCAACATTTCCATCAGGATAATTGCGGTTTGAAAGAAAACCAAGTTTTTTGCATCATTCAAGACCGAAAGGACAATTTTTGGATGGGCAATGCTGGCGTTAGCCGCTTAAACCCTCATACCGGGAAATGGAGTTCATGGGAATGCTTATCGCCCCAAAAGGTTGAAAATGTTATCATGTCCTGCATCGAAGATACCGATGGGGGGATATGGTTCGGGGGCAACAATTCAGGGCTTTTTCATTTCAACCCGCTTAAAAACACGGTAGAATGGGTAGCCTTACCATCCGAAGCCTATTCTGCCAAAGGCAGTCTCCGCATTTTCAACATGAACCTCGACGAGCGAGGGCGCATCTGGATGGCCACCAACCAAAGGCCGATCCGCTTTGATCCCCACACGGGCAAAGCCGAAGTTTTTTCAGTAAAAAACATTGAAAAACACTTCAATCACTGGTCGGATGTCCATGTGGCAGACAATGGTCTGCTCTACGTCACGGCGCATGATTGCATGGTGGAAATGGATACAACTTGCACGGCTCTCCGAAAATTTAACCAAGAAAACGGGCTCCGCTCCAATCAAATTTATCGGGTGGAAGGAGACCGGGAAGGGAAAATCTGGTTCAACACAACCTACCTGCTGCATTGTTTCGACCCTAAAACCGGGCAGTTTACCTACTACGGTACGGCTGATGGACTTTTTAAAAATACCATTAATGACGCACTGACTTTAACCCGCAATGGGGAAATGTTCGTCGGTTTCCAAAATGCCTTTAACTATTTTGACCCTTCCCGGCTGCGCCGAAATGATACACCACCACCCGTCGTCATCACTTCCATGAAGGTGATGGACAAGGAGCGCAAGCCCGTTATTAGGGAAAAATTCCGCTTTGATGGCTTGTTCTCGAAAAGCAAGCTTTACCAGCGGGACACGCTGCTGGTGGTGTACCCAAAGGAGGAAATTTTTACCATCGAATTTGCGGCACTCAATTTCAACCAGCCCAGCCGCAACCGCTTTGCCTACAAGTTGGAGGGGTTCAATGAAAACTGGATTTATACCGATGTCAACTTCGCCACCTATACCAACCTCGATGGCGGCGAGTACCTCTTACGAGTTAAAGCAGCCAACAACGACGGGGTTTGGAATGAAGTGGGCACACAGCTGAAAGTAAAAGTGATCCCACCGCTGACCGAAAGGTGGTATTTTTTCGCAATGGTCGTCACTGCGATCGGACTGATTTTATGGGGAATTTGGCATTACCGCCGCCAGCAAAAACGCCGCCTCGAAAAATTTCGGGAAAGCCTCGCCCGCGACCTCCACGACGAAATGGGCAGTACCTTGAGCAGTATCCGTTTTTTCGGCGAATATGCCAAAACGCAGTTGGAAGGCAACCAATCGCAGGTAGCAGCCGTGTTGCAGCGCATCGTCCTCAGCGCCAGTTCCCTTTCGGAAAGCATGCAGGATATTGTATGGGCCATGCGGCAAAACAATGAGCAATTGGAAGACTTGGGCGCCCGCTTGACGGAGTTCGGTTTGCGGGTTTTTGAAGCGAAGAGCATTGTTTTTCACATCCAAATCCAAGAAGGTTTTTCGGGCAAACTTTTGTCCCCCGAAATACGCCGCAACCTCTACCTCATTTTCAAGGAAGCCGTCAACAACACTGCTAAATACGCGGAGGCCACTGAAGCAACGCTTGCTCTTTCTATCAGAAAAGGGTGGCTTTTCATGAAAATCAGTGATAATGGTAAAGGCTTTTCGAAAACAGAAACGCCCGGAAACGAAGGTGGAGGGAATGGCTTGCACAATATGCGCCAACGAGCCAATGAAATCAAAGGGCATTTAGAAATTTTAACAGGAAAGAATACCGGGACGAGTGTCGAAATAAAAGTACGGGTTTGACCCGCTTTTCACACTTTTATGCTATTCGGCATTTCAACTATGTCAACGATATTTGTCAAATGAATACCGAACAAAAAATACGAATACTCCTGTACGAGGACAACCGGGACCTGCGCGAGGGCATGTCCTTTTTATTGCAAGCAACTCCCGGCATTGAGATGGCTGGCGCCTTTCCCGACACTTCCAATTTGGAAATGCAGGTGCCGGGCCTAAAACCCGATGTCATTTTGATGGACATCGATATGCCCGGCCGCTCAGGTATCGACGCTACGTTGATTGCAAAACAGCTGCTACCTCAGACCCAAGTTGTCATGTTGACAGTGTTTGAAGACGAGGACAAAATTTTCCAATCCATCCACAATGGTGCATCGGGCTATTTGCTCAAGCGCACCTCACCAACCGAAATCATCTCGGCCATCCACGAAGTCCATGCCGGTGGGTCGCCCATGACACCGAACATTGCCCGCCGGGTGTTGTATTTTTTCCAGCAACAATTGCCAGCTATCCAAGCAAAACCCGATTACGACCTTTCGCCTCGGGAATTGGATGTGTTAAAATGCTTGGTCAAGGGCTATTCTTACAAACTCATTGCCAGCGAACATTTCATTAGTTTGGACACCGTCCGTTCGCACATCCGGCACATTTACGAAAAATTGCAAGTGAATTCGAAGACGGAAGCGGTGCTAAAAGCATTGAAAGAGAAGATTGTTTAATCGGCGTTTCGCTGAATAATGTATCCAAAAAATGCGGGGCAGCATCATTTATTTTCATAGCAACCACCCAAATGCCCCTCTTCGGATTTTAAGGGGAGACAGGCGCTATGCGCCTGTCTCCCCTTAAAATCCCATTGGGCCAAGCAGAATGACTCAACGTGTTCTGACTACTTTTCGGCCCGTGTTTAATGAAGTTTGATTCACTTTTATCAGAGTTGTTTGATCAGAAAAACTTCACCTTTTCCTGAAAAATCGGGACATAAAAGGGTTGCAAATTTACTTTTGCAGCCCTTTTTTTATTGTTCGTCCCGAAAATCAGCCCCTTCCCCACCGATGTTACAACCCTTCGTCCAAATCCACCTTTTATGTGAGTAAAGCCCCTCCACTCCACTTTTTATCACCACTTCATGCTATTTCTCAGACTCATCTGATGCCCCCATCTTTGCATCATCAAATGCATCAAAATATTTGATCATTGAAATTTTCTCCAAAATCATTTTAAAACAATCATTAAAACCTTTTTTTCATGAAACCACCAATCATCATCCTTTCCTTCTTCGTTGTCGTGGCTATCTGCATGGCGTCTTGTGGCCCTGAACAGGTCAAGCCCGACCCCAACGAACAACCAGAACCACGGCCCATGTCCGTGCCAGTCACCAACAAAATGTCGCACGAGGAGCAAATCAAACGTGGCGATTACCTCGTCGGGATTATGGGTTGCAACGACTGCCACACACCTAAGGTTATGACGGAACAAGGTCCAGCCCCCGATTTTAACCGCATGCTTTCTGGCCACCCAGCCGATGAGAAGATCGCACCGATCGCCAACAAAAGCATTTTGCGGGACTATGCCTTGTTCAACATGTCGCTGACCGCCGCAGTTGGACCTTGGGGAACGTCTTACGCCGCCAATCTAACACCCGACGAAACTGGCCTTGGCAATTGGAATCTTGATCAATTTGAGAAAGCATTGAAGCACGGAAAATCAAAAGGTCTGGACAATGGCCGCATGTTGCTGCCGCCCATGCCATGGCAGAATTATAGCCTTCTTTCCAACGATGATCTTGCTGCTATCTGGGCTTACCTCCAATCAATTAAGCCAATCAACAATGTAGTGCCGGCACCTGTGCCACCCTCAAATTGAGCAAGTGCGACCTGACGATCCTTGCTATTTCACCCGATCTTAAAACAAGCTAAAATCATGAAAATCAATCTACTGTGCGCCATTGGCGCACTCACTTTCTGCACCCTTACTTTTGGTCAAAACCCGGTTCCGAACGCCAGTTTTGAAAATTGGACCGACAACCAACCTGACGAATGGGTAACCTCCAATGTCCCCGACGGAGATATTTTTAACGTGACCGCTACCAGCCCAGGCCATAGTGGGGAGTTTGCCCTGCGGGGGGAAGTTATTGAACTGCCCGGTTTCCCAGGTTTTCCTTTCCTGCCATTGGCAGAAAGCAATACAGCGGATTTTGGATTTCCGATCAGCGAAAACCTCCCTTTCTTTTCCATGTACTACCAATTCCATCAGGTAGGACCGGAGGACATGCTGTCTGTTTTCGTTGGGGTTATGGACGACCAGGGCACTGTTTTCGGCGGCGGGTTCGCTGACATTACTTCCCCGTCAGACACCTTCACCCTAATCAATGTTCCAATGACTTATACTGCTGGCCAGCCCTATCGAGCCTTCGTCACGATCGGTATGAACAGCAGCAGCCAAAGCGGTTTTCCTGAAATAGGTAGCTATTTCGTGATTGACGATCTCTGGATGGGTGGGTTTGTTTCGGCCATCGGCGAGGTGGGCCACCCACTGGCTGAGGAGTTATCAATCTTCCCGAATCCTGCTGCCGACGAGCTGACTGTCGCTTTTTCCCTGCTCGAAAACAGCCCCGTTTCGGTTCAGATCTTTGACCTCATGGGCCAACGGGTAGCCAATGTTTTTCAAGGTGACATGCACGACGGCAATTACACCCTGTCCGCAAATGTGGCAGACCTTCCTACTGGGCTTTATTTTGTCCAAATCGCTACCCAAGGTGGCACCCTGACGCAGAAAGTCTTGGTATCGAGAAGCTGAGCTTCTGGTTAAATCCTATCATTGTAACTATCATCATTCAATACTGTGTAGCAATAGTTTCTTTAAAAAATGAACCGGGAAAGTGGGCCGAAAAAACGTCCAAGCAATTATGTTTTTGACTGCTCGGCCCAATGGGTTATAAGGGGCGGTTTCGTCCCGATGGATAGGGGCGAAACCGCCCCTTATAACCCCCTGAGGAGCACGTTGGGATATTGCAAAAAGCGAAGGTCATCCTGCTCCGCATTTTATTGCTTTTCAATTTGCAGAGCTAATATTCCCCTGCTGGTGGAAAAAATTCCATGTGATCCGAATCACTGACTGCCCTTAAAGAACTCCCTAATTTTGTCCCAGCATTCATGACAGAAGGTGCTGTGAAGTTTTTGGTTTGGGGTTTTGGGGCTTTAAAGTGGAAAGTCCGAAACCTCACAATCAAAAACTTCCAAACCAAAATAGGAGATATGACCAAAGCCATCAATGATTGGACGTTTGTATTGTTTGCCAGCCTCACTTTGGGCTTGGCGCCTTTTTATCCAGAGCCACACGTTATTGGCAAAATCCGCTGGGTAGTAGGCGGCGCAAACGGAATGCAACCGATGGACTGGTTGGATCTGTTTTTTCATGGATTGCCTTGGCTGCTGTTGCTGCGGCTTGTTTTCCTCTATATTTTCAAAACTGTTTTTAAAACCAAAGAAAGTTATGAATAAGAAAATGTCTTTCACCGATTTGATCAATAGCGAAAAACCTGTATTGGTTGATTTCTCCGCTGAATGGTGTGGCCCCTGTAAAGCCATGGCGCCCATCCTTAAAGAAGTCGCAGCAGAAATTGGGGAGCAGGCGTCCATCGTCAAAATAGACGTAGATCGGAACCCAGCCATCGCTAACCACCTGAGCATCAGGGGCGTGCCGACCTTCATCCTTTTCCAAAATGGCGAGGCCAAATGGCGTAAATCCGGTATGCAGTCCTCCATTGCACTGACCAACGTTATCAATCAGGCAGTGAATAATAAATTGTAATTTAACGCGGTCCAGCGTTATTTTGAGGCTGTCTCACAAGTCCTTTTGACGCTGATTAGTATGACAATTAAGATCATTTATGATTTTTAAAAATTTCATTTTTAAGTCATAACAAATCATAACAATCAAAATAATCAGCGTCAAAATTAAAATCCACATCTTGTGAGACAGCCTCAAAGATATTTTAGGGGCGAGCGGCTTTCAGCCGCTCGCCCCTAAGAACCTTCCTGCACTGGGCCGACACTACTGCCGGAAATAAGTTTTTAATAATTCGTTTTCGCTAGGAGGCCGGAGGTTGCAAAACCTCCTCTACATTCGTTTCATGGCTGAAACCCAACGATAGTAAAGAGTCTAGGTAGAGGAGGTTTTGCAACCTCCGGCTTATTTACGAGAATATTAATTTTCAATTTTCGGCAGTACAGTCTGCCCGGTACAGAAAGAAATTTTTGTTTCAACTTAGCCAGTTATTCAACAGCCCATTTTTAATAATCACCAACTACAACTACAATGATTGCCGAATCAGCTGATATTTTACAAGTACTGCAAAAGAATTTCCCACAAATAGCAGAGCGGGCGCTCCAAGAAGAAATTGCCGAAGTCGGCAAACTCTTTCATTTCCGGTCTGGCGAAGTCATCATGAATTTTGGGAGCTATGTGAAAATGGTGCCACTGGTCGTCAGCGGCAGCATCAAAGTGACGAGGGAAGATGACGAAGAGGGCCGGGAATTGTTCTTGTATTTCCTGGGGGCGGGCGAGACCTGTGCCATGTCTTTTACCTGCTGCATGATGCACAAAAAAAGTGACATCCGCACTGAAGCGATGGAGGACACCACGATCATCGGCATCCCGATCCGCTACGTGGATGCGTGGATGGGCAAATACCAAAGTTGGAAAAACTTTGTCATGACCACCTACGACAGCAAGATGAAAGAAATGGTGCGCACCATTGACAACATCGCTTTCCGTGCCCTGGACGAGCGATTGCTGAAATACCTCGAAGCAAGAAAGGAATCCACTGGTTCGGCCATTATTTCCGCTACGCATCAGGAAATCGCTGACGATTTGAACGTTTCCCGAGAGGCCATTTCCCGCCTCTTGAAAAAACTGGAAAATATGGGGGATGTAGAATTGGGAAGGAACCAGATAAAGATTGTTGATTAGGTGTCAGGGGGGGTAAAAGAATTTTTTTTGACGCTGATTTTTATGATCCTTATGATTGATTTATGCCGCCAAAGGCGGCTGGCTTTCATAAAAAACAGCGTTATCAGCGTCGAAAAACAAGTGTCAAAATTTCTCTTAACACTTCTAGCTAAGTGTAATCGAGATCACTGAATACCCCAGCAGCTTCCCATAATTTTGTACCTGTAATTGCATTCTCTGCTTAAATGATGAATGCAGATTTATTTCAAAACAAATAGGCTTAATTCTGTAGCGTTGTGATGCGGCTGCCTACATGAGGTAGCTGAAGTCCCTCCGTCTGCAAAAAAGCCTACCTATAAATTTCTTTTTAAAATGGATTTGAGAAATATTATCAACCTGCCCAACCTTACGATTGTTGATGTGCGGGAACCATACGAATTTGCGGCTGGACACGTGGATGGCTCATTGAATATACCATTGGGAAGCGTTCCATCCCGCTTGGAAGAATTTCGGAAAATGGGACAGCCCATTATTTTGTATTGCCGCAGCGGCAACCGCAGCGGACAAGCAACGGGTTTCCTCCGTGCCAATGGCATTCTGGAATCTTATAATGGGGGGAGTCTGGAAGAAGTTGAATATTATTTGGCAAAGGCAGCTAAAGCGGCATAGGTAGTTTTCCGGGTTGGGTGATACTTGTTACTGAGTTTCCTCTATTAAAATAACCGATGTGATCGGTATCACTGACCAGCTACCAAAAAGCCAGTTTCTTTGCACCATCATTTTTTTTACAACCTTAATTTTCATCAATACCTTAATACTTAAATTCGACTAACAATGAAAGTAGAACAAATTTATACCGGATGCCTCGCTGAGGCTGCCTATTATATCGAAAGCGAAGGAGAAGCTGTCATCATTGACCCACTTCGTGAAACGCAGCCTTACTTGGATAAACTCGAGGCAGAAGGCGCTAAGTTGAAATATATTTTTGAAACCCATTTCCACGCTGATTTCGTTTCTGGCCACCTTGATTTGGCCAGGAAAACAGGAGCCACCATCGTTTATGGCCCGAATGCGGAAACGTCTTATGATATTTACCAAGCTAAGGACGGCGAAGAATTGAAAGTTGGAAAAGTAACCCTCAAAGTACTCCACACGCCTGGCCATACGATGGAAAGTTCAACCTTTCTCCTCCGCGATGAAGAAGGTAAAGATTACGCCATCTTCACGGGCGATACCCTTTTCTTAGGTGATGTTGGCCGCCCTGACTTGGCCATCAAGCAAGGCGAACTGACCAAGGAAGACCTCGCTGGCCACCTGTTCGACAGCCTGCGGAATAAGATCATGCCTTTGTCTGATGATGTCATCGTTTACCCAGCGCACGGTGCGGGTTCTGCCTGCGGCAAAAATTTGAGCACAGACACTTGGGGCTACCTTGGTGACCAGAAAAAACTCAACTATGCCCTCCGTGCCGACATGTCCAAGGAAGAATTTGTGCAAGAAGTGACGGCTGGTTTGATGCCTGCCCCACAGTATTTTGCCAAAAATGCGATGATGAACAAGGCTGGTTATGAGAGCTTCGACGAGGTTTTGGAAAAAGGAAATGTTGCATTGACTCCCGACCGTTTTGAAGAAGTGGTAGAAAATAATGATGCTCTGATGCTGGACACCCGCAGCGAGGAAGAATTTACCAAAGCGCACATCCCGAACTCCATTTTCATCGGAATCGATGGCAGCTTTGCCCCTTGGGTTGGTGCCCTCATTTTGGACATCAAACAGCCCATCGTCATCATTGCGCCAGAAGGTCGGGAAGAAGAGGTCGTGACCCGTTTGTCAAGGGTCGGTTATGACAATACCCTCGGCTACTTGGCAGGTGGCATCGAAGCTTGGGAAGCAGCAGGAAAAGAGACCGACAGCATCCAGTCCATCTCTGCCGATGAACTGGCCAAGCGGATGGAAAATGAGTTGGACGGAACGGTAATCGACGTGCGCAAGCCAACGGAATACCTCGCCCAGCATGTGGAGGGCGCTACCAACTTCCCGTTGGACTACATCAATAAAAACATGAATGCCCTCGATCGGAACGAGAGGTACTACCTGCACTGTTTGGGTGGCTACCGTTCCCTCATTACTGCGTCTATCTTGCAGTCAAGGGGCTTTCGCAACTTGATCGACATCCAGGGCGGCTGGCGGACTATCGAAGAAAGCGCTGTTCCTAAATCGGCGTTTGTATGCCCGACCACCATGGAACAAGAGATCATTGACGAAGCGATCGCTGCGTATCTATAACAAGCAATAATATCGGGTGATTTATAAATAGCTGCACTACCTGCTCTCAGCGGTGGTGCAGCTTATTTTATTTGCGGCGGCGGTGGTAAAGCCACCGCCGCCCCTAAAACCCCTTTGTTTATTCAGGTTTGGCTTACAGCCAAACCTGAACAAACTTATTTAACACTAAGCCAGCACTTCCACCTTTCCCCCCACTTCCAAATGTGATAAGGCATTGGCCAAAATCTCTTTTGCTGCCAGTTTGTCTGAATAGGAAAGTTTGTCGAAATCGATTTGGATGCGGAAACCTTGCAGTTCCTTTTTCAGCCGGTCTTTTTGTTTTTTGAGTTCATCAATCAATCCGACTACCTCATAAGTCTGCACTGGGTAGGCCATTCCTTTTATCTTCAACACCTCTTTTTGTTCGCAAAAAATCTGATCCTTGATAAGGCCATACGTTTCTTTTGAAATCAAAATACGGTTGACGCTGGCAGCATTTTCGAGGCGGCTGGCGAGGTTCACCTGACTACCGACGATGGTGTAATCGAGTCGCTCCTCTGAGCCAAAATTGCCGACGGTGCAATAGCCCGTGTTGATCCCCATGCGGACTTCAAGCGGCATTCCGATGCCGGAAATTTCCCATTCGTGCTGCAATTCTGAGAGCTTTTCTTGCATGGCAATGGCCATCTTGGTGCAGGCAATCGCATCTTCTTTTTCACCCATAGAATCAGGGTCGCCGAAGAAAATCATGATGGCGTCGCCGATGTATTTATCAATCGTACCGCCATGTTCAATGGCGATTTTTGACATTTCATTCAAATATTTATTCAAAAGCTTGGTCAGTACTTCTGATTCCACCCGGTCGGTCAGTTCGGCGAAATTGTGGATGTCGGAGAAAAAGACGGTCAGTTTTTTCCGGTACGATTCAATTTTGACATCCCGTTTCCCATGGAAAATGGAATCATAAACTTGCCGGGACAGGTATTTCGCTAACTTATTGGAGAGTGCTTCCAGTTGCTCGTTTTTTTCATGCAGCTCTTTGTGGGCGTTCTTCAGTTTGAGGGCTTTGGTTTTTAGTTTTTCCTTGCTCCTTTCCAAAGCCAGTTCTGCTTTTTTCCTTTCGGAAATGTCCCGGATGATGCCGCAGAAAAAAGATTCCCCTTCTACTTTCCAAGTGGAAAGGGACAGTTCAATAGGAAATTCACGGCCATCTTTATGTTGTCCAGAGAGCTCCGCCGTTTTGCCGATGACGTGCTGTTCGCCGCCGGAAGCCACCCGCCGCATACCTGCCTCGTGGTGCGCCTTAAATCGGTCAGGGACGATGATGGACAATGATTTTCCTTTTACGTCCTCCTCCGTGTGTCCAAACATTTCCGCAGCTGCCCGGTTCCAGGAAATCACCCTTCCGTGGCCGTCTGCCGAAATGATGGCATCGTTAGCGGTCTCCGTGATGGAGCGGAACCGGGTTTCTGATTCAAGCATGGAAGCCTCTGCATTTTTCCTTTCTGAAAGGTCCCGAATGATCCCGGCGAAATAACGTTCGCCCTCCGTTTCCCAAGTGGACAATGACAATTCGATGGGGAATTCTTCCATGTTGCGTCGCAGACCGGATAACTCCACCGTTTTGCCAATCACGTGGAAAGGCGCACCACTGCTGGCCCTTTTCACCCCCATGTTGTGCCCTTCGTGGTAGCGCTTTGGGATGATGAAGTCCAGCGGCCTGCCGACAGCTTCTTTTTTAGTAAACTGGAAAATGCGTTCGGCGGCGGGGTTCCAGGTCTGGATGATGCCTTTGGAGTTGATGGAAATGATGGCATCGTTGGAGGAGTGCGAAATGGCATGTAAACTTTGGATCAGGTGGGAAGTATTGTTTTTCATCTGGATAATATTAAGTGGCGTTGTTGAAGGTGGTTAATGGCTTGAAAGGAGGTCGAGGAATTTATTCGGCAGGAGGCAGTCGCCTAAAATTGGTCGATCATCCTTTTCATACTACAAAAATAGTTGTGAGATCACCGCAATCTTGGAGGTATTGAGTAGTTGGTAGGGTTTATTGAGCGGATGTTTTTGGATGTTTATCCAATACTCC
The DNA here is from genome assembly GCA_041392505.1 of Saprospiraceae bacterium. Classification (GTDB taxonomy): domain Bacteria; phylum Bacteroidota; class Bacteroidia; order Chitinophagales; family Saprospiraceae; genus UBA6168. The sequence continues at coordinate 19,362 of JAWKLX010000014.1, read as the reverse complement.
TCGCCCTTGCCATTCCGAAAACGGGGGATCATAGTACAAAGCTCCGACCTTTTGTCATCCTGAAAGGAACTCTTCCCATTATCCGGGCCGCCTAGCGAGGCTACTCTTTTGACGTGAACAGTTCCTTTCAGGATGACAAGGGCCCGGAGCTTTGGCGGAAGGCAGATGATGGGTGAATCAATGTGAATCGGCCTTTTCCCGCACCAAAATCCATTCAGGGCCCGCTTCTCCTTTTACTTCTTTGACCACTTTGAAGCCATTTTTCTCATAAAACCTTACCAGTCCTTCTTCCTCAATGGACAACCAAAAAGACTGTTTTGGAAAACGTTTAAAAAGCTGCTGCAGCCATTCGGAGCCCAATTGCTGGCCACGGTATTTTTCCGCAATAAACAGAAAAGCGATGTAGAGGTTACCTTGATCGAACCATCGCTGGGCCTCTTCCCGGTAGGCCATCGTGTCTGGGGAGACGGTGGAAAAAACAATGCCTCCACCGAGCGTTTCATCGTTTTTTGTTAAAATAAAAATACGGGCAGTATCCTGATAACCAGGCCAATAGGGTACAATGCCTTCCTGCCAGTCGGCAGGGAGTATGTCGAAAAACTGGGCTGGATCCGTGGTTGTTTCTTTGAATTTCATGGTGAAGAAGGTGGAGGTTAGAAGGTAGAAGGTAGAAGGTAGAAGGTAGAAGGTAGAAGGTAGAAGGTGGAAAAATGTGTTTGACCCTCGACCTTCTACCCTCTACCATTTACAACAATCCCCACGCCCACAATTTATCCGAATCTTCCGTCCAGCGGTCGCCGATGTCGGTACGGTAGTAGGTGTTGTTGATGAGTACTTTGGAAATGCGGTTGTAGAGCATACGTTGAGCTTCTTTCATGGTCGTGCCAGTGCCTGCTACCAACAGGGCGATACCCGAGTCGCCAGTGATGAGCCATTCTCCGGCCACTTCCTGAATATGGATGGGATGGATGCCTTTTTTGTCTTTGTCTTTGAAAACGACGACCGCATCTTTGGAAAAAAGGTTGAACGTTTCGGGGTCAGTATAGGGGAACGGGGGGACGACCATGTAGGCGCCGACCTGAAAGCCCCTCTTGGTTTTCAGAGTGAACTTTTGCCCAGTAGCGACCTTGTAAAGCATTTCACCAAACGGTTCTTGAATACCCGCTCGTTGGAGGTAAATCTGTGGGAATCCGAAGCGGGTCGTGAATTCCAAAGGGTAAATCCCCTTGCCGTTGACGATGCAGTTGATGTCGATATGCCCAGTGAAGTTTTCTTTGGCTAGCGTCTTTTCAAATTTACCGAGCGTAGCATCAAAAATGGGGTTGTCACCTGTCCAGAACATGCTCGTGCCCATTTCCCCCGTCGAAACGCCCAATTCCTTGGGAAATAGTTTTTTATGCTCAAAGGTAATATTGACAGGTTTGATAAATTCTTTGCCATTGAAAAAGGCGGCCACCGAGACTTCTACCCCTTTCACCCGCCGCTGCAACTGGAAAGCGCCCAGCGAATCGCCCCAGGTTTTTTCATAAGCTTTCAGCATGCGGACGATGTCGCTACCGTCTTCTTCCTTCCCTACAAATAGCAATTGCTTGTAGTCCTGCGCCTCGCCGCTTGGTTTCAGCACATACGAATTGGGGTGGGTTTCCACATAAGCGATGGCATCTTGATAGGTTTGGAATTCCTTGTATTTCAGGATGTTAATCTTGTGGCGCTTCATCTCCTTTTGCCCAAAATTGCGGTCGAGTTCGAGGTTGTCGCTGTACTCCGTGCCACCGATCACCGGTTTGCCAGCGGCCTTCAGTTCGGTGGCTATTTTCCCATAACCGGTGTAATCGAAAATGATAATGTCGGCCCATTCGATGTGCTTTTTCCAATCACGGGCCTTGGGAACAAAACCATCGCCGACTTCCCGGCAGGGTTTGTATTCGATGAACATTTTGACTTCATTGCCTTCTTGCTGGACGGCGTTGGCAATGTCTAGCAGGTCGCCCCAACGGGAGACAAAAAGGAAGCGGCGCTTCCTTGGTTGATTTTTTTTCATGAAAAAGGAGCAGGTCGTGCCCGGAAGATGTGTTGGTGAGGGATTTGGCAAATAAAAGCCGGGGTGTCAAATCTGGTTCGCCCAAGCACCGCTGACAGCAGCACTTCCAAAGTGTTTGATTTTGGTGGCAAATGTAGGATGGCGGAAGAATGAAAAAATGTTTTTTTTTGAAAATTTTATCAGGGAGGCTGATTTCGGTTATTCACTAAGGCTGGCTGCTGCAGCATCATTTTTTCCGGTAAACCCCAGCGTGCACTTCGACAATCCCTTCTTTGAGACACTGGAAAAGATTCGTGAATTTTTCTAAAGTCTTTTCGCCCATCAATAAGTTTAGTCCCACTGAAGGGGCCTTACCTGCACGGATGCCCTCCAGCGCCTTTCCCAAAAATGAAGTGCAATTATCCGTATGGTCTTCGAAAAATACACCTTCCCATTCCTTCTCATCAATGATGCTCTTTAACCGTTCATGGGGCATCAAATGGCTGACAGCGGGTGTTTCGGCCCAAGGTACGGGGAAATACGGCGTTCCTTTTTCAGTCCCAAAAATGTCGTAATAAACGAACAGCCCATTGGTTTTTAAAACCCGTTTTACTTCCGCGTACAATTGGGTTTTGTTGTCAATATTCATTTGGGCGTGCTGTGTCCAAACTACATCAAAGGTTGCTTCTGCAAACGGCAGGTTCAGCGCATCGGCTTCGTAAAATGTAACCTTTTCAGACAGCCCGACCAACCTTGTCAACTCTGTGGCCGTTCGCACATATTCCGCAGTATAATCCACCCCCGCCACCTCACAGCCAAACTCGTCAGCGATTAAGCGGCATGGCCCACCAATTCCGCAACCGATATCTAGTACCCGTTGGTTGGCATTCAAACCGATCTGTTTTGCCAAGGCAATTGAGATCGCAGCGCCTTGCAAATGGAATTCATCTACGGTTGACAAATCATGGCGGCTAAACGATGAAATGTCCTTCCCGGAGGCTGCCAGTTTCTCAAGGATGGTTTCGAGCAATTGAGGTCGGTGGTAGTGGTTGGTGGTCATTGAATATTGGAATTTGGACGAAGGTTATTTAACGGTGTATCAAACACAAGGCTGGAAAAATCATTTTTGAAGCAGCCTGTTTTTCACCACGATTTCCAAAACTTGTTCCCGTAAATTTCGGCTCACGGCAATTTGATGTTCCCGAATTAACCTTCACGAGGAATTTTGGAAAAAATGCCCGCAGCGTAAATTATCATGCTGATGATGAGGAACGAGAGAGGATTAAGTAGGAGTAATAATAAGTGGCTGCATCGGAATAGGATTAAAAAATGGGGCCTGTTACAACACTAACAACCCCTCCCCCCTCAACATCCGCCACTCTTCCGATTGCAAAAAATCCGCAAAATCCCCTACCCCATTCTCCGCAAAATCCTGCTCCAATTCCTGCCAAGTCAAAACGGGATGGTCGCCGATTTGCAGCAGGGGCAGCACGTCCACAAGCCATTGACCGCGTTCGGGGGTGGTTTCCAGTGACCAGACGTTTTGTTTGTGGTGAAAGGTGAGTTCGGCGATGGTTTGGCCCGTTTCATCTTCCACCAAAACTGCATGCGGCGGCGGGCCGAGCCACACTACCATCGCCGTAGGGCGGGGCGTTTTCGCCTCTTGTTGGCGGATGCTTTTTTTGATAAAACTTTTCGGTACGGTGGTCGGCGGTGTTTTGAAGTCAAACCATTGCGACAGCGGGAATTCAAAACAAACGCCGTGCATATAATTGAACAGCGATTTTCTCAAACCTTCGGCAAACAGGTCGTGGTCAGCACCGGTGGGGTCGTCGTGGTGGCGGTCGTTATCAGCGAAACCGCCGAAGGTTGGTCCAATTTCAACGACGCCGTAGGCCGCTGGATCGAGGCCGACCGGACTGTGCGCCGTCATGGCAAAGCGGTGCCAAAACCCGGACTGTACTACGCCATTTTGAAAGAGCTGCCGCACCATTTCCAGCGAGTCAATCGTTTCTTGCGCCGTCTGTGTCGGGAAGCCGTACATGAGGTAGGCATGCACCATGATGCCAGCCTCCGTGAAGTGGTGGGCCACCCGGGCCACTTGGGCGACAGTTACCCCTTTTTTCATGCGTTCCAACAGGCGGTCGGAGGCGACTTCGAGGCCGCCGGACACCGCAATGCAGCCCGATGCTTTGAGAAGGGTGCAAAGGTCAGCGGTAAAACTTTTCTCAAAGCGAATATTCGTCCACCAGGTCACAGTGAGGCGGCGACGGATGATTTCGAGGGCCAAATCCCGCATGAGCGCAGGCGGTGCGGCTTCGTCTACGAAGTGGAAACCATGTTCCCCCGTTTGCTCGATGATGGCTTCGATGCGGTCGCAGAGCAGCGCCGCCGTCATGGGTTCATAACGTTGAATGTAGTCGAGGGTCACGTCGCAGAACGAGCATTTGCCCCAATAGCAGCCGTGTGCCAGGGTCAGCTTGTTCCAGCGGCCATCGCTCCATAAGCGGTGCATGGGGTTGACTATTTCGATGACGGACAGGTAGTCGTGAAGTGGTAGGTCGGAGTAGTCGGGGGTACCCGTTTCTCGCTGCGGGATGTCGAGTTCGGTGCTGCCGTTTTGATAAAAAACCACACCGCCCTTGCGGGCAAATGTCCGTTTAAGCAAACCATCGGGGCGCTTGCCGGAAAGATGTTCGAGGAGGTGGAGTAGGGGGGCTTCCCCGTCGTCGAGGCAGACATAATCCACGTAGTCGAAAACCTGCTCATCGGAGAGGGTTCGCAGTTCTGTATTGGCGTAGCCGCCGCCCATGACGACTGTTACTTCGGGGTGGTTTTTTTTCAAAAATTCCCCGCATTTCAATGCCCCGAAAAGGTTGCCGGGAAAGGGCACTGAGAGGCAGACGACATCGGGCTCCACAGTGGCCATTTTCTCCGCCAATATTTCCCATAAAAAATTAGAAATCAACGTATTGGGCGAATCGAGCGCCTGTTTTATTTTATCAAAATGGGTAGCCGTACTGCTCAACCGTTCTGCATAGCGGCTGAACCCAAAATGCGGGTCAACGGCCTCCGTGATGAGGTCGCCAAGGTCTTCGAGATATAGCGTCGCCAAATGCCGGGCCTTGTCGTGGATGCCCATCGTTCCGAACGCCCAATCCAACTCTTCGAGCGTATCAAAACGGGATGCTTCCGGCAAATAGGTGCGGCTGCAAATGCTGTGCGCCAGTGTCGGGTTTTTGTTTTGTAAAAATAAAATAACGGGGTCAATGGTAGCGATGTAGTCGGCTTGCAGGGCGATGATGCGCTCGGCGTTTTCGGAAAGCTCCAGGTCATTTTCTTCAAAAGTAGCAAACAGTTTTTCCAGCCCATTTTTGGAAAACAATTTCAAAATGACCTCTATGCCGAGGTCGGCTTGGTGCGACGGGTAGCCCTTGGTGTTGAGGAAACCTTTGAGGTAAGCCGTTGCCGGGTACGGTGTGTTCAACTGCGTGAACGGGGGCGTGAGGAAAAGGGTTTTTATTTTCAAAACAAGCAGATGAGTTTGGAAGTGCCTGGGAGAAACCAAAGGCGAAGGTATTGTAAATTGCTAAAAATGCTATCTCATCAGCCGTTGGTTTTATAAATGCCAAATTGTAATTTCTATCCAATGATAGCTGGAATGTACCGAAGGAAAAAGACATTTAGCCCAATCCCCAAAATAGGTAGCAGCAAATTGAGGGCTTTCCTTATTGGTGCTCTTTCCAACCTGCCTTCTTCCGAAATGTTTGGCACGTTGGGCATGGCATCAAAAACAAAATTGAAGGTGGGGTTGAACCGGTCGTAAAGGATAATTTCCCGTTCTTCGTCCTCCACCAGCCAGCCTTGGTGTGTCTTGCAGGTCGCTTCTTGTTTTATGCCACCAACCTCAAATTCAAAGGTGTATTTGAAAACCGTCTGCTTATTTATTCTGGCATTTGTCGCCTCCTTTGAAATCAATTTGCCTCGCTTAAATTCTCCTATTTCCAGCAATTTTAAAACTTTAATATTTTGCAAAATAGAAGTGATGATAAAAGCTAAACCGATCAGTGGGAACAGCAGGACGAACAAAACCCAAGCGGGAAAGATGGCCCTCCTCGAACTGCCGATGTACGACTCGCTTGGATCGTCAGCATTGTAACGGATCGTAACTTCTTCGCCATCATTGTATTGCCGTCCAACTGTAAAACTTTTGCCTGTGAACCGTTCGCCCTCCAACTCAAAAGAATGGAGGTACTGGTAAACCGTTGTTTCATTGACCGACGAATTGGTTGGCTCGGCGGACATAACCTGACCGACTGTTTCCTCCCAATTTTTATTTCCTTCAAACCACAACATGACATCAGATAAAGGGATGAAAATCCAGGCAAATAGGCTACCCATTGTGAAAAATATCCAGCCAAATTGTTGTAAAAATCCCCCAAACAAAATGACAATTTTGGTGAAAAGATCAAGGTGTCGAGGGGGTAGGTCACGAAGGTGGCGATTGGACGGTGTGGTCGGCATATTTACGTTGTTTTGGTAATTTAGGTAGCAAGTTATTTAGCTTGTTTATTTATTTCACTAAAAACTTAAGTACCGTGTAATTTAAATTTGCTTTAATTTTTTCCCTGCAAGTGGGCCGGTCGATTCACCTCGCCTTGAGGCATGAGACTGCTCGGCCCAACGGATCGAAGGCGGCGTCGTCCCGATGCATCGGGACGACGCCGCCCTTAAAACCCCTTTGAGGAGCATTCGGAGTTGCCAAAAGAGCGACTTTTCCTGCTCCGCATTTTTTTAAACATACTTAAATTACACAGTATTAAGTGCTATCAGGATTTCTACCAAAAGGAAGGCCCTTTTTCCCACTCACCCATTTTTCCAAAAAAAATAGAAGTGGAAATAATGGGGATAGCGAAAAAATCATAGTGTTCGTCATTGCAAGGGCCGAACGTGAAGCCACCAAAGCAGAAATCCGAGTAAACTCGCTCGGTCATCATTAGCGCTAAATTTAAGCTGACCCGTTTTCCGATCTGGCCCCAGCCGAATGCAAAAGTGTTCGTGCCATAGCCGTTGGTTTCAAATAAATCCTCCCGTTCAATGATATGCGTAAACTCCCCGAACAAGCGCTGTCGCCAGCCTACGCGGGCAGAGGCCCCAAAAAATAGGGCCTTCATGTCGGTATCGGCGAAGGTCATTTCCCCTTTGTTGCGCATGATGCCCAAGTTCATATAATAATCAGGTTCGCCGATGGAAACAGCGGTGTGCCAACCAGTTGCGCCCGATAGCGAAATACCACCGCCTGCACTGAAATGAAAATATTTGCCAACATCCTGAGATGCTTTTAACTGAAAATAAGGCTCAATGCCTAGCAACCCGACCGTGCCGGAAAGGTGGTCGCTGAAGCCCGTGGAGAAGGTGTTGAGGAAATAATCAATGTTCCTGAATTCACTCTGGCCTTTCGACAAGTTGAAGCCAGTGGGGGTGAGTAAAAGAGCCCGCTGGTGTCCGATGTTGGATCGTTCGTTGCTTTTCCGCCGCATGGAATTGACCATGCTGCGGGGGAAGTTGTAGGTCTTTTCGCCAAGGGGTTGAAAGATGACTGATTTTTGGTCCATATAAACGAAATGGCCGAAAACGTCTTTTGCATTTCGGAGCCGTAGGAGGTAGAGGTTGTCCTCCGGGTAGAAAACCGTTGGGTCGAAAGTCGCTTTTTCAAACTTCTTCAATGAAAGGAAGGCTCTTTTTTTGCCATCATATTTGATGCGGAGCCCCTGTCGGTCCATGCTTACGACGTGCCCTTTTCTGACTTTACCATCTTCTGAATAAAACGTAATAATACCTTGTTGGAGGTCAGTTTCATTGTTGGGAAAGAGCGGTTCGTGGACTTTGATCTTTTCCACCTCTGTCATACCTAAGTTCAGAAGGTTGCCGGTGGTCATTTTAAAAGATAGGCTATCATTTTTCCAACTGGATATAGAACCAACCACTTGGTCGCCTTTTTTTGTTTGGAGAATCAAAATTTGGGAGGTGTCGCCCAATTTGAGGTTGCCGTCTATGGTTACCTGTGCGGAAAAATAGCCCGGTAGCAAGAGGCAATAAAAGAGAACAGAGTATGCGGCCGTCTTCATTGATGATGTTTAGGTGTATTTAAAAGTCAAGCTGCAAAGTTGAATGATTAGTATCAAAAACCATCTTATTATTATGTTATTGTAGAGACGGGAATTTTAGGGAATGTGTTGGTTGGAGGTTTGGTTTTGAAGAGGGAAATCTAACGGGTTTTATTTGTTTCAAAAGAGTTGGGGCACGGAGCATGTATTGGAGCAAAAAAAAAATGCCGGGGCTTGCATAAAAGCCACGGCATTTTGGTCGGTGTATTTTACATTAAGCAGGTATGCCTACTTCGCTTTCCACAGGCACGACCCAACCCCGCTTGTCGGCGATCCTGCCTGAGCGCAGACCGTTGATGGAGTCTTTGATGAAATCGCCGATTTTCCGTTCGTTGATTGGAGGCAGTTCCAAAACTTTGTCCTTATAGCCAATCACAGAAACGTGAGAAACAACGGCAGCGGTACCGACACCGAAAGCTTCTTGTAAGGTGCCATTTTCAGAGGCGGCTACAATTTCATCGATCGTGATCATTTTTTCCTCTACTTCGTAACCTGCATCCCGAAGAATGTGGATGGCACTGTCGCGGGTGATCCCTTTCAGGATGGTGCCGTAGAGTGGCGGTGTGATGACCTTGCCATCAATGACGAACATGATGTTCATGGTGCCGCATTCCTGAATGTATTTGAACTCTTTGGCATCGAGCCAAAGCACTTGATCGTAACCTTTTTCTTGGGCCAGTTTCGCTGGCAGGAGCGATGCTCCATAATTGCCGGCATATTTAGCTTCGCCGGTGCCGCCCATTGCTGCCCTGATGTATTCGGTATCCGCCCAGAGTTTTACAGGGGCCGAATAGTATGGGCCAACAGGGCAGGTAAAAATGAAAAATTTATAGGTGCTGGAAGGTTTCACGCCGATGAATTTATCCGTAGCAACCATCGTCGGACGGATGTAAAGGGCGCTGCCTTCCTGTGGAGGAATCCAGCCTTGGTCAATATCTACCAATTTATGAATAGCTTCGAGGAACAAATCTTCAGGGAAATCGGGCATGCAGATGCGCTTCGCAGAAGCATTCAAACGGATGGCATGCATCTCAGGACGGAAGAGCATCGGATTGCCTTCGTTATTTTTAAAAGCTTTCATACCTTCAAAAATGGCTTGGCCATAATGCAACACCATCGAGGCTGGGTGCATGTGGAAATCTTGAAAAGGGACAATTCGGGCATCTTTCCATTCGCCATCTGCATAATCGCAGACGAACATGTGGTCAGAAAAAATACGGCCAAAGGGGAGGTTGTCGAAATCCAAGCCGTCCAGGTGGGAAGTGGTGGATTTTGAAATGGTTATATTCATTTGCAAAAGATTTAGATTTGGTTTTACAATAAAAGGATTTGGTTTGGAAAGGTTGTGCTTAAAGGTCGGTTTTTTTTGTTGACAGTTGCGGGGTGACAATATTTTGCCCAAAGTTGATTTATCCTATATTTGCACAAAGTTACTGTTTCTATGTGAAAAATGTTATAAAAATTTTATTTGGCTATATTTTGACAAGGCCGAACAAAATTATATTTGCTTTATGGTCACAAACGATGAAATTCTGAACAGCGGTATTTTCGATTTTCCCGTTTTTCCAATTTTGGAAAATGCTCTGGAAAAGGAAAATGGGCTTAACCATAAAAAAATCTTGGTCTGTTTATCGGATGAGAAAGAACCTGCCACGCAAGCGTTTTTGCAAAAAGTAATTGCTTCTGTTGGGGTTGACCTATCTAACGATGCCTTCGAATTGTACCTGCCCACAGGTTATCAGATTAATTTTTCAGCGCTCGACCACGAAATGGGATTTAATACTGCATTGTTTTTTGGCCTCCGGCCCACGGATGTTGGCCTCAATCTAAATGTGCAAAAATACCAGTCCCTTTCTTATCTGGGCAAAACCTATTTGTTTTCGGATGCTTTGGAGGTTATTCAAAATAAACCAGAGCTGAAGCGGCCACTTTGGGAAGGCTTGAAAGCGGTATTCAAATGATGTATAATTTCACCAACGAATAAAAGGATGGCACATTGATCCAACTGATTGAAACGACCTTTGCAGATTTTTCAGCCTTTTGAAAAAACTGTGGTCAGCTGCAGATCAGTTCCATTAGCTTGCAATTCTGATTTTTTAGCAACATGACACAACTCGTTTTCGCCACTGGCAACCCTCATAAAGTAAAAGAAGTCAATGAAATGCTGATAGACGGATCGTTCAAGATCATCAGCCTCAACGATATTGGATGCTACGAAGATATTCCGGAAACCAGCCCCACCATTGAAGCAAATGCCCTGCAAAAGGCTCGGTATGTGTTCGAAAAATATGGCCACGATTGCTTTTCTGAGGATACAGGCTTAGAAATAATGGCACTCAACGGCGAGCCCGGTGTCCTCACCGCCCGCTACGCCGGGGACGAGCGGGACAACGATGCCAATATGCGTTTGGTTCTAAAAAAACTATCCGAAAAGCCCGACCGCAGCGCCCGTTTTAAGACAGTGATCGCCCTTATTTTGCAGGGTAAAGAATACCTCTTCGAAGGTATCGCCGATGGCCACATCCGACAGGAGAAGTCCGGCGATGGAGGCTTTGGTTACGACCCCATTTTTCAGCCAGTTGGTTATGATATAACCTTTGCCGAAATGGACGCTACTGAGAAAAATAAGATCAGTCACCGGGGAAAGGCGGTTCGCAAGCTGGTGGAGTTTTTAGAAAAAAGTTGAGATGGCCACCGGGCTTGCTCCTTCTGACCTCTGACAGCATAGCGGTCTGACCTCTGACCTCTCCTTTTGCTCGCATTGCAAATCAAATTAAAAAAATCTAAATTTGCATTTCCCCTAGGCAGTTGGTCATCTAGCCAGCATTTAACTATCCAGCCACCAAATCAAAGAACCATCCAGTACAACATGAACGCAGCTAATTTTCATGAGTACCTGAAGAACCCGTCCATGCTTCATCAGGTCAATTACCAAGAACTGAAAAGTCTATCGTTGCAGTATCCTTACGCTGCGAACTTGCGCTACCTGATGTTGGTCAAAAGCTTAATGGATAACAAACGCGAGTACGATCGCAATCTTGTTTTGGCCTCTTTGAGCAGTGTTGACCGGAAAAAGCTGCATCAACTGGTCATGCGGTACAGTTTGGTAACTGAAAATGCGGATAATTATGAGATCGTAGAAGAATTCCTCGAACTTAAAGATCTCTCTACATTGGAAGAAGTGCTGGAGTCTGGGACTGCTGCATCGGAATCTTTAAGGCAACAAGCCGTTCCCTTGGATACAAATAGTGGCCTTGAATTTTTGAACGACTTAGACGAAATAGACACTGATGATAGGGTAGCGGATAGTTTGGAAGAGGTAGGCCCAATAGCGGAACCTCCTGTTTTAGAAGAGCTGCTGGAGGAAGATGTTACTGAGAAAACACCTGTGGGCGAGAGCACAACTGAAGACTCTTTTTTGGTACAAGAGGCAACCCCCGAACCCGAAGAAGAATCAATTGACCAGCGGGAGATAAACGATCTGGAGGATTTGGAAATCGAAGAAAGCTTGGACGGCCTCTTCGAAGGGGCAGCCCAAGAACCGAAACCCGCTGACCAAATAGAAGAAGCAGTCTTGGATACGATTGATGGTTTTCCCGAAATAGAAAAAGAGGCGGATCTCGACGAAATCAACACCGATGAGGAGGGAAACAGCCCTATAGAGGAAACCCTTGAAGAGTTAGGGGCTACCCCTTCTCCAGCGAAGGGCGTCCCGCTCGAAATAACCAATGATGACCCATTTACAGAAAATAGTATTGAGGACTTAGATGCCCAGCCCACGCCATCGCCCAAATCAGCTTTTGCCAGCTATCAAAAAGTGCAGCCCCACAAATCGGGGCTATTAGGTGTTGATTTGGAAGATTTGAAAATGGAAATAAAAGGGGCTACTCCTCCTGTAACCAAGGCTATTCCGACAATTGAAGATTACAAAGAACCCGAGGACGTAGCCAAAAAAGTGGCGGCCAGCAGTTTGAGTGAGGACAACTCCATTGCTACCGAAACCCTTGCGGGCATTCTTGAAAGACAGGGGCATTTCGACAAAGCCATTAAAATGTATGAGAAACTCAGTTTACAATTTCCTGAGAAAAGCAGTACTTTTGCAGCCAAAATTGAAAAACTAAGGAAAAAATAAATCAATGCCGAATGCCGAATGCGAAATGCAGGAGAAACAATTCGATTGACCGCCCGTTTTTCATTCATCATTCATCATTTATCATTAAAAAGATATGACCGCAATAACAATTCTTATCGCCTTGATCGCCTTTCTGCTGATCGCAGCTGTTTTGATCCAAAACCCAAAAGGTGGAGGCGTTGATTCTACTTTCGGTGGTTCTCAGGCCAACCAAATGTTTGGTGCTGCCCGTTCCGCTGATTTGATCGAAAAATTCACTTGGGGCTTGGCCATCGCCTTGTTCGTACTTTGCGTCGCTGCTACTTTCGTAGTCGGAGGCGGTTCAACCGGACCTGAGCTTTTGTCCAACTAATAAGTTTACCCAATTTTGGGTCAAAGCCAGCGGTGACCTTTTAAAAAGGAGTCACCTTTTGCATTTATATCCATAAAGGCTTCGTGGTAAGAACCACGAAGCCTTTATTCTGCGTTCTGCGCTCATCACTCAGACCATTCAGCTAACATTCCCCAAATCCACGCTGCCAACTGTTCGTCTTCTAAAATAATGGAGCAATGAATTTCATCGCAACTCAACAGCTTCCTCCTTGCCACCTTCTCTTTTAAAATCCGCGCTGGTCAAGGTGACATACTGGAACTTTGCGCTTTTGATGGAAGAAAAAAAGGTTAGTGGCTGTTTTGGGTTCAACTCACTCTAAGTATTTCTTTTAATCCCAACGTATAGATGGTGGCCCACAGGTTGTGGTTGAAAGCCCGTACCTAATAAGCGGGTTGATCGCAGGGTTTCTCCTCCAATTTAAATTGTAAAAAGGCCTTACTATAGTACCATTGGGCAGACAGGTCAGAGGCAAATCCATTTTAGGAGCTGCGCCTCCTGCAAGCGGTTTTCACAAAGCAGGGCGATCATCAGGAAATGACGGATGAAAATGTCATCGGATGATTCCATTCCAGCATGTCCTTAAAATGCAGGATCGCCACTTCGCAATACCCTCCCGAACAGCTTTTCGCCCAAGCTGACCCTTTGCCTTCAAAAAGTATGTCCACCTGCCAGGGTTTTTCTTTGAAAATCGGCAATCAGCTCGTCGAATCGGCTGCTCCCCAATTGGTTGAGGGTAAAAATCCATGCAGCGGCTGTACCATTTCATGAAGGCTCTGGGGGTATCGCTGATCGCCGCCAATTCCAAGAATGCTTCCGGGCATTGAGGATCGAGCTGCAAAGCTGTTTCCAAATGCGACCGCGTTGTCGGGGTTAGGGCTTTTTCGGGCTTCGAGCACAAATTCACGGGCCAGGAGTTGGGGACATAAGATTGGGGTCATTAGCCTTGAGCGCTTCAAAAATGCCGCATACTTTCCTGTTCCTTAAAAAAACGGAAAATGTCGTGGATATGCCCACCTGCATTTGCGTGGAAAAGTAGTTGCCGGAATTGTTCCAAGCTGTGCTGCTGAGCAGCCGGAGGTGTCAAATTCATGAAAGGGATTCTTTCAGTAAAGGTGTTAATCGGAAAGTGAGTAGGTGTTATCGTTCCTGTCCTTGAAATCCCCTTTGTGAATTTGACGCCAAACATAAAATAAAATGTAATATGTTTGATTTTCTCGTATTTGGCTCCACTGTTTCATGGATTCATGACCACCGTTCCATTGTTTCATGGCTGTATGTAGGGAAACAAATAGCCATTAAAAATGATCTTTCAAAAAACTCACAATTTCTTTAACCATGAAAACCATGAAACAGTGTATCCATGAAACAATGAATCCAACATTTTTTTCTTTCATTTGGAAATTTTAAAACCTTATACATTTGAGTGCGACCGCTTTTTAAAGAAAGCCACATATTCAAGGTCGGTGCGGTAGCTCAGTTGGTAGAGCAATGGACTGAAAATCCATGTGTCGGGGGTTCGACTCTCCCACCGTTTTTTTCAAAACCCCTTTATATAAAGGGGTTTTAGAGAAACTGGTAACAATCACCGGTAACAGTGTTCCTGGTATCTTAGCCAGATATTCATTAGCTGTTGGTATGAAACTTCGTCATGCTTTCAACAGAAAAATTGCCCACCTTCCATATTTATTTATCTAAAGATTTATCCAAGGAAGCTTTCATTCGCTGGACCGACCATTTAGGGAATCGGCATCGCAAAAGGCGGCATCAATCGTTTTCATACGCTCGATGAACGAAAGTGGCTGCGCTGGCGGTGAGGTTGTGGGGCTGGGCGCTGCCAGAAGGGGAGATGGTAGTTCAATAAAAGCTCCCTCCTCTTTCCCCCTCCTAAACTGAACAATACATTACAGTCTTGGACAGTAGCAGGATCAAATGTCCATGTCGACTCCAGCTCAGTTATATCCATGGTAATGGCTAAGAGGAATATGGCCAAACGACATCGGGGCGTAGGCTCTGCATTGTGCGCCGTAACCTGCACAATACGCTCTCCCGTAACCAGTATCGTTTGTGAGTTGTACGCTGGATGGGACTGCGTCCCGTTCCTGTTCCAGATTTTATAGGAACTTTGTCCTGTACCAGAATCCCTCGTGACGTTGCGGCCTACCTGTCGGCAGACAGAGTTCCGCCTACGACCCCCGCTCTGACATCGGGGACAAGGGAGGGGGGAGCTGGAAAGGATAGACCACGGCCGTTGCTGTTGGAAAGTGGTGTAGGTGGTGAGCCTCGTTTATCCCATCGCCTCCCGCAACGCCGCCTGCAACAAGCCTCCGCCCACGACCGCTGCTGCTCCGACTCCGCCGACAGCGCCGACACCCGCCCCAGTAGTGCCTCCACCGTGGCCACGATGGCTTGTTGTTCGGGGAGGGGGAGAACCAAATTTGCAAGTGTTGGTATTTTGATATTTGGTTGCCCTGCCATTTGGTATGCTTCTTTTTTTATTTCAGGCTGTTTACTCTTAAAAAGTTCAAAATAAATTCTTGTTTATATAACTCATTCGGCACAATGCCAACCATACTATCTGTAAAACACATATTTAAACCAAGAACCCAAGATTTGCAATTGTTCCACCAACGATTGCAATAACTATTGTTTCTTTGGAAACATTTTAGAAGCTTTTTCTTCCGTCTTCATTTAAGGTCTGTTTATAGTCGTTTATAATTGAACCTTTTCATCTAAGCTACCAGATTTGGACAACGGATATTTTCCTCCAAAGTATCGTGGGTCATTTTTGGCCGAATTGGAGAAGCGACCTCTTGACATGTTAACTACCTTCATCCTACACCAAACCCAATTCTCCGGCAATTCAAACGCACCTTCCTCACCGGCGGCAGCGTATGCTTTTTCAGCTTGCCCCAGGCGATGAGCTTTGCTTTCCTCCCGGATGCGGCGCAGCAGTTCCGGAGGCGGCTCCACGTTGGGGTGTTGCTGCCGCCAGGTGGCCGTTAGTTGGCCCTGCACGGCTTTCTGCAGGATGGACTGGCGCAGGCGGGTGAGGAGGGTTTGTTGCGGTGAGTTCTGGGATTCTACATTACCTAATTTCTGACTTAGGAGTTATATACCCTCACTAATTTGTCTTTCAATGGGAAGGCAATGGTATTTCCAAATCCAAAACATCCTTTGGTCGGACTGCTGAATAGCTGGTTGAACCTCAGCTTTTATCTGCTCTTGAATAACGAAGTTGGGAAACAACCTCCAAATATCCTCTTTCGTAATAAATTTTCGTTACCTCAAAAAGGAAATAGTGGCTGCTCATAACTGCACCTTCCAATTCATCTGGTACAAAACCATATCCTCCAAATTTTGCATCCATTTCACACCAAAAAATCACCTGCTTTGCAGCTGTTGCTTCTTGGTTTTGATTAAATTAGAATTTTGATTCCCTGTAAAACCACATCTCTACATTGAACTTGTGACGGGCACAGCTTATAACCTTAGCTTTCTTCTATGATAATAAAGCCCTTCCGATGGGTTATAACTTCAAGTCTAAATGTTGTTGTTTTCAGCGCCCCCCCTCAAACTGCCCGAAGTACCCCTCCAATTGAAAAATTGGCGGTGTACTAAATGTAAGGCTGTGAGCTATTGAAAAGTGGCATTCCGAAAAAGGTCATTATCTTAAAGTGACCAAACTAAAAAGAAAATGATACTATGCCCGGACTGCCACAGCCACAAGGTAAAAAAGAATGGCTTTACCTACTACGGAAAACAGAACCATAAGTGCAAGGACTGCAAAAGGCAGTTCGTCCTTGACAACCATCACACAGTGGGCGAGGCAAAACGTGAGATTGCCCGCCGTGCCCTAGGCGAACGGCTCAGCCTCAGGGGCATTTGCCGGGTTGTCGGGGTGAGCCTCCGCTGGATCTGCGGCTTTGCCGCCGAGACCTGGGCCACTGCGCCGGAAGACCTTGGGCTGTGCACGGAGTCCAACCTGCTCCGTTCGTCCAAGGTGCTGAAAATCATCGGCTTGCAACTCGACGAGGCCTGGTCTTTCGTGGGCTGCAAGAAAAACAAGGCCTGGATTTGGGTCGCCTTTGAGCCGAACACAAGGCAGGTGGTCGCCTTCCATATCGGTGGCCGTGGCATCGACAGCGCAAAGGCGCTGTGGCTGAAAATCCCGCAGCGCATGAGGAAGCACTGTTACTTTGAAACGGACGAATGGGAAGCCTACCGCTCCGTCCTGCCTTTTGACAGGCACTATGTCGGAAAAGACCAGACCTATCATGTGGAAGGCTTTTGGTCGGGCGTCCGGGCAAGGGTAAGTAGGCTCGTCAGGAAAAGCCTTTCTTTTTCAAAGAACTGGGATAACCATATAGCTGCAATTCGATATTATTTCTGGCAATTTAATTTAGAACGGCAGCCTTACATTTAATACACCGCCTATTTTTTTTCGGTCAAACATCTATCATCTTGTAACCCCTCGTTTCAACGAGGGGGCCGCCAAATACCCACCCCCCA
The DNA here is from genome assembly GCA_041392505.1 of Saprospiraceae bacterium. Taxonomy (GTDB): domain Bacteria; phylum Bacteroidota; class Bacteroidia; order Chitinophagales; family Saprospiraceae; genus UBA6168. The sequence goes on along the minus strand of JAWKLX010000014.1, from coordinate 2,161 downwards.
CATCTATCTTCTTTTCAAAAACATCACATCATAACACCTTTTCCCCAAGATACCGCACAAAACCATATTTCACCATAAAGTCCTCGCACTCCTCCTTGAAGGTTTTCTTTTTGTGATGAGCCTCCTGTTTTTTGATATAATTCCTCACTACTTCCACTTGCGACTGACTCACCGATACTGCGTAATAGTCATCTGCCCAATCAAATTTCAGGTCAAAGAGATTGACTTTGTTGGCCCAACTTGAACTTTCCCCTTTTAGCAGTTTCATGATTTGGGCGATGTTCTGGTCACATCTCATTGAAATCAGACAGTGGACGTGTTCTGCCTCTCCGTTGATAAAGTCGAGGTAAATTTCCTTCTCTTTTGCATAAGCCTTGATGTGTTTGAAAAGGTCTATGCGCTTGTTTTTGTTTTTCATCAGGGGTTCTCTGTTTTTGGTAGCCCAGACAGCATGAATCCAGATGCGTACTTGTGCCATAGTTTTCTCTTTTTGATGTGTATGTTTTGCAAAGATGATAGATGTGGGTCGTGGGTATCGGCCAGTCCCCCCGTTAAAACGAGGGGTTACAAGATGAACTGTGTTAAAAAATGAAATAAGAAGTCAAGTTTTTTGAAATTTCAAATAAAATTGGTTGTCGAACCTTAATTTCGAAGAAACGACACCATAAGCTTGTTTTATCAATTTGTTCATGATTGCGACCATGACCTGTTTATGGGGTTTACCCCTAGCCCTGAGCCGGTCATAAAGTTCTTTGCATGCCATGTTGAACCGCTTGGCACTTCTGGCTGCCATGTACAGTGAGGCCCTCAGTGCCTTGTTCCCCTTTTTGGTTATCCGGCCACGGATCTTGACGGAGGTGCCCGAAAAATGGGACGAGGGGACAATGCCGATAAACTTGGAGACCTGTTGGCCCCGCTGGAAATTCTGCAGCCCCCCGGTTGCCGCCAAAAGCAGGTTGGCCGTTTTCTTACCGATGCCGACCACCGAGGTGATCAGGGCTAACTGTGCGGCGTGTTCCCCGTCGTCGAGGCCGTCAAGCTCCCCTTCGAGTTGTGAGATGTTCCCCTCGACCGTCACCAGTGTTTCCTCCAATGCCGTCCGTACCGTTGGGGCGAAAAGCTTTTGAAAGGAAAGTGCGTGCAGCTGGTTGATGAGCATCTGACGCTGTTTTTTTAGGGCGTTTATGCCCAAAAGGAGCTGTTTGCGCTTGTACATGGTGTCCTCTTGCCTGTTGAAAAGCGGCAGTTCAAGGCACTGCCCCATCAAGGCCAGTGTCCTGGCGGCCTGCCTGTCGTTCTTTGAAATGATACCCTGTGCCATGGCAAACCCGTGGCTCTGCGAAGGGCTGACAAGGCACAACGGGATGCACGCAGCGCATAAAAGGTGGAGCAGCCTGTCAGAGTAACTGCCCGTGGGCTCAAAGACAACAAGGTCGTTTTCAGGATCGACTTGTCCGATCCATTCAGAAATGCTTTTTTCGGTGTTCGGAATCTGGAAGCTTTTGGCAGTAACGCTGTCGAAACCGTCCAGGACGGCACTGCCGACATCAATCCCGAACACCCGTTTGAATGTTCTCATGGTTAAAAATGTAAAATGAAGATCATCATCGTGACGCAGGGTCAAGCCCCATTGAACTGTCCGATTTTTTTAATCAAAACAGTGTGGGGCTTATCATCTAGTACAACATTAAAATGTCAATGTTAGAGCCGCCTTGTTCACACTGTTCTGTAAATTTTACCTTTTTATCACATTTTTCGTTCATTGCACTAACGTACGATGATAGATGTTTGCCCGGCATAAATATAATTGCGCCGGGCAGATTTTAAAGAGGATGAATCACAATTCAGCCTCCAACTCCCGCAACAATCCCAAGCTCTTCTCAAAACTCTCCCCCAGCATCCCCAGCAACTCCGCACTCGAATGCGTCTCCTCCTCCGTTGCCCGGGTCGGGTTTTTGATATCGAGGTCGAAGCCCCGCTCCCGGATGGTCTTGATGTCCACCTTCCAGGCTTGGTCGGTCGCTTTGCGTTTTTTCCACCAGTCTTCGATGGGCTGGAACTCCTCCCGGCGGATGGGCTTGGTCTTGCTGTACGATTTCTGTCCTTCGGGCAGGCGGTGCTCGTAGTACCAGATTTCTTTGGTGGCCTCCCCCCGGCCCCC
>JAWKLX010000013.1:0-191244 GCA_041392505.1 Saprospiraceae bacterium | reverse complement strand
CCCTCGAAGACCAGTGTTTTGCCGATGGGGTCTTCCGTTTTTTCAAAATATTTAGCTACTGCAGCTTCTGTCAAGACCACGCTATTAGGCGATTGGAGGGCTGAGGCCGGGTCACCTTTTTTCAATTGGAAACTAAACATGTCGAACATGCCGGGGTCGGCAAAATACAGGTTGGCTTCGTTGAAGCGCCGATCTGCCCCATTTTCCAATAAATAGGAAGAAGCCCGGAGCTTCATCAGACGGGTCTGTTTTTCGAGGAGGTGTGGCAACTCCATCAGCAGGGTAGGGCCAAGGGCGACCGGGGCGCTGGCGCAATATTCACCGGAACCATCCGTCCATATTTTTTCTGTGACCCGGAAAATGCGTTCGCTACTGGCGTGGAAGCGGTCGTAGGACAATTCACTTTTTACCCACAAGGCAATGAAAAAGCAAGTGCCGATGCCCAGTGCCAGTCCAAAGACCAAGATGGCGGTTTGGCTTTTTTGCTGGAGGAGGTTTCTATAAACGACGATGAGGTGGTTCTTGAACATGAGTCGGTATTTGCCTTCGGTGGAAACAAGCGGTGTGCCACGGAGGTAATTAGCTCTTTTTCAGTGATTTAGGGTTTTCTTTGTTTAGAAATAAACTGCAATGGGTGTTCGGTTTTGGACGTTGGGTGTGCGGTTTGGCTTTAGCCAAAAAGCCGTTTTTTCAACCCTATTCACTCCGCAAACTCTCCACCGGGTTCGCCAGCGCCGCTTTTACACTCTGAAACCCGACCGTTAAAAAAGCGACAACCACGGCCGTCAGACCAGCGAGGGCAAAGACCCACCATTTGATGTCGATGTGGTAGGCAAAATTTTGCAACCAACCGTTGAGGAAATACCAGGCCAGCGGCGAAGCGATGACCAGGGCCACCCCAACCAATTTTAGGAAATCCTTCGAGAGCAACCCGACGATGCCCGTGGTGGTAGCGCCCAATACTTTCCGGATCCCGATCTCCTTGGTGCGCTGCTCAGCCGTAAATGCGGCCAGTCCAAATAGCCCAAGGCAAGCGATAAAAATGGCGCACAGTGCAGCGATGGTAAACAATTGGCTGCGCCGGGAGTCCGCTTCATAAAAATGGGCGATTTGCTGATCGAGGAAATGATATTCGAACACGTGCTCCGGATCGACCGAATGGAGGATATCGGTCATTTGGGTGATGGTACGCTCGACGTTTTGACCCGTGATGCGGGCCGTGAAATAATCAATGGATTGGATGGGGTTGTTGCGATGGCCGAGCACGAGCGGGGCGATGGGTTCGTACAATGATTGGAAATTAAAATCCTTCGCAATGCCGATGACGTTCGCCCGAAACGGTTCGTCAAAAATGCGTTCGGAACCATTGTTGATGCGGCTGACAAGGAGCACCTCCTGCTCGGTAGCTTCTTGGATGCCGAGTGCTTCGGCAGCTTGTTGGTTGAGGATGACGGCAGCCGAATCGGCAGGTCGGGCCGGGTCAAAATTGCGGACATTGACCAATTCGATGTCAAACGTTTCGAAGAAATGTTCGTCCGTCCCGATGAACCAAGGCGTTTGTCCCCGCTTCTCAAATGCCCCGGAGGACGGACTTCTGCTTGTAAAATATTCTTCCATTCGCCCGAACCCGACTGGTAACGGAAACGGATTTTGCATTTGCAACTGGGCGTACCCGTTGCGGATGGTCTCGTAGCCGTTGCGTACTTTGCCGCTGTTGATGTCCACCACAACCAATTGTTCCTCATTGAAGCCCAAGTCTTTTTGCTGGACAAATTTCATCTGCTGCCAAGCCACCAACGTACCGATAATCATCAAGATGGACAAGGAAAATTGCAGCACCACCAATCCCTTCCGCAAATAGCCATGACTGCCCTGTTCGCCCTGCACTTTCCCTTTCAGCACTTCCTGCGGACGGAAACGGGATAGGTAGGCCGAAGGGTAACTTCCTGCTGCCAGACCAATCAACAAGACGATTCCCGCCATCAATGGCATGGCCCACGGAATGCCAGGTGGTAGTAACGAAATCGATTTGCTGGTAAATTCATTGAACCACGGAAGGCCGACCTGTACCAATCCAACGGCCAGTAGAAAGGCCAAGCCAGTTATTACCAAGTTTTCGGACATAAAACGGCCAAATAGCTGACTGAGATTAGCTCCCACGACTTTCCTCACGCCCACTTCTTTGCTGTACATGGACGAACGTGCTGTCGCCAAATTGATATAATTGATGCAGGCGATCACGAGTATGAACAAGCCAACGAGACTGAACAAATAGAGATAAGAGTAGGTGCTTTTTCCCTCGTTCAATTCCCGTTGCATATCAGTTGAGCCGAAATGAATATCGGTCAATGGTTGGAGTTCCAAACGGCCATCGAACGGGCGGTTTTCCTGTGCCCTTGCCTCTGCAAAAGCGGTTAGTTGGCGGCCAACGGCAGCTGGGTCGGTGCCGGGTTGTAGGGTAAGGTAAGTGCCCCAATTTTGCGAAGCCCATTCCCCTTTGGCCTCCTCATCGAACCACGGCTGCGCTTCCAGTGTCGCATGCGACACCAAGGCATCGAACTGCAAATGAGAGTTCACAGGGAACGGCTTCATCACCCCGGTCACTTTTAGGTCCATGCCCCGGTCGCTGCGGGTGGTTTTGCCGATGGGGTTTTCGTTGGGAAATAATTTATTGGCCAAATCCTCCGAGAGCACGACCGTATTGGGTTCGACCAAAGCCGAGGCCGGGTCGCCCGCCGAAAAAGGGAAATCAAATATTTGAAAAAAGGAATTGGTAGCGGTGACAAACGGCTGATAAAAGGCCCGTTGGTTTTCCTCGTTGCGGATGACAGCCCGCCCCCACATCAGCAGATGGGTGCTGTTTTCCACGCCGGGAATTTCGGATTTCGCCGCTGGGGCGACGTTGTACGAAACGGCCCCAAAATGCTGTTCGCCCACCTCGGATGATTGGCGGTGCTGCACGACGCGATAAGTGCGGTCGGCTTTTTCATGAAAACTATCGAATGTTAATTCATCAATGGCATATAAAGCGATCAACAAAAAACAAGCGATGCCAAAGCCAAGGCCCAAGACGTTGAGGAGGGAGTAAAGTTTGTGGCGGGTAAGACTGCGCAGGGCGATTTTTAGGTTGTTTTGTAGCATAGCGGAAATGACGGATGATTAATAGCAGGTGAATTTTTTTAAATGATTTCAAGGGCTATGCCACCCCTGCAAATAATTGGGAAACAAGGGTTTATAAATGGGGTGGTCGGAATGGGTGTACGGAAGTGGACGAAGTATGTGTTGAAAATGGACAAAGGTTAACGCTGTCATTTGTGAACGACGGCCTCCCGCTAATCTGGGGTTAAGAGGTGACACCTTTTTTAAAGGTGTCACCGCTAAAAAGTGAAAATCATTTGACAACCCACGAAGTGATAACAAAAAAAAGGGACGCCAATAGGCGCCCCTCACAATTTACTCTCAAAAAAATGGTAGTACATGAAACTTAAACTTAAAACGAATAAACAGCTGCAAAGATCAGGGCTGGGCTGCTATGAGTTGGGTTGCCGTCCTTGTCGAAGTAGGCATCCTTAGCTGATTGGTCGATCCTGAACTCTGGGATTAAAGTTATAGGCCCTAAGTGGAAATTTCCCGAAAGGGTGAAGGAGGTAATGCTATTGTTTGGCACGCCCAAAATGAGGCCGTCATCGTCGCCAATATACTCGCCCCGGAGGCCAAGGGTGAAAAGTTCACTAAAAGCATAATTAGTGTACAACGCTGCCCCGAACCAACTGGCATCGCCCGACTCCTCAGCATGAACCATTTTATTAGTCGCATTCAGCCCCAAACCGAACGCATCGGTCACGGCATAAGTAGCAGTCAGGTCGAACTGCATGCCATTCACTTTATCTTCGGGATTGGTGTCGTCCTCCTTTCCGGTGAGGAAATTCAGGTAGGCCGACAGGCCACCGATTTCGCAGGACAATTGCGCCCCAAAATGCTTTCCGTTCACTACATCAATTTTGGAATCGGTATCATCGAACACACCGACCATCGCCCCAAAGTGTTCCGATAAGACAAAGTCAGCTTTTAATCCAGTATGGTAAAATGGGCCATTGAAAAACATGTAAGATGTACTGTAATTGATATTGGCAGGTGCATCGATTACCTCATAGCCTACGAATGTTCCGAAATTTCCCAAAGTAAAACTGACCTTGTCGCTGGCTGCATACGAAATGTACAATTGTTTGATAAGTGCCAGCGTAGTGCCATTGTAGCCATTGGCTGCCTCCGCCCGGCCAACGGCCAAATCAGCGACAAAACCGAATTTTCCTTCTTTTGAAAACACAACATTGGCCATGCCGGGCGTGAACGAGTTATGCGTTTCCGTGAAAGAAGTCGGAAACGGCATTTCCTCAAAATGGTATTGATAATAAGCATCCACGAAGCCGTTGATCTTTAAGCCGGGGATCTCTTCCTCTGCTGCATCTGGCTCGCCAGCGGGAAGGGCCGTGGCGTCGGTTGTCATTGTTACTGCGGCGACTTCTTGTGAAAATATGTCAACGGCGGTAGTGGTCAAAATAAAAGTTAAGAGGGTTTGGTAGAAGGATTTCATATTCCAAAAATTTTTAAAATGGTTGCTCAAAAAGGCAAGCATCGCCAGTCCGGCAGTTTGCGAAACGACTTTTTCTGGCAGGTTAAAAAACTTGTTTTGGGAAAATGGAAAATCCTTCTTCGATCAAAATTAGCCGTACCCTTTTGCGGTTTTTAAGAAATGACTAATTTTGGTTTACCAATTTGAAGAATCCGGATTTTCCGTTTTCTTTAAGAGGCGCCCGGCTGCGAACTGGGCGTCTTTTTTTATGGGCATTTTGGTCAAGTGCCCAATTATCTTGCTTACTCGATGGCTAGTGCGTAGCCCCCTTTCTCCACATCTTGATAGGCCGACATTTCATGTTCTGAAATATCCAAACCTTTCACTTCTTCCTCTTTTGTCACACGGATGCCAATGGTTGCTTTCAATAAATACAGGACACCAAAGCTAAAGGCAAAGGTAAACGCTCCGATGGCGGCGATGCCCGCCAATTGATACAGCAGTTGGTCGAGGCCAGCCTTCGTCCCAAACAAGCCAACGGCCAGTGTACCCCATATCCCACACAATAGGTGGACGGAGGTTGCCCCCACTGGGTCGTCCAATTTGCGCTTGTCGAAAAACACTACGGAAAATGGGATAATAACCCCGGCTAAAAATCCGATGATGATGGACTCTCCAGGCGTCATCAAATCTGCGCCCGCTGTGATACCTACCAGTCCGCCCAAGATGCCGTTCAGTACCATGGAAAGGTCATGCGATTTGAACATGGCATAAGAGACGACGAAGGCGCCCATCGCACCTGCGGCAGCCGCTAAGCAAGTCGTCACGAAGACCAAGGAAACGGAGGATGCATCGGCAGATAACACGGATCCACCATTGAACCCAAACCAGCCAAACCAAAGGAGGAATACGCCGATAGCGGCCAAAGGAATATTATGGCCGGGGATCGGTTTGATCTTTCCATCGGAGGTGTACTTGCCAAGCCGTGGGCCGAGCAAAATGACAGCGGCCAATGCCCCCCAGCCACCGACAGAATGGACGAGGGTAGACCCGGCGAAATCATAGAAACCCAAGGTTTGCAACCAGCCGCCTCCCCATTTCCACATGCCTGTAATGGGATAGCTGATAGCCACGAAGAGAGCGGCGAAAATTAAAAATGCATTTAATTTCATCCGCTCTGCCACTGCCCCTGAGACGATGGTCGCACAGGTGGCGGCAAACATGGCCTGAAAGATGAAATCGGTGTAATAGGTGTACTTGCCGTCTGCATATTCCAATGCTCCGGCTGCACCTTCTGGAAGGGATAGCCCAAAACCGGCAAATCCAAAAAAGCCACCTCCCTCTCCTCCGGGATACATCAAGTTGAAACCCATCATATAATAAGTTAGTAGCCCGATGGAGATGATCATGGTATTTTTAAAAAGGATGTTTACGGTGTTTTTCTTTTGTACAAACCCGGCCTCCAATGTCGCAAAACCAAGGTGCATGATGAATACCAAAACGGTAGCGATCAGTATCCAAAGATTGTTGGTAGTAAAAAGTGATTCTGTCATGATAGCTGTTTTGTCGGCGGACGGCAGACAGCCCCTCACCCAGATTCGCCCGAGCATAAACTTGGGGCAGTGGGTATCGGGAGTGGTCGGCAGATGGCCAGCCTTTCGTTTAAGTGTCATTAGGGCATGGAAAAGAATGACCCGGCCATGCTTGCTGCATGGGAAAGGGAGCGGCTTTCCATGTCGTTGAAAATTATTTTAAATAGCTTGGTTTTGGCCACTTTGTTAGGGCAAGCGGAGTAGTGGCGTTTGGTTAGAAATCAAAAAGGCAGGTTAGGGAAGGACTAAATTTGAAAATTGGTTAGAGCGCCTCAGCGCCCGTTTCTCCGGTGCGTACCCTCGTGAGGGAATCCATGTTTAATACGGCAATTTTTCCGTCGCCGATTTCGCCAGTGCTGCCGGCCTTGGTGATGGCGGCGATTATTTCCTCAACTTTATCATCGGTCGTGTAAATATTGATCTGTAAACGGGCAATGTAATCGGCGTCGTAGGTGCTGCCCCGATAGACCATCGTTTCGCCTTTTTGCAATCCTATGCCCCGTACTTCGTTCATCGTAAAAAACGGGACATCGATGCTGGCCAATTCTTTACGAATGTCTTCGAAGCGGGACAAGCGGACAATTGCTTCTACTTTTTTCATGCTGAATTATTATGGAATTAAATGTAAAACAGGAATTCTTTTTTGTGCGCACATCCGATTTTTTATTTAATTCCTTTTTGATTAAAATTAATGTTTTCCGTTTTTCTGATTTGATTGAAAAGGGTTTTTTAATTCCGAATAAAATATTTTAAAAAGGATTTTTTGAAAAATATTATCCATTTGATTTATTAGACAATACTGGATGGTTTTCCTTTTTTGTTTGGCGGAAAGGGGCGTTATTTTTATTGAAAATTGTTGGCCGTTTTATTGAAAAAATGACCGTTTAAATTCAAAATGATTGACAAATTTACACTAAAATCATTTTGTGCAGCCTGTTTTGAGAATGGAAAAGGTAGGCCAACAGAGAGGTCTTAGTCAGCCACAATCATACATTTTCTTTTTTGGTGATCGGAAAATATAATTTTGGAAGAAACTGTTTTCCAAAGAATTAAATCCTTTTTGAGAATAGGACTTTATTTGTCAAAAAATAATTATTTGTTTTCATTTAACTCAAACCAAATAAATTGATCGCTGCGGATAAAATCCAATTTTAATTGATCGCCAGCCATTTTTTTAATAGGTTCTTCAAAACAATAAAGCGCCTGTCCCCAATGCTTTAATTCACCGCCGGGGCGGCTTGACACCATTAAATCTTCGTGTAAAGTAAGGTCGAACCAAAATGCGACAGCCTGCACTTCCCCATCTTGTTTGATGTCGATAGTTAATGTTTCGGAAATGGGGTCGTTGTCGTGGACAGCGGCGGGTAAGTTGTAAAAATTAAATGCTGTGATCGGAAAAATATCCGACAATTTTTCATGGCTTTCGCTTTCCAATTCAACCGTTATGTATTCGCTCTGAATACGGTATTGGTCAAATGCCGAGAGGTCAAAACCTGAAATTTGGCGCACCGGACTGACCTTGCTCCGCATGGGTATTTCAATCAGTTGGCCAAATATTTTCACTTTGGCGGGGATGATGATGGCATCATCCGCTAAGAGGTTTTGCAGGGCGTGCCGCACCGTTGGGAGTACACCTTCGCCGATCACGCCTGCATCCAAAATCTCCGAGACAAGGATGTCCGCTTTTTGCGGCAGGTCGGTGCCGATTTCGAGTGCCGTTGATTTTTTATTAATAACGGTTATCTTTTTTGAATAACCATTGGCGGCAATAATCTCTTTGGCCGTTTCTGCCAACCGGTTGTGCATTTCGCAGGCAACTATTTTTTTTGCCCCTGCCCGGGCGGCCATGAGGGACAAAAGGCCAGAACCCGTGCCAATGTCAAGCACGGTAGAGTCTTTTGTTACGACCCGTTCGATGGCTTGTTGGTAGGCATCGTTGCGGAGGTCGTCGGCGAGCATGACGAAATGCCAACTGGGGATTTGATGGTTGAGCAGACGGCGCAAGTTCCTTTGGGCACCTTCGTTTCTTGGGTCTATTTTCAGAGCATCCCGATAATAAGATTCGGCAAGTTCAATTTCGTTGTCGTCTTTAGCAATGTTGCCCAACAATACATATGCTTTGGCATCTTTGATGTCTTTTTCAATGCCTTCCAACAGTATTTCTTTGGCTTTTTCTGCCCGGTCCAAATCAAGGTTGAGCCGGCCCAAAAGAGAATGGGCGGAGGGGTGGTCGGGGTCTAATTCTAACACTCTTAAGTAGTAGGGTTCTGCTTCTGCGAAAAGTCCGTCGTCAGCTGTCAGGTTGCCAACATTGATTAGGGCGGGCACAAAATTCGGGTCTATTTCCAACGCCTTATCAAAGGCGGCCCTTGCTTTTTTAATTTCCCTTTTTTCGTAAAACAAGTTCCCTAAGTTGAAATGGGCAACAGTCATGTTGGGGTCTTTTTCAATGGCTGCGGAAAAGGCATTTTCTGCATCTTGGTACCGGCCCAGCGCCAAAAAAATATTGGCCGAGTTGTAGTCTATATCTGCCCTGTTGGGGTTTATGTCTTTTGCTTTTTGGATAGTTTCCAAGGCTTCTTTTAACTGCCCTCTCCTCTTTAGGGCAGAGCTGAGGTTTATCCACGCATCAATGTTGATTGGATTGGACTTCACCGCTTGCTTCAATAAATGGGAGGATTCAACAGGCTTTTTGTCCAATAACGCGACGCCGAGTACATTGAGCACGGCATCGTTGGTTGGGAAGGCTTTTAGCAATTTGCGGAGCATTTTTTCCGCCTCTTTCGTTTTGCCCTCTTTTAAGTTCAGAAGTGCTTCTTGAAAATATTCCTGCGGTTCGAGGTTTGTTTTCATCAAGGTTTTTTATTTAAAAAAATAAAAGGTGCGATGGTCATTTTAGTATAAATGTTTGAGGCTGTCTCGTAAGTACCATCAGAGCGACAATTTGCTAAACCTAAGGTTTAGTAAATTTAAAATCAATGAGTTATAGATTTTCTAAATTTTAAAATTTAGAAAATCGGCACTTAGGAGGCAGCCTCAATATGAAATGGTCAAGACCGATTCAATAGGAACTTTAGGAAAGCCCCAAAATCCGTCTGTTCAATTGTTCATCTGCTTTTCCACCAGCAAAATCATCAAACGCCTTTTCCGTCACTTGGATGATGTGGTTTTTGATAAACGGAGCACCTTCTTCCGCTCCTTGCTGGCTGCTTTTGATGCAGCATTCCCACTCCAACACGGCCCAACCATCGTAGCCATATTGGGAAAGTTTGGCGAAGATAGATTTAAAATCCACTTGTCCATCACCTAAAGAACGGAATCGGCCCGGCCTGTCCGTCCAGCCTTGGTAGCCACCGTACACCCCACTGCGGCCAGTCGGGTTGAATTCGGCATCCTTTACATGGAACATTTTTATTTTTTCATGATAAATATCGATGTGTGCGAGGTAGTCCAACTGCTGCAAAACAAAGTGGCTGGGGTCGTAAAGCATGTTCACCCGTGGGTGGTTGCCAGTGGCTTCGAGGAAGCGCTCGAAAGTGATGCCATCGTGGATGTCCTCCCCCGGGTGGACTTCGTAGCAAAGGTTGATGCCGTTTTTATCAAATTCGTTGAGAATCGGCAACCAACGTTTGGCCAACTCCTTAAATCCCGATTCGACCAAGCCCTGTGGCCGCTGAGGCCAAGGGTACATGGTGTGCCACATCAGAGCGCCGGAAAAAGTGACGTGCGCTTTCAGGCCGAGGTTGGCACTGGCCTTGGCGGCCCATTTCAACTGCTGCACGGCCCATTTGGTGCGCGCCGTTGGATTGTTGCGGACTTCTTCTGGAGCGAATACATCGAAGCCAATGTCGTAAGCGGGGTGCACGGCCACCAACTGGCCCTGAAGATGGGTGGATAATTCGGTGATCTGCACGCCGCACGCCTCTACCCGTCCTTTGAGGTCGTCGCAATATTTTTTGCTGGTTGCCGCTTTTTTTAGGTCGATAAAATGGGTGACCCAAGTGGGGATCTGTACCCCAATGTAGCCGAGATCGGCGGCCCATTTGCAAATGTTTTCTAAAGTATCGAACGGTGCCTGATCTCCGGCGAACTGGGCGAGGAAAATGGCAGGGCCTTTAATGGTCTTCATGTCTTGATTGTTAGTTGTTGTTAGTAAATGCGGTTGATGGTTAAATGGAAAGGGACGGGCAAGATAGGCAAAAGTTGTTTTTTGGCAAGTAGCACTTTAATCTGTTGAGGGCATGCTTTCTAAAAAATAATTTTCCCGCTTCCGTTTTTTCCCTACATTCATCCCGATTTTCAAAACAAAACGAAGCTGCTATGTCCAACACCAACCGCCTGCTTTCCCTTGATGTTTTTCGGGGGCTCACGATTGCCTTTATGATCCTTGTCAACTGGCCCGGCGACGGCGCCACGACCTACCGGGCACTGCACCATGCCGCTTGGGATGGTTGCACACCAACCGATTTGGTCTTCCCCTTTTTCTTGTTCATTGTCGGAATGGCCATTACATTTTCACTGACCAAGCGCAAGGCTGCTGGAGAAAATGTTTACAAAAAAATACTCATCCGGACGCTTTGGATCGTGGGCATCGGGGTGTTCCTCAATGGCGCCCCCAACTTTGACTTTTCCTCTTGGCGCATCCCCGGCGTACTGACCCGCATCGGGATTGTATATGGGATCACGGCCTTTATTTTTATGAAAACAACTCCCCGGCAGCAATTTTGGGTGGCGGTTGGGTGCTTGTTGGCTTATTGGTTTTTGATGACAGTAGTGCCCGTACCGGGTCTGGGCTATGCGACCCTCGAAGAAGGGAAAGACCTCGGTGCTTGGCTCGACCGCTTACTGCTCAGCGGCCACCTCTACGGCCAAACGATCATCTATGACCCGGAAAGTATCCTTGGCACCATCCCCTCTGTGGCGACTTGTTTGGCAGGGGCGCTGACAGGATTTTGGGTGCGGCAAAAAATGGAGGAAGGGCCAAAATGGACGGCCATGTTTGCAGTCGGTTTCTTGTTGGTCGTGGTGGGGTTGCTGTGGGGCGAAGTATTTCCCATCAATAAAAAACTCTGGACGAGCAGCTATGTGCTGTACCACAGCGGTTTGGCGCTGCTGACCCTCGGAACGGTCTGGTGGGTGGTGGATAAAAAAGGATATGATGGCTGGACAACGCCGTTTGTTTGGTTTGGTATGAACCCACTGGCGATCTATGTGCTGCACGAAGTTATCGGGATTGTTTTATATGCCATCCCTGTTGGCGACACTTCACTTTACAAATGGATTTTTGAAAATGTGTTCCACTCGTGGCTGGGGGCATACAATGCTTCTTTGGCATTTGCCATCGGCATGGTACTCCTCAATCTCCTGTTCGCTTGGATTTTATACAAAAAGAAGATTTTCATAAAAGTTTAAATGGAGAGATGATGTTTGCTAATTTCTAAATTTAGCCAACTCCTGTCTGATTACTGAGGGCTTTCAACCTTACTTCTGACCTATAAAAAGTGAATATGCAAACTTCCAACCGCTTACTTTCCCTTGACGTCTTCCGTGGATTGACCATCGCTTTTATGATCTTGGTCAACTGCCCGGGCGACTGGGGCAATGTCTATGGCCCACTGCTCCATGCCGAGTGGCATGGTTGTACTCCGACTGATCTGGTCTTCCCATTTTTCCTGTTTATTGTGGGGATTGCGATTGCCTACTCGCTGGAAAAACGCAAAGCGGAAGGGGCCGACCGCAAAAAGATTTATCGAAAAATTTTATCCCGTACTTTATGGATCATTGGCATTGGCCTGCTGTTGAGCGGGGCATTTAAATTTAACCTCGCCACTTGGCGCATCCCCGGTGTACTGACCCGCATCGGCCTCGTCTATGGCATCTGCGCCCTCATTTACATGGTCACATCGACCCGGCAACAGCTCTGGGTAGCGGTCGGTTGCTTGCTGGCCTATTGGGGGCTGATGACCTTGATCCCCGTGCCGGGGCAGGGCTATGCCAGTCTTGAAATGGGCAAAGACCTGGGCGCCTGGCTGGATCGGCTGCTGCTCGATGGGCATTTGTGGAGCCAGGCTAAAACTTGGGATCCGGAAGGATTATTGAGTACCATTCCCTCTGTGGGCACTTGTCTCGCAGGGGTTCTACGGGTACTTGGATGCGCCGGAAAATGGAGGAGTATGCAAAATGGTCGGCCATGTTCGCCGTTGGCTTCTTGCTGGTGGTGGTTGGATTGTTGTGGGGGGAGGTTTTCCCCATCAACAAAAAAATATGGACGAGCAGCTATGTGTTGTACCACAGTGGTTGGGCCTTGCTGACTTTGGGTACGGTCTGGTGGTTGGTGGATGTGAAAGGGTATAATGGGTGGATCAAGCCGTTCCTGTGGTTCGGCATGAACCCGTTGTTTATTTACATCCTGCACTCGTTGATTTCGAAAATCATGTGGGCTATCAGCGTTGGCGATGGGTCATTGTACAGCTGGGTTTATCAAAACATTTTCTTGACTTGGCTGTCGCCAAAAAATGCCTCTCTGGCATTTGCACTGATGATGGTTTCGATGAATTTGTTGGTCGCTTGGATTTTATATAAAAGGAAGATATTTGTTAAGGTGTGAGTTTTTGGGTGGCGAAATGAGGCATTCATTGGCTGGCACTAACTCAAAAATTTTTTCGACGCTGATTTTTATGACAATTAAGATAATTTATGATTATTAATAATTTCATTTTTAAATCATAACTAATCATAACGATCGTAAAAATCAGCGTCGAAAACAAAATCTACATCTTTAGAGGCAGTCTCTTCCAACTTCTCTCACTGTACCACCAGCTTCAGCCAGCTGGCCCTTTCCCCACTTGTTATCTTTAAAAAATACATGCCGGCGGGGACGCCGCCCAAATCGACTTGCCGTCTTTCCAAGGCATTTTCAATGGCCGAAAATTGATCCCTCCAAATTTGTTTTCCAGTAATATCGGTGATGATCAAGTTTGCAACGCCTGTTTCAAAAGCTTCCATTTCCAAAGTAAATAGCCCTGTAGATGGGTTCGGCATAACCGATAATTTCCCGAAAGGGGATACTTCTTTTGTGGCGTTTGGCTCAACATTAACCGTCACTTCAACACGTTCGCTAAAGCACTTGGTCGGCGCTTTTTCGATTTGCCAGTTGAAGAAATAGTAGTAAAAGCCAGCACCAAAATTGGAGCCCGTGATGCTCATCGTGCCGGGAACTTCATAAGGATAGGAAACGCCTTCGTTCGACCGGGTCAGCCAAGGGCTAAGATTGCCGGGGCCAAATACGGCCACATTCTGCGGGCCATTGGTTGTCAGGCGATAGGTTCCGGGATCGATCGCAAAATTGAGGTCGATGACCGATTCCCCAACGGGTAAATCGACAGCCATTGACTGAAGGACTTGGTTGTTTTGATCCAGCAATTCGATGATACGCACCCCAACAGAGTCTGTACTGACGGTGACTTGTTTCAAAATAATAGAATTGTAAACTTCAAAACGGACTTGCCCATTGGATTCATTCGAGCTGTACAGACCACCTTGGTGTTCGGGCATGCCAGTCGTTGCGGAGCCACCACCGTACTCTTTTGCCCCGGCCACAAAATAGGTAGTCGTTTCTGTCAGCACGGGTGTTTCAAACTGGTCGCCAATGGCGAGCGGGGTAGGGGAGTTTATTGTTTCGAACCAGTGCGGGTTTTCGCCCGTGGCCTCTAGGATGGCGGTTGATGGGGCTACCACCGTTACATTATCGGCAACGGGTTCGGTAGCTTTTTCCAATACCTCGACATGGATCGTTTCGGATGGGAAGGTACTGCAAATGCCTTCGATAACCACTTGGTAATCACCCGTTTGGGTTACGGTAATGGCGGCCGTTGTGTCCCCGGTCGACCAAGGGTAAACATCGGTAAAACTGGCCGACGCTACCAATTCGACGCTGCCACCTTCACAAAAAGAGGTGTCTCCAATGACGGCAATAGTTGGTGTCTGATCGGGCTCCCGAAATACTTTTACGGTCGCAGAACCAGCAGCGCAACCTTGGTCATCCACAATGACGACGTTGTAATTTCCGGGAGAATAAATGGTTATGGATTGGTCGGTACTACCGTCGTTCCACAAATAGGTGTAGCCACTGGGTGCTTCCAAAGTGATGCTATCAATCCCGCAAAGGATAACTGACTCCTCTCCTTGCAACTGGAAAGGTGGTAATTCACAAGTACTTCCTTCTACGATGGAAATAAACTGATCGGCAGCGACATTGCGCAGCACATCCACCGTACCGGAAGGCCATTTGACCACTACATAATCTATTTCTGTTTCATCCGCCAAACCAAATGATTGGGTCAGTGAATTCATGATGCCGTAGCTTTCCCCGGCCCTGACTTCCCTGATCTGGATGCCCCAGCTGCCATGGATTTCGATGCGGGCTCCGACGCCCATTTTGTTGCTCTGGACACCTTCCAATTTTACCGAAAGAAAATGATTGTCATTGCCATCATTTATCCAAAGCTTGTCAGGGGTATTGCTTGGGTTGTTGAAGCCGTTTTGGTAAGAAACGTACAGGTCAACAAAGCCATCGTGGTTGAGGTCGCCCGTAGCGAGCGAGCCAAAACTGGCAGCAAACGGGGACATTTCTGTAAACGTCTTGTCCCCATTATTTCTAAAAAACAAAGTCGGTTGGGCAGTGATGATGTCCACAAACCCATCATTATCAAAATCCTTCATGATGCCTTGAACAAAGTTGGAACCATTGCCTTTGGCAATGCCTGCCGTTACAGAAATATCGGTAAAATGGCCCGTGCCGTCGTTTTCCAACAACTGCAAGTCACTGTCGTGGTTGGTGACAAAACAGTCCAAGTCGCCGTCATTGTCAATGTCCTGAAAATCAGAAGTCCAAGACTGGTACCTGATTTTCAGCCCATATTCCTCGGCGGCTTCGTGGAAATTGTTTTCCCCATCATTTACAAAAAGGGCATTGATACGTCGTGGGTCGTCTTGGCTGGTGACGCCGATGCGGCATTTGGCGATGTACAAGTCAAGGTCGCCGTCGTTGTCAAAATCCGTCCAGACGCTGCCATAATTCCCTGAATTGTCGGAAACTGGATCAGTTTTCATGTCAATCCACTGGTCGGCCTGCACGAAAGAACTATTTTGAGTGTTTTCCCAAATGCGGCTTTCCCCGTCATCGTGGCAAGCAAAAACATCGAGGTATCCATCGTTATTGATATCTGCCATGTTGCTGCCCTGTACAAAAAGGCCTGGGCCCGGCAAGGTGGAAGAAAGGTAAAAAGCGCCATCGTCCATGGCCCACAATAGCTTTACGCCATCGTATGCCCCGCCCACCATGATATCACAATAGCCGTCGTTGTTGGCATCGCCAACGACTATCGCCCAGGCGTCGCTCGGCACATTTCCGTGGGAATAATTCCCAAAGGGTTCGCTATTGGGGGTTTGATATTCGATGCTCAACATACTGCCGTTATCCAGCCGGATGATGTCATCCAGCCCGTCGGCGTTCATATCCGAGATGGCGAGCACGTTCCCACTGGTGAAGTCATCTGGGTTGTTTAATAATTGAGTCTGGTTGGTAAATGAAATTTGACAAAAGGAATGGTCGGCACAAAGGATGGCGAGTAAGGTTAAAGCAAAACCGTAAAGTTTATTCATACAAATAGTTTTTTTTAAGATAAACAATGGGTGAAATTACTTTTTAAGAACCGATTGGAAGAATGGAAACCCAAAAAGGAAACCTGTCCGTCAAAACAGGGAGGGTTTCCGTATTTTGGAAATAAAAAAACCCACCCGAAACAGGTGGGTAACAAAAAATCTAAAGCTATGAAAACTAAAACCTTTTATTCAGAGATGTAGCCGCTCTTTTCTTTCCAGCAAGACTTCCTCGGTTTCTTCCCGCTCTGGGTCGGGCACGCAACAATCCACTGGGCAAACGGCTGCACATTGCGGCTCTTCGTGGAAGCCTTTGCACTCTGTGCATTTATCGGGCACAATATAATAAAAATCATCAGAAACCGGATCATTTTTATCATTAGCACCAACTACTTTTCCATCTTCCAACTTGTATTTATCATTAATATCTGTACCATCTGCAATGGCCCATTCAATGCCGCCTTCGTAGATCGCATTATTGGGGCATTCCGGTTCGCAAGCCCCGCAGTTGATACATTCATCCGTAATCATTATTGCCATATCAGTAATTTTTTTTGGTTTGTGTTTTAACAACCCATCACAGGTTGAGTTTAAAAGTCGCAAAAATAAGGGCGGGAGATTCAAATCCAAATGTAAATGCAAAAAACGCCGAATGCTGAATTCAGGAATAGGGCCAATTATTTCTTTGAAATAAAAACTCGCTGGCATTCCTGTCAGCTCCGTTGCTATAGCACTGCCAACAGTTCTTACTGTATTCTATGATACAAAATCTGAATAATGGTCGGAAACATTAAAACTGTTTTTTACTTTAGCGACAGTTATGTAAAAATATTTGAGGCACCGCTAAATATTTATAAACCATATCGCAAACTCATATTCTATTCCATAAACCTGAACTGTATTCTACGCCTGCAAAAAACCAGTTTTTCATCCGAGGGTTCAGTTCATTAATCCATCTCTAAATATGAAGAAAATTTTCTTCCGTACCTCCGTAAGCGTATATCCCGTTTCTCACCAATTCTCTTTGCCATAATTTTTGCCGTGATAAACTCTTCAAATCTGAAAGGACAATGCCTCGGCTACCCAAAATCTATCTCCTTTCGGCAGAAAATGGCTTACATACTAAGTTCATCATTGCCCACTAAAAATTATTTTGTGACAGCCAAGGCAAGATTGCCCTTGCCTTGGCTTTACCATATCTATTATGAAACATATTACCTTAATGTTGGCTTTGTCATTTTGTTTATCCCCTATTTTTTCACAGAAATATGATTATCAGTGGGCTATGGGATATTCTTACGGCGCTGGAAACTCCAAATTTGGAATTAGCATTATTGACTTTACCCATCAAGAAATAACTGTTTCCCCTTTTAATCTTGATTACTTTCCCATTGGCATAGGTGTAGGCAGTACTTTTATATGTGATAAAAGCGGTGAGTTGCTGCTCCTGTCAAACAATTGTGAGGTATTTGATAAAAACCTCCAGGCACTCCCAGGAAGCTATCCTTTGGTGACAAGTGAGATCGCGGTTTGGGACTGCGAAGATTATGGGGACACCCCGATTTTGGAGTCCAGCCTCCTGCTCCCTGGACTGGGGAACGACTCCATTTTTTACCTTATAAATAAAGACAATGTCATTTCACAGGAGTATGTAACAGTGATCAATTTGGGGCTTTATTTCAGCAAAATCCGTCTGCAAAAGGATAGCTCATTGACTTTTTTGGGCCAGGAGCAAATATTGACCGATACCTTGAATGGGGCACGGCTGACGGCTGGCATTAACAACGATGGGACTAAATGGTGGGTCATGGTCAAAAAACATTTTTCCGATGTGTTCCACCTGTTCTTGGTGGGCGGGGAGGAAGGGGTCGAAGGGCCATTTACACAAGCGGTGGGGGACGTATTGGATGATGTGGAGATGCAGACGAGCACCAGTACTTTTTCCCCTGATGGGAAAATGCTGGCCCTGCACAGCGATCTTAACCAGGCCCTGCTGTACGACTTCAACAACGAGACAGGGGTACTGTCCAATTTCCGGCGCATCCCCTATTTACCTTCCACGGAGCAGGGTGCCGAAGGGACTGCCTTTTCCTTCGACTCCAAATTGTTGTACGTAACAGCTGGCCGGGACCTTTACCAGATTGACCTGGAAACGGAAAGCTGGGAGCACATCGCCCATCATTCCAGCCTGGACAGCACTGGCTGGCCCGTTGGCATGGGACACATGCTCTTGGGGCCGGACTGCAGGATTTACATTTCCCCTGGAACGACCAGCTTCCCCGTGCATGTCATCCACCACCCTAACGAAAAGGGGCAGGCCTGTGGATTTGAACCCCTTGCACTTCAAATGCCCACCAATGTTGATGCACACTTTCCCAACCTTCCCATGTACCGCTTTGGCGGGGATTGCGACAGCACCATACAGTTACCATCACCAGTGAGCAGCACGGTAATCGGGCCGCTGCAAGGAGCAGGGGAAATACAGGTGTCGCCGAACCCAGCCAACAGCTACCTTCATGTCCGCATGCCACAAAGGCACAAAGTGCAGGAACTGGTGATGGCCGATGTGACAGGGCGAATGGTTTACCGCTTCCCCACTGCACCGGGGGCGCTCAACGAAGTGATGGACATTACAGGGGTGCCTCCAGGGATGTATTTTCTTTTGGGTGAAGGCGTGAAAGGGCAAAAGGTGGTGGTAGCGAGGTGAGGGTTACTTTACATTAACTGAACTTTCAGAAGTATAGTGAACGTGAGTTCATCAATTTTAAACCATAAAAATGTGTCATGAAAAAACTTTATGCTTTGCCGATTTTTTGTCTTTTGTGCTTCTCTTCTTTTTCACAGAAACACTCCCGTCAATGTGTTTACCCAGAGGACTCCACTTTTGAGTTGCCTGCCGATTTCAAAAAGTACCAAACGGGTGGAAAGTCCATCGTCAAATTGCCGACGGTCGTCCATGTGATATTTTATGATGATTCTCAAGACTTGCCAGATGAATATGTAAAAGATATCATACATGAAGTGAATGAGAATTTTAGGCGGCAAACCCCTGACACAGTCAATACACCCGATGCCTTCAAACCCGTCGCTGCCGATACGGAAATAGAGTTTGAACTGGCTACCGTTGACCCTTCGAACGAACCGACAAACGGCATCACCCATACAAAATCTTCGTTAGAGAAAATCCAACTTTCCCAAGCGCCGTTCAGCAGTACAGGTGGTCATGATGCTTGGAATACCTTAAAATACGTGAACATATGGATTGTCCGCAATCCTGATTTTCTTGTGGCCGGCATTGGTATTTCGACTTCGCCCTCCTCACACGGCACTCCCAAGGATGGCGTAGTCATAGGTAGTTTCGGTCCGTATTTTCATAAATTTATTACCCACTACCTTGGCCATTACTTAGGCTTGAAACACCCATTCCTGTATGATTACTACGACCTATCACCCACCGACACCTGCTATACTGTCCCCGGAGGCCCAGATGGGTTGGAGGATACCCCCAACCAATTATACAGTACCCAAGCTGGCACATGCCCTGATTTCCCCGTCACAGATATATGCTCCCCCGATGCTCCCGGTGTCATGTTCATGAATTACATGGACTATTCTGGATTTGATTGCCAAAATATGTTCACCCAACAGCAGGACGCTGCCATGAACTGGGTGCTGGATTCTGTCCGTTTTTCGCTGTTCGAACCTGTCAACTCGGTTGACGAAAACGATCCATATAAAAATATGGAAGTCCATATTTACCCCAACCCTTTTAGGGAAAAATTAATTATTGAAACCCAGAGTTCGTCTTTTTCAAAAAAAGAATACGGAATATTCGATAGTATGGGAAGACCTGTATTTACAGGCATTTTGGATATTTTGCCAAATTCAAAAAATGAAATAAATACTGCACTTATGCCAAACGGGGTTTATTTTTTAAAAATAAGATCAGGGCATAAAATAATAACAAGGAGGATAATGAAATTAAAATAAAACGGTCAATCTGGGCAAGTTTTCATTTTCCTTACGTGAGTTTTAGGTGAAAATAAGGGCTGGGGTTGCAAAAAGCAAAATAAGACCGCTGCGCTGTCAGAGGTCAGACAGGCCCCGTCTCATTTCTGACAACGCAGTGGTCTGATCTCTGATCTCTGACAGCTTAGCGGTCTCAGATGTCAATGAGAATGGCCGCCCCCAATTTCCCCGTCACTGCCATTTACATAATAGGCACCTGCCAGTACGATCTGTTTGTTCCCAGAAAAATCAGCATTGGTGATTTCGACAAACTGGCCATCGGAGAGGCCAGTCGTGACTGCCATTTTCTCAAAACCATCTTTGGTTTTGGTAAAAATAAATGCCTCACCGCCTTCCTTGACGACTGCCGTTTCCGGTACCGTCCAGACTTCTTTTCCTCCGGAAAATATTGTTGCCTGCATAAATGTGCCCGGCGTCAGCGGGGTCGGCTCTTCTTCAAAATGGCCGTGCACCATGGCGGTCTTGCTTTCTAAGTCGATCATTTTTCCGGTCAAATGGACCTCGCCCAAAAACACCTCTTCACTGCCCGGCATGCGGCATTCGATGCGCTGGCCTTTTTTTACTTTGGCTAAATCTTTTGCAAAAACCTGCAATTCCAAGTGCGAATGGCTGTTGTCAACCACCTCGAACAACAGCTCTTCCGGCGTGACCAATTTGCCTAAATTGATTTCCACTTTCGAAACATATCCGCTGACTGGTGCGGCCAAGGTGATCGCATTTTGGATTTCGCCGCTTTCCTCCAAATGTTGGGTGGCAATCCCGATCATGTCCAATTCTGCTTTGAGGCCATTGTAGCGGGCCTTTTCCAAATCCAATTTGGCACCTGCCTCTTCCAACGACCGCTGTGATGCAGCGTCCCCGGCGGCCAGTGTTTGTTTGCGCTGAAAATCTTTTTCCAAGAAAGAAAGCTGGCTATGAGCCTCCAAAAACTCCCGCTGCAACTTCACCAGACCGGGATGGGAAATCGTCGTCAACACTTCGCCTTTATGCACATAGTCGCCTGGCAAGTGCACCACTTTTTTTACAAAACCCTGCACCGGTGAGTACACGGAAGCGAGGCTCTGCGGCGGCACTTCGACCGTGCCCGTGCAGTTGATTTTTTCAGACAACACCCGTTTTTGCGGCTCACCGATTTCGATGCCCGCCAGTGCCATTTGTTCCTCGTTGAGTTGGATGGGGGTAGCAGCTTGCTCTGCCTCTTCCGTTTCATGATCGTGGTCATGGTTGTGTTCCGAGCCGCAGCTTGCGAGGCTAATAAAAGCGAGAATCATGAGAAAGTTAACAACTTTTGAAAAGCTGCCAACTTTGTACTGGACGCCGTCCATTATTTCCAAAACGATATTTTTCATTTTTATAAAAATTTGATGGTCAATTAATTTATTTGGTTCGAACAGGTTTGACCTGATTTTTAAAATCTGTGAAAATCAAGTAAATCCGTTCAATCTGCGTGCAATTCTACTGATTCAAATACTCCACCTGCAACACCGCTTCTACATACTGGTATTGCAGATCGAGAAAATCCAATTCATTGTTCAGGGCCATTTGCAGGCTCTGCCAATAGCGGAAAAAATCTATTTCGCCGTTGTCCAACTGCACCTGCGCCAGTTGTCGGAGCAAGGTGGCTTGGTCGGTCAGTTGGCGGCCATAAGAGTCCAATTCGTTCCTCAAAGAAGAGGCCTGCAGCTTGGCCGTTGCCCGTTCTTTTTCCAAAATAGTCGATCGGCCTTCCAGTTGGTTGGCAGCCATGATGGCTTCCAAATCCCATTGCTCGGCGAGCGCCCGTTGGTGCTTTTTGTAAAATGGGATAGCGACCCCGGCGGAAACCCCTTGAAAGGAATAATCGGGGCGGATGCTCTGGTTAAAATAGCCGAGGGAAAATTCAGGGGCGAGTTGTTTTTTTTGCAAAACAGCTTGCTGCTGGGCGACCGCCATTTCTTGCCGGATGGGAGCGGTGAAGAGCGCTTGGCCAGCCGCTGCGGCAGGCATTTCCAATATTGGCAAACCATTTCCCGGAGGGGAAAATTCGCCTGTCAGAAAAGCTGTTTTTTGTAAATCCCGTGAAGCCGCTTGCAGGTCCCGTTGTGCTGATTCAATGGCCCGGAGTGCTTGTAAATGTTGGGTTTCTGCCAGCGTTTTTTCTAAGCGCCCAACCTCGCCAAACTCAAATTGTAGGTTGGTTTTTTCCAAAAATTTTTTTTGCAAAACTGCTTGGTCTTCCAATTGCCGCAGCCGCTCGGAGCGGTAAATCCATTGGTAATAAGCCTGTTTCACGGCAGTGGTTACCTCATGCCGTTGCAGGGCCAATTCCGATTCCGAAAGGGCAATGCTGGCTTCTGCCACAGCCTTTCTCTGTTTGTTGACAGCGGGGTTGCCAAGGCTTTGCGAAGCGGAAAAGTGGTAGTCGATTAGGTCGCTGTTGATTTGCCCAAAATCAAAATTGAACTGCGTGGGAGGCAACTGTCTGGCAGCGTCAACCCCCAGTTTGCTCTGGTCGATTTTCAGTGCTGCATTTTTCAAAACGGGGTGTTGGGAAAGGGCATTTTCGAGCGCTGCATCGAGCGTCAATGGTTGTTGTGCCTGCAAGGCTGGAGCCATGAACAGCAGTGCGATCACCGCAGCTGCCGCCACATTCGGCCTATTCAGTTTTTTATTTACCAAATAATAAAGGATGGGTAACATGATGAGCGTCAGCAAGGTAGCGGTGATCAATCCGCCAATCACAACGGTCGCTAACGGGCGTTGTACTTCCGCCCCGTTGGTGGTCGAGAGCGCCATTGGCAAAAAACCCAGCGCCGCCACCGCCGCTGTCATGATGACGGGCCGCAGCCGGGTGAGGCCACCTTTGACCACCACTTCCAGCATATTGGTCAGGCCGTGCTCGTAGCGCAACTGGTTGAAGTAGCTGATGAGTACGATGCCATTGAGCACCGCTACGCCAAACAAAGCAATAAACCCGACCCCGGCGGAAATGCTAAAAGGCATGCCCCGCAGCCACAGCGCCATCACTCCGCCGATGGCGGAAAATGGCACGGCGGTGAAGATGATGAGGGCGTATTTTATTTTTTCAAACGTAAAATAAAGGAGGGCAAAAATGAGCAGCAGCGCCACGGGCACGGCGATGGCCAACCGCCGCTGGGCTTTCTGCAAGTTTTCAAATTGGCCACCGTATTGTATGGCATATCCCGGTGGCAAATTGAGCTGGCCGTCCAGCGTCCCTTCGATCTCGGCGACGAGGCTGGCGATGTCCCGGTTTCGGACATTGACCCCGATGTTGATGCGGCGGCGGGCATTTTCCCGACTGACCTGCATGGGGCCTTCTTGGTAGTCCACGCTCGCCACTTCACTCATAGGAATGCTGGTGCCGTTCGGCAAATGGATGAACAGTTGGTCCAAATTCAGTTGCTCCCGCGCCGATTTTTCCAAGCGGAGGACGAGGTCGAATTTGCGTTCGTTTTCAAAAACCACCCCTGCCGATTCGCCAGCGAAAGCCGTGCGGACGAGCGTGTTCAGGTCTTCTATGTTGAGGCCGTATTGGGCGATCTTGGTGCGGTTGTACTGGACAATGAGCTGCGGTAGCCCTTCCGTTTGGTCCACTTTTACGTCGCCGGCACCGGGGATGTTTTCCACCAATTGGGCTGCCTGGTCGGCGAGCGTTTTGAGCGTCTCGGTATTTTCCCCGAAAATTTTGATGGCAATGTCCGTTTTAGCACCGGTCATCAACTCGTTGAACCTCAACTGGATAGGTTGGGTGAATTCAAAACTGGCGCCAGCGACGACCTCCAGTTTTTCCTTCATCATTTCCACCAATGTTTCCCGGTCTTGGGTGGTCGTCCATTCTTCTTTGTCTTTTAAAACAATCATGATGTCGGCATCTTCAATGGCCATGGGGTCGGTCGGAACTTCAGGGTCGCCGATCTTGGAACGACGTGCTTAACCTCCGGGGAAATTTTCCAATAAAATCTTTTCTGCTTTGCTGGAAGAACGGACGCTCTCCTGCAATGAACTGCCCGCTGGATGGTCATCTGCATGGCCAGGTCACCCTCTTCCAGTGTAGGGTATGAAGACGAACCGAGGGTTTGAAAAACCAAGAAAGAAGCAATCAAACAAATGCCTGCCGCCAACAAAACGAGGGCGTAATATTTCAGCGAAAAACTGCAAAACTGGCTCGTAGAGCCTTTTAGGAAGATCCATTATTTTATCGGCAAAAGTTTGGTGTGCGCTGATGTTTTTTGACAAAACCAACGCTGAAACGGCAGGCACGTAGGTCAGCGATAATACGAGTGCACCCAGCACGGCAAAGCTGAAGGTCATGGCCATTGGCCGGAACATTTTCCCTTCGATTCCCGTCAGCGTCATGATCGGCACAAAAACGACGAGGATGATAAAAACGCCAAACACCGCCGACCGGAACAACTTCGCCGACGACTCAGTGATGATGCCGTCCATCTCTGTTTGCGTGAGCTGTTTGCCAACATGATACGTGAACAGCCCGTGCAGCACCCCTTCCACGATGATGACGGCCCCGTCGATGACGATGCCAAAATCTATCGCTCCGAGCGACATGAGATTGGCGGACACGCCGAAATAACTCATTAAAATGAGGGCAAAGAGCATGGCCAGTGGGATGACAGAAGCGACGATCAATCCGGCCCGCAAGTCGCCGAGCAAGAGGATCAACACTAAGATGACAATGGCCCTCCTTCCAACAAATTCTTTTTCACGGTGCTGATGGTCTTGCCGACCAATACCGAGCGGTCGAGGTAGGGGTAAATATTGATGCCTTCGAGGTAGCGATTTTGATCTGTTCAATGCGCTGGTGGACATTTTGGATGGCCTCGGAAGAGTTGCCGCCTTTGAGCATGAGGGTAATGCCGCCGACTGTTTCGCCCTTGCCGTCCATGGTCATGCAGCCGAAACGTTGGGGCTGCCGAACTGTACTTTGCCGACATCCTTGATCAGCACGGGCACGCTATTGTGGTTGGCAATGGGGATGTTTTCAATGTCCGTCAATGATTTCACCAACCCCTCCGTACGGATGTAAAAGGCGTTGGTGTTTTTTTCGATATAACTGCCGCCGGAGTTCTGGTTGTTCTTTCCCAGCGCATCGAAAACTTCCTGCACTGTCACATCGAGACTCTGCATGAGATAGGGGTCGAGGGCGACTTCGTACTGTTTGAGGTAGCCACCGAAACTGCTTGTTTCGATGATGCCGGGTGTGCCTGCGAGCTGCCGTTTGACGATCCAATCCTGGATGGTGCGGAGTTGCATGGCGTCGTAGCGGTCTTCGTATCCGGGCTGTACTTGGAGGACATATTGGTAAATTTCCCCCAAGCCTGTCGTGATCGGCATGAGTTCAGGCATGCCCAATCCGGCAGGGATTTCGGCCTCGGCCAGACTGATCTGTTCCTTGACAAATTGCCGGGCCATCATGATCGGCACAAAGTCCTCGAAGACGATCGTGACGACGGACAGCCCAAAGCGGGAAATGGAGCGGATTTCCGTCACGTTGGGGATGTTGGCCATGGCCATTTCGACTGGGTAGGTGATGAATTGCTCGACCTCTTGCGCTGCGAGGGAGGTGGATACCGTGACGACTTGTACCTGGTTGTTGGTGATGTCAGGCACGGCATCGATGGGCAGTTGGTTGAGAGAATAAATGCCTCCTGCAATCAGCCCAAGGACGAGCAGCCCCACGACGAGTTTGTTTTTAACAGAAAGGCGGATAATTTTTTCGATCATATTTCAATAAGGTGGATGGTTGGAATGGCTGGATGGTTTGATGGTTGGATGGTTGTTTTTCCAGCCTCTTTTGTGCCCTTTTTGTCATTTTGGAAAAATCTGTTCCGTCAAGTGGGCTGTCTGGTTGGCACGCATAGCACGCCCATAAGACGGAACAGATTTTTACAAAAT
Source organism: Saprospiraceae bacterium (assembly GCA_041392505.1). Lineage (GTDB taxonomy): Bacteria > Bacteroidota > Bacteroidia > Chitinophagales > Saprospiraceae > UBA6168. The sequence continues at coordinate 165,480 of JAWKLX010000013.1, read as the reverse complement.
GACAAAAGCGAGATATTGCTAAAATTGAAAATTGGAGCAATGGAGAGATGTCCAAAGCTCCCTTTGGTAGGAAGAGGATCAGCAGGGTGGCTGGTCAATTACAGAAAGGAAAATAGATGGGTGGAATTCGTTTTTGAAAGCGGGAATGGAGAATGCCTTTTTTATTTCATAATCACCACTGGCATCGTGCATTTTGGCGAAAGCCATCAGAACAGAAATGGTGCAGGAGTGCATCGGTAAGCCTTCGTGGCTGCACCCGTTCTCTGCATGCTCGTGGTCGTTGTGTTCAATGAAATGATCGTAGAGAAATTCTTGAAGGCAGACTTCCTTACCTGCCATTTCGGCTTCTTGGCAGTGCAGTTGGTAGTGCTCCTGCAAATCTTTTAACCGCAACAATTGACTGAAATCCGTCCGGGGGATGAAGCTGCCCAGCAGGAGGTAAAAGGCTAATATGTAAGCGGTGAATTTCATGATAAGTTGGCAAATATAGTACTATGGGAAGAATTGTCCCTTTTTCCTATATATATAGATACCTTATTTTTTTCGAAACAAACGGGCGGATCGCTACCAATTGAAGCTGCCTTTGCACCCAGATTGAAAGGTTTTGCACCCAGATCGAAAGGTTGAACGGCTGGCCTGCTGCCATTTTTGTGACGTAATCACTCATTTTTTTTAACCTAAAAATTTCGTCATGAAAACAAGACTTTTACCCTTCGCACTTTTTTTGCTTTTTACCCTCAACCTGTTTTCTCAAGTCTGGTCGCCACAAGCGGCCGGGACTTTACCCGACAACTTTAGCGTCATGAACGTATCCATTGTCAGTGACCAAGTAGCATGGGCCATTGCTTTGGATTATGGCCAGTGGGGCATTCCTGTCCCTTCAACCCACATACTCAAAGTGTTGAGAACAACCAATGGCGGGGCTAACTGGTCGGTAACGGAAATGACGCAAGCTCCCGGAAAAATGACACTGGGTATTTGGGCCTTGAGCGACAGCACAGCCATCTTCAGTACGCTCAATTTCCAGAATTCCTCGGCACTTTTCCGTACCACTGATGCTGGCAATACTTGGACTGAAGTATTAAGTGGGCCGAGTGGCGCTGGACGGGTTATGTTTTTTAATACACTGGAAGGAGTTGCATTCAGCATTGGCTCTGGCATGGCAAGGACTGATGATGGTGGAGAAAGCTGGGTGGTACTGACGCCCAATATGAATTATCCTCCATTCCTACCGGGTGAGGACCATTTGAATACGCCTACTAATTATGACATTTCTGGCGATACGCTTTGGGTAGGAACGACCAAAGGCAGGTTGTATCGAAGTGTTGATAGAGGTCAAAACTGGACGGTGCATCAGGCGACCGATGTCACCGATAATTTTGGTTCTATTGCTTTTATTGATAGCAAACAAGGGCTGGCTTTGGTGGGCGATTACAACAACCTTCCTCTTAAACTAATCAAGACAACCAATGGTGGAGAAAGCTGGGAAGAAATAAGCAACAGCGACAACCTGACTGAAGTAACGGCCATACCGTGCTCCAACGTCATTGTGGGCACAGCCTATTTTGACAGCCTTTTTACATCTACAAAAAACCTCGGCACCTCATGGAGTGTCTTGGATAATACGCTTGATATTTTTGCGCCATCTTTCTACTCTCCTGAAATAGGTTGGGCGGTTAATGTAGAAGGCACTGGGTCAGAACCAGCCCTTTACAAGTGGGACGGTGGTATCCTCAATGAACGCACCTACGTCAACCACGCTGCCACGGGCAACAACGACGGCACCTCTTGGGTCGATGCCTACACCGACTTGCAAGTCGCCCTCGCCGCTGCCGAAGCAGGCGATGAAATCTGGGTGGCGGAAGGCACTTACCTGCCAGACACCGCTGGTGGAAATACTACTTCTACTTTTTTGATTGATGAAGACCTAAAACTCTATGGCGGCTTTGCTGGGACGGAGTGCAGCCTTTTCGAGCGGAACATCGAGCTGCATACCACCATCCTTTCAGGTGACCTGAACGGGGACGACACCCCCGGTGATTTCCTGAACAACCGTTCCGACAACACCATCCATGTGATGACCGCATCCAATGCCGCCGACGGATGCCTGATAGATGGCTTTACCGTTCAGGGAGGGGCGGCTTTGCAGGGCGATCCGCCGAGTGGTGCTGAGGCACTATACAGGGGGGGGGTATTTTTTTTCGGTCATCGGGCATTATCCGAAACTGCACCTTTCAGGACAACAGCGGTAGGTGGGGTGCTGGTTGCACTACCGATAGCGGCATTGAAGTGACCATAGAGGATTGCCATTTCAAAAACAACAGTTCCGAACGGTCTGCACTTCATTTGGTTGGACATGCCGATGCCAAGGTGATAGGTACCGAGTTTACGGACAACCATGCCAGTGAGTGGGGCGGGGCTGCCAATTCTGGGAATTCGAACTGCACCTTCCTCGATTGCACGTTTACCAACAACATCGCTGGCAGTTCGATTGGTGGGGCGGTATTTATTTGGCAAAACGCTGGTACGCAGTACCCAAACCCGGATGTGGTGTTTGAACGTTGCACTTTCACTGGCAACCAATCCAGCAATTCTTCAGGTGGGGCCTTGACAGTCAACAATTTTATCCCCGGGACAAAGGTGTCCGTTGACAGTTGTGAATTTCAGGGGAACTCCGCTCCGAATGTTTCGGCATTATATCTAAATTTCCAGAACGGCCAGAATTGCACTGCCCAAGTGACCAATTCCACATTTACCGAAAACACCTGCACGGATGATTTGGCTGCTGTTGCCATCTGGACAACCTCCCCAAGCTCGGCAAATGTGCTGGTCGAAAATTGTGTTTTTGAAAACAATACCAGCGCTTACAGTGGGGCATTGGATATTGGCGGGGCACCTGACACCGGGCCTGATACTTTTGTGGTCCGCAATTGCAGGATGCTCAACAACGTGGCAACAACAAGCGGTGGGGGGCTGACCCTCTGGTCGGATGCAAGGAGTTCGATTGCGTTTGAGATAGAAGATTGCCAACTGATCGGCAACTCCGCAGGTGAGACTGGTGGTGCAGTTTGGTTGCTGTCCAGTAGCGACAATTCCCATGCGGTCATGAGGCGTTGTGAGGTACGGGACAATGCCAGCCCGATAGGGGGCACATTTGGCACCTCCCAGTTTGGTCTTTTTGAAGCGGGCCTCCCAGATGGCTCTACTTTCTTATTGGAAAACAGCCTTGTTACGGGCAATACGGGTGCGGGGGTTGTCATGCTCGACATGTACCCTGGTTTTAAAATGTTGAATACCACACAGGCCGACAATGAGGCGGCTGGCATCCTGCTCGATGAACTTGGCGGTGTGGAAATGCAGAATACCATCCTCCACAACCCTGGCTATGATGAGTATATAGCGATAACCAACGATGTCACCGTCACCTCCCTCGGCGGCAACCTCATTGGCGACAACTCCCTTGCCACCCATGCCCTCACCTACGACCAACAGAATGCCGATCCACTCTTTATGGGTACGGACGATTACCACCTCTCCGCCACCAGCCCCGCCATTGACGCAGGTGTTGACCTCGGCAACCTACCACCTACTGACCTCGACGGCAACGACCGACCCAACGGCTGCGTGGACATCGGGGCGTATGAAAGTGACGTGATCGTTTCCATGGACTGCATCACTTCGACCGATGAGGCGACTGTTGTTGAACTGGTGCTTTCGCCCAATCCTGCCAATGACCTCCTCTACCTCCAACTGCCGGAAACCATGTCCAAACCAAATGAAATCAGCTTGTTTGACGCCCAGGGGAGGTTAGTGGAGCGGCGGACTTTCACGCCCGGGCAGGCGGTGCAGGTGGGGCATTTGCCAAGCGGCTTTTACACCCTGAAGCTGGTTGATGGTGCCCAAGTTTACATCGGAAGGTTTGTGAAACAGTGAGCCCTTTCCTCATCTGTGCCGCCTCTGGGGAAACCTCAATTTCCCAGGGGTGGTGCTTCTTTATTTTTCACCTTTAAAAATTACAATCATGAAAAAGATGATTTTACCCTTCCTATTATTCGCCTATTGCCAGTTGGAAGCTCAGGTTTGGAGTACTGTCGAGATGCCCTCACCGCTCTGCTTCTCAGGGCTTGGCGTACATGGCAGCAAACTATTCATCGTGGGCGGAGCAAAGGCCAATTTCAACATAGACCCAAACGCCGCCTCCGACAAAATCTACACCTACGACACACAAACGGGCGAATGGAGCGAGCAGCCGCTTGCCAACCCACGGCTTCAATTGCAAGGATTATCTGTCGGTGGGAAGCTCATGTTCGTAGGAGGTTATGGTTGGTGGAACAACGGCTTTCCCACTGTCAGCGACGCCATTGAAGTTTACGACACACTGACCGGGGAGTGGAGCCTCGAACACCTTCCCTCCGCCCGTCGCAACGTGACCGCAGTCGCCATTGACGGCAAAGCCTATTTTGCGGGAGGCCGACCCTATGGCAATGGGTTCTCTGACGACCTTGATATTTTTGACCCCGTAACCGGCACTTGGAATACCATTACCATACCCGCTGCCGGAAATTTCCACGGCGGGGCGGCCGGGCAAAAATTGTTGCTGTGGTCAGAAGACAAGTGCTTTATCTACAACACCTTGGATACAACCTGGGAAACGGCATCCTTTGCCCTTCCAAGGGGTTTCGCCCGCTCGGTGGTCAGCACACCGGAGGAGGTTTGGTTCATCGGTGGGGGTGAATTTTTGGATACTATTGATATCTACCATATCGCCGACGGATCCTGGCGGTTTGAGAACTTGGCGATGGCCCGTTCCTCGGCACTTGCGTTTTATCTCCAGGGCAAAATCGTAATTGCAGGTGGGCTCACGAACAGTGGGGGCCTCGATTTGGTGGAAACCTACGACACCGAAACAGGTGAATGGCTTGAGATGACAGCAATAGACGAGACGAAATATGCCATATCCAGTGGAAATTACCTCGCCCCTGTTATCGGAAGCAAAGCCTTTTTACCGGGTGGCGCCTTAGCGACCGGTTGGTCTTCCTTCTCTTCCAAGTTGCACATCTACATCGATACCAGCGACTCAGTGTCCAGCTTGTTCACGCCTGTTTTGAAAAACGTCCGAATACAGTCTTTCCCTTCGCCCTTCTCCGAGGCGCTCAACATCCGAGTTGATTTTGAAAAACCGGCCAGCGGCAGCCTCGAACTATATGACCTCACAGGGAGGCAGGTTTTTTCGGAACAAATTGGCAACCAGCCCATTTGGAACAAAACCATCGCCACACATGGCTGGCCAGATAGGGCGTATTTGCTGAAAGTTTGCACAGCGGAGGGAGTGGCGTTTAGGAAGGTTTTGAAACAGTAAACATTTTCCTCATCACTCCCGCCTCTGGGGGAACCTCAATTTCCCAGGGGTGGTACTTCATTTTTCACCTTTAAAATTTCTCATCATGAAAAAAAGACTTTTACACCTCACACTTTCCCTGTTTTTGTCTTTCAACCTCTTTTCCCAATGGGAACCCAAAGCATTAGGCACACTGCCTAATGAGTATTTTGTCTCCGATATTTCCATTGTCAACGACCAGATAATCTGGGCGGTTGCAATTGATTTTTCTCTGATAAACCCGCCCACACCAGCCAACCATCTCATTAAACTGATGAAATCCACCAATGGTGGCGACACTTGGGAGGTCAAGGACATCGGTGATGCCATCGGAAGGTTTAGTCTGGGCATCCATGCTTTTGACGAGAACACGGCCTGCATCACTACCCAAAACTATCTAAGCCCTACGGGCAGGGGCGTTTTCCGAACTACGGATGGTGGCGACAGTTGGGACGAAGTACACTCTGGAAACGACGGTGGCCTTTGGATACATTTTTTTGATGACCAAGAAGGTGTTTGCATCAATGGTTTTTCTGGGTACAGGGGAAGGACAACTGATGGAGGTGTTGATTGGGCAACTGAACCTATTCTTGATTTCCAACCTGGTGAAAAAGGCGTCTTCGAATCTCCAAGCTCATCGATTGCAATCTTGGGTGATAATTTGTGGTTCGGCACCAACCAAGGCCGGGTTTTCAAAAGCTCTGACCGGGGGCAGACCTGGAACACGACCCCAATGAACTTGGGCGGCAACTTCATCTATTCCATGGCTTTCGTGGATGAGCAAAACGGGTTGGCCCTGCATGCCACGAATTATCAACTCGCCAAGACGACCGATGGGGGAGCGACTTGGGCACCTGTAGATTACGATTATGATTTCATCGAAGTGATTGCTATTCCTTGTTCCAATATTTTTATGGGCGTTTCTTATGACGACAACATTACAGCCATTTCCACTGATTGGGGAGAAACTTGGGAGTTGAAGGACAATTCCATCTCGGCTTGGGTGCCCACCTTCAAATCCCCCAACCTTGGCTGGATGGCCGAAGGCACTTTGAGTGGCCCTGGCAACCCAACATTGTACAAATGGATAGGTGAGCCACTCAATGGCCGCATCTACGTCAACAAAAACGCTATCGGTGCCAACGACGGCACCTCCTGGGCCGATGCCTACACCGACCTGCAAGTCGCCCTTGCCGCTGCCGAAACAGGCGATGAAATCTGGGTGGCGGAAGGTACTTACCTGCCTGGCAGCGATCCTACGGCTACTTTTTTGATTAATAAAGACCTGAAACTCTACGGTGGTTTTGCGGGGACAGAGTGCAATCTGTCAGAAAGGGATATTGTGGCGTACCCGACCGTACTCTCCGGCGACTTGGACAGCAACGATATGGAGGATGATTTTGCGACGAACCGGGAGGATAACGTGATGACGGTGGTGACTGTTTATGCCAACACATCAGAAGAAACGCTGATTGATGGCTTTACAATCGCCAATGGCCATGCGGATGGAGTATCCAATAACCAACAAAGGAATGGAGCGGGCATTTTTTCGACTGGTGCAACCCAAGTTAAGAACTGTGTTTTTATACAAAACTACGCACAGACGTCTGGAGGTGGACTATATTTTTCTGGCCCAGCCAGTCGTGGGGCAATCGTTGAAAATTGTCGCTTTGAGACAAATCGGGCCGACAATACCTTCGATGCAGGTGGAGGCATGTACGTTGGCTCGGTCACTTTCGATGGTGTAAAAGTCAACCATTGTGAATTTATCGAAAACATTAGTGGGCGAGGCAGTGGATTAGCTGCTTACAATTCCAATATCGAGGTAAAGAACTCCTCTTTTTTGGGGAACGATAATATCAGGCAGGGCGGTGGCATGTGGTTTTGGGGCGAGACCCCTTCCGTGACGGTGGAGGTGGATAGCTGCACTTTCAACAACAACCACTCCTCATTTGGCGGTGGCATGTATGCGTTTCTGGGGGCAGGCAGCGGGGTCAACATCCGCAACTCAACTTTCAATGGCAACAGCGTCACACCAAACAATTTGGGTTGGGGACAAGGGGGAGCGGGTATCATTATCATTACAGGGGAGCCCAACACTGCAAATGCTTTTGCCAAAATCGAAAACACTCAATTCTTTGGAAACAATTCGACCAATATCGGAGGGGGAATTTATCTAAACGTGGATGCCAATAATTTTGATTTTAAGCTCTCAAATTGCAATTTCAATGAAAATGTAAGCGGCATAAATGGAGGGGGTGTCTGGATGCAATCCTATTCTTCCAACCAAGGCAACAGTTTTAAAATAGATGATTGTGAATTTGAAAAAAACAGTTGCTTATACAATGGAAGTGCCCTGTTCTCTTGGCTTTCCGGTGTGAACGATGTGTTTGAATTAACCAACAGCCAAATATTGGAAAACACCGCCGACTCTGCCTCTGCGGCTGTTGACTTTTGGGGAACGGACGGCGGAACGGGTACAGTATTGGTGGATCGTTGCCTTTTTGACGGCAACTCATCGTGGTGGAGCGGTGCATTGGAAATGGGCAATGGTTGGAACGGCGGGGCCAGTATCAGCTATACCCTTTCCAGAAGTACTTTTACCAACAACCAATCAATGGAAGCAGGTGCCCTCACTATATGGGAAACAGAAAATTCAAATACTGAAATTGTTATTGATAGTTGCCAATTTGACAATAACCTTGCGACTGATAGGGGAGGTGCCATGAGTGTGTTGGCTTATGGCAACCATTTTAATGCTATGATAAAAAGAAGTACTATCACCAATAATAAAAGTCCTAAAGGGGCTGCCATTGACACCTATTCATTTGCACCAGATCTCAATTTCCCAGATGACAACTCCATTCATTTTGAAAATACTTTAATTTCAGGAAATATTGGTGATCGAGCGGCTATCAATCTGGATTCAACCAAACATTGGAGTTTTCTGAACTGTACCATTGCGGGCAACCAATCAAATGGGATTGAATTGGAAAATGAAAGTTCAATTGCCCTCCAAAATACCATCCTCGCCAACCCCGGCTATGATGAGTTCGTTGCACTGACCACTGACGTCACCGTCACCTCGCTCGGCGGCAACCTCTTCGGCGACGGCTCCTTCGCTACCCATGCCCTCACCTATGACAAACAAAACACTGACCCACTCTTTGTGGGTGGCGGGGACTATCACCTGACTGACGACAGCCCCGCCATTGATAAAGGCGTTGACCTCGGCAACCTGCCACCCACCGACCTCGACGGCAACGACCGACCCAACGGCTGCGTGGACATTGGGGCGTATGAAAGTGACGTGATCGTTTCCATGGACTGCATCACTTCTACCGATGAGGCAGTTATTGTTGAGTTGGTGCTTTCGCCCAATCCTGCCACCGACTTCATCCAACTCCATCTGCCGGAATCCACCACCCAACCAAATGAAATCAGCTTATTTGACGCCCAGGGCAGGTTGGTGGAGCAGCGGGCTTTTTCGTCAAGACAGACGCTTTTAGTCGGCCATTTGCCAAGTGGTTTATACACTCTAAAAGTGACAGATGGGGAGCAAGGGTATATTGGGCGGTTCATCAAACAATAAACCTCATTCCTTTAGGTTGTTTTTTCCAGGCTTCTGAAATTTTTGGATATCGGAAGCCTGATTTTCAACCAGTAATATTGCACAGCTTCAATCATTTCTCTTTACATTCACCAAACCAACCAAATGAGATGTGATAATACCTGCCTCTGATAACATTCGTTTTTTTCCCCTTTCTTGTCTCCGCTGGATGCTGTTCGGTCTTTTGATCAGTTTCAATTCCGTTGCTGCGCAAGAATCAACACTTACCCGGCAACTCATTCCACAAAAGATTGCTTCTGGTTGGATTTCATTGGTTTATGAAGATCAGTTTGGTTTTATCTGGCATAGTGCCGAGGACCTTTATAAATATGATGGAAAGCGGTCAAAGAGCTATCGAGCTAATGTTAATGACTCTACAACAATTAGTCTTGGAAGGTTGTGGACGTATGGTGTAATAGAAGAACCAAATGGAAATTTATATTTTTGCCAGTGCAAAAGGGCTGTTTTATTACAATCGAGCTGAGTGACCGAATTTCACCTTTACCAGAGAAGAATTTATAGAGGAATTTGAGGAGATCCCAACGCCGCAATCTTTATACAAAGACCGTTTAGGACGGTTCTGGCTGGGAGGCACTCAACAGGTATTTGTGATAGAAGATTTACAAGGCAAAAAGGTTCGTAAGGTAAGGGATTTTAAATCTGCCCCTTATGTCAAGAGTTCAACCAGGGGTTTTTGCGAAGGGGAAAATGGGCAGGTTTATGTTGCTACCGTAGAAGGGCTTATCAAGATTGAAAAAGATTTTTCAACACAATTATTACGTCCAGAAGGTTATCTTGAAACAGAGAAAGAATTCATTTTTTCCAGTATCCAAAAAGGGAACAAGGACACATTGTGGCTGGGAGGCACGGATGGACTCTGGCTATTTGAAACTAATGAAGAAAAATTTACGCCTATCACTCTAAATTCGATTAAAGGGGAGTATGTCCGCGCAATCCTCTTGGATCAGAATGAACGTCTATGGTTCGCCACACTGGATAAATTTATGGTCCGCCACCGAAATGGAAAGTTTCAAGAGATCGCTGGTGGCAAAAACGATTTGCTAACGACCATTATGACACTCTTTCAGGATCGCTTTGGAAATATCTGGACTGGTGGTAGAAATGGCCTTGCGATTTTGGATGTCCCTCTGGATGACATGCTACCATTTTATCGCAACGAAGGGGATCATCCTAACCCGGACAACTTCTTTTTCCGTATGATGCAGGATTCGTCCGGAGGCTACTGGTTTAGACTGATGAATTCAGGGCTCGCTTATTGTCCAAATTTGGGTGGTCCTCTTAAAATTGTGTTACAACCTTCCTCCAAAGCATCATCGGAAGAAATTAAAAATATTAATTCAGATCCGGATGGTAATGTATGGGTCAGTACCCGCACGCACGGATTCTATTTTTCTAAAGGTGGACAATTACCCCTTATGCCCATTAATCTTGGTGATTCGATAGGCTTTAAGGGTGGAGTTATCATTGCCGACAAACAGGATGATCGTATAGCGTGGCTTCCTTCTAAGTTTGGTCTTTGTCGCATGGACCGTCACACCCTACAACGGAAATGGTACTATCCAAAGGAGGATTTGCCCGAATTGGACATCATTGTGGTAAGTGATAGCTATCAAACCGATGATGGGACGATTTGGTGTAGTTTGATCACCAATGAAGACGAAACTGTTTTTGCCTATTTTGATAAGGCAAGTGGTCGGTTTAAATTGCCAAAAAACGCTCAGGGAATTCCCAAAATCTTTCGGATCAGACATATCCTGCAAGTGAGTGGAAATGAACTTTGGGCTACTACTACTTCGGGTCTAATCGTTGCCGATATTAGGGATAAATCAGTTTCTTTTTTGGGGACAGAAAATGGCTTGCCTGCTAAAGTTCCCAAAAGCATTGCTTTGGACAGGCAGAAAAATATTTGGATTTCTTTTAGTTCGAAACTGTGCAAATTCATTGATGGCTCTTTTGAATGTTATCGCTTTCACCCTGGTATTGGCAGTTTTGTATATAGCTCTGCTATTCTAAACAAAGAGGGCTTGCTGCTTTTTGGTGGGTCAGAGGGTCTTCATGTATTCGCCCCTGACAAGCCCAAAAGGGACACGCTGCTTCCGAAAGTGTATTTGACCGGTTTTAAGGTTTTCAATAAAGAAAGGCATCTTGGCAAGGCTCCGGAACTTGCAAAAGAAATCCGGCTTCCTTACAGTGAAAAGGTATTCACTTTTGAATTTTCAGCTCCCTACTTTGTGGGAACGGGTCAAATGAATTATCGATATAAACTGGAAGGATTTGATGAGGAATGGACTGACAGCGACTTAGAGCAGAAAGTCACCTATACCAACCTTTCCCCCGACAAATATTGTTTTAAAGTTATCGCATCAGACTGGGATGGAGCGTGGATAAGTGAGGAACAAGGTCTTACGTTAAACCTTTACATCCTCCCCCCTTGGTACCGCACCTGGTGGGCCTACCTGCTCTGGGCTGTCCTTTTCTTCGGTAGCATTTACTGGCTGTACCAGTTCCAGTTGGGGCGTCAGCTTGCAGAGTCGGAAGCCAACCGCCTCAAAGAACTCGACAGTATCAAATCAAAACTCTACACCAACATCACACACGAGTTCCGCACCCCGCTGACGGTCATCCTCGGCATGGCCGATCAAGTGAAAGCCGATCCTGAAAAATGGTTGGAAGAGGGAGTTGGCCTTATCAGGCGCAATGGGAAACAACTGCTCAACCTCGTCAACCAAATGCTGGACCTGTCGAAACTGGAATCGGGAAACATGCCGCTGCACCTGGTGCAGGGCGATGTGGTCGGCTACCTGAAATACCTGTCCGAATCGTTCCACTCGTATGCCGACAGCAAGGACATCCGGCTGCACTTCCGTTCCGATTTTCCGGAACTGGTCATGGACCACGACCCCGAAAAACTGCAAAACATTGTCTCCAATCTATTGTCGAACGCCATCAAGTTTACCCCGGCAGGTGGTGATGTCTATCTCGACCTGCGCAGGACGGGTGATGAAAAAAACGGGCAAGAACCGACCGAACTGTTGTTGCAGGTGAGCGACAACGGCCCCGGCATTTCCCCCGCACACCTCCCCCACATTTTTGACCGCTTTTACCAGGCCGATAGTACGCACACCCGACGGGGGGAAGGCACGGGCATTGGGCTGGCGCTTACCCAGGAATTGGTCAATGTATTGGGAGGAAGGATAAAAGTCGAAAGTGAATTAGGGAAAGGAACCCTATTTAGGATATGGCTCCCCGCCAAAAGGGAGGCAAAGGTCTTAGCGGGAGAACCCCACCTGACGGCAACATATGGTTTATCGGAAACCGTTATTACACTGCCAGTACAGAGCCCATCTCATCTTTTACCGGAACAGAACGACCGGGACACCGTGCTGCTGGTCGAAGACAACCCCGATGTGCTGACCTACCTCACCTCCATCCTGTCCACCCGGTACCAAGTGGTGACCGCCAGCGACGGGCAGGCGGGGATAGACACCGCCATCGCCATCATCCCCGACCTGATCGTCAGCGATGTCATGATGCCTGAAATGGATGGTTTTGAATTATGTGACACATTAAAATCCGATGAGCGAACCAGCCACATCCCCATCGTCCTGCTCACTGCCAAGGCCGACCAGCGCTCCAAGATCGAAGGCCTTTCTCACCGGGCGGATGCCTACCTCACCAAACCATTTCACCAAGAGGAGTTACTGGTCCGTTTGGAAAAACTGATTGAGCTACGCAAGTCCCTGCAACGGCACTACCAGCAACAAGGGGCCTTGCGGGGCGTGCTTGCCCAAAAAAATATCAGCCAAGAGGATGCCTTTTTAAAACGGGTGATCGAAGCCATAGAAGCAGAGATGTCCGACGAAAACTTCGGGATGCCCCAACTCTGCAAAACACTCCGCATGACCCGCTCCACCCTATTTCGCAAACTAAAGGCACTGACAGGCAAATCCACCAGCAACCTCATCCGAACGGTACGTTTGGAAAGGGCAAAAGAGTTGTTGGAAAACACGGACAAGACAGTGTCTGAGGTATGCTACGAAGTGGGGTTCAACAACCCTAGTTATTTCTCCACGGTATTTAAAGAAGAATTTGGCAAAGCACCGAGCGAGGTGCGAAAAGGAACACAAGAAAGGTAATCCTAACTGTCCCCTGTCTACAATACCCATAACTGATACATAAAATGGTGTATCCAATTCAGTGCCTTTGTGCTATTCCTATCCCTTGGGCATACCACCAAATAATCTTTTTATTGCAAAACAAAAAAGGGCATCCCGCAGGACGCCCCATTTATCAATCATGAAAACGATGTTCTATCTTACGGTCTGGCATAAGGCTTCAGGAAAATGTTTTTTTCCATCAGTAAAAAATAACTGATGTCTTCTGTGCTTAACTCCAGCGTCTGTGGTTGGAAGCCGCGTGCATCGATCGTGATTCGATACTTTGTGCTTGGCTCCAGTTTGATCTTTGCATCATGTGAATCGTCGCCAGTGGTGTATTTTCCTTTCGCACCGGTTTGGGTGTTTTCTATTTCGACACTGACATTGTGGATGGGGCTTTTGGTCTGGTTGTCGAATACCCGCAACTGGAAATCGACAAATACCCGTGCCTCAAAAATATCCGATTCTACTACGCCACGTGACATTTTTCCCGAAACGAAATAGGCAAATTTGGAGGACGTGTGGTAGGAGTAGTAAAACTCATCACCCTTGGTGTTCAGGTACGGCCCCATGTTCACAGGTGCTTGCCAATCATCCCGGGCATTTTTCTTCGCATGAAAAATATCAAAGCCGCCTTTGCTTTCCCAACCTTCCGAACTGAAAAACAAGGTCTGGGTAGATTGGTGAAAAAAAGGTGTGATTTCGTCCCGTTCCGTATTGAGTGGGATGGGGTAAGGTTCGCCGAAGGAATCATCCGACCCTATTTCGCTGCACCAAATATCTTTTCCGCCTTTTCCGCCTGGCCGATTGGATACAAAGTAGAGGACATATTTTTTCAAGGTCCAATCATAGGCGACAGACGGCTGGGTATTGGTGTAATTCCGGGTATTGATCTGCTCTGGTAATTTAATGCCCGGGCCCCATTCGCCATCGTAAAATCGGTTGCGGTACCAGATGGTGCATTGTTCTTGCGAGGTTGGGTTTTCATCCGCACACAAAGTGTAGTACATGCGGCTGGCATCTGGCATCAAGGAGATATTGGAGGCATTTAGGATGGCGGACCTTGGGTTGACGGACGATTCCCTAGCTTCCTTGTTGAACTGTGCTTCATAAATCCGCGACACAGGCCGCTTGACCATTTTCTTTTTCTTCTTTTTGTTTTTGGTCGGCAAATAATTGTCCTCCAAAACACTTGAATAAAAAAGTTTGTCCGCATATCGCAGCGGCGCCATGTCCGCATTTTCCGTATTGATGTTGCCCGGCAGTTTGTCCAAATAAGAACCCTGTTCGATCCAGTCGTCGCCAGTAGCCAAAGAGTGGATCGCATTTGTAGCGAGGATTGAATAAATGTCCTTTTCGTTGTAGTGGTTGTTCAAATAACGTTCATAGTAGTCTTTTGCTTCATCCCTTTTCTCAAGGCCCTGTTTTACCAGCCCTAAGTGATAATCGGTCGCTGCCAGAAACCCGGCTTTTGCGTCGTCGGGGATTTGCTCCAAATAAGCTTCTGCTTTTGACAAGTCGTTCATCAGCCGGGCCGATTCGCCTGCAAAAAATAGAGAAGCGATATGTTCTTTATCCAATTGGATGATCTTTTCGCTATACAAAAGGGAGGTCGGGAAGTCCTTCGAATAGAAGGATGCCAAAGCCAGCTTTTCATAGTGTTCGACGGATTGCCCAAGCAACCGCGAAGCCAGCACGAAAAAGAATAGTGATAGAAATTTGTTCATCGTTCTTTGTTTTATCTTCAATAATCGAATACTCTGGAAAGGGATAACTTTCAGGTCTATGCGTCGGAAATTTTACAGGGGAAAGAGGTCGGAAGCGGTGTGTCTATTAT
This sequence comes from Saprospiraceae bacterium, assembly GCA_041392505.1. Classification (GTDB taxonomy): domain Bacteria; phylum Bacteroidota; class Bacteroidia; order Chitinophagales; family Saprospiraceae; genus UBA6168. The sequence goes on along the minus strand of JAWKLX010000013.1, from coordinate 150,478 downwards.
AAAACGGAGGTTTATCTTCTGCCGCATTTAATCAAATTGCGAGCCATAGTGAAAATAAATAATTTGAAGATGGTCACAAAAAATCCTTAGTTGGAAGGTGGATAATTTTAATTTATTTAAATTTTAATTTATAAAAATTTAGAAGTCATGGTGAAATGAAGGTGCGTTTTGAACAGGTTTTTGGAAGAGCCGATTAATTGAGGTCACAAAAAGTAACTCTGCAAAAAGATCGGCGCTGCGTAAGAAATTATAGTTTACCCTCAAAACAGGCTATTACTCTGGCTCAAATCCCATGACCAAACTGATTTTTCCAATGCCTTTAAAGGTGTTGGCACCCGCCTTGTCGAACCCCCAGCCATAGTCAAAACCCAGCGTACCAAACATCGGTAAGAACACCCTTAAACCCACACCCGCCGAACGTTTCAGATCGAATGGGTTGTAACTTTTAAAATCTTGGTAGGCATTTCCTGCTTCCGCAAATGCCAGTGCATAAATGGTGGCGTTTGGGTTTGGGGAAATGAGGTAGCGCAGCTCGGCCGTGAATTTATTGTATAGCGGCGTAGCAACCGTTTCGCCATCCACCACGTTGTTTTCCAATTCCTCGATTTCATAGCCCCGCAAGGTGATGTTGTCTGTGCCCAAGACGGAATTGCTGTTGTTGCTAAACATGTCGCCACCCAATAAAAACCGCTCGAATGGCGACGTGCCGATGGATTTATTATACGCCCCAACATAGCCGAATTTAGCCCCAAATTTCAGCACCAGCTTTTTGTTCAGAGCTGTGTACCACTCCCCGTCGAGCCGCCATTTATGGTATTCCAAAAATTTAAAGCGGTCGTTGGCATCCAAAGTCGTTTCGGCATTTCCGTCAAACAAAGAATAGGGCGGAGTAAACTGTGCCATCAAGGAAACTTTCGAGCCTTGGGTTGGGAACAACGGGTTGTCGATAGTCGAGCGGGCAATCCGCTGCTGGATATTGATATTGAAAAAATGACCGTCGGTCACGGGTTGGCCATCGTCCGATTTGAAGAGCCCGTCCGAATAATTATCCAAAGTGTATTTCCTGAAATTTAGGGTCGTGGTGCTGGTAAAGTTATCGTCCGGCCATTGTAACCTTGTCCCAACACTAACCGAACCGCCCAGCGTAGAAATGGACGAAAAAGCGTCACTGGATGAATCGTAGCCATTGGTATTTCTGGTAAAAAAGGTAGCAAAGCTCAGGGAGGTAGGCTTTTTGCCGCCCAGCCAAGGTTCCGTAAAAGCGAGATTGTACGATTGGTATGCTTTGCCGTTTGATTGTGCCCGAAGGGACAATTGTTGGCCATCACCCGTTGGGAGCGGGGCCCAAGTGCTGCGGTCTCGGATATTTTTCAGGGAAAAATTATTAAACGTCACGCCGACCGTTCCAGTCACACCGACCTCCGGCCCGCCGTAAGCAACGGCCAATTCAAACTGGTCGGAATTTTTTTCATCCACCGTGTATTCGATATCCACCGTGCCCCTTTCGGCGTTGACAGGCGTATTAATATCCATTTTTTCTGGGTTAAAAAAACCAAGGTTGGCCAGTGCCCGTTGCGAGCGGATGATGTCTGCCCGGCTGAATTTTTTGCCCGGCTCGGTGCGGAGTTCCCGGCGGATGACGTGCTCGTTGGTGCGGTCGTTGCCTTTGATGGTCACCTTATCCACCATTGCAGCAGGGCCTTCGAAAATGCGGATATTTAAATCAACGGTGTCACCTCGGATCGCTTTGGTTTCTTTTTGCAGGTTAAAAAATAAATGACCATCGTCCATGTAAAGCCCGGTCAGGTCGTCGTTGGTTTGGCTGAAATGTAGGCGCTCCTCTAATTTTTGGGCATTAAAAATTTCCCCTTTTTTAATGTTCAATATTTTATTTAATTGTTCATTGGAATATTTGGTATTCCCTTCCCAAGAAATATTTCCGAAATAATATAATTGTCCTTCTTCAATATTTATTTGGGTGAAATAATTCCCGTTATTTTTCTTCCGCCCAATGCTGTCGCTCATTATTTCTGCATCTAAATAGCCGAGACTGTTATAATGGGCAATAATATTTTTTTTGCCTTTCTCCCATTCAGTGGGAATTAATTTGGAAGCGGCAAATAATTTATTTTTTTGCTTGGTCGGCAATAATTTTTTTAGCTTTTTATTTTTGACATTATTATTTCCGGTGAAATTAATTTCCTCGACTTTTATTTTTTCTCCTTGTTTTATTTCAAAAACCAGCCGCATTGAATTGTCTAATAAATGGTTTGGTTCTTCGTGAGACATTACCTCCACGTCGGCAAATCCTTTTTCAATAAAATATTTTTTGATTGCATAAATTGCATTCTTTTTTACTTGGTCAGTGACGATGGTTCCTTTTATTAAATAATTATTCACGGCATTATTCAGGCCGTCGTGCTTCGATTTTTTCACTCCTTTAAAACTATGCGAACCCAGCCGGGGGCGCTCCTGTACTTTTATTTCTAAATATACCACATCGCCTATTGTCTTGTTTTTTAAAATTTGCACATCGGTGAAAAGCCCTTGTTTCATTAGTGTCTTTAAGGCCCGGCTCACCGTTGCACCAGGGATGCGGATGCGGTCACCTTGTCGGAAACCTGCCATTGACAAAATGGTTGTGGTGTCGGTATGTACCGCTCCAGTCACTTTTACTCCGCCAATTTCAAAATCGGCTGGCTGTAGGTAATCCACGTTCGGTAATTGATCCGTTTGCGCAAAAAGCCATCCGCTTAATAGTTGAATTAAAATACCAGTAATTATTTTTTTGGACATAATAATGGCACGCCTAAGTGTGTCAGCATGCTGCACTAACACCACTTTTGCAAAGCGTTTTATTTAAAAAAATAAAATAGTGAGAAAATAAATAACTGTCCCTTAATTATCAGGCAGGCGGTTTAAAGAAATGGCCGATCGGACAGTTTGCAAGGAAAGAGTGGGAGAGGGTAAGAAGGGTTGTATTAATTATAGATAATTATTGCTGTTGTATTTTAAATGGTGTCAAATGAATGGTGAGAAATTTTATACTTTAAACGTCGGCGGGTTATTAGGCTCGCAAATTGAAATGTTTTTTCCTCGAATCACAAGTTAATGTAATAACCTCTGATGAAATCAGGAATGTAACAACATAGAACCAACCCTGAAAGGGTTAATGTCAAAAGAGTTATATTCAATCCCTTCCGATTGAGATAGCTTTTGGCATCCCCCGATTCAGGGATTATATTCAATCCCTCTGGGATTATTTTAATTTTAATTTGCTACCCTATTAACCCTACCGACGTTAGCTATCTGAGGCTTAAATTGACACAATGATATTTGATACGCAGCCATTTCTCAATCCAACTTCACCGCCTTACGCATAAACCGAATTTGATCCATGAACAACCCCGGCACGATGCGAAACCCCGGCAGCGTAAACGAATGGCTTGCCTCTTCATACACAATAACGGTCGGTGGTTGCTGCCCTGTTTTTTCCAAGCCAGCTCGCAGTTGATGGATGCTTTTTTGTGCAGGTACCCGATCATCGAGCGCACCAAATATGCAAAGAACGGGACACTGGACGGTGGGTAGGTACGAACCCGTACTATTCAGAAGGTCCTCTTTCCGAGGGAGGAAAGGTGGATTTTCCAAATTGGCTTGCGGCAGTTCCATATCCGGGTGAGCCGCTTGGAAAGTTTGCAATTCAACAACAAAGGCAGTATCTATCACATCGGTCGCTGCATACGTAAAAAATTTGCGCCACAGCTCGGTCGAATGGGTAATAACCTGCTCTGAAAAGTTTTGCTGGCGGTGATAGGCTGACAACGCATACAATTGCTGGTCCATACGGGTTTCCATAGGGGTAGCGACCAGTGCCAAAAAAGCTGTTTCGGGCAAGGCAGATGCCGCCATGAGCGCAATGCGCCCGCCCTGACTGGCGCCCCTAAAGCCAATTTTTTTTGCGTCGATGCTCGGATGATTCTGCAGCCAGCGGAATAGTTCTATGGCCATCTGTTGCTTATCCACAAATGATTTTTCCGCCAAGATACCAGTCGATTTCCCAAAGCCGTGGTTGTCGTAAATGAGGGTTGCAATGCCATAGGTTGCAAAGAACTCTGCCTCTAAGTCACTGGCCAAACGATCAAGGGGGATCGCACCCATCGGGATGATACAAGCCGGGTGTTTGCCCATTGAAGCGGGGAGGTATAGCGATGCGCCAATGGTATCGGTCGAAGTGATGATGAGGTGGTCTTCTACTAAGAATGGGGCGACCCTTTGGGCGCTGATTTTTTGACCAACGGAGGACTGCCATTCCACTGTTTGGAACTGACTGTTTTGCAAATTCTTGAACTGCAATATTTCGCAAGAGGCAGAGTAAAACCGATTCTCTCCGATTTTACTCAGTCCTGTATAGCGTTCGCTGATGCCGGAGTGCAGTTCCAAATATTTACCTGACTGCCTGACTATTAAATAGCCGCCATTTGGTAACTGATAGTTGCCGAGGCAGGGTTGCCATTCTTGCGGTTCAATAGCTAATCGTTTGAAAAGCAAAAATTTACCAATCAAGTCGTTGACTTGAATATCCCCTTCCAACCTATTTCCGTCTACAATCTGGCCCGTAAAAATCCATTTCCCTTTTGGATGATTGATCGTAAAGTCAACACTGCCGTCTTGCTCTTTGATGCCTATTAATGAATAAACCCCATCTGGCCCTTCGTCCCGAAGACGCAAGGAAACGGTATCCGTTTTGGCGGAAATTCGGGCATACTGAGGCTGCCCTAAAAGGGTGATTTGCCCAACCCATTCTTCGTCAAACGGTTTGGTTTGTGATTGACAGGTAATCGCAAAAAACAAAAAGGAAAGTAGGGTGATAATTTTCATTTGCTTTGTTTTGACGTAATAATACGTTATTTGGCTAATTATTTAAAAACAAAGCCTAATGATACGTTTTTGAATTAAAGGGTTGCATGCCAGCCGAGTAAGTGATCAAGTATTAATTTAAACTTGTTACCCATCAATAGTGGAAATAGACTAGATAGCATCCCTTTAACGATTTGTTAGATACTTAAAAGCTCCAAGGTGCGTTTCTTTGCCGACTCAAAATGCCGCCGTAACCCTTGCACGGTTTTTGGCGGCCAGATGTGAATTCCCAGCGATGGGCGGTAAGGCTTTGTCCCGACAGTGCAAAGCATCAACACAAAAAATCTCAATCGATGAAACTAGTAAAATTATCTCTCTTTGCGAGCCTGTTGTTGTTGGGGACTTTCTCCTTGCAGGCACAAGGTATTCAGGCGCCGGCTGTAACAACGCCAGCTGCATACGCTCCGCCATTTCCACAAAACCCAGCCAACCCGAAAGTATTTTTCGACATCAGCATTGGTGGAGAGGCTGCTGGCCGGGTAGTCTTCGAACTGTTTGCTGACGATGCGCCTTTGACCGCCGAAAACTTCCGGCAGCTTTGCACGGGTGAAAAAGGCACTGGCGAGTCTGGCAAACCATTGCATTATAAAGGGTGCAGTTTCCACCGCATTATCCCCGGTTTTATGTGCCAAGGTGGCGACATCACGAACGGCAACGGCACCGGTGGTGAATCCATTTATGGAAGGAAATTTAATGATGAGACATTTGCAGGTAAGGCGGGTAAACACCCAGGTCCGGGCGTTTTGTCGATGGCCAATGCGGGCAAAAACACCAACAGTTCGCAGTTTTTTATCTGCACTGCCGAGACTCCTTGGCTCAACGGGAAGCACGTCGTTTTCGGACAAGTGGTAGAAGGGTTTGATGTAGTGAAGAAAATGGAAGCAGTGGGCAGCCGTGGTGGCCGTACTTCAGCAGCCGTTGTGATTTCGAATTCCGGCAAGCTTTGATTTATTTAAAATGCAACTTAGGGGGCAACCAAATGATACCCCCTAAGTTGCATCCCTAAGCAGCCCCTTCATACGCTTCCCTCAGCCAACCTAATAGCTCCGCATCCACTTCTTCCAAGTCCGTTATTTGAACCCGGTGTGTGCACATAGCGCCGAATGGCCCAGAATTGCCCAACCTATCCGTGACAGGTTTTCCTTTTAATTTCAACCCGAGGTCAATCCTTGTTTTAGTGGCGGGTTTGATTAGTGCAAATTGTTTTTTGCGGATCATACTCACACTGTCTTTTTTGGGTGTACGGGTGATGTCGTTCCCAAACTTCTCAATTTCAGCGACCAATTTTTCGTAAATAGGCTTTAATTGTTCCTTGCCCTTGTTATATTGGTTGGTTAATAATTCATCGTCATCGATGGAGCCAGCATCTGATTTGTTTGCTTTTAAAGCGATGAAATTAGCATAGCCATGTGTGAGTCCGTGTTCCGTTTTTAAAAAATCCATAATGGCTTTGTATTTTTCAAGGTTGGATTTTTTTACAACTTCGATCCAATGTTCAAGTGGCTGCCCGGTTTTTTCTAAAAGTCCTTTTTCCATTTGTTTCTTATGATGATTAATAGTTTCATTAAATAATGCGCAATATTATCACATCGTATATTGCTGGTATTGTAAAAAATTAACCTTGCCGATCTAATGGGAAAAAATTGGTTTCCTCTTTTTCAAAAGGCTGGTGGAGGAATTCTTGCGGATTAAAACCGGAGAAGTGCTTAAATTCTTTAATAAAGTGCGATTGGTCAGAATAGCCGCATTGATAAGCAGTCTGCGCCCAAGAGATTTTTTCTTCTTGTTTTATTTTTTGTAAAATTTCATTAAAGCGCAATATGCGTTGATAATATTTGGGGGTCAGCCCTACATGTTTCTTAAATTGGTCAATTAAGTGTTTTTGGGAATGCGGATAATTATTTACGATTTTTTCAAAATTTCCAACTGGTGCTTGTTGCAATTGGCGGATGGTTTTTAATAAATAGGCTGGAGGCTTTTTTTGTTCGTCATATTTCTCCCGCAACCAGTTTTCTGCCAATTGAAATTTTTCAAGTGAATTATTTTTAATTAATAATCCTTCCCTTAATTTTAAAATATCTTTTCCAAATATCTCCTCTGCCGGCAGAATTTTTTCCGTTAATTCATTGATAGGTAATTGTAAAAAAGGGTAAGCGCCTGTTGCTTTAAATTGAATGACAAACATTTCCGACTTTTGGTGGGCGGAAATAGAAATATAATGGCGATGCATACCCGACACCCAAACTTTAGTGAAAGTAGCATTCGGTTGCAAAGATCCATTATCAAAGGTGTTTCTCGGAAACCCATCCAGTTCAAATATGATAAACAAGTGGCCAGTCGGCACGACCCTTTCAATAGAGTGGTCGGGCATGAAATCCTTAAAATGGAAAATCGATTCAATGTATTGGTCGAGAGGTGAAGCAGGCAGGTGATTTTCAAAAGTCATCGTTAGAGATGGGTTGTTTTGGATTTAAAGTAAAATCCCAAATCTATAACATTTTGGAGAAATGCAAAGTCAGGTGGAAATAAATAAGGTGGTCGAATGGCGACGAACCATCCGACCACCCTATTCATTCTTTTCAAGAAGTGATAGTTGTAGTTTGCGTATTGGCTGATTTACCAGAATGGATAATTCGCAATCAAAACCAATAATTAATTCTCGCATTAATTCCAATCAAAGTGTATTTCTGGGAAATGCCATAATCGGTTTTAGCAAAGTTTTTTGGGAAATACCTGAAATAAGGAGAAATGCCGATCCCGATATTTTCATTTAATTTATGGTTAATGGAAGCGCCGACATAATAACTCAACCCAACGCTGGATTTGAATAAATCTATGATGTCCGTTGAAGTGGTTGCACTATTTAAAAATTGGCCTTCTGTTTTTAGGGAAATATTAGCAAAAACTCCTGCCTGCGCACCGAAGGACCACTCATCCTTTTCTTTAAAATAACCAACAAATACGGGGATGTCGAACATCGTATATTTATTGTAATATTCTTTTCTGATGTCGGTGATGGTGGTGTGCGGCACCGTTCCCATAATTGCCAACGTATCGTTGTTGGGGTTTACGGCATAATATAAAACGCCATCAATGGAATCCAATTCGGTAATGTTTTCATTGTAATTAAAACGCTCTACCATGCGGGTATATTGAAGGCCCGTAGCGAGCTCGAAACCAGATCGATGCCGGAGGCTGAATTGCAATCCGGCATGCGTGGTTTCCAGTTGTTTTTCTGAGCTTTCCCTGAGTTTTAATAAGTCATTCGCTGTGCCATCATTCGTGCTCAAACTTCTGTTGGCGTAGCTGATACCTCCAAAAGCACCGATAGCAAAACGGAAATCTTTTTTGTCCATTGGATGCCGTTTTTCGTCGGGAGGGGTTGGGGAGGTGGCATCTCCGGCTAATTCATTTTTTAAATCTTGGATGTCAAGTTGGGGCGTTGTTGTTTGTATTTTAAATAAAGGAATGGCAAGGGTTCCTAATTTTTTAATAGGAATTAAATAAGCTGTTTTTTCTTTCGGAATTGTTTCTGAAATGTTCGTTTCGGCTGTTTTATCATTTTCCTGAATTTCCGAAATTTCAAAATGGCTGTCGTTGTTGGCAATGGTTTTTTGGTTGTTTTTTAAATTTTTACTGTCATTGCTTTTCGGCGTGTCTGCATTCTTTTTTTCAATAGTTTGATTTTTTTCGTTCTTTAATTTATTGTTATTAATTAAACTGTTTTTAGCGGTATTTACTGCTGATTGATTATCGATTATTTTTACGGTTTCCTCATTGCTTTCTTGGATGTCGTTCGTCGCTTTATCTGTATTTGAATTTTGGTCGTGCTTTTCTTCAATTGTTTTTTCTTCTGAATTATTTCCAGCAATAATTGTTTTTTCAGTGGCCTTGTCATTGCTCAAAAAATAATATCCGCCGACCCCGCCGCCGAGCATTACAGCGCCTGCCAGTAAAAACCAGAAAATAACAAAACGCCTTTTGCGCTTCGACTGGTTGAGGGCATCCACCTCTGGCTCAATGGCACTCCACAAAGCATCGATATCCACCTCCGAATGATGGCTGGACAATTCGTCCTTTATTTTATTTTCGAACAATGGCCACTTCATAACGGCTTGTTTTTTTTAATTGAATTATTTTTTCCTGTAATAATTTTCTCGCCCGCACCAATTGCGAACGGGAAGTGCTTTCGGTGATGTCTAATAGCGCAGCGATTTCTTGATGAGAATATCCTTCTACAATATTCAAATTGAAAACGGTGCGAAATCCTTCGGGAAGTTCTTGTAGCAAAGCCATGATTTCTTCCGCTCCTAATTGACTGTAAATTTCTGGTTCGTAAAAATCATGGTCGGGCATTTCGATCGGTTGCAGTTCATGCTGGAAACTGCTTTTTTCCAACCATTGCAAAGACCGCCTTACTGCAATCCGGCGCATCCATGCTTCGAACGAACCGGTGTGCTCATATTTGGCAATATTTTGAAAAATGCGGATGAGCGTTTCTTGCAGCACGTCTTTGGCCATCGCTTCGTCCCGAGCATACCGGCGGCAAACAGACATGAGCATGCCTGAATACCTTTTGACCAAAAGGTATTGCGCTTGTTTGTTGCCGTTTTGGCAGTCTTTTATCAGTTTTTTTTCGGTCAGCAAGAAATGGGAAATAAAAATTACAGGTGGTTAAATTAATTTAACCACCTGTAATATTAGGACAAATTTATTGCCTTATTACGTTGAACGATCCAGTTACTGTAACAGTGGCAGGAGGTTGCACTGCATAGTTTATAAGCGTTCCTCCAAAAGTGCCGATTATTTCCTCGCCAACAGCGCCATATTCACTAATGTTGAAATTGTCAAAACTTTGACCCTGGCCAAAATCCCAGCCGTTGGTGAAATCTGAGAAGCTAAAGATGGAATTGGATCCAGAATAGTCACCGGCAGTCATGCCATCAACAGTGAAATAGATATAGGCTGCGTTGTTAGCGTAATGATTGAAGCTAGTGGCATTGAGGCCTGTCGCTGTTGAATCAGGAAAAGCGTATGAAGGGTTGTAAATGGTAGCTGGCGTTGCTCCATCAACGGAAATTGAAATGTAATTCTGCAGATCTACACCGCATGCACTGACCTGTACTCCGGTATAGGTGCCATTCGCAGCATAGGTAAGTGGATCGCTTTGGACCAAAGCGTCAATGTCGGTTCCGATGAGGGTCACGTCCGCTGAGTTAGAACAAGTGGTGAATGACATGTCAAACGAACCGCCAGTCACGTATTCATACACTGTGTGGCCATCAAATTCCGCTATAATTACACCATTCTGTACCGGGTCATTGTTGCAATCAACCAAATCACCAGTTATGGTTGTCTGGTATACAGAGGAGTTGGAGATAGCGATTGTACCGAGGCTGGTGTCATCTGCAAAAGGGCCAATGTTTTGGCTGTACAGTACGTCACCACATATACTATAAACTTCCAAAACCAAATCTTCATTGGCAGGCACTAACGCCGTGAGTGATCCATCAGGGCAGGTATATCCAGAGCCAGTAAAGACACCTAAAGTGATTACCACTCGGTAGTTAGAGAGGGGGTCTCCATTTTGATTTTCGAAGTTGGCTGTCAATTCAATCAATGGGTAAGGGTAATCACAGTTCCAGAAAGAAAAATGCGACACCTCACCTACATAAGCACCATTGGTTAGGGTAGCAGCAAATTCTTCTTCCACCCAAATGCCATACTCTTCATTATATGACCAAAGTGGGATTTCTGAAGGAGCATTGCCTTGTAAAGAAGTTGGGACAGGCATGCTCAGTGTGGCGGTGTTCCCTTCGGAAATATTCAACGCTTCACCGGCATCGCTTTCGAGTTCTACGGCCATCATACCATAAGTGCCGAGGGCCACTTCTTCGATTTCCCGGTCAACGCCTTGCAGGTTGCCCGGCATTTGATCAAACGTCCGGACGCTGGATGGGTCGAGCCATTTGGCGGCCACCTTCACCTCTCCTGTGTAAATGGCTCCGTTGGCCTTTTTAATACTGTTGGGGCGGAAGACGATTGAAGCGCCATCGGTAGTCTGGATGGTACCTCCAGCTGCGGCGTTGAAGCTGTAGTCAAAAGACTTGGTCAACAGTTCGATTTTGACCCGGTTGGTTTGGTTTTCCACTGCGGAAAAGCGGCGGGAACCGTTGAAGTAGCCAGCCTTTTCAACCAATACCACGGTGCCTTTTGCATTGAGCGATTGATCGGTAATAAAGAAATGTCCATAGTCGTCGGTAGTGGTAGTGAGGGTGCCAACTTTGACACTGGCGTTGGCGACTGGTTCGCCTGCCTCATCGGTCACGAAGCCCGTCACCGAACCGTTGACCAATGCCGTAGTGGGAGACCAATTGATGATGGGGGGCACATAAGGCACCTCAGTTGTAGTCACGTCGTCTTTGTTGTCACGACAGGCCGAGAGGGCGATAATAAATAACAGGCAAAGGATTCCTAGTTTTTTCATTGTTAAAAGGTTTTGGTTTTGGCATTCCCCATTAATTAGCGGAAATGCCATTAGCTTTTTTGTTAAAAAAATATTTAGCAGCATTTTCTTTCAGATCTGATTGCTCCATGCGCCCACTAAATCGGAGGAACGGGCGATCCGCTGCACGGGTTGGGATTTTTTTTTCATTTTTATTTAAAAAAAGAATAGGCAGTCGAAACCGGCGGGTCATTGCGCTATTTATCAAAAGGTATTTTACTCCGAAAACTACCCCAAAACCTCCTCCAATATTTCATAAGAATAAATGGTAGGGAAATGCTCGATGTGCAAACGATAAAAGTCAATCAGCGACCGCAACAACGATTTTCGCTCATCCCGATTGAAGGGGATGAGGTGGCATTGTTCCTTGGGCAAATGCAGCAGTTGACTGAACTTGGCACTCATGACATCGCCTAGCCAATGGGCGTGCGGAGGGGAAGCAGGGAGAAAACGGCCTTCTTCTAAATCGAAAAAAGGGGTAGCGGCAGAGTAGCTATCGCTGGGCAGAAAGCCAAGGTGCTCAGTCAGATTAATCATAAAATGGAGGTGCAGATTGGCAAAGGCATGGGAGGTTTCATCCAAATAAGTAAAACTGTGCAATAGAAACTCAAACAGGTCTTTTTGCGGCTCTTCTCCGGAGATGGTTTTTTGGGCTATTTCGATCATGAACATTCCGACGGCCCCTTTAGCTATATCAAAAGGAATGGATCGGAAAACATGGTGGGGTTTGATTTCCTTCAGACGAGTCAGGTCTTTGCCATCGCGGTGGTAGGCCACGATGTCCACCAACGTCATGACCTGCAGCAGCCCCGCACTCACCCTCGCCTTTTTTGCACGTACTCCACTGATGATGTACGAACGCAGCCCTTTCTCCTCGGTGTAGATATCAGCGATGATACTCGTTTCAGAGTATTTTTTTGTTTTTAGAACAATGCCGCGGGTTTTTATCAGCATGGGTTATTTGTTTGTTGCAAAACAATTTTGTGCAAGGTTAAAATTGATTTTACATTTTATTCGCTCCCTTCATATCTTCTTGCAAACGTCTAAAGTCTATTTTTCCCTGGTTGGCTTTTAAATGTTCGATGATGACCAGCGCTTTTTTCAGCCTTGTTTCCGCTCCCTTTGGTTTTCCGATTATATACAACAGGCTGCGCTGTTTGCCCGGAGTCAGCGATTGAAACCAATGGTTGCCTTCTGGGTCTTGGTGCAGGAGTTCGTCCATTTCCTCCGGCATCGGCATGCCATATTTGCTTTCGTCTTTTTGAAGAACGGTGGTGACCTCCGAACCAATTTTCAATTTCAATTTATCCCGCATTTCCTTATTGATATTGATAAAGTGATAGCCATTGCCGTTTGGCATCAATGCACATGGAAAAGGTATTTCCCCATTCAGGCTGCATAAAACCCGTTTGTTGCCGCTGGATAAAAAATATTGTGTGACTGCATCAGGAACTTTGATATGGAAACCCCAAAGCGGCGAGTCGAATTTGGAAAGTACGGCGGTGAATTCCATGTTAAAATTTATTTATTTTCAAAGTTAATAAAAGTGGGAAGTGGGGATTTGGGAAATGAAAAAAAAACTACCTAAAGTTAAAGTTTAGGCAAGGGTTGGAAACTCTTGATTAAGAGGGTTTTTGAAAAAATTAATTTCGGAATAATATTTTTTTGATAATTAAATTAAATAAATTAAAGGCTGAATATTTTGTTAATTTCGGAATTAAAACGTAAAATTGTATCGTTAATCAAAATTTAAAAACAGTTGCGAAAACGGTAGTTTTCCTTTGTTCATTGAATGTTTTTTGTTCAAAAGTCTTTCCACCTCCTTGCAGGAAAAACAGTGGAATCAATAACTCCTATCCTACCATAGGTCAAAGACCTAACTTAATTTCCTTTAACTGTTTTTCCTAAAAATGTTTCTGGACATGCAAGGTTTTCCTTCATTTTCAATGAACCATTTTTATAAAGGAAGGCTGATGCAATAAGGGCGGCAATTTACTTCTAAGATCCCCCGTACTTGGTTTATGCTGTCCATTTTTTCAGGGGATTACAAAAGTCTAAAAACCGTTTGAACAACTGCAATTTTTAATTTTTTTATTATGACTAGTCCACCATACTACTAAGCCGCGGAGCATGAAACAAAAACTCTGCGGACACTTCAGGCCCGATGATCCAAATTGCTGAATACCCGTTTTAAAAGGTGTATGTTTGAAAATGACAATCGCTGCTGTCAACCAACAACACAATAAAGTAATAAAAAACAGCGGGGCCGTTAATTGATGCTTTTTTAAGCAGGCGGTTAAAAGCAAGTAGGATGATCGAAGAAAAAACCGCCGGACGTACTTGAACGTCCGGCGGTTTTTTTTTGCTCAATTTGCTGTCTTTAAATTGGGCTACAGGATTCCTAAAATTGATTCCTATCCTTTCTTTATACATCCCTTCGCAGCTATTTCCCTTTCCACCCTGTATATGTACGAAAAAAGACAGAGTCCTGTCTTTTAATATCAGAAAGCATGTGCCTACATATATTTGGGCTTTCTCTTGTTAGCCATCCAAATCTTTCAATCAAATTAACTAGAAGTTTTTTGAAAATGCTATTAACTTTTTACCATAAACCTTGTCTAGGGTACTGGCGAAAAGCTAACAGTTTTTTTCCATCACATCATAAATCACAAACCAAACTTTTACTTATGAAGATCAAAAACATTTACAAAGTATTTCTTTTCCTTAGCGTTGCCCTGTTCGTGTTAGGCAATTCAAATGGCCCTGGCAATTCTGGATTCCAGGTGACAGGGGCGCCGGGCAGCTTTCTCCAAAATAATGGCCAACCCGGCACTTGTGCCAATACAGGATGCCACAGTGGCGGAAATTTTAATCCTAGCCTTTCCATAGAATTGTTGGATAATGGTAGTGCCGTTACGGCTTATGAACCAGCTAAATCTTATCAGGTAAAAATAACAGCTACCGCAGGAGTGGGCACTCCCTCTGAATATGGCTTTCAATCGGTAGTGTTAGATGTTAATAATAACCAAGCCGGAGACTGGGGCGACATTGGTGCCGGCAAGCATAAAATCTCACTAGGGGGCCGATCTTATGTGGAGCATAGTACTCCTTCTACGGCTGGGACTTTCGAAATGGAGTGGATTGCACCAGCTTTAGGTACTGGTAACGTTACTATTTTTGCAGCCGTCAACGCTGCCAATGGAAATAATAATAACACTGGGGATGCAATTGCCAACGGTAGCCTTGCGCTGACAGAAATGCCTGTTAGCAGTGTTTGGGACAAAGGGCAAGAAATTGCAAGTATGGAGGTAGTCCCAAATCCGGTCGGTGAAAACCTCAATCTACAAATCAACAGCCGGATCAGTGGGAATTTCAAGATTCGCATTATGGATATTCAAGGTAAAATAGCGTCAACCTCATCTTTGGATGTCCAGATCGGAGAGCAAGGTGCCAACATTGATGTTGCTCATTTAACTCCCGGACTCTATGTAGTTCAGCTTTGTGGAGATGGCCATTTGGCCGCTGTGCAGATGTTGAAAAAATAAAAGATTGATGGTTGGATGGTCAACATAGACCATCCAACCATCGAACTATCTACCTCACTCTGACAATCCTCTTCGTCACAACCTCCCCTTCGATATTCAATTTCACTAAATAGACTCCTTCGGGTACACTTGCCAAATTAAGCGAATATCTCCCGCCATTGACCGATGCTTTCGGTTGGTTAAATACCAAATGGCCAACCACATCGTGGACCGTCACGTCGATTGCCGTTATCGGTAAGCCAATAAATTCGATCGTAAGCGTCCCTGTGGTAGGGTTTGGGAAAATCTTGACCCGTGCATCAAGGTCTGGGTTGTTGGTTGGGACCATACCTTGAATCGTGTACGCACTGGTGGAGACACAGCCGTTGGCGTCGGTAGCGAATAACTGATACGTGCCAGGGCCGAAGCCACTGATATCTTCCGTCGTGCTGACCACATTTCCGTTGAGGTCGACCCATTGGAAGGTGTAAGGCATTTCACCCCCACTGACGGTCACGTCCACAGATCCATTGGCCATGTTGTCGGTAGCATTGACAATGTTGATTAGGGTGGTGATGAGGGCAGTTGGTTCGCTGATGTCATAGGACTCCACTATTTCGCAACCAGCTTCATCCGAAATGGTCACAGAATACATGCCCGGCCCTAAATTGTTGATGGACATGGTGGTACTGTCGTTGCTCCATAAGTAAGTATAAACAGGGCTTCCGCCAGATGTATTCGTTTCGATACTTCCATCATTTTCCCCAAAACAAGAAACGTTGGAAACAACGGTATTTGGAGCGATTGCCTCAGGTACTACTATTTCAAATGAGCAAACGGTTGTATTGCCACCAGCATCGGTTACTTCGTAAGTCTGCAGAGTTGTCTCCCCTACAGGAAATGTTGATCCACTGGGAAGGCCACTTGTTTGGATCAGTGGCACATCCGGCGAACAGTTATCAACAACTGTTAGGTCGAAAAAGGCCACTGGGTCGCAATAGGACAAGGCAATATTGTCGGGGCAGCCCTCAATGACCGGTGGCGTAATGTCTTCAACGATAACGTTGGCGGTTGCTGAACTGACGTTTCCACCAACATCCGTAATAGTCAAGGTGACTTCGTTGTCTCCGACTTGGTTGCAATCAAAACTGGTAAAATCCAGTTCCATGGAAACGATTCCACAATTGTCAGAACTGCCATTATCAATGTCCGCAACACTAATAGTTGCCATGCCATTGGCATCGAGCTGTACCGTAAAGTCTTCATTGACCACCACAACTGGAAATTCAGTATCTGAGGTGAGATCTGTTTCAATGATTACATCCAAAGTTGATTCGCAACCCTTGGCATCGGTGACGGATACCGTGTATGTTCCTTCTGCCAAGCCACCCAAGGTCGCAGTGGTTTCACCGTTGGGCCATTCGTATTCATAACCAGGTGTTCCGCCGTTGGCCAAGACGGTTGCCGTACCGTTGTCGCTGCCACAATCAGCGTCGGTTTGGTCGGATATTTCCAAAACCAATTCGGCAGGTTCAGTTATCGTGACTTGTCCAAAAGCGGGGCAATCACTGGCGTCGGTGACCGTGACATCATAAGTGCCAGCTGATAGGTTGCCGATGGATTGAGTCGTTTCGTCATTTGACCAGTTATAAGTAAAAGGCGAACTGCCGCCAGTGGGCAGTACGGTAGCTTGGCCATCCTGGATGCCGTTACAGGAAATGTCACTGAAGTCAATAGACAGCGAAATACCGCAATCGATCATTTCAACTGTCACGGTCTGGGATTGCTGGCAATCATTGGCATCGGTGATTGTCACTGTATAGTCGCCTGGGGCGAGGTTGGAAATAGAAGCGGTCGTTTCATCCGTACTCCAAAGATAAGTGTAAGGGCTGGTGCCTCCGGTTGGGTTGGCGGTGGCTGTGCCATCATTTGTGCCGGGGGCAATTTGATCGGTAGCAATGGCATTTACATTCAAAGCCGAAGGCCCTTGGATGGTTACCGAGGCAACAATTTCACAATCATTTACATCGGTGGCTGTGACCGAATAGGTGCCAGGCGCAAGATTGCTGATAGTTGCGGTGGTCTCATCATTCGACCAAATATAAGAGACTGGATCGACCGCATTTGTTAGGACAAGGGTGGCAGAGCCGTCCATGAAGCCGTTGCAGCTAACATCGGCTTGTTCAAAATCCACTGATATAAAACATTCGATCTCGTTCACGGTAACCGTTTCGACAGACTGGCAGCCATTGGCATCGGTCACCGTGACGGTGTAATTACCGGGGGCAAGGCCATCGATGGAGGAAGTTGTGAGGCCATTGCTCCAAAGGTAAGTGTAACCGGGTGTGCCTCCCGTTGGGTTGGCCACGGCATTCCCATCATTGACGTTGGGCATGGTCTGGGCATTGGCAGATGCATTGGGCTGTAGCGCAACGGGTTGCGTAATAACGACGGAGGCAGTGGCGGTGCAGTTTAGGCCATCGCTAATCGTCACGATGTAGTTACCCTCGCTGAGATTGTTGACAGTGCTTCCCGTCATTGAATTTGACCAATTATAGGTAAAATTGCCATCCCCGCCGCCGCCAAAGGCAGTGGCCGATCCATTGTTTTCCCCAAAACAAAGTACGTTGGTTTGGGCACTGATACCAGCAGTTACAACTGGTAACTCAATGACTTCCGCTTGGTCTGTTTGGGTGCAACCATTGGTGGTATTGGTGACAGTGAGTGTATAAATACCGGGGGCGTTTACGGTAGGGGTGAGAGTATTTTCACCAGACGTAATGCTTCCCGTTGCCGTTGTCCAGGCATAGCTGAACTCTGGACCAAAAGAGGAGCCAGTCCCACTTAAGAAAACAGATGCATTGTTGCAATTGAGTGGTTGATTGGCATTGGCGACGGCTGTTGGTAAGGCCAGCGCTTCCACAAGGATGGTGGCGATTTTTGTACAGCCATTTTTACCTGTAACGGTTAAGGTGTAGAGGCCGGAAGCAGTGGCGGTTGGGTTTTGTTCTGTAGAGAAAAAATTACCTGGCCCTGTCCAGACATAAGTGACATCAGGCGTACTGGAGTTTCCGTATAGGCCAATCGAATTGGAAACGCAAGAGAGTGGATCGGCGGTGGCTGTCACATCAGCAGGGGGGGCATTGTCACCGATGATTTCAATGTCTTCTTCTTCTACGCAGATTTCATCACCAACAATCGTTGTCACTTCAATGGTATAAATGCCGGGTGCGTTGACAAATAAAATGGAATCCGTATCAAGTGTATCACCCGCTGGGTTTTTCCAAATGAAGGATGTTTCACCGCCCGCCAAAGTCATGCTGGCGTCTAAGAAGAGGCTCGTCTTATTGCAAGTGAGGGTGTCTTCGCCAACCACATTTATATCTAAGGGAATAGTGATCAAGTTCAGAGAGATGATACTGTCACAGCCAAATTGATTGGTATAAATCTTATCGTAACTACCCTCGTCACAGTATTCTTCCCCTTCAAACATGACGCAGCTGCCTTGACAAACGATGTCTGTCTGAACATCCAAATCAATGCCTGCCGATTCTAAGGTCAACACCACCACGCTATCACATCCAATGGATGATTCGAGATTTATGGTATAGACGCCTTCGTTGAAATACTCCTCTCCATTTTCTGTAATATAACTTCCCGGTAAACAGATGAAGTCCGATATGGCGGTGATCGGGATCGGCACTACGTCCACCAAGATGCAAGTAAACATTGAGAGGTCGCCACATTCACCCGGTAAAACCTCTGCCACACAAACCGAATAAAGACCTGGATCAGTAAAAGTAAAATCTAATTCATTGGTGTTCTGGGTGATCGGGGCGTTCGGGTTGGGCGATACGTTCCAGCGGAAAGTAGTACCGAAAATAGGGCTTGGTGGGATGGAGAAAGTACTGACCCCGCCCGGGCAAGTTACGGTTGGGCCACTAATTGGGCCTGGAGGGGACTGAGGAATTTGACCGATCCTTGAATCTGGGCTGAATTCTAGGTTAAACCCTTCTGTGTTTGTCTTATTGTTTACCACTAGCACATAAGAGACCCCTTGCATCATTTGGAAACTCGGTTGGAATTGGGTGGCTCCTGGGAAGCCAAACTGGGCAGGGTTGCCCATGCCGGTTGGGCCAAATGGAGCTGGTGGGGTTGCGTCAGTATTGTCACAGGCGATGGCCGGGCCAAGGTCGCCGGCAGCACAAGGGCAGCCCCCCTGAAAAAGCGCCCAGTCGTAGTCGCCACCGCCATTTAAAGACCGTACAGCAAAGGACAGCGGGGAATCGTTGGTGCATTCAAATCGAAACCAGTAAGAGTTTGTCTCATCACCTGAGAGGCAGGAGCAATCGGAAATGGTTTCGAGTTTTCCTGGGCCATTCAATACGTCAACGGTCAAGGGGGCGTTTGATGTCAACTTATTGCCCGTGCAGCAATCATTGAATTGTGCATAACTGAAACAAGTGAAGGCATAAAAAACCAGAAAGGTCAAGTAACTTTTTTTCATAAGAAGAAGGGTTTGATTGATTGATTTGAATTAAAGTCGGGCAACAACAATGATCTTGTCGTTAGCGGTTATTTTTTTAAATATGTCTTTTTATGGTTAGGTGGTCGCGACAGGGAATGTTTTGTCACGGCATTGAATTTTCAAGGACAGGCGGAAAATCTCAAATCTATTTCAATAAATAAATGAAATGCAAGATCGGTTCTAACATATTCATTAAATGCCAAAAATTAGACAAATGGTGACTGGCAGGATAAAAGATTATAAGATAAAAAATTGAATAACTGGATGAACTATAGTGATAAGCTACTACATGCTGAAATCCCACATCCGAAATCCAACACTAACTTAAAGGATTTTTTTTGCCCGGAGCCTCAGGAGGATCAAACAAAGAAAAATGACCCCTAAGGCCATGCCTACTTGCGCCCATAAATCGCGGCGTGCTTGAATGCTGCTGACCAGGTAAAATTGGTTGGCCGCACCCGGCGTGCCGTTTCCCATCACAATTTCCCAGTTGTCCGGATTGCCATTGTCGAGCCCGGGCAAGAGCAGGTCGTAAGAAAAAACACTGTCCATTGGTTCGAGCTCCCAGGTTAGGCTGTCAACGGCAGCCGTTTCGGGAGAAAAAAGTTGGATTGTTTCGGATCGTTTGTTCAGTCCAAAACTCAGTCCACTGATGAGGCTTTGGACGTGTGGATGGACTTTTAAAAAATCGGTAGAGTCTTCGCAAATGACGACGTAGCCTTTTGGCGATAATATATAATGCGGAAATTTGAATTTATTCTTGCGGTCGGTCAATACCCAGCCTTCGAGGTCGACACGTGCTTTCGAGTTGTTGTAAATTTCTACCCAGTCCTTGCTTTGCTTGTTGTTGCAACTGACCTCGTTGATGATGACCTTTCCGGCCAGTGCATATTCATATTTTTCAAACACGCAGCGGATGTCCCAAATTGGATGGGTCAGCTCCAGCAATAGTTCGGGTGATTCAGAATAGACCCCGTCCCCTTCCCAGTGCACGAAGCGGTAGCCAAGGTCGGGTTTGGCCCGCAGCCGAACGGGCGTTTTTTCAAAATATTTACCGGAAAAATGTTCCCGTTCTTTGATGCGGTCGTTGATGATGATCTTGCCGCCGTGGTCCACTTGAACATTGACGACCCGCTCTTCACCGAGCGCAAATTTCTCTTTCAAAAACTTGCGGATATACCGCGGGCGGGCGTTCGCAAATACCTTCATCGTTTCCACTTCTTCTTCCCAAACTTCCCTTTTCAAATCCCACCTGTCTAGGTGTCGCTGCATTTCGGGCAACAGGTTTTTATAAAATTTGTCGATGGTGGCGATCACGTGCGCCTCGGTCAAATCCTCGTTCAGATAGTCACAAAAAAGGGTGACGAACTCCCGCTCGAAGTCTCTGTTCTCCAGCAATTTCCGCAGGATAAAAGTACTCCAAGACGGGTTGGGCCAGTTGGGGCCGTTGGGCTCGGTGTGAAATTCGAGACTGTTGTTGCGGAAGGCTTTGGAGTCGTTCAGGCCAAACCCCCAGTCGGTGTCGTAAAGAATCCAGCGCCAGCGGCCGTTTGTTGTTTGTGGCCGCCAAAACCGGATGTTGCCACCAGCGTCCTGGTTGTCGAAATAGATTTGGGCAATCTGTAAATCCATGAAATTGTCCACCTCCATTTGCGATTGCACGTAGGCGTAATTGGCAGCGTTGGACAGGTCGTTGTTTTCCAAAAAAGCAAGGAGGTTCCGGTAGTGGCCAGTTTTGCCGTTCTTCCTTGTGATGCGGTGTTCGATCAAGTCAATGCTATCCTTGTTCAGGTCATAATGGCTGGCAATGAAGTAGCGGTTGAGCTTTTCCCGCAGGTTGTAAATGCCCCAGTATTTTCCATTTAAATACACGTGTGCAGGACGATAGTCCTGTACATCCAAGTCCCAATCTTTCACCAAATCCGTCATCAGGGCGTCCCGAAAATGTGCCTTCCCAAAGTCACTGCCACTGTTGCGCAGGACGAGGTGTTTGTATTTTTTCAAACCTTTTTTTCCGAAAACCTCATGCCGGATGCGTTTGTCGCCGTACCGCTCCCGTGCCGAAATGCTAAAAGATTTTTGCTTAAACAAACGGCTCATGCCGCCAAACAGCCGGAAGCCCGCCTCGTTTTCCCAAGCTGTTTTCCCATCCGTTTCAATCAGTTCAAAATTGCAGCTTACCTCTTGTTTGCTCCAAAAATTAGCACCCGGCTTGTACCACAAAGTATCAATGGCATTTTCCCCCGTCGTTAATAATCCCCGGACAGGATCGAACAACAAGGATGGCGTTGCAGAAATCGAAACAACGGGAAACGTCGTCTCTGGCTCATTGACAAAATAGGTCGCCGAAAATACATGGCTCTCTTCACCCGTCATCAAAGCCATCGCCCGCACCACGGTGGTTTCATGTAGCGAGATCGGCAGCGTATAGCGGTGGGCAGCGATCGGTCTGGGTTCTGTCCCATCGGTTGTGTAATAGATTTTTGCCCCTGGCGACAGCAGCTGCACGGTCAAGGAGTCGTAGAAAAAACCGCTCGGCGGCACCATTTCAACCGATAATGGCGGGGGCTCATAGGCTTGTACGTCCTTGTTGTTTTGGGAAAAGGCGATGCTGTTCAGCAGCAATGCCCAAAGGATCAGGAATAAGGATATGGTGTTTGACTGTTTGTACATTGTGTTTTCTCTGCTGCAAAAGGCCCTTAAAAATGGCTGTTTCTTCCTGCCAACAAAAATAACGGCTTTGTACGGCAGATCAAAATAGGAGGTGGTAAATGGCCTCGTTTTACCAATGACTGTTTTATACTACACAAAATGAGGGGTAAATATATGGCGTTTTTTTTTATTTTAAAATAGGTCATAAGGCCAAACTCGTTGCTTTCCATCTCCATTTCAGTAGGTTTAAAATTTAAGATTTCCCATAAACTAAAATGGAGGAAATCTATCTTGGATATTATTTATCATTACGCTTTGATAAACGATTTGTCACCATGCCAAACAACCTGACCAACGTCCTCCTTTGTCCCATTTGTAAAGCCCTGCTTTTAAAATCCTCAGAGAAAAATTTTGGCTGCGCAGCCAATCATAATTTCGATTTGGCCAAGGAAGGCTACCTCAATTTATTACCCGTTCAAAAAAAGAATTCCAAAAATCCCGGCGATAATAAGGAGATGATTGCTGCCCGCCGCTCTTTTTTGGAAATGGGGTATTACAACCCATTGGTCAAAAAAATAGCGGAAATAATAAATGCGGAAAATGACAATAGCGAACAAAAAATAATCTTGGATGCCGGGTGTGGCGAAGGTTATTATAGTGCAAAAATATTGGAAAGAATTACGGGCGATAAAACTGCTCTGGGATTTGATATTTCCAAGTATGCTGTAAAATTGGCAGCTAAAAAATATCCCGCTAATTTCTATTTTGTCGGTAGTGTGTATGATATGCCCATAAAAGAAAATTCAATAGATATTATTGTCTCTGTTTTTGCACCCGTATCCATGCCTGAATTTTATAAAATATTAAAAAATAAAGGTCAATTAATTGTTGTTTCCGCAGGCCCTGAACATTTAAAAGAAATTGCGGGATTGGTTTATGAAACATTTAAACCGCACCCATTTAATTTGCCTCATAAATTAAATGGTTTATTTGAAATCGTCGAAACCCAAGAATTAATTTTTAATATTTTATTGAATAATAAAAAAGACCTGTTGTCATTGTTAAAAATGACGCCTTATTATTGGAGTGCAAGCAAGGAAAGACAAAATGCTTTTGAAGAATTGGAACAATTAAATGTGACTTGTGATTTTAAAATAAGTGTTTTAAATAAAATAGGAATATGGTAGAAATAAAATAGAAATATTACTGCCGAAAATTGAAAATTAATATTTCTTGTAAATAAGCCGGAGGTTGCAAAACCTCCTCTACGTTCGTTTCATGGCTGCAACCCAACGATAGTAAAGTGCCTAAGTAGAGGAGGTTTTGGAGCCTCCGGCCTCCCAGCGAAAACGAATTATTAAAAACTTATTCTTGGCGGTTTTATTTCTATTAAGAGTTTTCTTATAAAACCAAATCCGTGTCATCCGTTTCCCTGTTGTTGTCTCGTTTTCATGTTATTTAATTTTATAAGTAAACCCTTTATTTCTATTTTATTTCTACCATATTTCTACCATATCTCATTTTACCAAAACCACATCCCCACTATATATTTCCACCACTCCATCTAAGAATAATATTTCCGCAAAATAAGTAAACGTAGCCGTGTCCATTTTTCGCCCATTTAAAGAGCCATCCCATCCATAAGATAAATCATTGGGTGGAAAATTTTCAAATGAGGCTACCAGTTCCCCCCACCGGTCGAAAATTTTAAAATTTAATATTTCCGCCACATCTTTTCCGGTGTTAATAAAAAATATGTCGTTCAGGCCATCGTCGTTCGGAGAGAAGGCATTGGGGATAAATACATTCCTTTTTTTATCCAAAAATATAGCAACCCGGTCGTTGGCCGTGCAGCCGTTTACGTCAATCACTTTTACCTGATAAGTCGTGTTTTCCACAGGAAGGACGGCTTGCTCAAAACAATTTTGACAATCGTAAAAAGGCGTCCAAACCACGCTATCAATATCTTCTGGGAGGAAATTGACACGAGCATTGAGAAGTACCTCGCAGCCGAGGGGGATGGTTTGGTCGTCGCCAAGTTCGACAATCAGCTGAGGAAGTTCGGAGATGGTGAGCACGGTGTCCCACTCGCAGCCGATTGCATCCTGTATAGCAATCGGGTACATGTCCGGTGGCAAAGAACTCCAATTATTGGTTGACTGAAAGGCAGTACCGTTGAAGGCAAATAAGTAGGGTGGCGTTCCCCCCTGTACAGTGGAGATGTTGATGGCCCCGTCCGTATCCCCAACACAAGGTCGAAGCAAGGTAATTTCTGCCCCAGTCGGGTGGGCATCGTTTAGGGTGACAACCGTGCTGGCCGTTTGTGTACAACTATTGGTGGCGCTGGTCACTTGCAAAATATAAATGCCTGCGGCATCAACTGTTGGTGTCAGGGTATTCGCACCGCTCAAAATGTTTCCCAAAGCTGTTGTCCAAGAATAGGAAAAATTGCTGCCAGCAGAAGACCCCGACCCGTCCAAGGTCAGGGAAGGGACAACGCAGTTCAGCTCTCCACCGCCATTGGCAATGGCCACGGGCGTTTCGACATCTGTAAAAACTTCTACGCTGCTGGTGTTGGAACAGCCTGTCAGGGTATCCGTCACGACGACTTGATAGAAACCGGGCAGGTCAACTACCGGGTTATTGGTGGATTGCCCGGAGAGGATGTTGCCTGTTTGGGTGGTCCAAAAGAAGGCATCGGAAGGGCTGACAGTATTGGCGAAGATGTCAACGATCGTGTCTATCAGGCAGTCGAGGGTGTCGGGTGTTGAAATGCTGATTTGCGGTAGTGGATTGATCGGTACGGTGATTTCTGTTGAATCCGTACAGCCGCCCGCATCTTCGATCACTATTTTATAAGTTCCTGCTGAGTCTATTTCGATGACGGGTGTTTGTGCACCCGACAGGATGTTCCCGTCTTGGGTGCTCCATTCAAAGGTCAGATTGGCGTTGGTGGAAGTGCCGACAGATTCTAATATTAGGGTTCCGTTTTCGCATAAAAAGCCGGCAGGCTCAATTTGGGCATTGGCGGGGGACAGGGTCGTGCCGTTCAACAATTCAAACGAATAGTCACAAACATCCCCACCTTTTCCGTCCGTCATCAGGTAGTAGGTTTCACCAATGATGAGGTTGGAAGCCGTCAACGTAAAACTGCCCTCTCCGCCGCCGTCAATACAGTTGGAGACGGAGGTGAAAAAATTGCAGTCGACGGTGGAGAAGATTTGTGCTTGGAGCCCGCCCCCTTGGGCACAGTTGGCTACGTTGATTTGCAAAGTAAAGGTCGGCGAACCAGCGATGAACGATACCCAGTTGTTGTTTTCTACCAGTCCACAAAAGGCATTAGGCGTACCCGAATTGACAGCGGCTGCATTGTTGGAGCAATACCCATCAAGATCGCAAAGCAGCGGAGCTTCGTCGCAGGTATTGGATGGGGGGAGTGGGAAATCGCAGGGCTGAGCAAAAGCGCAGGCGGCTTGGAAGGTAAAAAAGGCCAAAAGGAAAATCCTGATCATGTTCACTAGCAAAAGTTTGAATTTCAATTGTTGAAATGAGTTGCAAGTATAAGTCAAAATCAGTGATGCTGACTTCTATGCTGTTGGAAGCTACCTGTCAAAAACACCAATTGCATTGTGATGGACTGTGGCCTGTAAGTGGCAAGGGCAGGCGAGGTGAAAGTGATTATGGGTTTGCGGGAAAAGGTGGTGGCGCTACAAACATAATTGCAGCGCCGCCCATCTTTTGATTTTATGATATGGTTTTCTGAGTTAAGTATTTTGTGTCCTGCCAATCTTGTTAGCCAGTTCTGATGATGATGAAACTAATCCTGTAGTCACTTGCATTGATTTTAGTTACTCTACACAGAAGTATTGCAGCTTGTAAGCCGCCTTCTCAAAGCCAAGGCTCGCAGCCTCATTGAGATCATTGCAGCCATTGAGCCGGTTTTGGATCAGGATATTAGCGAGTCCGCGGTTGTAATAGGCTTCGGCCAGGTCATCGTTCAATTGGATAGCCTTGGTGTAGTCCTCAATGGCTTGGCGGGGGTGATCGAACATGAAGAAGAGGTTGCCCCGGTTTTTGTAAAGCATGGCATCGGTGGGGTATTTTTCAATGGCTCGGTTGATGTCGTTAAGAGCCCCGTTGAAGTCACCCAACATTTTGCGGGTAAGGCCACGGTTTGGGTATGCCTCCATATATAGGTCCCCTTTCGTCATTATGATTTGGTTGTAATCGGCAACTGCCCCTTCCTCATCTCCCAGCTCTTTGCGTAGTAGGGCGCGGTCAAAGTAGGCTTTGGTCAGGTCGCTTTGTAAAGCTATGGATTTGTTAAAGTATTGTTGGGCATCCTCCTTCTGCCCCATTTTATGGGTAACCCGGCCCAGATTGTACCAAGCTATGGCAAATTCAGGTTGGAGTTCTGTGGCCCGGACGAGGGCTTGTCTTGCATCTTCTAATTGGTCCATTTTCAAGTAAATGACGCCTTTGAGGTCGTAACCGATGGCGGATTCGGGGTACATGTTGAGCAGGCCATCCAACACGGCCAATGCTTGCGGCAAGTTGTTGGATTCTATATCATCAATGGCTGCTTCAGCCAGATCGAGTTCCATTTCATCGATGCTGCCTTCGCAAATCTTTTCGTAAAGGAAATCGAAATAATAACCGAGCCTTTTCTCGGTGCTAAGTTCTAGCAGTGCCGACTTCGGTTGAAAGGCCAAGAGGCTCCTCCGGCCAGAAAATCCGTTCAAGCCATAAAGGTTTATGGCATAAGGGTTCAACTCGTTCACCCTCCGTAGGTCTTCTGCCGCTTTCGACTCCAGTCCTATCATTTCATTGAACTGTGCCCTCTTGAGCAGGGCAGCAATCGAGTTGGGATTGTGCAGTATGGCGTTGTCCAGCGCAAACTCGGTCTTTTCCTGGTCGAGCAACTGGTAATAGGTCTGGGCCAGCATCAAAAACTGAGGTTGTTCATCGCCGAAGCTCTGCAAAGGGTAAACGTTTTCCTGAAGCAAAGGCCCGATCTGGTAGCCTTGTGAATAGCCCAGTAAGGGTATTAATACAGATACGACTAAGGGAACGATGGCACTAAATGTTACTTTTTTCATACGTTTATTTTTTTGGTTAGGCATTTATTGTTCTCCTTTTGATTTTCGTATTTATAACAGTTTCTCTCAAAGAAAGTTGCTAAACTGCTAAAAATAATAGTAAAACTATCATGTCCGTTTTTTTGAGCCTTTCATCCCGAAACTTTTGAGGTGGTTTTGTGTTATGGTAGTAAAGCTATCATTGTTGATGTATTTGCAATATAAGGGGTATGGCATGAGGCCAGATTCTGTGGTGGTCATTCAAAACGGACAGCTTTTCATTGGATAAAAAGCATTGGAAGTCACCTTGAAACTTTACACATTAATAGACAACCCCGATGGTGCTGGTATGATAACCGGAAGCAGGTGAAGCAAAAGAATTTGTCCGCTTTCTTGTAGAATAGGGGAAAGGAATAGAGGAGTGGCCGTCCACAATTTCTTAGATATGGTTTATAAGCATTTGCCCAAAGCGCCTGACTTGCATAAACGGTAGGTAAAGAAGGGGGGGCAACATATTAGGATTTTACAATAAATTCAAAGCCAGCTCTGGTTGGCTGGATATTTAACATCAATAAACAATGATGGAAATCAAAATAAAAAACGTGAATGCTAAGATTGACCAATCTCTAGTGGATAAAATTCATGGATGTTTCCAAAAACCTTGGTGGAAGGACTGGGCGTTGAGAAAAGTTGAAGTTTATGTCTATCAAAAGAAAAGGCATATACAATCCATTGGGATCGCTTGTAACATTGGCGATGAACTATACTTCAACAATGCTTACGAGGTTGACTTTGAAAAGGCTTTTCATGCAGCTCTTTATAAATTGGAGCAACAAGTTTCTGGGGCTGTGAATAACATAGAATAGAGCCAATGATCCAATAATTGGACTTTTCTAAAAATAATAAAATAAAATGGTATGAAAATAATTGTCAATAACAACGCAGGGCTATCCAACAAATACGTCCGTTTCATAAAATGGAAAATGTACAATTTAAAAGAAAAATTCGATGAGCTACTTTATGTGAAATTATTTTTAAATAAAGAAGGAAATTCACCGACGGAGTATTTGTCCAATATGATATTGGGATTGCCCGGTAGGGATTTGATTTTAAAAAACAAATCGGATGATATTTGGAAATTGCTTTATGATGCTGATCGAAATGCCAGGTTGAGGTTGGCTGTCATGAAAAGAAATAAAATTTGAAATTACCCGAACGGCAATCTGACGGTTGATTTACTACTAAATAATTTATTTTCTTTTTTTAAGAAAAAACTCGTCCTTTTTTGTTTCCAAATAATCCGTTATTCTTCAATGATAAGCTGCCTAATAAGTGAGAGGACACTGTATAGCTTCAGCCTTGTACAAAAAATCAACAAGACATTCTTTCTTTCCCTCCCTTTTCCCTAACATTGGCTTTTCAAAAAAAGAAGTCAGAGGTCAGTCCGCCTTTGGCTGTCAGAAGTCAGATGGGACACTGCCCAATGTGACCTCTCGAAGTGAATTCGGGACAAGTTCTGATAGTGCATTGGTCTGATCCCTGGCAATAAATCTCTGACCTTCAAATTCTTCGATATGGGCAATTTCCAAATAAAAAAATCCTCCATTGTTTATGACGCAATCGTCGTCGGTTCCGGCGCTGGGGGAGGCATGGCTGGCTATGTATTGGCCAATGCTGGACTGAAAGTATTGATGCTCGAAGCTGGGCCTTATTGGGATCCAAAGACCCACTCGCACCAGTTGCGGTGGCCTTGGGAGTCGCCAAGGCGGGGGGCTGGGAGTACCCGCCCATTTGGAGAATTTGACGCATCGTATGGCGGTTGGGAAATAGAAGGCGAACCCTATACCCACAAGGATGGCACTGAGTTCGACTGGTGGCGGTCGCACATGCTGGGGGGGCGTACCAACCATTGGGGGCGCATTTCCCTGCGTTTTGGGCCTCGTGATTTTAAAGGAAAAAGCTACGATGGGATAGGGGAGGACTGGCCGATCGGCTACGAAGACGTCAAACCTTATTATGATAAAATTGACCAACTCTTGGGCATTTACGGCTCAAAAGAAGGTTGGGAAAACGAACCCGACGGCATCTTCTTGCCGCCGCCCAAAATGCGCCTGCACGAGCATTACATCAAAAAAGCGGCGGAAAAAGTCGGCGTTCCTGTATTTCCCGGCAGGGGTTCGGTATTGACCGAAAAACTCCCCGGCAATGAAGACCGCCAAGCTTGTTTCAATTGTGGCCAATGTGGTCGGGGCTGCCGGGTCTATGGCGATTTTTCCTCCTCCTCTTGTCTGGTTATCCCGGCAAAAAAATACAACGAAAACTTCGAGCTCACCTGCAACGCCATGGTGCGAGAAGTGCTGACCAACGACGAAGGACAGGCCACGGGTGTTTCCTACATCAACAAGGAGGACGGACAAGAATACCAGGTCAACGCCAAGATCGTCGTGTTGGCGGCCAGCGCTTGTTCTACGGCCCGCATCATGCTCAACAGTCGTTCGGAGCGGCACCCCGGCGGCATTGGAAACGGCAGCGGCCTCGTCGGTAAATACCTCCACGATTCAACGGGAGCAGCCCTTGGCGGCTACGTGCCCGAGCTGATGGGCCGCAAACGCTACAATGAGGACGGCGTCGGTAGTGTCCATATTTATTCTCCTTGGTGGATCGACAATAAACAGCAGCGACTCGATTTTCCCCGTGGTTATCATATCGAATATTGGGGCGGTATGGGCATGCCTGCTTATGGGTTTGGTTTTGGCATCCCGTTCATCAACGGGCAAGTACCCGACGAGAACGGAAAGACCAAAGAAGCGGGCGGCTACGGCCTTTCTTTGAAAAATGACTACCGCCGTTTTTATGGCTCCTTTGTCGGTATGGCTGGACGTGGGACAGGCGTGGCCAGAGAGGATAATTACTGTGAAATCGATCCAGAAGTTGTGGACAAATACGGTATCCCTGTTTTGAAATTTCACTACAAATGGAGCGATTACGAAATTCTCCAAGCCAAGCACATGCAGGAAACCTTTCAGGAAATCATGCACCAGATGGGCGCCAAAATCACATGGGGCATCCAAGGCCCGGAAACGAATTATGGCTTAGAAGCGCCCGGCCGCATTATCCACGAAGTCGGTACTACGCGCATGGGCGACGACCCGAAAAAATCCGTCCTGAACAAGTGGTGCCAGTCGCATGAGGTGAAAAACCTCTTCGTAGCGGATGGTGGCCCGATCGTGCAGCAGGGTGATAAAAACTGCACTTGGACAATTCTGGCATTGGCCATGCGGACGGGGGAATATATTTTAAGGGAGAAGGAGGCGCTGAATATTTGAAAGGAAAGGAAAAGAAAGGGTAAGTCAAGATTTGCTAAATTTTAAAAATTTAGTAAATCAATAACTCGCTGGTTTTAGATTCACTAACTCTTTGAGGTTTAGTAAGTTGTCACTCCAAAGGGACTTGCGAGACAGCCTCTTATTGCACCAGTCCTCAAATTCGCTTCGCTTCTGCTATTTCATCTAATTGGTTGGAAAACAAGAGCAAGAGGGGTGTGCTGCGGAAGGTCTTAAAGGGTGGCAAATGCCAGCACATGAGTTCACCAAACACTCAGCATTACATGCTGACGCACCGCCCTTATTTTAATTTAAAATTCACATTAGCCTGCAGACCCAAACTATAAATCTTCACCGCCCCGTGCCCGATGCCCGCTAGCGGCAACTGCATATAGGGGCCGATTTGCGCCGACCATTTGTTGGAAAAGATTTTTTGGTAGCCAGCAGAGAGATGGCCGATGCTGAACCAGTCACGCTCGATTGTATGCGTGCCCCAATAGACGATGGGGTCTGGAGGTGGGTTGTAGTAGTCGTACCAGTAATGTTCTTCAAAAATAATGTAGGAGGCAAGGCCAGCGGTGGCGAAAAAGCCATTGTGTTGGTGTCCACTGAAATGGTAACTCACCAAGAGGGGGATTTCCAACATTTTGCATTGTCCGCGGGTGGACACTGGGGCGATGCCATCCACCCAAAAACCCTTCGGGGGGATGTATTCCCCTTTGCCCGCATCGTACCACATATCGATGTAACTGATGCCTGAGCGCAGGGCGAACCGTTGTCCAAATCGGTATTCAAGATGGCCGCCAAATTTCCAATTCCTTTTCGAATAGTCGCCTTGCCCCACGGAATTGAATTCAGATGCACCAGCCAGGCCGAGGAAAAAGGCATTGTATTTCACCTTGTCCTTTTTGTTGTCTTTTTCTTCTTCCGAATCAGGGACAGGCAAATGCAGGGTTGGGAAATCCTGATAGGAAAACAATGGGATCGGGAGTGTTGGTAGTTCGTCGATTGCAATAAGCAGGGGCGCTGCCTTCCTTTCAGGCTCGGACTGAGTGCCATTTTCATCCTTATCGCTTTGGGCAATGAGGTTCTTTCCTGTTGCTGGGGAAACAGCGGCCTCTCCTTGTTGTACCAGATCGCCGCTTTCGGCAATGGGTTGTACAGGTTTGGTAGTGGCTGTTCCTTTGGCTGCTGGCCCGCGTTTAGGCACGGCCAGTTGGACAGTTGATTTTTGTTGAAAATTGGCATCCAGCTCTTCCCCGGTGCCTGGTTTGGTGGGCAGCGCCTGTTCCTGCTGAATGGTTTCGCCTAATCCATTTTCTTCTGTATGTTGTGTGGTGTCAAGTGGGGTGTGTGAGGTGTGATCGTCGGGTTTGTTCAGGCGGTCTGTTTGGGATTGGTTGTCTGGTGCTTGGGGGGTATTTGATAAGTTTGAAATTTTAGCCGATGGCTCGGCATTGTCAGAATTGATGTTTTCGCTAAAAATGAATAGGAATAGGACCGTCGCCAAAACGACCGCGCCCAAGCCACCCCATATCCACCAAAGCAGACGGCGTCGGCGCTCCTGTTGGTTGAGCAGCTCGTCCATTTGTTGCCAAGCGGCAGAGTTGTACTCGAAATCGTACTTTTCCGAACCGTCCTGGAACAATTTGTCCATGTCATTTTCTGACCAATCAGACATAGCGGGTATTCAGTTTTTGTAAAACCAACTCCTGCAACTTGGCCCTGGCCCGGGTCAGGTTGGACTTGGAGGTGCTGACGGTAATGCCCAATTCTTGAGCAATCTCTTCATGCTTAAACCCGTCGATGACGTACATGTTGAAGACCGTCCGGTAGGCGGTGGAAAGGCACTGTACCGTTTCCATCAATTCCCGGTAGCTGATGCGGCTCAAAATGTCCTCACGGGCAGGGATGTTTTTTGCTGCTTCCATATTTACTTCCATTTTAAACTTGCTTTGCCTCTTGATATAGTTGATGGCCGTATTGACCAGCACCTTTCGGAACCAAGGCTTGAAAGGCAAATCCTGATTGTATTTTTTGATATTGATAAATACTTTTAAGAAACCCTCATTCAATACAGCAATGGCTTCTTGCTCGCTTTCCACATATCGGAAACAAACACTCATGCCGTAAGCATAGTACTGTTGGTACAATGCCTGCTGGCTGCGGCGGTC
Organism: Saprospiraceae bacterium; assembly: GCA_041392505.1. GTDB lineage: Bacteria > Bacteroidota > Bacteroidia > Chitinophagales > Saprospiraceae > UBA6168. The sequence goes on along the minus strand of JAWKLX010000013.1, from coordinate 117,774 downwards.
ACGCTGGCGACAGCCATCCAGTATTTGTCCTAATTCTGTTTCGGCGAAAATGCTCATAAAAGAGTTATAGATCCGGTTTATATGGAGCAATACAAAGGTAAGGTTTAGATGGCTGCGTGGGCTAAAAATAAAACTGATCGGGAAGGGTGGCTGCATGAATGGGCCTAATGTAGCGGTCATCCAGTTCAGCTACATTTTTTCCCTATTCAGCGATTTGTGTTTTTTGAAAACCAAGCGTAAAGTATAGATTTGGCGACCAAATTATAGCGTTAAATAAATGGGATTTTTTTCGCCAATCCTTGTTTTTAAATTCTTTTATCCCATTTTTTTGATAGCTAAATTCCCTATCCCGTTAATCTTCCCCGGCTTGTTCATTCGGACAATTAATAATCCGTGTTTGACATACATATCGATTGCCTCTTAATTACAATAAATAATTTTGGTTATAGGGGTTTTATCTCAGGCTTTTATGTGCATCCTACTGCTGTAAAATGTAGTGGGTGCGCAGCCTGGGATTTTTTGATCGCAGCTATTTTATTTACGTCGAATCAAGTAATTGGATTGAAATAATTAGAAATAAGTTGAAATAAGGTTGAAATAACCACAGGCCGCTCCTGTCCCGTTTGGTGAAAATATTTCAATCATATTTCAATTGTATTTCAACCATATTTCAACTGTATTTCAATTTATACCCTTGTAATTAATTCAAAATAAAATTTAATTTTTTTCAGTAGAATGTGTTCGTGTGGGTGGCTTACGGGCTGCCCGCATTTTTTAACCCAGCTTTTCCATTCTATCCACTACTTGCATTTTATATCCCCGGCCAATTGGGAGTTTGTTCTTCCCGATATCAATTTCCGTTGCTGAATAAGCGGTTATTTTATTTACGGCCACTAAAAAAGAACGGTGGGTACGGAGGAAGTTGTCGTCGTTCATATATGCCTCCCATTCACCGATCTGAAAACGGGTGATAACGGAACGCCCGTCCATTAAATGGATTTTTACATATTCCTTTAAACTCTCCACGTATAATATTTCATCATTGTAAATTTTGACGTTTTTCTTGTTCTCGTTAAAAAAATGAAAAGGACGATCCACGTTTTCTTTTTTTGCTGAAATAACTGGTATTTCCTCAATTGATTTTAATTTATTGACAGCTGCTAAAAATCGTTGGAAGCCATACGGTTTTAATAAATAATCCACCACATTGAATTCGTAGCCTTCCAAGGCATATTGGTGGTAGGCCGTAGTGAGGATTACCTGCGGCGGGGTGTTTAATGTTTTTAAAAAATCCAACCCTTTTAATTTAGGTAAATGGATGTCCAGAAAAATAGCGTCTATTTTTTTATTTTTTAAAATAACCAAAGCTGTTATCGCATCCCCACATATACCCACCAATTCCAAAAATGGTACTTGTTTGATAAAAGATTCAAGTCCCTCGGCAGCGAGCGGTTCGTCTTCTATAATGAGGCATTTTAGTGGGTTCATTTTTTTTATTGTTTTTTTTAATTCTGAACAAGTTCAATTTTCAAATAAATTTCAAATTCATTTTCCCGGTTTTTTATCTCTAAAATATGGTTGGGATAAATTAAGTCCAATTGCCGCTTGATGTTTTTCAGGCCAATCCCCTCGTCAGAATATTGGGTGTCAGGGTCTTTTGAATTTTTTACCGAAAATTCCAAGACTCCATTTTTTATGGTTAAATAAATATACACCCAAATATTACCAGTGCTCTCGGAAGCCCCATGTTTAAAGGCGTTTTCGACAAAAGGCATCAATAGTAAAGGGGCGATTTTTTGGTTTTCAATGGTTGCATCTACTTTAAAATCAACGGTCAGCCGATTGTCGTACTGCAGTTTCTCTAACTCGATATAATCACGGATCAAATCAATTTCTTTTGAAATGGGGATGGTGGTAGCAGTACATTCATACAACATAAATCGCATCAGGCCGGATAATTTTAAAATCGCATCCGGGGTGTTGCTACTATTCTTTCTGGCAAGGTGATATAAATTATTTAAAGTGTTGAACAAAAAATGTGGATTGGTTTGCGAGCGTAAAAATTTTAATTCGGATTGTAGTTTTTCTTCCACCAATTTTTTTCCCGCTCAACTGCCTGCAACCGTAGTCGGAATAATTTAATGGCAGAGGTAATGCCCAGCAACATCAAATTTCAATGGAGGCAAATATCCAACGGAAAACAGTGATCCACATCGTGGCAGCCTCTGCTGGAGGATCAATGCAGTATATATATTTATAAATGAATTCATACCAAGTCCAGCGGGTCAACATAGTTGCAACAAAAGCAGTCAGAAAAAACTGAACAGCCAAAATCCCAATTTTTCCCTCAAACTTTGGGGCAAAAAACGGTACAAGATTAAATATACCGCTGGTATTTTTATCCACAATAAACAGCACTCGGCGAGATAGCCGAGCTTCAATCTTTCCCATAGCGATAAATCGGCGAAGGTCGTACCGGAGAGCGGAACGGACAAATACCCATTATAGATGGTGTAAAAAAGCCAAAAGCCGATATGTAGTAATATTCTGCGGTTCATGTTTTGCTGCCACTTGTTGCCCAAAATTCGCAAATATTTTGCCCGCTGCCCAATCTGTTTACCAACAACTGTTTCCTGTGTAAAAACAACCGGTTATTTTCGGTTAAATGGCGTTGGGGCGGATGTGTGCGTTTTACTTAGGGAAATAATAGCCCTATTTACGAAAAGGAAATTGGAGCGCTTCAAAAAGCTGGAGACATGCTGCTCCGCATTTTGAGCGTAATATTAATTTTTAATGTTCTACCCTACAAAAGGTCTTGCTTTTGGGATTTCGATAAATATTTAATTATGAAAACTAATTACACTTTTATTTTCCTGTTATTTTTCACTGCTCAATTATTTTCCCAAAATATAAAAAAGGAAACACCAACGAACGGCCCCGTTCCCGAAAAAGTTGTCACCCCGCTGTTTGAAAAAATCGAAAGCGGGGCGCTCGTTGGTTCACTCTCAGATAGCCGCAGCGTCAATTTTGTGGATGTCGACAACGATGGGTGGGAAGATGTATTTATTAGCAACGGCCCAAGTTCGGGGGCATTTAATTTTCTGTTTAAAAACAACGGGGCGGGGAATTTCAGTTCGGTTGCTGCCACGAACAACATTGTCTCTCATGCAAAACCATTTGATGGGGCCACCTTTGCCGATGCTGATAACGACGGCGATTTGGATGCGTTTGTGGTGACTTGGTACGGGGAAAAAAATTACCTCTATTGGGGTAATGGGGACGGGACATTTAGCTATGACAACAGCGCTGCCCCGGCTGTGCTAAATACATTCTCCGAAACGGCGGCTTGGGGTGATATGGACAATGATGGTGACCTTGATTTGTATGTAACTAACTCCACAAATTTAAATGGGACGCCCTTAAAAAATAATTTATTTCGGAACGAAGGCAATGGCACTTTTACAAAAATAGAGAGCGGCCCAGCCACCGAACACGCGCATGCTTCCCGATCCGTTAATTGGGTGGATTTTGACGAGGACTGCGACTTGGATTTGTTCGTGAGCAACGAGGGCAACCAGCCTGACGATTTGTATTTGAACGATGGTACTGGCAACTTTACCATTGCCCCGAATGCTCCCAGCCAAAGCAACCGCAGCACGATGAGCAGCAGTTGGGGCGATATAGATCAGGATGGCGACCTGGACTTGTTTGTAGCCAACGCTGCGTATTTCGGTGAACAAAACAACCAATTGTTTCACAATAATGGCGACGGGAGTTTTACCGAAATAACGACGGGCGATCTGGTAACAGACGGAGGCTGTTCCTATGGCTCCAACTTTGGTGATTATGACAACGACGGCGATCTGGATTTGGTGGTGAGCAACGGTTATTGCAACGGCACGATCACCAATTTTTTATACAAAAATGATGGGACTGGCCAATTCTCCCGTGACCTTGAAAGTATTGATAATCTCGAAACACCATGCAGTTATGGGGCTGCTTGGGGAGATGTCAACAATGATGGTTTTTTAGACCTTTTAATTGCCACTTGTAAAAACAACACCGGAGCACCACTTTCCAAAAATTTATTTTATCAAAATTTAGGCAATGCTAATAATTGGATAAAAATAAAACCCATCGGTACACAAGCCAACCGCTCGGGCATTGGTGCAAAGGTGTATGTAAAAGCAATAATCAACGGTGTGGAAAAAATACAGATGCGGGAGATCAGTGCCCAATCGGGGTATTGCGGACAAAATAGTTTATATGCTCATTTTGGTTTGGGGGAGGCTGTGCAAGTGCTCGAAGTGAGGGTGCAATTTTCTTGCGGGTCGGAGGTAATCTTGACGAATATTTCGGCAAACCAATTAATTGAAATAACGGAAACTGAAGCGAATCCTGTTGCGGAAATTTTACCGGAAAATAAATTATCGGTAAAAATAAATCCCAATCCGGCGAGCGGTCCATTTATTATTTCTGTTCAGGTAAAAGATTATTTAAAAAATGTCGAATTAAATTTAATTGATACGACTGGCCGTATTGTCTGGAGAGATAATTTTGTAAATATACAGGCGGGTATTTTTGAGAAAACGATTTATCCGAAAAATATGGGATTAAATCCCGGGGTCTATATTTTAAAAATAATAGGGGATGGTTTTGTGAAAAGTGAAATGGTGACGATAAATTAATTTAATTTTCGGTATATCGGTCTTATGGTATATTGGTGTACCGGATTCGGAAGTTTGGTTGCCGAAATACCTTAATACCGAAATACCGTTAAACCGTAATATTATTAAAATAACCGGATCAAACATTAAATTCGTTTGATCCGGTTTCTATTAAAAGTCCGACTAATAATGAAGTTTGTTTTAAATTAAACCTTATCGTTGTTATGCTAATTTAAATTTCACGGGGAGGGTGAACATCACCCGGACTGCTCTTCCCCTTTGCTTGCCGGGGTTCCATTGAGGCATCATTTTGACGACCCGCACGGCTTCTTGCCCACAACCCGCACCAATATCACGGATCAAGCTCACATTGGAAACACTGCCGTCTGTTTCTACGACGAACTGCACGACAACTGTTCCAGATACATTGTTCTCCCGTGCGGTGGCAGGGTAAGTAATGTTGTCGTAAATGAAGGCCATCAATTTGGCGTCTGCACAGGTCTTCCGTTCCATCTTGTCCCCGATATCCTCGCAGCCCTTGAATGAAGGTTGCTCTTCTACAATTTTGAAGATTTCCGACGTATTTACTTCGGGCGCTGGTGGTGGTGGCGGAGGTGGCGGTGGCACCTCTTTTTTAGGTGCAATAACAGCCTTGATTTCTGTTTCCTCAGAGATACTCATGTCCTCAAACTCAATGGTTTCTATATCCGGCATTTCGCTTTCTACAATTTGCATCACCGTAGGCGCTGGTGGCGGTGGCGGAGGTGGTGGTGGCTCTGCTGTCCGTGGGGTTTCCATTTCGATTTCATCGCCGATGTCGCCGATCAGGAGGGAGTAGTCCACTGCTTTTTCGTAAGTGGTCCAGCTAAAAGCAACGATCATCAAGCTGATGGCAATCAGTAACCCATAAGCCAGAAAGGTGTTGCGGAAAGCAAAAATATCCATCTCTGGGTACTTGGTGCGATTGGCTGTGGAAAAGGGCCTTTCCACGCCACGGTATTTTTCAGAGATAGCTTTTGGGTCTTTGTTTTTGAAGTAGTACCTGGCAGCTGCGGCCATGGCCGCCGTCAGGACAATTGCCCCTGTGGAAAGGAACAAAACTGTGGAGGTGGAATATTCGATAGTCATTGGTCGTCGATTTATTTGTTATCAGATTCACAATTAATTTCTGATCACAAAATCGGGACAAATGTTTTTTGGAAGAATGCGGTTTGTCAGGAAGGAAGGGTGAGATTTGTCATGATTGGAAATTATCTTTCGATAAAACCAGAAGCATTGTCCAAAAGAATATTCCCATTATAAGGGAAGGGGGTAGGTGTCATGTAAAACGCTTCTAATACAATATGGGATACTTTTAAAGTTGGGGTGATTTCAAATTTATATTCCTTCCATGCTTCATGTTCGACTGCTTCCGATTTGGCCAGTAATTCTTCGCGTTGGCACATCGAAAAACCTCCCCAGATCCTCAGTATACAGGGGGTTGCAAAATTGGATGCAACCGAACTGTTGGAGTTTCTATAATTTAAAGAGCGGCTTAAATAAATACTAAAATCATATACTTTGCCTGCCGTTAGTGGTGTCTCCAATTCAATCCCAATCCTTTCCCAGGTATCATTGGCCCTTACCACCATTCCTAAATATGTTTCTCCATCATAAGGTGTTTGTGTCACCCCAAAGACGCCGTTCTCGACTGGATGGATGTCAGGAGAGGATTCTCCAGCAAAACCACAATCGAATAAGCCTTCGGGAAGCGAAGTGTTTGGGGAAAGGCTTTCCATTGGAGTTCCTTCAAATGAGAAATTGGGGCCCATAATTTTTTTTGAAGTATCGTCGTCCTTCTTGCAGGAAGAAGCCAATATGATGGCGAGAATTAGAGTTAAGCAGATGTTTTTCATTATTATTTTTTTGTCATGAAATAGAAAGTAAGGAAACAAAAGTAATCTTTATATTTCTAAAGTATGCACCATTTGTGTAATCGTTTTCCATCCTGCATCTGAAAAAAGTCCCGCGTTTTACCAACCATTTTTCTGGCAGCCCTCGTTGTCCAAAATAAGTAGCCGAGTTTAAATGGGTTTTGATTTTTAGCGAGTTGATTTTTTTGAAGAGCAAGGCAAAAATTTTTAGCATAGCCGAGCTACGGTTAAAATTTATAACGCAGCTATTCAGAAAAAGCAGCCGATAAAAACGAAAAGTATTTAGGCTCGACTACTTCCACGCAGATGCAACCACATTACTCTAAACAAAGCAGCGATTCCCAACTCATGGATGGGTGTCGCCAACAGCACAGGCTCGCTCAACGCTACCTGTACCAACGCTATTACAGCAAGATGTTGGGCATTTGCATGCGGTACACTTCGCACCGCGACGAAGCGGAGGATGTCCTCAACCGAGCTTTTTTGAAAATTTTCCAAAATATAAATGACTACGAAGAACAAGGCAGCCTCCACGGTTGGATGGCTACCATCACTTTGCGGACAGCCATTGATTTTGTGCGTTCGAAAATAAAATACCGGGATGTGATGGACTTTGAAAATGAAAAAGATGTTTCCCTAAACGCCCAAGCCATTGATGATTTATATGCAGAGGATTTATTTAAATTAATTCAAAAATTACCGCCTAATATCCGCACTGTTTTTTCATTAAATGCCGTCGAGGGATATACGCACAAGGAAATTGCTGAAATGCTCGAGATAAATATAAATACCTCTAAATGGCATTTAGCAGAAGCTAAAAAACAATTGCGGGAATGGATAATTGCAGTAGAAAAAAGTGAAATAAAAAACGACTTAAAATTGGCCTTTTTGTTTAAACTATTTTTTTGAAAAAAATAAAATGAGCAATTCATTTAAAAATATAAAGCACAAACTCGACCAGCACGAGTTCGACTTTCGTCCCCAATCTTGGGAAAATATGGAGGCCTTGCTCGACGGTAGGACTCCGAAGAAAAGCTATTTTAAAACTAAAACTATTTTAATTATGACCACTTTATTTTTATTTTTGGTATCGCTGCTCCTACAGCACTTTGCCACCCCGCCATTGGCGGATTTTAACACGCCGCAACACGTGGCATCAATGCAAGACTTTCCAAGTTTTAAAAACTTGGAAAGTCTAAATGGGGGCGATAGCCTCTCGCTTCTGTCCCCCGATTCACCTTTCACCATTCACTCCCGAAGTGAATTCGGGACAAGCTATTCACCATTAAATAATTCACCATTTTTTAAAAAAATCACCGAAAAGCTAACTGTTTACAATAACCATTACACCCCTGAAAAAACCTACCTCCAATTCGACCGCACATTTTTTGAGCCGGGCGAAGCAGTATGGTTCAATGCTTTTTTGAAAAATGCCAACTCGTTGAAAAACAGTGCAAAAAGCGAAATTTTATATGTCGAATTAGTGGCGCCCAACGGCAGCGTTGCCCAAAAAATAACGCTTCGGGTGAAAAATGGTCAAGCGGCTGGCGACTTCCAATTAGCCGCTGCTGCCACGGGCGGCATGTACAAAATAAAAGCTTACACCAATTGGCAGCGCAACACCGACGACGCTTTCGAGCGGGATATTCAAGTGCAAGCCAGTGTGTTGCCACGACTGCGGATGGAAATGGATTTCCAGCGAAAAGCGTATGGCCCGGGCGATAAAGTAGAAGCGAAAATTGAACTGAACACTTTGGCCAATGAGCCACTTTCCAATTTTGCTTTCACTGCCAAGGCCAGCTTGGACGGCGAACAATTTCAGGAAATAAAAGGCCAGACCGATATAGGTGGGAGAGCGGTGGTGAAAATTAATTTGCCGAAAAAATTAGAGACCAACGATGGCTTATTAAATGTCTTAATTAATTACAACGGACAAACGGAAAGTGTTAGTCGGAGCATCCCGATAATTTTAAATAAAATTGATTTGCAATTCATGCCGGAAGGCGGCGACCTCGTGGCGGGCATCGAAAGTAAAGTTGCCTTTAAAGCAATAAATGAATTTGGAAAACCTGCCGATGTGGAAGGGGTTGTTAAAAATAACCAGGGGCAAATAATTACCACTTTCCGCAGCTACCATCAGGGCATGGGGGCTTTTAATTTAATACCAAAAAAAGGCGAACAATATATTGCCTATTTAACCAAGCCAATTGGTATTTCTGAAAAATATATGTTGCCCGAAGCGCAGGAAAGAGGGTATGCCATAAGCATAAATAATTCAGATAAAAAAGAATTAATGGTGGAAATTAATTCCACGGAAAATGAAGAATTAAATATTGTTTTAATTAGCAGCGGCGAAATATATTTTACCCAAAACATCCCTGCCGATGCCGGTACCCATTTAATTAAAATACCAACAGAGACCTTGCCTATCGGTGTCGCGCAAGTGACCTTATTTGACAGCAAAGAAATCCCCCGTGCGGAACGCTTGGTATTTTTAAATCCGCACAAAAAATTAAATGTTGAAATAAAAACAAATAAGGAAAAATACCTCCCCCGTGAAAAAGTGGAGATGACCGTAAAAGTGACCGACGAGCGGGGTATGCCGATGCCCGGCCAGTTTGCCCTGTCCGTCTGTGACGACAACTTGCTGACTTTTGCGGATGATAAGCAGGGTAATATTTTATCGTATTTATTATTGGAAAGTGAATTAATTGGGAAAGTGGTTGAGCCGAATTTTTATTTTGCTGAAAAAGAAAAGCATCCCGAAAAAGACCAGTTGCTTGCTTTGGATTATTTGATGCTGACGCAAGGCTGGCGGCGGTTCGATTGGAAAGAAATATTGTGGGAGCAGCCAGATGGCGATGAAATATGAGCGGGAACTTCAGTAACAAGCGCACTGTTACGGATAAATCTGGCAACCCCTTGTCAGAAATGATAGTAATGTTAAAAGGGCATAATATAAAGACAGTGACTGATGAAAACGGCCACTTTGAATTCAATGGTTTTTTCCCCTAAAAATGGAATTTATGAGGTCAGGCATCCAGCATGGAAAGGCTTGGGGTGTTTTGCCAATAAAAGCAGATTCCATACGGACATTAAATTGCCGTATTCAATTGTAAATATTGCTAACAGGGAGGAGCAGACTGTTTCCGAAGGAAAGTACTTATGATACTGGTGGAGCAAACCGTTTTGCAGGGGCAAGTGACCGACTTAGAAAAGGAGATCCAATCATTTTTGAACGGTTGCTATTTCTATAAAAATGATGTGTTGGTAACGGGCACGGAGAGACTGACTTTGATGGCTTTTATTCCCTTTAATGAGATAGACCTTAAAGTATGATCTTGTATTTAGCTACGGCTATCAAGATCAAAAAGTGAGTGACGACTATTCAAAGTAATAAAACAACTGTTTTGGATGTTGCCATATCGGCTGGTGAAATCCTCATTCTTGATGTTGTCGTTGTGTACGAACGGCCTTTTGGAATTAAAGGATGAAAGCACAAGGGAAAGTGCTTAGCAGTGAAAGTTTATGGCGTATGCGGAGAGAAAAGAAAAGGAACAATATGCACGAGGAGAGACTGCTTTCCAAAAAGATCAATAAAGGACAAGGCAAAACCTTCTCTCGGAAGAAATAAAAAACCTCCCCACCCGCAACGTCATCTAATCAAGCAATTCAGGCGTAGAGCGCACTCAGCTGATGATGGTAATGAAATCAACATCCGAGGTTCACGGGCAGATGGGACTAATTTTTATATTGATGGCATCCGGGTTAAAGAGGCTTCAATACTCCGCACAGTATCTAAAAGAGCTTCAACCTCCTTTGGAAGGGCTGCTCGTCCAATTGGCCGATAAAATGGAAACCGCACTCTAAGACCAAGCCATTGATGAAGCCATCGAAATGGAAACGCCACGGAAGGAGGCATTTTTGCGCTCCCCACCGCCACCACCACCTGCGCCAAAACGGGATGATGTAGAAATTTTTAAAATAACAGAAGACATGCCCCTGTTCTTGACCGCTGAATGTCAGGGGCTATATCAAAAGACGAGCGTAAAAAATGCGCTGATGAAAAGCTGAAAGCGTTCCTGTACCAGAATTTGCGCTACCCTGCCATTGCAAAGAGTACCATAGAAGGCATGGTCGTGGTCAGTTTTGTGGTCGAACCAAATGGCCAAATTTCCAATGCCCAAGTTGTTCGGGACATCGAGCGCGGCGCTGGCAACGAAGCCCTCAAAGTGGTGCAACAAACCAATGGCTTGCGGCAGCCATACTAACAACGGCCGCAATGCGGGTACGGTACAATCTGCCTATCCGTTTTAAATGATGCGGAGCACAGAAGGTGACGCCACTGCCTTACAGCCAAGTGCGGCAAAACGAGGTGACCGAAAGAACCTGGATGCGGCTTTCGGTTCTATACCCCCCGCCAATTCTACTCACCCAAATACGAATCTGCCGACAGAGCTGTAAATGTGCCTCGCAACGATTTCCGCAAAACCGTCTTCTGGAAGCCCGACCTGACCGTCGACCGTAATGGTATGGCAAAGGTCGAATTCTACAACTCCGACGCCATCACCACCTTCCGGGCTACCGTCGAGGGCATCAGCATGGACGGAAGTATCGGCCACGGCGAGGGGCGGTTTTTCACCCAATTGCCCTTTGGCATGGACGTGAAAATACCGACGAATTTGCTCACAGGCGACCACCTCATTTTGCCTTTGACGTTAATGAACAATTCTGACAAAACTATTTCTGGAAAACTCAAAATCAGCACGCCCCCTCATTTTTCTTTGGCAAAACCATTGGCCGAAACCATCGAACTCAAGGCCGGGGAAACGAAGACCATTTACCCAGAATACACCATCGGGTTCGAAGCCAAAACTAGCGACCTGCAAGTGGCCTTCCTTGCTGAAGGCTTGCAGGATGCCTTTGTCGAAACCATCGAAGTGTCGCCGAGGGGCTTTCCCGTGCACCAGGTTTTTGGTGGCAACAAGCCAACGCAGGCGTTTGATTTTTCAATAAATGACCCCGTGGAAGGCAGCCTTGCAGCGGCGTTCACTGTCCACCCGTCGGTGCTGAGTGAACTGACGTCGGGTTTGGAAAAAATGATCCGCCAACCGGGCGGCTGTTTTGAGCAGACCTCCAGCAGCAACTATCCCAACGTGCTGGTTTTGAATTTTTTACAAAAAACAAACAACGCTGCGCCCGGCCTCGTCGCCACTGCCAATGGCCACCTCGACTACGGCTACAAACGCCTGAAAACCTTTGAGGTGAACAGCGGCGGTTTCGATTGGTACGGCAAGCCACCCGCTCATGAGGCACTGACCGCTTATGGCCTCATGGAATTTGTGGACATGAAAGCCGTTTACCCCGTCGAACAAGCGCTCATTGATCGCACCGCTGAGTGGCTGCTCACCCGTCGGGATGGGCAGGGCGGCTGGGACAATGGCCGTCCCGGACTGCACTCGTGGACACAAAAAAGCCCCATCTCTGATGCCTACATCACGTGGGCGATGACCGAGGCGGGCTATGCGCATGAGGTGCCAAAAGAGATTGAAAAAACGGTCAAAGACGCCAACACGACGCAAGACCCCTACATCATGGCCCTTGCTTCGAATATCCTTCTCAACCGCAACGACACCCGTGCCGGCCAACTGCTGGCCCAACTCGCTGCCCTGCAAAAAAACGATGGCAGTTGGGATGGCTTGTCGCACAGCATGACCCATTCGACGGGCAAAAATCTGACCGTCGAAACTACTGGCCTTGCTACTTTGGCCTTCCTGAAAGCCACTGATTTGCAAATCGCTGAGGATGGCCAATGGTCGCCTGCCAAAACGATCAACGCCGCCGTGGACTACCTCGCCACCGCCAAAACGCATTATGGCTTTGGCAGCACGCAGGCGACCATTTTGGCATTGAAAGCTTTGGTGAAACATGCGGAAAATATTTTGGGTGAAATGGAAGTGGGGCCGGTCGCCATTTTTGTCAATGGGAAAAAAGCCGCCGAGCAGAAAATAAATGCGGACCAAAATGAGCCTGTTGTATTTAATGGTTTGGAAAAATATTTCACCAATGGTAAAAATAAAGTGGAGGTGAAATTTGCGGGCAGCGAAAAAGCATTGCCGTATGACCTCGCCGTGAGTTATCATACCAGACAGCCACAGAGTGATAATACGTGTTTGTTGGATTTAAAAACCGAATTAATTACAAGCAATAAGTCCTCAATAAAAATGGGGGAAACGGTGCGCCTCACAACAACGCTGAAAAATAAAAGTGCCGAGGCTGTCCCGAATCCCATCGCCATCGTCGGCATCCCGGCGGGGCTGGGCATCCAGCCGTGGCAGGTCAAGGAAATGCAGGAGAAAAACCTGTTCGATTTTTATGAAATAAAAAATGGTTATGTTGTTTTTTATTTCCGTGAAATGGGTGGCGGCGAAATAAAAAATATCCACCTCGATCTGAAAGCGGAAATACCGGGCGAATTTGAAGCACCCGCTTCGTCCGCTTATTTGTATTATGCGAATGATGCCATTGTGTGGGATAAACCAGAAGTGGTGGGGATTGGGTATTGAGACGTAGTAAAGCAACAATGGGAAAGCGGATCGGGCAGATTTTAAGGATAGTATTGATCCGTAAAATCCGCCCGATCCGCTTCCCTATTGACGGCTAATCTTGGTTTTATGGAAGCCCTGCTTGCCTTACTTAAAGAGTATCTTGTCTGTCTATCATTCACTTTTCTTCAAAACTACCTGCAAATTCCCCCGCTCGTTTTCCTTCGGCGTTATTTCCAATTTTTCATGGCCATCCAATGTTATTTCCAGAGTAACTGGTTTTGACAGGTCAGCGGGGATCGTAACCTCGAAGTTCCCGAAAGGGTCGGTAGTCGTTCCCAAAACAGGTGCTTTGGGTAAAATGTGGACGCCTCCCAATGGCTTGCCCTGTTCGTCTTTTACCCTGCCCCAAATCCTGTTTTCATAATTCATAGTAACGAACCCGAGCCCGTAATCATCAATGTCAAATTGAGGTGCATTGCAATTTATCTGCTTATGATTTTCGGTTTCCTGCCCATTCACATCGCCTCCGGCCAACAGCCCGGAAAGCAGCAGCCCCAACGTTTTGAAAGTATGTCCCCAACGCTTTGGGCGTTCGTTTGCAACGGGGTGGTGCAACCTGCTTTTTTGAATTCTCCCGCAGACATTTCCCGCCGTATTTTGGAAATAATCCGCCATTTCCCGGTCGGACATTTTGGAAAAATCAACCACTGTTTTTTCGCAACTGCTGCAGTACTTGCCGTTGCCTTTTTCCTGCATTATGTTCCAGTCTTCGTGGCATTGGACGGGGATGTCAAATTTGAAATTGGTGTTGGATGATTTCATAGAAAGGTGTTTTTGGTAACTCATTGCGTAAGGAATAAAACAACGTTTGTTCATGCGGGCCGAACGGTCGTTCTGGAAGAAGTTATCATTCTGCTCGGCATTTCTTGCGTAACATGAGTTGGTTGAAAAAATATCGGATAAGGGATATCCAAAACGGACTTGTAGCAGCCAGATTATTTGGGTCAAAATTTTTAAGATACAAAAACAGCATCACCACATTTTCGGCAAAAATCGCCCCACCCGTTTTTGGTATTCCGCATACGCCGCATATTTTCCTGCCGATATTTTTTCACTAAAATCAGAACTGCCCTGAAATAATAATAAAAGTAATATGCCTCCCACCAACGACCCATTCAGCCAGCGTCCCGTGGCGGCCACGCTGAACAAATAAAAAGCCAGCCAAATGCCCTGTTCGGCGGCATAGTTCGGGTGGCGCACTTTTGCCCACAGGCCCGTGCTGCAAAAACCTTTTTGTTGTTCTTCATTTAATTTTTCACCAGCATTCTTGCGGCGGTATTTTTCCGTTTGGAAATCGAATTGCTGTTGGTCGGCGATGGTTTCGACGATGATCAAGATAAGCATCAATGCAGCTGCAAAATAATCCAACCAATTGAGTGGCGTTCCCTTCCCGTGCCACGCCATGACCGCAGGCAGAGTGAACAATAAAATCAGCCCCTGCTGGTAAAACGAGATGAAAAATAAATTGAACATTGCCCAGCGAAAACGGCCTCGCAGCAATGGCATGTCCCGCAGCACACTCCACCGATAGTCCTCCTCGCCCTGCCACGGAATCCAGTGGTAGCCGCCCCGCCGCCAAAAATTAAAAGTCAGGCGAACACCCCAGACCGTCACCAACATGGCCATCAGCACCATGCGGCTGTCCCATCCCCCGGCATAAGCAAAATACCATGTATAAACGATCGGCATGATGCTCCACAGTTTATCCACTTGGCTGACGTTGCGGGTAATTTCGCTGACGATGAAACAGGTGAGCGCCACGCCACACATGAGATAAAACATGTCCTGCAACATGGCTTTTTGTTCAGGGGCCAGCGGTGCGTCGTAGGTGTAAGCGACGAAAGGTAGGACGACGAGGCCGAGGATGAGAAGGAGGATTGTTTTTAGCATGGATGTCTTAAAAAGGTGTTTGATAAAACGTGATGATAACGAGAACTCGGAGGACACGGATCGGGCGGATTTTTGCAGATTTCTCCGTGGAAATCCGTGTCATCCGTGTTGTCAGCGTTCCTGTTGTTTTCCTGTTGGTTGTGGTAAAAGCAGATTATTTCATGATTTTTAAAGCTGCTGCGGAAACTTTATTTCATGCAATATCGCAATCTTATCGAATTATCAGACTATGCAAAAATTTCCTTCCTACCTCTCCTATCTGATTCCAAAACAGGTTGGCCTCATTGGACGGGGTCTAAGAGGTGCTTTTCGGAGAATAAGTACGGGTGGGAAAAGTTGTGAAATGTTTTTCGGTGCTAAGTTGCTAAGCATCCTCCTTCGCTTGCTAATTATTTCTTTTGGAAAAATAACTACCAAGAAGCGACCCGCACGCAACCAAAAGAGCCATTTGGTCTGTATTGGTTTTGGTAGGGCAAGAGCTGAATTTGGTCAAAGATGGCACAAGCCCATTTTTACTTTCAAACAAACTACTTTTGTCTCCTTTGCAAGTTCAACAAAATTGAATGCCGATTTGTAAAAAGCCTTTTGCTTCTTGGTATTCAAACAATTATCAATCAATCTTTTTATGAAAAAAATAACACTCCTCGTTGGCATTTTGGCGGTTATCGGTATCGGTATTGGCGTTATGATGTACAACAAACCGCACCAAGATATTAAATCAGCAAAGGCCGATGTATCCATTAATGCCGCAGAATTGTTTGCTGCCTACGAAACGGACGAGGCCGCTGCCAATGCCCAATATTTGGATAAAATGATCGAAGTGAAGGGAAAAGTGGTAGAGGTGAAAGAAGGGGAAGACGGCAATATTGGTGTCACCCTGGATGGGGGAGGGATGATGTTTGGGGTCATTTGTGAACTGGATAACCTGACCGACCACAAACGGACGGAATTTCCAGTCGGCGAGGAAGTAACGTTTAAAGGAATCTGCACGGGGATGTTGATGGACGTGGTTTTGGTGAGGTGTGTGGAACTGTAGAAGATTAGGTTAGTCATTTATTTAAAAAAATAGCCTTTTAAACATCGGGGTGTTTGTGGCAATTTCAACTTGCTCATCTCCTTCATCTGTAAAATTTGATCAATCATAAAACCATTTTAAAAACAAAATCTTAGTTATGAAAAAAATCCTTTTTAGTCTAACTTTCTTAGCCTTCCTGCTTGGCAGTGCCAATGCCCAAAAATACTTTACCCGCAATGGTAACATTTCTTTTTACTCAGACACTCCTCTGGAAAAGATCGAAGCCAAAAATAGCAGCGCTACCTCTGTTTTAGATTCCGAATCGGGCAAGATGGAATTTGCGGTGCTGATCAAAGGGTTTCAATTCCCCAAATCCCTGATGCAGGAGCATTTCAATGAAAATTACATGGAGAGCAGCAAATATCCAAAAGCCTTATTTAAAGGAGGAATTACCAATATGGATGCCGTGAATTTCAAAAAAGATGGGGAATATACGGCCAACATTAAGGGCGAACTGACGATCCACGGGGTGACGCAACCGAAAGAAGCCACAGGCACTTACATCGTCAAGGATGGTAAGATCAAGGCGACGTCAAATTTTATGATTGCCATTGCGGATTATGGGATCGAAGTGCCGGGCGTGGTTAAAGACAATATTGCCAAAGAGGTTTCGATTAAGGTGGAAATGGATTATGAGGCGTTTAAGAAATAAGAGGTTTTAGACCTGAGTGACGAGAGCTGAGTGAATAGTTGGTGAGCAATTGGTTAGATAAACCTAAAATTTCATCGCCTAAAAAAAGTGCCTTCCTGTTGAGGAAGGCACTTTTTTTTGCAGCGGTGGAGGTTTGCCGCCAAACCTACCGGGCCATTGTTATTCATTAGTTCAAGTTATTTTACTCGACCTGCGTCACCTTCAAGGTATTGGTCATAAAGCGGCTCTTGATCGGCATGGCCATCAAATTGACGACGAGGTCGCTGGATACCACTTTTCCCGCATTTTTCAGGATCTGGACCAAATCGTGGATTGTCTCGTCTGTTGATTCGTATTTGTCGTAATAAAAGCATTGCACGCCCCAGACTAGGTTGAGGGTTGCCAGCATGTGGACGTGTTCGGAGAAAATATAGATTTTTCTTTTCGGCCGACAGCTCGACAGTTTGAATGCGGTATATCCCGAAACAGTCATGCCGGTGAGGGCTTTGGCATTGATCTGTTTGGCCACATTGACGGCGTTAAGGCAGACCACATCGCTGAGGAAAGTACTGGCCTTGGGGGCAGGCATGGGCGAGTCGACGGAGTAGGCCTCGTTGTTTTCAACGGCGGAGATGATTTTCTCCATGGTTTTGATGACAAGCTCTGGGTGGTCGCCTACGGCGGTTTCCCCGCTTAGCATGACTGCATCAGCCCCATCCAGAACGGCATTGGCTACATCGGTCACTTCTGGCCGGGTAGGGGTGGGGTTTTTAATCATCGACTCCATCATTTGCGTTGCAACGATGACGGGGCGGGCTCTTTGGATGCATTTTTTAATGATACTTTTTTGGATCACAGGAAGCTCTTCAATGGGCATTTCGATACCGAGGTCGCCTCTGGCAATCATGATACCGTTGGAGTTTTTGATGATTTTATCAATTTTTTCTACCGCTTCCGGTTTTTCGATTTTGGCAATGGTCTTGGCAGGGTGGCCTTTGGCTTCAATCAGGGTTCTGAGGTCTTTCATGTCTTTAGGCGTCCGCACAAAAGAAAGGGCGATCCAATTGACAGGTTGGGTCAGGATAAAATCGAGGTCTTGAAGGTCTTTTTCCGTAAGGGATGGAAGGGAAATTTTAGTGTTAGGGAGGTTGACGCCTTTGTTTGCAGTAAGCGGCCCACCGTGTAAAACTTCCAGTGTTACTTTATTTACTTTATTGGTTTCCAGTACTTTAAGCTGTATTTTTCCATCGTCGACCAAGATGACTTCGCCTGGTTTTACGTCTTTGGCCAACTTTTGATAACTCATGTAAATGGCCTCTTTAGTGCCCAAGCATTTCTCATTGACAAAATTGATCACGTCACCTTGCTCCAGCATCAACATTTCATCTTTGATCTTTCCAACGCGAAGTTTAGGGCCTTGCAGGTCAGCGAGGATGCCAACATGCATGTTGTACTTCTCATTGATGTACGTAATATGCTGGATGACTTCAAGATGGTCTTGATGTGAGCCATGCGAAAAGTTTAGGCGAAAAATATCTACCCCTGCTTGGATGAGGCTGAGCAGTGATTCATACGATCTGCTGGCGGGGCCTACAGTGGCCACGATCTTGGTATTTTTATGTTGGATTTCGTTAATTTTTGTGGCAGGCATAGTGATGAATTTTAAAGTATTGAAATTTTTAACAACTTGATTTTAAAGAAGATAAGTTGGTTTTTAAGCTAAGTGTCAAATTTACAATTAGATTTGTTACCCAAAAGTACATTTCTCTGTTAAAAAGTCAACTACCACTATGGAATAAATCTATAATTTGCTCCCTTTGTTCGGGAAGGTCAACTTGTTTTGATTCAAAATGACCATAAATATTTTTTGAAACGGGGGAGTTTGTCTTTCTTTGCAAAAATTTTTTTTAAAACCTTTAAAGCATATTTAGTATGTCTGATATTAAATCAAAAGTGGTATCAATTATTGTTGATAAACTTGGGGTAGAAGACTCTGAAGTCACAGAAAACGCCAGCTTCACCAACGACCTCGGCGCTGACTCCCTTGATACCGTTGAACTGATCATGGAATTGGAGAAGGCTTTCAACATATCCATTCCTGATGAAGATGCTGAAAAAATCGCAACCGTAGGCGACGCAATTTCATATTTGACAGAACATGCCAAGTGACCTTGCCATTGATACACGGTATTAAATGAACTGGAAGCCAAAGGCTTAAGTGGGAAAAATCCTCGCCAAAGCCTTTGGTTTCTCTCTCCTTTAGATTGAATATTCCCATACATAGGCCGGTAAAGTGAACAATCACAGAAATCAGCCTGTGTTTGTTAACAAAATATTAGGTAGCGCAATCTATTTTGTCAAAATAGGTTGCTTTACCTTTTTCAATTAAATATATGAGAAGGGTTGTCATAACTGGCATCGGTGCTCTGACCCCCATTGGTAATAATATCAAAGAATATACGGACGGCTTAAAGAATGGAAAGAGCGGGGCCGTTGAAATCACTCATTTTGATGCTGCCAAATTCAAAACCCGGTTTGCTTGCGAATTAAGGGGGTTCGATGCGGAAGCACATCTTGACCGCAAGGAATTGAGGCGGTTGGATTTGTTTACCCAATATGCTTTGGTAACTGCCGATGAGGCCATGAACAGTTCAGGTCTTGATGTTGAAAAAATAGACTTGGACAGGGCGGGCGTCATCTATTCTTCTGGCATTGGTGGCATGATAACCCTTGAAAAAGAAATTGAGGATTTCGCGCACGGCGACGGTACTCCGAGGTACAACCCTTTCCTTATCCCCAAAATGATCTGCGATATTGCACCTGGTCATATTTCCATGAAATATGGATTTAGGGGCATCAATTATGCAACCGTTTCGGCTTGTTCTTCTTCTACCCACTCCATCATGAATGCTTTTGATTATATCCGCTGGGGTAGGAATGATATTATAGTAGCAGGTGGATCAGAGGCAGTGGTCACTAAAATTGCGATTGGTGGCTTCAGTGCCATGAAAGCGCTTTCCTCCCGCAACGACGACCCCGCAACCGCTTCCCGTCCCTTTGACTTGGATCGCGATGGATTTGTTTTGGGGGAAGGCTCCGGGACGTTGGTTTTAGAAGAATTGGAACATGCGAAGAAAAGAGGGGCTACCATTTATGGAGAGGTAGTCGGTGCGGCTGCGACAGCTGACGCCTATCACATCACCGCTCCTCATCCAGAAGGATTAGGTGCAGCTAACGTCATGAAATTGGCTTTGGAAGATGCCAAGATGAATGCTACTGATATCGACTATATCAACGTCCATGGTACATCTACTCCTTTAGGTGACATAGCAGAAGTTAAGGCGATACAAAAGGTGTTTGGAGAAGCGGCCTACAATTTGAACATAAGTTCTACCAAGAGTATGACCGGGCATCTATTGGGCGCTGCTGGAGCGATTGAGGCGATAGCTGGTATCTTAGCGATAAATAATAATTTTGTACCCCCAACGATTAATCATTTTACTGATGACCCAGATTTGGATGGCCGCCTGAATTTGACTTTCAATACAGCTCAGGAGCGGGAGGTGAAAGCCATTTTGAGTAATACTTTTGGGTTTGGTGGACACAATGCATCGGTAATTATTAAAAAATTCGAGGGATAATATAGATAGTAAGCAGAGGTTGGAGTGTGTTAGCACGAGTAGTTATGATTTATTTTTATGATTTCTGCTTGGATGATTAACCGACAAGGCTGAAAGAAGCTCGGAACAATTGAAATAAGGTAATTTAATCTTTGCAAATGCGAGTTACGGGTTGCCCCAATCCTTTCGATAAAACCTGACCTATAACCCGCAAAAGGTTTTTTACTCCTGTCAATAGTTTTGGAATATTTCATTTCTTGTTGGTTTTCAGCTTTTTATCTGGCCTTGTGATTGGTTTTTTATGCCTGTTTTGTAATATGTGATAAACGGGCAAGTCTGTCAAAACCGGGCTTTGTATCGGGTGTATACCTATATGCGCTTGTTGCAGCCAACAAACTTTAAATCTTTTGCTAAAGTCTTTTTTACGCATTTACAACCGTTTCTTCAGTTCGGAAAAAGAATTTGCTGAAAAGTTGAGGCCGCTCATTGGCTTCACACCTGCCAACCTATCCATCTTTAAATTGGCTTTTTCCCACAAGTCCAACCCATCGGACAAAGCCTACGCAATGCAAAACAACGAACGTTTGGAGTATTTGGGCGATGCAGTTCTGGGTACCATTGTCGCTGAATATTTGTTTAAAAAATATCCAAATGCGAACGAGGGTTTCCTCACAAAAATGAGGTCTAAAATAGTGAAGCGCAGTACCCTTAATAGCATCGGTGATAAAATGGG
Source organism: Saprospiraceae bacterium (assembly GCA_041392505.1). Classification (GTDB taxonomy): domain Bacteria; phylum Bacteroidota; class Bacteroidia; order Chitinophagales; family Saprospiraceae; genus UBA6168. The sequence goes on along the minus strand of JAWKLX010000013.1, from coordinate 96,637 downwards.
TTTGGATGTCCTTCTTCAGGAATACAGCCAAACCCGTCTTAGTCGCTCTATGTTGGGTAATGCCGTAGAAGCATTGGTAGGTGCTGTTTACATAGAAAGGGGGTATGATGGGACGACCCGTTTTGTGGTGGGTAAAATGCTCCGCAACTATGTCAATATACACGAGTTGGAAAGTTATGATGATAACTATAAAAGCCAGCTTTTGGAATGGTGCCAGAAAAACGGGCAAACCGTTTCTTATAAGCTGGTTGCTCGGTATAAATTCGAGAAAAGAGACCGTTTTAAGGTGGCAGTGATGGTGGACGGAAATAAAATTGCGACTGCAGATGATTTCAATAAAAAAAGTGCAGAGCAGACAGCTTCTGAAAAAGCCATGTTGCAATTAGGCATAATGCCCGAAGGCCATGAAAAAGGGAGCAACAAGAAAAAAGAGAAAAAGAAAAGTGACTATGCCCCAGTCTATGGCGATGATGGTGATATGGATGAAGAGGAGGGATAATAAAGTAGAGCAAAAATAGGGGCCAATTTAAAAATGCCCGGCATGCTAAAGTGTCGGGCATTTTTAAATTGATCCTTTAGGCAACATCATCCTCCTGCCACCCCTCGCATTAAAAAAGCACAAATAAGGGCGCCGTATGTACCAAGTGCATAGCCTAAAACGGCCATTAACACTCCTACCGGGGCTAATGATGGGCTAAAAGCAGAAGCTACAATAGGGGCGGAAGCAGCACCACCAATGTTAGCTTGGCTACCTACTGCTACAAAGAAAAATGGTGCTTTGATGATTTTGGCCACCAAAAGTAAAAGGCTTACGTGCACCAACATCCAAACGATACCGATGGCAAATAAACCGATGTTTTGGAATATTTCTCCGACATTCATGTGCATGCCGATCGTAGTCACCAGCACGTAAATAAAAAGGCTGCCCCAATTGGATGCCCCAACGCCTTCGAGTCGTTTCACTTTTGTAAAAGAGAGCACTAAACCAATCGTAGTAGATACGACAACTATCCAAAAGAAGCCACTCAACAAGGAATTCATGCGTGCAGCGATCAACGCCTCTTCGTAGCTTTTCAACCAAGGGACAACAGCATCAGCTACGATATGGGACAACGCTACACCAAAAAAAGCAACCGCTAAGATCATGAACATGTGGCGGGTCGTCGATACCTTTTCAATACTGGCTCGGTAGGCGGCTATTTTTTCTTTTAGTTCGGTGATGGCTGAATTGTCGGCTTTGAGTATTGAATCCAGCTTGTCTGAAATTCCTGCTCCATAGAGCAAGAAAGCCATCCAGATGTTGGCGACCAAAACATCCACGATTACCATGGTGCCAAAAAGGGAGTCTTTTACTTCAAAAATCTCTTTCATCGCAGCTTGGTTGGCCCCTCCACCGATCCAACTGCCAGCGATGGTAGAAAGCCCCCGCCAGATCTCATCCGGAGTGGCAGGTATAAAACCCGTCGGTGCAACATAAGAAATTACCAATAACGCAATTGGGCCGCCAATGATGATGCCGATCGTAGCTGTAAAAAACATAATCAACGCTTTACTGCCTAACCGCATGATCCCTTTCAAATCGATACTTATACACAGTAGTAACAAACTGGCTGGCAGCAGGTAGCGGGAAGCTACAAAATAGAGGTTGCTATGTCTTTCGAATTGACTGAACTCATTTTTGGCAATACCATTTTGAAGAAGCCATTCTTTTATTTGGTTAAATGACATTCCGTCTGGCAGAGTCAAACCTTTTTCAGCGAGCATGGTTAGCAAGCCATTGTCAAACCACTCCGGAGCGATCCATCCTAGTGGCCAATACAAAAAAGCTGGTAAGAAATAGCACAATACCACCGTTGGCATGAATGTGTAAAATTTTTGCCATGCTGAGAGTTTGGATGTATAAAAAATTGCTCCCAGCACAAGTGCAAGAAATCCAAAGACAACAGCATCATTCGTAAAGACAGGTTCCATTTATTATTATAAATTGGTGAATTGATTTACCTTTTATTCCAATCGGCCTAAAGATAGAAGTTTGATAGGAAACATCTATTTTTGAATCTGATTTATTTTAGGAAGATTAAATGGGCATAAGGGTGGATTAAATAGCATAATGTCATAAGTAAGTTTATATAAAAAACACAATAAATATTTAAATTAATTCATGAACAAAATAAATTAATTTAAATAAAAGAAGGCGTAGCTATTTAATTTTTTTTGTAATAAAAAAAATGTATGGTAGATAATTTATTTGTAGGTATAGCAGGCTCACTATTGTTGGTGATTGGAGCCGCTTGGCCAGAAAAAAAGTCAATAAATAATCCAAGAGACTCAATTAAAAACTGGATGTTTTTAATTGGGAATTTAATTATGCTGGGGTATGCTCTGTTGCAATATTTGCAGAATGGGGTGGTTTATTTTGTGCTTTTGGAAATACTAATATTTATTGCGACTATTCTGATGATGCTTAATTTTAAGGATAAATGGAAAGCCATCAGTGTGGGGATTTCAGGCGTTTTTTTAACAGGTTGGGCTTTGCTTTTATTCGATAAAATGCACGTCCTCATTTTTATAACAGGCCTAATAACAGTGGGTTTAGGGTATGTTTTTGAAAATAATACGCTACGTAGAGATGTTGCTTTAACGGTAGGAAGTTTGTTGATAGTTGCCTATAGTTTAATGGAAGAAGAATGGGTGTTTTTTTGGTTGAATTTATTTTTTTCGATTTTTTCTGGATACTATTTAATAAGGAAATTGATGCTTGGGAAACCTTAAATTCAATAAAATCGTGACTATGGTTTAATATAGTTATTATTAATTTTTTTTTGTAAAAAAAATATAATTTATTAGAGCTGTTTTTTCATTGTTGATGATAGGTGATATTCATTATGATTAAATAAGTATTTTGAATGGAAAAAAGTAACAATGAATTAAATTGATTTTATTTAAAGTGTTCTTAATTACCTGAAATTATATCAAGGTGTTAATGTTATTGAATGGCTATATTTTATTTATTAACCATTTAGCAAAACTTAATAAATAAGGACGGAACTGTCAATCTCTCTTGACCATGCTAAAATGCCGCCATGTAAATTGAATAAGTTATCGAACCCAAATTGGTTTTCCAATTCACGGATCGCATTGGCACTACGGACACCACTGCGGCAATGGACAATTACCCTTTTATCCCGTGAAATTTTGTTTGCAAAAGAAGATATTGTGGCTAAAGGGATAAGCTCTCCATTGAGGTTGGCGATTTCATATTCATAAGGTTCACGGACATCAATTAATTGGAAATCAGCATTGCTTTTTAATAGATTGTTGAGTTCCTGCACTGTTACTTCTTTGATCTTTTTTAATTCTTTATCTGGCAATATTCCGCAGAACTCATCATAATTTATCAATGCATCTATTTTCGTGTTCGGATTTTTACGAACTTTCAAAATGCGGGTTGTAAAACTGGCCGCATCAAAAAGGAATAATCTGCCAACAAGTGGTTCACCAACACCTGTGACGACCTTGATCACTTCATTGGCCTGCATAGAACCTATTATTCCAGGTAAAACGCCTAAAACACCACCTTCTGCACAACTGGGCACAAGTCCTGGTGGCGGTGGTTCAGGGAACATATCCCGGTAGTTAGGGCCTCTGGTTCCGTCCTCATGGAGATAATTGAATACCGAAACCTGTCCTTCAAATTGAAATATGGAAGCATAGACGTTTGGCCTGCCTTCCAGTACGCAGGCATCGTTTACCAAATAACGAGTTGGAAAGTTGTCGGTCCCATCCGCCACGACGTCGTATTGCCCGATTAGTTGCTGCGCATTTTTTTGCTCCAGACGGGTTTCATGGACGGTGACCTGAATATGTGGATTTAGGGCTTTCAGCTTTTCTTTGGCAGTGAATGCCTTTGATTTACCAATGTCGTTTACATTGAATAGAACCTGTCGTTGCAAATTGCTTTCATCTACTACGTCAAAATCCACGATACCTATATGTCCAACCCCTGCTGCGGCCAAATACAGTAATACTGGACTGCCTAAGCCTCCTGAACCAACTACAAGGACTTTGGATTCTTTTAATTTTTGTTGTCCCTCCAGACCGAATTCGGGAATGGCTATATGACGAGCATAGCGGGCTTTTTCTACAGCGCTAAGATGTTTGATTAATCCCATTTTTGACTTATTTACAGTGGCTTAGGGTTAAATCTACTTCATACATAGGTATGTAGTTGACAAATAAAGAATGAAAGGCAAAATAATGAAAACCCATTACAGTAGAGTAATCTCTTCTTTTTATAAAATGCTCTTCGTGCAAATAAAACATAACGATGTTGTTAAGGGAATCACTGAAGTAAAAAAGATTGAATTAGGTAGATATCAAACATCGATAACATAAGAGAAGATGAAGGAAAGGTATTTTGTCCTTATTAATAAATATTTTTTTATGTTATCTATTTTTTTCTAATAAAACCAATTGCTTGGCGGGATTTTTGAAATGCCGAGAGTAGGTTATGAACGTTCTATGAAACATATTTTGAGCATACGAAATCGGTAGGAAAAAGGCCGATAAAATGAGAAAACTTTAAATTCCCGTAAGCATTGTTGATTTTGTTACAAAATGACATACGTTGATTGTGAGGGATAAATGAATTCTGTTTTTAACAGATATGAAAAAAGTCAATATTTTTTTCATATTTAGTGCAAGAAAAAGTGTTGTAAGGTTGTAGCGTTTGAAGAATTTGTATATCTTGCGCCTGTTTTTAAACGAATCGTATTTCTTTATAGTCCCGTTGAACATTAGTAATCTCATGGAAATGACAAGACTTACACTTTCTTCACAAAGGGGAGTTGTTCTTAAAACTCATCTTTCCCCTAATTTTTCCCTATATTTTAAGTTCTTTCATTTTCAGAGATCATTTCATTGATTTTCTCTGTTTTGTCATTCCTTTTTCATTATTCCCACTACCGATTTTCAAGTTTAACAGGACGTATTTTAAGGACTATAAAGGTTTTTGAAATTATGTTTAGACCTGATAGTATTCTTTTTGCCTCCATCAAGGAAGCAAGGGATTGCTGTCCTATCGTCATTTAAATATGTACGGTTGGCTGAAAGGCTTTTTGCCCTTGGCTGGACTTCGGTCTTGCCATTTTTGGGCAGGCGAGCCTGCTAAAGGCAAATAGCCGGGTATGAAGCCGATTGTACATAATATACTAATGTGTAGGGCGGTCTGGGAGAAAATCTCAACCACCCAAGCATTAAAGGTCTCAAATGGTGTTTAAAGCAAACAGTTAAACCATGATCGGACTTTACGTCTTAAATGCAGGATTTTCAATTGATTTTACCTCGGCGCATTTTGTTGCGTTCCGGGGCATCCCTATTTTCAGGCCAGTCCTCCTATTTTCATTGTTAATGTTTGCCATGTCCAAGCAGCCCCCTTTTGTGGGCGTAAAAAAATATCTGTGTAGTGATTTTATTATCTTGAAAACCTATGTTTTAAACTTTTTAAACAAATTGTAATCTTATGAAATTAACGAGTTTTACAAGAGAAAAAACCCGAACGGGGAATTTCAGCTTCTTGGAATTCGGGAAGGGGAAAGCATACGTGCTATCTCTTCTCATGCTTTCTCTAGTGCTCTTTTCGTCGAACACAGCTTCTGCTGAAGGTGGTTTCTTCGAAAAGATGTTCAAGAAAGCGGTTAAGGTCATGAATGCCAACGAGGGGGCGGCTTTGTCGTCTTTCTCGTTCTTGATTCCAGGCGACGGTGTTGCGGAAATATCGAATGTCTGCGCCTGCGACGATGGAATGGGCAACGTGACCTTTGAAGTTACATTTGATGACTGGCCTGATGGGACTGACCCATTATTGCCTGGTCCTTTCAATGTAGAGATTTTTTACACTTCCGATCCTCCACCAAACGAGATCGGATTGACTGTGCTGAATGTCCCTGCTGATCTAGCTGGGGGCCCAATCACTCTTTCGTTTGGCCCTGTAGCCAATGCTATGGTGCCTGGGGATGTTGAGATCGGTTCCATCATTGATGTAAATACTAATAATGCGTATTTCATCAATACGGCAGATGTTCCTTACGCTATCAGTCAACCATTGGCATTGACTTGTCCAATGGATCAAACAGAAGTGGCATGCCAAGATCAAATGGCCATTGATGCTGCTTTTACAGCGTGGTTGGCTACTTTCTCCTACACTGGCGGATGTAACGAAATGGTTACTAATGACAACACCGGAGCTCCATTAGCTTGTGGCGGAGCCACTACAGTGACTTGGACTGGTGTTGACGGTTGTGGCGCAATGGAAACTTGCTCCGCTACTTTCACAGTGACTGATGCACCAGCAGTAATGGTGACTTGTCCAATGAATGCCACTGAGGCAGCTTGCCAAGATCAAATGGCCATTGATGCTGCTTTTACAGCGTGGTTGGCTACTTTTTCTACAAGTGGCGGATGTAACCCAATGGTGTCAAATGACAACACTGGAGCTCCAGACGCGTGCATCGGCGGAACCACCACTGTCACTTGGACGGTAACCAGCGACTGTGAAATGCCTGTAATGTGCAGCGCTGATTTCACAGTGACAGCTGCCCCTCCAGTAATGGTGACTTGCCCAATGAATGCTACCGAGGCAGCTTGCCAAGATCAAGCTGCGATCGATGCGGCCTTCACTGCTTGGTTGGCTACTTTCTCCACAAGTGGCGGATGTAACCCAATGGTGTCTAATGACAACATGGGAGCTCCACCAGCATGTGGCGGAACAACTACTGTCACTTGGACGGTAACTAGCGACTGTGAAATGCCTGTAATGTGCAGTGCTGATTTCACAGTGACAGCAGCCCCTGCAGTTATGGTTACTTGTCCAATGGACCAAACAGAAATATCTTGCCAAACACAAGCTGCTGTTGATGCGGCTTTTGCTGCTTGGTTGGCTACTGCAACTGCTTCTGGTGGTTGCGGAACTACTGTTACCAACAATGCTGGTGCTGCACCAGATGTATGTACTGGTGGTACAGTAACTGTAACATTTACTGCAACTAGCATGGCTCCATGCCCAGATGTACAAATGTGCATGGCTGATTTCACAGTTCCTCCAACTACTTTGGCTGTAGCTCCAACTGCACCTCAAAGTTCTGCTTGTTCTGGAACGATGATGACAGTGCAAGGTATGCCTACAGGTGGTTCTGGAATGTATACTCATTCATGGTCAGCAGCTCCAAACCCTCTGGGTCCAGCTGGTGTAACATTCGACGATCCTACGCTTGAAAATCCAAAAGCTACTTTCACTGGTAGCTTGGTAGGAATTGACTATACATTTACTTTAACTTATACCGCTACAGATGCAGTAACTGGTTGTACTGAAACAGGTACAGTTGATGTATTTGTGCCAGGTACTTGTGATTACGAATTTAAAATTAACGATCCATGTATTTGCTTGGATGATGCTGATGTAAATGCTGATAATGGAACATTTGTAGAAATGGTAACTATTATTGGCCCAGGCGGTGCTGCATTGCCTAACGGACTTGTTTTTGCTGCTACCAACTTTGCTGGTGCTTATTCTGCAAATCCAGCAATGGACAATATGGTACCAGGTCCTAATGGTGCAGTATTGGTGCCAGGTCAGTTGTTACAATATGTTGACCCAGTAATGTTCCCTGTTGGACAATCTGTTTACAACAATGGTGCTATCGATTTAGTAGCTCCTGCAGGTTCCTACTTCTTGTTGTTGACTCACGTTGACCACGAAGGTTACAGCATTACGGCTCAAGGCCCAAATGCTGATACAGATGGTGACCCAGTAACGATTGAACCAGGTAACACTACTTTGTCTATTGGCAATACATGTTTCTACCCTGATGTAGATATTATTGATATGCCTGCCACAGTTTGTGCAGACGAAGCGCCATTTACTGTTCAAGGAACTCCAGTTGTAACTGGAATCGGAACTTTCAATGGTGATGCAACTTTCAATGGTGGTGTTGCACCTCCATATTCTTACGCTGCTCTTCCTGCCGGTTTCTTGACCGACAACGGTAATGGTACTGCAACGATCAATCCTGCTGCTGCGGGTCCTGGTTGCTATGTTATCTCTTATACTTTCCAAGATAATCCAAGCATTGGAACTAATGAGCCTGGTTGCTATCAGGCCATGGAAGTAGAGCTCTTCGTAGCTCCTGCTGACAATCCAACATTTGGTACAGTAAATAGCGTTTACTGCCCAACTGCAGCGATCACTGAGGTGCTGAACTTGGAAACCGTTCTATCTGCTTGGCCAGCATGTGCTCCTGCACCTGCTCCAACGGATGATGAAAGGGTTAACTGGTACGGTGGTGATGGCGTAAACGTAATCATTACTGATAATGCGGACGCTTCTGGTACATTAGATATCATTGCCAGTGCGGCTGCAGGTGTTTACACTATTTGTGCGGAAGTTGGAGTTGGTGCTTGCCAATCTAACTACTGTATCAATATTGGTGTTAATCCAAACTTGACTCCTGCTTCTGCTGCATTAGTGCCTGATTTCAGTGTTTGTTTAGTAATGAACGAAACATTTGATTTGAACGGCTTATTGATGCCTGGTTCTATCTCTGGTGGTACTTGGGCTGAAGTTGCAGATGCAAATAACTTGGTTGACTTGTTGCCAGGTGGTGGCGCTCAATACCTTGGTGGTGACGGAACAGTTACTTTGAGCTACACTGTAACTGATTGTGATGGCGATATTGAATCTGATCAAATTACACTTACTATTGATCAGAAGCCTTATGGTGAGTTCGCTTTGCCAGGTAATGTTTGCCAAGATTACAATGATGGTAATCCAGTGGCTCCGTTGAATCCAGCATTGGATAACACGTTGCCTTTGAATATTACTAACGTGCCAACTGGTGCGACTACAGCATTTACTTCAAGCCCTGCTGGTTTCATCATCTTAGTTGATGACGATTTGAATCCAGCTACTGCTGATGTACCTGCTTTCGATCCTGATGCAGGTCCATTGTTTGGTGAGTGCGTTGATGTATTGGTAACTATGACTGTTACTAATGACAATGCATGCGCAAATTCTCCTTACACTGTTTCTCAGTATGTAACAGTTTGTGCTTCTGGAAATCCAGCATGGACAGCTCCTGCTGGTCCTGTTTGCCAAACTGCAGCTCCTGTGAATTTAGCGTTGAACAGTAACCTTAATGCTCAAGGTGTCAATAACCTGATCCCAGCCAATGTTACTTGGACTGGAGAAGGTGTTTCTGGCAACGGTATGGCTCCTTTTGGTTCTTTCAACGGCTTGGCTGCTACCTTCAACCCAGCTGCTGCTGGTATTGGTGTACACAATATTTGTGTAACTGTTGGTGCACCTGGTTGCGAAGCAACTCAGTGCCACGACATTACAGTAGCTCCTGATTATTCAGTTGCTGATGTAGCGTTGACTGGTGACTTCAACCTTTGCATGTCTCCAGATGATGTTATTGATTACTATAGCTTGCTGACTGCTAATGCTAACCCTGCTGGACAGTTTTCAGTAACTAGTATTACGGGAAGTGTATTTGGTCAGAACCTCGGTTCAGGCTTTGAATACAATGGTGGTTGCGGAACCATCACAGTTCGTTATCAATTTGCAGATGATTGCAATCCGAACTTTGATGAAGTGACCATTTCTATCTCACAAAAACCTGACGTTGGTGCTATCAACGATCCAGGACCACTTTGTGTGACTGATGGACCAGTGAACTTGTTCTACTCTGGTACATTCAGCACTTGCTGGGGATTCCTACCAGGCCCACCAGCCCCACCAATTGCTGGTTTCCCAACTCTTGGTGTTTTCGCCGGTCCTGGTGTAACTGACCTTGGTACTGGTGCTTTCGCTACCTTTGATCCAGCTGCTGCTGGTGAAGGTGTTCACCAGATCATTTGGTCATTGATCGACCCATCAGGTATTTGTACGCCAGTATTTGTGACTACACAAATCATCGTGCGTGCAGCTGGTGATCCAACTTTCACTATTCCGAATGAAGTTTGTTTAGGTGATGTACAAGCAAATGGAGGTATTCCATTGGCATTGGCTAACCCACATCCTTCTTTGGACGAAAACAGTGAAGTTGTTTGGTACGGAGGATTGACTGGTGATGTTGTTGACAATGGTATCACTGGCGTTTACACGCCAAGCCAAGCAGGTACTTATACTATCTGTGTGCAAACTGGTGATGCTGATTGTGCGCAGACTTACTGCGAAGACATCATCGTCCACGAAAATGCTAATGCTACATTGGCATTTACTGAAACTACTTTAAGCTGTATCGAACCATTAAACATCCAAGGTAACCATACATGGGATCTTAGGACAATGTATGTTCCAGGTGTTACAACTGAAGGTGGAATTTGGCAAGTAGTTGCCAGTACTTCTGGACTTGCTACAGTTCTTAACGAAGAATTAGTATTCCAAATCGGTGATTGTGTTCAGTTGACTTATACTGTAACAACTGCACCTGGTGCTGTAGCTCCATCTACTTGCTTCGCTCAAAGTAACCTTACTTTAAGGTTTACAGAAGAGCCTGAGCCATCCTTTGATTTGGCTGAGGAAGTATGTTGGGACGGTATTGCAAATTCAATTACTCTTCCAACGGTTTATAACGGTACAACTCATGGAACAGGTGGAACTATTGAGTATCTCTGGACTGCTACTCCAGCTCTCAATGCACCAGTTTTCAGTGATCCAACAGTACAGCAACCAACACTTGATGTTGTAGGTGCAGGTACATTCCAAATCTGCTTGCAGGAAAGGATGGATTACCCTGTGTGTGGTGGTATGCCAGCATTGGATGATGTTTGTGCTAAGACTACTTGTCATACTTTGACTATCCACGAAACAAATGTGGAAGTTATTGCTGCATGGACTTTACCTGCTCCTCAGTGTATTAGCGGAGCTGCCATTGATCTTGATGCTTTGGTTACTGGAAACCCTGATGGTGTTTTCACTGGCGAAGGTGTTGAATTAGATCCAGCACATCCTAACTACCGTTTCAATCCTGCTGTAGTTGTTATTCCTGCTGGTCAAGATTGGGTAGAGGTTAGCGTTTGCTACACTGTTGGAAACGGTGCTGGTTGTGATGCCACTGAGTGTCACACGATCCGTGTTTACGATGATGTTGATGCTACTATCAATGACATCGCACACTGTATGGATGCCAATACGCAGATCGATTTGAGCCAAATGTACGGTGCTACCACTGATACTTATGGCACATTCGCTTTGGTTGGTCAGTCAGCTAATGCACCTGCTGCAACTGTAATAGGTGACGTGCTTTCATTTGCTCAACCTGCATTGAATATTGGTGATTTCACCTATACTATCCAATATACTGTTGGTTTCAATCCACCAAATGGTAACTGTATGGCTACTGATCAAGGAGTCGTTACTATTGAAAATGATGGACCAACAAATACTTTCTGTCCTCCAAGCCAGGTAGTTAACAATGATCCAAACATTTGCGGAGCATTGATTACTTATGCTACTCCATTGTTCGCTGATGAGTGCGATGGTGCTGGTTTAGAAGGATACATTGTTGAAGGACTTCCAACTGGAAATGTCTTCCCTGTTGGTGTAACTACTGTAAGGTGGCACTACACTGATGAAGATGGAAACGGCCCAGTTGAGTGTGCTTTCACTATTACTGTTAATGATACAGAAGTGCCTCACGCACTTTGCCAAGATCAAATCACAGTTGTTTTGGCTGGCCTTGGTTCAACCATCCCTGCTGGTAACGCATTCGTTACTGCTGCTATGGTTGATGCTGGTAGCTGGGACAATTGCATTGGTACTGAGGAATACAAAGTTGCTTGGTTGTCAAGCCTTCCAGATCCTACCGATCCTTCGGATTGGAAAGCTCAAGAAGGTACAACTTGTGATGATGTAAACAGTACCCGTGTGATCGTTATGAGGGTTGTTGACCTCGCTGGTAACGTAGATACTTGTCATGCAAATGTTGCTATCAAGGATTACGAAGCTCCAGACGTTGAGTGCCCTGGTAACATCTATGTTGAAACAGATCCAGGTGTATGTAGTGCAGTTGTAAACTATGCTGCTACTGTTTCTGACAACTGTATGGCTGTAGCCGAGCAGACTGCCCTTTTTGGTGGTCCTGTTAACGGTACTCAAGAAGTTCCTGCAAGCGGTTCTGCCGGAGTTGGAACTGTAAGCGGTGACATCGGAATCGTGAACGGCAATTTGAACTTATCCGTAAATGTTTCTGGTTTGACCGGAACAATTACAGCGGCTCATATCCATGCTGGAGCTCCTGGTGCTAACGGACCAGTTATCTTCAACCTGGTTGCTGAATCTACTTTCCCAATTGGCGGTACTTCTGTCAACTGGACTGCTAAGATTGAAGGTATGCACCCAACAATGGTTGCCAATAACGTATTGGCTGAAATCCTTGCTGGAAATGCTTACGTCAATATCCATACTACTACTAACCCTGGTGGTGAAGTAAGGGGACAACTGACTATCCTTTACAACAGCAACATCCCAAGCGGCGGTGTATTCCCTGTAGGAACTACTGTAGTTGCTTTTGAAGGATATGAAACTCAGACTCCTTATTTGTTAGCTAATACTGATAAGTGCCAATTCTTGGTAACTGTTGTTGATGCTGAAATGCCAGTTCTATCTTGTGATCCTACGCTAAGGACTAACGTTAATGACGCAGGTCTTTGCAGCTTCACAATGCCTGGTATTGGTTATGATGTAACTGCTACTGACAACTGTGGCGTTGATACATTGTACCATGATTATACAGTCAACGCTAATCACGCTGTAAGCAGTACTACTTTGGCAGGTGCTACATTCCCTGTTGGTATTACTGACGTGATTTGGACGGCTATCGATGCTCAAGGAAACAAAGCATCTTGTACTATTCAGATCGAAATCAGCGATGTTGAGAATCCAACAATTACTAATATCCCAGCGGATATGACGGTTGATTGTGGTTCTGACATTCCTGCAGTTGTCTATCCAAACATCAATGACAACTGTTTGGCAATTGTTGATTTCAGCGAAGTTATCGTAACTGACAGCTCAACTGATGAGCAAATCTTGCTACGTACTTGGAATGTTATCGATCCATCTGGTAACACCAATTCTGCAACTCAAACTATTACTATCAATGATAATATCGCTCCAGTTGCGAGCAATGTACCTTCAGATGTAACAGTTGATTGCGGAAGCGATATTCCAGCGGTAGCTGCTCCTACATTTGTAGACAATTGCTCTGAGTTCACTGTTGACTTCAGTGAAGTTATCGTAACTGACAGCTCAACTGACGAGCAAGTATTGCTTCGTACTTGGGTAGCTACAGATGCTGCTGGCAACAGCACAACTGTAACTCAAACCATTACGATCAATGATAACATAGCTCCAGTTGCGAGCAACGTACCATCTGATGTAACAGTAGATTGTGGAAGCGACATCCCAGCGGTTGCAGCTCCTACTTTCACTGACAACTGTGACGAATTTACTGTTGATTTCAGCGAAGTTATCGTAACTGATAGCTCAACTGACGAGCAAGTATTGCTTCGTACTTGGGTAGCTACAGATGCTGCTGGTAACAGCACAACTGTAACTCAAACCATTACGATCAATGATAACATCAACCCAACTATCACCAATGTACCACAGGACATCACTGTTCAGTGTGCAAGTGATATTCCTGCGGTTGTACATCCTGATATCGCAGACAACTGTGATGAAGTATTTGTTGATTTCAGCGAAACGCTTGTTGACGAATTCTCTACAGATTGGCAAATAATTCACCGTACTTGGGTAGCTACGGATGCTGCTGGCAACCAAACTACAGCTACACAAGTAATCACTGTTTTGGATACAACTGATCCAGTTGTTGTGTCTCAGCCAGCTGATGTAACGGTAGATTGCGGTAGTGATATTCCTGCGATTATTCCACCAGTATTCACTGACAACTGTAATGAGTTTACAGTAGATTTCAGCGAAGTGACAGTAGCTGACAGTTCAACTGATGAGCAAATTATTGTACGTACTTGGGTGGCTACAGATGATGTTGGTAACAGCACAACTGTAACACAGACCATTACGATCAATGATAACATCGCTCCAGTGGTTGTTTCTTCACCAGCTGACGTTACTGTAGATTGTGGAAGTGACATTCCAGCAGTAGTAGCTGCAGTATTCACTGACAATTGTGACGAGTTCACTGTTGACTTCAGCGAAGTTATCGTAACCGATAGCTCAACTGACGAGCAGGTATTGTTACGTACTTGGGTTGCAACGGATGCTGCTGGCAACAGCACAACTGTAACGCAAACCATTACAATCAATGATGACATTGCTCCAGTTGCGAGCAACGTACCAGCTAATGCTTCGGCTGAATGTGGTAGCGCAATTCCACCGGTTGTTCCTCCGACCTTCACTGACAACTGTGATGAGTTCACTGTTGATTTCAGCGAAGTGATCGTGACTGATAGCTCAACTGATGAGCAGGTATTGCTACGTACATGGGTTGCAACGGATGCCGCTGGAAACAGCACAACTGTAACGCAAACTATTACGATCAATGACAATACAGCTCCTGTAATTGCTAACGTACCAGCTGATGTTACAGTTAATTGTGGCGATGAAATCCCTGCGGTTGTTCAGCCTACAATTACTGATAATTGTGACGAGGTGTTCGTTGATTTCAGCGAAACAGTTACTACCATCACTTTTGGTAGCGGAATCGTTGTTACCCGTACTTGGGTAGCTACTGATGCTGCTGGCAATACTTCTACTGCTGTTCAAGTTGTAACAGTAGATGATACAGTTGATCCAACTATTGTTTGTAGCACTGCTCCGACCAGTTTTGGTACTGATGATGGAGAGTGTTCTTACAAAGTAACGAATACGAGCCTTGATCCTACAGCGGATGACAATTGTGATGTTTACACAATAACTCACAATTATGCAATGGCTCCACAGAGCAATTCATTGAATGGTGCTCAGTTCCCTGTTGGTCAAACACAAGTTGGCTTTACAGTAACTGATGCGGCAGGTAACACTGCTGAATGTTCAATCACGATTGATGTTATTGACGATGAAGATCCAACATTTGTTAACTGCCCAACCACAATGGTAATGGTCGGTAACGATGTGGATGTTTGTTCTGGTAAACTGAACTGGTCTATTCCAGTTGCCACAGATAACTGTGGTATTCAATTAGTAGCTCAAACAGGTGGCCCAGCTCCTGGTACTGCTGTTCCAGTAGGTACTGCGATGACGGTTACTTATACTGCTACTGACGTGAATGGAAATACGTCAGCCTGTACATTTGATGTACAAGTAATTGATACTCAGAAGCCAGAATTTGACGCTGATATCGTAATGCCAGGAAACATCACCGTTCAGTGTGATAACATACCTGCTCCTTTTGTACTGACTAACGATGACGTTTATGACAACTGTACAGCTTCTGCTGACTTGGTCATCAACTTCACAGAAGTAAGCACTCAAGGTAATAATCCTAACGATTGTGGTTTCTATAACTATACAATAACCCGGACTTGGACTGTCACTGACCTAGCAGGTAATGTTAGGACTCACATCCAAGTAATCACGGTTGTTGATACGACTCCACCAGTTCCAACTTGTACAGATCAAACAATTACGCTTGATCTATTTGGAAATGCATCAATTGATCCTGTAGTTGTAATTGCAGGTACAACTGATAACTGTGCTGCATTTGCTAACTTAACAGTAACTGCAAGCCAAGTTGACTTCGACTGTAGCGATCTTGGATCAAATTCAGTTACCTTGACTATCATGGATCCATGTGGCAACACTGCTACTTGTACGATCAATGTTGAGGTTCTTGAAGGAGCTGCTCCTTGTATCCCTGAATACGACCCACTTGGTTCTGATCCTTGTGTTTGTTTAGACAACGCAACTACATTGGACAACGGTCAATTTGGTGAAGTTCTACAGATTCAAAGTTTGGCTGGCCAAACTTGGACAGTTCAAAGCTCAATCGGTCTTTACTCAACTGCAAGCCCAGCACCACCAGCAGCTCCAATTCCATTGGCTAATGGTACTGTGTTGAGTGTTGTAGGAAACGGTACTTTCTACCGCTTAGAAGCAAGACACGTTGATGCTATTGGTTTCTCAGTGACGTTGGTTAACAACATTGGCCAAGTATTTACTTTCTCAAATACTTGTCACTACCCAACTCCTGATGTTGAATTGCCACTTGAAATCTGTCTTGGTACAGATCCTTTCGTGCCAGTTGTTACAGACTTGTTCGCTGGTGCAGGTGCTTACAATTCAGTTACATTCATGGTTGATGGTAACAACGTAACTCAAGTTGATCCAGCCGGTCTTGGCCTTGGTCAGCACACGTTGAAAGTTACTGTCAATGCTGGAGCAGCTGCTCCTCATAGAATTGTAAATGGTGTTCCATTTGATACTGGTGATCCTAAGTTGGATCCAGGATGTACACAGTCAACTTCATTGTTCTTCAATGTTGTTACGACTCCTTCTCAAGTAACTTGTAATGACCTGATCCACTTAACTATCCAGCCACAACCGCTTTGTGAAAGTGAGATCACTCCTGATCAAGTACTTGAAGGTGGTTATGCTTGTTACGATGATTATTTCGTTGAGTTGTTCATGCCTAATGGTGTTCCACTCAGCCCATCTAACGTTGTTACTGCTAACCAAATTGGTGTTACATTGATCTACCAATTGATGCACCCAATCAGTGGTAACATTTGCTGGGGTCAAATCCTTGTTGAAGATAAGAATGCTCCAACAATTGTTTGTCCTCCGAATGTATCGGTACTCTGTACAATAGATCCTGATAGTGTTGTACACTTCATGTCTACTCCTGTAGGAGTTCCAAACCCACTTGATTACCGTGCACGTGACTACTTTGGTAACTTAGTTCCATCTGGTTCATGTGATTCCTTGTTGTACTTCGGTCATCCTACTGTTGATGATTGTTCTTCTACTCTTCCATGGGATTGTGGTGGTCGGACTTGGACTTACAATGACGACTATACTATCTACGAGTGTGCTCAGAACCCAGCAGTTATTGCTGATATCGTACGTACATTCATCGTTGAAGATAAGTGGGGTAACTACTCTTCTTGTGAGCAACGTTTGACTTGGGAGCGTGGAGAAGCTGATCAAGTTGATTGGCCAAGCGACTACCATATTGCTTGTAACGATCCATTCCTTGATGATCTGATTGCATCTAACTACGATCCATACTACACTGGATGGCCAGCTATCTATGATTTGGCAGCAGCTCCAACTCTCAACAAAGAGAGACTGGGTACATTGCTAAACAGATACCTCGGTCAGTTGAATACTACAGATAACGGTATCTGTGAACTTGGTCTAACTTATGAAGACCAGATGGTTAACATCTGTGCTAAAGAGTGGAAAATAGTTCGTACTTGGACGTTGTACGATTGGTGTCCAGAGCCTGGCAATCCTTCAATCACTGAGTTCATTCAGAACATCAAGGTTGAGAATGTTGCGCCAGTTATCAACATCACTTGTTATGGCTACACGCCACAAGGATACTGCATCTTGAATGCAACTGAGCCTGGCAACTTGCCACACTACCCATGTTCTGCTGTATATGTCCCATTTGCGGATATTGATGCTGGATGTGATGCATTGGTTGAAGTTTCTGTTGAAACTGAACTTGGTAATACGACCAACGGAGGGGTTCTGCCTTCTCCAGGTCTACCAATCGGTGGTCCTTACACGATCACTTACCGTGCAGAAGATCAGTGTGGTAACATTACTGAGTACGATCTGGTAGTTATGGTTCAAGATAAGACTGCACCAATCGCAATCTGTGATGAGATTACTGACGTTAACCTCGGTATTCTTGGACAAGCAGTTGTCGATGCTGCAACCTTCGATGATGGATCTTACGATGGATGTGCATTGGATCATTTCTTGGTACGTAGGATGAATTCTACTTGTGGATCTACTTCCTTCGCTCCAACGATCACTTTCAACTGCTGTGATGCTGCGAACTCTCCAACAATGGTAGTGTTCCGTGCTGTTGACCACGCTGGAAATACCAACGATTGTATGGTTGAAGTAGTGGTTAATGATAAGACTCCACCGATCCTTAAGAGCTGTCCAGCTAACGAGAGAGTATCTTGTGACTGGTATGCTGCTAACCTGGAAACACAATTGGCTAATGCTGTTGATGCTGAAGATCAGTGCAATATCTTGTCACTATACTTCGGTGATGCAGTATACCAAGACAATTGTACTCCTGATGTAGCATGTACAGTATCTTTCGACTTGGATCAGTGTCTTGATGGAACTGTCCGCCGTACTTGGATCGCTGAAGATGCCTCTGGTAATACTAACAGTTCTCAAAACTGTAACCAGACTATCTTCGTTGACCATGTTTCTGACTTCGTAGTTGAGTTCCCACAACACCGTAATGGTGAGCCTACTCATTTACCAGCAGTAGAATGTGGTACTGATGTTCCAGACTTTGGTGAACCAGAAATCTTCTATGAGACTTGTGAATTAGTTGCAGTTTCTTACGAAGATGAAGTATTCACTGATGTTGTTGACGCTTGTTACAAGATTGTACGTCAATGGACTGTGATCAACTGGTGTGTTGTTGGTGATCAGATCGATCAAGAAGTTGTAGAAGAATCTGAGTTGGCTATGCGCCTTTCTGGTTGCTTGTCAATCATTAACTTCGAATGTGACCTTGATGGTGATGGTGACTGCGACGACCGTACATTCCGTGATAGCTGGAGAAGCTGCAACTTGCCAGATGCTCCTGAAGCAAATAACCAATTCGGCCCAGATACGGATCCTGATTTCGATCCATGGGATGGTTATATCACTTACCAGCAGGTAATTAAGGTCAACGATACTGTTGATCCTGTATTCACCAATGGTTGTACGCCAGCTGATGTTTGTATCAGCGACAATACTTGTGCTGCTGACATTACATTGCCTACTCCAGATATTGATGAGTGTAGCTCTTTGGTTACCTTCTCAGTAACTAGCGACTTTGGAACTGGCTTCGGTCCATTCTTCAACGTTGCTCCTGGCGTGTACAATGTAAGATATGTTGCTATGGATAACTGCAACAACCAGACTGCTTGCGAATCAACGATCAGAGTTCTTGATTGTAAGAAACCTACACCATACTGTAAAAACGGTTTGATTGTAGAACTGATGGTTGTTGACCCAGCAATGGTTGAAGTTTGGGCTTCTGATTTGAATGCCAATAGCTTCGACAACTGTCCTGGCGATTTGATCTTCTCATTCTCACCAAATACAAACGACCTCAGCCAAATCTTCGATTGCGACGATGTTGAGGATCCTGTAAATGTTGAGATTTGGGTGACTGATGCAGCTGGTAACCAAGACTTCTGTACTACATTCATCGACATTCAAGCTAATATGGATCAGTGTGATGATTCACTGGCTGTACATGTTGGTGGAGCGATCCAGACAGAATTGAACGAAGGTGTTGAAAATGTGAATGTTCAATTGAGTGGCTTCGGTCAAATGTCAGTCATGACTGATGCAGCCGGTAGCTTCTCCTTCCCAGTATCTCTGGGCGGTGACTACACAGTGACTCCTTCTAAGGATGATGACCACTTGAACGGTGTAACTACTTTCGACCTTGTTAAAGCTACTAAGCACATCTTAGGTGTTGAACTCTTGAATTCACCATATAAGATAATTGCTGCTGATGCCAACAAGTCAGGTACAGTTACTACGTTTGACGTTGTTCTGATACGTAAGTTGATCCTGTACATCAATGACGAATTCCCAGGTAACACATCTTGGAGGTTCATTGATAAGGACTATGTGTTCCCGAACTCATTGAATCCATGGCAAGAATTCTTCCCAGAAGTTATCAACTTCAACAACGTTGCTCAAGACATCCTTGGTGCTGACTACGTTGCAGTGAAAATTGGTGACCTGAACGGAAGTGCCACTCCAAACTTTGCAAGCGCTGGTGAAGACCGGAGCATGACAGGTTCATTGGTATTCAATGTTGAGAACGAGCGCTTAGACGCTGGTGAAACTTACACAGTAGACTTTAAGGCAACCGACTTTGATGTTCAAGGTTACCAGTTCACACTGAACTTTGATCAGAATAAAGTCGAGTTTGTTGAAGTTGCTCCTGCTATTGCAGGTGCCGAAAACTTTGGGTTTACTTTGCTGAACGAAGGTGTAATTACTGCAAGCTGGAATGACGACAATGTCAAACTCGCAGGCGACCAAGTGATTTTCAGCCTCGTTTTCAAAGCTATCCAAAATGCGAATCTGAATAATGTGATTGCTGTTAACAGCCGCTACACTGTAGCTGAAGCTTATGATACAAACGGGGATCTCCTCGATGTTGAATTAGCTTTCAACGGTGCGACAGTTGCCAGTGCGTTCGAGTTGTACCAAAATACACCGAACCCATTCAGCAAGCAAACCATCATTGGATTCACATTGCCTGAGGCATCTACTGCTAAATTGACTATTACTGATGTTTCTGGTAAAGTAGTAAAAGTACTGGAGAACGAATACGCTAAGGGCTACAACGAAATCAAGTTGCAGCGCAATGAGTTCGCTTCTAAAGGTATCTTGTACTACCAACTAGACACAGATACAGATTCAGCTACCAAGATGATGATCTTGATTGACTGATGACAAGACGCAATTTGTAATCCCTTGAGAACACGCAAGACCTTTCCCTGGCTGGTCCGGGGAAGGGTTCTGCGTCTCAAAGGGGATTTTAAAGGGGCATTTCCACTGGAGATGCCCCTTTCCTTTTTAGTTCTTTTTTGTAAATGGAGTAAGGTAAAAATCAAGTAAAGCGGCCCTTTTTCGTATGAGTTATTTATTAATTTTTTTTCGATAAATACTTTGCTTTATTTCCTTAACCGACTATTTTTGGGCATGGTTTTTTTAAATAGAAATTAAAATCCTGTGAGCATGAAAGAAAAGTTACTCAACACAAAAGTGTGATGGGAAGCCCAACGGACATCTAACCAATTGACATTAAAACATTCCATTTTCCAATAACCGATCTTAGTTAATAGACATCTCACAAACCATTGTGAATCAAGGCTTCTCATCATTTTTTCTGCTCCCCATTTTTGTTTACAGTTTTTATTTGTTGTAAGAATTGGTGTCTTCCATACACTCGTTCAAGTGGGCTGTCAAAAGTCCATTCAAATTGCATTTTAATTTGGTAATTCTGTTTATGTCTTTAACAGGATTATTCGTCTTAGATATACCTCATTGAACTAAAGATGTAATCGGTTTTTGGGATAGCCTCTCTCCAGAATTTGGAGGGGGGCATTTTTTATCAAAAAATCCTCCTATTTAATATACTGCTTACCTTAGCTTGTCGAAACGCAAAGTGACCTACCAAAAGTTGACAAGTCTTTTTCCAGTTATTAATGTTTACTTTCGCCGACCTTTTAATACAATATGCCGGAAAGCGTTTTTTATCCATGGCGTATTAATTTTAAAAAACAATGATTGTCTGGATCGCTTTTATTTTATTTGTTTTTGCCGCCCTTGCCTTCGACCTTGGTGTATTAAACAAGGAAGCTCATGTCGTTTCCACCAGGGAGGCATTTCGGTGGACTTCTATATGGGTGAGTTTGTCTTTGCTTTTCAGTGTATTCATCTATTATGGTTATGAAAACCACTGGTTGGGCTTGGGAGAAACCATTGGCCATGATGTAGGAGGGATAAACGCTGCCATTACCTATCTAACGGGTTATATCATTGAGCAGTCCCTCAGCATGGATAATATCTTTGTCATTGCTGTGATACTTGGCTATTTTAGAATACCACAAAAATATCAGCACCGGGTTTTGTTTTGGGGCATATTAGGTGCATTGGTCTTTAGGGGGATTTTGATTGGGGCAGGGGCTTATCTTGTGGAACACTTTCATTTTGTCTTGTACATTTTTGGGGCTATTCTTTTGTGGACAGCCTATAAAATGATAAAAGATGGAGGCGAAGAAATCCACCCAGAGGAAAATCCAGTAGTACTACGGCTGCGCAAATTTCTCCCAGTTACGAAAATGATGAAAGGTGAGCAATTCTTCGTCAGGCGTTTTGGTAAGATAGTGGCCATGACTCCATTGTTTGTAGCACTGATCGTTATTGAGACGACGGATATTATGTTTGCCTTTGATAGTATCCCCGCAATTTTTGCGATTACGACTGATCCATTCCTTGTATTTACTTCCAACATATTTGCAATTCTTGGCCTGCGTTCACTTTATTTTGTACTTGCATCGCTGCTTGATAAGTTTGCTTATTTAAAATACAGTTTGGCAGCTATCCTTGCATTTGTCGGATTGAAAATGTTACTGTTGGAACCGTTGGGGTTTGATTTGCCTGTTTGGGCATCTTTGGTAGTGATAGTCGTATTGTTAACGGTTGGAATATTGGTATCCTTGAAAAAAAGTAAAGAATCAGAGGAGGTGACGACCTGAAAGGAGCTTGTTGTTTGTTGATTAGAATCTGTTTTTCCACATCATACTTTCGACTGGGCGTACCGTGCGGGTGTTATATTTAGCATCTTTCTTTTTATTGTAAAAACGCTCGATGTCTCCTTCCACCAAAAAATAGATCAACTGGCCAATAGGCATACCGGCGTACACCCGGACGGGTTGCGTACAAGAAATTTCCAAAGTCCAAGAATTGCAGAAACCCACGTCACCTTTGCCAGCGGTGGCATGGATATCAATCCCTAGCCGACCAACACTGCTCTTGCCTTCAAGAAAAGGAACGGAGTTGTGCGTCTCGGTATATTCTTCAGTAGCGCCTAAATACAAGGTGCCTGGCTGAAGGACAAACCCTTCTTCGGGTATCTCAAAATGTTTGATGGTATTGTGCTTTTTGGCATCAAGAACTTCTGCTTCATAGGTTGCCAAATATTTGCTCAAATGCACATCATAAGAGTTGGTGCCTAAACAATTTCGGTCGAAAGGCTCAATAACGATTTCACCCGCCTCAATGGCTTCAAGGATTTTTTTATCGGAAAGGATCATGCTGCTTTTTTAAGTTGGGGCGCAAATATAGAATAGTTTGCATGGATACATAGCCGCTCTGCAAAATGTGTATTTATAGTTGATTAAACCACTTGGACACTACCAGTTCAGCTGGGCTATCATGAGGTGTAAAACCCGTATTTCGCCGATGTTCGTGTTCCAGGTCGGAAGGGTATTTCCACCAAAGGATGCCACTGCACCAAGCCTTTCTTTGAATGCCGTTGAATATAATCTCATAGCAACGGCGCTGGTGTTCGCTGTTATGTTCAAAATCACCCCAGTCTTTGTGCGGTTCTTTCCAGGGGGCTTTGATACAGGGAAAACCTATTTCGGTAAAAAGGATGGGCTTATGGTATCGCTGATAGACTTTCTCAATTTTAGACATGACCACATCAAACCCTTTTTTTAGTTCCTTGTCGCTAGGGTTATCTTTTTGGCTTAGTGGGTAATAGCAATTTAACCCAATGTAATCGAGGTCGCCCCAAAAAGTAGTTTTTTCAAATTCATCGCCCCAATTGGCGGCGTAGGTAAGCCACCCGCTGTACAAAACCCGGCTGTTCCGGATGAGTTCTTTCCAGTCCTCTTCTCTCTTGAGGGTTGTCTGAACCAGTTCGGTGCCAAGGCAAAGCATTTCCCAGCCATATATTTCTGCCAACATTGCATAGTGACTGATCCAGTGGGAGTAGTGTTTAAAAAAAAGCTCCCAGTCTTCGTCGGAATCCATTTCGATATCACCTGTCCACATGCCCTTGCCAACCCAAATCTGAGGCTTCAAAACGACGGTCAAACCAAGTGCTTGTGCCGCCTCGGAGGAATGGATCACAGATTCATCATTTTCCGTACCGGCTCTTTTTACTACAGGAATAGGGTGTGGCTCTTTTGGGTAGCGCGTAAAAGAATAAGGAACGATTGCAACCGCATTGGCCCCTAAGTTTTTCAAATGTTGCAGCGCTTGATCCGCTTTTCGGGATCCATAGCCATTGTAAATCCGGTAGCCCTCATGGGCAAAATTGAACCCTTTTAAATAGGGCAAAGATACAGGAGGATGAGGTCGTTCAAGCTGAGTCCAAGCACGGCAGTATGCCCTCCAATCGGGTTCGAGGGCACTGATTTCAGCACTGGAAAAATCCCAGTTTTGGTATTTTTCTAAAAAAACAGCCTGCCCAAAATGGTCGATCAAAAAGGAACAAAAAGAGGCGGCAGCACTACCATAGATCAGGTCAGAACTGGACTGCCAATTTTGATTGTTGAGCAGTTCCACCAATGCGGGCAATTGGTGGGCAGCGAGCAATTTACCGCTCCAATATTGATAGCCCATTTTTTGCCATTTCTCTGTAAAATGAATAGCCAGCCCAGCTTGTAGCGCATAAATATTCGGCACACCCATTAGGTCAGAAATCAACAACTCGTTTTCCTTGCCTAAATAATGGTCGGCGAACACATTGCTCACTACCCCGTGGATTTCTCTTTTTTCCAAATCAATTTGGCATGGAGTCGAATTTTTTAGCAATAGGCCCTTTACTTCATTTGAAGGATAAAAAAACCATTTGACAGGAGCGCTATGCAGACGTTTGCCAGTAAAGGTTTCGATTTTTGAAACCATTTTTTCACTGTTTTTGACAATCTTTCCGATCGTTAGACTGTCTATTTCCCCATATTTAAAAAAATGAAAATGGTCATTTTGAGTCAAAGTGTCAGGGGAGGAGGGGAGTTCGGCCATTACATATTCGGGGATTTTCCGACGAGAGGACCAATCGCTTTCGTCATGGTTTTGTTGGCCGGATGACTGGCAACTTGGTCCCGCAAGTAGTAGCAGGAAAAATATTCCCCGAAAACACAAACAATGGTTTTGATAAAAAAACATAATTAAGAGGTGTACGGTGATTGAAATAAAGACAAACCTTTGGGCAAAATTTTGCGCAGTAGCACCCCATTTTTTCTGTAGATCAAAATGAATGCTGGCAATCAAACAAAAATCTATATTTTTGACGGCTTTTAAATCGAAGTTGCGGCAATCTTGTTTAAGAACAAAAATAAAAAAGCGATTGGGCAAAAAAGTAAGCAATGTAAACGGGGCGTCGTCAGTCCTTGACTTTTTGCCTTCCTGCCACGACGATAGGCGTGGAAGTTTCAAATTTAATAAGTGAAAAATATAATTGACTTAATCGGCAGGACCTTATTGGCTTTCATCTTTTTGTACGAAGCCTATGATTCCATTTTTTTCTTTAAAGCTACAAGGCTGAAAATGCTGGAATATGGACTCACTTGGCAAACCGACCTACTTCTCTACGGAGGCTGTATCGTACTTTCGCTTGGGGGATTGATGGTACTGAGTGGTTACCGCTCCAGCTTTGGGGCCGTGTTATTATTGATGTATTGGATACCCGTCACTTTTATTGTCCACGATTATTGGAAACTACCCTTTACCTGCATAATGGAGTACAATTGCCCAGAAATACCCTTGGAAGGGGAGGTCATTTACCGACGGTTGCAAGCTACTCTTTTTATGAAAAACCTCGCTATCATGGGTGGTCTGTTGATGATTTGGGTCAACGGCAGCGGACGGTTGAGCATTCGGCGTCTGTTTGCTACCACCAAAGTTCCGGGCACATAATCGACTAAATATTGGTCGTAGAATGGTTAATCTTTAATTTTGCCAAAAGCTTCCGAGCTCCAATTCACTAATCAACTGACACCCTAATCGCAATTCTCATGCAGATACTCAACGACCGGCAGATAAGGCAAAAAATAAAACGGCTCGCATTCGAGATCGTAGAGAATAATTTTGAAGAAAAAGAAATCATTCTTGCAGGCATCAATAACAACGGGATGACTTTCGCCCGTTTGTTGGAGGAAGAACTAAAAACATTTTGCAAGCAGAAAATAACCATGACCCGCATCCTCCTCAACCCCGCCGACCCGCTCGCTGCGGAGGTGCAGTTAGAAATGCCGGCCAAGCAAGTGAAAAACAAAGCCATCATCGTAGTTGACGATGTGGCCAATACTGGGCGGACCATTTTTTATGCTATCAAACCGCTGTTAAATACCCTTCCCAAAAAAGTGGAAGTTGCGGTCATGATTGACCGTACCCACAAATCCTTCCCCATTAAAGTTGATTATTATGGCCTTTCCCTGGCTACGACCTTACTCGAACATATTGAAGTGAAAATCAAGGATGTGAAAGTTTATTCAGTGGATTTGAAGTAAGAGGTTAAGAGATGCATCCTTGCTTTACTGTAAGGCTCCTCAGCGTTCCAAAACAAAAAAGGGTTTGCTGGGCAGCAGCCCAACAAACCCAGGAATTTTAAACCGCTCCAAAGCACCTCGTTCGGCACAGGAGCAGCCCACACACTATGAGAACACCCAATATAAATTCTTTAATCGGCAGTCATCGGTTTGTTTAGGGCAGTGAGTTTTTACTGCTTAAACGTTGAGTACCACCTACTTTATTTCAAATAATATTTCTTTCCCCTCCACCACAAAATTCAGGAAGGACAGGAGCAACTGCTCAGAGAAACGCTTGACCAAGTTTTACTTTTGGAACAAGCGATTCCTTTTTAAAACTGTAAACTCTGGTCACTGGGTAGATGCCAGCGAGCCTTTATCAATTAGCGTTTGCCAATTAGCCTTTATCTCTTGTTGGGTAGCTAATTGCTCCTGTCAAGGGGTCTTCCCTTTTTCTTTAGAGGCCTGATTGCTCTGGCTTCTGGCCTCCTCGTTTTTGTTTTTTATGCAGTGCCATTGCTTTCAACGGCCACTATTTCGTTTCAGAGATTGTTCGACTGCTAGGCAGTCGAACGTTCCTAAATCTCATGAAAAAAACGATTACATTTTAGGAACAGATTGCATCTTGTATGTCTTTTCAATAATGAAATCGACATGTTGGGTTCTAATGTGAACGAGTGTTATATCGGTTTTTCGTTTTGCCCAAAAAGGGGTTCGCCAATTGGAAACCGGCAAACCCGTTACAGAAAATAACTACTTATAACCGCTTCGGTTCCAGACCGACAATGGCGTTGCACAAAGGGCAACCGCCAACTGCCACTGGATGACGTGAGGGTTTGTTCGCTGTGGAAAAGGAGACCTGATCCTTGCGTCTGGAACCCGTGTCAGTTATAAGCTTGGTAAAATGGAACGAAATAATGTTGGTAGCTGAAAGCCTTTACTATAAGATTCGTTTGGCCAAATCAGGGCCTTAGTATGTTTGTTCAATTCGTGGAAAATTACCGGTTACTTCGTTCCTATTTTCTGTCAACTTTGTTTTTTACAACCAATCCTTTGATTGATTTCGTTTGATGGTACAAAAGTAGGGGCAGGTGCAAAGGCGGACAATCCAATATTTGTTTCAAATCAAGTTTCTATCGTACGGTATTCGGTTTTATTCAGTTATTCTATATTTTAATTTTAAGTAATTTTATTTTAATAAGTACTAAAAATCAGTTGTTTATAAAATTTTATTATTTAAAATTAAACGTATTGTTATGAAAAAGAGAGGAGCAGTAACTCTGATTAAATGAAGTTTCTAACACCTTAAATTTTTTTTTAATTTTATAAAAAAGATCAGTTTTAGCTAGCGAATACTACTTCCCAACAAACTCAAACACTTAGCCAATGCGAAACAAAGAAGACTTGTTTAACCTCATCAAGGCAATGTCCAAATCGGAAAAGCGCTATTTCGTCCTCGATGCCAAAAAAAGCGGACGCAGTGCGAGCCGCTACCTGACATTGTTTGAAACGCTGGGCAAAATGGAAGAATTCGATGAGGAAAAACTGAAGAAGAAATTCCCCCAAAACCTCCCTTCCGACAAAGCCTATTTATACGAAGCCATCCTCCGCAGCATGCGGGATTATCGAAGCGCTTCCTCCAAAGCGGCGCAGGTGAAAGAGCGGCTGATGGATGCCCGGTTTTTGTATGAGCGGGGGCTGTACGACCAGTCCACTGGCCGCATTGCCGAGGCCAAAGTCATGGCCAAGGAATTGGAAGATCATTTTACCTTATTGGAAATAAATAAGGAGGAGCAGGTGTCTTTATTTGATCGGAGGGCGAGAGTGACATTGGAGCACCTTGAAAAGTTGAATAAGGAAAGGTGGCAAGCTCTTACTTCAATTGAAGAGGAAATGAAGTATCATGAATTATATTATCGACTGGGCCTTAGAAGTGTATCAGGAGTTTCATTTAAAGGATAAAACGTTAAGATTGAAAAATTGCACGAAAAAGACTGCCTATTGAATTATTATTAGAAAAAAAACAAACCATTATCACCACAAGCAATAGGAGGTTTTATCTGTGTAATATTGCATTTATTATAATTTACTTAGGTGATTTAGAAAAAGGTCATTCTTATTAATTTAAAATCGGTTCATTGGTGGGATGATTATCCAGCTATTAAAAGAAGAGGAATATCATAAATATATTATCAGTGTTTTTAATTTGGTTAATACCTCGTATAAGATTAAAAAATATTTCCCAGTGGCAGAAGAATGGATGGAAAAGATTAGTAAAGAAAAATCAAAACTTTAGTCATCATAATCAGAAATTGATTTTTAGGACATTGTCACTTTCTCGTTTATTACATTTATTAAATCAAAATGATTTTCAGGGAGCAAAAAAGCGGAAAATATTCCAGAAATGATTGAGGAAATGAATAGTCTGAAATTGAATAAATCCATTGTTCTAATAATAAATATTGTTACCGTTTATTTTTTAACAAATGACTTCAAGAAGTGTATTTATTGGAGCAGATTTCGTTGTCTAAAAATTTAAAAGGAAGCTGGAAGGGAAGATATTCAAAGAATATGTCAGGCTTTACAGAAGTAATTGCCAATTATGAATTAGGGAAATAGATGACAAATGGAGGCAGACATAAGGTCAACTAATAGGTACTACCAGTTAATTGGTTTGTCAAAAGATAGATTTGAGAATGTTTTATAATACTTATTTAAAACAAGTTTTTTCAATGCACCAATTATCGGAAATTAAAAGAGGTCAAAACACAGTTCCAAGAATTCTTAATCCTTTTTAAAAATAAAAAACCAACCTAATGAGATATTCCATTAGGGGTTGATGAATTGTTAATGATATGGAATGAAAAATAAACTGAATCCGTTGACTTATGAAGTTGCGGTTTGAAGATGATAAAAACGGATGTATTTTTTGCTGCCTAATTCCTCTTTCTGAAAATTCTAAACGGGCAAGAATAACATTGTTTGAGTTAATCCTTAGCCCTTGTTTGGATCCTCTTTAATTTAATCCCAAAGTTTTGACCTTGGCTGGATATTTCAGTAGGAATGAGATTTTCTAAGATAATATCTGTTATCCCAATAATAAAAACAGTATTGCTCCCCTCGTTATAGGTAATGCAAAGCTGGTTTTTAGCCTCATCTCCCATTTCGAATTCATAAAAAGGCTTTTTGCCGCGCAGCAGGGTGGTGATGTGGTTGTCTAAGGTGGCTGGCACTTCAGAGCCAACGACGTCTGTGCCGAGAACGGAAAGGAGCACACCCCGTTTGCCAATGGACAGGCGGTGGTCTGTGTTTTGGGAATCTACCAATACCATAGCGGAAAGATCAGAAGTGAGTAGGATCGAGTTTCTCATAATTGCTTAAAGACATTTGAAAGTTAGGGCAGCAAGGTACGTGGATTGGGTCGGCTTACAAAATTTGTTTGGAGAAAAATATAGCTGAAAAGAAAGCCCCGGCCATCGCTCAGATGCCGGGGCTGTATTCTATATTAAACTGAAGAATTTGATTATTGTGCGCCGCGATACTCATCGTAGAGGGGGCTTCTCAGCTGGTAAACTTTTGCCTGTTCATGAAGGCGGTCTACTTCTCCCCGGAGTTTCTCCATTTCTTTTAAGTGTTTTGCCAGCGCTTCTTTATTGCTTTTACTCATTAACTCTTCAACGGCCATTTGCTCGGCTTTCATCTTTTGATGAAGCTCTTTCAGGCGCAGTTCTTTTTGTAACTTTTGCTGGTCGTTCTCAAAAAACCTTTCCTGCTTCCTTTTTTCCAGTTCAGCCAATAATTGGTCTCGGTCGAAATGCAACATTTCGGCTCTTTCCAATTGTTGCTCGTGCAGTTGCTCTACCAATTTTCTTGAATGTTCCAGCTGCTCGATTTCTTTTTCAGACAACCTTCCAAACAACTCTTGGCGCTGATTTTCTTTTAACGCAAGCAACTCTTGAAAGCGCAATACCTGTTCTTGGTCGGCTTCTGGAAAAGCTAAGCCCATTTTTTCCGAATCATTGGGAAACCAGAAGACCCGGCCCCTTTGCTCATCGTAGAATACATTATCGTCCTCGCCCTCGATATTTTGCCTAATCACGGTACGGTCTCCGTCTTTAAGCCCCTTTATTTCATTGCCGTTGATGGTCACGTTGCCTTTGCGGTGATTGTCGATCTCGATTTCGATGGGCTCTTCCCCGTTATCATTTTCAATGATGATGGTCATCCCCTGACCATTTTTTTCGGTCGTAATGGTACGGGTGCGCTGTGCCGGTGGAGCTGGCGGAGCGGGAGGTATTGGCGCCATCGGTGCTACTGACGGAACAGGTGGGACAGGAGGAATAGGGGGCATTGGCGGTATAGGTGGTAGGGCAGGCAGATCGTTGACCAGTTCCTCTACCATGTCTTGGTAGTCGGCATATTCGGCTTCGTCAATTTCTTCACCATCAATCCGCAGGTATTTGATTTGGCCATCTTTCACCCGAACTTCCATGTCTTCGCCGTTCTCATTGCTGTTGAAGTGGAAATTGCCTTTTGGAAAGCGGTCTTCCTTAGCACGATTGCCTCTTGATATATTGACCGTTGCGATTTCCTCAGCCGGTAAATTGTCAGGGTCGTATTGGGCAAAATCTTCTTCTGGCACAGGTTCGCCATTGACCTTGACGTTTTTTATTTCGCCATTGTCCAATTCCATTTCGATGACGTCGCCGTTCTTTTTTGTGATAACTAAGTTGCCATCCTTACTGGTTCTGAACTTTTGAGGCAAGGTGTCTATTGGCACATATTCAGGTGTAAATTCATTGTTTAAAAAAGCGTCTTCCTCCATGTTGGAAGGGTTTGAAAAAGAGGATTGCGCCTGCACCGACAGCAAAATAAGGGCCGCCAGCAACAGTACGGTAGCAGAAATTTTTTCCATAGCATTGGATTTTTTATCAGGTGATTGTAATATCCGCTGGATGCGGAGGAGTAATTGGTTTTTATTTTTGGAAAAAGAAAGCGCCAGCATGGGCTGCACCTGCTGCATTTCCTGCAAGGAAACCAGCGCCTTGGCATAAGCCAGGGAATTGCCGCCACAAGTAACCACGGCAAGGTCGTCGCAACAGTTTTCCCGTTCGGTGCGGATGCAAGCCGAAATCCACCAAACGGCGGGGTTGAAATAAAAGATGGCTTCCACGACAGCCTGTAAAATGTTTACCAAATAATCATACCGGGCAATGTGCGCCAACTCATGCGCCAAAATGGCCTCCACTTGTTCCGTGGTCAGGTGGTTGATGGCTGCTAATGGCATCAGGACGACGGGCTTAAGCCAGCCCACTACCATGGGCACCTTGACCAGCGCCGATGCAGCGATCTTTATTTTCTGGGAAATCCCAAGCGAGGCTTGCAGGTTATTCATAGTCGCCTGCCATTGTTTTGGGATGGAAGACAAATGCCGGGTCTTCAACCGCTGGATATATAGCAACCCACCCAAGGTTTTAAGTAGGAAAAAGACCATGCCCATGAGCCAGACAGTCACGATGAGTGGCATGTTCTCATTGAAATAGTCCATAAATGCGGTGGGACTGCTCTCAATGAAATAATGGCCGAGCACTTCCCCATTATCAGACAGCACTTCCGATGCCACTGCGCTACCAGTTTCACCATTTCCCAAAACGATAAAAAAGGTGATTATAGAAAACAACAAGGTACTGCCCATGGCCACACAACCGGCCAAATACCTCCGCCGGGCGTCGGTCTTCTGCCAAACGAGTAGGTAGGCTGCCAGCAGCAACGCTGCTAAAAATGCCTGCCACAGGGAGTGAAGCACCGTCCAACCAAGTGCATTCAGGATATTTTCGGGTAGGAATTCGTAGATGATATTCATTTGTAAAATGCTGGATGATGAATTAAAAATGCAAAACGAAATGGCCGTCAACCGCCCTTCTCCATTTTTTCAATGAGCGCTTTGATCTGCTCCAATTCAGCCTTGGAGGCATCATGGTCGCCGAGCGCTTGCATGACGAGATTCATGGCCGAACCGCCGAATACATTGTCCACAAACTTCCCTAAAAGATCTCGTTGGGTTTCTTCTTGGCTGATGGCTGCATCGTAGATATGGCTGCGGGCATCCGTGTTGCGGGTCAGCAGGTTTTTCTCCAGCATGATCTGCATGAACTTAAGGGTGGTGGTGTAGCCCGTCTCTTTGCGCTTGTTGATTTCATCGTTCACAAAGCGGACGGAAGAGGGGCCATGTTCCCACAGAACTTTCAGTATTTCCAGTTCTGATTCAGTGGGCTTGGGAATTTTTTTATTCAACATTGATCTGTGTTTTAGTAAAAAATTGGTGCTGGCTAAAAGGACTCCAATAAGCGATTAAAAGTTGCACGAATTTTTTCGTAGTGCAAGTTTATACGAACAGATTCGTAAAGTCAAATTTTTGTACGATTTTTTTCGTAATTAAACTTTTTTACTGAAAAAACCTTCCCTTTGAAACTGTTGGCACAGGTCGATTTTTTTTATAAATTTAAACCTTGAAGGGTCTGTTCTTCGACCTTCAATAAAGCCCAATCCATGAATGCTTATGTAACCATAGTTACATGATAATCAAAAAAAGGAGGCCATCTTTGCAGCATAGAAAGGATTTGACAATAAATTCAGATTAGAAGTCAGAGAAAAACAGAATTTCGGGTTCTCATTTCTCTAATTCTAATTTCTCAATTTCCATTTTTTCACCATGATAGAATTCATTTCACAGCCCTGGCCTTGGTATGTTGCCGGGCCGCTCATTGCGCTGACCATGTTTTTGTTGCTTTACTTCGGCGGTAATTTCGGGGTGTCGGCCAACTTGAGAACCTTGTGCGCCGCCACTGGTGCGGGCGCTAGTTGCGATTTTTTTGATTTTGATTGGAAAAAACAGATTTGGAATCTGGTGTTTGCCTTGGGGGCCGTCATTGGTGGTTTTATATCCTATCATTATCTGACGATCGACCACTCCGTCCAATTGAGTCAAAATACTGTGGACGCATTGACGGAAATCGGCTTCACCAACCCCGGAGCGGAATACCTCCCGCCAGAGATTTTCGGGATGGATAAACTGACTTCCTTGTCCGGTTTGGCCATTTTGTTAATAGGCGGCTTTCTCGTGGGCTTTGGTGCACGGTATGCTGGTGGTTGCACCTCTGGGCATGCCATCAGCGGCTTGAGCGATTTGCAATTGCCGTCGTTGATTGCTGTCGTCGGTTTTTTTATCGGCGGTTTGGCCATGACTTATTTCATTCTTCCACTAATTTTTTAAGCTGACTTTTCCAATTATGAAATATCTTAAATTCCTTTTAGCGGGCATCTTCTTTGGGATCGTTTTGGCCAAAGCCGAAATCATCTCTTGGTACCGCATCTATGAAATGTTCCGCTTCGATGCGTTCCACATGTATGGCGTTATCGGTTCGGCGGTTGTATTGGGCATCATCACCGTGCAGTTGATCAAGCGGTCGAAAATGAAGGACATGTATGGTGCGCCGATTACTTTCAACCCAAAAGATATGAGTATCCCCCGGTATTTATTTGGAGGGATTTTATTTGGGCTGGGTTGGGCCATGGTAGGGTCGTGCCCTGGTCCGATGTTTATATTATTGGGTTATGGTTATTTGCCCATATTGGTTGTTATCGCTGGTGCGATTTTAGGGACGTATGTTTATGGGTTAATGCGAAGCAAATTACCTCATTGATAAAATTAAAAAAGCGGCGCTCTTAAAAGGTGCCGCTTTTTTTATGTTCTACAGAATCACGATCTGGGTAATTTATTTATTCGTTTACCGATTTGAAAATCCAAATAATTTAAACATTAAAAAATGCAAAAAACATTTATCCTCTTCCTTTCATTTATTTTTTTTATAGGTTGTTTAAATACTGAAAAACAGCAAGGTAATTCCGAAAAAGAATATATGGAAAAAGGCCAACAAATTACCGCTGCCGTATTTTCTGTTTTGAGTAGTGAATTGCAAAACGCCATGCAAAATGGTGGGGTCGAAAATGCGCTCCAATATTGCAATTTAAATGCGTTGAATATTGTTGACAGCCTTTCAAAAGTTCATCAGGCAAAAATAAGACGGGCCTCCGATAAATACCGGAATCCAGCCGACCGACCCACTGAAAATGAATCCGTGATGATTGCTGCGTATCAATACGAAATAAAAGAAGGAAAAGAAATACTGCCCAAAGTAATCAAAGGGAACAATGAGCAGTACCATTTTTATGCACCTATTTATGTCAATGATTTATGCTTGAAATGTCATGGGGAAATAGGGGAAGAGCTGACGCAGGAAAATGCGGATTTAATTAGAAAATATTATCCCAATGATATGGCAACGGGATATACAAAAGGGGAATTCAGGGGTGTTTGGAGTATTGATTTTGAAAAATGAAACAGCTGATTTTTTTTAAAGGTTGACGACTTATTCCCGGCCTTTTTGAAAAATTAAATAATAAAAGGAAAATATGAAAACACTTGGAATGATCGGTGGTACTTCTTGGCATTCCACTATTGTGTACTACCGCCTCATCAACGAATTGGTTGGGGAAAAAATCGGGACACAAGGCAACCCGCCATTAATTATTTATAGTTTAAATATTGAATTGATGCGGGAAGGCGATAAAAATAAAATAAACAATGCCTATTTAGAAATTGCCAATAAATTGGAAAATGCAGGAGCGGAAGCGCTCGTCATTTGTGCCAATACGCCGCACATGGTATATCCTTTTGTTACCCCAAAAATAAATATCCCCATTTTGCATATCGCTGATGCGACGGGAAAATCGGCTGTGAAAAAAGGAATTAAAAAATTAGGTTTATTGGGCAACCGACCAACAATGACGGGTGGTTTTTTGCAGAAAAAATTAAATGAAGATTATGGATTGGAAATCATTATTCCTGAAGAAAAAAATATCGAACAAACGCATTATTATATCTCTTACGAACTAACCCAAGGTAAATTTACAGACGAGGCAAAACAATTTTATTTGCAAAGAATGGAAGAATTAAAAAATAGGGGAGCAGAAGGTATTATTTTGGGCTGTACGGAATTGCCAATGCTGATTAAGGAAAATGAATTTGATCTACCCATGATGGCTACGACAGATTTGCACGCCCAAATGGCGGCGGATTTTATTTTGGGCGGGGTTGACTAATTGATTTTTGTCATTTGATTTTGAACATAGTAATGATTACTTTGGTTGCGTAAGAAAGTTCTTTTTAAAAGCACCTCTACACCTTTGTTTATAACCAAAAGCTTTGATTCTTACATTATTAATTATTGTAAGGAAAAGATTATTTTTCTTTTCTGTTTTACTAAATCAAATAATTACGAATCATTGCCCTAACTAACATTGAAGCCATGAAAGAAAATTGGGTAAAAATATATTCCTCTACTGACCTGATGCAGGTCAAAATTGCTGAAGATGTACTAAAACAAAATGGCATCGTCAGCCACATCCTCAACCATCCAGACTCCGCCCTGCCCATGCTCGGTGAAGCGGAATTGTACGCCAAACCAGAATTTGCAGAGCAAGCAATGGCCATTTTAAAGGAGAGTGAGGTGGGTTAAACGTGTTTTTTCACAAACTCCATCATCTCTAACTCCTGCCAATAATTCCGTTCCCCAAAACGGGTAAACCCGCAATGCCCCCCATATTGGGGAGCCATGAAATACAAGTGACCGCTCGCCTCGGCGATACTATATGGGTAACATTCTTCGCCCAGCATCGGATCGTCGAGCGCATTGATGAGGAGCGTGGGGATGCGGATATTTTTCAGACCCGGCAGGCTGCTGCAATTGGCGTAATAGCCCTTTGCCCCCTCAAAGCCATGCAGGGGAGCGGTGAAATATTCGTCAAAGTCCCAGAGGTTTTTCACTTGATTTAAATGCTCCAGCTTAAAGGTCTCGGGAAACTGCTTGTGCTTTAAATGCACTTTTTTGGAAAGGCTGCGAAGGAAGCGTTTATCATAAATAAAATTGGAGGGGGAAATGATCCGCAACGAACAGGAGTGCAGGTCGATGGGCACCGAAATGGCAACTGCACATTTAAGGATCGGATCGGCTTTTTCTCCCCATTCGCCCAAGTATTTCAAGGTCATATTACCGCCGAGGCTGAACCCGACCATCACGATTTCATCATAATCTTTTTTCAAACGTTGGATCACGGTATGCGGGTCGTCCGTGACCCCACTGTGGTACATGCGCCGCTGACGGTTCATCTCGCCACTACAACTACGATGGTTGATCATGGCTACGTCCCAACCATTTTGAAAAAAAATATCCGCTGCCCCTTTGATATACTGAGAGGAGCTGCTGCCTTCCAGCCCGTGCAACAAAAAAGCAACCCGACTTTTTCCTTGCCTCAAAAAATCGACATCGAGGAAGTCATCGTCCGGAGTTGTAATCCGTTCCCGCTGATAAACAAGCGGTTGTGTCTGCCGGAACAGTGCCGGGAAAATGGTATTGAGGTGGCCATTCCTGAGAGGCAGGTGTGGGCAATAGTTGTTTGTTTCAATAACGGGCATGAATGCAGGCAGTTAAAAATAAATTACACATATTGATTTCGAGAGGGCAAATAAACAAAGAATGGGGCAATTGTGATTTGCTGATCCAATTGGCTAAGAGAAGAGGCGGCAAAGAAAGGCCATCTTTAAATCCTTGTAAATGGGCTGCTTCCTTCTTCCAATATTCCCATTGTGGCAAAAAATTTGAATAGCGTTAAGCACTCCCGCCGCAAATCCTCCAAATTCATTTTTTTTAAAATTCACCTTAAGATGAGAAAAGTACTTTTCTACGGACTGCTTATCCTATCCCCTTGCCTATTTTCATTTTCCCAAACTTCAAGTGATGCGCCGTTGGCCGACGAATTGGTTGGTATCTATACGGGCATGTTTTCCAAAGACGGAAAGCTGAACAAGGAGTACAAAGTAAAAGTGACGAAGATTTCAGATAATGTGATTCAGGTCGTTCCATTTGATGGGGGAGGCAGTACGCCGTTCAAGGCTAAAGTTTGGGAGGACAACCTCAGTGCCATCCGCGTGATCCGGCTCGAACCGCTCACCGATATTGTCCTGAAAAACGGTATGGTGACACCTGCCAACGGAAGAATGTCTTATGGTATTTCTTCTGGCAATGGCCTACCTATGGAAGTGTTTTCAGGAATCAAGCCTTAAGTGGGTAATTAGATTTTTCTGAATTTTTATACAACAAACAGAAATTGTTCTAAAGGGGATCTTTAGAACAATTTCCGTTTTTCAGATTCCGATAGTCTTTTAATGGCTGTCCAAATTTCTGATTTTTATCTAAATGGTCACCGGTTCCCTGCCTATTTTTCCACCTAATAGTTCCTGCTGAAACATTCTGCTTAGGCAGTTAATAGCAGCCCATTTTTTCCAGATAACATAATTTTGACACAGCCGATGCCCACTAAAAAAATAGCGGTTTTTTAAGCGGTTGTCTTTAAACTATTTATTTTGCCTTCCTAATAATAACTCTGCGCATTGTTTGGACCCAATAGGTGCAAAAGGAGCGAGTCGTTGAAGTTCATTTGCTCAACATTTTGTCACAAATGTATCTGGCCTCTTCTGCTTTAAATTTTTATGCTTGATTGTCAAGTACTTAGATTTTTGCAAAAAGGATTGAACATAAATTAGGCTGACCGTTTTGAACCCAAAACAAGCGAAATGATCAGATCAAACCACAACATACCCTTCCTGGCAGGGAGGTATATCGCCCGATTGTTTGCAGCAAAATTGTCGGGGAATCTTGTGTTCCATAATTTCCATCACACGGTAAATGTGGTACGTGGGGTGAAAGACATTGGCCGGAATCTCCAATTAGATGCAGCGCAAAAGGAGATATTGTTGTTGGCGGCTTGGTTTCACGACAGCGGGCACGTGGTCAAGTACATGGGGCATGAGGAAGAAAGCCAGCAATTGGCAAAGGAATGGTTGCTGAAGATGGAATTTCCAATGGATAGAACAGAACAGGTAATGGCTTGCATTGCCGCCACGCACATGCCGCAGCGGCCCAAGGATTTATTGCAGCAGGTAATCTGCGATGCCGATCTGTACCACCTTTCGATGGGCGAATATTGCCACCTCCAATTTCAATTGCGGGAGGAATGGAAACGGGTACTCCATAAAGAATATACCGACATCACGTGGATGGAAGAGAATCTCTCGTTTATCAATGAGCACCAATATTTTACAGAATATGGGCAAACGGTTTTGGAAAAAAGGAAGCAGAAAAATCTGAGGCTATGTGAACAATTGCTCAGGGACAGCCTTTATAACCTTGATGAATCGTTTTGATGGTTTCAGTGATAGAAAAATGATTATCAGGTGTTTATTCATTGGCTGTTGAAGTTTTAGTTGTTGGAGCTTAAAAATTAAACTAATTTTACCAGCATCGGCACAAGCCATACTTTCCGGGGCCATCCTGCCCAAGAAAGATTCTCCCTATCTAATTTTTACAGGACTCGGAGATTCGACTACTGACACCGATAACAGGCTGCTCTTCCAGTCTGTAAATGTTTTAAATTCGGTATTACCAATCAAAAAACTACCCGGATTTTTTACTGCATTTGAAAATAAAAGTAGTGACCGTTGGCTCAGGTGGGGCTTTGTGATGTCAGGTTCATAGCCTTTCTACAATTTATTCATCCGAAAAGAGTCAACATCCTTTCAATTTTTAAAACAATAAATGAAAATAAGTAAAACTAAGAGTGAAGAACTGCTGGAACGGCGAAGACTGGCCGTTGCCAAAGGCGTAGGTGTTTTTAACACTGCCACTGCGGAATCGGCCAAAGGTGCTATCATCACCGATGCTGACGGCAGGGAGCTGATCGATTTTGCGGCAGGCATCGGCGTCGTCAATGCCGGACACTGCCCCCAGCCAGTGGTGGAAGCCATCATTGCCCAGGCCCGTAAATGTATCCATACCAGTTTTAATGTAACCACTTATGAACGATACCTCGAACTCTGTGAGAAGTTGGTAGAATTACTCCCACACGGCGATAGTACCAAAGCCCTGTTAGTCAGCACAGGTGCGGAGGCGGTAGAAAATGCTATTAAAATCGCCCGGCAAGCTACCGGCAGGAGTGGTGTGCTTTGCTATTCCGACGGTTTTCATGGACGTACCATGATGGCCATGACCCTGACCTCCAAAGTGGCTTATAAAACGGGCAGCGGGCCTTTTGCCCCCGAGGTTTATCGCATCCCGTTCCCCAATGTGTACCGTTATGCGAATGGCATGGAAGAGGACAAATTTTCAGATCGGGAACTCCATCGTTTAGAAGAATATTTCAAAAACAACGTTGCCCCAGAAAACCTGGCTGCGATCATCATCGAATTAGTGCAAGGGGAAGGAGGCTTTAATGTGGCTCCTCAAAAATATGTGAAAGGCCTCCGAAAACTCTGCGACCAATACGGCATCATGCTAATTTTCGATGAAGTACAAAGCGGGTTTTGCCGTACTGGTGCTTGGGCTGCTTACAGTCATTATGGGGTGGTACCAGATATTTCTACCTGGGCCAAATCAATGGGCTCGGGAATGCCGATCGCTGCCGTTCTTGGTCGGGCTGAAGTTATGGATGCTGCCGGCCCCAGCACTATCGGGGGCACCTACATTGGCAACCCTGTCTGCTGTGCTGCTGCATTGGCCACGATCAAATTCATGGAGGATAATGACTTGAACGAACGTGGCAAACAAGTAGGCAAAATGATCCGGGAACGTTTTGAAAAAATGAAAGAGAAGTACCCCTGCATCGGAGATGTACGGGGGCTGGGCGCCATGATGGCCATGGAGTTTGTCAAAGACGGTGACCCACTTCAACCTGATGCCGAATTGTGCCAGCGGGTGATGGAAGGATGTGGTGAAAAGGGCTTGATAATTATCACCGCAGGCACTTACAAAAACATCATACGGGTCTTGTCTCCTTTGGTCATTACCGACCGCCAATTGCAAAAAGGGTTGGATATTTTAGAAAAAGAAATTTTAATCAATGGCGGCCAGTGAAGTGGAGACGGTGAATTTAGCAACATCTTCACCATTTACCATTCACCGTTCACCGTTCATCATTAATAAGAATGAAACCATTCTCCATCGCCGGCATCCAAATGCCAGTTTCCGCTATTCAAAGCAATATCCCCTTGATGAAAATCAAATTGGATGTGCTGATGAATGTGTTCCCTTGGGTGCAAATGGTCGTGTTCAGCGAGCTGTGCGCTTTTGGCCCATTGAAAAAAAATGCCATGGAGTCCCCCAATAAAGTGGAAACTGATTTTAAGGAATTGGCCAAAAAATACGGCATCTGGCTCATACCGGGATCAATGTTTCAAATCAAGGATAGGAAAATTTTTAATGCCTCGATTGTCATCAACCCACAGGGCGAAATCGTCGGGAGGTATTCCAAAATGTTCCCGTTTTACCCGTATGAAGAAGGCGTCACGGGCGGCAGTGAATTCCTGATTTGGGACGTGCCAAATGTCGGCCGCTTTGGGATGAGTATCTGCTATGATATGTGGTTTCCTGAAACCTCCCGCACCATGGCCGTCCGGGGTGTAGATGTTATTATTCACCCAACATTGACGGGGACACTTGACCGGGACATTGAACTCTCCATCGTCAAAGCGACCGCAGCCACCAATCAATGTTTCGTCATTGATGTAAATGGGTTAAATGCTGGAGGCATCGGGCGTTCGTTGTTTTGCGACCCCGATGGCCGGGTGCTCTGCCAGGCAGGCCCTACCGACCAAATGATGCCTTTGGAAATTGATCTGGAGGTGGTCAAAAGCCGCCGAGAAAGGGGCATCCTGGGACTGGGACAACCGCTGAAAAGTTTCCGGGACAACAACGTGCATTTTGATATTTATGACCGGGGTAAAAAATTGGACTACCTCGAATCGTTAGGCCCTTTGGCGAAGCCAAAAAAATCAAATTAATTGGAGAAGTCAGCAGTCTTGGGTATTCCCATTTCAAACAGCTCGCCGCCTCATTACTTCTCTACTGGAAAAAAACCTTTCCGGCCCCCTTGTCCGGGCATTCCGTTGGCTTAAAAATTTAACAGTTAAGCGGTCAGGTTAATTGAGTTCGGAACAATCCGAGTGGCTTTGGATTGCCCCTCCTAAAATTTTATACAATGAAAAAAAAGAAACCCATCACTTCCTTACATATCAACATAGGCCAACTCCGCATTGACACATGGAATGCCCTGAAAGGACATGTGGCCAAACTGGCCGCTGTGGCTAAAGATTCGCCCGAAGAGAAAAAACATTTGGGCTCGGTCGTCAATTCACTCAACGAATTAAGCAACCTCGAACGGTTTTTTGCCTTTCCAGGGCTGCGCAGTCTGGCCGCACTCAAGGAAACCTGTAAAATGGGGGAGTACTATTCTTTGTCGAGGAAAACGAATGAGATCGCCCAACTCCTGGTCAGTGATGCCTACCGCAATGGGGCTACCCTGGAAGATGTCAGCGAGGTGGTAAAAACCACGAAGAAGCATTCGTTGAAAAAAACGAACATCGCATCCGATAAAAATTATTTTGAAGTGCTTTTCGTGGATGACCTGTCCTTTTCAGCGGAGCTGGAAATCCGAGAGAAGTTACAGGAAATACAGGGAAAAGACGACCAATTTGTGTACCGGTTGATGGTGCTTCCTTCTTTTCAAGATGCCCTTATTGCCCTTTTGTTCAACCATAACCTACAGTCGGTGGTCATCCGCTACGGGCCAGTTTTCAAATCCGACCACATTACGCCACTCATCCGGCCATTCATTGAAAATGTATTGAAAATTGACCTGTCAGAACAACCCGAAGCCGACCTTGGCCCACTGCTTGGGCAATACATCCGGCAGTTCCGGCCAGAAATAAATATTTACTACATCACAGACACGGCGCTCACCCATTTAAAAGATTCGACGCTCAATAATTTTGACCGCATATTTTACCGAAAAGAAGATTTACAAGAATTGCACCTCAGCATTATGAGCGGCATCAGGGAGCGTTACAAGACACCTTTTTTCTCGGCATTGGTCAATTATAGCAAAAAACCGACTGGCGTTTTTCATGCCATGCCGGTGTCCCGTGGCAATTCTGTTTTTAAATCCAACTGGATCAAAGATTTTGGACGATTCTATGGCAGGAACATGTTTTTGGCCGAGACATCTTCCACCACCGGAGGTCTCGATTCGTTGCTCCAACCCACCGGCCCCCTGAAAAAAGCACAGGAAATGGCAACCAAAGCCTACGGCTCGGAGCATACTTTTTTTGTCACGAACGGAACTTCCACGGCCAATAAAATAGTGCAGCAGGCGCTCGTCGAACCCGGCGACGTGGTATTGATCGACCGGGACTGCCACAAGTCGCACCACTACGGACTGGTGCTGGCAGGGGCATTTCCCGTCTATTTGGACTCGTACCCCATCGAGGAATATTCGATGTACGGCGCCGTGCCCCTGCGGGTGATAAAGGAAAAATTATTGGAGTTGAAAACGGCGGGGCAATTGGATAAAGTGAAAATGTTGTTGCTGACCAATTGCACTTTTGACGGGCTGGTTTACAATGTCGAAAAAGTAATGGAAGAAGTGTTGGCCATCAAGCCGGACATGATCTTCTTATGGGATGAGGCGTGGTTTGCATTTGCGCGTTTCACCTACACCTACAAGCAGCGCACAGGAATGT
Organism: Saprospiraceae bacterium; assembly: GCA_041392505.1. Classification (GTDB taxonomy): domain Bacteria; phylum Bacteroidota; class Bacteroidia; order Chitinophagales; family Saprospiraceae; genus UBA6168. Next base: position 53,649 of record JAWKLX010000013.1, on the reverse strand, counting down.
ATGTTGCGAAAAAATTGTACGAAAAATACCACAGCGAAGCCTACAAAAACAAATATCGGCAACACCTAAAGTCCCTTTCTACTGGCGAAGTGCCGACCCTCCCCGATCCCGAAAAAGTAAAAATCAGGGTTTATTCCACGCAGAGTACCCACAAGACTTTGTCGAGTTTCCGGCAAGGTTCGATGATCCATGTCTGGGACGAGGATTTTCAACGGAAAACAACAGACGCCTTTCATGAGGCGTACATGACGCACACTTCTACTTCCCCCAATTACCAAATATTGGCTTCCTTGGATGCGGGCAGGCGACAGGTGCAATTTGAGGGGTTTGAACTGGTGGAAAAAAGCATCGAGATGGCGATGGTGTTGCGGGCAAAAATCAACGATCACCCCCTGCTGAAAAAATACTTTGAAGTGCTGACCATTATGGATCTCATTCCCGCAGAGTTCCGGTCTACGGGCATCAGCGAATATTACAATCCAAAGGAGGGTTGGACCCGCATGGAAGAAGCCTGGGCCAAGGATGAGTTTGCACTCGACCCCACCAAAATCACGCTGACAGTGGGCAAATCCGGGATCGACGGGGACACCTTCAAAAATGAATATTTGATGGACCAGTTCGGTCTCCAAATCAATAAGACCTCCCGTAACACGGTGCTACTGATGACCAACATCGGCACGACCCGCAGCTCGGTGGCTTTCTTGATGAATGCCTTGTTGCTTATCACTAAACAACTTGATGAAAACCATCGGTCGCTGAACAGCATGGAGAAATTAATTGTCGAAAAACACGTCCATTCGCTGACTAAAGAATTTCCCCCGCTTCCTGATTTTAGCCATTTCCACCATTTCTTTCAAGTGGCACCGGGCATTCGGGGCGGCAATATCCGGGATGCCTATTTTATGTCCTACCACGAAGAAGATTGCGAATACATAGCGCTTGAGGATTGTTTGAAAACCATGCACGATGGCCGAGAATTGGTGTCCGCTTCTTTTGTCATTCCCTATCCGCCGGGTTTCCCAGTACTGGTGCCAGGACAGGTGATCAGTGAAGGGATTATCCAATTTATGTTGGCTTTGGATGTAAAGGAAATACATGGCTACCGACCTGAATTGGGCTTGAAAATATTTACGGCCAAAGCTTTAGCACCGAGTGTGAAGGCAGGGAATGGGGTAGCAAAAAAAGGAGTAGCCAAAGCGTTGGCTATTAAAAAATAAAACTGAATTAGGATGTTCCAGAAGTCACACCTTTTTGAAAGGTGACACTCCTAAAATGCTAAAAAATAATGGTTCTTTGACAACTCCCGTGGAGGTGAAAAAACAAGGAGAGAGGGAGGTAAAAAAATAAAAAATTTTCAATTTTTTATTTTTTTACCTCCCTCTCTATCAGGGTTTTAAGTGAATGGAAAATTTTGAAAAAATTTTCCATTCACTTAAAACCCTGATTATTTGATCCGTTCCACGCTATTTGTCAAAGGACGAATTATTTTTTACAGGTTTCTTATTTTTATTTATTTCCCCATCATAAGAAACAGTAATTACGGAATCGCTCATCAGAGCTACATCTTGAACAAAATTCTTATGTTCAATTGACTCAGCAAGATCAAAGTTCTTTTTATGCCAAATTTTTAAAGTATTATCTTCACTCGCTGAATACAAGAAATCGTCATCAACCATTAATCTTCTAATTATCCCATCATGACACTTTTCCCTTTCTATTTCAATCAATTGATTATCTAATTTATTGAATTTTAATTTAACAATCAAACCGTCAAACCTACCAATAAAAATTATTTCCGCATCGACAACAATCGAGTTTATTGGGACATTTTCTTTCCAACTAACTATTTCCGCTTTATTAAAATAATCCCAAATTTTCATCGAACCATCTTCACCGATTGTTGCAAAATAGTCAGAATCAATTTTCACAACATCCCAAATCCAATCGTTATTAGCTTTGAATTTATTTTTCAATTCACCGTCAATTGTAATTTGATTGAGCATACCATCTGCTCCACCAGATAAAAATTCATACTCATTTATTTTACATAAACACAATACTGTCCCCTCATGACATTTTAAAATCTTTGCTAATTGAAATTCATCCTCAATTATTTTCCAAATTTTAACATACATATCCCTTGAAGCACTGATAACTGTTTCTTTGTCAAACACCATTAGACTCAGAACGGAATTCTCATGTCCAATAATTTCAGTAACCTTCGCCCCTTCTTCCGACCATAACTTAATCTTTTTATCTCTCCCTGCTGTGACTAATTTATCATTAAAAACATTAACAGCCCAGATATAACCAAGATGACCTTCTCCACAAAAACCTCTTTTAACTTGATTTGATCTATTTACTTTTTGATAAAGAATATCACTTCTCAAAATATATTTTTCGCCTTTTAAAACTGTTTCGCCGGAGTGCCATAAATTATGATCAAAAATTATTAAATCACCTTTTTGAGGTTCATAATACCCAATAATAGTATCGTCTTCTTTTGAATTAAAAAAAAGTGTTCTTCCCCCTTCAAAATCTTCCGATCCATTTAAATAAATCATGAATGTGAGCTTTGACTGTTTTATTTCTGAAACAAAATGAACACCATCTAAATGTTTGTTAAAATATTGATTGGGTAGATACCTACATATTCTTAATCTTGAGTTCAAGCCATCTAACTTCCATTTGCCACCTTCTTGTATGCTTATGCCATCAATTTCAATTACATCAGGTATATAATTTTTAATTTCTTGAAAAAGCAGCTTCGATAATTTAGCATTATCTTCAACTTGCCGTTCGTTATTCCTGTAGGATGTGGGATAATGGGTTTTCGCTTCTTTAAATAATGCTTTCTTTGATTCTATTAATTTGTCACAAAAGTCATTTTCAAATGCACCTTTTACCAAAAGGCAATATTCTTTTCTATTGGGTAATATATTAATGACTTGTTTCATTTTTCTATATTTATTTATAAAAGCTTCATTCTATTTTTGAAACCGAACAATTATAATTCCCCACCCTACGATAACAGCTGCAGAGTAAATAATATAATTAGGAATATCGTTTGCATATAGAAGGGAATAAAGATCCGTGCATATTTTAGAGCGTAAAATTAAAGAACGCTGATCAGACTGATTTAGCCAAATTAACAGATTTTAGATATTACCTCTTTAAATCTGCGCTATCAGTTAAATCAGTGCAATCAGCGTTCAATACTATTTATATAAAGGCGTTTAATTAATAAACTGCATTGATCAAAAGTCGTATTCGCCGCCTTCCGCCTTCTACCTTCCCCCCTTAACCACTATCACGCAAACACCAACTTCTTCAAATACTCCGCTCCTACCCCAGCACTTTTCAGGGGTGTAGAATTATCGTAACGTTCCTGTTCCAAGATGAAATACTGCATGCCGTTGTCAGCTGCCACTTTCAAAATCTTGGGGTAATCAATCATGCCAGTGCCTAGGTCGCAAGAAGCTTCCCGCTCGTCAGGTGCGGCTGTTTTCAGCCTGTCTTTTACGTGGCAGAGGCGGAACCGGTTTGGGTATTTGGTGAGGTATTCGATCGGGTCTGCACCGCCAGTAACCACCCAGTAAATATCCATTTCAAAGTCAACGAGCGCTGGGTCGGTATTTTCCATCATAAAGTCATGTGGGATCATGCCCGTGAATGCCTTGAAGGAATAGGCGTGGTTGTGGTAGGCAAAGCGGATTCCGTTCTGCTGACAGATTTCCCCACATTTATTGAACTTATCCGTCACTTCTTTCCATGCCTCCATGCTGGTTTGTGGGCCAATGTGTGGGCAGATGAGGTATTTCATACCTATTTCCGCAGCCTGTGCTGCTTTGGTTTCAAAATTTTCGTTGATGTTGCAGTGGCTTGAAACCATCGTCAGGCCAATGTCGTCGAGGTATTTTTTGAAATCGGTATGAGACATGTTCCAAAACATGCCCTGTTCATTGTGCTCATAGCCTTCGATTTGGGCATAACCAAGATCGGCAATTTGCTTTAAAGTACCCTTGGGATCAGTTGGAATGACATCCCGTAAAGTGTAGAGTTGGATGCCAAATTTATCAAGGCTCGGTGTGGGAGTGGCGGCTTCGGACGTATTTTCTGCCGATTCTTTTGGGCTGTTGGTACAAGCCCACTGAGGGACGATCAATGATCCAGCGGTCATAATGCCTGCAGTTTGAAGGAAGTTGCGTCGTTTGTGTTGCATGAAGTATCTTGTTTGTTTGATTGAAAAACTAAAAAACCAAACCACCCACTGGGGGGCAATTTGGTTTTATTTGATGCCTAAAGGTAGAAAATGCTGTGAAATATCAGCTTCTTGCCGGAAAACTATCGGGTAAAAATAATTTTTTAAACTTTGCTTACCTTGCCCCTTGCGAACCAATGTTTAACTTTAAGCAATTATTGCTGCATCGAAAACCACCAAAGCTTTTATTAAAAACAAATCCTCTGCAAAATGAAAACGATCGATCCCTTTCCATTGGGCCCACTTCTTTTCCGTTTCCAAGAAGCGACCTTTCTTACACCCATTCACCCGTCCTTATCCAAAATATTTCCCAATGAATAAAGAAGAAATCAGGCAACTCATTACCAATAACCGACTAGCTACTTTATCTATGACTGTACCAAATAGATATGCAAAATGCCGTCACTTCCCTGCAAAAACAGTTGCGAGCGCTCGAACAGGAAAAGCGGATGGGCAACCTATCGCATGGCTTCCATCAAGCACACCGGCTATCGCCAAATCAGAAACACCGAGCCACATTTCCTTCATCGGTACACAGTCTGAATTATTTAGGTTGAAAGGCACAACTCTTCAGTCTTGGATGCCTCCTTTTCACCCGATGGTAAAAAATCCTCTCCGTATCCAGTGACAATACCGCCAAGGTTTGGGACGTAAAAAGCCAAGAAGAATTGTTTACTTTAACTGGGTATCAGTCTTCGGTTTATTCGGATACTTTTTCATAAAATCAAAATTAAAATGAGAATTAAAAACTTCAAATTACGCTGAATAAACATTCATTAATTCCAAATCAATTATTGTCCATATCACTTCGCTTCCTTCTGCTCAGACCAGCGGAATGAATAAATTAAGAAATTGTCGTTAACAAAAAATTAATAGCCAAGGGTTGCAACCTCCAACCGATTAACTCATCCTTATTCCCGCAAATACTTTTCTAAATAAAATTATTTCCAATAGACATTAATTAATTCACCCGGCTTTAGGCAAATGGTCATGCATTTGTCCAACCATCCGACTATTTAACGAAAAATGAAAAATTCTACGGTATTTGCCTGTGCTATTTTTTGCGCTATCCCATTTTTATTTTCATTTAAAAATATTCCACCTCCGATCTTTTCAAATGATGGAATCACTGTCCGTCTGACGCCAGTCGAGTCCAGAAAAGCATTTAAATTGCGTTTATACAATCTTCAAAAAAAACCAGTCCGAATTATCATAAAAAACCTTAACGATCAAATTATTTATTCTGAAAAAGTGTTTAACCACAATGGTTATCGTAAAATGATTAACCTTAAAAATATTTATTCTGGGAAATATATTATTCAAATCATGCACCCATCGGAAAGCCGGGTCGGCATCTTGCGATTAAACCCAAAATCTGTGGAAGTTACTTGGAACAAAGAGGAACTGACAGATATGTACCATTGATTTTTCCCTTTTGGATTTTCCTAAATATTTCATTATTAATTAAATTAAAAAAAAAGAATAATTTTTTAGGGGAGGGGCTTTCAGCCCCTCCCCTAAAATCATTTATTACATTAATTAATGACAAGTATCATTTAACAAATCGACAAATATCATTGTTATACCATAACAGAGGAATTAAAATTACGCAATAAAACATTAATCCATTAAAATAGAATATCATGAAAAACTGGATCATAATTATTGTGGCGGCATTCCTTTTTTTTAGTGGATGCCAAAAGGAAGATTCCATTTTACCGATGGAAGAATATGCCTTAAAAACTTCTACAGAAAACCAAACTGTTCCGATAGGTGAGGAAATAATTCTCCATGTTGGACAAACCGTAATGGTTGTGCCGGATGGGTTCAGGATCACTTTTAGTACAGTATCAGAGGATAGCCGTTGTCCGACAGGTGTTAATTGTATTTGGGAAGGCAGGGCGGTTATCAAGTTAGTGGTTGAAAACCGGGAAAACACTTATGAAGTGTTGTTGGAAACGCCCAATTCGCAAGAAACAACCGGGCCTGCAATTAATCTATTTGGACGAACCATCAAATTGCTACAAGTAGCGCCATACCCTGAAGCCGACCATCAGATAACGACTAAGGAATACAGGATTGTTCTTTTAGTGGACGAGCTGGAAACTATTGGAGAGGACAAATAACTACTATCGGGTTGTTTGTTCTAAAGTGTAAAGAAGCCAAGTTTACAGCACGGGATTTTATTGGCATTTATCGAATTAACCAGAATAAAAAAAGCTTTGGATCAATTTGAAATTGGTTCAAAGCTTTTCCATTTAAATACGGTTTATCCAACCGTTTTATTTGCAACCATTACTTTACTCTCCGGTTCTTACATTTGCAAAAATAATTAGGCCCGTAGCTGTGCAATAGCTTAAGGTTAAGTTTTAAAATCATCGCATAATGTTTAGAATGAGATCACTCTGTACCCTTTTGGCAACCTTTCTGGTAAATGCTACCCTCCTTTTTTCTCAACAGACTTCGAACCACGGAAAGGCATTCGAAGACCTTGACGCCATCCTCCCAAGTGCCACGCCTTACCGGGGTGTCGACGGGGCTCCCGGCCCAGAGTATTGGCAACAGCGTGCTGATTACGATATTGAATGTACGCTAGACACCGAGAATTTGCGGCTGAACGGGAAGGAAGTAATCACTTACCACAACCAATCACCCAATACTTTAAAATATCTCTGGTTGCAATTGGACGAAAACCAACACCAAGGCCACCTCGACCACCATCATTTCAACGCCAGCACTATTGAGGAGGAAATGGATGAAAAAGCATTGTACATGTTGGAGGCTTGGAAGGATATGGACAAGTATGGCCACATCATTGAGTCGGTAACCGACGAAAACGACAAGCCTTTAAAATATACCATCAACGGCACCATGATGCGGGTCGACCTGCCGGAAAGCCTGAAATCTGGGGAGCAGTTTGTTTTCAACATCCAATGGCATTATTACATCACCGACCGGAAAGGTGCATTTAGGGGCAGAGGTGGATACGAGTATTTTGAAGACGAAGACAATTATATTTTCACCATAACTCAATGGTTCCCAAGGCTCTGTGTCTATTCTGACGTGGAAGGTTGGCAGAATAAACAATTTACTGGCCGGGGGGAATTTGCCCTCATTTTTGGAAACTATGTGGTCAAAATGACCCTGCCCGACGACTATGTAGTTGGTTCGACGGGTGAGTGCCTCAATTACGCTTCCATCCTTACCCCCACGCAAATGAAGCGTTGGGAAAATGCCAAAAAGGCAACTGAGCCACTGGAAATCATCACTTTGGAAGAGGCCAAAAAGAACGCCAGCAGTAAGAAAAGTACCAATCTGCAAACATGGATATACAAAGCGGACAATGTGCGGGATTTCGCCTGGACGGCCAGCCGGAAATTCATTTGGGATGCCATGCCACACTACAATGAGGATGGCAAACGGGTCATGTGTATGAGCTATTACAACAAGGAGTCTTATCCAATTTACAGCAGGTACTCTACCAAAGCGGTGGCCCATACCCTGCGCACCTATTCCAAATATTCCATCCCCTACCCTTACCCGATTGCGATTTCGGTGGAAGCCAGCAACGGCATGGAATACCCCATGATCTGTTTCAATTTTGGACGGGCAGAAGAGGATGGCACTTATACCGAACAGCAAAAGAACGGCGCTATTTCCGTGATCATCCACGAGGTGGGGCACAACTATTTCCCGATGATTATCAACAGCGATGAGCGCAAGTGGTCGTGGATGGACGAGGGCATCAATACGTTTGTGCAGTTCCTTGCCCTGTCCGAATGGGACAACAACTGGAACCACCGACGAGGCCCTGCCCATAAAATAACCGATTATATGGGGCAAGATAAAAACCGTTTGGAGCCCATCATGACCCAAAGTGATAACATCGTTGAGTTCGGCATGAACGCTTATGCTAAACCCGCCACGGGCCTCAACATCCTGCGGGAAACCATCATGGGCCGGGAGCTTTTCGACATGGCCTTCAAGGAGTATTGCCAGCGGTGGGCATTCAAAAACCCAACACCAGCTGATTTTTTCCGCACGATGGAAGATGCTTCCGGCAAAGACCTCGATTGGTTTTGGCGGGGCTGGTTTTACGGAATTGACCCAGTGGATATTTCGATGGACTCGGTCATCTGGCTGAAAGCTGACTTGAAAAACGACCCAGCCCAATTGGTGACGACAGAAAAAATAAAAGTTGAAAAGCCATTTGAAGATATTTCAAAAATCAGGAACAAAGAATCCGGGATGGACTTTGATGTCGAAAAAGACCCTGAACTGGTTGATTTTTACACCAATTATAGACCTTGGGAAACGGAAGATTCCGTGCAGGTAGTGAAGACTGAAAAGATTACGCTATCACAAAAGGAAAAGGAATCGAAATACGCCAACAAGAATTATTATGAGTTAAAATTCACCAACCACGGCATGGTCATGCCGATCATTTTGGAATGGGAATTCGAAGATGGGACCAAAGAAGTCGAACGCATTGCCGCAGAAATTTGGCGCAAGAATGAAAACCAGGTGACCAAGGTTTTCGTCAAAGACAAAAAAGTCAAAAATGTACGCCTCGACCCCTTCCGGGAAACTGCCGATGTGGACGAGACGAATAACACCACTGCCATTCCCGACACACCAAGGCTGTTCAAAGTTTACAAAGAAAACAAAGAGGAGAAAACCTTGAACCCCATGCAGAAAGCGAAGATTCGGCCGTAGGTTAATCTATTGAAGATTTTTGGGAAATTAGAAATTAGAAATTGGGAAATTAGAAATTGGGAAATTGGGAAATTGGGAAATTAAGTAACTCACTATCGATTTCTTAATTTCTAATGAAGTGATTTAAACTTTTTTCATTGAGGAAGATTTGGCTCAAAAACGTGTCGGACACTTTCTTCTGCAATAGACTACGTTGCTTAATTTCCTCGAAGGAGGCTATTTAACGAAGTGTCCGACACGTTTTCCCTTTTAAAAATAGAAGTTTAAATCGCTTCAATTTCCTAATTTCCTAATTTCTAATTTCCATTTTTCATTTTTTTTCCCCTCCCCTTCCCTATCTTCGCCCCCAAGAAATTGGTGGCAGGCAAATCGATGCCAGCCTTAATAGGGAACCCGGTGCAATTCCGGGGCAGTCCCCGCTGCTGTAAGCTTCTTTTAATGGTAAAATAAAATCACACCGTTAAAGTTTTTTTGACAAAATGCCACTCGGACAAAAGTCCCCACACTCTGACTGTCGAACTGCCGACTGACAGACTGCGGACTAATCCCGGGGAAGGCGTCAAAAAATGGAGCGAGCCAGAAGACCTGCCAATTTTCATATTCATTCACAGTAGCTTTCGGGTGAAAGGCCAAGGATGAAACGTAGCTGGCAGGGCATTTTTATTTAGAAAAATAACTCGTCGGCATTGGCTTTTCTTACCTGCGTTTCTGCCTGTTTTTCCTCCTACGCTTCGCAAATTTTCGGGCAGGTCAGTTGAATTTATTTTCCAGCAATATCATTCGGTTATCATTGAAACAAGTAGGATCTATACTTGGGTTTTGTTTGCTATTCAGCAGCGTCCTGCCTGTTTGTTTGTCAGCCCAATCTCCTGATACTGTCCGCCTGCTGCAAACGGTCGAAATCAGTGCAGCTCCTATTAGGCAACAGACCACAGGTGAACGACAAGAATTTTGGCAGACGGACAACCTGCAAAACCACACGTCCAACAACCTCGGGGAACTTTTATCCATGCAGAGTGGCGTATTTGTAAAGAGTTATGGACTCGGCAGTTCAGCAACTACTTCGATCCGGGGAGGCAGTGCGGGACATACGCAAGTCATTTGGAATGGATTGCCTGTGCAAAACCCTATGTTGGGGCAGTTGGATTTTTCGTTGATCCCAGTCGGATTCGTGGATAAAATGACCATTGCCTTTGGCGGCAACACCGCCACCTGGGGCAGCGGCGCAATCGGCGGAACGGTTTTTTTGGAAAACGAAGTTGTTGACAAACAAGGGTTTACCATAAAATCAAGGAGTGAGTTGGGCAGTTTTGGTTGGTGGGATCAGCAGGTCAAATTTCAATACACGAAAGAGAAAGTGAACACGGCCATCCGCTATTTTCACCAACAAGCAGTGAATGATTTCAGCTATTCCGTCAGTCCGATTTTACCGGAAAGAAAACAAAGTCATGCAGCCATGAATCAGGATGGATTGCTGCATGAGTTATACTGGAATATCAAGCCCAACCAACAATTTTCTTCTCATGTTTGGGTACAACAAACAGACCGGGAATTGCCTCCCCGAACGACCCAAAACCGCAGCTTGGCCGAGCAGTCGGACCGTTTTTTAAGAACGGCTATTAACTGGAAACGCACCGGGAAAAAGAGCCTACTCAACGTGCGTGGCGGACTTTTCAAAGAAGAACAAACCTATGCCGATCCATTGGCCAATATTGATACCGAAAATAATTTTTGGAAAGCCATTGGAGAGGTCGAGCAAGCTTGGCATTTTTCTGAAAAACAAAAACTACAAGTTGGCCTCAACCACACTTGGTTGCAATCTGCCGCAGGCGCTTACAAGCAATCCCGGCAACAAAACCGAAGCTCTGTTTTTGCCATGTTTCGGCAAAGTTGGGGGAATTGGGAGGCACAGTTGAATGTGCGGCAAGAAATGGTAGACGGTAGCTTGGCACCGGTTGTTCCGAGCATCGGACTGAATGGAAAACTGACGAAGTGGTTGCTGCTCAGGGCAAAGGTCAGCCGCAATTACCGCCTGCCCACCCTCAACGATCTGTACTGGCAGCCTGGCGGCAATCCTGAACTACTGCCTGAAAAAGGTTGGAGCGAAGAGCTGGGTTTGGAGTGCCAAGTGCACCCTAAAAATCATTTGAGTTTTACTTTCTCTACCACCGTTTTCAACCGCAACATTTCTGATTGGATACAATGGGCCCTCGTGCCCGGCCAACCTTTTTATTCACCGCAAAATATCACCGCAGTATGGAGCAGAGGACTGGAGCAAAGGGTAAAACTTGACTATGTTTTACCAAAAATAAAAATACAGGCAACGGCTGGGTTCGATTTTATCAAGTCCACCTACCAACGATCAGTGGTCAATCCCCAATTTAATAAAGGGGATCAATTGGCCTACACGCCTGAGTACTTGTGGTTTGGGCGGTTTTTATTGAAATGGAAGCAGATCGAGCTGGCCTACCAACACCACTATACAGGCAGTGTCGGCACATTGAGTTTCACCGAACTGCACAGCTATCATCTTGGTCAATTGCACTTGAACCTTTCATGGAAACGAAAACCTTTCAGCGGTAATCTATTTTTTCGAATAGAAAATGTCTGGGATGAGGATTATGAAGTAATTGAATACCGGGCGATGCCGGGACGGTATTTTAGGACGGGAGTAGAGTTAGAGTTCAACTAAAAACAATTCCCAAAACCCTCCTTAAAAATCAACTATTCACTAATAAACTATTCAACTAATCACCAACCAATATCAACAATGAAAAAAGCAATCACCCTTCTTTTTGGCATGGCCATCACACTACCCCTCTTTTCACAACTCGCTGATTTTGAAAACTTTAACCTCGCCCCGGATGAATTCCTCAACGGGAGCGACGGCAGCGGTGGTTTTCAATCTGGTTTGTACTTTTTCCCCAATGTGTTCGATGACATCTGGGAATCATGGAGCGGCTGGGCAGTATCGTCCATGACTGACGGTACGACTCCTGGATATGGCAATCAATACAGCTGCATTGCAGGCATGGGTGCTGAAAACTCCCCGACCTATGCAGTAAGTTTTGTCCTCGGAAAAAGCGCCATCCCCATGCCCTGGAACGACGACCCATTTACCTTTCCTGGAACAGTTGAGATCAACAATAGCACATACGCTTACTGGAGCATGCTGGAAGGGGACAACTATGCGAAAAAATTCGGCGGCATCGATGGGAATGACCCCGATTACTTTTTGCTGACCATCAAGGGCTACGTCAATGGCGCTGTCACTCAAGACTCCATCAATTTTTACTTGGCTGATTATCGCTTCCCTGATAATTCGATGGACTACATCATCAACCAGCTGGACGACGGTTAACTTGATGCTGCTGGGTCATGTGGATAGTCTTTTTACGCTCAGTTCCAGCGATGCTGGGGTATTTGGCATGAATACGCCCGCCTATTTCTGCTTGGACAACCTGACCTTAGGCATCGCAGAAAACACAAAATGACCAGCTGAAAAACGTTGATGTTAAGATTTTTCCAAAACCCAACAACGGATGAATTGTCCGTTGATCAGGAGCAATTGTCAGGCGAATTGGGTATTTATTCTGCCGGTGGAAAAAGCTAATCAAAAGCGCAATCTCCTCTCAATTTGGGACTTCAATCTATCGACAAGAACTCAGGCATCGGGTATTTATTCTCTTAAAATTCAGACCGAGGAGGGTTGGTTGAGCAGAAGATTTGTCAAAGAATAAATGGTTGGGTGGATAGATTGGTTGATAGTTAGATGGTTACACTATATGAGGTAGACAACCATCCAACTATCCAACCATTTCCCTTACTTTTGTTGGCACTAACCTAACCTCGACTGAATTTTGCGAAGCCACCATTTTTTAATTCATTTATCCTTTTTCTCGCCCTATTTTTTTCAATAAATGCTAGTGCCCAACCTGAAAACGGCTGAAGTTTTCGAGCAAACCAAATTCAAGACGTTTGTCAAAGAGTACGGGATGTTTATGACCTGGCCGGACTTTACGGAAGAGATGCTGGAATGGCAGGGCAAAGAAGTCATGCTGATGGGGTACATCATCCCAACTTGTGGAGGCAGGCGGATTTGAGGAATCATCACTTCAAAATTTCCTTATGCCATGTGTTTTTTCTGCGGGGAAGCCGGATCGAAAGTGTTGCTGAATTGCGGATGAAGGAAAAAGCACCAGATTTCAAGTTGGACAAACCTTACGTCTTCAAAGGCAACCTACTGCTCAACGATACAGACTTCGACCAATTGAATTTTATCCTGACAGACGTAGTCTTAATGGATCTTTAAATTCTTTCCTCCCCCTTTCTATTTTTTACCTTTACTTTTTATTGACAAAGCACACATAATCAGTTATTTCGTTATTTTCAAGCGGTTTTGCCAATATTCTTACCAGTTGAGTGCTGTGACTGCGCTTACTCAAACAACATTCTACAGGTATTTGCCTCTAAATTTAAATGGGAAAATTCGGATTGTTTTTTTGTAAATACGGTAATGTTCTCCCTTAAAGATTTACGGAAACAACCTGTTGGTTACAGGCACTGTTTTTACCTATCCTTTTCTCCTTCTAAAAAGCTCTTCTCCTTACTGCTCAAACACCCGATCTCTTAATTGATAATATTTCTACCACCCATCAGATTACCCACAGCTTCAGCTACTGGAATATCCTCCTGCTCCTGTTTTCAATTGATTCTCTTCTCAGCGAAAATATGATGACTCCTTTAAACCACTCGCCAATAGCTCACAAAAGCCGACTACCCATCAAGATTATTGACAAAGCTGACGATCACCAACCAATTGGAAAAGAGCTGGAAACCACTGATTGGGTCTTCCATTTTCGCTCATTTTGACCGACATTGAAGTTTTTACGGTTTATGAAAATGGGCAAATCGCACACGCCAAAAGTGGCTTTTTCACCCCATTTGCGGAACGCTCCTTTCATCCCACCCACAAGATTAATTTGGTGCGGGTTCAATTGCCAGCGGGGGAAAAGGCAACAATCTATACTAAATCGAAAAGTGAAAGGAATGGGTTGCCACCAAATTTCACAGCAGACCTGATACAACTTGACCGCTTCAACCAAAACCTCAATCACCGAAAGCAGGTTAATGGCATTTTCATTGGCTTCGTGCTCATGATCCTGATCTATAATTTGTTTCTTTTCTTCTCGACTAAGGATAGAGCTTTCGTTTATTATTCTGGGTAGTTGTTGAGTATTGTCATGTTCTCGATTTACAATACAGGTGACTTGGCGGACATGCTGACCAATACCATTTTTGCAGTAGTTCCTCAGCTCATCTATTTCTTCAAGATCACTGTTTATATTTTCATTGTTACCTACCTGACCTTTTTGCGGGTTTTTCTGCGGCTACCGAAACTACTCCCTGCTTGGGACAAAAATTTCAAACGGTTCATTTTGTGGTTTGTCTTGCCCGCCGCTGCTTTAGAGATGTTCATGTTGGTTTACACGCAGTACAATTTCGATCGGGTCGACATCATATCAATCCTCACTACGCTCGTTTTTCTGATAATTAGCACTGCTTTTCTATTTCCTTTATACCGGACAAAAGATAAAAAAGGCTATTTCATAATCGGTGGTTTTGTGGTAATGGGCACGGGGATTTTGCTAACAATTTTGGCCCGTTTTCAGTCGGTTGATTTTACCACTTTCTTTTTTCGGTTGGGGACTATTTTTGAAATAATCATTTTTTCGCTTGGGTTGATTTATCGGCAACAAGAAAAAGAGAAGCAACGGCAAGAAGCGTTTTTTGAGCTGGAAAAAAGCAACATGTTGCAACAACAGAAAGCACAGGAAGCCGCACAATTGGAGGAGCTTGACCGCTTAAAAACGGCGTTTTACACCAACATAACCCACGAGTTTAGAACGCCATTGACGGTCATCATGGGCATGACAGACAATATTAAAGGGCATCCTCACGAAAAAGAACTTATCCAACGGAACAGCAGCAACTTGCTCGACCTAATCAACCAATTGCTCGACCTTGCCAAATTGGACGCTGGTCACAAGCAAATCCATTATTTGCAGGCAGATATTGTCCCTTTTTTGCAATACCTCACCGAGTCATTTTATTCATTGGCCAAAGAAAAAGGCATCCAGTTAAATTTCTCCTCCAAGAATTCATCGATTGTGATGGATTTTGATGAAACCAAAATCCAGTATATCGTCAACAATTTGATGTCCAATGCGATAAAATTTACGGAGAAAGGAGGGCGAATAGATTCGGTGCTTTCTGTTGAGAATAGGCAGGGCATTGACCATTTAAAAATTCAGATAAAAGACACGGGGATCGGTATCGATCCTGAAAAAACAGCCCACATTTTCGATCGTTTTTACCAAGCACACGACAGCCATAAAGGTGGGTATGGAACCGGAATAGGACTGACTATTTGCAAAGAAATTACGGAGTTGCTGGGTGGCACAATATACGTGGAAAGTGTCATGGAGGAAGGAACCACTTTTACCGTACTGCTACCAATTACCAACCAAACCGAATTTTCACCTCAATTAGACCTTAATTTTGAATCAGTCCCTCTTCCCAATCTACCCGACAAACCTGTCTCAAAAACGGCAGAATTGGGACAACCAATTATCCTGGTCGTCGAAGACAATAGAGATGTCGCAGAATACATCAGGACTATTTTACAAAATGATTATAGGGTGGAAGCGGCTGATAACGGCCAATCAGGCATCGATATGGCATTTGAGCTAATTCCAGATATCGTCATTACAGATGTCATGATGCCCCAAAAAAATGGGTATGAAGTAACGCATGCCTTAAAAAATGACCCCCGGACTTGTCACATCCCGATAATTATTTTAACGGCCAAAGCTACCGAAATGGACAAATTGCATGGCCTTCAGTCTGGGGCTGATGCATACCTGAAAAAACCATTTAATAAAGCGGAATTGCTGGTTAGGATAGAGAATTTATTACAACTAAAAAAGAGGATTCAGGAGAGCTACAGTTTACCAAAAATCAAACGTCCGGCCAATTCAAAAGCCACCACCAAAGTCCTTATAAAGGAAAAACCGACCCCCCAGTCCCTGGACGATCAATTCATCCAAGGACTTCACTTGGAAATAGAAAAACGGCTCGACGATACATCGCTTACCATTTCTGACCTTTGCACAGCTACTGGTCTAAGCCATTCTCAGTTGTACCGAAAGCTAAAAGCCCTCACTGACCAAACACCCGTGCATTTTATCCGAACCTATCGTTTACACAAAGCGGAAATCTTGTTGCGGGATGGGAAATATAATGTTTCGGAGGTTGCCTACATGGTAGGTTTCAATGACCCTAACTACTTCTCCAGAACTTATATCCAAGAGTTTGGGCAACCACCAAGTGAGGTGCGGGCAAATGCTGACAAGTGATTTTCGATGTATGATTTCTTTCAAATTATCTTGTAATAATTGGTTGCTCGCCCAGCTTTTGTCTTGCAATTTGTTGTCTTCAATTCTAAATTTAATAATCGCAATTCAGCCGTCAAGGCAGACATTTTTTTTAGGGTAAATAATTAAAACTGCTTACTTATGCAAGAATTCTGTTGGAGATAGATCAGAGATGACAGCTCACATCGCTCATAAAATGCCAAAAATATTCGCATGAAATTAAAACCATTACTCCTCTTCCTTGCTATTTCCTTTTACACAGGCACTTCCATTTCCCAAACTATGGGGATTTTTCTCAATGACTCTTTGTCTGTAAATGGCTATACTCTATTCACCGTTAATAAAATTACTTATCTAATTGACAACTGCGGTTTTGAAGTCAATCGGTGGGTCAGCAACTATCAATCAAACTCAGCTATTTACTTGCTGGAAAATGGCAACCTACTCCGGACGGGCCGGGTTTCAGGAAGTTTTTCCGGCGGCGGCATAGGTGGACGGATTGAGTTGTTCAATTGGGAAGGCGATCTGTTGTGGGCGTATGATTATGCCACCGCTGATTACCACCAGCACCACGATATTGAACCAATGCCAAACGGCAATATCCTCATTTTAGCTTGGGAGGCCATAACCACCTAAGAGGCCATTGCATTAGGACGGAATGCAAATTCTCTCGGTTCGGGTGGCATCTGGGTCAGAGCAGATTGTGGAGGTAGAAATGGTCGGCACGAATGACACATCGTTTGGGAATGGTACGCCTGGGATCACCTGATCCAAGATTTTTGACCTCACTAAAAACAATTATGGGTGGTTGCAGACCATCCTTGAACTGATCGATGCCAGCTCTCATGGGCCTCAATACGCCTTTTCCCTCTGGTTTGAAAGATTGTCCATGCCAATGCCATCGACTACAACCTTACTGCTCGATCAGATTGCTATCAGCTCCAGGCATTTTAGTGAAATTTCTGATCATCGACCAGTATAACTACCATCAAGCCGAAGCGGCAGGTCATTCAGGTGGGGAAATGGGGCAAAGGCGGCGACCTCCTTTACCGCTGGGGCAATCCAGAGGTTTACGACCATGACAAAACCGACCAGACCTTTGGGGACAGCATAATATCAATTGACTTTGAGGAGGGCCATCCTTATTATGGTAAATTATTGGTCTTCAATAATGGGGCAAATAGACCAGATGGAAGGTCTTCCTTGATATCTGAACCACCCACCGATCAGGATGGCAATTACATCATCAATGCTTCCGACCTTCGGGCCAATAGAGTTGATATGGACCTTTGAGCAAGCAGGATTTTTTCGGCCAATATTTCCGGCGTACACGCCTTTATCCGCTGGTAACTTTTTGCCTGCGAAGGTTGACGTCGCTTTTTTGAAGTAACATTGGAAGGGGAAGTGGGTTTGGGATTACATCAACCCCGTTTCAGCAGTATTGGCCCTTTGCCTGCAATGCTTGTAAACCCAACGCAAAACTCCGTTTTTAGAGCCACCCGTTATCCAGCTGACTACAAGGCTTTTGAGGGAAAAGACCTATCTCCCGGAAACCCCTTAGAACTAAATCCGACTCCTTCAAATTGCATCATTTATAGTGAGCTATCAGTTGCCACCAATCCTGAAGCAATGCCGCTCCAAGTTTGGCTCAACAACAACCCCGTGCAAAGCGAACTGAACATTATCAACGAATCGGGCAAGCCTGTTTTGGCGGAAGTTTTCGACCTGAACGGTAGAATGATGGGAAGCATTAAATCTTCGGAAAACTTTATTGCTATCAATTGAGTGAAGGCCAATGGCATTTATTTCCTTCGCCTTACCGATGACGACCGATCACATCTGCTACTTATAAATTTTTAAAACATACTGAATAATTCGGTGGGTTAACTGATTATTTGCCTCGCTGGTGACATTCGTCGATTGGCATTTGCCATTTTCACTTAAAATTAATTTTCATCAGAAATTACGATCAATATGAAAAAAGAATTACTCCTAATTTACTTTATCTTTTGTATCTCATTTTCTGTGTTGAATGCACAGAACAACACAGTGGGATTGCTGTCCTACGATATTGACCGCACCTACGAAGGGTACAACCTTATTTACCCACAACTAGCCAACGTTTATTTATTGAACAATTGTGGCGAATTGGTAAATGTCTGGACGGACAGCTCGCAGTATCGGCCGGCAACACTGCCTACCTCTTATTGACGGCAATATGATAAAACTAAACGCAACAATTCTGTCTCCAACGACGCTATTTGGGCAGGTGGCGGCAACCATCATTGAAATCAGAACTTTGGGAAAACGGACCTGGTTTGGAGCTTTGAAATGAACGACTCAATAATCCTACTCACCATGATTTTGCCATAACCAAAACAGGCACAATCCTCGCCCTTGCCTGGGAAAAAAAGACGGCAGCAGAAGCCATCCAAGCAGGTCGTGATCCTGATTTGCTACCCGATGGGGAATTGTGGCCAGAATGGGTGTTTGAGATCGACCCGCAAACGGATCAAATCCTGTGGGAGTGGCACCTGTGGGACCACTTGATTCAGGACTTCGACGACACCAAAGATAATTTCGGGGTAATCGCCAACCACCCAGAATTGCTGGATATCAACTACAACACTAATAATGGCGGCAAAGACTGGTTGCACTCCAACGCGCTCGACTACAACGACGAATTGGGCCAAATACTAATCAGCACACCCTACCTGAATGAAGTTTATATCATCGACCATATAACAACCACCGCTCAGGCAGCGGGACATAGCGGAGGCCAAGGTGGCGTCGGAGGGGATTTCATGTATCGTTGGGGAAATCTCTTGGCGTATGATCAGGGCACCGAAGCTGACCAGACCATGTTCTTCAACCACGATGTCCGCTGGATCGATGATTTCGTCAGCCCGACTCACCCGCATTATGGTAAATTGTCTTTTTTCAACAACCGGGCTGGCAGCAATTATTCCAGTTTCAATGTATTCAACCCACCGTGGGACATGTATAAATGGAAATATGTCAGGACGTCAGATAATAAATGGGGACCCTTTGGTTATGATGTGGATCTTACGCACCCGGTGGATTCGGCGGTTTATTCTACCGGACTTTCCAGTGTGCAAGCGTTGGATAATGGAAATTTCCTGATTTGCTCAGGCAGGCAAGGGTATGCATTTGAAATGTCTCCCGAACAGGAAATCGTTTGGGAATACATTGTGCCATTGAGAGGAGGGCAGCCTGTTTCACAAGGCGAAACGTTGACCATCAACGATAACCTAACCTTTCGGATGGACCGATACCCAGTTGATTTTCCAGGATTTGCAGGAAAAGACTTATCGGCCAAAGGTTGGATCGAACTGAACCCTGACAGCACCTTTTGCGATGGCATTTTGCCAGTATTCAACCGGTTCGGAAGTTATCAACTTTCCATGTACCCGAACCCTGCCGATGATATGGTTACCATCGAATGGGAAGGTGGCGTATGGGTAGATGTTGATGTAATCGACTTAATGGGTCGTGTGGTCATTGAACCGATGCGTTTGACGGGCGGCAGAAAATACCTGAGCACTTCCCATTTAGCCAATGGCATGTACTACGTGCGGATCAATGGTCGGGAGGCAGGTAAACTTTTGATTACCCGGTAAGTGTCTATGGGGCAATTGTCTTAGAACTCTGAGTACAGGACAAAACTTATTTTCAATTATTTAAAGCCAGGGGAAACACTCTCTTGCCTCTCAAGGGGGACTTCGCAAAGACGATTTCCCTTGAGGGGGCAGGGTGAACCCGCTCAGACAGATTAGGATTTTCATTTTTGTCCTGTACATAACTAAGAACTGTTAGATTTTTTGAAACCTAACAGTTCTGTACCCCTTTAATTTATTTTCTTCTTGTCATCTCATTAGCATGTAACAAAAATTTCTTTTTATGAGCCCCCACCCCACAGCCTTTTAAAATTTAAAACATATAAAGGCAAAACACAAGGTGATCAAAATTAGATTTCAGCATTTACCAACCGACTAAAACCTTATTTTGCCTGCTTCCTATTCCACCCCATCCCTCTGCTCGTAGACCATATCCTACCAATCATCTACGGCTATATAATCCAGCCAACCATCTCTTCTTTTTCCAAATCATTGTATATACCTTTGCGCGCAATTCAATGAAATGGGCTAAAACCCTATTTCATCATGCTTTAAGGAAGATATTTGCTGAATGCTGGATTATTAGAAAATGACTTTCGAACTCTAAGTTGTTTTAGTGGTTATTTGAAAGATTTTGAGGGAGCGAATTTTTCCTTTCATCCGTTTTAAAGGGTCATTTTTTCTTTAATTAGAAAATAACTACGCACAACACTTCAGAATGAATTCAGCAACTGCGGCCAACACCGCTACCACAAGACCTACCGACCATCAACCCAAACTCGTTGTCAAGAATGCTGTCATCCTGGCAGCTGGGAAAAGCTCCCGGTTCCGGGAAAGCGGTGTCCTCAAGCCCAAAGTGCTGATGAAAGTCGGCGGCCTGCGGTTATTGGAGCGATCCATCCTTACCCTCAACAAGGCTGGTGTGGAACATTTCCGGGTCGTCGTAGGCGCCTACCGGGATCAAGTCGTTCCAGAAATGCAATCCTTACAACGACTTAAAGGGATTGACATTGAATATGTAGTATGCGAGGACTTCGAAAAAGGAAATGGTGTTTCTTTTGGAGCTGGGGCTGCAGGTTTTGATGAGCCTTTTTTGCTCACCATGTCTGACCACATTTTCACTCCGAAAACGATTGAAGATTTTATAAAAAGAACTGCGGAAGAACCCGACCTTCCAGCCCTTGCATGCGACCCAGAATTGGAGGAAGTTTTCGACATGGACGATGCCACCAAAGTGCTCTCCAAAGATGGATTTATTAATAATATCGGTAAGGAAATAAATGAGTACGACTTGGTGGATACAGGTCTTTTTTATTTCCCGAAAAATTATGGGAAAAGGGTTGCTAACCTGGCTAAGAACGGAGCGAACTCCGTCAGCAATATCATTCAGGAATTCATTGATGAAAGTGGCGTGCGCGCGGTTTCCCTAGTCAACCCCATGTGGCAGGATGTGGACAACCCAAGCATGAAAAAAGAGGCGGAGCGACGTCTTGTCCGCCAGATTGTGCGGCCAGACGATGGTTGGGTTAGCCGTAAAATCAACCGGGTATTTTCTACCCGTATCAGCTTCTTGTTAGCCAATTTTAATATCCACCCCAACTTTGTTACGACTTTCATTTTTCTACTAACTCTGGTTGGGGCGTGGTTTGCTGCTTCGGGCATTTATGCACAAATAGCCTTAGGCGCTTTGATCTTCCAAATCGCCTCCATGCTCGACGGCTGCGACGGTGAACTGGCCCGCCTTACCTTACGGACTTCCAAATTTGGCTCTTGGTACGAGCAGTTTGCCAGCAATGCCCGCTACATCATTTTCTTTGTTGCCCTGGGCATCAGCGCTTGGCATACGTCGGGTTCACAGGTGTATTTGTTTGCTGTGGTGATGTTGGCTGCCATTGCGATTTATATGTTGGCACAAATGGGCTCGATGGCCTACGAACAACGCCACGAGCCAGAGGCCGGCAGCCTCATTCCTGAATCCAAAACCCCTAATTATAACTCTACTTTGCTGGATAGTTCCTACAATTTTTGGCGGGAGCTGAACAAGCAGGACATGCTGGCATTCGTCACGTTTATCTGCTGTATTTTCTTCATGTACCAGGCCATGTTTTGGTTGGCTTTGCTGGGCACAACAGCCACAGCAGTCATGGTTTCCAAATCTGTCACTGCTTCCGCCATGCGAAAAGAAGGGGCTTCCGCTACCATTTTCGACAAAATCGACCCTATCTATTTTTACCTGCTTGGAGTGGTCATTTTGGTGGCACTCATTTTCAGCCTCGAACTCAACGTGGTGGCCGAGTCCATGGCTGCCGTTGGCAATAAATTGTTCCTCGTTTTCAGCGTCGCCATCATTTGGATTTTGGCCAATACGATGTGCATTCGCACTCTGGTAAAAGGCAAAGTTCCTTTCGCCGACCTCATGTACAACCAGATGACGGGAGACGCTTATAATACCATTATCCCGTTGGCGGGTTTGGGTGGAGAGCCTTATAAAATCAAGCACCTCACTCAGTGGTTGGATTGGCACACAGCCAGCCGGGCTATCGTTGTCGACCGCTTAATTCACGCCACTACTGGGATGGCTTTCTCTGCGGTTTGCGTTGGTGCGACGCTGTACATGTTGGATCTGGAGACGGCCTTTTTCATCCCATTGCTCATTATGGCGAGCATATTTGCAGTGGGTGCCATTGCGATGATTTGGCTGTCTTTATCGACTGCACCTTCCCGCATTGCTGGCTATATTTTGAAAAAATTAAAAATCGTTGAGGAATACCGCGCCGACCCATTGTCTGCCCGCATGTTTTTTCAGGCTTTCTTTTTCAAATTCATGGGCCGTTCTTTCAACTTGGTGGAGATATTCCTGATGTTCAAAATTTTCGAACTGACCCCCGGATTCTTTGATTTGACCGCAGTCGCCGGATTCATTTCTACGAGTGCCACCTTGTTTTTCATTATCCCACAAGGGCTTGGGGTTAACGAATTGGGGATCAGCACCGCCTTGGATATTTTGGGTTATACCGCTGCATTGGGGATCACTTTCGGTCTGATCCGCCGGGCGAGGATGATTTTTTGGGCACTATTTGGAGTAGCTTTGCACTTGACGGTTTCGGTTGCGAAGAAGTTTTCCTGGAGCCGGGCGATTGGTCAATGACTAATGCAAAGTTGAAGAGCGTTGAAAAGATGACCCCTGAAGTGTGAACACTTCTTGTGGCCTTCTCTTTTTAAGGTTGCCCCTTAATTTTCTACTGCGTTTTGTAAGGAGACTCTCATTTCTTTTTCTTTTTAGGCGATTTCTTGAAATAATTCCGTTCGTTGGGCGACTCGTTTATAGTAAATTCTTTTTGAAATTTAGGGTCATAAATCTTTTGGATTGTATAAGTCCCTGAAGTTTTCCACGAATGCCCATCCCATGTACCATCTTCACTCAACCTCTTTTCAATCTGAAGCGATTGGATGAGCACTCGCCCCCAAAACAGCCATTTCCCATCGATATTGTGGACATAATAAACCCTCACGGGGTCTAAGTGAAACAGCCTTGCACTTGACTTGTCTTTAAATTCGAACACCTTTCCCTTCACATCTTTGAGGGTTACTGGCTTCTTTCTGTGTTTTTTAAGGTTGAAAATATCAACCGGAAACCCCTGTTTCTCAGTCAGTTGCAAGGTGTCATTGAGTTCAATAAAACTTCCCATGTTCTTTTATTTTGATGGTGATAAAATGTTTATAGCATGGACAGCAATCTGATTGCTTTCCTTTCTTATCTAAATTGGTAAAATTAAATAGGCGATTGAATTTTCCCGCAGGGTGCGTAGAGTTTTAGTATTTGCTACAATCGAGCGTTTACCATTAAATAGTAATTAACAAATTCGATTCCCTTGGCATTGCCTTTGCGATTATCTTTGCAAAAATTTTCATTTGAAAAATAACATCCGACATATCACAATTTACCTTTTAACGGCAATCGTTTTGATCGCCTCGACTGGGTTCAGTGTGTGTTGTGTGTTTGGCTGCCATGATGCCAAAGTCGTCAGCGGTGAATTGAAATGTTGTGAAAAGGAGTTAGCAGAACTGTCCACCGGACAGCAGCAAAAGGGTTGTTCTGGTTGCCAATCAACCTATGTCAGTCTCGATGCTGATTATTTATTGTTCCCTGCCGAATTGAAAATCAGCCTTCCCGCTATCGCTTTTTTTCAAAAACCAATAATTTGCTCAGAGAAATATTTCCTCGAAAAAATCACCACCTATTGGGAGCATGACTTGCCTCCCCCACCCTATGGCAAAAACCTCTTGCCGTTCATTCAATCTTTCCTTTGTTAGTGTTCTTCTATTTGCTACATTGAATTTTTCCAAGTTTTAATCTCGAAGTTCGGTTTGCCTTTAACCTTGTTTTTGCAAGCTGCAACGATCAATCATGCAACCCATGAAGACACTTATAAAATTTATTATTCTTTTTATTTTTTCAATTAATGTGCTGTCTGCACAAAACACAAACTCATCAAAATCCCCTTCTTTACTCTATGGCAACGTTTTTAACCAAGACGGTGAAAACCTGATTGGCGCCACTATCGTCTGGGACGGAACTACCATTGCCACCGTCACTGATCTGAATGGTGATTTTTGGCTACCTAAAATGGATACTACTGCATTTCTCGAAATCAGTTATGTGGGCTATGATGCCGTTTATATCGAAATGTTTCCCCATGAAGATACTGCCTTTATTAAAATCGAAGGCGTGACTGAATTGCAGACTATTGAGGTCGCAGGACAGCGTTCCGATGTGTTCACTTCCACGCTCGACCCAATCAATATGGAAAACATTTCTGCCTGTGAACTGAAAAAAGCTGCGTGTTGCAACCTCGCTGAGAGCTTCGAGACCAGCGGCAGTGTGGATGTGATGAAAGCCGACGCTGTCACCAGTACCACTGAAATTCTGATGCTCGGCCTGCGGGGCATTTACTCTCAATTGCTGATTGAAAAACGTCCAGCATACACTGGCCTCGGCTATCCGTTCGCTTTGGAAAATATCCCAGGCACTTGGGTTTCTGGAATACAAGTATCAAAAGGTGCAAGCACCGTGCAGAATGGCCCGCAATCCATTACTGGGCAAATCAACATTGAACTCGTAAAGCCTTGGCAAGACAAGCCATTGTTTGTCAATCTTTTTGGCTCAACGACGGAAAGGGGCGAAGCTAACTTGCATTGGAATAAAAACTGGACGGAAAAAATGAGTACTGGAGTCATTCTACACGGCAGCACTACTCGTGGGGAATTTGACAAAAATGGGGACACCTTTCTTGACCAACAGACAAAGCAGAGCCTCAACGGGCTCTTCCGATCTTTTTACCGCACCGACAACTTCAGCACCCAATTGAACCTGCAAGTGATCAATGACGAACGGGAAGGCGGCCAAATAATGCCTCAAAACCAACCTGATCCTGCAACCTATTATCGAAGTAAACTACAAAATAAACGGGTAGATTTATTTGGCAAATTCGGCTACTTCGGATTTGACCGGCCAGCCACTTCCATCGGCTTTATTTACAATGCAAGCTGGCAGGACATGGACAATGTCTTTGGGCAAAATATCCACACTGGCGATCAAAAAAGACTCTATGCGAACCTGCTATTCTCGACCTGTTTAGCTACCACAACCCATACGCTGAACTTAGGAACAAGCATAGAATACGACGACTACGACGAGTTTTTAAACATGGCCGATTTTAGCCGCAAAGAAGTGATGCCCGGTGCTTATGCGGAATACGTTTACAATAGTCCCGGTAGCGGCTTTGGTGTCATAGCAGGAGTGCGGGCCGACCATCACAACAATTTTGGCACTTTCGCAACACCAAGGGTCAATGTAAAATATAATTTCACCGAAAACAGCATTGTTCGTCTGAGTGCGGGCCGAGGTGTCCGCAGTGCGCAAGTATTGGCGGAGAACCTACCCATTTTGGCCACCAATACAGAAGTTGAAGTTTTGGAAAAATTGAAAATGGAGGACGCTTGGAACTTGGGATTGAATTTCACTCAAAGCTTTAACCTGTTTGGACGCAGTGCGAGTTTCGTTGCTGACCTGTACCGCACCGATTTCAACAATCAAATTATTGTGGACATGGAGAGTCAACTGACTCCAAATGCTGATCTACAACCTCGACGGGAAGAGTTATGCAAACAGCATGTTGTTGCTCGGTAGTTGGAGTGCTTTTAAAGGCTTTGAAATGAAATTAGCCTATAAGCTGAATGACGTGAAAACGGCCTATAACCCACCGACTTATTTCACCAAAAGTGAAGCCATTGAACGGCCATTGACTGCCCGTCATCGAGGATTAATCACGTTAAACTACGAGACACCTGATGAAAAATGGATGTTCAACACAAACATCCAATTTATGGATAAACAGCGGTTTATGGACGACAAACACCTACCTCCGAACTACGTAAACCGATCTGAGTTTATCGGAGATGCACCAGGTTACGGGTTGTTGAACGCCCAAGTGACCCGCCGTTTCAAACAATTGGAAATCTACGTTATGGAAAACTGTTGTTCCCTTAGAAAAATGCCATCGTGGTGGGATTCTTTGGCGGAATATTTCAAAACACGCCACTTTGCGATATCGCGGCCGCTGATGGGATGAAGGGCAGGTGTGTTGGGATGCGGTAGGTGAATAGTGTTATTAACGTCGGCAGGAGTTTCGACCCTGCCGACGTTTCTGCAAATTTTCGTTTACCAAAAAATATTAATCCTTCTTTCCATCCAATCTATATTTCATCCGCAAAGAATAAAATGTAGGCAAACCTTTTTCCCCGTTTAGGGTATTTGAATTCAGCCCATTGTTTGCTGTAAACAAGTTGGTCATCCACCTGCTGGCAGAGGAGGAAAACCCCAGTTTGCCCAACCAGACTGTTATTTCTACATCCAATGCCACACTCAGATCTTTGAAATCCCCTCCTGTTTTATCCTTTTCTTCATACAAATGATAAGTACAGGCGACCATCCCATCTTGATCCAATTCCGTTTCGAGGAAAAATGAATCTCTTTTTCGATTTACCGTCAGTGGAGTCCTCAATGAGCCGCCACAACTGATCTCCAATTTATCTGGGAGCAACTGATAGGTAAATGCAATAGGGATCGCCAAACCAAGAGATTGATAACGCAGATCACGCCGGAATTGACTAAATAAATTTGAAGAGCTATTGGTGTAATAGTCACAGGGATCAAATTGAACAATAGGATCGGGCGAGATGACAACGGTATCGGCAGGCCCTGCATCAGTGAGCATCGATCTGACAAAAGTACTTTTAGCGTCAAAATTCATGGTGAAAACACCGATGCCCGTTTCGACAAAAAAACGGTCTTTCAACTGCCATTTAGACCTTACTCCCGCCTCAAAATTGACTTTAGGTTTGTACACGTTCTTCGAAGTTTGCTGATAAATACGGGGTTGTCGTATAAATAAATTGTCCGAGCCTCCTACTGACATCAACCCATAACCCTCTGTTTGGGTGGTATATTCTTCTGAACTAAAAAAGGACGTGCCGCTGCCTACATAAAAATGATAGGATTGGGCTTTCAGAAAAGTTGATGGCAAAAAATGGCACAGGGAAAGGCAGGTCAAAAAGAAAAAGCGATTTTTCATGTTAGATTTTTTTTGAAATGAAGGCCTAAAATACATTGAATCTTATTTCCCGCAATACATTTGTTCTTATGAAGTCAAAACGCCAACAAATAAAAGAGCACGCTGCCAGACTCTTCCGCAAGCAAGGCTACAAGGCCACCAACATGCGCCAATTGGCCGAGGCCGTCGGCGTGAAAGCGGCCAGCCTTTACAACCACATTTCCAATAAAGAAGAACTCCTGCAAGAACTGCTGATGGACATGGCCCAGCTGTTTACCCAAAGCATGGCCGAAGTCCATTCCTCCTCACTCAACCCCGTACAAAAACTGGAGCGATTGATTACGGATTACGTCCGCTACACGGTTGAGCATACTGATGCTATTTCCCTCCTCACAGGCGAATGGGTTCATCTGGCCGACGATCCGAAAAAGGAATTTTTAAACCTCCGGGACAACTATGAAGATGGCTTCCGCCAAATTTTGACCGATTGCATGGAGGCTGGCCACTTCAAAAGTATCGACGTCGATATTGCGCTGTTTTCTACCTTATCTACCTTGCGCTGGCTTTATTCCTGGTACTCCAAGCATAAAGATTTCGATCAGCAAGAATTGGAAAAACAGATAAAAACGATGTTGATCGAAGGGCTGAGAAAACAGCCGATTTCAATTTTTTGAGCAAAATTCTGCAACAAGTTTTGGCGGCCTTTGTTAAACTAACTAACATTTGTTAGTTTTGCCAAAACATTTAGCGAAGCGAAAATATGTCCCATAAATTTTACCCACTAAAAATAAAGGAGATCGTCAAAACAACGCCGGATTGTTCCCTCATCACCTTCGATGTGCAGGATGATTGGAAGGCTGATTTCCACTACAAACAAGGACAGCACCTGACCTTGAAAGCGATGATTGGCGGCGAAGATGTCCGACGTTCCTACTCATTGTGCTCCTGCCCTTTTGAAGACGAATGGCGGGTCGCTGTAAAGCACGTACCTGGTGGGCAATTTTCCACTTATGCCAATGAAAAATTAAAAACTGGCGATACCCTGGAAGTCATGCCGCCCAATGGCCGCTTCTTTGTGGACATCGACAGTGAGCTGCAAAAAAATTACGTCGCTTTCGCAGCCGGTAGTGGCATTACGCCGATTTTTTCGATCATAAAAACGCATTTGTTAAAAGAGCCGAATAGCACTTTCAAACTATTTTATGTCAACCAAACAGTCGGGTCGATCATTTTAAAAGAAGAAATTGAAGGTTTGAAAAACCTTTTCATGGACCGATTTGAAGTGTTCCATTTTTTGACCCAACAAGAGCGGGATGTGCCTTTTTTCAATGGCCGCATGGATAGGGAAAAACTGGATATTATTTTCAAAAGCATTGTCGATAAAGACGCCGTTGACGACTGTTTTATCTGTGGCCCCGAGGAAATGATTTTTATGATCCGTGACTATTTATTGGAAAAAGGATTAGACAAAAAGCAAGTCCACTTTGAATTGTTCGGCACAGCAGGAATTCCCCAAAATGAAAGAAAAGCCACTTCCCAAAAATTAGATGGTAAAATGTGCGAGGTGACCATACACGAAGGGGGAAAGAGCTTTAATTTTAAACTGCCGCAAGGCAGCGATAATATCCTTGATGCAGCCATCCGCCAGTCCGCCGATTTACCTTATGCTTGTAAAGGTGGCGTTTGCGCTACTTGCCGGGCAAAATTGGTGGAAGGGAAAGTGGACATGGAAGTCTGCTATGCTTTGGAACAGGACGAAATTGATGCGGGATATGTTTTGACTTGTCAATCTATTCCGGTGAGTGAAAAAGTGGTCGTGGATTTTGACGCTTGAAATAAATAGCTACTATTATTGTTGATAAATACTTAAAAATGAAGAATTTAGATCAACTCGAAAAAGAATTTCAAGAAAAAATAGACCGGGGCGAAAACATCGAACCGAAGGACTGGATGCCGCCAGCCTACCGCAAAACGCACATCCGGCAAATTTCCCAACATGCCCACTCTGAAGTGGTCGGCATGTTGCCAGAAGGCAACTGGATCACCCGTGCGCCGTCGCTGCGCCGCAAGGTGGCTTTGTTGGCAAAAATCCAAGACGAGGCGGGCCACGGCCTTTATTTGTATTCTGCCACTGAAACCCTCGGCATCAGCCGGGACGAACTGTACGAGCAGTTGCACTCAGGCAAAGCCAAATATTCCAGCATTTTCAACTACCCTGCGCTCACTTGGGCCGACATGGGCGCCATCGGATGGCTCGTGGACGGTGCTGCTATCATCAACCAGGTTATGCTGACCCGGACGAGCTATGGCCCGTATGCCCGGGCGATGGTTCGCATTTGCAAGGAAGAAAGTTTTCACCAGCGGCAAGGCTACGAGATCATGATGACGCTGGCCCGTGGCACAGAAGTGCAAAAGCAAATGGCGCAGGACGCCCTCAACCGTTGGTGGTGGCCGTCCCTGATGATGTTCGGTCCGCCGGATGCCGAATCCACGCACACCGAGCAGTCGATGAAGTGGAAAATCAAACGTAAAACCAACGACGAACTTCGTCAGCAAATGGTAGACAACACCGTCCCGCAAGCGGAATTTATCGGACTCACGGTTCCCGATCCGGACTTAAAATGGAATGAAGAACGAGGGCATTATGATTTTGGGGAAATCAATTGGGACGAGTTCTGGCAAGTCGTCAAAGGCCACGGCCCATGCAACAAAGAGCGCATGGACGCCCGTCGAAAAGCTTGGTCGGAAGGGGAATGGGTACGTGATGCAGCTGTGGCGTATGCTGAGAAAAAGGAAAAACGACAAATGGCAAAAGCAGTATGAAAAATGCAGGCGGTATTTTGGTATTGAGGTATTAAGATATTGTATCTAATACCTCAATACCAAAATACTCCCAATATCAAAATACCATGTCTAAACAATGGCCCATCTGGGAAGTATTTATCCGCAGTAAAAATGGATTGGAACACACCGCCACGTCGGCAGCCTGCACGCCGCCGATGGCGAAATGGCACTTGAAAATGCCCGTGATGTTTATACCCGTCGGCAAGAAGGTGGGTATTTGGGCATCTTCCAAGGAAATCATCGCTTCCAACCCTAAAGACAGTGGCGAATTGTTTGAACCCGCCGCTGACAAACCTTATCGGCACCCAACTTTTTACGATATGCCGAACGAGGTGAAACACATTTAATGATTAATGACTAATTTAATGACTAATAATTCGCTATATAATTATCTATTGATGCTTGGCGACAATGCCATGATTTTGGGGCATCGTTTATCGGAACTATGCGGTCATGGGCCAAGTCTGGAAACAGATATTGCTCTGACTAATCACTCCTTGGATTTATTTGGGCAAGTGCGGAATTATTTCCAATATGCTGCTGAAATAATTGGCGGTGGAAAAACCGAAGACGATATTGCTTTACGCTACGAACGGGAGCATAAAAATGTATTATTGGTGGGAGCAGCCCAATACGGATTTTGCCTATGTCATTGCCCGGCAATATTTTTTTGATGCTTATCATCTTTTGTTATTGGAACACCAGTAACAGCAAAGACGAGCAAATTGCCGCTATTACAATAAATCAGTTAAATACCACCCACCGCTTTCCAGTGAATGGGTCAAACGATTGGGCGATGGCGACTGACGAAAAGCCACGAAAAATGCAGGCTGCGGTGAATTATTTATATCCGTATTTAAATGAACTGATCTGAGGAAACGGAATTGGAAAAAAGAAATGAAAAAGAAAAAGGTGCATTGGAGCGGATTTAAATAAAATTAGAAAACAACAATATTCTCTGGAAAATATTGAAGCACTATGTAAAAGAAGCTACGCTGGAAATTCCTGAAAATATATTTTCTCATTCTGGTGGCAAAAAAGGCATTCATTCTGAGCACCTTGGATATATTTTATCACAATTGCAATATATGCAACGGGCGTATCCAAATAGCGACGTGGTAATTTAAGTTTTAAGTTGGGGAGTTTTAAGTTATTAAGTACTCGAATACCAGCGAATACAGGCTTTATCAAAAAATAATCAAAATGACTACGGACGAACTCAAAACTCAAAACTCAAAACTCAAAACTATTTTAGAAGGCATTTCCGACCCAGAAATTCCTGTCCTTTCCATCATGGATATGGGCATTGTCCGTGATATTGAAATTAATGAAAAAAATGTTTTAATTAAAATAACCCCCACCTATTCTGGCTGCCCGGCGATGGATACCATTGCGATGGAAATTAAAATTAAATTGGAGCAAGCCGGCTATAATACCACCGTAAAAAGCATTTTATCCCCTGCTTGGACGACCGATTGGATCACTGAAAAAGGCCGAAAAGATTTGGAAAAATATGGCATTGCTGCCCCATTAAATGCCACCCTTGACAAACGTGCTTTATTGGATGGGGAAAGAATTGTAAAATGCCCACAATGTAATTCCACAAATACGAAAATGGTCAGTCAATTTGGTTCAACGGCCTGCAAGGCCCTCTTCCAATGCGAAGACTGCAAAGAGCCGTTCGATTATTTTAAATGCCTCAAGTGATCAGTGATTAGTGACTCGTGATTAGTAGTTTTACGAGTCTAACAACTAATCACTAATTACGAGTCACTAATCACTAAAATGGATTCTATTCTACTAAAAAAACAAGATGGCGTTGCTACCATCACTCTCAATCGGCCCAAATCATTTAATTCATTTAACCGGGAAATGGCCCTCGCCTGCCAAGCCGCTTTGGATGACTGCGCCAAGGACGAAACCATCCGGTGTGTCGTAATGACGGGAGAGGGAAAAGCATTCTGTGCCGGGCAAGATTTGGTGGAAGTAACTTCACCTGAATTGCATCCCGGTTTTAAAAAGATATTGGAAGAGCACTACGAGCCGATTATTTTAAAAATAAGGAATTTGGAAAAACCTGTAATTGCTGCGGTAAACGGCGTGGCGGCAGGTGCTGGGGCCAATATTGCGTTGGCTTGTGATATAGTAGTAGCACATGAGAAAGCAAGTTTTATTCAGGCATTCAGTGCCATTGGCCTTGTGCCTGACAGTGGCGGGACTTTTATTTTACCCCGTTTGATAGGTTTTCAAAAAGCATCGGCCATCGCTATGTTGGGGGATAAAATTGGGGCAGTAGAAGCGGAAAAAATGGGGATGATTTATAAGGTTTTTTCCGAGGAAGAATATGCTGAAAAAATAAATGCCCTCGCCAATAAATTAGCGAATATGCCAACCAAAGGATTAGCCTTGACCAAAAAACTATTTAACGCATCGATGACGAATGATTTAAATGCCCAATTAAATTTGGAAAATAAATTGCAAATCGAAGCGAGCGAAACAGCTGATTATACGGAAGGGGTCAATTCATTTTTGGAGAAAAGAAAACCGATTTTTATAGGGAAATAAATTGTCGGTTTAAAGGTATTATGGTTTATCGGTGTTTCGGCCAATATTAAAACACCTTTACACCGAAATACCGTTGTACCGCAATACCCGAATATCATGACCAAAAAAGAACTAAAAGAACAATATGCCCAAATGAAATTCCCGATGGGCGTTTTTCAAATTAGAAATAAAATAAACGGAAAAATATTCGTGGACGGTCATTCCAACTTGGATGCGATCTGGAACCGCCACCGGACACAATTAAAATTCGGCAGCCACCGCAATACGGAATTGCAAAAAGACTGGAATGAATTCGGAGAGGAGAATTTTATTTATGAAATATTATCAGAAATAAATCAGGAAGATGACAATTTGGATTTTGCAAAAGAATTAAAAACCTTGACCGAAATGTATGTTGAAGAATTGCAACCATTTGGGGCAAGGGGATATAATAAAAATTAGTCGGTATGCTGCGACTATTTTTTCACCTTCACAATACCTCCGCATAAATATCAGTAATAGGAAGTTTAATCTTAATAACTGATAGCTCCAAAAAATCGTTTTTATTAGAATAATTTTCAGAAACCCATTCTTTTCCAACTTTTGTAAAAACCTCAATATCTACCTTTTCTGAATTGACAACGATATAATGCCTTAAAGAAGGTATTTTTCGGAAGCGAATAAATTTATCGGTTTTGTCATAAACTTTTGTGGAAGGGGATGAAACTTCAAAAATGATCGATGGGTGTTCGAGGATATATGTTTTATCAAAATCCCTTTTATCAAAAGTTAAAAACACATCAGGGTAAGTGTAATCTTTTTTATTAGTGATTTGGACTTTAACGTTTTCCATGAATACTCGGTAATCAATGCCTTTGCCCTTTAGCAAAAGTCGTAATGCAATGATTATATTTTGACAAATTAGGTTGTGGTAGGTAGTAGTTCCCGGCATAGGTATAAGTTGTCCATTAAAGTATTCATGGCGGATATCTGATGATTCCTCAAACATAATATACTCTTGTACGCTCATTTTTTTCAATTCAATAGCATCGCCTTTTCGCATATCCGATATAGTAGTTAGTTAATTATTGAATTACAAATATAACCGATTAGGATGGAAATTGGCCAGAACACCCGTAATTTTCAGCCTTGATTTTCAAACAAAAATACACCAAATAAAAATGACCAAATTAGGAAATTACATCCAAGGCAATTGGACAAATGGCGACGGCGATGGCCAGCCCGTTTTCGATGCAGTGACTGGCGAAACCATCGCCTACGCTACTACCAAAGGATTGGATTTTGGGGAAATATTACAGTACGGCAGAAAAGTTGGTGGGCCACCGCTCCGTAAAATGACCTTTCAGGAACGGGGAAATATGCTGAAAAAACTGGCGCTTTATTTAACCAAAAGAAAAGACAAGTTTTACGAAGTCAGTTACCGAACCGGGGCGACCCGAGCGGATAGTTGGGTCGATATTGAAGGTGGTTTCGGTAACTTATTTGCCAATGCCTCTTTGCGCCGTAATTTCCCCAACCAATCTTTCCATGTGGACGGTTCGCCAATCGACCTTTCCCGTGGCGGAGATTTTATGGGACACCACATCATGGTTCCGAAACGGGGCGTGGCAATCCATATTAATGCGTTCAATTTCCCGGTTTGGGGCATGCTGGAAAAATGCGCCGTTAATTGGATGGCAGGTGTTCCAGCGGTTGTCAAACCCGCCACGGCGACTTCCTTTTTGACTGAGGTAGTGGTCAGGGATATTATCGAATCAGGTATTTTGCCAGAAGGTGCTTTGCAGTTGATTTGCGGCAGCGCACGGACAATTTTAGACTCCGTTGATTCACAAGATGTAGTGACTTTCACTGGCTCTGCTTCGACCGGGCGGATGTTGAAAGCTCATCCCCGCATCATTGAAGAAGCCGTGCCTTTCAACATGGAGGCCGACTCGCTGAACTGCTCTGTGCTGGGTGAAGATGCCGTGCCGGGCACTCCTGAATTTGAGCTATTTATCAAAGAAGTAAGAAAGGAAATGACCACCAAATGTGGGCAAAAATGCACCGCCATCCGCCGTATTTTTGTGCCAGAAAATTTGGTTGAGGACGTACAGATCGCCCTCGGCAAGGAGCTTTCAAAAATCCTGATCGGCAACCCAACGGTAAAAGAAGTCCGCATGGGCTCATTGGCCAGTAAGGAGCAGGTAACAGAAGTAAGTAATCAAGTAAAAGAATTGGCCAAAACCGCCGAGATTGTATACGGTGATTTGGATAAAATTGATGTGATCGGGGCGGATGCCAAAAAAGGTGCCTTCCTCTCCCCTATCCTTTTGCGGGAAGACATCCACATAAAATTTAGGTACCACGAAATCGAAGAGGCATTCGGCCAGATTAGTACGCTCATGCCGTACCCAAAGACGACGATGCTATTGAATTGGCGCAAATGGGTAAGGAGTTCGCTCTGCTGCTCCATTGCCACTTTTGACGACGCAACAGCTCGGGAATTTGTGATTGGGGCAGCCAGTCACGATATTTTGGTATTGAACCGGGGAGAGCGCCAAGCGCAAAGTACCGGACATGGCTCACCACTTCCGACTCTCGTCATGGTAGCCCGGACGAACTGGCGGTGGTGAGGAAATGGGCGGCATGCGAGGCGTCAAACATTACATGCAGCGCTGTGCGCGATCCAAAGGTTCGCCGACAACTATCGGCCATTACGGGTATTTATCAGCCGGGCGCAAAAGTGGTCAGAAAAACACCACAACACCGTTCAAATGCCACTTTGAGGACATCCAACCGGGCATGTCCATCTGACCCACAAGCGTACCATCACCGACTCCGACATTCAAAATTTTGCTAACCTAACGTGGGATGTTTTTTATGCGCATACGAAAGATCTCACCTCCCTCAAGGGACGATTTTTGAGAAACGGGCGGCACATGGTTACTTCTTATTGGCAGCGGCAGGCAGCACTGTCCATCAGCCAGAATGGGTCAGGGCAAATTATGGCTTAGATGAATGCCGTTTTTATCCGCCTATTTATCGCAATGACACGATCCAAGTTCGGTTGACTTGCAAGGAAAAAGTGGAGCGGGATCCAAAAGGCAAAGAACACCCATCCGGTGTGGTTAAATGGTATGAAGAAATATTTGACCAAAATGGCGAACTCGTAGCCATGGCCACGATCCTTACCTTGGTGCAAAAAAAATCGCCTTTTCCAGAGATAAATAGAAAATACTTGGAAGAAAAATTTGACGCCCTAACAGAAAATACGAAATCATCCTGGGGACTTATGACGGCCCAGCACATGGTCGAGCATTTTGAATTTTTCATCAATATGGCTTTGGGTAAAGTTCCTTGTGAAATCGTCACACCTGCCGATCGGGTCGAAAAATTCCAAGAATCACTTTGGAATTATTTCCCGATGCCCAAATCTTTCGACCACCCGGTTTTGAAAAAAGGAGAAACGGAGGAATTAAATCACGCCAATTTAGTGGAAGCGAAAAAAGCTTTTTTTGCCGCTTATGATGAATTGGAATTATTTTTTAAAAACAACCCCAATGCAACAGTGCCCAACCCAGTGTTCGGAAACTTGGACGCCTACGATTGGTATTTATTGAGCCGGAAACATTTTGCACATCATTTTGAGCAGTTTGGGATTTAGATTTTAGGTTGTTCATTTAAAAGTAAATAATTGTTTTGTCCTAAAATAATTGCTCTCCTGAATAATTTTACCAGTCATATACAGCTCGTTGGATTTAAACTTTAAACTTAAATCTATCATCCAGTTTCAACAATTGCAATTCTCTTTAAATCAATAATTCAAATAACCATGACTGAATATGAAAAGATATTTGAAATTACTTTCCAAAAAATTGTACAAGCAAGGAATAAAGGAAGGTTTCTAAAAGACAATAAAAAATTGAATCATGAAAAACAAAAATCATTAAGAAATGAATTTATAAGAAGGCAATGGCTTTGGGTGGATAATTTAGGCATTTTGGATTCGGAGATTATGGGTAGGTTGCCTAATTTTCTTAAGCATTTAGAAAAGGAAGAATACAACAAGCAAGCAAATGATTATTTTAATAAAAAATGGAAAGAGAAACTTAATAATGAATTATTTTTAAGAAGAGGGACTCATATGTTGCCACAGTTTTGTGCAGCATGGGAAGTAGCCATTCAAGAATCAGACTTGAATGAATATGATTTACCGCATCCATACCATCCTTTCATTTGGTTATTGGAAAATGGCGTTTATGGATTAGAATTTGAATACAAGCAATTTTATATAATACCAGGAGGGGCAATTAATTTTTACAATAAGGATTTTTTCATTTCTCACGGCCCATTTGTTTCCGAGCAAGAATTTAAAACTAAGAATTTAAAATGGACAAAAGAAAATTATCCGTTTAAAATATTTAAGAAAAAAATCCGATAACCCCTCCGGTTGTTACATTTTCTGAGATAAATTCTCAATTTTACGGTATCTATTAATAAAACATCTGTAAGAGGAGAAAATAGCATTTATTTGAATGACTTTTTATTTTTTTTTACAAACACATTCAAACCAATAATTGTCTTTATCTAATGGAAAATATAAAAATCACCAAAAAAGAAAATTACGCCATCCTCCAACTGGATCGGGGAAAAGGGAATGCCATCAATCAAGCCATGATGCATGATGTTATCCAGGCCATGGAAGCGTTGAAAAATGACGATGAAGTAAGGGGTGTCGTAGTCGTTGGCAAGTCGCCTATTTTCAGTGTTGGCTTAGACGTCAAAGAGTTATTAATGTTGGATAAAGAAGGCACGAATACCTTTTTTAACACCTTTGGAAAAATGGTCGTCGCAATGGCCCGTTTCCCAAAGCTCTTGATTGCCGCTGTAAACGGACATTCTCCAGCAGGCGGGTGTGTGATGGCCATATGTTGCGACTACCGGGTCATGGGCGATGGGCCATTTACCATTGGGCTAAATGAAGTCCCGGTCGGCATCATGATTAACCCTTTGATTTTTGGATTGTATGCATTCTGGATTGGAAAACGGCAGGCTTATCACAATTTTTTAGATGGTAAATTATGTACACCTAAGGAAGCGAAGGAAATAGGTTTGGTCGATGCCGTAGTGCCATTAGAGGAAGTACAATCCCATGCAGAACAACAATTAAAAAAATGGCTGGCACATGACCACGATACGGTCATCGGAGTGAAGCATAATGTTCGAATGCCCTATTTAAATGAAATTTTGGAGCAATCAAAATGGGATGGATTGGTGCAGGCTAATGACCATTTCTGGAAAGACACTTCCAGGGAAACATTAATGAAAGTGATAATGGCCCTACAAGCCAAGAAATAATAAGGAAAATGTAAAATGAAATTGAAAAAATTAATTTCATTTTACCCTCATTTTATTAGTGTTTTATCACACTATTTTTTTCAAATAATTATGAACACCCACTACCGCAACTGCAATATATGTGAAGCCCTATGTGGGTTAGAAATAAAATATGAAGGCGATCAAGTTATTTCCATCAAAGGAGATAAAAACGACCCTTTTTCACGGGGACATATTTGTCCAAAAGCAGTTGCCCTACAAGACTTTTACCAGGACAAAGACAGGTTGCGACATCCCGTCAAAAAAACAAAAAATGGTTTTGAAAAAATAAGCTGGGAAGATGCTTTTGATTTAATTGAAAATAAAATAAAAAAAAATCAGGATAAATACGGCCATGATGCAATTGCAACTTATTTAGGAAACCCAAATGCCCATAATTTTGGCAACCAATTATTCTTACCTACTTTTTTACGGAGTTTAAAAACAAAAAATAAATATAGTGCTTCCTCTGTCGACCAATTGCCGCACCATGTAGCGTCTCATTATATGTTTGGTCACAATTTATTATTGCCGGTACCTGACATCGACCGCACAGATTTTTTACTCATAATCGGTGGCAATCCATTGGTATCAAACGGCAGCATGATGACCGCTCCAGACGTTGCCAAACGTTTAAAGTTAATTCAGGAAAAAGGCGGAAAAATCGTCGTGGTAGATCCCCGAAAAACCGAAACGGCAAAAAAAGCGGACGAACATTTATTTATCAAACCAGAGACCGATGCGCATTTATTATTGGCGATGATAAATGTATTATTTTCTGAAAATAAAATTCGCTTACGTCATTTAGAAAATAAAATAAATGGAATAGAATTATTGCAAAATATTATACAAAAATATACCCTTGAAAAAGCAGCTGCAATAACTGGAATTCCAGCTGAAAAAATTAGGTCATTGGCATTGGAAATGGCAGCAGCAGATAAGGCAGTCATTTATAGTCGGATGGGTGCTTCCACCCAAACTTTCGGCGGGCTTTGTTTGTGGCTCACCAATGTTTTCAATATATTAAATGGCAATTTTGACCGGGAAGGCGGGGCAATGTTCCCATTACCTGCATTCGATCCCGTTTTAATTAATCCAAAAAAAGGGAAACCAGAACAGGCGGATATCCAACGGTCTAGGGTGCGCCAATTGCCCCGCTATTATGGAGAATTTCCGGCGGCAACTTTGGCGGATGAAATCGAAACGGAAGGCGAAGGCCAGATAAAAGCATTAATAAATATTGCTGGCAATCCGGTGCTTTCCACACCGAATGGCAAACGTTTGGAAAAGGCATTGGAAAAGTTGGATTTTATGGTCAGCATTGATATTTATATTTCGGAAACAAGTCGGCATGCTGATGTAATCCTACCCGCTGCTTCAGGTTTGGAAATACCCCAATTTGATGTTGCCTTCCATAATTTAGCTATTAGAAATACTGTAAAATATTCACCTGCATTATTCAAAAAAAAGGGAGATGTAAAAGACGATTGGGAAATATTAGCAGAATTAACCGAGAGGATCGGCGGTAAAAAGAACGACGGGCGAACCCCGGAAATGATTTTGGATTTTGCGCTCCAAATGGGCACTTATGGACACACTGGTTTAAACCTAAAAGAATTAAAAAACAATCCGCATGGCGTTGATTTAGGAGGGCTGGTTCCGTGTTTAGAGAAGCGATTGCAAACCAATGATGGTAAAATAAATATCGCACCCCCAGTTTATTTAAATGATTTAAAAAGGCTCGATAAAAATATTGTCAAAAAAGACCCAAATAAATTCCAATTAATTGGTCGACGAGTTCTGCGCCAACATAATACCTGGACGCATAATTCGAACCGATTGTCAAAAGGAAGAAATGAATGCACTTTATTAATCAATGAAAAAGACGCAATTAATTTAGGCATAAAAAACGATGAAGTTATTTTAGTAAAATCACGGGTTGGAAAAATAAAAGTGGAGGCTCAAATTACAGATGAAATAATGCCCGGCGTCGTATGTTTGCCGCAAGGTTTTGGTTCTACAAAAAATTCTAAAATGGCCATTGCCGCCGCCCAAAATAGCGTCAGCATTAATGATTTAACGGATGCATGGCGGGTGGATGAACTGACGGGAAATGCAGCATTAAATGGCGTAGAAGTTTCAATTGAAAAAATATAAATGCAGAGGTTCAAGCAGTTTTTCGCAAAGCCAATAATTGTTTTTCTGATCTCTGACTAATAATTACAAATCATGAAAGCACTCGTATTTTCCGAAATAAAACAACCCCTCGAATACAAGAATTATCCCGATCCAAATATATTGGAAGATTATGTCATCGTCGATTTAAAAGCGGCCGCACTTAACCGACGGGATTGGTGGATCACACAAGGGATGTATGCCAATATCCGTACGCCATCCATTTTAGGCTCCGATGGCTGCGGCATTTATAATGGAGAAGAAGTGATTATTTGCCCAAGTTTATATTGGGGGGAGAATGAGCGTTTTCCCACCGATCAATTTAAAATTTTGGGCATGGACGAAGATGGAACATTCGCTGAAAAAGTGGCTGTCCGCCAAAAAAATATTTATCCAAAACCACCACATTTAACTGCAGAGCAAGCAGCGGCCTTGCCCTTATCAGGTATTACGGCCTACAGGGCTGTAATTACTCGATGTGGTACAAAAGCAGGCGACAATGTTTTGATTTCAGGTGTCGGAGGCGGAACAGCATTAACTGCTTTCCAATTCGCAGTGGCAGCCGGGGCGAATGTTTATGTCACTTCTGGCTCGGAGGATAAAATAAATAAAGCCGTTGAAATGGGTGCAAAAGGTGGCGCCAATTATAAAGATAACGATGCGTTGAAAGCGCTTGGGAAATCAGTCGGTGGGTTCGATGTGGTTATTGACAGCGCTGGTGGGGCTGGATTTGAAATGCTGTTGCGGATGTGTCGCAAAGGGGCAAATGTTGCAGTTTATGGAGGCACGGCGGGGAGCTGGGAAAAAATTAGTGTCCCGAATATTTTTTACAAACAATTATCTATTCACGGCACGACCATGGGCTCCGATTTGGAATTTAAAAAAATGGTCGATTTTGTAAATGAGCATAAAATAGTTCCCGTAGTCGATTCAGTGTATGATTTGGAAGATGGAAATTCAGCGGTGGAAAAAATGAAAACGAGTCCGCAGTTTGGAAAGATTGTATTGAAAATCTAAGTACAGGACAAAACTTGACAATCTATCTTTATCAATGCGGAGCAGGATATTACGTGTTTCAAATCAACCTATCCAAGTGCTCCTCAAAGGGATTTTAAAGGGGGAAACGGATTTTCAATCCGTTTCCCCCTTTAAAATCCCCTCAGGGGCACGTTGGAA
The DNA here is from genome assembly GCA_041392505.1 of Saprospiraceae bacterium. GTDB lineage: Bacteria > Bacteroidota > Bacteroidia > Chitinophagales > Saprospiraceae > UBA6168. Next base: position 11,870 of record JAWKLX010000013.1, on the reverse strand, counting down.
TCTTACAAAAAGCTGGGATGATGCTGCCCCGCATTGAATAAATTTATTTTTGTCCTGTACTCAGATTGAAAATATAAAAGTAATTGATGTTAATTCCCCTTTTTTGTCAGGGCTAAAATTTAATTCCTGCCCTGACAAAAAAGAGGGAATAAAAGGCTGGCGACTTGTTATGTTTCTGTAATAAATATTTATCCTAAAATCATATCTGCCCCCTTCTCCGCTATCATGTAAACTGGCGCATTCGTATTCCCCGCCACAATCGTCGGCATGATAGACGCATCAATTACCCGCAATCCTTCGATGCCTTTTACCTGCAATTTATTATCCACCACGGCCATTTCATCGCTACCCATTTTGCAAGTGCCCACAGGGTGATAAATGGTTTCCAGTCGATTTAAAATTAGATCCCGCCAAGCTTCGTCCGTTTCATTTTTGGGAAAATATATTTCACTGATATGGTTACTAAATACAGGTTGCTTCATGAGTTCTATTGCTTTTTTTCCCCCATCAATTAAAAGCTTTAAATCGTCTTCTTCCGACAAAAAATTGGGTTGAATCAAAGGGTCGTCATTCGGATTGGCTGATTTTAGACCAACATATCCCCTACTTTTTGGTAAAAGTAAAGATGGTAAAATCGTTGCCCCATCCGTGCGCTCATAATCGTTAGGATCGTACATGCTGCGATGGTATTCTTTGCCAATGTGCAGCGGTGCAAAATGAAATTGCAAATTCACCCGCTCCTTATTTTCGGTATGCATAAAAGCAAATGCTTCCAAAGGGCTGGAAGTAAAAGGCCCCTTATTGGAGAACATATAATTGCCCAAAGCCTTTAATTTTTCCCAAGGTTTTAAATAATGATTAATGCCCGTATTATTTTTTAATAAACCCGAAACGGGAAAAAATAAATGATCCTGTAAATTTTTACCGACACCAGGAATATTTTTCAAACAATTGATTCCATATTTCTTTAATTCGTCTTTTTCGCCAATACCCGAAAGCATCAAAATTTGTGGCGATTGAAAGGTACCTGCCGAAACAATGATTTCTTTTTTTGATTTTACGGTAAATACAGAATTACCCTTTTTATAAATCACTCCAGTTGCCTTGTCTTTTTCAATAATTAATTTTTGCACCCTTGCACGAGTAATCGCTGTGAAGTTTTTTCTACTTAATGCGGGTTTAAGAAATGCATCAACGGCACTATGCCTTTTCCCATTTTTGGTATTAAATTGAAAATGCCCAATGCCTTTTTGTTCTTTTCCATTATAATCCCGGTTTTTATTTAAACCCAATTTTTGTCCAGCTTCCACAAAAGCATGACCGACCGGAGTGGTGAATAATGGATCCGTCACATTCAATTCCCCACCAATTCCATGGTATCCGTCATTCATATCTTCGATGTGTTCGTTGTGTTCGGATCGGATAAAATAGGGAAGCACTTCTTGGTACGACCAACCCTCATTCCCAGCTTTTGCCCAGTCATCATAGTCTGCTCGGTTGCCCCGAACATAAGCCATGGCATTTGTCGAGCTGCATCCGCCAAGCGTTTTCCCCCGAGGAAGATCAATCCTTCTGTTCAATACTTTTTTTTGCGGTTCTGTCTTGAAAGCCCAATTATTGCTGGTCTTATGGAGCTCTCCATAGGCCCCTGGAATGTGCAGAAAAGGATGCCGATCAGGGCCACCAGCTTCCAATAAAAGCACCGAATTGGCAGAGTCGGCAGACAGGCGATTGGCGAGGACACAGCCAGCAGAGCCGGCACCGATGATAATGTAATCGTACATAATAGGCTGTTGATTGGTGATTGAATCCTAAATGTAAAAAGAATAATGATATTGCTATTATAGTTAGGTTGCCTTTGGTTTAATCTAATTTTTGTTGACAGAAACAGGGAAATCAAGGACTAATTAAAGGGACTATTTACCACAACACCTTATAAGTTATTGCAAACATTTTTATTAAATAAAAATATCCAAGTATTATTGCGACCTGTATGGATCGTCGGGATGATAAGCTAAGAAAATAATTACCCGAAAATATTATCAAATTCACGAAAAAAAAGAAAAGCTACACTTGAATTTCGAACGAATAAAACAATAATAAAACCACATGAAAAAAAGATACTATTTGTCAATGTTGAGCATGTTCCCAATGGTATTGCTATTTGACCTAATTTATTTACCTGCTCATAAATCGGTAGAAATGTTTTTAATGTTGGGAGCTATTCATTTTATATTGCTTGCCCCCCTTAATTTTATTGGATTTTATTTTATATACAAACCAATTGATACTGCATTTCAAAACCGGCAAGATGAGCCGAAAGCCAGAAATCGGATACAACAGTTGACCTGGCATTCGACTCTCTGGATTTTTACGCTTGGCGTTATTTATTTTGGTGGAATGCTTTTGATGATATATTCGTTCCCAATGGACACAGGGGAAATTACAATGGAAAAAATGCCTGCGATATTATGGCTGACCGCTATCCCATCGATATTATTTATTTATGCCATATTGCCAGCATTTATTACTTATTTTCTGATCAATGATTTTACACTCGATTTAAAATTAAAAGCTTATGCTCAGTTTAAGGTTATTTATCCAGTCGGGAAAAAACGGATTGGATTAACCCTATTATTTACTTTTATTATTCTCGGTTTTTTGCCATCCTTATTGGTAACCTTAGAATTAATAGCCTCCAGTGCCGGGGATCAATACAGCCAGTTTTCTGACATGACTCCTTTAGAAGGGATTTTGCCCGATAGATTAATTGTTTTTATCGGGATGATTTATGCGGTTATATTTATCACCAGGTCATTTACCAAACCCATTTATTCTTTATTAAAAGAAATGAACAAGGTGAGAGAAGGTGATTTTTCAACCAATGCGGCAATTATTACGGAAGATGAGATTGGGGTGCTTACGAACGAATTTAATGAAATGGTAAAAGGGTTAAAAGAGCGGGAATTAATTCGGGACACCTTTGGGAAATATGTCACCAAAGATGTGGCAAACGTCATCCTCGACCAACAAATAAACCTTCAGGGAGAGGTTCGGATCTGTACGATTTTGGTGACCGACATTGCCAATTATACTTCGATTTCTGAAGGATTAAGCCCGGAAGAAATAGTCCAGTTATTGAATGAATATTTTTCAGTACTGGTGAATATTATCCAAGAAAATAACGGAGTCGTAAATAAATTTATGGGCGACTCTATTTTCGCCATTTTCAATGTCCCACTTGACGACCCCGATCATGCAAGCCATGCCATTAACGCTGCATTAGCCATTAAAGAAATTACAGCAACCAGAAAATTCGGCGAAAGCCATCACTTGTTAACCAGGATTGGGATAAATACGGGTTCGGTCGTGGCAGGAAATATCGGAGCTGCTGACCGGATGGAATATACCGTCATCGGCGATGATGTAAATATTGCGGCCCGTTTGGAACAATTAAACAAACAATATAACACGCAAATCCTTGTCGGCGAAAACACATGCAATCTGGCCAAAAATCAATTTAAATTTAAACAAATTGGGGATATTCAATTAAAAGGAAAAACACAACTAATTAAGGTATATGAGGTTGAAGACAAAGCATTGTGATGCTCAGTGAACCTGCATGAATAAAATATCAGAAATAAATTTTAAATCTGTACAAAGGAGAAAACTGAAAACGATTGAATAAACGGCCTTATGTTATTTTTCATAATTAAAAAGGACAAAAGCCCTTAAAATGGAACATTAAGTAAAATGTCCAAATCTTCCAAAGAACTTTAAATTTCGCTTTCAATACCCAATACCTCAATACCTCAATACCTCTCCCACCCTTTCCACCACCTTCTCCACCGATGGCAGCATTGTCGCCTCCAATGTACTGTTCAACGGGATGGCAGGCATATTTTCCGAGCCCAACGTGGTTACAGGAGCGTCGAGGTGCTCGAAACATTTCTCCTGGATCAGTCCGGCAATGCTGCGGGCGAAGGAATTATTGACGGGTTCTTCGGTCAGTACGAGGCAGCGGTTCGTTTTCTTAACCGAGGTAAAAATGGCCTTCTCATCCAGTGGATAGAGCGTCCGCAGATCGATGATTTCGATTTGGTTGGGGAAATCCTTGGCTGCATTCAATGCCCAATGGACCCCCATCCCGTATGTCACAATGGTCAGGGTTGGATTGGTTTTGGCAAACGTTTCGGCCACTTCCAACACTGCGTTGGCTTGGCCAAAAGGAAGGATATAGTCGGCGGCTGGCTCGATGGTCTTGGCCGCTTTTGTGCCCGGCACCTTCGACCAGTACAAACCTTTGTGTTCAAAAATGACGACTGGGTTCGGGTCGTGGTAGGCAGCTTTCATGAGCCCTTTGAGGTCGGCGCCGTTACTGGGGTAGGCTATTTTGACGCCTCGGATGTTGGTCACCACCGATTCGACGCTGGAGGAATGGTACGGCCCACCGCTACCATAGGCGCCAATGGGAACCCGAAGGATCATGCTCACCGGCCATTTCCCATTGCTCAAGTAACATGAGCGGCTCACTTCGGTAAACAATTGGTTCAACCCCGGCCAGATGTAATCGGCAAATTGCACCTCCACGATCGGCCTTAATCCCACCGCAGACATGCCCACCGTCGAGCCGACGATGAACGCTTCTTGAATGGGCGTATTGAATACCCGCTCATCGCCAAACTTCTGGGCCAGCGTCGCAGCCTCCCGGAACACTCCGCCCAAGCGGCCCCCGACATCCTGGCCATAAAGCAGGCATTCTTGGTGTTCCCGCATCAGTTCCTCCACGGCATGCAAGGCACAATCCACCATGACGACTTCCTCACCTTTGGCTGGGTGGCGGTCGCCTTTTTCCTCCAAGATCGGAGTCGGGGCATACGCATGCGTGAACAAGTCGGCAGGTTCTGGATCGGGGGCTTGTAGTGCTTTTTTGAAATCGTTCGCCACCGCTGCTTCGGCTTCGGCCACTACCTTTTCGAGTTCTTTTTTGGTAAAACCAGCCTCCAATAATTGCCCCATAAAAATGGGAAATGGGTCTTGCTGATGGGCTTCTTCGAGGTCGTCCCGGTACCACTCCATGCGGACGCCGGAGGTGTGGTGGTTGAGCAAAGGGCAAGTGGCATGGACGAGGAATGGGCGGCGCTCTTTCCGCATGGTGGTGAGCACTTTTTTCACAGCCGTATAGCTTTCCAAAAAATCATTGCCCGCTATGCTCACCGCTTCGAGGCCGTGGAAACCTTGGGCATATTCATAGGCATTTTGTGCCCGGGTCTCGGCTGCGTTCGCTGATATATCCCAGCCATTGTCCTGCACCAAAAAAAGGATCGGGAATTGTTTCAGGGCCGCCATTTGAAAGGCTTCTGCAATTTCGCCCTCGGTCACAGAAGCATCGCCAAGCGAACAGAGGACGATGGGTTTTTCCTGGCTATCATCCGCTCCGATGCCCATCAGTTCTTTGTACTGCATGCCCATGGCCGCCCCGGCCGCCGGAATGGCTTGCATGCCCGTAGCGGAGGATTGGTGGGGGATTTTGGGCTTGTCCTCATCCCGCAAGCTTGGATGGCTGTAGTAGCTGCGCCCCCCTGAAAAAGGGTCGTCTTTTTTGGCGAGCAATTGCAGCATTAGGTCGTAGGGTGTAAGGCCAAACGCCAGCAACATCGAATCGTCCCGATAGTAGGGGTAGGCATAGTCTTGTGGCAACAACTGCATGCCTACCGCCAACTGGATGGCTTCGTGCCCCCGGCTCGTGGCGTGCACATATTTGGAGACGACTTTGAAATTCTTTTCGTAGAGTTCCGTCATGGCTTTGGCGGTACTCATCAGTTGAAATGCTTCTAACAATATTTTTTTGCTAATCCTGCTCTTTGAAACGATCATTATGTAAAATTTGGTTAAGGCTGAAATACAATAGACTTTATTCTAAAAGTTAATTTACAGCCCATTTGAAGTTGCATTTATAGCTTCGGAATGGGCTGCATACCCTAAAATTGTGAAGGCCAGTGCAAATATCAATGACCTGGTCCCTGAAGTGCTGGCGAAAGTGCCTGCATTTGTCTTTGACAACACGGCAACGTTTTACCCCATTGATGGCATGCTCCACACAAACCCTGATCTTGGAAACGTATTTGTTGAACCATTTTTTTAGCTCGCACAACCCCCCGTTCCGTGGTTTTTTGAAGGGCTGGACAATAAAAACGTTCGGCGGTGCATAGCCCTGGTACCCGGTGTCCTGGAAAAGGTGGGTGCCGTCAGGGAAAACCAACTGGTCCTCGTCCGCCATCTTTTTATCGTGCACAGACCCTTCGTGGGTAGGGCTCAGGTAAACGACGTACTGGTTTTCAGTGGCCAAAAAATTGTTCTTCACCTCATGGCCTTTTTTTTTACCGCTGAAAAAACCTTCCTGTACCGTTTGGTCGGCCGGGCGGTTGATGCCCCGTTCGCTGCCGTCCAGAAAGCAACGGGTCTCCCCCAATTTATCAAGGATGCCCGCAACCTTGTGCCCCTCCCTTGTTGGCAGCACGTCCAGGGACTTGAGCGATTCGTGGAGCAGCGGGCGCAGGGCTTTTTGCCATTTGCTTGCCTGCCCCTGGGAAAAACCAAAACTCGCCGCCGTCATTTCCTGAAGTGCATAGTTCTTGAGGTAGACAAGGATAAAAAAAAGCTTTTCGGCAGTGCTTGGCAAAGATTTGGTCGGCTTTTCCGGCTTCATCAATGGGGCGTTCCGCCTTTTTCCCTCTATGGTGTGGATCCTGTAATAGTTCCGCCATTTATCTGAAAAGATGGCGAGTAGGTGGTCGAATTCTTCCACTTTTAAACTTGTTACGCTTTCAAATTGCCGTGCCCTTTTTCTGATTTCTTTATAATTCATCCAACATTATGGTGAATTATTTTGAAATATCAAACTTTATCTTATCCGCATGGGTGCATGCGTGTACACATGCGGGCGCACACGGTCTGATTTATTACAGAATAAAGTCTAATGTGTAATAAAATTATTTAAAAAATGCGGGGCAGGATAAGCTGATCTTTTGGCGTCCTACTCGTGTGCCCCTCAAGGGATTTTAAGGGGAAGAATGAGGCTGTGCCACATTCTTCCCCTTAAAATCCCTTTGGGCGAGCAGTCTGCTACCTCAATGCAAGGTGGATTTTCCGGCCCATAAGCGTAAAAATAAATGCAATGATTTTTTTACACATTTTTACGGAAAAATTCCGCTAAAAACAATTGGTTTATATGGGAATCGACCGCAAATGTCGGTTTTTTGAATTAAATGCTTTGCAACCACAAGGACGAACCCTCAAAATCACCACTCGCCATTCAACCGCACCCCGCCATAAAAATTCAAAGTTGGCCCTGGCTCATAATATCTCCCCCCGAATGCATTAATTCGGATGTTGTCATTGTATTTGGTGTCCAAAATATTATTAGCACCAATAAATGGGGTGATGGTATATTTTCCTTTTTTAATTTGATAGCCAACATTAATATTTAATAAAACATACGCTTCATCGGTTACGCTGTTTTCATCATTGGTAAATAAATCTCCAATATATTTTGTTTGCAGTCTGGCATGCAAGCCATCTTCATTAATATAATTTAAAGAAATTGTCCCGTAATGCTTTGGAATGCCGGGTAAATTATTTCCATTATAATTTATATTTAACGAATCGACCAAAACATACTTTTCATAAATAAAATCGGAAAAAGAATAATTAGCAGCAATATTCCATTTTTTATTTAGCTGGTAATTAATGGCCAGTTCCAAACCATTGCGAGTCCCTTTTCCAGTATTTCTATAAAATATACGGCCCGGAAAAGTATCCAACTCAAATGGCACTAATTCGTTTTTGGTATCAATGTGAAATAGTACCAACTCATATTGGATTTTATTTTTTAAAATTCCTTTTACGCCCAATTCTGTATTGATTGCCTTTTGTGGGTTGAGCTGATTAAACCCATTGATGCTATTGGGATTGGCGGATAGTTCGCTCAAAGCGGGTGTTTCAAAACTGGTGGAAAAATTGGTGAAAATAAAATGACTGGCATTTAATTCATAATTAATGCCGACACTTGGGTTCCATGATTTTAGGGTTCTGTCACCTGAGCCGTCGCCGTTTTCTTTGATCCGGTCTTGCACATTTATTTTATTCCAATCGTGCCGCAGGCCAAAGGAAAAAAGCCATTTATTGAAACTTAATTGATCGATCAAATAGGTGCCTGCCGAGGTAAAAGATTCCAACTGTTCCAATGCCAAAGAATCTGCCACACCATTTAAATTATTGAAGCGCAGACGGTTATCTGACTGTGCCGCTAATTCGTACCCGACGTGGATTTTATTCAAGCCGTTTTTTATTGGCAGGGTCAACGTGTAATTTCCTCCCAGGCCGAGGTATTCCCTGGAGAGGTCAACAATGCCTCCATCCTCGAATGGTAATTTCCCCAAAAAATCACGGGTCGAATAAAATGCATACGTATTAAATTCGCTATTACCGTCGTATTCATATTTATAATTAAACCCAATTTTAAATTGGCTTAATTCCTCTCCAGCATTAAATAAAATATTATTGGCATTCGCTTTTTCCCGGCTATTTTTCACGGCATCTAAGTTGACGCCACCGGGGTCTTCTGCTTTGGGGCTATCCGCATAATTCAATAAAATATTCAATTTTGATTTTTCAGAAAATTCATGGAAAATACGGGCATTAAAATTATTATTTTCAAAACCACTGTATTCACGATAGCCGTCTGAAGTCGTGCAGTTACCATGCAAAATAAATTTGGTCTTTTTAAGATCAAATCCCGTCGTCAACTGATACTGCTGCAAATTAAATGACCCGAAAGTAAATCCCGCTTTTAAATAATTATTGTCAAAATTATTCAGCGTATTAATACTGATAACACCGCCGGATGCATTGCCATATAAAGAAGACGCTGGGTCTCGGATAATTTCAATATTTTGGACAATGCCAATATTTAAATTATCCACTTGCCCCTGTCCGTCGGGCGTTGTTTCTGGAATGCCATCCACGATTATTTTTATTCCCCGAATACCAAATGCCGACCTCGCCCCAAATCCACGGATGCTCACCCGGAGGTCTTGAGCATAATTGTTAGCATTCATGGTAAATAATCCGGGTGTATTATAAATGTATTCTTGCAATGACACCTGCGATTGGGATTCCTGAATAACAGAAGCGGTATATTTTGAAATAGACAATGGCGTCCTATTTATTACCGTATTTATTTTTGGGGCGGAAACGGTAACGGCTTCTATATTTTTAGTCCATATAGTATCGGTTTGAGAATAAACAATAGTCGAAAAAACAAATAAAATAATAAAAAGAGTTAAGTGTTTTTTCATAAAATTAGTTAGGTATATGCGCTTCCGCCAATTTCCTTTAGCATCGGAATTAAATTCCCATGCAAAAGGAAATTGGCGGTACAATTACATGAATTAAATTCTCCTCAAATCCTTAACCCGGTTCAATTTCCCGCCTTCGCTTCTGGGTATGGTGCCGTATTTTTTGATTTCAACTTGCATGCTCAGCCCGATATTATTTTTTATTTTATGCTGCAATTTATTTTTCAAAAACAAAATGGTTTCATTTTCCAAAAAATTAGCAGCCAAGAGTTTATTGGCAACAGTTGCCTCCAATTCAACGTCCAATTTCACCTCATCCATGGTGCCTTTGCGGGTCACAATCAATTGGTAATTAGGGGCCAAATCATCAAAATCTTGCAATAGTTCTTCCACTTGCGTGTGAAACAAATTGACGCCCCGAACAATCAGCATATCATCCGACCGCCCTTTGATTGGGTTCATTTTGATATGTGTCCGTTTGGCATTTTTATCATAATAAATACTGCAGATATCATTCGTCCAATAGCGGATCAAGGGCATCGCCTCTTTGGTCAAAGTCGTAAAAACCAAAACGCCTTCCTCACCATAAGGGAGCGGTTCTCCGGTGTCCCGGTCCACTATTTCCGGGAAAAAATGATCCTCCCAAATATAGCTTCCCCTACCCTTTTCCTCCTGATCTTCCTGGGAAACGCCGGGGCCAATTATTTCGCTGAGGCCATAAATATTGGTAGCCGTCACATGCAGCCCAGCTTCCACCTGTTCCCGGATGGTTTCTGTCCACGGTTCAGCACCGAGCACCGCAAATTTCACGGCCAACCCTTCGGTGTCAATGCCCCGTTTTTTGCATTCTTCGGCCAAGGTTTGGGCATACGAGGGGGTGCAGCAAATCACGTCTGGCGCAAAATCTTGCAAGATCATCAACTGCCGATCCGTCATGCCACCGGAAACGGGAATAACCGCCATGCCCAGCTTGGTGGCCCCGCCGTGGATGCCCAAACCACCCGTGAAAAGGCCGTAACCATAGGCATTGTGGAGCTTCATACCCGGTCTTGCCCCGGCGCAAACGAGCGACCGGGCGACCACTTCATCAAAGACATCGAGGTCGTTTTTGCTGTAGCCGACGACGGTTGGTTTGCCCGTGGTGCCGCTGGAGGCATGGATGCGAAGAACTTGGTTTGTCGGGATGGCAAACAGACCAAATGGGTAGTGGTCCCGCAGGTCAGTCTTTTTGGTGAACGGTAATTTGTGCAGGTCTTCGACGCCTTTGATGTCACTCAAATCGACGCCATTTTCATCCAATTGTTTTTTGTAAAAGGGGACGTTTTTATAAACGTGTTGAAGTAGTTTTTGCAACCGTTCGTTTTGCAGGGCACGGAGTTTCGGCAAAGGGAGGGTTTCAATGGCCTGGTTGTAAAACATGGCGGTGATTTTAGCTTTTAAATTTCGGCATTAAAAGAGAAGATGTGTTTTCCAAAGGAGGGTTTTCCTTATTTTGAAAACCTCGCCAACGCCTCTTTGGTGAAATCCGACAACACCAACCGCCCACTCTTCTCTGCCCGTTGTTCGAGCAACTCATCCCAGTTTTCGCAGCCTTCCCAGAACACTTCTTTTAACAACCGCTGTGCTTCGGGGTTGGTCGAAACGAGGTAATTGGCCAATTTCATGACCGCTTCATCGAGGGCGTCAACGGTTTCAAAAACATCTGCGTAAAGCCCCTTGTTTTTGGCCCATTCGGCGGACATAAATTGATCCGCATTGATGGCCAATTGGCTCATGGCAGAGAGGCCGATTTTGCGCTCCACGGCTGGCCCGACGACGAACGGGCCGATGCCCACATTCAGTTCGCTCAATTTAACCGCCGCAAATTTGGTGGCCAAACAATAATCGACCGCTGCTGCGACGCCGACACCACCGCCCACTGCTTTTCCCTGCACCCGCCCGATGATGAGTTTCGGGCATTTGCGGCAGGCGTTGATCACATTGGCGAAGCCCAAAAAGAATTGTTTGCCCGTGGGAAAATCATTGATCGAAATAAGTTCATTGAAACTGGCACCGGCGCAGAAGGTACGGTCGCCACCACTTTTTAATATAATGACTTGGATGTCTGGGTTGTCCCCTGCGGCTTTGATTTGTGCCGCCAATTCGGCGAGCAGGTCGCCGGGCAGGGAATTGTGGGCAGGGTGAAAAAAAGTGATTTCGGCAATGGACGGTTGGGGGTTGGTGGTTTTAACGTATGGTGTTGCGGACATAGAACTATTGGTTAGGAATTTTTGCAAATGTAAAAAAATCGAGCCCGGATTATTCTATTTCATTTCCTCGTATTTCTTGATGTACAACTGATCCAATTCTTCCGAGTCCTGGTATTTTACCCTTAATTCCGCCAATTTATTTTTCAACTCATTAACCACCTCCAAATAAGCCGGATCATCGTACACATTGGTCATTTCTTGCGGGTCTTTTTTCCGGTCGTACAATTCCCATTCGTCCACATCATAATAAAAATGCGCCAGT
>JAWKLX010000012.1:0-191530 GCA_041392505.1 Saprospiraceae bacterium | reverse complement strand
AAATGTTACATTCGGTTCAAAAGTTGGTGCGAAATCCATTTTAGGTTTACCGAAAAAAAGGCGTTTTATTTGGATTAGGATAAATAGTAAAATCCCATAACCGAGGTAGGCATAAAACACCACGAACAGGGCCACCCAAAATGTAATTGCTAATCCAGTCATGCTTTTTGAAGTGAAACTATAATTTATTGTGGATTGATGGAAATTAATAGAGGAATGTAAGTGCGTTGTTTGGAAATGCAATATTACTAAACTCCTTAGATGTTACTTGGATTTGTTAGTTTTAACTTTCCATTGAACTCAATTCCCCGTTGCACGTTATTATCCAATTTTAACCCATTATTACTATCATGAAAATAGAGGACGAAATCAAGCAAAAGACATTCCTAAATGAATACCACAAAGCGAATATCAACTTGTTTTACACACAAGCATGGATGCATTTGAAGGTCATTCAAGCTTTAAAACCGTTCAACATTTCCCCTCAACAGTTCAACATTCTTCGCATTCTCCGTGGCAGCCACCCCAAACCTGCCAGTATCAGGGAACTGACCGACCGTATGCTCGACAAATCTTCTAATGCCTCCCGCTTAGTCGATAAATTATTGGTCAAAGGTCTGGTTGAGAAATCAGCCTGCAAAAATGATAACCGGAAAATGCAGGTAAATATAACTGCAGAAGGTTTGGCACTATTGGAAAAGGCATCCTTCGAAGTTGAACAATGTATAAGTGAGGTTTTTGGCGTGTTGTCAGTGGAAGAAGCTACGGTATTGAATGCAACCTTGGACAAAATTCGGGGAGGCTGAAAATCAACCTCTTAATCTCAGAATTTAGGCTTTTGACAGTGATTTGTGTTCAAAGTGTAATCAATAAACTTGCCCTATTTTCTTCTTGCCCGCCTTCCTACTTTCGATAAAACCTGCCATTTTAAAAAAAATCACAAATTTTTTTTTGACTCCCTAAACAAAGTCAACACAAAGGCGTTTCCTGATCCGTGTATATACACGAATTACTAATTAACTAAAATCTAAACTTTATTTCCTATGAAAAAGATGAATTCATTTTTGGCATCCCTCCTTACTGTTACTACTTTGGTTGGCTTGTCTTTTACGGTTGTCCCTGAAATGGCAGTTTTCAAAGTAAACACAGCTGAAAGTTCTGTGCAATGGAAAGCTTACAAAGTAACCGGTGAGCATTCCGGCGTGGTCAACCTGCAATCTGGCGATCTTTCTTTTGACGACGACGGCAATTTGGCTGGCGGAACTTTCGTGATGGACATGACTTCCATTAAAGTAACCGATTTGGAAGGCGAATGGGCTGGTAAATTGGAAGGCCATTTGAAATCTCCTGATTTCTTTGGTGTTGAAAAACATCCAACCGCAACATTGGTAATCACTAAGGTAGTGCCTAAAGGTACACCGGGCGATTACAAAGTAACTGGAAACTTAACGATCAAAGAAAAGACTAAAGAAGTGAGGTTCTACGCTCATGTTGATTCGGAAGGAGGCAAGATGAACGCAACAGCTGATCTAAAAATTGACCGTACAGATTTCGATGTGCGTTATGGCTCAGGAAGTTTTTTTGATGGCTTAGGTGACAAAACCATTTATGACGAGTTTGACCTGACTGTAAATATTGTGGCTTCTAAATAAGAGGTCAACTTTATTATCAAATTTGTGAACAGAGTCGGCAGTCCATTTAATTGGTTGCCGACTCTGTTGTTTTATTGGGTTCTTTCGCCCATTTTTCACGATGGTCTTGTGACTTAATGATGAGGCGAAGCGATTGGTCGTAGAACAAATAGTTCCACACCCAATTGATGAAAACGAAGACCCTGTTTTTAAAACCGATCAGTTGCAACAAATGGATAAAAAGCCAGACCAACCAAGCAAAAGCCCCTTGAAATTTCCAATAAGCCAGATCGACTACTGCCCGTTTTCTACCAATGGTAGCCATCGAACCAAGGTCTTTATAGTGGAACGGTCGCTGTTTTTTATTTTTTAAAAGTACCTTGAAATTGGAGGCCAAATTCTTTCCCTGCTGAATAGCCACTTGGGCCACTTGTGGATGACCGTAAGGATACTCTTCTGAAATCATTGCAGCAATATCCCCGATTGCATAAATGTTTTCGAACCCTTCTATTTGATGGAAAGCATTGACTTTCAATCGATTGCCATTATGAATGACTTCGTTAGGTAGGCCCTCAATAAAATTGCCTTTAATGCCAGCGGCCCAAACTACTTTTTTGGCAGCTATTTTTTGCCCATCTTTTAAAGTGAGATTTTTCCCATCGTAATCGGTCACCCTGGCGTTGAGCTGGACTTTCACATCCAATTTTTGCAGAAATTTCAGGGCTGCATCCGATGCCTCATCCGACATGCCATTGAGTAAACAATCTGCACCTTGAATGAGGTGGATGCAAACCTGATCGGCATTTATTTCTGGGTAATCTTTAGGCACTATTTGTTTTTTCATTTCAGCTAAAGCCCCTGCTACCTCAACTCCTGTAGGGCCGCCTCCCACAATAACAATATTTAATAAAGCATTTATTTCCTCTGGATCATCTGAGGTTAGTGCATTCTCAAAATCGGAAAATAGAATGTTCCGTAAAACCAGTGCCTCCCCAACGGATTTCATCGGAATGACGTTACGCTCAATATTTTTATTGCCATAATAATTTGTGTCCGCTCCATGTGCCAACACCAAGTAATCATAATTTAATATGCCAAATGGAGTTATGACCCGATTATTTTTTGGTTCAATTTTTTGCACTTCTGTCACCCGGATATATATGTTCTTATTTCGTTGAAACATTTTCCGCAGCGGATAAATAATTGAGCTTGGCTCTAATCCCGCAGTGGCCACTTGATAGAACAATGGCTGGAATTGGTGGTAATTATTTTTGTCCACTAACACCACCAAATAATTGGTGCGCCGGAGTTTTAATGCCAGATTTAACCCCGCAAAACCACCACCTACAATGACTATTCTTTTTTGATCCGTTTCTGGAATATTGATTCTCATATATCACTGTGATTATTGACAGTTTAATTTTAGAAACGGAAAAGTACTAATTAAAATAAGTTTAAAAAGTAGAATTTATTGCCATTAATCATTTTTATTCCACAACAAACTTTAGCACATCTTTTCTATTTTTTCCTTGGATTTCCAAAAAATATAATCCGGTACTTAATTCAGGGCAATGAATGGCAAAATTATTTGTCCCAGTTTCCGTATTAATTACTTTAGTTAATATTGTTCGTCCTTGCACATCTTTTACATTTATCAATAATGCCTGTTCTTGTTCGTCATTAAATGTCAAAGTGAACCTACCATCATTTGGATTAGGAAAAACAAATGAATTGGATATTGGGGAAAAAGGATCGATTCCATTTAAAATAAAATTAATTTCAGTAGCCTCGGTCTTTGCCGTCCCACAGGAATTTTTTGCTTCTAAATAAACTTGGAATATTCCAGTGGTTTGAAAATTATGAACAGGCGAATCAATTGTACTAAATGTCCCGTCCCCAAAGTCCCATAAATAGGAATTTGCATTCAAAGAATTATTGGAAAAAATTACATTCTGACCATTAATTAAAAAATCAAAAGAAGGCTCTGGCAGGCCCAGAACATTTATGATTTGTGAAAAGGTGCTGATGCCAAAAGAATTGGAGACGGATAATACAATGGAATAGGTGCCAGGGGTGGGGAATGTTACACTGATTGGGCCACTCTCCGAAGATTGAGAAGGGGAGGCATTGGTTCCGAAACCCCAGCTATAATTGAGGTTTGAGCCGTTTGTATGGTCGGTAAAAATGATCGATTCCCCCTGACAAATAGAGGTTTGGGAAGTGGTGAAATTGGCTGTCGGCAGTGATTGTTCGAGGACGTTTATATTGTCAATAAAAAGTGAATTTCCATACCCTGTAATATTGGTAAATTTAATAACTACGGAATGCCCAATATAATCAATTAAAGAAATTGATTCTTGCCGCCATTCATCAGCGGAAGTTGGCAGAAACAAATGATTCTTGTCGGCTACTGTAGCTAAATCTAACCCTTGTTTTGCATATATAACTTGGCTAAAATATTGTCCGCAATCAGTTGAAATTTCTATTTTTAATGAGTCGGAATAATTGGAATTATACCGGGCATAAGAAAGGTCGAAATTAAAAATTGGGTTAATTGCATTTTCTAAATTAATGGGTACTACTAAAAATGCATCTTCTTGACCAATATCGGAATAGGAGTAATTATTTAGAAATAAACAATTGGTCAATTCTCCATCTATTCCAATAACCGTTCTTTTATCCCAAGTTATATTTTCATCGGGATTAGAAATTGCATAAAATGGTGGAGGAAAAACTGCGTCCTCAAAATCTTCGAAATAATCTATTGGTTGACCATTTCCATTATAAAGCGACATAGAAAAAGTAACTTCTTTATTATCATTAAATGCGGCAAAATCTGTTGAAAGAATAGTGAAGGTTTTTAAAGTCACTTCTGATGAACCAGAGATTAACAGCGGCGTATTAAATTGATAATTTTTTACTTGACCTGGTTGGATAATTCCTCCCACCGTTTCAATAACAGGTTGATTATTATTTAATTGATAACCTAATTTTATATTGGATTGTGGCGCCAGGCCATTATTCTTGTATTTTATAAATACAGATAATTTAGCACTACCGCATCCGAAAATGGGGCCATCGCCCGGGGCAATAATTTCAACCAAGGCTAAATCATTTTGTTGAGCGCAATTTAAAAGACCGCTGTTGTAGTTGATGGCTACTGTTCTTTCACTGACTATATTATTTTGTCCAATAGCCCTAATCGCAATCCAATGATCATTGAAAGGGTTGTTGTTAATGGTCGGTAAATCAAATTCGGTATTAGAAGTGGTGCCAACAACTTCCATATATTTTTCTCCCAAAAGATATACTTGGTAGCTGACGCTATTGTTGGGCATAGAAAAGTTCACGGCATCCCATTTGATTTTTAAATAGTCAGGGCAAGCTTGGATTACCTTTACATTTTTTGGACGGGGCGCAATGGAAAACGGGACTATATTAGTTGATTCCGCCCCATTATTTCCTCGGGTTATTTTTATTAAAGCATTTCCTGTAACAATATTGGGAACAACCCAATCAAACGAGCACTTTGTTGTTGGGACATTGGCAATCGGTGAAAAACTGACTCCATTATTTGTTGAGTAATACAGTAAATAGCTGTCACCAATATCTGCTGCATCCCAAGCCAACCTCACTGTATCGCCCGGCTCGAAAGATTCGCCTCCAATCGGATGGGTCAGGGTTATATTTTCTTCCAAAAAATCCCAAACCACAAAATAATCGGCAGCACCAAAAGGGATCGTTTTTCCATCCACCTGCAACAGGTAGTTGCCTGCCGTTGGGTTTTTCAAAACGATTTGCTCCATATTGTTTAGGCTATCAATACCTTTTGTTGCAGGCGCATTCAGCAAATTCGGATCAGCCGTGGTTTTTAAAACCCAAGGCAAGTGGTTTTCGGAGTTGGGGGCAATTATTCTGGCATCCAAATTATTGATTAGAGAAAAGTTGGTCATGGTCGTAGAAGCGGGGTCGTTCCAATAAATCATGACCTTAGCTTCAACGACACCTGCTGGAATTGAAATGGAATGCAGCTTAGTTTGACCTTGTGAAATGGATGATTTGAAATAACGGTTTTGCTCCAATGTTTGAAGGGAACGCAGTGCATTCACCTGCCCCCAGCCATAAATAAAATCGGGGCCGGGCTGTCCCAAATCTTTGGCACTATTGAGCAAACAGGCTTTCAATAAAGCAGCTTTTGCGGTTTGTCCATTTTTTAATTGGCGGTAGGCTTGATGAAGTTGAGCCAATACGCCAGCCACGCCCGGGGCTGCGGCCGATGTGCCGCCAAAGGATTGATAGGTATTATTGCCGTCGGTTGTAACATGACCGGCCCCAAAAGCGGCGAGATCAGGTTTGATCCGGCCATCGTGTGCAGGGCCACGGCTGCTGGTCGGGTCAATGTTGCCATCGGCATTTAGATTGGCCACAGCAATTGCATTTTTTGCTTGCTTATGACCACCCGTAATGTTGCCCCATTGGTTGCCAGCCCCATAACCGCAATTGAGGTTGTTGGAGTTGCCAGCAGAAAAAACATGTTGTAGGGTAGGGTAGTTAAATAACTGGTTGTCAACGGTTTCAGTTATGGGTGTGTAGCCTGCATTGCAGCCATTGCTGTAGGATGAATTAGTGACGAGCACATTCTGTTCAAGGTGTAAATTCATGGTTTCATCCAAAAATTCTGCTTCATAATCGACCACAAAAATATCCGCTCCACGGGCCATCCCTTTATTCCTTGGGTTCAAGTTGCCGGCCCCGCCCATTATCCCACAAACACCATCCCCGTGCGAACCACCGGGTGAATTAGGTTGAGCGGTAAAGGAATTGTCCAACCTGCCTTGAAAATCAATGTGTGGCCCAACCATCCCATCGTCGCGACAGAGAATGCCAACCCCCGTGCCGTCAAAATGCCTGCCCATTGGAAACCCAACATCGATGGCATTGGCGCGGTGCATGCTGCGCCCAATCAAATCATCGGGTTGGTCGGGTGGTGGTATCAAGTCGAGAAAGGCAACATAAGGCAAGCGAGAAATTTCAGAAATTTTTTCTCTTGGCAGTCTAACTTTTAAAAAATGGCTGTAAGGACTTTTGGAAATTATTTCGATTTCATCGGCTGCACAATATTTTTCAACTTCCGCTAAGTCAAGGTTTTGGTAAAACTTCAACTGGCAAAAAACCAGATTTTTAGTCGTTGCCCAATCGGGGAAAAAACCTTTTTTTAATTCGTCGGATAATTTTAATTCGGTGGAAATGGATTGGATAGAACGAACACCTATTTCTGCAAATCGATTAATTTCGAAATTGGTTGGAATGGCTGCGACATAAGTGTTGGAGGGAATGTAGTCCAGCAGCCTAATCCCAAAACTTTCAATTTTCTCCAGAATGCTATTGGTCGGGATGCTGTTGAATTGTAGCAATTTGTAGTAAAACCCATCGATGGTTTCCGACTCCTCAATCACAGCTGTTTTAGTGAAAGCATCTAAGTTTTCAGGAAAAAATACTTTGCCCGTATGTAAGTATACGGGATTGTTCTGGGCAAATAAGTTCATGGTATGGCCTAGTAAAAATACCAGCCAGATTGGGCATAGTGCTCTGTTCATCAAGAATTATAAATGCGGGTATAGCCTTAAAGGGGGATGTTTGACAAACCCTAATTTTGGATTATAGTGATCTGTAAAAAATTGAAAGTGAGACTGTTGTAGGATGAAAATTCAACAAAGGAGAAAAACTGAATAATCGTATTTGTAAGTGAGCGCCACAAGGTAAAAACTTATTTCCTAACCGCCATATTTATCATCTAATTATTGTGACGGTACCACTGCGTTCCTGTGGTTTCAGTGTGCCATTGTTTTCCAAAAAATACGTAATCAAATAGGCGTAAACGCCGAGGTCGGCTTTTTGATCTTTATAAGTACCATCCCAGTAGAGACTTGGGTCAAAACTTTCAAAGACTAAATTTCCCCAGCGGTCAAAAACTACCTCGTGGTAGTCAATTAGGTCACAAGTTGCTGCGGTTAAGAAATCGTCATTGATGCCATCGCCATTGGGCGAAAAAATATTGGGGATGTAGAGGCATTTTTCACAAGCAATTAAATCTACTTTTTCCCTAAAAATGCAGCCATTGATATTCACTGCTACTTCATAATAGCCGGGTTGAACAGCTTTAAAAAGTGGATCTGTCGAGCCGTCCTGCCATTCGTAAGTGGCGCCGGGAAAAGTAGCGTCGAACCAAATCCCTTCATTCTCACATATATATTGGTGTGCTGCAAAAATGCTGTCTGGCCCATCTTGAAAATCTACTTGAACGGTGTCAGAAAATAAGCATCCATTTTGGGTCAAGTTTACCCAATAAGTGCCGGGGCCGCTAATTGAATAAACAGGCTGCGTGGAATTGTCTTGCCATAAGTAGGTTGCTTGCGGGTGCTCTACATCCAGCAACAATGTCTCGCCTTCGCAAATAAATGCCTCGTCGTCAAAACTTATTTCAATAGAAGTGTAATCTACCTGAATAGTGTCTTTTTGTTCGCACCCATTTTTGTAAATAGTAACCCAATAGTTACCGGGGATTTCCACCAAAAAAGAATCATTCATCGAGCCATCCCGCCACTCATATTCTGCGCCGGGTAGGTCAAAAGAAAGTAGTAAGGTCTGGCCTGCGCATAATATGGTATCATTGCCCAGGGAGACGCCCGTTTCGGTCAAATAATCTACATTAATCGTGTCCCTTGCCAAGCAACCAAAAAGGTCTACTTCCAGCCAATATTCACCACTTTGGCCAACGGACAAAAATGGCTCGGTCGAGCCGTCGGACCAGAGATAGGTTATGTCGTCCATCTCCAGTTCCAGCACCAAATTTTCATTAAAACAAAGGGTTGTATCATTGCCAATATTGATGGCCAAAGAGTCAGGGGAAAGGCTGATCATCCAAAGATCCCGGCCTCCGAAATTGTCTGGGAGGTGGTTGTCGTTAGAGGCGGAAAGTCCGGCCCCGATGTATCCATCCGACCTTGTTTGGGCAATTGAGTAAAGCCGATCCTCTTTGCTCCCGCCGAGATTTTTTTCCCAAATCAAATTACCATCAATGTCCATTTTGATGAGCCAAGCGTCCACGCTTCCGAAATTATACCCGACATCGCCATTATTGGAAGAGCTATAGCCAGCCGATAAAAAAGTGCCGTCTGCTAAGAGCGTCAAAGCATAAGCCCGGTCTTCGCTGCTTCCTCCGAGGTTTTTTTCCCAAATCAAATTACCCGTTGCGTCCACCCTAATAATCCAAAAATCATAGTTACCGTTATTCCCGCTCACATCAAAATCGGAGGAGTTGGAGGTGCCGCCAATGATAGCTCCGTTATCAGGAAGTACAATGAGTGAATAAGCCCTTTCTTCCAATGTACCACCGAAATTGTTTTCCCAAATGAGGTTTCCACCTGCATCAATTTTTATGACCCAATAATCATAAAAACCATTGTTATCACTTACATTTTGGTTGTCAGAAAATGTGGAACCAACCAGTATAAACCCGCCATCAGAAGTTGATTTGGCGTCAAAACAAAAATCGGATTGACTGCCACCAAAGTTCTTTTCCCACAGCAAATCACCATTGATGTTTATTTTAATGGCCCAATAATCGAAGTCCCCAAAATTATCATTTACATCATCATCAAAAGATTCAGAATACCCGGTTAATAAGTAATGCCCGTCCAGTGTTGCGATGATAGATTCTGCCCGCTCGTTCAGGGAGCCACCGTAAGTTTTTGCCCATTCCAGCTGGCCCTGTCCATCTAATTTCAGCACCCAAACATCCTCTGCTCCGTGGTTGCCCACGACATTAACATCAAAAGAGACAGCACCTCCAGTCACCAAATAACCGCCATCCGGGGTTTGCACAACAGAAGAAGCGATGTCGTTTTCACTACCGCCGTAACTCTTTTGCCATTCCAAAACACCTAAGCTGTCCACCTTGACGATCCAGTAATCGGCTTTTCCTTGGTTTTGGGTGACCATGTTATTGCTTGATCTCGAAAAACCAACCGAGAGAAACCCGCCGTCGGCAGTGGGGATAACATCGTTTGCCCCTTCGTCGAATGCGCCGCCGTAATTCTCTGACCATTCAACCATCACACATGCACCAGATTGGGCAACCAACGAATAGTTGAAAAGAAAGGACAATTGGAAAAGGAGCAAAGCGCTGAGTACAAACGAGTTTTTATTTTTCATACAGGTATCCTGCTTAACAGCTTGGTAAATTGTGGAATTCGAATGTGCAAAAGTAGAATAACCAACTTACTAACTTGTTTAGATTCGGAAGATAAAATTGTCTATAAGCACGCAGCTTTGGAACAAAATTCAAGATCAGTTTTTGGCAAGAAAACGGATTTAGTTGATACAAAAGTCAAGGCTGTTTCATTTTATCTAAAAAAGCCTGTCTTTTATAGTGCTTCTAATACTACCAACTTTCACTTTCCTATATTTGCCGATCATTTGCGAACTATCAATTTTATTTAAAAGGCTGCTCTTAACATTCATAGGAAAAGCTATATCCAAAATTCAATCATTGCAATATGCAAAAAGAACTCAAGTCCATTTTTGATCCCAATGGCAGCAACGATGAAAAAAGCTTGGTTTTTTTGACCTCAGCCTTGGAAAAGAATAACGTCCCCGGGTTCGATTATTTGGAATATAAACTGTCGTTGGGCAGGTTGTCCCAAATGAACATGGATGCTGAAACTGCCTATAAATCAGCTTTTGCGACTGCAACTACTGTTGGACTGACTAAAGAGAAATTAGTGGCCTCTGCCCAACACTACAAACAAGTGCTGGCTTCTGAAAAACAACAGTTTGATCTGGCTTTGAAAAACCAGATGGACAAAAGGGTAAAGTCCAAAAAAACGGAGATTGAAAAACTCAAAACCCAAATTGAAGCCTGGAAAGCACAAATTGAACAGCTACAGAATCAGATAGCCAAGTCGCAGGCAACCATTGATAGCGCCGACCAAAATATCCAAGCTGAAATCAATAAAATTGAAAACACGAAATTTAATTTTGAGAAAACACATCAGAGCGTTTTAGAGCAAATTGATGTAGACCTCGCTAACATTCAACGGCTGATTTGATCGAAATACACGATTGTAAATTCAGTAATTCAAACATTAATATCAAAGCCACAACTCCAACTATGGACTGCAAACAAGGTACAAATCTCATCATTGAGCAGATGATCGAATTACTGGAAAAGATAAATCCAGAAAACTACAGTAAACCGCTCCAACTATTCAATGGCTCAAGTATTGGGCAACATTTCCGCCATATTTTGGACTTTTATACCTGCCTCTGTAATGGAATTGCAGATGAGAGGATCGATTACGCCAAGAGAGAAAGGGACGTTTATATCGAAACCAATCCTCAGTACGCAATTGAAATTTTCAAAAAAATACTAACCGTTACCTGCGAACTTCAAGAACAGGATACAATAGAGGTGGTGGCCGATTTCTCCAGTGATTTGAACACGGAGCGTCCCGTTGTAAAAACTACGGTTGCCAGGGAACTGATGTATGCCTATGACCATGCCGTCCATCACTTGGCCATGATAAAAATGGGTTTAAAAGTAGTTTCCCCCAATTTGGAAATCAATAAAAATATTGGTGTCGCCCCTTCCACAGTCAAACATTGGAACACCGCCAATTCTTCTTCCTCCTCATAGAATAATTTGTTTTTAATTCCCTTTTCAAGAAATGCACTACTACAAATTTGATTTTCAGACAGGCACTTCCGACAACGATGTGCTTATCGCATTTTTAAGCATGGAGCCATTCGACACCTTCGTGGAAAACGAACATGGCTTTGATGCATTCTTGCCCGAAGCCGCTTATAACAAAGGGTTGGAGGAAAATTTATCCGAACTAAAAGATCGTTTTGCGTTTACCTACTCCAAAGAATTCATCGAATCGCAAAACTGGAATGAAGCCTGGGAAGCCAATTTTAATCCAATCCAGGTTGATGATTTTTGTGGTTTAAGAGCCCATTTCCATCCGCCGATGCAAGGCGTTGAGCACGAACTGGTCATCACCCCTAAAATGGCATTTGGTACAGGTCATCATGAGACCACCTTCATGATGATTCAACGAATGAAGGAAATAGATTTCGTCGGAAAATCAGTGCTTGATTTTGGATGCGGCACGGGTGTCTTGGCGATTTTGGCCTCCCGACTTGGGGCGGCCTTCATTGATGCCGTTGATATTGAGGAAGCATCTTGGCAGAATACTACGGAGAATTGTGAAACAAACAGCATCTCAAACGTTAATGCATATAAAGGGGAACTTGGCACAGTGTCTGACAAAACCTACGACATTGTGCTCGCTAACATCAACCGAAATGTAATTTTAAGTTCCCTCGACACGTTATCCACCATGATCCCCAAAACAGGAACTTTACTCCTATCGGGCATCATGAAAAATGATGGAGATATTCTACAAAACGCATTGATAGTCAGTGGATTTAAACCATTTAAGATCATTGGAAAAAATAACTGGTTGGCCATGCAATGTGTTCGGGAGTAAACCTGTCATTTTTAAAATTAATTTTCCATCATTCCCGTTTTCAATAAGCTACCCATAGAAATGAAGTATCTGATAAGTTTGTCCCTTGTTTTTTTCCTTTTTATAAATATGTCGCATTCCCAAAGGTTAGAGAGTTTTACGTTGGGGGTCGGGTATATCGATGAGTTGAAAGACTTTATGACAGCCAGCAAGAATTCTACGCTGGAAGATTTGTACAAGGATTTTGATAAACTGTACAAAAGCGACTTTTTCACGGTCGAGCAAAAGGATACCATCCAATCCATTTCCAACCTCATGCTGGCAGAAAGGATGACCGCCAACCCTTATTTTTCTGGCTATCTAACAGCGTTGATGAAAGTGAAAAACACTGAAAATGGGGACGAGCGATTTTTCAAATGGCACCAGGTTTTGAACGGCTTATTGAAGGACAGTGACAACAAGAAGAAATCGTTTAAAAGTTTTGTGGATTTCAGCATTGACTATTTTGAAAACAGTGCCCTGAAAAGTTCAAAGTCAGGTGTCAATTGGATTGTCCGTTCAGGCAAGGATGAAATCGACATTGTGGATGGGAATGCCATCATAAAATTTGACAAGCTTGACCTACTGGCGGCACGTAAAACAGATACGATTTCGATACAGTACACTGCCGGATATTTTTCCACCAATGAGGAAGTCTGGTATGGAAAAGGGGGGATCGTCACATGGGAAAGATTGGGTCTGGAAAGCAATGTATTTGTAGAATTGGACTCCTATCAAGTTGATGTGAAGCGTAGTTTGTATTCTGCGGAAAACGTCAAAATGCACTATCCACTTTTTTTTGGGAATGAAAAGATTTTGGGGTCATTCAATGACAAACTGGTTGTGCAAAACGAAGCAACGGAGGGTTCCTACCCCCGGTTTGAGTCAAAGGAGTCTTCCCTTGAAATAAAAAATATCGGTGAGGGGATCAACTATAAAGGTGGGTTTAGATTGCACGGGACTACGGTTTATGGTGTTGGCTCACCCGACCGAAGATCGGAAATAACCTTGTTCAATAAACGTGGCAAGCAAATTTTCAAAGGATTGTCAGATGTATTTACCATAAAAAGAGAAGAGCGGATTGTTGGTGAAAGAGTGGAAGCGACCCTTTATTTTGATAAAGATTCGATCTATCACCCATCGGTAAACCTTAGGTTTGAAATTCCTGATAAAAAATTGGTGCTATCAAGGGGGCAAAGGGGGAGCGACCGAAACCCATTTACCAACTCCTTGCATCAATTAAACATTGACTCCGAACAATTGGAATACTTGGTTGAAGCCGACAGTATTTACATCGGAAAAAGGAGTATTGGTTTTGCAAAAAGTGTCTCACCAAGCATTTTCGAATCCGTCAAATATTTTGAGGAAGGGGATTACAGGCGCCTGCAAAATATTTCCACGACCAATCCGATTGCCTTGATGAAAGTGGCCTATTTGGAGACTGGGGACAAAATTTTGGACGCTGATTATCTCGCCACCAAATTAAATCCGAAATACTCAGTGGAAAATATTAAATCACTGTTGTATGACCTCGTGGCAAAAGGCTTCATCAATTATGATTCGGACAAACAATTGGTTGAGCTAAAAGATAAGATTTTCCACTATGCCGATGCCAGCCAAAAGAAGGTAGACTTTGACAATTTGCGGATAACCTCCGAGACCAAAGAGACAAATGCTGTCATGAATTTGCGTGATAATTCCATCGCCGTAAAAGGAGTGGAAAATGTAAAATTCAGTTCAGCACAAAAGGTAGGCATCAAGCCCAACCACGATGAGGTTACGATTAAGCAAAATCGGGATATGGATTTCGGGGGGAAATTGTTTTCTGGGTTCACTATCCTTACCGGAAAGGACTTCCATTTTTCCTACGACCAATATGACATAACCCTGGATTCGGTTGATTACTTTGACATTTACATCCCAACGGGCAATGTCACCGAAGATGGTCAGCAAGACGCTTATGCTTTGGGCTCCAGGATCGAAAACCTGAGCGGGGTTTTATTGATTGATGCACCATTAAATAAATCTGGAAATGAGGACATTCCATTGTTCCCTTCTTTGCAGAGCAAGACTAACTCATACGTTTATTACGAGAGTCAGGCCACCCAGAATGGCGTTTATACGAGAGATTCCTTTTATTTTGAATTAAACCCTTTTAGCCTCAACAGCCTTGATAAATTCGGCCCTGCCGATATTAAATTTAAAGGGAAAATGTACTCCGCTGACATCTTTCCCATATATGATGAAACGCTGGTCATCAAAGAGGATTCTTCCCTTGGTTTTTTTACTAAAACGCCAGACACTGGATATCCAGCCTATCAGGGAAAAGGCTCTTATTTGGGAAATATTGACCTCAGTAATAAAGGGTATAAGGGGCAGGGGCTGTTGAACTATCTCGGTGCAAGTCTTGAATCCGACGACCTTATTTTTAGGCCAAAACAGTTGGTTGGAAGTGCGGAACGATTTGATTTGGAAGAAGATCGAACAGGGACGGTGGAAGTACCCCAGGTGCGTGGTTACGATATTACCATGGATTGGCGGCCTTACAAGGACAGTATGTACATCAAGTCGGAAGACTCTCCTTTCGAATTGTACAAAGATGGAAGGCACAAGTTGGATGGCACACTGATTTTGACCCCCGGTGGATTGAAAGGTATCGGACTTTTTGATTGGGACAAAGCGAGCATGACCTCTAAATTGTTCAGTTTCGGTGCACATTCTGCCTGGTCAGATACGACCAATTTGAAGATAAAAGCTTTTGATGCAGATGCCATTGCCCTATCTACTTCCAACCTAAACGGCCGAGTCGATTTTGACGAACAGGTGGGTAATTTTAAAGCGAATGCCGATTTCCTTACTACAACACTGCCTTACAACCAGTACGAAACTTCCTTCAACGAGTTTGATTGGGACATGAAAGAAGAGACCGTTACCTTCAAAGTTGATGAAGGAAAAACGGGGAGTTTCCTCTCCATTCACCCCGACCAAGATTCGCTGCGGTTTGATGGAACCTCAGCGCTATATGATTTGAAGAGTAACATTTTGAAGATTGGGGGTGTGCCTTATATCATTTCATCGGATGCATTTATTTATCCGGAAACAGGTGACATCGAAATTTCCCCCGGTGCAGTAATGTCAGAGTTGACCAACGCAAAAATCATTGCAGATACTGTTTCAAAATATCACGTCATCAACAAGGCGACGGTCAATATTTTTGGCAAAAAAGAATACCGGGCGAGTGGGTTTTATGAATACAATATTGGTGGCAAAGAACAAGAAATTGAATTCAAAGAAATTACCGGCACGAGGATAGGAAAAGGAAAAAGGAGTGAAAAACGGTCGGTGACCCGTGCCAAAGGCGACATCAATATCAGGGATAAATTTTATATCGATCATAAAACTTTGTTCCAAGGCACCATCAACTTGAATGCCGACCAACCCAATCTGGGATTTGATGGATTTGCAAAAATGGAATCGGAGACCTTGCCCGCTGTCCATTGGTTTTCCATCCAGTGCGAGGGGGATAAAAACGACTTGGCCATCAATTACAAGACCCCGCTCAATCCAGAAGGGGAGAGCCTGCACGTTGGTTTGTTCCTCAGCAAAGAAACGGCATCGATGTACCCGACGGTGATGATGCCCAAATATTTCCGAAAAGACCGCCCGATACTTGCAGTCAATGGTTACATGCAATATGACGAGAAACAAGATGTTTTCTCCTTTGGAGATTCGCTACGAATTTTTGGTGGTGATAAGGAATACAGAGGGAATTTGTTGAAGTATAATAACAAGCGTGGTGAAATTGCGATGGAAGGAAAGTTGCAGTTGGGGACTGGCTTGAAACACGTCTCAGTTGAGGCGGCAGGTAAGGTCAACACTACTTTTGGGGAAATGATAGTTGATACTTTATTAGGGCACTCGGCTATGAATTCGAAGACCTCGATTGAAGCTATGTTGGGGGCAAACATTATCATCCCGGACAACCTGCTCAAGATCATGATCAATGATTTCAAAGCAAGTTCCTTTGATGCCAGCCCTATCCTGTATGCAACAGATTTGAATTATTACAAAATGGTAGTGGAGAATTTTTTCCCAAAAAGCGAAGCGATCGACAAGGCCATCTATGGCCTGGCGCTTGGTACTTTGGATATCCCTAAAAAGCAAAACACCTATACCTTTTTGTTTGGAAAAACGCCAATGGTCTGGGATGTTGACTACCAATCTTTCGTTTCAACCCAAGAAAAATTGCCCGTGATTAGCATCAATGGGGAAATGATTAACACCAATTTGACCGCTTACATAGAGATGAAGATGCCCACTAATGATGACGACCGCTTGTACATTTACCTAAAATCGCCGAGCCAGTTGTACTATTTCTTTGGATATAAGCAAGGCATCCTGAATGTTGTTTCTAACAATACCCGTTTTATGGATGAAGTGTTGGGCATGAAGGATAAGGAGCGGATTATTAAAATGGGGGATGACGAGACTTACGAGATACAAGCTGTTGAACCCTCTACCGCTAGTGCTTTTGTGAACCGTGCACAAGCCGTTTCCAAATAAATGAAGCTGGTTATTTCTGTGTAAGAAGCGACATATCTGATATCAATGAAAGGTTAGAAAGGGCTGATTTTGTCTTTAGCTCTTATTCCCGCCTGCTATTTTGCTTACTATTTACAAACAACTTGTTGGGTCGTTACTTGGTATAATTTTGGCAAATCCATGGGCGCAAGTGAGGCAATAAATCCATGGATAAACCTTTTATTTTTCACATATTACTCTTACTGTCTTCCCTGTCTTCTTTATATTTTCAAGATAAAGTTTACATTGAACCCAACAGTTACGAGCATGCTACTGAATCTGCAAGCAAGGCAACAGTGCAGATCGAGGCAGCAGCGTCAGGTAGTTTGCCAAATCTAACTGTGTGGTGTTGCCATCCCGGCCCCAGTTCAAACTACACTATTTGCAATAGCAACCAAGTTGGGGTAGAGTGTCCTCCTGGTTCACTTGATTTATCTTTATCCAATACTCAAAATAATGGCTTCGAACCCGCTAATCTCACTGTCGGATGCACAGGAACAGAAAGTATTGACCTAACGCTTTTATTAAATAATACAGACACGATTTGCTTGTCAACGGGAGCATTGTCAGGGCCGATTGTTTCCGTGACCAATATTTGTGAAAATGGAACTTACGTCGAGTATGAAATCATAGAGGATTCTTGTATCATTTTAACTGGGATCACTGAAGGTGGCGAAACGGCTTGTTTTATTGCTTGCGATGTGAATGGATTTTGTGATACGACGATCATTAATTCGACTGTAGTACACCCATTACCCAATGGCATTTCAGACACCATTATTATTTTGACAAGTAGCAGTTATTGTTTTGAACCCAATCAACTAAATATAGTGGGTGACATTTCCACTATGGAAAATATTTGTCTGGATCAAACTGATACAAGCGTTGCATTTACCATTGACCCAATAAACAATTGTATTTTATATGAAGGACTCCTTGCCGGAACGGACACTGCCTGTGTGAGTTTTTGCGATGAGTTCAATAATTGTGATACGGTTCAAGTATTGATCGCCGCAGTCCCCGGATTTACGGTTCTGGATACCGTGTTTATTACGGTGGACACGAATACCTTTTGTTTGTCTGATTCCTTGCTGCCAGGGGATATTGTTTTAGTGGAAGATATTTGTCCAGAAGATAATGGAGAACAAGTGATTTTTGAAATCAATGGTCTCTGCGTTGGTTATTATGGAATAGGAGTGGGCAGCGATACGGCCTGCATTAAGATGGTTGATGAGTTTGAAAATGTGGCTCTATACAATTTGATTGTGACGGTTGTTAGGACAACGCCAGAAACAATTTGCGACCAAATTTATATTCGGGAAACCAAGGAATTCTGTTTGGACACCTTAGAGCTCCCGGGAATTTACACAGGTTTCAACATCATCTATGACAACCCCAACCCCAACAACGTTACTTTCGACCCCAATCCTGTTAATCTCTGTGTTAGGTACGAAGGACTGGAACTCGGAAGGGATAGTTTTGGAATAGCAGTTTGCGACCATTTCGGCTTTTGTGACACTACGACCTTTTGCATAACGGTTAATCCCTATTTTGACCCACCAAGTTTGGTCGATGACAGCACTGCTACTTTATTGGAAACGCCAGTACTTATTGACCCATTGGCGAACGACTCAGTGTTTGGGGGGCTTCGAGATTTCTACATTTTGACCCAGCCAATTTCGGGTAGCGCTGTTTTGAATTTGGATGGCTCGGTTACTTATATCCCAGGCCCGTCTTATTGCGCACGTTGGGATCAATTCGATTATGTTGTTTGCAACCCCAATGGGTGCGACACAGCAACGATCAATATTTTTATTGAATGTATTGAATTGACCATTTTTACCGCAGTATCGCCTAACAACGATGATGTGAATGATTACTTTTACATTGCCAAAATCGAAAATTTCCCGAATAACCGCTTATGGATTTATAATCGATGGGGGAGTTTGGTTTTCGATACAGGCAAGGAGGGTTATAAAAATAATTGGCCGGGTTCATGGGGGGATGATATTGATTTGCCAGATGGCACCTATTATTATATTTTGGAATGGTCGGACAATGAAGTTTCAACTGTTCAGCGAGGTTTTTTTGAATTGATTAGGTGAACATAAGGCAAGGCGCTTGAACAATTTATTTTTCCTCTCGTTCAGCTTTTTTTCATTCGCCCTGAAGTCGATTACGAACAATGAATTACATCATATACGACCTTGAAGCTACGTGTTGGGAAGGACAGCAGAACAACATGGTGCAAGAAATCATTGAAATTGGTGCCTATAAATTGAACCGCTATGGTGAAGTCCTTGGGAAGTTCGAACGTTTTATTAGGCCGCTTTTGCACCCAAATCTTTCTTTGTTTTGCCAGCAACTTACAACAATCGATCAAGTAGCAATCAACCGGGCCAGACCATTTCCAGAGGTGGTAGAAGATTTTCAGGAATGGGTCGGCATCTTTGACGATGAAGAATACCTGCTCTGCTCATGGGGGAGTTTTGACAAAAAAATGCTTATCCAAGATTCCGAATTACACGATATGGATACGCATTGGGCACACCGACACATCAACATTCGCCGCCAATACCACGACCTGAAAAATTGGAGAACCTATAAAGGGCTGAAAAAAGTGGTAACGCTGGAAGGTTTTGAATTTACAGGTGTTTATCACCGAGGCATTTCAGATGCAGAAAATTTGGCCAAAATATTTATCAAATACATAGATGAATGGCAATATTGAACAGGTGCATCAGCATTTTGTGGAAATGCTCCAACATCTTGCTCGTTCCTACTGTTCATTCAAAGTGCATTTAACAAATTAACTAACCACTAATATTTTTTCAATGAAAAAAATCCTGCTTTTTAGCATTTTATTTTTTGGCTTTATGGCCATATCCAATACTGCATTCTCCCAAAAAAAATTGAAAGAGGGCGTCGTGAGATTTGAACTTAATACTGACGCGATGGGCGATTCACCAGAATTAGCCTTGATGGGAGGAACTTCCTTATCCTTTTATTTCAAAGACAAATTTCAAAAAATGGATATGAATATGATGGGGGCATGATGCGCATCCAAACCCTCGTTCCACTGGACAATCCTGGCGATGGTACTATCCTAATGGACATGTTGGGGCAAAAAATCCAAGTCATTGATTTGAATGAGGATGAACTAAACCAAAGCAACAATTTTATGAATATGGATAACATCAAGGAAGTTATCTATGACGAAAAAGACACGAAAGAAATAGCTGGCTACAAATGCTATTTTGCAAAGATCCTTACCAAAGATGACATATCCATGAAGTACTATATCACTGAGAAAATACAACCACCGGTAGCAGTGAAATCCAAGAATGCCAATGTATTGAAAGGCTATCCATTGGAAATGATCATTGACACGGGTCAGGGCATGGAAATGATATTTACTGCTCAAGAAGTGTCGGACAAAGTGTCGGAGGATGATTTCAAGCAAGGGGAGGGTTATACTAAAATGACGATGGAAGAATTTGAGAAGCAAATGGGAGGAATGGGACTTGGAGGTTTTGGAAACTAATAAAGCCACGAAAGAAAAAAGCCTTGGACGTCAAAAAGATGTCCAAGGCTTTTTTTTTTGCCATTTCCATATTCCCCTTTTATTCTATTAAATAGAGAAATCACTAAGATTCATTGATAAATTGGATTAATAATTTTGAGAGTAAACTAACTTGGCGTTTATAAGTTAATTCCCTGTCAAACCTTGCTTATTTCTTAGAATTCAATCAATGCAGAACATCAACACCTACCATTTCATCTGGCTGTTTATTTTCCTCAATGTTCCTTTTCATTTTTCTTGTAGCTCAGACCAGAAAAAAGAACCAGCCGCCATGGCAGGGCCCAGGAAAAAGCAACCGATTCAAGTCGAAGCTTTCACTGTCCGTGCAAAACCACTCGCTGAAACGCTGGAGGTACCCGGCACATTACTGCCCTTCGAGGAGACGGAAATCCGGTCAGAGATTTCTGGTCGGTTAGTTAAAATGAATATCCGGGAAGGGGGTGTCGTAAAGCAAGGGGATGTGTTGGCCAAACTTTTTGATGAAGATTTGCAGGCGCAATTGAAGAAATTAGAAGTACAATTAAATATTGCCAAAAAGACTTTTGAGCGCCAACAAGAACTCCTCAAAATTCAAGGCATCAGTCAACAGGAAGTCGATCTGAGTGAGTTGCAGGTAAAAAATATCGAGGCGGATATTGAACTGGTCAAAGTGGACATTTCAAAGACGGAAATCAGAGCGCCCTATGCAGGGAAATTGGGCTTGCGAAACATTAGCCCCGGCGCCTACATCACCCCTTCCAATGTCCTCTCCACTATCCGGCAATTGAACACTTTAAAATTAGATTTCACCGTTCCGGAAAAATATGGGGATTTGTTTGGTGCAGGTAGGGGCGTGAAATTTTCCATAGCAGGCTCCAATAAAGTTTATTCAGCGACAGTGCTCGCAACCGAGGCAGAAATTGCTACCGATACCAGAAGTTTAAAGGTAAGAGCAGTAGTTCAACAGAACAATTCCTCCTTAATTCCCGGTGCGTTTGCCAACGTAAAGTTCTCGATCGGGGGAAATGACAGCTCCTTGATCATTCCGACCCAATCGGTCATCCCCAAAGCACGAACGAAGGAAGTTGTAATTTTTAGAAATGGAAAACCCATTTTCCAGACCGTAGAAACGGGCATCCGGGACGAGCAATATATCCAAGTTTTGGAAGGTTTGGAAGAGGGTGATACGGTGGTCACGACTGGGCTGTTGACCATTAGGGAGGACAGTGAATTAGTATTATCAAAAATTGATTAAAACTGAACCGATGAATATTTCCGAACTATCCCTTCGCCGCCCTGTCCTCGCAGTTGTGATGAACATTCTCATTGTACTGTTTGGAGTGTTGGGCTTTTCTCGCCTTGGTGTCCGGGACTACCCGGCCATCGATCCGCCCGTCGTTTCAGTCAACACCAGTTATGGAGGTGCCAATGCCGACATCATAGAATCACAAATCACAGAACCTTTGGAAAAGGCCGTAAACGGGATCGCTGGTGTTCGAAATATTACTTCTACGAGCAGCCAGGGCACCAGCCGGATTTCGATAGAATTTGAGTTAGGCGAAGATTTGGAAGCGGCAGCCAGTGATGTGCGGGACAAAGTTTTTCAGGCGGTCCGTTCATTGCCTCCCGATTTGGACGGCCAACCAGTTGTGAGCAAATCCGATGCAAGTTCCAGGCCTATCGTCGCCATGACGGTGGGTAGCAATATCCGGAACCAAATGGAGCTCACGGAGCTGGCGACCAACGTTCTAGTTGAACGGTTGGAAACGATACCGGGTGTGAGCGGCATCCAGATTTGGGGGGAGAAAAAATTCGGCATGCGCCTATGGCTCGATCCTGCCAAAATGAACGCCTACGGCATCACGCCGATGGACGTTCGGAATGCCCTCAATAAAGAAAATGTGGAATTGCCCACTGGAAAAATTGCGGGTAACGCAACAGAACTGACCATCCGGACATTTGGCCGGCTGAATACGGAAGAGGATTTTGAAAACTTAATTATCAGAAGTGGCGGTGGTTCCAACATCCGGCTAAAAGACATTGGCGATGCCGTGCTTGGCCCGGAAAACGAGGAGACCGTTTTAAAGGAAAGTTTAATCCCCATGATTGCCCTTGCCGTTATTCCACAGCCGGGAGCCAATTATGTCGAGATTTATGATGAATTTTTGAAAAGGATGGAGCACCTGAAAAATGATGTGCCAGACGATATTTTCATGAAAGTAGGCTATGACAACGTGAAATTTATCAAACGGTCAATTGAAGAGGTGGAAGAGACCTTGATTATTGCGATTATACTCGTGGTTATCGTCATTTATCTTTTTTTCAGGGATGTGATCATCGCCTTCCGCCCATTGATTGACATCCCCGTTTCCTTGACTGGGGCGTTTTTCATAATGTACCTTTTTGGGTTCACCATCAATATTTTGACTTTGCTGGCCATTGTGTTAGCCACCGGTCTGGTGGTGGATGATGGGATAGTCGTCACGGAAAATATTTATAAAAAAATAGAGCAGGGTATGAATAAGTGGCGGGCGGCGCTGGAAGGCTCGAAGGAGATTTATTTTGCGGTCATCGCTACGTCCATTGCTATTGCGGTCATCTTTTTACCCATCATTTTTTTGGAAGGGTTTGTCGGCAGGTTGTTCCGTGAATTTGGGATAGTCCTCGCTGGAGCGGTGCTCATTTCCTCGTTTGTATCGCTGACCTTGACACCCGTTTTGACCGTAAAATTGAGTCGGAGCGAACATAAACACGGGTGGTTTTACAGGGTGACTGAACCATTTTTTCGGGGTATGGAAAATGGCTACCATTTTTTGCTTACCAAATTTATGCGAGTGAGGTGGCTGTCCTTGCCCATCGTTGCTGCTTGTTTTGCTACCATTTATTTTGTGGGAAATCAATTGCAATCAGAATTGGCCCCGTTGGAAGATCGCAGCCAATTTCGGTTGATGATCTCAGCTCCAGAAGGGACATCTTACGATGCGATGGACAATTATATGGATAAGCTCTCGCA
This sequence comes from Saprospiraceae bacterium, assembly GCA_041392505.1. Lineage (GTDB taxonomy): Bacteria > Bacteroidota > Bacteroidia > Chitinophagales > Saprospiraceae > UBA6168. Next base: position 168,172 of record JAWKLX010000012.1, on the reverse strand, counting down.
GTTTATGCTTGATTCCGTTCCGGAAAAGGAGGTCATCATTGCCTTAACAGCGCCTGGTTTTACTGGTTCAGGTAGTGCCAATACAGGCTACATGCGGGTCATGTTGTCACCGCCGGAAACCCGTGATCGGTCACAATTCCAAATTGTCGACATGGTCAATAAGCACATCGGGCAGTTTTCCGAGGGTAGGGCGTTCGCTACCCAAGAGCCGACCATTTCAGGCGGAAGCCGCCGATCTCAGCCAATAGGGTTTGTTATTCAAAACAATGATTTTGAAAAAATAAGGGCCGTGTTGCCCACCTTCCTCGAACGGATGGAAGAGAGCCCGATTTTTCAAGGAGTGGATTCTGACGTGAAGTTTAACAAACCTGAACTCCGTATCGAGATTGATCGCTTGAAAGCCACCCAAATGGGCGTCAGTGTTGGCGATATTTCCGAAACTCTTCAGTTGTCAATGAGCAACCGCCGTATGGGGTATTTTATGCGGGAAGGCAAACAATATCAGGTTTTAGCGCAAGTTGAACGCAGCAACCGGGATGACCCAACGGACTTGAAAAACATTTATGTGCGCAACAACATGGGCGACATCATCGCACTCGACAACTTGGTAAAAATTGAGGAAAAAACTACCCCTCCTGTGATCTACCATTATGACCGCTATAAATCGGCCACTATTTCCTCCAACCTTGCTCCAGGATATACTATTGCTGATAGGCTCAAGAACTTGACAAGCTTTCTTCCGAACTCCTCGACGAAACCTGGACCACCGCCTTGACAGGTTCTTCCCGAGATTATGCAGAAAGTACCGGCAATACCAATTTTGCCTTCTTACTGGCATTGCTACTGATATTTTTGGTTTTGGCGGCTCAGTTCGAAAGTTTCATTGATCCCATCACTATCATGGTGACCGTGCCATTGGCGATTGCTGGAGCTGTTTTATCACTGTATTTATTTGGCCACACCTTAAATATCTTTTCTCAAATCGGGATGATCGTCTTAATTGGTTTGGTAACAAAAAATGGGATACTTATAGTTGAATTTGCCAATCAAAAACGAAGGGCCGGCATACCAAAAAGGGAAGCCATCATTGAAGCTGCCAGTGCCCGGATGCGGCCCATTTTAATGACCAGTTTAGCGATGTCTTTGGGCGCTTTACCGATTGCCTTGTCTTTGGGAGCAGCAGCCACAAGCCGTATTCCATTGGGGATCGTAATCGTTGGAGGCATCATGTTTTCCCTGATTTTGACATTGTTTGTTGTGCCAGCAGTGTACTCCTATTTATCAAGCAGAAAGGATAAGGTAAAATTTGAGGAGTTGGTACAAAAGGAAAAGGTCTTAGTGGAAGCTGATTAAATCAATAAATGATGAGTAAGATGAAAATCAATAAAATCCTATCCATTCTTGTTTTTGCGTGCTTTGTAACATGCTCTTTTTCTCAAACCCTACTGACCCCTGAACAGGCGATTGCAACGGCTCTCGAACACAATTATGGCATCCAATTGGCGAAAAACGATTCGATTTCGGGAGCGATTGATATGGATTTTTCAAAAGGTGCTTTCCTTCCACAACTCAACGCTACGATCGGTAATACTTGGAACAACAACAACCAAAAACAGGAATTTTCGGACGGCACAACCCGTGGGCCAAACAATGTCCAGTCCAGTAATTTTGGGGCTTCCCTCAATCTAAATTGGACCTTGTTTGACGGGAAACGCATGTTTATTACCAAAGAAAAAATTGGGGAAATGTGGAAGTTGGGTGAGCTGCAAATAAAAGCGCAGGTTGTTAATACCATTGCTGAAGTAACCACCATTTATTTCAATATTGCCCGTCAAAAGCAGCAATTAAAAGCCATCGAAGAACAAATGGCTATCAATGAAGAACGGGTAAAAGTAGCCGACCGGAAGTTGTCAACCGGGCTTGGTAGCAAGCCTGAATTGCTGCAAGCTAAAGTTGACCTCAATGCCCAAAAGGCCCGTCAATTGGAACAACAAACGCTCATCGAACAACTGAAAGAGCAACTTAATTTGTTGGCGGGAAGGCAGTTACCGGAAGAATATGACGTCATTGAAGAAATACCTTTCAGGACAGATTTAGATTTACAGAACATTGAAAATAGTTTTGCCAGTACCAACCCAACTTTGCTGTTGGCCCAACGGAACATCGGCATTTCCCAACTTACTTTAAGGGAATTTAAAGCTGATCGTTACCCAACTATTACCTTTAATTCAGCCTATAATTTTTCCAATAACAGTAATAAAACCGTGGTTAATCCATTCCAGCCGCTCAATAGCCGGAACAACGGATTCAATTTCGGCCTAACGGCCAATGTGCCTATTTTGAACAATTACATCGTAAAACGAAATATGGCACAGGCTGAATTAAATATTGAGTATTGGAGGTTGGCCTATGACGACCAGCGAAATGCGATCAGTACCGACATCAGAAATGCTTTCCGGGATTATCAGTACCAAAAACAGGCGCTGGGCTTAGAAGATGAGAACATCGAACTGGCCAAAGAAAATGTAGCCATCGCTTTGGAGCGTTTTCGTCAGGGTGTCTCCACATACCTGGAATTGAGGGAGGCACAGCGCAGTTTGGAGGATGCCTATAACCGTTTGATTGCGGCGCGATATAATGCTAAAGTTGCCGAGACCGAACTGATGCGCCTCAAAGGTGACCTGGTCCGTTAAATCCCAACATAATTTTGCGGGGTAATTTTCTTCAGTTCCAATTTTATTTTCTCTCCTACTGCCAATCCATCGATAAATTGGTGGATGTCTGCTTTCGTGACCGACGCTTTTCCACGGGTTAAATCCAATAATGCTTCGTAAGGTTTTGGATAATTTTCCCTCCTCAGAATATTCTGAATGGCCTCTGCAACTACCATCCAGTTATTTTCTAAATCCTCATTCAGTTTAGTTGGGTTCAACAACAACTTGCTTAACCCTCCTTTTTGGATGGATTTAAATGCGATGATGGTGTGCCCGAAGGGGACACCAATATTTCTGGCAAAACGGTACTGTCAATTGCATTCCTCTGCAATCTCGAGATGGGCAGTTTGGCGGCTAAATGATGGAACAAAGCATTGGCAAGACCAAGGTTGCTCTCTGCATTTTCGAAGTCAATTGGGTTTACCTTGTGTGGCATAGCTGAAGACCCAATTTCCCCTTTAATGGTTTTTTGTTTAAAATAATCCATGGAAATGTAAGTCCAAATATCCCTTGAAAGGTCAAGCAGAATCGTATTGATTCGACTGAGCGCATGGAACGTGGCAGCGAGGTTGTCGTAATGCTCAATTTGAGTAGTTACTTGCGAGCGCTCCAGACCGAGGTACTCGTTCACAAAATGATTGGCAAAAGTACGCCAGTCAATGTCTGGATAGGCGACCTGATGGGCGTTCAGGTTTCCGGTGGCACCACCAAATTTAGCACTGGCGGGGATGGCTTTCAGCTGCTCCACCTGCACTTCCAGTCGTTCCACAAAAACTTCAAACTCTTTACCCAAACGGGTGGGGGAGGCAGGCTGCCCGTGGGTTCGGGCGAGCATTGGAATGTCCTTCCATTCCTCCGCCAATGATTTCAAAAAATCAGTCATTTCCACAAACAATGGCAAATACACCGACTCAATGGCGTCCAAAAGCGTTAAGCATGGGCGTAGCCGTATTGTTGATGTCCTGCGAGGTAAGACCGAAGTGGATGAATTCTTTGTATTCGGAAATATTTAACTCGTCAAATTTTTCTTTAGAAAATATTCAACGGCTTTTACATCGTGGTTGGTAACTTTTTCCGTCTCCTTGATTTATGCTGTGCATCAGATTCCAAAAATTGCTCAACTATTAAGTCAAGTTGATCTAAAATAGCTGCGTCGAAATCTGACAGTTGCGGCAACGGCAGTTCGCAAAGCGCCCCGGAAATACTTCACTTCCACGAGTACCCGGTATTTAATTAAGGCGAATTCAGAAAAATAAGCAGAAAGTTCCTTTGTTTTGCTGGCGTATCTGCCGTCAATAGGGGAAATAGCGGTTAGCATGAATGGTGGATTGGCAGTTGGCTATGAACAATCAGGAATGACCTACAGCGAATTGCATTTTAAAAAAGAAGTGCAAATGTAATAGAGTGAAAAGAAACGGGAAGGATTGGTTAAAATAAAAAAAGTGCCATCACAATGATGGCACGACAACATAACCATGAAAATAATTAACCAAACTTTATATTATAGGAATTTTAGGCGCTTTTGATTTTAATAAAATGTGCCTGCCTATGTGTAAAAATGTGTTTCATAATGCGAGGGGATAATGCTTAAAAAAGACCCTCAAAATAACTTGGCAAACACTTTAGAATTCTTTTTAAATTAAAAATCTTTCATATGTTTAACAAGTACTATACCAAATTGGAACGAAGTATATTTTTCTGATATTTTCAATATTTGTAATATTTGTCAGCTGTCGAACCGAACAGCCCAACCTCCATATACGATTGTCCAAAGTCAAATAGAGGACACTTGTATGGTGGTTGCCGAACACCCTTTGGCGGCCAAAGTGGGAGTTGAAATTTTGCGGGCGGGCGGCAATGCAATTGATGTGGCTATAGCCTCTCAATTTGCCTTGGCAGTAGTTTACCCACGAGCGGGAAATATAGGTGGGGGAGGGTTTATGGTCGTTCGATTGGCCGACGGCCAGTCAGATGCATTGGATTACCGGGAACAAGCGCCTTCTCAAGCCCATCGTGATATGTATCTTGATAGCACGGGTGCAGTCATTGAGCAGTTGAGTAAAGAAGGGCATTTATCGGTAGGTGTACCTGGGACCGTTGCAGGCATGGAAGCGGCCTTTAATAAATACAGTAAACTAAAAAATTGGCCCCAGTTGTTGGCCCCAGCTATCCGTTTGGCAAGCGAAGGTTTTAAAATTACTACCAGCGAGGCAAACCGCTTGAATGGCTTTAAGGAACAATTTGAAAAACACAATATAAACGCAGCCCCATTTGTAAAATTAGATGAGTGGAAAATGGGCGACCTATTGGTTCAGAAAGATTTAGCGGCCACCCTACAAAGGATCAGCGATCAAGGGGCAAAAGGGTTTTATGAAGGAGAAACCGCCGATTTGATTGTTGCGGAAATGAAGCGAGGTGGGGGATTAATTAGCCTTGAAGATTTGAAAAATTATCGAGCGGTATGGCGAGAACCAATCATTACCAAGCACAAAAATTTCAGAATAATAACAATGCCACCTTCGTCGAGTGGGGGCGTGGCTCTTTCCCAAATCTTGGGCATGATTGAACCTTATTCTATCAAAGAATATGGATTTCAAACCGCCAAATCAGTCCACTTGATTGTAGAAGCCGAAAGGCGGGTTTATGCCGACCGTTCCGAATACATGGGCGATAGCGATTTTTATCCGGTCCCAATTGATTCTCTGTTAGCGGAAGATTATCTGATGCAGCGAATGGCTGATTTTCAAGAAAATAAAGCGACTAAAAGTGACGCGATCAGTACGCAAAGTTTTAAACAAGTGGAAAGTTTTGAAACAACCCACACGTCCATAGTCGATGGCGAAGGAAATGCGGTGTCCGTCACCACAACTTTGAATTTGAATTATGGCTCAAAAGTCATTGTTGCGGGAGCAGGTTTTTTCCTCAATGACGAAATGGACGATTTTAGCGCCAAGCCCGGCGTTCCCAATTATTTTGGTTTAATTGGAGCCGAGGCAAATGCCATCGAACCAGGCAAGCGGATGTTGAGCTCGATGACACCAACCATTGTAACTAAGGATGGACAATTGTTCTTGGTAGTTGGGGCCCCCGGCGGATCTACGATTATTACTGCGGTGCTACAAACTATTCTGAATGTCATTGAATACGATATGCCTTTAGACCAAGCAGTAGCGGCCCCAAGGTTTCATCACCAGTGGCTTCCAGATGAAATAAAAGTTGAACCAACGGCTATCGATACCGTTGAAAGAAAAAAGTTATGGGACATAGGCCACCATTTAAAAGGGGTGGAAAGAATGGCCCTGATTAAGGCAGTTCAAGTATTGCCAAACGGTCAATTGCACGGTGTGGGCGACCCTCGAAATGAGGACGACCACGCAGAGGGTTTTTAAGTGGACGAAAGCAGAAATTTTATTTTTCAAAAAGTAAAATTGGTTTTTGAACTTTTTGGAAGTGGTGTCCGTTTAGAGGTTGTATTTTCGCTTCGTCTATCGCTTGCCACTGTCTTGCCTACCGTATGAAAATCCGAATAAACTTAACAACAAATAACAATTTTAGCTTTCAACCTTTATTTCATTACAAACCAACTTACAAATTGCTGCCAAGTAGCTATAGGCTATCAGCAATCAACAATTATTCAAATTAATGAAAAAGAAAAAATTTAAAACCCCAACCAGAAAATTGACACAAGCGCAATTGCAAAAAAGCATTTATTTTTTATTGACAAAAAATGCGACAAAAGTTTACAACCCAAAACAGATTTATAAGCAACTAAAAATCCAAAACTCAAGAGACTCAATTGTCGATGCTCTCCAATTTTTAGTTGAAAAAAATAAAATTGCCGATTTAGGTGATCACAAATACAAGGCAATGGGGCAACGTCATTCTTCCGGGCAAAGAGGCACCGCAAAAGGGACGGTCGATAGTACTCGCACAGGCGCCGCTTACATTGAAATAGAAGGAAGGGAAGATGACATTTTCGTCTCTGCCAACAATATGGGAACTGCGATGAACGGTGACTTGGTAGAAATAAAATATTGGGTACCAAGAGGGCGCAGAAAGCCAGAAGGCGAGGTGGTTAGAGTGTTAGAGCGTGCTTCTGAAAATTTTGTTGGCACGTTGTACATCCACAAATTAAACGCTTACGTCATCCCGTCAAGAGTGGATGTCAACGTTGAAGTATTTGTTGAATTGGATGACCTCAAGGGGGCAGAAGATGGCGACAGGGTTGTCGTTCAGGTAACTAAATGGCCTTTAAAAAGAGGGGCACGCGCAAAAGGAAAAGTCACCGCAGTACTGGGTGCAGAAGGCAGTGATCTGGAAATGAATACGATCCTAATCAATGCCGGATTTAATTTGACCCACGACGAAGCAACAATTGCAGAGGCGGAAAGCTATCCCGCAGAAATTACAGTGGCGGAAATTGCAAAGCGGCGAGATTTCAGGAATGTCAACACTTTTACGATCGACCCCATAGATGCAAAGGATTTTGACGATGCCATTTCGATCGAATTTCTGGAAAATGGCCATTTGGAAATTGGCGTTCACATCGCTGATGTTACTCATTTCATAAAGCCTGGTTCTGCTCTTGACAAAGAAGCCTACAAGCGTTCCACTTCGGTTTATTTGGTAGACCGGGTGCTGCCCATGTTGCCAGAGCGGTTGTCAAACAACCTCTGTTCACTAAGGCCACTCGAAGACCGTTTGACCTTTTCAGCCACCTTTGAATTTGATGAAAAACACAAAGTCGTCAACCGCTGGTTTGGCAAAGCTATTATTCACTCAAACCGCCGTTTTGCTTATGAAGAAGCACAGGAAATTATGGATAAAGGGCAGGGCGATTATGCGGAAGAATTAAAACTTATTAATAAAATAGCCAAGAAAATGCGGAAGGCCCGTTTCAAAAATGGGGCTGTTGATTTTGACATGGAAGAGGTTCGTTTCCGCTTGGATGAGGATGGGGTTCCAGTTGAAGTGTATGTGAAGGAACGTAAAGATGCCCACATGCTAATCGAAGAATATATGCTCTTGGCCAACCGGGAAGTCGCAACCTTTATCAATAAGAAAGCCGAAGGCAAATCCGAAATCCCTTTTATTTACAGGGTTCATGATTATCCCAATCCAGATAAAGTGGCCGAGTTGGCACGATTCGCAAAAGAACTTGGGTTTGAAATGAAAATTGGCTCCCCAAGAGCCATTGCAGATTCCTTTAACCGGTTGGTCAAAGAAGCGGAAAAAGAACCTGCGCTCCACCTTTTGCAACCATTGGCCGTCAGGACGATGGCCAAAGCGGAATATTCTGCCAATAATATTGGTCACTATGGTTTGGCGTTCGATTATTATTCGCATTTCACCTCTCCCATCCGCCGCTATTCAGATGTTTTGGCACATCGGATTTTGGAAAAAAATCTTGGTAAAGATGAATGGAGAGTGGACAAAGCGGAATTGGAAGAAATGTGCCGTCATATTTCTAAGCAAGAAAGAAATGCCATGAGTGCAGAGCGGGAAAGCATTAAATACAAGCAAGTTGAGTTCATGGAAAAACATGTTGGAGAAGTGTTTGAGGGATTAGTTTCTGGAATGATCGACAGAGGTTTTTTTGTGGAATTAATTTCCAGTAAATGTGAAGGCATGGTTGGATTTGACATGTTGAGTGAACCGTACGATATTGACGAAAGCCGATTATTTGCACGTGGAAAAAGAACAGACCGATTAATCAAAATGGGGGATACCGTTAAAGTAAAAATTTTGAGGACGGATTTGGCCAGACGGCAAATTGATATGGAATTGATTGAAGGTTAATAAATACTGTGTAAGTTAAGTATGTTTAAAAAATGCGGAGCAGGAAAAGTCGCTCTTTTGGCAACGCCCGGACAGCGTGCCCCGAAACTTGCTTCGGGGTGCTCTTCAAGGGATTTTAAAGGGGCGGCGTCGTCCCGATGCATCGGGACGACGCCGCCTCCCGTTGGGCCGAGAAGTCTCATGCCTCAAGGCGAGGTGAATCGTCCGGCCCACTGGTAGGGAAAAAATTAAAGCAAATTTAAATTACACGGTAATAAATAATTCCAGATTAATTTTCAATAAAAAATATCGTCGGAAAAGTCGATAAAGAAAGTTGATAAATTCCGCTCTGAATATTTTTGGGCAATGAAATTTTTTCACCATTTTCAGAGCTGCCATTTAATTTTATGGCTTCAGAAAATTGATAAGGTATTTTTAAATTAAATGCTTTTGTTATTTCTTCTTCACTTTCTTTTGGCAACCAAGCAATTAAATAAATGGGCCTTCCATTTTTATCGCCATATAAATAAGCCCAGGCATTTTCATCCTCTTTTATTATTTTTAAAAAATAGCCTTCTCCGGCATTTTTCTTTAATGCTTCCAAATTATAAAATGCTTTCTTTTTTTGAAACCCATGTTCGATAGAAGAAGTCAAACCTGAACGGGCATACAATTGTGAGTCGGTTTTGGCATTTCCATAAAAAAACCAGGTCGCTCTTTCTATCCCTAATCGACTTGCGATCAAGGCACCTCGTACAGCATAGGCTGCTGCAGCATTTTCGGAAACACATTCCTGATGGGTACAGTCTTCCCCTCCACCAGCACCATCCCAGCCCCACTCAGATAAATATATTTTCTTGCCCGGCATATTTTGATCACGCCAACGAACCATATTGTTGATTTCCCAAAAAGTCGAAAGCGGATGTTCGGGATGCACTGCCTTTCTAACCCCATCATAATCCGTAATATAACTATAAGCATGCACGTTGACCCCATCCAATTTGGCCGCCATTTCTTGCGTGACCCGTGCGCCAATATAATTTTTAAAAATATCCGTTTCTTCGGTATCTGGGTCAGCGGCTTGTAACGCACATGGGAGCACTTCAATAGTTGAATCTGCATCTTTAGCCCCATGCAACATCCCACTTAATATTTGTTGGTAAATATCCGCTGGGTAGGTCCAAGGTTCATTGCCAATTTCAATCGTGCAAACAAGGCCGTTGCCATTTTTTTGCCCAAAATGTTTTACAAAAGAATGTGCGTATTGAAAGGCTGATTCTTTGGGCGTTTTCCAGTCAGTAGGCTTAAACCTATAAAATTGCAGACTGGCTTGGACTTGCATGCCCGCATCGATCCATTCCTGGTATTCCCTGTCCCAATCGAGCCACTCTTTGGGCTTGGTGCCTTGAGTTTTCATCTTTGAAAAATCCACGGCCTGATCTGGGGTTTCAACATCCCACGTAAGGTCGTGGTAGTTACGGGCATGCGAAGCGACCCTGGCATATAAATGCGGCCCTGCGTCTTTTCCCAAGAGCGAAGAATATTTATCCGTTCCCCAACTCCAATATCCATTGACGCCTAATAAATCTTTAATAGAAACGCCTCCTGTATTTGCGACTGGTCTTTTTCCATAAGGCCCATATTTATCATAAGCTTTTATTTCCCAGCAAAAAACTTTATTCCAATCCTTTGGAAAAAGGGTATATTCCAATTTTAAATAGGTTGCTGTTCGTTCTTCAAAAGAAATAATTTGTTCGGGTGAAACGTCAGGGTTTAAATCCGCTGCCTCTACCCAGTTCTCTCCATCATTACTGGTGAAAATGGAAGTTGATTGGGCAGCGTTATCGCCAGCCCAACACCGGGAAATAACTACACCTATTTTTTGTGGTTTAGGAAATTTAAATTCAATGGATTCTTTTGGAAGAGAAGCAAGAGCGGCTATTTCAAAAATATCAAAATCATTTTCACAAATTAATTTTACTGATTTTATATTATTTAATTCTTTTTCAAAGCGGATTAATTGGTAATTATTTTCTGAGGTATAAATTCCAATATTTTCATTTTCACCAGTCACCAAATTAGCCACTATTTTTACAGCTGTCTTGGTTTGGCATTTTAATGAAATAGAAAATAATTTATTTCCTTTAATCGGAAAAGAAAATGTTCTTTGGCCTTGAGTGGCAGTAATTGAGGAGAGGTTATTTAAATCACCATCTGTTAAATTAGCAGGAAATTTTATTGCAGAATTGGCTTCCGCTATTGGGGTTCTTTCAAAAAGAATATCTCTGATTTTATTTTTATAAACCCATCGGGTAGGGAGCGGCAGATTGCCAGGCTGTGGAGATATTGCCATCTATTATTTTGTAAACATCATTTGAGTTGGAAGTCGCAAAAGAATTGCTTCCTTGGTAAAGGATGGTATGAGCCCCGCATCTGGTTCAAATTTATTATTATTAATTAATTGTTTGTTGGAAAAAAATAGACTGCTCGCTGAAATTAAAAACAAAGGGCTTAATAGAACGAGTAAATATTTTTTTTGGGAAAATTGATGCATGGGTTTAATGATTAAATATTAAATTAAACCCCGATCCATCATGAGTTTAATTTTAAAATAGCTGCCACCGCCAGCCCATCTGTAATGTCTCCATTCATGACCATTTCTACTACTTCTTGAAAGGGCAATTTTTTAACCCTTAATTCTTCTGTTTCTTCAGGCTGCGCTTCGCCAAAGGTCAAATCTTTCGCTACAAATACAATCGCTTCTTCGTCGGTGATTGAATTGGACAAATGAAAGGTGCCGGCTGCAATCCATTTTTTAGCAGTGATGCCAGTCTCTTCCAGCAATTCCCTTTTGGCAGAAGCAAGTGGAGAATCATTCAGCGGCCCGCCACCCTCTGGAACTTCCCAACTGTACCTTTCCAAAGTGTACCGGTATTGGCCAACCAGCCAGGTATTGTTGTTTTCGTCCAACGGAACTATGGCAATGGCCTTATTTTTAAAATGCACCACTCCATAAATGCCGGGGTTGCCTGATGGGTTAAGGACATTATTATGGGTAACCTTGATCCACGGGTTTTCATAAACCGTTTCTTTGTCGATTGTCTGCCATGGGTTTTCTTCCATAATCAATGAGTCTTATAAGAGATTTTATTGTAGCATTTATGGAGCAGACTATAGCCAACCTTCCCTTTTTTTCAACTCCATAATTTGGGCTAAATGATGCCTCCCATGCCAAGAATATAATGCCAAAACAGAATCCAACGGATAGGTCTGTCCATATTCAGGATGGATATAATGTTTTTTGTAGTCGTCCTCAGTCATATTTTGGAAAACATGAACCAGTCTTGGGTGAAGTCCCCGCAGTATATTCAGTGAATGGGAAATCGGTAGATCAGTATAATCGCCCATTGCTGCCCAAATTGCTTCCTTATAAGGCCGGATGGTCGTATTTCCTTCAGTCATGACCAGTTTGATGCGGATAAATGCATTGAGATGGCTATCTGCAATATGATGCACCACCTGCCTGACCGACCAACCATCCGGGCGGTAAGGGGTGTTCAGTTGTTTTTCAGACAAAGATGCGACTGTAGCTTCCAAATTCCCTGGAAGTACTGCAAGGTCATGCATCCAAGCGTTTCGATCTTCAGGAGTTGAAAGGGTGATTTTTTGGTGCCTACCGATCGGGTATTTGAGTTTTTCCAAATCCATGCTTTTAGTTTTAAAAAACAAACCACCTATCCTCAAAAGAATAGATGGTTTGTGCTTATTTGAAAAGAAATAATAGTTTTCTAAAAACCATTTTTCATTGATTGATTAAATCGGAAATTAAAAGCAGGGCGAGGCTTCTAAGCTTAGTTTGCCTAAACCAATTCTTCTTCCACCAAATACCTTTCGGCATCCAAAGCGGCCATACAACCCGTACCAGCCGCCGTAACGGCTTGTCGATAAACTTTGTCCTGCGCATCGCCACTGACAAAAACTCCAGGAACTTTGGTGTGCGTGGAACCTGGCTTTGCGATCAAATAACCAGTTTCGTCCATGTCCAAAAAGCCTTTGAAAATGTCTGTATTGGGCTTGTGTCCAATAGCAACAAAGAAGCCTTCCAAAGCTATTTCCTTTTTCTCATTGGTTTTATTATTGAAAACACGGATGCCGGTCACCTTATCATCTCCCAGTACCTCCTCGGTTTCTGTATTCCAGTGCACTTCAATATTTGGCGTATTGAACACCCGTTTTTGCATAATCTTCGATGCCCGCATTTCATCCCTTCTGACCAGCAAGTGAACTTTAGGGCAGAGCTTGGCAAGGTAGGTAGCTTCCTCGGCAGCAGTATCGCCTGCACCGACAACGGCCACTTCCAATCCTTTGTAAAAGAAACCATCGCAGACCGCACAGGCACTTACGCCCTTATTCATCAATCTTTTTTCGGATTCGAGCCCTAAATATTTTGCACTGGCTCCTGTGGCAATAATAATTGTATAAGCATGATATGCTTCGCCACTTTCCGTGTATATGGTATGGTATTTTTCACCAGTATTGAAATCCACTTTGCCAATCATTTCATAATGTACGACCGTCCCAAATCTTTCGGCCTGCGCCCTGAACTCTTCCATCATTTCTGGTCCTCCAATACCTTTCGGGTAGCCGGGGTAGTTTTCCACGTCAGTTGTGGTGATTAATTGGCCGCCGGGTTCAGGGCCAGTAAAAAGGATCGGTTCCATGTTTGCTCTGGCGGCATAAATCGCTGCGGTGTAACCGGCTGGGCCGGAGCCAATGATGATCGTTTTATGGATTTTTCCTGTCATTTTTTGTAGATTAATTTAATTAATATTTTGAAAAATGATTTTACCCAGATGTTACCATTTTCCTGTTTTAATGATGAAAAAGGTATCCATGAGTGTTTTTTGTAAATTGGCGCAAAAGTAAAGAACCACCCCCTAAACAACATGCCACAGCAAAAAGATTAATGGATTTACTTTGAATCTTATTATGTTGGCAGTCCATCCCTTTTTCTACCTTTGCAACCTCTTTGGTTGATGCTGCTTATGGTTGTGTCTACTGAAGCTAAAAACAATTACATGGCAACTGTCAAACCTCACTCACTACTAACTGACTACGATATTGACTTAATCCGGATTGGTAAGCACTTCCGGTTGTATAAAAAATTGGGCAGCCATACCATGGAGTTTGAAGGCGAATGGGGGACCTTGTTTGCTGTGTGGGCACCCAACGCCAGGGAAGTTTCCGTGATTGGAAATTTCAACTTTTGGAACGAAAAATCTCACCCCCTGTATCCTCGATTGGATGGGTCTGGCATTTGGGAAGGGTTTATCCCCAAAATTGGCAAAGGCTCTTTGTACAAGTACAGCATTTTAGCCAATGATGGTAGGCGTTTAGCAAAAGGCGACCCTTTTGCAAGGTTTTGGGAAATGCCACCCAACACCGCTTCCATCGTTTGGGATTTGGACTATAAATGGAAGGATGAAAAATGGCTCGACAGGCGGAAAAAACAAGCTGGACAACCCCAACCTTATTCCGTTTATGAAGTCCACCTCGGCTCCTGGAAAAAGAAAGGGGGCGGGCACAATTCATTGACATACAGAGAATTGGCGGACGAACTGGTAGCCTATGTTCGTGAGATGGAGTTTACGCACGTGGAGTTTTTGCCCGTCATGGAGCACCCCTATTTCCCATCTTGGGGTTATCAGATCACTGGTTATTTTGCTCCTTCCAGTCGTTTTGGTTTGCCAGAAGAATACGCCTATATGGTGGATGCTTTTCACCAGGCCGGGATTGGCGTGATACTGGATTGGGTGCCTTCCCATTTCCCGTACGACGCGCACGGACTGGCCGATTTTGATGGTACACATTTGTACGACCATGCCGATCCACAAAAGGGTTTTCATCCTGATTGGAAGAGTGCTGTGTTCAATTACGATCGCTGGGAAGTGAGAAGCTTTTTGATTTCCAATGCGATGTTTTGGCTGGAAGAATACCATGCAGATGGGTTGCGCGTGGATGCGGTCGCCTCAATGCTTTATCTGGATTATTCACGGGAAGAAGGGCAGTGGATTCCGAACATTCATGGGGGAAATGAAAATTTGGAGGCAATAAGTTTTTTGAAAGAATTTAATGAAATGACCCATCGGGATTTTCCTGATGTGATCACCATTGCGGAGGAATCAACCGCTTGGCCTGCCGTTTCAAAACCCGTAAAAGATGGAGGGCTTGGTTTCGACCAAAAATGGATGATGGGCTGGATGCACGATATCCTTGAATATAAAAAATTGGATCCACTGTTTAGGAAAGACCATCACCACGAACTGACTTTCAGCCTGGTCTATGCATTTTCTGAAAAATTCATGTTGCCACTTTCCCACGATGAGGTCGTTCATGGAAAAGGCACGTTGTTGACCCGAATGCCGGGAAATGAAGAACAAAAATTCTCTGGACTCCGGCTTTTGTTTGGGTATATGTGGACTCACCCTGGGACTCAACTGCTCTTTATGGGCGGTGAATTTGGGCAAACTTCTGAGTGGAGCATCGAGCGGGGTCTGGAATGGTGGCTGACCCAATATGATTTCCACAAGGGGGTACAAACTTGGGTAAAAGACCTCAACCATTTTTATAAAAATACTCCAGCGATGTTCGAAAAACAATTTGAGGCAGATGGCTTTGAATGGATCGAACACGCCGATTATCTAAACAGTGTTTTAACTTTTATCAGACGTGGAAAAAACAAAAAAGATGTAATTATTGTCGTATGCAATTTCACGCCTGTTGCTCGTCCAAATTATTGCTTTGGTGTGCCATTCTCTGGCAGCTATGAATTGGTGTTAAATAGTGATGAGAAAAAGTATGCAGGAAATGGAACGGATTGCACAAAAACAGTTAAAGCCAAAAAAGAAGAAAAACATAATCGGGATTACTCAGTAGAAGTGACGTTACCGCCTTTGGCGATGATTGTTTACAAACCAGTTGCCATAAAAAAACTGGCAGCCACAAAAGCAAAAAAAGCGGTTAAGTAATGATTAAATAAAATTATTTCTCTAATTCATAAAGTAAGCTCTCTGATGGAAATATTAGATCAAGAATACAAGAAAAAACCAGAAAATGACCCAATCGAAGTTGCGTCATTAAAACAAGAACTCTCTGATTATAAAAAACATATTTTAAATGGAAAAACTGCACTGTATGTTTTGATCTTTTTAACGGTTATTGGAGGAATCGTCGGTTATTTTATCTCGAATATGGAATTAATTTACGTGGTGATCGAATTGGTGGTCTATTTTATTTTTTATGCTATTGCATTAAATATATTTGACGAAAAACCAAAAACCGCTCTAATAATTACCTTAAGCATTTATGTGTTTCAAGTTATTGTAAATTCTCTGTCCGACCCAACTCTCTTATTCAAAGGATTTATTTTCAAAATAGCTTTTTTATATTTTTTGGTTAAGGGGATTGATGCGGCTAATAAATTTGAAACATTAAAAAAGAAATTAGAAAGGATGGGTGAAACCTTTCACCTGTAATCGATGGAAGATGTTTAAAAAAAAATAATTAATGCATAAATCTGGATTTGTAAATATAATTGGTAACCCAAACGTTGGGAAAAGCACTTTGATGAACGCAATGGTTGGCGAGCGGATGTCGATAATTACGGCCAAGCCACAAACAACCCGTCATCGGATAGTGGGTATTTTAAGTGGGGATGATTTTCAGATCATATTTTCTGATACCCCAGGAATTATTAAGAAGCCTGTTTATAAAATGCAGGAAGCAATGAACCGGTTTGTGAAATCAACCTTTGAAGATGCGGACTTGATGTTGTTTGTAACTGAGGTCAAAGAAAAATATAGTGAAGACGACCCCATTTTTGATCAATTAAAAAACCTAACAGTTCCTAAGTTTTTGGTCATTAATAAAATAGACATTTCCGACCCAGATGCAGTTGTTAAATTAATACAATGGTGGAACGAGCGGATTGAATTTAACGAGACGATTCCATTGTCTGCTTTAGAAAAAAAGAATACGGAAACCTTGTTAAAATTGGTGCAGGATAATTTACAAGAAGGGCCAGCCTATTATCCTAAAGATCAATTAACGGACCGCCCTGAGCGATTTTTTGTCAGTGAAATAATCCGGGAAAAAATATTGGAATTATATCATCAGGAAATTCCTTATTCAACTGAAGTGCATGTCGAATCATTTAAAGAAACTAAAACTAATGACGATAAGCCGTTAGTAAAAATTTATGCAATTATTTTTGTCGCAAGGGAAACACAAAAAATGATTGTTTTAGGCAAAGGGGGCAGTGCGATCAAAAAGTTGGGAATGGAATCAAGAAAGGCATTAGAAAAATGGCTGGAAAGCAAAGTTTTTTTAGAACTGCATGTTAAAGTGAAAGATAATTGGCGGGACGACGAAAGACAGTTGCGCCATTTTGGATATGAGTAATAATGGTAAACGATAAATGATAAACGGTAAATAATTAAATTTAATTAAAGCCGATTATTTTTTACTGTTCATCATTCACAATTAATTAATGGGAAATATAGTAGCAATAGTAGGCCGTCCGAACGTTGGAAAATCAACTCTTTTCAATCGGTTGATTGGCGGCAGACGAGCCATTGTAGACGATGTGAGCGGTGTTACCCGTGATCGCCAATATGGTACTTCGGATTGGAATGGCAAACATTTTACGGTAGTCGACACGGGCGGGTTTGTCAAGTCCTCGGAAGATATTTTTGAAAAAGAAATTCGCTCTCAAGTGAAAATTGCCATTGACGAAGCAGCCGTCATCATTTTCATGGTGGATGTGACCACGGGCATTACTGATTTGGACGAAGACATGGCCAAAATGCTGC
This sequence comes from Saprospiraceae bacterium, assembly GCA_041392505.1. Classification (GTDB taxonomy): domain Bacteria; phylum Bacteroidota; class Bacteroidia; order Chitinophagales; family Saprospiraceae; genus UBA6168. Next base: position 150,810 of record JAWKLX010000012.1, on the reverse strand, counting down.
GGCGTTCTGAACGGCCCGTCCTTCTTGTTGTCAACAAAGTCGATAATTTAGAACGGGAGATGGAGGCCAATGAATTTTGGAGCCTTGGTTTTGAAGATACCTATTTTCTTTCTTCCATGACAGGCAGCGGTACTGGCGAATTATTGGATACGGTAGCTGAACATATCCCAGACGATGTGGAGGAAGCGGTGGAATCTGAATTTCCCAAATTTGCCATTGTGGGGCAACCAAATGTTGGCAAGTCTTCTTTTATAAACGCCTTACTTGGTGAGGACCGGAACATCGTAACGGATATTGCCGGAACGACAAGGGACACCATTCATTCAAAGTATTCTAAGTTTGGAAAAGAGTTTTTATTGATTGATACCGCTGGGATTCGGAAAAAGGCAAAGGTTCATGAAGATCTCGAATTCTACTCTGTCATGAGGGCAATTAAAGCGATTGAAGAAGCCGATGTCTGCTTATTGTTGATTGATGCCACCAGCGAAATTGGGCAACAGGACATGAGTATTTTTCGGTTGGCGCAAAAGCGAAATAAAGGCATTGTTATTTTGGTCAATAAATGGGACTTGATTGAGGAGAAAGAAACTAATACGGCGAGGGATTATGAAGAAATGATTAAGTCCAAAATTGCTCCCTTTAGTGATGTGCCCATCATTTTTGTATCGGTGTTGGAGAAACAGCGGATCTTCAAAGCAATCGAGGCAGGCATCCAAGTTTACCACAATCGGATGCGCAAAATAAAAACTTCTCAATTAAATGATGTGATGCTCCCTGAGATCGAAAGATTCGCACCACCTCGCCACCGCGGTAAAACAATTAGCATCAAATTTGTTAGCCAATTGCCTTTACATTATCCAGCATTTGCTTTTTTTAGCAACAACCCGAAGCACATAAAAGAAAATTATCGGAACTTTTTGGAAAATAAATTGCGGGAGCATTTCGATTTTTCTGGCGTTCCAATTAAAATTTTCTTTAGAGAAAAATAATAATTACCTGTACCGACCCTCCTTTAATAACACGATTAAATATGCCCTTTATTGAGACTAAAATCCCTGGATTGATAATTTTTGAACCAAAAGTATTTGGAGATGATCGGGGTTATTTTTTTGAAAGCTACAATGCTGCCTTATTTAAGGAGGCAGGAATTGATGTAAAATTCGTTCAAGACAACCAAGCTTTTTCAGGCATAGGTGTATTGAGGGGGCTTCACTATCAGGTCGCTCCATACACCCAAGCCAAATTGGTCAGAGTAATTCAAGGAGAAGTGTTGGATGTAGTGGTGGATATCAGGAAAAATTCAACTACTTATGGCGAATGGTATTCCTGTATCTTAAGTGCCGAAAATAAAAGGCAATTATTTGTGCCAAGGGGATTTGCACATGGATACGTTGTTTTGAGTGAAACGGCGGAGTTTTTTTATAAATGTGATAACTTTTATTCCAAAGCACATGAAGGTGGCATTCATCCAGGTTGTCCATTATTAAACATTGATTGGCAATTCGATTTGTCAAAGGCAACAATAGCAGAACGGGATAATAATTTCCCTTCATTTGGCAACCATTTACCTTGGGATAAGGAGTTGTAGTTTTTTTAAAACCATTCATGTTAATTGTTTCTTTTCCTACCAGCCTATTTTATTTCTATGATAAATAATAAAACTTCAATTTTAGTTACCGGAAGCAAAGGTCAAGTTGGCCAAGAATTAAAAGTGCTTTCAGAAAATTATAACTCATTTTCATTTACTTATATTGATGTAGACGATTTGGATATAACGGACGTTCTGGCGGTTAATTTATTTTTTAAAAAAAATAAGTTCGATTATTGTATTAATTGTGCTGCATATACGGCAGTAGATAAAGCCGAAGAATTTGAGGATGTGGCATATAAAGTTAATACATTGGGTGTGAAAAATATTTTAGAAAGTTGCCAATTAAATGATTGTAAATTAATTCAGTTGTCGACCGATTACGTTTATCACAACAATCAAAATACACCCTTCAAAGAGGACGACGAAACCAATCCTCAAGGGGTTTATGCACGCACTAAATTGGAAGGAGATCACATCGCTTTAGCTGGAGGAGGGATGGTGATTCGCACATCCTGGGTTTATTCTTCTTTTGGAAATAATTTCGTAAAAACGATGCTGCGACTCGGCACTGATAGAGCAGAGTTAGGGGTCATTTTTGATCAAATAGGAACGCCAACCTATGCTCGTGATCTTGCAAAAGCTATCTTGAATATCATTGAAAAATTTGCAAACAAAGAAGTTGGACTGGATATTTTTCCGAGTGTGTATCACTTTAGTAACGAAGGTGTTGCGAGTTGGTATGACTTCGCAATGGCCATTTTTGAAATGAGTAATATTTCAGTTAAAGTCAATGCCATTGAAACGAAAGATTTTCCAACTGCTGCAAAAAGACCACCGTTTAGCGTTTTGAACAAGAATAAAATTAAAGAAACATTTGGCGTGAAAGTGCCATATTGGCGGACGAGTTTAAAAAGCTGTTTGGACATTTTATTAAAATCCGCTTAATAATCGGGGGAATCTTTTAGTGTAACAATCCCATTTTTTCCTTCTGATCCGATGATCCTTTTTGCCTTCATAAAAGATTTTAATCGGTATTCAGAAAAATCAGGATCGCCTCTTTTTAAACTTTCTATTTTGACCCGGTCTGAAGCGTGAATGATTTTTCCGTCGCCCATATAAATTGCCACGTGCGTAATTCTTTCCGAGCCATCTTCCCTATATTTTCCAAAAAACAAAAGGTCTCCTGGCAATAAATTATTCAAGGAAGTATCCGTTTCAATAGCTTCTCCATTGTGTACTTGCAAACTTGCGTCCCGCTCTAATTGAATGCCATTTAAATAAAAGACAGTTTTTGTAAATCCACTGCAATCCATCCCTTTTCCAGATGTGCCGCCCCACAAATAAGGGCGTCCGATCATTTCTTGGGCGGTGGCAATAATATTTTCAGACGAGGGCTGTCGGCTGTCTATCCAGTTTTCATAAGGCATTAAATATTCATTTTCTACAAACCCAATTCTACCATCTGGTAATGATATTTTTGTGAAATAATTTTGTTGATCAATAATTTCTAAAATATTACCAGCCAATAAATCTGTAACTTTTCTTGATTTATTATCTGGCAATTCATACGCAAAAATATAATCCACAAGGCATACTGCCTTTTTAGCCTTTTTCCAATTATTATATTCCAACTCATCCATTAATGTTAACCCTCCGTCGTCTACCCAACCGAGATAATTATCAGGCGTTTGAACATAATAAAAATCACCTTCTTTTTTGTAAACTTTTAAAGGAGTTCCGAGAATTGCTTGGGTGGCCAATTCAGCCGAATGCTTGGGATTCGACCTAATATTACAAACGGAAAGATTAACGACACCATAATTTTTTCCATTTAATTGGGTGGCAGGCAATATAGAAATGCTGTCAATTAATTTTATTTTATCGCTAATTAATATGCCCAGCAATTCTTCTTTGGCTTGTGGAAAAATTGTTTCGCCAGAGAGAACTATTGATTTTTTTGCTCCTGCTTTAACCGTAACATTAAATAATGCTGTCCTTTTGTCTTTTACATATTTCTGTTGAATCTTTTGAATTTCATTTTTAGCTTTTTGTAAAAACGGAGACTCTGCATGATTGCAAGAAAATAGAATGATTAATAATAGAAATGGGAAAAAACAGGTGAGAATAATTTTCATTTAATTTAAAAAATAAAAAAGTACCAGCTAATCAAAAAGCGGTACTAAATGATAGAAAAAAAATCAATTTTTTAATCGCCACTTCGACGGAAGCCGATGCCCTTTTTATTATTAAATAGCAATTCGTTGGAATCCAATTTGAATTCTCCAACGTCATCCATTAGCAATACATTCGACGAAACATTTTCTCTTTCATCCGGTGTTAAGGCAGCTAAGCGAAGGTTTTGGTTTTTAATAGCCTCAGTGACAACCTGGCGAACCGTCCGAGCATTTCCGAAATATTTATCCCGATAATTATAAAGGAAGTCAAAGTATTTAGCCAAGTATTCTTCTGCATCTGGGGCGGGGAAAATCCCATGATCTTCCAACATTAACAAGGCTATTTTCAGTAAGTCACTGGAAGAGTAATCTTCAAATTTCAATATTTTGTCAAAGCGGGAACTCAGTCCTGGGTTGGCCTTTAAAAAAGCTTCCATATTATCTGGATAGCCAGCTACAAAAACGAAGAAACGGCCTCGGTTGTCTTCCATCCTTTTTAATATAGTCTGAATGGCTTCATCCCCAAAGTCATTGCCCGAATTGCTTTTATGGGAAAGGGAATATGCCTCGTCAATAAAAAGGACGCCGCCCATTGCTTCATCAATTTTTTCAGCAGTTTTATTGGCGGTTTGTCCAACATAACCTGCCACCAAACCCTGCCGATCGGTCTCGACCATGTGGCCCCTTTCTAAAATGCCGAGAGCCTTGTAAATTTTGGTTAAGATGCGGGCAATCGTTGTTTTTCCAGTGCCTGGATTACCGATGAGTACGGTATGCAAAAAGAAATTATTCAATACATCCCGGCTCGTTTCCCGGTAATAGCGAACCAAACGGACGTGCTCGATGATCTGTTCTTTCACCCGGCCTAGGCCGATAAGGTGATTTAGTTCGGCAATACTTTCATGGAGAAGTTCCTCGTCAATTGGGATATTAGGCAATTCCCGACTGCGCTTGATGTCAATTTGTTCGACGTCATATCCTTCTATTGTTTCTAAAATTTCTTTGTCCAGTGTTTTAGGGGATTCAAGGCCCATAATCCTCAAGCCCATATTGAATTTTGACTTTTCAATCAAGTCGTAAACATACCGAGCATTGCCAAAAGATCGGTCTCGATCCCGGTAGGCATTGACAATGATGTCGTTGATTCTTGCCTTTGCTTCAGCAGCTAACTGAACCTCCATTTCTTTGCAGGCATAATTGGCAATTTTTGATAATTCCTGCGGCAAATAGTCTCTAAATTCAAAATAATGTTTAAAGCGGGATTTCAGTCCAGGGTTACTATCTAGAAATTTGGTCATTTCTTTGGGGTAGCCGGCCACAATAACCGCCAAATCGCCCTGCCCATCAGAAAGCTCTTTCACCAAAATTTCAATTACCTCCCGTCCAAAATCCTTGGTGTCCTCGGTACTTCTGACCAAAGAGTAGGCTTCATCAATGAACAAAACACCGCCCCTTGCCTTTTCTATGGCATCTTTCACTTTTGGCCCAGTTTGCCCAATGTATTCACCCACCAAATCCACACGATCAACGATGTGGACATGTCCTCTGGAAAGTAGCCCCATTTTTCGGTACAAGCGCCCCATCATTTTTGCCACAGTCGTTTTACCTGTTCCTGGGTTTCCAATGAAGACAGAATGGACGTTAACGCTTTCTTTCTCCTCGTATCCCAGCTCCTTCCTCAATTGCAAAAACTGAATGTATTTCGCATGGTCTCGAACTTTTTCCTTAATTTCTGTCAGCCCTACAAGCGACTCAAATTTGGCCATCAGTTCTTCAAAACTCTCGTCGGCATCATCGATTGGCGTAAAATAGATGGGGCCGTTTTTGTCTGGGAGGAATACCGCTGGAGAGCCTTCTTCAAAGCGCTCTTCGATTTCAAACGGGACAGCACCGAGTAACCGATCCATGAAAACGACCTCACAAGTATATTTGTCTTTTCGCCAAGAGCCTTTCACATTACTGCCCCAACCCGCTGAAATTTTTATATAATCATCCTTCCTTTCAATTTTTTGCAGTCGGATGATCTGACCTTTCAATTCCCTGGCGTCGTTGAGAAATTTCACAAACAACTCACATTGCCAGGCCTTATCAAAATGGGTATTTTTCAATAATATTTCAGCATAAATATACCGGGTATTGGAGCCATCGAATTTTTTGTAATAAACCCTTTCATCGTCCATTACATCATCATAAGGCCCCTCGTAAAGGCGGAGTGAATGTAATTGGATATAAGGGTTGCCAATTTTCAGAGCGTCTTTCCCTGCATCCTCGATGTAAAAATATTTGGAAATAACTTTTTCACCTTCAATAAAGGCTTCCCATGCATACGTTCCTTTTTTCCAAAATACCCCTTCCGATTTATTCCCCCAACCTTCCCTGATGTAAACTATATTGTCATATTTACTAATTTTACGCTTAAAGGGAAGCACACACAATTCTTTTTTGCCTTTTTTCAGGGAAAAACATTTTAACTCCACTTCAACTTCCCATTCCTCCTGGTCGAATAATTTATTGTAAAAAGAAAGTTCAGCATAGACGTAGGTAGTCTCCCAGCGGTCAAAAACCTGGCGGTATTTTTTTCGATTGTCTGCCAACCACTCTGTGGAAGAATAGATTTTTAGTTCTCTAAACTTGTATTTTTTTAAATCTGGATATTTGTTCGTAAGTGACATAGATTAATTTGCAGGATCGGGGATTCACAAAATTAGGAATAGATGTGAAAGGAGCAAATAAGGACAAGTATTTAATGTTGAAGCTTTTTTTATGAAATATTGATTTGTGAGGAAGAAACCACCAATCGTTCATGATTTGAAAGAAATAAAAAAAGGCATGACCGTGAAGGCCACACCTTTTGAAAGGAATCGGTTATTAATGGAGTTAATTATAGCTTGATGGTGACCCCTGTATTTAACAGCGAAACGCCATACCCAGCTTCTGCGAAAATACCCACTCCTTTGGTGAAGTAGTAGGTCGTTCCAACAAATCCAGAATAATTGAACCGGCCCTTGGGTTGGTTCGGGTCATAAGGGGTTGGGCCATCAATTTCTCGGACAATTGTTTCGTTGGTGTTCTTGTCGAATTCACGGGTGGAGCTGTGCAAGAAACCCAGCATACCGCCGCCATAAACGTCAAACTTTTTGCCGACTTCCTTCCTCAATTCTCCTCTCAAACCTACCAGCAACTGTTTGTTAGAAATCAGTGAGCTTTGGCCATCTGAAATGATAAATGGAGAGTTGGAAGTGGAGGCAGTATACCCAGCATATCCGCTCAACTGGAAAATAGGTGATGCTTGATAAGCCAGTCGAATGCTTACAGGTGGCGTGTTGACGCTTACATCATCATTTAGGAAAGTTGGCAAAACGCCAATGCCTGCGCTAAAACTAAGTTTGCCGTTGGTAGTCTGGGCGGAAAGAGAAAAAGCACCTAATAAAAGGCAAAATACGACGAGAGATTTAATAGATTTTGTCATGGGTCTTGAATTTGAATAATTAATTAAAAATTTTGATTTTGGAATATGTTTCTGCTTAAACGGCTGCAAATGTGTGCGCAAGTTTGGAATAAAGCAAATCGGTTTACAAAATTTAATCCCAAATTAACGGTATAAAACGCCCATCAATAAGAACATAAATGAAGCATCGGCACGTTATTTAGAATATAATTTTGAGCCAGTAGATTTTGCAATTTTTAAAATACCCTTGTTGAGTAAAGTAAGAAACTTTTGCAATCAGCCATTTTTGCTGAAAAATTTTAAGGCAGGTAAAATTTGAAGCTTATAGAAAAGGTTTTGTTTCGATGAAAATTATGTAACGCTTAATAGCCATAACTATTGCTGAAAATTATGCCATTTTTTAATGAACGATCTTATAATCCAGCTTTTCAAAAAGGTAACACTCCTCCCAAAATCTTATTTCAAACTTTTCTTTTCATGATGGTGAAAATGCCCTGATTCAACACCATTTTTGTTCGATTCAACGACTTTATTTGTTCACCGACCACATTTGCTCCACCTTTAGCCTGCAATCAAATTTTAACCAAAAGCATAAAATCATGCGATCAAAAACATTCATTTTAGGTATTCTTGTCTTGATCTTATTAGCGCAGAGCTGTATCCCCTCCCTTCACCCACTTTATACAAAAGAGAAAATCGTTTTCCTTGAAAGCTTGGAAGGCGTTTGGGTTGGTTCAGATAATGATGCAGTAGGGCAAAAAAGCGAAGTAAATAATGCAAAAGGGGACAATAAACCCGCCGTTTGGGATTTTAGAAAAAATGAAGAGAGTGGATATTTGTTGATTCAGGAGGATCAAAAGGGCCGGAAAGCAGCCTTTGATATTTTTGTCGTGAAATTGGGCAATGAGTACTTCATGGATTTTTATCCAGCAGATTTTCCAAAAGGTGAGTCTCCTTATTCCGATAATAATATTGACCATAGGGAGAATGAGCTGGCTTCCTATCATTTTTTACCAGTCCACACTTTTGCCAAATTGGATGTCAACGGTGAAACAATCAGCATAAAAATGTTCGACCCGGAATTTTTGGATAATTTGTTCAAACATCGACAAATCCGAATCAAACACGAAAAGATAGATGACGGCAGCTACGTATTAACTGCCCAACCTGAAGAATTGCAAAAGTTTGTTGAAAAATATTCCGGCCATCAGGAAGCGTTTATTGATGAGGTAACTATCTTGAATAAACTAAAATAAATTGCAAACTAAAATAATCACATTTGAAGAAGTCGTTCGGAACAGGTGGCTGCAACACTGCCTATTCTGGATATTGTCTTTTTACATATTATGGCGTTTATTCACTTATTCAGAGGAAGTAGAATGGGTGGATATTATTTATACTTTTTTGTTCCATTGGGCAATCATTTTTGTGGTTTATACGAATATTCAATTGTTGATACCCAAATTCTTAGAGAAGAAAAAATATTGGACTTATATCTTTTCCTTAATAGGGTTGATATTGTCCGGGATCGCAATAAATGCAATTACTTTTGGTTGGTTAGCTGATTTAATTTTTCCGAACTATTATTTTATAGATTATTATGATTTTTCTGACATTTTAGAATTTATTGTTTCCTATTTATTGATAACAAGTTTATTTAAGTTTTCGAAAGGGTGGTTTCGTCAATTGGAGGCAAAACAGAAAATAGGGATATTAGAGAAAGAGAAAACTGTTGCAGAGCTAAATGCCCTGAAAACCCAAATAAACCCTCATTTTTTATTTAACAGTTTAAATAATTTATATTCTCTGTCTTTGGATAACGACAAGCGGACACCAAGGATTATTTTGCGCCTTTCCGAAATGATGCGGTACTTGTTGTATGAAACAGAGGTGCAAAAAGTATCGCTCCAAAAGAAATTGAACATTTAGATAATTATATTGAAATGCAGGAACTTAGAGTATAAGGCCTGATGCCGACATAAAATTTATAAAAGAAGGACATTTTGAAGAAGCTAAAATTGCACCTTTGTTGTTTCTTCCATTAGTAGAAAATGCTTTTACGCACGGTGTTAAAGGCAATAAAGATGGTGCATTTATTCATATTTTATTGTCCTTTAATCAAGACGAAGTCTTTTTTAAAGTGGGGAATAAAAAAGGCGAAGTTGATAAAATATTACATCAAAAGAATGGAGGGGTAGGATTAGAAAATCTACAGAAACGATTGGAGCTAATTTACCCCGACAAGCACCAATTAAAAATTATTGACAGCACAGATGAATATTCAACGATGCTTAAAATTAATCTATCATGAATATAAAATGCATTGTAGTAGATGATGAACCATTGGCAGTAAATATTTTAGTTAATTATGTTTCTCAAATTCCAGAAATAGAATTGGTCGCTACTTGTGCTGATGCGATAGAGGCATTAACCTTTATAAAAAAAGAGAACATAGACCTTGTTTTATTGGATATAAACATGCCCAAATTATCTGGAGTTAGTTTGATGAGGGCTTTAAAGAATCCACCAATGGTAATATTTACAACTGCCTATCCAGAGTTTGCTATTGAGGGGTACGAATTGGAAGCAATTGATTATTTATTAAAACCTTTTTCTTTTGAAAGATTTCAAACGAGTATTTATAAGGTAAGAAATAAACTAAAATTACATGATGGAGAAAACATGACTTCACAGGAACATATTTATATTAAATCAGACAAAAAGCTTTTTAGGGTTTTATTTGATGATATAATTTATCTTGAAGCTTACGGCGATTACGTAAAAGTTTATACTAAAGAAAAAATGTTATTGACCAAACAAAAATTGGCTATATTGACAAAAGAGTTACCCATTAAACAATTCATTCAAATCCATCGCTCCTATGTTATTTCCATCAAAGCAATTGATTTTATCGAAGGGAACACCGTCTTGGTTGCTGGAAATAAGTTGCCGATCAGCGTTGGTCAAAAGCAGACCGTTTTAGATGCAATTGGTTAATAATTGGAAGCAAACAACGAGTAAATTTGATATGACTAAACAATATTGTATATTTTAATTTCCCCAAAAAAACTTATGCCGCCCGATACCTGTTTTTATTAATAAAAATAATGAAATGACAAAAAAACAAAGTTTTTCAGAACTCATTAATGGGGATAGCCCCGTTTTAGTAGATTTCACAGCTACCTGGTGCGGCCCATGCAAAGCGATGGCCCCCGTTTTAGAAAAGGTAAAAAAGAATATCGGTGACACTGCCAAAATCATTAAAGTTGATATTGATAAAAACCAGCAGTTTGCTGCTAAGATGGGGGTATCGGGAGTGCCGACATTTGTCTTATTTAAAAATGGAGCCGAAAAATGGCGACAGGTAGGGATGGTTTCAGAGCATCAACTGGTCAAGGTTTTACAAGAATTTGCATAAAAAAAACGGAAGCCGCTAACAAAGCGACTTCCATCATACACCTCTCACATTGAAGAATGAGCTCTTAAAAACCTTTTTTTAATTATGGCTTTTTGGCGTTAAAAGTTATTGGCTTTATTATTTTATTTTGATCACTTTAGGTTTTTCTACACTCTTAACCTTCATTTTCGGCATATCAACATGCAACAATCCATCTTTGTAGGTAGCCTCGATTTTATCGGCCATTACATTTTCAGGAAGCCAAAACGAACGGGTAAATGAAGAAAAATTAAACTCCCTGCGGGTGTAATTTTCATCTTTTTCTTCTTTCTCCGCTTTGTTTTCGGCACTGATCACGAGTGACCCATCTTTCACTTCCAAAGTGAAATTCTCCCTTTTCATGCCAGGAGCGGCAACTTCTAAACTGAATGCCTTGTCCGTTTCCTTTATGTTGACAGCAGGCATGACCATTTCGCCGAGCCAGTTGCCATTCAACATATCGTCATCTTTGAAAAAACGGTCAACCCATTTTGGGAAGGTTGGCATCAGGTCGTAACGGTTTCTCCAATTTACGAGTGACATGGCTGAAAAATTTGTGCAAGGTTGGCAAACTTATTCTTTCATATCCTTTGCTTTTTCCTTGCTGGTTATTGTTTATTTTTTACAGCACAAATCTATTGGGCTTGGCGACAGTATAAAATGACGTTAGTCAGCCTACCATATGATTTCAGTCAAATGAAAAGGACGAGGTTAGATAGTTGGGGAAATCGTTTGTCATTAACATTAATAGGAGCATCCCTTTGGCAAAAGAGATGCATTTGGCAACTTTACACTTCATTAAAATTGATCAATAAATATGTTTAAACATTCTTTGCTTTTCTTTTCTCTGCTTATTTCTTTGAACACTTTTGCACAACCCGATAGATGGCAGCAACGTGTTGAATATAAAATGGATGTCTCCTTGGATGCGACCAACCATCAAATGGCCGGCAAACAGTTTTTGAAATACTACAACAATTCCCCCGATACTCTTCATCGGATTTTCTACCACCTTTATTTCAATGCATTCCAACCAAATAGCATGATGGATATGTACAATCGTGATCCTAACCGGGCTGACCCAAGGGTGGGGGATCGGATCAAAAATTTAAAAGAAAATGAATACGGTTGGCATAAGATCAATTCCTTGACTTGCGATGGAAAGCCTACCAAATACGAGGTGAACGGAACTGTTTTGGAAGTGGAATTGGCAGCACCCATTTTGCCAAATTCGACCGCACTTTTGGAAATGGATTTTCATTCCCAAATACCCGTGCAGATCCGCCGGTCAGGCAGGGACAGCAAGGACGGCATTTCTTATTCGATGAGCCAGTGGTATCCCAAACTGGCTGAATACGATTACCAAGGCTGGCATGCAGACCCTTATGTACAACGTGAATTCTATGGGGTTTGGGGCGATTTTGAAGTGAACATAACGATGGATCGCAAATTTATATTAGGGGCAAGCGGGGTTTTGCAAAACGCTTCTGAAATAGGTTGCGGCTACGAACCAAAGGGGACGGCAGTTCGACCTGCTCCAGGTAATACTTTTACTTGGCGCTGGAAAGCCGAAAATGTCCATGATTTTTCTTGGGCTGCTGACCCCGATTACAAGCACCTAAAAGTAGAAAGACCGGATGGGTTAACTCTTCATTTTTTATTTGATGCCAAGGATGATGCAGCAATGGCTAAATGGAGTTCGATGCCGGAAAAAATGGATCGGGTTTTTGATTTTATTAATAAAACTTATGGCCAATACCCTTATAAATCCTACTCCTTTTTGAATGCAGGTGACGGTGGTATGGAATACCCGATGGCTACCTTTTTGGTCACTGATGCTGGCATTGGGACATTTATTCATGAATTGATGCACGCTTGGTATTACGGCATGTTGGGTTCCAATGAAAGCCTTTATCCGTGGATGGACGAAGGTTTTACCGAGTATGCCGAGGAAGAAGTCAAAAATTTTCTCAAAAGAGAAAAACTGATGGGTGGTGAACCATTGGAAGACCCACACCTCGATGCTGTCAGCAATTATATCCGTTTTGCAAAGAGCGGCATGGAAGAACCCCTGACAACCCATGCCGATCATTATTTGCATCGGGCAGCATACGGAACGGCGTCCTACACGAAGGGCCATGTTTTCCTGGTTCAATTGCAGTACATCATGGGGAAACCAACCTTTGACAGGGCGATTCTTCGGTACTACAATACTTGGAAATTTAAGCACCCAAACGCCGATGATTTTATCCGGGTTATGGAAAGAGAATCTGGTCTGGAGTTGGATTGGTTTAAAGAGTACTTTGTAGGAACCACCAAAACCATTGATTATGAAGTGGCTACAGTTGACAAGGTAAACAGGAAAGAAACGAGGATCGTTCTTAAAAGAAAAGGGCCAATGCCCATGCCCATTGACCTCACTATTACCTATAATGATGGTAAAAAAGAAATTTACACGATACCCTTGTCGATTATGAGAGGGGAGAAAAAGAGTGATAAAGTAGGCAATAATTTTATTTTGCTTCCTGATTGGCCTTGGACGCATCCAGAGTATGAATTTGTCTTGGATCAAAGATTTAAGGATATTGCAAAGGTGGAAATTGATGCCTCGAACAGGATGGCGGACATGGACCGGACCAATAATTCATGGACTAATTCAAAGGATTGAGGTGATTGAATTTTGGGCATATTTGAACAAAAGGACAGCATTTTCCATTTTCGAGAAAAAGCAATCATTCATCAATTGAAAGCAGCGGGTATGTCTATAAAAATTGGCCGCAGCAGCAGTACAGACGAATATGCGGCATTCACCAAAATTTAACGAAAAATGATACTAACAATTCTTGTCAATGCAGTTGCCGTTTGGATCGGCGCCCAAGTCCTTAGGGGAGTGGAAGTAGGCGATTTTTTCAGGGCGATTATCATCGGATTGGTTTTAGGCTTTTTAAACTGGTCTATCGGAAGTATCCTTAGTTTCCTGACCTTTCCACTAATCTTAATTACGTTAGGAGCTTTTTCATTGGTAGTTGATGCGATTGTTTTGATGATTGCTGACTATTTTTTGAAAGGCTTAAAAATTGAAAATTTTTGGTGGGCGTTGGCATTGGCCTTTATTGTTTCGGTTGTCAACATGATTGCCAAGCATATTTTCTAATTTTTCTTGAACTATAAAAAAAAGGTGCAAGCAGGGAGGACTGCTTGCACCTTTTCTTTTTTTTAGAAAATGAAAAACATAGCTTGGTAGGACAACAATATCCGCATTTTATCATTTTTCTTTAGGGGTTAATATGATGGCCAATTTAAATTTGATCCCAACTTGGCTGTCAGAGTCATTAAGCCAAAATTATATTTTTATGAAGCCAATTTTCATTCTTTTTTTATTTGCTGCATTAGCTCCGCTTTCCGCCCAGAATAGATGCGGTGCAAGCGATCATAGAATAATGAGAAATCCCGATTGGCAAACGACCATCGCTTCACAAGAATTGCTAATCAACGAATGGCTTAGAAATGCCCCTGATCGAATTGGGATGAGAAATGTCGTGAAAATTCCAATCGTTGTACACGTTGTTTGGAATTCCAATGCTGAAAACATTTCGGACGAGCAAATCTTTTCCCAGATTGAAATCCTGAACAAGGATTTCCGGGCAATGAATGTAGAGATTCCAACAATTCCTGGTGTTTTTCAACCCCTAATCGCTGATGTGGAATTTGAGTTCTTTTTAGCAGGTATTGATCCAGACGGCAATCCGACTACTGGGATTACTCGAAGGTATACCAATAATTTGGTCGGAATCGGGGGGACGTCTGCCATTCATTACACGGCCCAAGGTGGTCAGGATGCCTGGGATCCGGAGCATTATTTAAACATTTGGGTAGCAAAATTTGCCGGAGGCATCGGGGGAATATCTTCCTTTCCAGGGGTTGGCCTTCCGGAAGAGGATGGTGTCCAAGTCAATTATTTGCAGTTTGGAGATATTAATGTTTTGCCACCCTATCATTTGGGCAGGACGCTGACACATGAAATCGGCCACTATTTCAACCTCGAACACCCCTGGGGGCCAAGTATCACTGATTGCTGCGAGAACGATTTTGTGAACGACACCCCTGAAACCTGCGAAACCTATATTTCAGAATGCCCAACCCATCCGGCCGTCTCTTGCAGCATGCCTGACATTTTCATGGATTTTATGTTTTATACCAATGATGATTGTATGGGCATGTTTACGAAAGGACAGAAGGAGCGGATGTGGGCCGCTTTAAATTTATTCCGCCCAGGATTATTGGACAATCATGTGGGTGGATTGGAACAACCAGATGCACAACCTTTTTTTAAAATCATCAACAATCCCGCCGATGGGCAATTATTTTACAAAGTTGGTTTGGGAAACAGTTTGGAAGGAAAAATAAGATTGGTAACCGTCAGTGGACAAGTTATTTATGAAAACAAATCGGTTCAATTTGGAGTGAACTCGATTATTACAAACCAATTCCCATCGGGCGTTTATTTAGTTGTTTTTGAAAATATGACAGGTTTGCAAGTAGAAAAAGTTGTGTTGCTTTAGAGCCATATTCTCCAGCATGACAATAAATCTATTATCTAAAACTGCCCTAAATCGCCCCTTACTTTATTAGCTTTGCCATTTGAAAATTGAAGTTTAAAAAAGATCCTAACCATGCCAATCTATCATAAACTCGGAAAAATCCCACCAAAACGTCATACCATTTTTGAAAAGCCAAACGGAGGATTGTATTATGAGCAACTATTCGGAACGATCGGCTTCGATGGCATGTCGTCGTTGCTGTATCATCATCATCGACCAACCATGGTCAGAGAGGTGAAAGAATCGATTGATGTTTCACCCAAAATTGCGGTTGCTAAAAACATCCATTCCCGAAAACTAATTGGTTTTAATGCGCCTGCCAAAGATGATTTTTTGGACAGCCGTGAACCACTTTTGGTCAACAACGACATTCATATCGGAGTGGCAGCGCCCAGACAATCCTTGACCAGTTATTTTTATAAAAATGCCGATGCGGACGAAATGCTTTTTGTCCACAGAGGTACGGGAACATTACGGACCTTCCTCGGAAATATTGAATTTGAATATGGTGATTACCTCATCATCCCACGGGGCATGATTTATCAAATTGAATTCAATACCACGGACAATCGCCTATTGTATGCGGAGTCGTTTCATCCAATTTACACTCCTAAAAGGTACCGAAACTGGTTTGGGCAGTTACTCGAACATTCCCCATTTTGTGAGCGGGACTACAAGTTGCCCACTGATTTGGAAACTTATGACGAGAAAGGGGAATTTCACATCAAAATCAAAAAGGAAGGGATGCTGCATGAATTGGTTTATGAGTCGCATCCGTTTGATGTAGTCGGTTGGGACGGGTATAATTATCCTTATGGTTTTTCTATTCATAATTTTGAACCGATAACGGGTAGAGTGCACCAACCGCCACCCGTCCATCAGACTTTCGAGACTAAGGCTTTTGTCATTTGCTCATTTTGCCCTCGGTTATTTGACTACCATCCAAAGGCCATTCCAGCGCCTTACAACCATTCTAATATCGATTCAGATGAAATGCTCTACTATGTCGACGGCGATTTTATGAGCCGAAATAATATTGGCCCCGGCTACATTTCTCTGCACCCCGCAGGCATTCCGCACGGGCCGCATCCGGGGGCTTATGAAAGGAGTATTGGCCAAAAAGTGACCGAGGAATTGGCCGTGATGATCGATACTTTCAAGCCGTTGCAGATAACTGAAAATGCCTTAAAACTGGATGATGGAAAATACTACAAGTCGTGGTTGGAAAACGCTGATCCGGTTAGTGCAAATGGCCATTGATTCCCGGAAAGAGGATTCCTTGTTCGCTATTCTTTACTCCTTATTAAAACAAGAAGCGATTTAAATTTTATCTTTTGAAGGGAAAACGTGTCGGACACTTCGTTAAATAGCCTCCTTAGAGGAAATTAAGCAACGTAATCTATTGCAGAAGAAAGTGTCCGACACGTTTTTGAGCCAAATCTTCCTCAATGGAAAAAGTTTAAATCACTTCTAAGTCAATTTTTATTTAAACAACAACAACTAAATGTCAAACCTAAATACATGGGTTAAAGTACCCGCTGATTCAGATTTTTCCATCCACAATTTACCATTCGGTATTTTCTCAACAGAACATAAAAAAGCAAGGGTAGGAGTAGCCATCGGTGACCAAATCCTTGACCTTTTGGCCGTTGCGGAATTAGGTCATTTTGCTGAAATCGGAGCACCAAAGGAAGTTTTTGATAGCAACTATTTAAATGATTTTATTGCACTAGGAAAACCCGTCACCAATGCGGTAAGGCTAAAAGCCCAGGAGTTGTTGTTGGAGGGGAATTCTGCTTTGCAAATTATTGATGGTGTTCTGGAAAAACAATCAGAGGCAACCCTGCACCTTCCGGTGAAAGTGGGGGATTACACCGATTTTTATTCAAGTATCGAGCATGCTACAAATGTTGGGATAATGTTTCGTGACCCCGCCAATGCGCTAATGCCGAATTGGAAGCACTTGCCGGTAGGCTACCATGGCCGTGCGTCATCCATCATTGTCAGTGGGACAAATATTCACCGACCCAAAGGTCAAGTTTTACCAAAAGACAGCCAAACGCCTGTTTATCAGGCTTCTGGAAGCTTGGATTTTGAATTGGAAATGGGGTTCATTGTTGGCAAATCTACTGCATTGGGGCAACAGGTTTCGACCGCAGAAGCAGAAGACCATATTTTTGGATTTGTCATTTTCAACGACTGGTCGGCCCGGGATATTCAGAAATGGGAATATGTCCCGCTCGGACCATTTTTGGGAAAAAGTTTTGCCTCTTCGGTTTCACCTTGGGTCGTTACCTTGGAAGCGCTCGACCCATTTAGGGTGAAAGGCTATGACCAGGACCCGCCTGTTTTGCCCTATCTTGAATACGAAGGAAATCAAAACCTGGATATTAATTTGGAGGTAGCCATTCAGCCGGAAGGCGCAGCCGAATCCATCGTCAGCCGCTCCAATTATAAATACATGTACTGGAACATGGTGCAGCAATTGGCCCATCATACGGTAAATGGCTGCAACCTCAATGTCGGTGATTTGATGGCTTCTGGCACCATCAGTGGGCCGGACGAATCTGCTTTTGGGTCGATGTTGGAAATAGCTTGGGCGGGCACTAAACCCCTGAATTTAAACGACGGTTCGACCCGTGTTTTTCTTAAAGACAATGACACCGTAACGATGCGTGGATTTGCCGAAAAAGATGGCATAAGGGTCGGGTTTGGTGAAGTCCGTTCCAAGATTCTTCCGGCGCTTTAATTGCAGAGATTGAGTACAGGACAAAACTTATTTTCAATTATTTGTTTGTGCGGGAATTCTTCCCCCCCTCAAGGGGGGACATCGTCGCTGCGAAAGTCCCCCCTTGAGGGGGAAGGGGGTGAACCCGCTTGGACAGATTAAGATTTTTCATTTTTGTCCTGTACTTAGTTGCAGAGATTAAATTGTGAATTTTCTGAATTCTCAATTTGTTTTCTCGTCAATTTTTAAATAATAATCAAATCGGATGCTTTCCTTCGACGCCAATTCCATTTCAACTGCCCGTCTGCACGCATACATGTTGGCAGCAGTTGCGCCTCGTCCAATTGCGTTTGCCAGCACTGTTGATCGAGCTGGAAATGTCAACCTCAGCCCATTTAGTTTTTTCAATTGCTTTGGATCGAACCCACCGATCATGATTTTTTCCCCGGCCCGACGAGTTAGGGATAATACGACTAAGCATACTTTGGAGAATGTTAGGGAGGTGCCAGAGGTGGTGATAAATATCGTCAATTACCCAATCGTTGAGCAGATGTCGTTGGCAAGTACCGAGTATGAAAAAGGGATCAATGAATTTACGAAAGCGGGACTGACTGAGGTTGCCTCTGAAAAAATTCGTCCGCCAAGGGTAGGGGAGGCCCCGGTAGCTTTTGAATGCTTGGTGGATCAGGTGATAGAAACCGGAACCGAAGGTGGGGCAGGTAATTTGATTATTGCAAGGGTGATTTATGTACACATCAGGGAAGAATATTTGGATGAAAATAATAACCTCGACACAACCAAGCTCGACTTGGTCGGGCGGATGGGGGAAAGCTGGTACACCCGTGCATCTGGAGACTCTCTCTTTGAAATTCCAAAACCATTGACAACCAAAGGTATCGGAATCGATCAATTACCATGGTCGATAAAAATAGCGAAATATTGACTGGCAATAATTTGGGACGGTTAGGTAATGTAGAAAATTTGCCAGCGGAGGAGGAAATACTTTTATGGAAAAAACGAGGAGGTTGCGGCTATATTAGATAATAATAAAGCCGACAAAAAAGAATTTGAAATAGCATTGCATTCTTTGGCAAAAAAACAATTGGAAGAAGGGGATACAATGGGAGCGTTGAAAACTTTACTATTATTCGACCAGCAACTATAAAAGGGTTCTTAATCTATCAACCATTAATTTTGCAATACTTTCTGATGCTCCGCCGAGGTTTAATTTCTGTTTAATTATTTTATAGCCTTTCAAAATATTCGACCGACCATTTTCGGAGAGGCAATAATTAAGCTCTTCAACTAATTTAATTTCTGTTAAATTTTCTTGGATTAATTCTTTTACTACTTGTTGGTCAGCAATTAAGTTGGCCAATGAAATAAATTTTAAGTCTTTATTTACCAGCCTTTTCGCCAATTGATAAGAAAACCAATTGCCACTATAACAAACAACCTGTGGGGTATTAAATAAAGCTGTTTCCAATGTCGCCGTTCCCGATGTAACCAGTGCAGCATCTGCATGCGATAATAAATCGTAAGTTTGGTTTTCGATAAAATAAATTGATTGGTTTTTATTTAAAAATTCTTGGTAAAATGACCGCTCAATGGAAGGGGCGCCGGCAATAATAAATTGGTGTTCTGGAAAATGTTTTATTGCGGAAAGCATAATCCCCAACATTCTTTTAATCTCTTGTTTTCGGCTACCGGGGAGCATTGCAACAATTGGTTTATTTTTATTTAAATTATTTTTCTCATAGAAATTAATGGTTGGTTTATAATTATTAATTACATCCACTAATGGATGGCCAGCATAATCTACGTCAATATTAAATTTATGATAAAAATCTTTTTCAAACGGTAAAATCACATACATGCGTTCCACGTACCGTTTAATTAATTCAGCCCGTCCAGTATTCCAAGCCCAAAGTTGTGGAGAAATATAATAGAATACCCTGATGTTGTTTTTGTGCGCCCATTTAGCCATTCGTAAATTAAATCCAGGATAATCGATAAGGATGAGCACGTCGGGTTGAAAAGATAAAATGTCTTTTTTGCAGGTTTTGAAGTTTTGCAAAATAGTGGGCAGGTTTTTAACCACTTCTAAAAAGCCCATAAATGCGAGGTCTCTATAATGTTTTAAAACTGTTGCACCGGCCTTTTCTATAAGATCGCCGCCCCATGATTTAAACGCTGCATTGGGGTCTTCCTTTTTTAAAGCTATTACAAGGTTCGAACCATGAAGGTCTCCAGATGCCTCACCAGATAGGATAAAATATTTCATTGGCTATTGCTATTTCTACAAAACATATTCCCCATATAAATAAAGCCAAACGCCTACCCAAATAGCGGTGGTTACGACCACGCCCCGAACTGAATTGAAATAATATCTTTTTTGATAATAATTTAATGCAATTGCATTTAAGGCCAATGCAATGATGCCAATTGTCCGCTCCCGAAATTTTGGCCGAAACCCACCCTCGCTTACCCACCCAACTATTTCCAATCCTTCATATATTCCATATAAAAGAATATAGCCAATAATAGGGAGCAAGATGCCAACCATTATTCCAATCGGGAGTGAATTTTTTTCTAACATGGTTAAAAAATTATTTAGAATTGCCTAATTATATTCAGAGGATTAAATTCGAATTTAAATCCTTTTTTTTAAGGATTTTCCAATGGCTTAAAATCTGGCATAGCGATGTATTTTGTAAGATCATGGCCAGATGGTACAATGGATATATAATTATTTTCCAAAGCATGCACATCTGTGTCATCGTTGATGTCCCCATTGACAAATTTCCCAGTCAGCCAATAATATTTTTGACCATACGGATCGGTGCCTTCCACATATTCTTCCACCCATCTTGCTTCCGCTTGCCGACACACTTTAAACCCTTTTAATTCCGAAGCAGGGACTGCCGGAATATTTACATTTAATAAATTGCAATTGGGCATCCCATTATTTAATACAAACTCCATTAATTTTTTAATGTAGGGTTTGCAAGGTTCAAAATCAGCCTTCCAAGAAAAATCGAGCAAAGAAAAACCTATCGAATTAATACCTTCCAAAGATGCCTCCATAGCTGCGGACATCGTGCCCGAATAAAGGATATTTAAGGAATGATTTGCTCCGTGGTTGACCCCAGAAACACACAAGTCGATCTGCTGCCCTTTGAGAATTACCGATTTAGCCAACTTTACGCAATCAACTGGAGTCCCGCTGCACTCATAAGCTTCCACCCCATCAAATAGTTTTACTTTTTTTAACCGCAAGGGGTCTCTTAAAGTAATGGCATGCCCCTGTCCTGATTGTGGACTATCTGGTGCGGATATTACCACATCGCCAATTTGAAGGGCTACCTCAACCAACGCATTGATGCCTGGTGCATTAATGCCATCATCATTGGTTACTAATATCAACGGTCTTTTTTTCATATTTCGATATTCAAGGTGGCAAATGTAAGAAGGTTAATGAGCGGCAGCAATTGTGAAAGGCTCTTTTTGTTTTTTACCTTTGGGCATCTGAAAATCAAATATTAATTCGCTGAAAAATGAAAAAATACTTACTCCTTTTTTTATCCATTTGTTTTTTGGGAAATCTTTTTGCCCAATATGAATTCACTATGGTATATGACTGCAATTGCTCCCCAGTAAAGAGCCAAGGTAATACAGGCACCTGTTGGAGTTTTGCCACTTCTTCCTTTCTTGAATCGGAATTGATGCGGTTGGGCAAGCCAGAATATGACCTGTCTGAAATGTATTTTGTACGGACTATTTACCAGAAAAAAGCGATCAATTATTTATTGAGACAGGGAAAAGCTCAGTTCAGCCAAGGTGGTCTTTCCCATGATGTGATTACCGCTTTTAAAGAAGGCGGTGCGGTACCGGAAGAGGTATTCAGTGGTCAACTCAATGGCGAGGCTTCACACGATCATAGCGAAATGGCCGCTGTCCTGAAAGGAATGTTGGATGCTTTGGTCAATAAAGGGAAGGTCAGCAAGAAATGGAGCGATGGTTTTGTGGCGGTAATGGATGCCTATTTAGGAGCGCCTCCAGCTTCTTTTGTTTACAATGGAAAAAATTATACGCCAAAAACTTTTGCGGAGCATTTAGGCATCAACCCTGATGATTATGTGAGTTTCACCTCCTATAACCACCATCCTTTCGATCAAAAAATCATTCTGGAAATTCCGGACAACTACGCAAACGGATCCTATTTTAATGTACAGATCGATGACCTTTTAGCGATTACCGAAAATGCGGTTAAGGAAGGGTACTCCGTTGCTTGGGATGGGGATGTAAGCGAGAAAGGTTTTTCTGCAAAAAATGGCGTTGCCATTCTTCCAACGGATTTTAAGCGGGAGGCTTTATTTGAAAAACCTGGTGAAGAAGAACAGGTGACACAGGAACTTCGCCAGAAAACTTTTTTGGATTATACTACGACAGACGACCATTTGATGCATATCACTGGCGTTGCCAAAGATCAGAACGGAACGAAATATTATTACACTAAAAATTCATGGGGTGCAATCAGCCCGTTTCAAGGTTATGTGTATATGTCTGAAAATTATTTCCGGCTAAAAACCGTAGGCTTGATGGTGAATAAAAATGCAATTCCGGATAGGATTCGGAAAAGATTAGGAATTTGAATTTGTTAGAAGACAACCATTGTGAACCTCTGTGCCTCCTCTGTGTCACTTTGTTTAAAAACTCAGGCTATTGAACGGAGGTATTTGAACAAGAATTGAAAATATGATTTTAGCATTTCATAAAAATCATTTTCTCATTATCTCATCTACTATCCCCGAAACCTTATCCGCAATTTTTTGATCAATCTCCAATTCCGGCGCATGGTGAGGTTTTTTCCTGGCATCAAATACCAGTGCCCCTTTCACGCCCCAATGTTTGTGCTCAACAAATGGCTGGATGCCATGAATATCATGAGACGGATTGGTACGGGTGAAAGTAACCCAAAGGAAATTATTATCCGTTGCGGCTAAAAAGGCAGGGTCTTCCGTTAAGACGATCATTGGGATGTGTTGCTCAAAATAGGCAGCCATTGATTCCAAGCTTTTGCAGAAGGAAGCGGGGTCGCCATAGTTTTCTTTGCTTTTAAAATTGGGTGCCTTGATTGCCAAAATACCGGGCTGCACAAAAACAGGATCGCTAAATCCTTCGGGTAACTCAAAACCCCGGGGCAGTTCAGTTTTCAATTCTCTCCTTTTTTTACCACAACAGGCGATCACCACCTTACTACCTTCGTTCCAACCACTACCCGAATAATCGAGTGTATCAATCGTAGTTCGGGTTTGAAAATGCAGGTCTCGAGTAAGATCGATTCGTTCCAAAACATGGTTGAAAAAATGTCTCGTATGGTGTGTGTCCAATTGGTCATCATCGCCATCCGCAGCAATGACTACGAATTTGGCGAGGGTGGTTTGGCCCTTTCCCAACAAATGATTTGCTTGGGTCAAAATTTCTTCTGGTTTTCTTTCCCGAAATGGCATATACCGCTCTGAGCCGATCGCTAATAACAATGGGTGTACACCAGCCGCATCAACTGCATGAATCTGTTTGATGCCCGGAAATTCCTGAGATGTCAACGGCTCAACCAATTGGTGGATCATCCAACCAAAAGCAGAATCCTCCTGAGGTGGCCTTCCCACTACCGTGAATTGCCAAATGGCATTTTTTCGGTGGTAAACATTTTCCACCTCCATCACTGGAAAGTCATGGGTCAGGGAATAATAGCCGAGGTGATCCCCAAATGGCCCTTCTGGTTTTTTCACGTCTTTTTTGATGGTTCCCGTTATCACAAAATCTGCATCGGTGGAAATGATGTGCCCATTTAGATTTTTATAACGGAACCTACGACCAGCCAGCATGCCCGCAAAGGTCAGTTCGCTCAGCCCTTCCGGCATCGGCATGATGGCCGCAAACGCATGGGACGGAGGGCCACCAACAAAAATAGAACAGCGAAATGGTTCATCACTTTGGTTGTATTGGGTATGATGCACACCGATTCCCCGGTGCAGTTGATAGTGCAATCCAATTTCTTTGTTCATTTCATATTGATTGCCAGAGAGTTGGATGCGGTACATGCCCAAGTTAGATTGCATGATGCTTTTCTCCTTGGGCGGCAACGTCAATACCTGTGGAAGCGTGATAAATGCGCCACCATCCATTTTCCATGATTTGATCTGTGGGAGCTGGTCAATGGTCGTTTTCCCATATTGTACCGGACTGCTCCATGCTTTCATAGGCAGGGCTGTCAGTGCCGTAAATGGGGCAGAAAGATAGTGAAGCGGATTTTTTAAAAACAAGGTTGGGTCACCTTTCAGGGCTACCACTTTTTTTACCTTCGGCAAAGTTTTTCGAAAAATAAATGCCGTCCGTTCATTGGTGCCATAAATATTGGAAGCGGCCATAAATGGACTTCCTTTCACTTTTTCAAATAGCAAGGCAGGGCCTTTTCGGTCGTACACCTGCCGGTGTATTTCCGCTATTTCCAAATCAGGATCAACTTCTACAGATACCCGTTTGAGGTGGTTGTTTTTTTCTAAATCTTTCAGACAGTCGTGCAGACTTTTATAGGACATTGTCGTTTTGTTTAATTTTTACAAACCCAAACCTACTAAATAAGAAATGGTTTTTGAATTAAATATAACAAGGTCTTTTCTAAGCGTGAAACGTCCTTATATTAAAAAAATATAAATTTTTGGCAGCGTTTTTGAACCACCCAATAATCGAACTCACCTATACAGTCTATCAGAAATTTTTCCACTATCCTTTTTCCACAAAACACTTAAAATATGGCATTGAAATGTGCCATATTCAAAAATAGCTATTGTGCCATTTTCTAAACAGCACACTGTCAGTCTGTTAGAACGTTGCATGATTTGAATTTGTATTTGAACTAAACATACCACGTATGAGAATCCCGTTAACAACCTTGTGCCTTTCACAAGGGAGATTACTAATTTTATGGAAGAATAAACCGTTCTTCTTTCTATCCCTCTTCTACCTCGGCTTGTTAAATCATTCCTTTGCTGAAGGTTCCAAAGATTTCATCAATTACCCCGGTTATCGGATGTTTTTGGACACCAGGGAAGCCCAGCAAATGAAGACTTATGTCAATGCAGATGAATTCATCAACATCGGGTCTAGCCATTTGGGCATACAAGGTGGGTTTATAAAAATATACCGACCTGATGGCACCTTGCACGAAACGCTGACCGGTAATGCGGGCAACCAAGGAATCATTTTCAATAAAGCCCAAGAGGTCGCTGGACCAACGGGTGGAGGAACAACGAATGGCAACGGCTATGAGCCTTGGTCATACAAAGTTGCTGCTGGCCAAGAAGGAATCTGGTCAGTTGTTTTTGGTTATCCAAATTACACCTCCCAAGATTTCCCCAACTTACTCAATAGTGCGGATTGGAATCGGGCTACCAACCAGCCTAATACGCCAAGGGTGGTTTTGGCATGGGATATTACGGTCACTCAATTAAAAGCAGGGAACAATGGTGGTCTGCCACTTTTGGGAAGGGTTTATACCAATGAGTATGTTTCCGTAATCAATCAAAATGGCTATTCCACTTCCCCGACCTTTCGGATTTTGACCAAGGACGGGTTTATATTCGATGTGGATTTTATGGACGCTGACCCGTTCCGGTTTCCAATTTCTTCCAATAACATTGGTTTTGCTTACGACAATATTCAGCCAGTTTACAATTCCCAGCCTCGAAATATGGTTACCCGTTCCGACGATCCAACTACTTGGACGCCTGGATCCTATTATTTATATGAGCCACAGGCAGAGGATTACAACAATGGCCAAATTGTCAACAATAAAATTTTTATCAACCCTCCAGATAAATACCTTCCATCCTCGGCGTTAACGACCGATATTTTTCGAAATAAAACGCACACCACTTGGTTGTTGAATATGCCTGCCAGTTTTACCGTGGTTATCAATGATTTTTCACTAATTGCCAATGACACGGACAACCAGCCTTGCGCCCCAAATGTCATGCAGACGGGACAAGGAGCAAATTTTTCGTTTACATCAAATGTTAGCGGGACGGCGATGTTGTCGCTTGATATGACAGGAGACGGGGACTTCAATGACCCTGCCGACAGGGTCATTTATCAGAATGTAAATATTGGTGCCAACCTCATTTATTGGGATGGAAAAGATGGTCAGGGAAATGCGTTGCCTGCCGGAGATGACATCAACATGGCTTACCTGGTAAAAGTAAAAGGTGGCGAAACCCACATCCTTTTGACCGATGTCGAAAACAATCAGGGTGGGGTGCTTTTTCATTTAGCTAACAATATCCCCGGCGTTGTGGTGGATGAATTTTATTACGATCACACGCCGATCGGTGGTGGGGTGAGCGGTGGTGGCACTCCGGGAAATCCTTTGCCCACCAATGTTCCTTTTACTTATCAAAACAATTTTGGAAATAACAAAATTTTGGATTATTGGGCCTTTTTCGAATATTATGGTGATGGCTCTGGCACTTTGGTTTTTGACATAGCCGACGACTGCAACCCCGACCCGCCTCAGCCACCAACGGGACCAGACAAGGACGGGGATGGCATTCCGGATGCTGTCGATATCGACGATGATAATGATGGCATTCCTGACGCAAAAGAATTTTGCAACTCTGGTAGCGGTTTCCTTGCTTACCAGGTGCTTATGACCCGAGTGCCGATAATGATTCGGATGGCATTTCCAACTTTAGGGATGCCGATGACCCATCCTTTACCAACCCTTGTGTAGATGCCAACGCAGATGGTATTTGTGATAAAATCGCTGCCATATTCGATACCGACGGTGATGGAATTGCTGACCACCACGATTTAGATAGTGATAATGATGGGATTTCCGATTTGGTTGAAGCCGGACATTTGCAACCTGACGTGGATGGGAATGGTGTCATTGATGGTTTACCCGCCGCATTTGGTCTGAATGGCCTTTACAATCCCATCGCCTCAGACCCTGATGATTTGAATGCTGTTGAGACATACGTTCGGTTGGACACCGACACAGATGTTGTGCCCGACCACGACGATTTGGATAGTGATAATGATGGCATCAACGATGTTGCCGAAGCTGGTTATTCGTCTTATGACACTAACAACGATGGTAGAATTGATAATGGCAATGGCTTGCCACCCGTAACTGGTGTGGATGGTTTGGCACCAATTATTGATCCTATAATTACCAACCAACCAATCCCACTCCCTCCAGATAAAGATGCCGATGGCATTCCTGACTGGCATGATTTGGATTCGGACAATGACCTGATCCATGACGTTGAAGAAGGTGGCAATCCTGATCCAGATGATGATGCCATAATCGGAATAGGCGTACCGACAGTAAATGCAGATGGCCAAGCAACGGGTCTGAATTTGACGCCCACTTCCCAGCCTTATGATACGGATAAGGATTTGATTCCTGATTTTCATGATTTGGACAGCGACAACGACGGCATCAATGATGTAAGGGAAGCCGATGGTTCTGATCCTGATAATGATGGATTACCAGGAACTGGAGCCATAACTGTTAATGCAAGAGGGATTCCGACGTCGGTAAATGGCAACGCTGTTTTCACAACTTCACATCCAGCTGATACCGATACGGATTTGATTCGTGACTACCGTGACCTCGACTCAGACAACGACAATATCAACGATGTCGCTGAAACCAACAAACCAGACACTGACAATAATGGTAGGGTAGGAGACGGCATTCCAATTATCAATGTTCATGGACAAGCAACTGCTTATGTTCCAACTTCTGCTCCAACAGACACCGACAATGACGGCATTCCTGACTTTAGGGAAAAAGATAGCGACGATGATGGCATTAACGACGTAACCGAAGCGAATCAGCCAGACTCTGATTTTGACGGTGTGATCGGTGTTGGTTTTCCCAGTGTTGATGCTAATGGTTTGTCAGTTACCTATTTATCAACTTCAAAACCAACGGATACAGATGCCAACGGCACTCCCGATTTTCAGCAATTGGACAGTGATGCCGATGGGATTTTTGATGCGGAAGAATGCCCGGTAAACAGCCCTTGCATTGATGGTGATGGCGACTTGACTGCAGATTTTCAAGACCCCGATCGAGACAATGATGGGATTTTTGATGGTTACGAATGTGAAACGGGTTTCCCTTGCCCTGATACTGATAATGACGGCATCCCCGATGTAGATGACTTGGATACTGATGGGGATATGATCTCGGATACGGACGAATGCCCATTGGGTGATCCATGCCCAGATGCCAATGCCAACGGAATCCCTGAGTGGCGGGAATATTTCTGCAATCCTAACATTGTTGTTCCTTCAGTAGAGGGGCTTTCGAGTAGTGGCACCACGTTTTGTGCCGGTTCGTCCGTTTCGTTTACTGCCGTCAATACTATTGATGTGGCTGGGGATTCAGTTTTCTACAATTGGGTTGGCCCAAACGGGATTGAGTTTTCTGGATATGCTGGCGAATTTGGCCCTTTCCCTTGGACTATCAACAACATGACTTCCCAAAATGCAGGGGTATACACCTTGTATTTGTTCACCGAAGAAGGCTGCGTTGGCAACCCACAGAGTATCACTTTAGCAGTGACGGATTTCCCACAAACACCTTCTTTAAATGTCGATGAAGGGGAGTTGTGTGAGGGTCAGCAATTGCAGTTGAACAGCCAGATAGTGCAGGGAAATAATATCCAGTATGAGTGGTGGTTCAATGATGGCAACGGTCCAGTTTCTTTGGGCATCACCGATGTTCCTACCTTCTTTATCGACGATGTTGAAATTTCAAATAGTGGACAATATAATGTTTCTGTCCTTTCCAATGGCTGTGCCTCACAGTTGTCCAACACCGAGCTTGTAACGGTTGACAACCAGTTATCTGGGGTGGCTCCTTCCTTGAATGTAGACGAAGATTTGTTGTGCGAGGGCCAGACATTGGAATTGAACTGCACTGCCTACAACGGTGCCAACGTCCAATATCATTGGTTGTTTAATGATGGCTCAGGGAATGTTTCTCTGGCCATAACAAATGAACCTACTTTTTTTATTGACAATGTGACATCCGCCAATTCAGGAAATTACACGGTGATGATTGTCAATGGAAACTGCACTAGCCAATTTTCCAATATTCAAAATGTAGAGGTAAACAATGTTCTTTCCACGGTTACACCATCTTTGTCTGTCGACCAAGATGCAGTGTGCGATGGGCAAACTATTGAGTTGAACAGCTCCACTTATGTTGGATCGAACATCCAATATTTATGGTGGTTCGATGCTGGAAACGGACCAAATCTTATTGCTACAACGGCCATCCCAACCTTATTTATTCCCGATGCGAGTTCAGCCAATTCCGGCATCTACACTGTCAGCGTTACGATGGGGCTATGCGAAACAGCTCCATCCAACGCCCAAGATATTGTTGTTTCTGACACCTATTTGGGCCAAACGCCCCAATTGTCAGTGTTGGAAGACATCCCATGTGAGGGTACATTTATAGAACTGAACAGTACTGTTTTGAGCGGCGGAAATGTCAATTACAATTGGTACTTCAATAATGGAAATGGGCCAGTCCTGATAGCCACTACTGATTTACCAACTTATTTCATCAACAACATTGATGCTTCCAATTCTGGAATTTATACCGTAACCGCTTCTTTTGGAAATTGTGAAACCCAATTTTCCAATGCGCAAGACATCAACGTTACGACCGACCTAACAGGGCAAACGCCCATGCTGAGTGTTGTTCAAAGCACCCTTTGCGAAGGCGAAATGTTGGAACTCAACAGTACGGTTGCCAACGGCAGCAATGTCGTTTACGAGTGGTGGTTCAATGATGGAACCGGTGCTGTTTCGTTGGGCACTACGACCGTTCCAACGTTTTTTATCGATAATGTCACCGCCAGCAATGCAGGCGTTTACGAAGTGACTTTTAGCGTCGGGAATTGCACGTCTCAATTTTCCAATTCACAAAATGTATCGGTCACCGGAAATTTGACCAATCAAACGCCCTCGCTTGCAATTAACGAAAGCATTCTTTGTCAAGGAGAAACATTAGAACTGAACAGCTCCATCGTCAATGGAAGTAATGTTACTTACGAATGGTTTTTCAATGACGGAAACGGGAATGTCTCTTTAGGCACCACCGACCTTCCAACATTTTTTATCAGCAATGTAACAACTGCTAATTCGGGCATCTATACAGTGCAGGCAAGTGTTGGAAACTGCACCACTCAGTCTTCCAATGCGCAAGACTTCACGGTGACCAATGCACTCAACATGGCACCCGAACTGAGCTTGTTGGACGATGTGATTTGTGAAGGCGGCATTTTAGAATTGAATAGCACCTTGGTACCTGGCAGCAATGTGGTTTATCATTGGTGGTTCAATGATGGAAGTGGCCCAATTGAAATCGGATCGACCAATGTGCCAACCCTTTTTATCGATAATGCCGGCCTCACCAACGCAGGCGTTTATTCGGTCAGCGTCAGTATTGGAGGTTGTTCTTCTCAGCTTTCCAATGCACAAGATGTAACGATTCAACCAGCCCCTAACCTAGCAGTAACCAATACCACGGACGAGCAAAACGTTGCCTGCCCTGGCGATTTGGTCGAATTAAATGTGCCTGTGGTGGCAGGTGCTACGTACCAATGGTTTGGCCCTCAAGGATTCTCTGCTACCAGTGCCAATCCGGTCATCGCCAATACCAATAGCAAAAATGCTGGCGACTATTACGTTTTGGTAAAAACGGATGGCTGTGATTTCACCTCCGCTCCAACTTCTGTTTACGTTTTTGATGAGGTAGCTCCAGCAGATGACGATTTCCAAATCCTTGCCTCCGACACCCTGACAACTTCAGATTGGGTAGCGAATGACTTTTTTGGAAACGTCGGCACTTGGACGATCAACATCACCGAACAACCCATCCATGGCACTATTTCTTTGAATGCAAACAATGAGTTGGTTTATCACCCACGAGATCATTTTGCAGGCAACGACATGTTTGTTTATGAAATATGCAACGATGCCTGCCCCGATCAATGTGAGGAAGCGATCGTGAGTTTGCGGGTGTTCCTCGACAATGGTGAGGATGATTGTTTCGTACCGAACATCATCACGCCAAACGATGACGGAGCCAATGATTTCTTCAACATCCCTTGTTTGGAAGATGAATACCCAAACAACAGTTTGAAGATTTTTAACCGTTGGGGCGACTTGGTCCACCAAGCACAACCATACAAAAATAATTGGGCGGGAACCTATCGTAACACCCCGCTTCCGCCCGGCACTTATTTTTATATTCTGCAATTGGACCTAAACGAGGACAAGAATATCCAGGGATATTTCACGATCACCAGATAAAAATTTCCAGTTGGCGGAAGCATTTTGCTCCTTCCGCCAGCTGGATTTGAATTTGAAAAGCTAACTATCAATTAATATAAATTATTGATGATGAAAAAATTACCAATCATACTCGTCTTTGCCATTACTGGCTTTTTGGGACGTGCACAAAATGATGTACAGTTTACCCATTTTATGTACAATAAATTGTCGTTCAATCCGGCCTATGCTGGCAGCAAGGGCAGTTTTGACCTCCTGGGTTTGTACCGTAAACAATGGTCGGGTATTGAAGGCGCTCCATCTACGGCGGCATTCAGCGTTCATGCTCCTTTCAGCGGGGGGCGCAATGCAATGGGAGTAATTTTCACTGCCGATGAAATCGGTAAGGTCAAAACTTCTGCTGTCGACCTCATGTACGCCTACCACATCAAAGTGACTGAAAACAGTAAATTAAGTCTTGGATTACAGGGAAGAATCGAGCAAGCCAACCTGCTGTGGTCTAAAGCCGAACCGACCGATTTAATTGATTTTTCCATACCCAATACAAACGAGAGTTCATTTGCACCCAATTTTGGGTTCGGTGCGTATTACTATGCAAAAAATTATTTCGTCGGGCTTTCGATCCCACGTCTATTGAAAAATGCCTTGTTTTTGGACCGTTCTGAAAAAGTGGAACAGGAAAATTCAAAAACTTATTACCTCAATGCAGGGACCATTTTCAGGCTGAGCGCTAAACTGAAACTGATGCCGTCATTTTTGGTCAGCTACAACGGTAATGCACCTGTTGACCTTGACTTGAATGCCAACTTTCTTATTTTGGAAAAAGTCATTGCTGGGATGAGTTACCGCATGGGGGATTCCATTGATGGGCTGATTGGTTTTCAATTCAACAATGGGATGCGTATCGGTATGGCCATGGATTTCACGACTTCCGAGTTGACGGAATTCACCAGTGGTAGTTTTGAAATAATGCTGGGCTACACGTTTGCCTGCAAAAATTGCAACGTCAATCACCTGCGCTATTTCTGATTTTAATTAAGGACTGAGTACAGGACAAAACTTATTTTCAATTATTTGTTTGTGCGGGTTCACCCCCCTGCCCCCCTCAAGGGGGGACATCGTCGTTGCGAAGTCCCCCTTGAGGGGGGCAGGGGGGTGAACCTCATAGACAGATTAAGATATTTTATTTTTGTCCTGTACTTAGAAATATGAAACACATGAAAAATAAAATTTATACGACAATCGGCCTGTTGCTTTTTTCCTTCGCGATACAGGCTCAGTATTATATCCCAGCGGGAAGTTTGGCCATACCATCTGAGTATGAAGTAAAAAACCTCAAGGCATTGAATTCAGAAGAGCTGGATTTCAGCGCCGTGCCTTTCCGCAATGGAATTATGTTTACTTCGACCCGCAGCAGGTCGGCCCTGTTCGGGTGCAGTAATGATTTTACAAAGGGCCATTATTCGGATTTATACTTTGCATCAAAAGATGCGGAAGGTAATTTTTTCACTCCACAATTTGTGGAAGGGGACATCAACGGCAAATACCACGATGGCACGGCCACTTTTACTTCCGATCAAACCAAAATGTATTTTTCCAGAAATAATCGAAAAGGAACGAACGAATATGGCAACATCGATTTAAAAGTTTACGAATCAAAACTTAAAAATGGGCTATGGACCGATGTGGTCGAATTGCCCTTTAATAGCGACGAATACGATTCTTGCCACCCAGCTGTTACCCCAAATGGGAACTGGTTGTATTTTGCCTCTAACCGCCCCGGTGGGTTCGGTGGAATGGATATTTACGTAGTGGAAAGAAAAAGAAATGGGGAATGGGGCTCTCCGATAAATCTCGGTTCAAAAGTAAATACACCTGGCCACGAACTCTTCCCGTTCATTTCCCCAGAGGGCATTCTGTACTGGTCTTCTGATGGCCTTGAAGGAATGGGCGGTTTGGACATTTTTTCGTTACCCATTTCAAATGGGGAACAAGCCGTCCGCAACCACCTGACTGCCCCGATCAATTCGACCAGCGATGACTTCGCTTTTACCACCAATTTTCAAGGGACGGAAGGTTATCTATCCTCCAATCGGGAAAACGGGGAAGGCAAAGACGATTTGTACTCTTGGAGATTCTTGGGGCAAAAACCCAAAATGGCTCAAATCTGCGTGGTTGACGAACGCACCGGCGATCGGATAACCGATGCCTATTTACAGCTTGACCCAATTCCCCAGACCAAGCCGGGTCAAGAAAAAATTATCAATAAAAATGGGGTGAGTTATCTGCAGATGGAAGCAACAAAAGTAGACGGCAAGGAGTACCTCGTTTTGGTTCCTTACGACGAAGGCAAGGAGAAGGAAATTGCAAAAATAGGGGACGGGCTGCCAAGGAGCTGTGGCATCAGGCAACCAATAATCCCGGGCCGCATGTATGAAGTGACGGTCGACAAAGACGGTTATTTGCCATTGAGAAAAACTGTTTCTGCCGCTGAAATTTTAGCAGGCGAAGAATGGCTGATTCCCATTAAAACAAAACCGCCTATCGCCATGAGTGGGGAGGTGAAAGACAAGAAAAATGATGACCCAATTCCATTTGCGCAGGTGAAAGTTGTCAATTCTTGTACTGGCAAAGAAATGGAAATCACCGCCGACCGTTTGGGTGAATTTACCTTTCCAATGGACTGTAATTGCGATTATGAAATCACGGCCTCCAAAGGCGACTACCGCTACGATTATGAGGTGATCTATTCGTATGATTTGGAATGTGATAAGCAGAATACTTCTGTGCTTTTATATTTAGAAAAAGAGGAAATCCCGCCGACGCCGGAGCCAACCTTTGAAGTAGGAAAGGTCATTCGGTTGGACAAATTGTATTATGATTATGATAAATTTTTCATCCGATCCGATGCGGCGGTCGAATTGGATAGGGTAGTGAGTTACATGAAAAAATACCCTTCTTTGGAAATAGAATTAGGCTCGCACACGGACGCCAGAGGCTCAGACGAATACAATCGGGAATTGTCGCAAAACAGAGCCAATGCCGCTGTGGAATATATTATTTCAAGAGGTATTTCCCGGAACAGAATTACTGCGGCAGGTTATGGTGAAACGCAATTGGTCAACCGATGCAAAAATGGCGTCAATTGCCCAGATTACGAGCACCAACAAAACCGGCGGACGGAAATTAAAATAACCCGATTTAATGAAAAGGGAGTAAGGGTTGAAGATTAAATTGTCAATAATTCCAAATAAAAAAGGGGCGACTGAATTCATTAGTCGCCCCTTTTTTATTTGTCTAAAATACTTTCCAAAACTTCCAATTTGCCATCAATTTCTTTTGGAATTTTTAAACCTAAAATTTCACAAATTAATGGGTAAACATGAATGTTTTTTACCGAAGGAATTTCTATCCCATTTTTAATTGAAGGACCGTTTGCGTAAAATATGCCCTGTAATTCTTTAAATTCTGGATCAAAACCATGCTCCCCTGAAAATTCGATATTCTTAGTCTTTTTAAAGCCGATATTTCTTTGCGAGGTAAAATACCAGCCTTTATCAGGGACGACCAGAATTCCGCCCCAGTTTTTATTGGTAGGATTAATTTCAAATTGCGGAGTGTCTTCCGTTTTATAAACGGTAAAATGATTTTCTTTACTTTTTAATTCCAAAAATATTTTCTCAATATCATTTTCATTTTTTGGATAAATATGCACTATCGCCCCATTACTGACGGCTAAATAATGCTCGTCATTTTCGATTGATTCCAGAGCAATATATTGATCGGTTGGAATTTCCAGCATTCCATGATCGGATACAATAATTATATTGACAGGCAGGCCAGTATTTTTTACCCCATTAAATAATATTCCTAAATCTTCATCTAATTCTAAAATAGCTTCCCTTAGTCTATCATCATTATTGGGGCCAACCCGGTGTCCAATATCATCCATATCTGAAAAATACATGGTAATTAAATGTGGCCTTTCCCCGTCGGGCATGGTTAACCAATCTAATGCCTGTTGCACCCGGTCTTCATTTTTAATCGAGCCATCATATTTAAAATAATAAGTAGGCCTAATTCCCTTTATATCAGCCTCTGAACCCACAAAGAAAAAACTCGCTGTGACCATTCCAGACTGAGCTGCATGCACCCAAATTGGAGTCCCGCCATACCAACTACCGTCCTCTACGATCTCCCTGTCCTTAGTCTTATATGTGGCGTTTTTATTCAGGTTGAAATAACTATTGTCTAATAACCCATGATTGTTGGGATACATGCCAGTTGCAATGGAATAGTGGTTAGGAAAGGTTTTAGAAGGGAAACACGGAATGATGGATTCTGCTTGCGCCCCCTCTGCAATCAACTTGGAAATATTTGGCGGATTAAATCTTTTTGTATAATCCCAACGATAACCATCTAAAGAAATTAAAATGACATAGGGTTTGTTGATTGTCTCTTTGGAATTTAATGGCGTTACACCGTCCGTAACATTTATTTTGTTATTGCAATGGGTAAATAATAAAATCGAAATTAAAATAAAAGATAAAAATTTTAGTTTGTTCATAAATCCCGATTTAATTAGTTTAATAAATGATAATTGTTTAAACGGCCATGACTCGAATTTATAGCTCATTGGTTAATTGATCTAACCGGTTTTTTTCTTCTTTTGACAAACTGTCCAAACCAGTTCTTCCAATTTTATCTAACAGCCTGTCCAACTCAGCTTGTTTGCTCAGACGAGTGTTTTTGACTGGAGTTTTTTGTCTTTTAATTTTTTTAAGGGAATTTATTTCTTCTCCCCAATATCCATCAACCATTAAAACGGCTGGATTTTTAATAATTAAAATCAAAAAAACGGTAGTCGGTAAAATTAAAGCTGCAACGACCCACCAATTAATTAATTCAAAAGGAATAAAAAATAAAGTAATAACTGCGCCTACCAATGCCCCGCCGAGGTGAGCATCGTGACCGATATTACCCCGTTGGCTTTTTATCCCAAAAATAGAAACGGCAATAAATAGCATTCCAAAAAGCCAACCGGGAATGCCCAATTCTTTTGGTAAAAAAATAAAGTGAATTGGTTCGGAAGGAAATAATAAAATGGAAGAAAAAATAACGCCACTAATTGCTCCTGATGCACCCACTGCGCTGTAATCC
This sequence comes from Saprospiraceae bacterium, assembly GCA_041392505.1. Taxonomy (GTDB): domain Bacteria; phylum Bacteroidota; class Bacteroidia; order Chitinophagales; family Saprospiraceae; genus UBA6168. The sequence goes on along the minus strand of JAWKLX010000012.1, from coordinate 114,286 downwards.
CCATGATTGCGGTGGATAAAAAGGGACAATAAACTACCACCTAAAAGACTGGCCACATAGATCAGCAAAAATTTCCACGGGCCAAACAGCATTTCCAAAGACCAACTAAAAGCAGTCAATGCGATCATATTAAAGCCAAAATGCCACCAGCTCACATGCAAAAAACCTGAGGAAAAAAGTCGCTTATATTCCTTTTTTATCAAGACGGCATCCACTTGAAATAGATTGTCCTCAAAATATTTCGGATCCCGAAACCCTTTGTAGGTAGTTGCTGCGATGATCAATAACAACAAGGTGCCAACTACTCCAGTGTCACTCATAATTTTGTTTAAAAAAGATTAAATAAAAGGTGATGCAAGCAATGAACGAAGCGAAATTAAGGAGTTACTCTTCTTATCAAAAAGCAAATTATTATCATTTAAAAATTCCTTTTCTTTGCGTTGACCTAATTTTAACGAGAGCGTAACCGTTAATGATGGGTGTATTTCAAAATTTCGGTCAACGTACTGGAGATCTCCTGATCACCAGCCGCCGAACTGGAGTTCGGCGATACAATGACCGAAATTTTGAAATACACCCTTAATGATCGTCGCTTTAAGCTATTTTGTTGAAATTCAGCACTTTAAAATTAATCATCATCTTTCATTTTCAACTTCCATGAAAATCCTCCACACCTCCGATTGGCACTTGGGCCAAAAATTCATCTCTTGGGAAAGGGAAGAGGAGCACGCCCTTGCGCTGGACTGGCTGGTTGCAACTATAGAAAAAGAAGAAGTCGATTTGCTGGTAGTGGCTGGCGATATTTTTGACATCGGAAATCCTCCAAGCTCTTCTCGTGCACTTTATTACAATTTTTTAAAAAGGCTCTGGAAAACCACCTGTCGGCATATAGTCATTACGGGCGGCAACCACGATTCACCACAAATGCTGGATGCGCCCAGAGAAATTTTACAAATATTGAACGTCCATATTATCGGAAAAGCGACCGAGGACCCTGCCGATGAAATAATCGTTTTAAAAAATGAAAAAGGAGAACCCGAAGCCATAGTTGCTGCCGTTCCTTTTCTGCGGGACCAAGATTTAAAAAGGGCCGTGTCAGGTGAAACGAGCAAAGACCGGATCGAAAAAATAAGGGAAGGTATTTTGGCACATTATGAAAGGGTAGGGGAAGCCACTGAATTATTTAAAAAAAATAATATTCCTTTAATTGTCACCGGGCATTTAAATGTCACCGGGCACGAAGCAAGTCATCAGCAGGACAATATTTATTTGGGAAATGTCGAGAATATAAAAGCCGACCAATTCCCTGACATATTTGATTATGTTGCCCTTGGCCATATCCATCGACCACAATTTATTGGTATGGAAAAAGTCCGATATAGTGGTTCTTTAATTCCACTAAGTTTTAGTGAAACCAAAGACGATAAATCGGTGACTTTAATTTTATTTGAAAAAAATAAAATTAAAAAAATTGAGGAAATTAAATTACCCATTTTTCGAAGATTAAAAACGATCGAGGGCAGTTTGGAATATGTACAGGAACGGCTCGAAAAACTTCACCACGATTACCAAGAAGGGCTGCCATCTTGGGTTGAAGTAATTGTAGATTCAGAATCATTAATCCCCAACCTGAGCAGCTTGTTGCAAGATTTTACCAGAGACTTTAATTTAGAAATATTAAAAACCCGTCATCGGACTTCTCGTTATTCGCTCAGCGAACAAATGACGCATGAGGAACTTGATGACCTTGCACCCATTGATGTTTTCAGAAAGAAATGTGAGACATCTGGACGACCACCGGAGGATGTGGAGGAGTTGGTAACGACTTTTCGGGAGTTGGAGGAATGGATGCGGGAAAAGGAATGAGTTTTGTCAGTTGACATCATTTATTATGAATATTAAATCCTTATTGCTTCTAAAATTTTTATGAGATTTCATCACAAAATAATTATTGATCATTCTTTTGTTCAGCCCGAATTTAAAATAAGTATAGTGAAGTTCAATAAAGTTGAAATTCATAATTTAATTGGGTATAGTGATATTTGGATTGTCCATGAGGGCAATAAAATCTCATGTTTTAAGCATATGTTATTCGATGTAATGCTTGATTTAGCATCGAATTTTATTAGCCTTTCGGAAAATAAAATTACAAATGGAATGCTATTCACAATGGACCCTGATTGGGATTATCATTTTTCTTATGTTTTCGAAGAAGATATTTGTTATTTTAATTTTAAACAATTTGGGAAAATAGCTTTACCAATAAGTAAGTTCCACTTTCATATTTCGATATTTATTCTTGAAGTATTTTGATTCGTTAGAAAGTTTTTTATATTGATATTGAAAAGAACCCTTATTACCTTGAACTAAAAAATGAACTAATTAACTTTACAAATATTGATAATTACAGAAAAGTAAATAAATATTTATGGGATAATTTTAACGTTGGCAGGGTTTGAAACCTTGCCAACGTTAATGCGAAATAATCAATGAAACTATTATTACGAATATTTAAAATGGATTAAGGCGCTCCAGAAAGCCCAGAATTTCCACCGCCAGCCATCTCAATCATCATCTCTAATTCCCTGACTAATTCTTCATTATTGCCGCTATAACCGACTGCTTTAAATCGGATTTTTCCATTTTTATCTAAAATAAATTTTGTAGGAATTCCGCTGACGCTAAATGCAGTAACGACCACATTATCGTTGTCCATTAAAACGTTGAAAGTATAATTATTCGCTGCAATAAAATCAGCAGCATTTTTTTCTTTTTCATCGACCCGTTCCCACGTATCAATAAAAACAAATTCGACATCGTCCCGATCTTTGTAATTGTTGAGCGCTATCTGCATGCCGGGGAAGGAAGCTTTGCAGGGACCGCACCAAGTAGCCCAAAAATCAACGACGACGACTTTTCCTTTTAACGAAGCCGAAGTAACTTTTTCACCTTTTAAATTGACCAAATCAAAAGAGGGTGCTTCTTCATTCATCATTTCCTCTTTTATTTTTTCCCGCATTTTTTCAATAGCAGCTCGTTCCAATTCAACGACATATTTTTCATAGGCGGATTCCAACGTATTATTGGCTAAATACAATTCTTTATGCCGCTCTTTCATGGCAGAGGAAGCAGCGCCTTTGGCGATCAATTTGGCTAATAATTGCTCGGTAGATTCTGCACCATTTACTTTTTCAAAAAAAACAGCGTAACGCTCGTTCATGGTGGCATCCTCAAATTGGCTTTGGTCACAGGCAATTTGCTGGTATTTCAACGCTTCTTTGATATCACCTGCATGGTATGCACAAAGTGCATAAGTATCAGCATACATGGCGTAGCTGTTTTCCATTATTTTTTTCCATTGTTTGGAAGTATATGTATCTGGTTTCGCAGAAAGCGTTTCTATTTCTTTTTTCAATAATTCCAGAGATTGTTTAGACAATTTAGCGCCTTGTTCAGCCATGGGGGCTTCGGCGTCGATGCTTTCACCGGATAGGCCCCAAGCAATATTATTTAGCGAGCTCGCTTTTTTGGTTGGATCTGAAATCATATTTAAATACTGCTCAAATTTTTCCCAGTTTTCTTCCTTGGCATATTGGGACGAAATAACAGTTGCGAAATAATTAATGTCCGCTTTTGCATTTTCCATTTGACCAAAACGCTGCTGATATTTATCAAAAAATACAAGTTGTGTGTTTAAATCTTTGGTTGCTCGAAAATTGTCCCGTAATTCTTTTTGCACCAATCCACTCTTCGGATATTTTTCCAATAAAGTCTTTTTGAAAGCCTCCGATTGCACATTGTCCTCAATGGTCATTGCTAATTCATATCCTAATTGCAGTTGTTCTTCATCGGCTTTTTTCAAACTGGAAATGCGTTTTATTTCCTCGCTAATTTCCCCTAAAGCATCGGCATCGTCCTGCCTTTTTGCCAAGGTCGCATAGATGCTGAAATAATCCGGATTGGATTTGGCAGCAGGATAATTTTTGAATTCTTGCTTCACCAAATTGAAAGCCTTTTCTTGATTTCTATCAATATTTAGAATACGGGAATAGGTAGTGTACATGGCTGCCTTAGCCATGTTTGCGCCAGGTACAGGTTTTCCAGTTGCCTGTTCATAACAAAGGGTTTTGTAGCCTTTGCCATCCCCATCATCTGCTTTTTCTTCATTTAAATCCTTTATCGAAAAAGCAACAGCTTGGGTATTGGTGGTTGTATTTAATTGACCGGTGAAAAGTCCATCTTGGGCAGTCATCACAACTTCTTTTGCTTTGGGCAGGTCGTTTTCAAACAGGTAAGCAACAACCTCTATTTCACCTTCCCCGTCCAAAGCGGAACCGGATGGATCATAGGACAATTTTACGGTTTCTCCTGGCGACGGTTTTTCAGGTAAGATATTTAAATGCTGTCCTTGCAAAGTCAGGCAAAGGAAAAAAGCACAAATAGTTAGGTAGGTCGATAATTGTTTCATTGTTGGAAAATTTGATAAAATGTGATTCTAAAAATGATTGAAGAGGGAAAGGTAAAATGATTTGGCGATGCGTCAAATGTAAGGCTGTTCAAATCTGTTAGATTTTTAAAATCTAACAGATATAATGGATCGGCAACCTCCGTGATTTTTGCCAGCCTTACATTTGATGCACCGCCAATGATTTTAGGCAAAAGGATTTCTCCTCTCTGCGAAAACTTATGGCAGTATGTCCGTAAAAAGTGATTCCTTTTGAAGGATCAACTTTCCTTCAAATTGTTGCTTGGCCGTTTGATTTTAAGTACTAAAAATAGGTATGCCTCGCATGCGACAGGAAATATTCTTTTTTTGTTAGGTAGAATAGTTCAAGGGGCTAAATTTGGCGCTCGATCACTGAAAAGGTCCAAAGCAAGACCTGTGTTCTGTCAGGCGACCAAAGTCAGGCAGCCGAGCAAACAATCAAGAATCTGTCTTTTATGAAAAAAATCTTTTCTCTATTAACCGCTATTTTTATCACGACCATCTGCTTGGCACAGCCTGCCAACGATGATTGCGCAGGAATCATAGATTTAGGGGATGCCCCCATTTGCCCTTCTCCAGTCATTTATACAAATTTTAATGCTACAACTTCTGACATTGGCAACGACAACTTGCCCCCTTGTTTTAATGGCGCACCAGAACGGGATGTATGGTTTTCATTTACAGCCACTGCTGCTATTGCCAACTATGAAGTCAGTGTGATTGGTGCGGGAGGGTCGCCGATTGTGCAACCCCAAGTAGCTGTTTACCGAGGGAATTGCGGTTTTGACCAGTTGGTGCTGTTGGATTGCGCAACATCCGCTGCTGGTGATTCTGAACTTACACTGAATCTGGCTGGACTTACGCCGGGCATCACCTATTTTTTGAGGGTCAACGACTGGTCGGCCAACAATCCCAATTGGGGGCAATTTGAACTCTGCATCCAGGAAATGGTGCAGACCGAGTTTACCGTGAACCAAACTGGCAGTGATTTGTGCAGTGGTACTTTGTACGATACGGGTGGCCCTTCGGGAAATTACGGCAACAATGAAAACCATATTTTTACCATTTGCCCAACCGACCCACCGGCTTGCCTGATTTTTAACCTTGCTCAATACAATATTGAAAATGGCGGCGACAACCTGATTTTTTACGACGGACCAAACATTAATAGTCCCATCATTGCTTCCATCTCTGATGGCGCCAGTAGTTCAAATGGGGATAACTTGGGCGGTGTTTGCTATCAATTAGCAGCTACAAGCGGATGCATTACGGTTCATTTCCTATCCAACTCTTTTTCTAATTTTGAAGGGTTTGTCGGAACTTGGGAATGCGCAGACGTATGTCCCCAAAATAGCAATTTGGACATTGAAATCGGCGCCAGTTTCGATGCCATCGAAAATGCTTTGCAAAACCCTTATTTCGATATACAGGTAACTGACCTCGTTTGCAATGAACAGAGCTATGGTTTATTTCAACAGGCGGACAATACTGGTTTAGGGCTGAATGATGGCCTGTTACTGACGACTGGTAGGGCAGAGCAAGTGAGCAACCCGGCCAGCATTCATGCCGACAATGACCTCAACCAATTTGGTGACCCAGACTTGAATTTTTTAGATGCGACTTTTGGCATTGGAAATAGTCTTGGCACCAGTGATGTTTGTTATGTAGAGTTGGAAATTTTGTCTAAGACCAACCGGATTGGGTTCGACTATGTATTCGGTTCGGATGAGTATGAGCAGAATTTTTCTGCTTTCTCTGACGACCTCATGGCGGTCCTATTGTCTGGCCCCGGCATCAATGGTTTGCCACAACTTGGTGGGCAGCAAAACCTCGCTTGGGTGCCAGGCTCCAATGACCAGGAGCTGATCCAAATTCAGCGCATCAATGCTGCCACCAATTGGGAATATTTTCGCAATAACCTTGACAACCCATCCATCGTTTATAACGGCCTCACCTCGGGTTTTTTAGGGGAAACGAAAACCCTGTATGCAGGAAGGGAAGTGACACCTTGTGAAACCTATAAAGTGAAAATCGCAATTGGCGACACTGATTCTAATGACGATTCGGGCTTGTTTATTCAATCCTCCAGTTTTGGTTATCCGTCCATCAGTTTGAACACCAATACGGGGATTGATTATTTGGTGGAAGGCTGCACCAATGTTGCCAGTGATTTAGTGATAAAATTACCGGCTGCATTGAGCCAAGACTTTACGCCAAATGTGGTGATTGGAGGAACGGCAACCCCACTACTTGATTATCAAGTTGCAATTCCAGTCCCGCCAACTATCCCCGCTGGCACGACTGAAGTTAGCTTTCCGTTGACAGTAGTTGCGGATGGAATACCCGAGGGAACGGAGACTATTGAAATTTCTCTGACCGGGGATTTTGGTTGTGGGACGGTGATTTTTTCCACTGTTTTTGTAGAAATAAAAGACCAGATCGAGGTGAATATTTTACCTGACATGGATACCATTTTTGTGTGCGATGGCATTTTTACCGCAGAATTACAAGCAACGGGAGCAGCTTCATACAGCTGGGACCCAGCAACCGTTTTCAGCAACCCCAACGCTGCTATGACTACAGCAACCATTGCAACCAGCCAAACAGTATCAGTGACGGGCACATTGGGTACTTGCACCGACACGGATGAAGTTTTCTTGCAAATTGTTTCCCCAACCATTGATATTCAGCCGAGTGGGCCGTTTCAAATTTGTGAAGGCGAATCGGTCCAACTTTCTGCTGAAAATAATGTAAACGATGCTGGCCTGGAGTGGTCACCTGCACTCGGCTTGTCTGATCCGCAAAGTGCACAAACCACGGCCCAGCCATCGCTGACGACGACCTATACTGCTACGGTTACAGCAACGGACGGGTGTAGTGCTTCTGATGAAATTACCATCAATGTGGAGCCGTTTAAATTTCCCGAATGGGTAATTGGGGATTCTGTCATTTGCCAAAATTCAAGCGTACAATTGGCTGCCGAAGTCCCCAGTTCAACGACCATATTTGAATGGACGCCTACCAATGGATTGGATGATCCGGCTATCGCCAATGCCACGGCTACACCCGACGTCACTACAACCTATTCTTTGACCGCTACCAGTGAAAATGGCCTTTGCACCCAATCGGCATCGTTTACAATTACCGTTTTACCAGCCGATGTGAACATCATTCCCGACACTATCGATTTGTGTATTGGGGACAGTACTTTGGTGCAGGGGATAACCAGTACGGGTGGGGTAGGATTGACTTGGTCGCCGACGGATTCTTTGACCATTATTAATGCGGAAACCGTTTCTGTCAAACCCGGTATTTCGACTTGGTATTTTGCGACTTTGGAAATAGGCATTTGCACCGTAGTTGATTCTGTTTTCGTGCGGGTCGATTCGCTGCCGCAAATGACTGGTATTGAAGCCATTCCAGCAAAAGATACTTACTGCCAAGGGGAAGTCATTTCGCTTGTTTCCCCAAATTATGAGCCCGCTTTTTACCCAGATATCATGTACCAATGGATCCCTTCCACCGGGGCTATTTCAGAAGATACATTGTTCAATTTGGCCATCAATGCGGTAACAACGACAACCTATGTTCGGGAAATAACCAATAACGCTTGCTCATCTTCCGACTCGATTGAGATCGTTGTCATCCCCGTCGCCAACATCGAAATAACGCCCCAAAACCCGCTCATTTGTCCGGGCGAATCAGTTGATTTTGTTGCAACAGCCGATCAACCAATTGATGAATGGGAATGGTCACCCGCAACAGGCCTTAGCTGCACGGATTGCACCAACCCAACTGCGACGCCTCCCGGTACCATAACCTACCAAGTCCAAGGAGAATTTATGGGTTGCCCTTCCTTTGCTCAGGTTACTGTGCAGGTGGCCGGAGATGCGAACTATGCATTTCCGACTGCTACAAATATTTGTTTAGGGAGTTCAATCGTATTAAATACAGTAGTTGATCCAAATGCCACTTATCAATGGTTGAATCCAGATGGGTCAGTTTTGAGCGATCAAGCGCAACCCGAAGTTTCCCCTACAACAGCGACAACTTACACTTTGATTATTTCCACTGGAAATTGTCCTCCAATTACGGATCAAATTACTATCACCATCCAAGAAGATTTTACCCTGATGGTTGGTGATGATTTGGTCGCTTGTGCAAATGAGGAAATTGTCCTGACTGCCACCGCTTCATCATCAAGTGTAGAATTTATCTGGACTGATATAAATGGTGATACTTTGGACAATGGAATAATTCCACCAAATTCACTCGTGCCTGGGAGTTCAAATACCTTTTTTGTCGAGGTAACTGACCAGCCCTTTGAATGCTTCACTCACTCAGATCAAGTACAGGTTACTGTGTATCCAAGTTTTAATTTGACCACCAGTGCAGACCAAAGTACCATAGGAGGAGTGGCAGTTACGCTGCAGGCCGATGCAGATTTAGCAGGAGTTACTTTTTCTTGGGAAAACAGCGCAGGAGAAATTATAGGTACTGGCAATACTATAACAGTTTCGCCTTGTGAGACTGAAGTTTATACTGTGGTGGCGATGCATCCCAACGGTTGTGCGTCCTTGGAAGATCAAGTTACTATTAATGTAAATGCCGATTTTAATTTGACGGTCAGCGATGACCAAACGATAAACGGTGGTGAGTCCGTAACCTTAAATGCATCGGCAGATTTAGCAGGGGTAACATTTACTTGGTTGAATAACGGGATGCCTGTCGGAGACGGAAACAACCTCACTGTTTCCCCATGTAATTCTGAAATCTATTATGTCTTGGGTAATCACCCAAATGGCTGTCCTTCCAAATTGGATTCTGTTCTTGTCAATGTTAATTCCAGCTTTACACTCGATTCGTTGCTGTTATTCTTCATGGATAGTTCAGTCATTGAAGTTTACGAAGGCCAAGAAATAAATGGGTCAGTAGTTACCATGCCGTCACCCATTCAGGGTGCAACTTTTGAGTGGTTCATCGATACGACATTGGTTGCGACGAGCAATTCTACCAACAGTGGCTTGTTTAATGCCCCTGAATTACCGGATGGGGTAGAAATGCAACCTGCCACTTTTAGCGTCACCGTAACCAATGCCGATGGTTGCACGCAGGAACTTTCCATAGACATTACTATATTGAATAATCCAGTGCTCATCCCTAATGTTTTCACACCCAATGAGGATAGTAAATGACGAGTTCACCGCCGTTTCGAGGAATGTAGAGTGGACATAGTCAGTCTTCGGATTTAAGGATAGATGGGGGAAAAAGGTATTTGACAATGACGACGACTCCGGGGCGGGACGGCATGATTAAAGACAAAGCTGCCGCTTCCGATGTTTACATCTACCAAATCCAGTACACAATCGTGGGTGGGACGAACATTTATACAGAACGGGGCGACGTAACCTTGCTCGGTAAAAATTCAGTTGGAAATTTATTTTTCTTAAAAATGCTGCTCAAACGACATGGACAGCATTTACCTGTTACAGCGCAAAGCGTGTAACTTCGCTACATTATCACCTTTGAAAATAACCCAAAAAACCTTATTTAGTAACGGTCAAATAATAACTTCCCGTTTTACGCTAATTCTTTTGACCTTATTTTTTACGCTAAAATCAGTCATAGTATCAACATTACTCCTTCTTTTAAAGTAAATCTAAGATCAAAATAATTTACCCTAAAATCGTGAACTTATTATTTGACCGTTACTTAGTGGATTCCCTTTGGGAAAAACCATTTGTTGAAAACTGGTACTAAATCCAAAAGGACAAAATTTGATTATGAAACAACTCCTTACGTTTTCCTTTCTCCTACTTACTATCGGACTTTTTGCCCAACCGGCCAATGATGATTGTGCGGGGATCATTGATTTAGGTTTCGCTCCTTCTTGCGACTCAACCCTCTATAACAATATCGGTGCGACCCAAAGTGACATTGGTTTCGACAACTTCAACACTTGCTTTGTCGGTGTACCTGATCAGGGACGTCTGGTTTCAGTTCACTGCAACTGCCGATTTCCTCAACTATCGCATCGAGGTGACTGGTTGTGAGGACACAAGCTTGAACATGCTTCGCCATGTCTAATCCACCAGTAACCATTTATCAGAGGGGATTGCGTATTCAACGGTTTACAGCTTTTGGATTGCGTGACAGCGGATATTAGAGTCTTCCGTACTTATGGATTTAGTGGCCTGACACCAGAATATCACTTACTACTTAAGGATAAATGATTGGTCATCAACAGGTACACCCAATGACAGCGCATTAAACTATGTGTTCGGGAAAAACCACCCGTCAAGCGTAATCAATCAAGGCGGTTCGACAGAATGTTCGAACGTTGACCGATACGAGGTGGCGAATTTGGGGATTACGGGAACAATGAGAAAATTTTGTTTTACAATTTGCCCATCTCAACCTCACGAGTGCATTCTTTTGATATGCAATACTATAACCACATGAGTTTGGGTTCGATGCCATCACATTTTACGACGGAATGACACCTTCTGCTAACATTAATCAGCACAATTACGGGTGATAGAACGCTACGCTAATTTTGGGAGGTGTTGTTACTCCGTTTCAGCCTCAAGTGGCTGTTTGACAGTTCAATTACATCTGATGGGTCAGTGCTTTTGAAGGCTTTTGGGAACTTGGGTATACCTCTGATGCATGCGGAATCTGCTGAATTGGAAGTTAATGTTGATGCGTCACCTGATGGAAATAATCGGGTCAGTTATTTCTGGACAAACCTTTGATCTCGGTCGTGAATGTTGATTGTGCAAATGGGCAGGTGGCATTTACCATAACTGATGATACAGATTTGAGGAATGGACAAAGGTTTGGTTTTGTCAAGTGGTTCGGTGCAAAAACATTGCCAACCCCGCCAATATCCAATCTGATGGTCAATGGTGGAGCTGCACAAACAGATGCTGATTTGGAGTATCTATCTAATTTATTTAATGGTGCATCAACCCAAGATGCTTGTATTGTTACCTTGGATGTTTTAGCTGCTTCTGAGAATTGACTTTCAGATATGTCTTTGGTTAGAAGAATACCCTGTTTTTATCAATGGTGCAGCCTACAATGACATTTTTGCTTTATTAGTCTGGTCCAAAGCATACAGGTGACCCCAATATCAGCAATCCGGGAAAACGTGTCGACCTTACCAGATGGAACATTTATCCAAATCAATAGTGTCAATCATAACAATAATTGGCAATATTACCAGGTTAATCCCTCAGCAAAAACATTGTATACAACGGCCTTACCTCAGACACTTTGGGGGTCAAAAAAGTTTGACAGCGGTGGTCGCCTGCAACCTTGTGAGACCTATAAACTAAAATTTGCCTTCTGCCGACCGTCGGGACAACGTCTTCGACTCCAGCGTTTTCATTTCAAAAATCAATACTGGTACGCCAAATTAAGTGTGGATTACCAATCGGGTATCGACTACTTGGTAGAATCCTGCACCAACGTTGCCGACCAAGTGGTCATTAGTTTTGGCAATTTGATTAACAACCCACAGACCTATCAAATCGAAATTGGGGGAAATGCAGTGCTCGGCTCTGACTACTTATTAAATATGCCCGATTCGGTTGTATTTGAAACAGGAACAGAAATATTTACCTTCCCGATAACTGTTTTACCTGACACCTTGGTTGAAGGTATCGACACAGTAGAAATCTCTTTGATCCGTGACTTTGGATGTGGGCAGTTGGTTGTTTCAACTATTATCTTGGAAATTCATGATAACTTGACAGTCGAGGTATTAAATGTAATGCAAGACACTGCCATTCTCTGTGCAGCAGCTGGTTGTATTCCATTAGAAGTTACAGGCGCTCAGCAATATAATTGGTCACCTGACAGCTTGTTTGACGATGCGTCTTCAGCTATTCCGCTGATTTGCACAGATGTTAGTCAATGGGTTTATGTGCAAGGAACTTTGGGTGTTTGTGATGACATTGACTCTATTTATATCAATGTGATTGATGTAGAAGTTAATATCGTCCCAGACCTCAATACAATAGAAATATGTGAAGGCGAAACGCTAACTGTTTTAGCAGAAAACAATGTCAATGACCAAAATCTTGAATGGAGTTCATTCTTTACCAATTTCTCTGACCCATCCAATCCTGAGCAAATCATTACAGACCAGTTAGGTATTGGTTTTGAATCAGCGACCGTAACCGTGGAAGTTGGGGGCTGTATAGCTACCGATAATATCAATGTCAATTGGGTGCCGTTTGAAGTACCTCAGTTGAGCAATGACGTTACGATTTGCCAAAATTCCTCTGTGCAGTTGGCTGAGGAAATAGCGTCTTTTTCTACGACTTATGAATGGACCCCCGACCTCAATCTAAGCCCTTCCGCTGATGTGTCCGGACCACTGGCAACTCCAGAGGTGACAACCACCTATACCTTGATCTCAACTGCTGGTTCGTCCGGCAATACGTGTGCGGATACTTCCAGTGTTACGATTACGGTCATCCCAGCAGATATTGACATTGACCAAGGAGATACAACTTTTATTTGTGTTGGGGAAACGGCTACTTTGACCAATACGCACACCAATAATGTGGTCTCCATCACGTGGTCACCTAATGATTTTTTAACCGAAATAAGCCCGGAAGAGGCTCAGGTCAATCCACCCGTTTCGCAATATTATTATGTAGAATTGGAAACACCAGACTGTATCGTATTTGACTCCATTTGGGTGCAGGTAGATTCACTGCCTGATTTGGCCATCATGGCCGATCCAGCAAAAGACAGCTATTGTCAAGGGGAAGAAGTCTTACTTTTTTCTACCACTTACGAGCCAGCCAATTATTCAGCGATTGAGTTTGAATGGGCCGCTAATTTGCCCGGTGCACAGACACCAGACAGTTTCCTAAATCTGGTCTTTTTAGCTGTTGAGACTTTTACCTATACAAGAACTACGACTGTGAACGCTTGTTCATCCGTTGATTCAATTGAGATAAATGTTGTGCCGGTTCTCAATATTTCTGTTGTCCCATCCGATACGACAGTCTGTCAAGGTGACTTGGTACAATTTACGATTGATGGGCCACCAGAGTTGACTGAGTTTACATGGATGCCACCCAATGGTTTGAGCTGCTCCGATTGCAGAGAGCCGATCGCTACTGCGTTCCAAACAGTATTATACCAAGTGGAAGCGGAATTTGATGGTTGTCCCGTCGGCGCCTCTGCAGTTATCAATGTGCCGAATCAATTGTTTAATTATAGTGGGCCAAATCCAATTTGTCCTCCCAACACCGTAGTTACCATCAATGACCTTTCTGTTCCCGGTGCAACTTATTCCTGGACTTCATCTGATGGAAGTTTGACTTCAAATGACCCACAGCCGATGGTTTCACCTAACCAAACCACGACCTATTTCCTAATGGCAACGAATGGTATTTGCGATTTAGATACATCTCTTACCATTGACGTTTTAACAAACTCACTTTTGGAAGTCAACTTTCCTGATATAGCGTGTCCAGGCAGTTTAATAACAATCGAGGCCACCGCTACTCCCGAACCTGAGAACATTGTGTTTAATTGGACTAATTTGAATACAGGGGAAATGTTTGGCGGCACCTCTATAGAGGTCAACAATTTGTTTTCAACAACTGATTTCCAAGTCACATCCTTTGATAATTGTTTTACTAATACAGTTGATTTTACGGTAAATGTTGCACCTCAGTTAAATGTTGTCATTTCCCCGCCACAAGACAGTGTCTTGGCTGGCACGCCAACTACCTTTACTGCCAATGCTTCCATTACGGGAGTGGATTACGTGTGGTCTGAAGTTCCTCAGAATGAAATTATCGGAACGGAGCAATCAATTTCTGTCATAAATTGCGAAACGCAATCTTATCAAGTTTTAGTAACAGACGGCTTTGGGTGTACGAGCACTGCAACGGCGACGCAAACTGTTCAAGGAGCATTTTCTGTTAACCCACCAATCATTATTGGTGAAAACGGAGATACCATTTTTATGGAAGGCAATATGATGTTCACAGATTCAATTTATGAAGGTGAGCAGGTTGAATTGGTCGTTGATGTGAATCCACCTATACCTGGCTCTACTTACACGTGGTTGGTCGCAGGGGATACTATTGCAGTCACAAATGATCCATCCTCCGGCCTTTTCTATTTGCCAGAGGTGGGTGAAGATTACCCAGATGCGCCATTCGAAGTTTTTGTATCGAGCCCTGCGGGCTGTCTGGACTCAGCCGATTTTAATCTGACTATTTATAACAACCCCGTTTTGGCGCCTAATGTATTTACGCCAAACGGCGATCAAATGAATGATAATTTCACCTTGGTCTCTCTCCGCCCAGTTGAAATATTAGAATTTCGGATTTGGAACAGGTGGGGTAAAAAGGTGTATGATAACGAAAATGGACTGGATGGTTGGGACGGTATGATTGATGGAAAGGCGGCCGCTTCGGATGTTTATATCTATTCTATCGTCTATCAAATCCCGGGCAGCGACAATCCTATGTCACCACTTAAAGGGGATGTAACGCTGCTGCGTTAATTTTTCCGTTGAAATATTAAAGGTAATTAGGGTGGTTCACAGGAGTGAGCCACCCTAATTTTTTGTGATATTTCAATACCAACGGTGGATAATTCTGTCTCACGATATCATTCACTTTTTCAGTTGTTTCAAACGTCGATAGAAGGAGTTGACACCTTTTGAAAGGTGTCAACTCTGTTATGCCTCGATTCATTTTTTTGAGGGCCAAACCAATTACTTTCATTCAAACACAATCTTCCCCGTCGATAATTTACCGCTGTCTAAAACTACTTTGTAAAAGTAGATCCCTGCCGGATAGTCTTGTCTTTTGAAAGCGTAAGAAGCTCCATTTATCTCACTTGTTTGATGAATCAATTGACCATTGGTATTGAAAATATCAATGGATTGCATCCTCACATTTTCGCCAATTATTTCCAGCATGACCTCTGATGTAGCGGGATTTGGGGAAACCCTAATTTTGTTTTGATCAAATACTTCGGCGGCATTCGTTGCGATTGCTTCTTTTTGTTCCTCGTAAAAAGCCTTCACATCATTTCCCGCAGTTACAAGTTCGGTTATGTCAGGACATGGATGGGTTTGAGACGGAATCCAAATAACCGCAAAAGACAAATTGGTGATGGCCCCTGGCACTAAGGTATATGGGCCAAAACTCATCAAGAAGCGTCGGTCACCGGGGGAGGAATTGGCGGTGCACTCTGTCCATGCACCTGCATCGGCGGGGTTGCCCGGATACCCAAAATCGGAAGGCGCCGCATTTGGATTATAACCGTTTCCACCTTCGGACAACGGCGTTCCATCCAACCAGATTCCTTTCATGTAGTTATAAAACTCCAACCCATTGGATGGGTCAAGAAGTACGGTTGGTTGGCCAGAAGCACCATTAAAATAATACATAAACTTGCTCATCTGAGCCTCCTCTTGTGAGCCGGGAACATTATGTTGTAGCAATTTGATTCCAAGCACCGGTATGTCCGTTCCGTAGCCGATGATGCCACTACAGTTCTCATCATTGTTGTCTGCATTGTAAACAAAACCCATATTTTCCTCAGGCATACAACCAATGTAATCATCCGACCAACATCCAAGATCAGGATCAACCCATATACTGATGTAGAAATCTTGAAGGGTTTCTTGACCTTTATAAATGAGTTTGTATTCATAAAATGTCGTCAACTCAACGACAGGCACTGGGCCAGCTTCATAAGAAAATGCAGTAGCCTGTAGCTCCATTTTCAGGGGCAGTGCTTGTGTTTCACTATGAATGTTTCCGTTGTCGTTGTAGACCCACCAAATAGCCTGATCGCCTTGTACTAACGGGTAGTCGCCCTGTTGCGGGTCATAAATGCCATCATTATCTTCATCGTAAAATGGGGCGAGATAAGAGGAACTTGGTAAATCGAACCCATTCACACTTAAAAAATGAGGATTGCCATGGCCTGGCCAGCCAAGAATCGATTGTGGGATGGGGCCATCAATGTCATTGTCGGCGGCAAAGTCTAATTTATGTGCATAGATGTCGGCATAGATGACTTCAAAAAATCGGTCCCATTTATCACAATCCAATAAGGTCGTATTGCCATTATCATCCAATGGGCCAGCCCAATAATCATTTGTCCCAGTGCTGGAGCCATAAGTTTGACCTGCCAAATGGAGGTTGCCCCCCGAATCAATGCCGCCCATCCACAGGCTGCCTGCAAATAAGGCTGAAGTTTGGCCACCTTTGGGAACGATGTATTTGCCGTCATTACCGTCCCACCACAGGTCACCTCCGACCCTGAGTCTTGCTTGGACAGAATTGGCTGAGAGGTCGATTTGTGCTGTGCTCGGTGAGCAATTTTGGGAAAAAGAAGTAGCTGCAAAAATGCAAATGAGAAAGAGAGTTAAGATTGAGTTTTTCATAAAATATAGTTTTAGTTTTATTAGAAAATAAGGTGTTTATTTTAAATCCTAAGCTTGTTCAATTTTTAGAGAATTGTAGAGATGAAACGAAAGGTGAATTTATAAAAACGAAACGATAAAATAATTTTGGATTCCAAATTTTCGCCACTAAATCAAAATAGGTTGTCGTATGACAATTTAAAGGAAATGCAATTATTTCGGCATCCACAATATAATATCATTAACACCGGCCATCTTGCCCGCACGTAACAGCCGCCTTAACTTTGCCACCGTTTCTAAAACGGCACTTCAAGTTGAAGTGGATTAATTATCAAATAACCATTTTACACCTCAAAATTTAAATTATGAAAAATCCCTTGATTTTATCCGTGCTCTTTAGTTTCTTATCCTTAACCTCTCTTCTTGCCCAAGGAGGCAAAGTACCGCCGCCGCCGGTGGGCCCAACCACCCAAATGACTTTTGATGATGACGAATTTGAATTTGGGATGATCGAACAAGGAGAAAAAGTCCAGCATATTTTCCGATTTACCAATACTGGCAGCAGGCCCTTGGTTATTTCAAATGCAACTGGTAGCTGTGGTTGTACAGTTCCTAATTGGCCAAAAGCGCCAATTGGCCCCGGCGAAACTGGTGCAATTGTAGCTGAGTTCAACTCCAAAGGCAAAATGGGAATGCAAAACAAAACCATTACAATCACCGCCAATACCAATCCGCCGCAAACCCTTTTGCAAATAAAAGGAGAAATCTATAGTTCGGAGTCGGGAGTTGATCCTTCTGTTGCAACAAAGCTTAAAGACGCCAATAAAAAATCGGAAGATCAGAAATACCAGATGTCCGTTTTCCCGAACCCTGCCAAGGATCAAATTTCCCTAAAAATTGAAGGTGCTGCTGGGCAATCTGCAAACCTGGAGATATACGATGCCTCAGGAGAGTTGGTCCACCAACAAACAGCAAAAGACGCAGGCACTTCCCCGATTGGGATTAATGTTTCAAATCTTTCCAATGGACAATATTATATATCTGTGAAGGTTGGTGATCAAGAGCGGGTAAGTTTACCGTTTGTGGTTGCCAAGTAAATATAACGTTTCAATAAAAAAGGAAAACGGCAGTGTGGGTTCATGCTGCCGTTTTCTTTTTTTTAAAATTCAAGGGAAAATGTAATTCTTTAGAAAGAATTATTCTTGATTTTAATTAACCTTTAATCTTATCCGTAATTTCTTTTTCAAATAAAGTAAGTTCCTTACGGTTTGGTTCATCAGCCACCCGGCAAAAATAAATTCTATTTACATACCGTCGAATAAACAGCTTTTCTTTGGGTTCCGATTTGGTATAAACGATGCTGCCCTCTTTGTATCTGTTGTCCCTTAATGGTGGTTTCATTTATTTAAATTGAAAATTTGAATTCGATTCAGAAAGATAGCACAATGAAACCTTATTTTCATTTATCGTTCTTTGACAAATCCAGTAAGAGCAGAAAAAACAAGGAGAGAGGAGGTGAAAAAAATAAAAAATTGAAAATTTTTTATTTTTCACCTCCCTCTCTCTCAGTTTCAAGTGAGTGGAAAATTTTGAAAAAATTTTCCCTCATGAAAACAGATTATTGATCTATTCACGCTATTTGTCAACGAACGTCTTTTATTTTATGTTTAAATTTTGGCGGAGGTGTTGGAAAATGTATGATGATGGCATGATATATCTTTTACCAAAGTACCAATCAGGAAATAGCTGCCAACCGATTACTTGTACACGACAAAAAAAGCAAGCCGTCACCCCAAAGCTTAGGATGACAGCTTGCCTATAGACGGGCACTTTTTCTCTTATCACTCTTCACTAACCTTTACCCTTACCCCTTCTGAATGGCTTGTAAACTCGGGCGCATACATACATTGAATGGTCGTGATGCCATTGGAAAAATTGCCATTGTGCTGCACCCGGAGTGGGTATTCGAACACGTGCGTTCCTTTAGTCAAGTAAGAGAAAAAGAAATTAGTGGCGGCATCTCTTGTACTTTCATAATAGCCGAGGCCGTCCTGCCATTTGTAAGTACTGAGAACATTGAGCGGTTCAAAGCCACTGGCTCGCATATCCTTCATGTGGACGTATTCCATGTCCCGGTCCACTCTTAGTTCGATGCGCACTTTTAGTTTTTCCCCGACCTTCAAAACATCACCTTCGTTGACAGGGCGGATGACTTCGCCCCGGTCGGTATTTTCCACTCGGAAGAGTTGCTTTTTGATAGTAAGTGGCGTTTCCTCGAAAGTGGTAATCTTGTCCAGTTGTTCAAAATATTGCCAGTACATGGCGCCCCAGGCAACCACATTGTTTGGATTGGAAATTTTTATTTCAGCCATTTCTTTAGTTACCTCCTCTCCATCAAAACGGAGTTTGAAATACCCCGTACCTGCTTCGGCATTTTTTTGAGCAGAAGCCACTTCCTTGTTCCAGTCGGCATGTGATTTTCCAAAAGAAATGTCGAGAGGCTCACTATCGAGCAGCCAATTGTCGCCACTGCTTAGTAGCGCATAAACGGCAGAAGCAGTCGCCTTGGTCGTTTTCCAATGATTGGTTTGTTTGTTTTTTAACAACCAAACTTTTAGGTCATCTACCGCCTTGGCATCACCCGAAATATCACTGAACGCTTCGATCATCAGTGCATGCGTTTCGATGGGGGCTTGGTACCACCACCATCCGGTTGGGTATTTCCAGTATTTTCCAAATTCTTCATGGTTGAGCGAACGTTCATCCAAGGAACGAATGACTTTACGGGCCGCCTCCACTTTACCGTTTCTAAACATGGCCAAAGACAGCATGCCTTCGGTGTACATGCCTTTGTTCAACCAGTATTTTTCGGCTTGGCTGAGGTAATAATCATGCGCTTGTTTGGCCTTGCCATCAAGGGCAATGAATTCCTTTTCCTCAACCATTTTCTCCTCCGTATTGGCTTCCGCATTGGTATTTTCCAAAAAGAAAGACCGGGTGTAGAGATAATGGGCGGCCATGTAATTAAGGTGGTCATCCTCCCATTTGGCTTTGCCTTTCTTTACCTGTTCTTCCAAGTCCTCATATTGTTCCAACAATCGGGCATCGCAGTATTTGACTGCCTGTTGTACCATTTGCCAAGTTGCTGGGTTCTTTTGCACATCGTCGACCTTTAGTTTTTGTAGATGGCCGAACCCTTCCACGATGTACTGCGTGATGTACCAGCTATCCCTTCCGCCAGGAAACCAGGACCAACCACCGCCCGGCATTTGCCTGTCCTGTAGTTTTTTCAAAGAGGCTTCCTGCTCGTAGGCCATCCGGTTGAGGTCCAACAAAAGGGCAATATTTTGCTTTTGCTGTTCTTCGCTCTGAGCTTGCAGCACCCATGGCGTTTCTTCTAACAGGGCGGTTTTCAGTTCTTGATTTTTGCTCAAATTGCTGGTTAAAGCATCAGGTTGGTAGTCCTTCCATTTATCAAAAACAGCTTTGATTTTTGGGTGCGAATTGGCCACTGAAGTCGCCAAGCTGTTGGCGTAATACCGACTGAAAACCTGTTCGTTGCACTCATACGGATACTCCATCAAATAGGGTAGTGCCTGAACCGCATACCACGCCGGGTTTTGGGTAAATTCCAAGGTCAAACCCTGGTGCCGCAACGTGGTTGATTTGTTGTTTTTCATGGACTCAAAAACAAAGTCTTTGGTCTCATGGCCACGCACCGGCAGTGGCTTTGTTTCGGTCACTAACATGCGGTTGGAGAGTACAGGTGCAGCACTTTTTTCCCCATCTGAAAATTCTCCCGCAACAGCAATGACGGTGTGCTCAATAACTGGCACGTCAGCTACATCAGGTACTTTGAAGCGCCATGCGAGGCGAGCACTTTGTTTCGCTTCCACCACAAAGTTTTGATTGAACTGGGGATTGTCAAGCCATTTGTAAACCGGGGTTGAGTTCATCGGATTCACCAATTGCAATTCAGCATTCCCGACAAGGGCTTGTCCAATCAATTCCCCAACCTTAGCCGTGAATTCAATCTCGTCATTTCCTAAAACAGGCGGGTTCGATGCCGCCATCAGGTCTTTTTTTTTGATGCTCTTCTTTGGTGGTGGTGGCTATTTTCAGGTCTTGGGTATGCGCCAAACCCAAAAATTCCACTTCGTCAATGCCTCGTTCATTTTGAATTTTTATCAAAACATTTGCCCCTCGGCATCGGTCATCAAGTGTGGAAAAAGAAAACCGTTTCATTGAGGTTCGTGCGAACCTGAACGGGGGGTGTTTCGCCCCGATCAGCTCCAAGGTCGTTAGCGGTAGGTTTGGAAACCATGCCTCCAAAAGCCCTCTTCCACTCCTCCCTTATCCCGCTTCTTTGTCAGCCGAATACCTGGCTAAAAGCGACTTCCTCCAACTCATATAGCGCTTCTGGAGAGAGAGGGGCAGCCATCATGTCCATAGTCCTCATATTCATTTTATACATTCGGTTCAGAGTACGCCTGAAAATGCCAATTGAACCAATCCAACCGATCGTACTTCGCCTCATTCTTGGGTAATCACCAATTGGGTTTTGGAAATAGGCGACCAAATCCTGGTTGACTGTTGTAAAAGTCCCGGCGTGAGGCCTCTTGAATAGCTCATCGGAAAGAAACATTCACACCACAACTGTTTGAGACGACACATCAGAGGAGGCATCGTACGTACCTTTAGCCATTTCAGCAGCCCACTTTTTCGCCTTTTGGGCCTTTGATTTTAATGACCCATTTCCTCCTCTTGGCGGACGGCTTATCTCTAAATGTGCCATATTCGATGGTCAAATCCTTTGTTGCTCCAAGGCACAGAAACAGTTTGGGTGTGGTTGGCCGAGCGGTTCATTCCTGCATAAGAAAATAGGTAGTTGATATTGCCATTGGCTTTCATGGATACTAAGGTATTGGAAGAAATATCGTTGGTTGTCAGCCATTTACGTTCCAACATCTTGCCGTCTTTTCATATTCCAACAAAACAGGCTGTTGTTTCCGGCTGGTGCCGAAATAGCTGGTTGCAGCAGTACCTGGTTCATAGTTTTTGCTTTCCAGGAAATGCCAAACAAGGGCAGGAGAGGAGAGCTGTTTTGCATTCAAGTCGAATAGGTTGATGAATTTTTTCAACTCCACTTTTTCACCATACTTATCTTTTGAATTGACAGTGATGGCGTACCAGCCCGGTTGCCATTTCGTTTTTGGCAAAATGACCTCTTTTGACTTTTCGGTATCAAAGGTTTCGTTCAAAACAGTTTTGGCAGTTAGCCAATTTTCTGGCTGGTTTTCATTTGTCCAGGCAAACTGTGGGAAGTCTTTTTTAAAGGCAGCCTCCGTCATCGACCGTTTATCCGTTGCCCCCCAATACCGTTCGATATAAATCTGTTCAGGCGCTTTTAGCAAGTCAATTTTGATCGTTCCTTGGGCTGGTTCAAATTCCCCGTTTAGGTTTTTGGTGACCAATTGAAGTTTCTTCAAACTATCCACATTTACTTGGTTAGGCACAGGTACATCCAATTGCATAGCGATGTAACCGACTTTCACTTCTGTCTGATTGCTTTGGGTTTCGCCTGTAATATCAGTTACGTCAGCATAGATTGTATAGCTGAATTCAGGTTTTGTTTTCGCAGCAATTTTATTGTCAGGAATAGCAGTAAAATCAATGTTGAAAAGTCCGTTTTCGTCAGTCGTGGAAGTGCCATGAGCAATTTCCATAGTCTCGCCCATCCACGGCATCCGGCCCCAGCCCCACCAATACCAAGGGAAACGGGTTTCCCTTACGACCCTCCAGGTGACCTGAGCGCCATCTATTTGGTTGCCTGCATAGGCCGTAGCTTTTCCAACTACATTCACCTTGTCATTGAGACGGAAACTTTCTGTTATTGGCTCGAAGGTTACTTCAAATTTAGGCCGTTTATATTCTTCCACCCTAAATGACTTAGCGTTACCGCCGATGCTGGAAACGATTTGCATATTGCCCAAAAGCCCGCCTCTCGGCGTGGTGAACTGGCCACTAAACGTTCCGTATTCATTGGTTCGCAAATCCAATGTCGCAGTCTCTTGGTAGTTAGCATCTCGGAAGGTCACTGTTACTTTTTCGTTTTTGATAATCGTCGGCATGCGTTTGTTATCAAAATTGAGTGCAATGCCTTTGAAAAATACGGTTTGCCCCGGACGGTAAATTCCCCGGTCGAGGAAAAACTGGGTCTGTTGGTAAGGGCGGGCCTCATTTCGGTAAAAGTTATTATAAAAGTTCTGGTCTGTAACCAGTTCATCATCAGCGTATTTGATCCTGATACTGAAGTTGCGATCTTCTCGGTCTGTAAAATCTGCCTTCACAAAGCCATCGGCATTGGTCTGTTTAGTCCCCTTCTTTTTCTTTTCATATTTCCTAAAAACAGAGTTATAGGATTGCACCCAAAATTCGACGGTAGCATCTTTTATGGGTTGGCCACTGTTGCGGTTGAACACCACAAATTCTGTCCCTTCGCCGTCGCCCCTGCGTTCCCAGTAGCCCAAGTTTGAGATGTGGGTGAACAAATAGCCGACCGCTCCATCGCCACCTTGGAAATTCTCATTTTCCGAAACGACAATCGCATACTGGCCAAGGGGCAGCTTGTCCATTTTTAGTTCGATGGCGTGCTGGTGAAAATCGCCTTCATCAGGCAAATCAACGGACCATTTTTTAACGGCTTCGCATTTATTTAGAAACTCGATGGACTTCTGTTGCCAGTCCCTTTCGTTGCGCAGTTTTTCAAATTCGTCCCTTTTGCTTTGGGTAAAACGGATGGTTTTGAGATAGACCTTTTTCAAGTTTTGGTAAGTCAGTTTTGATAAATAGGGCTGTGCCGGTAAGTTGACCATTTCCGTTTCCAAAGACATGTCCTTGCGTAAAATTTGCGAAAGCAAACTGTAACAATTGGAAGCGCCTACCGAGTTGGGGAAATCTTTAACGGTTTGCTGGCAGAGGTCGTGGGCATTTTTCAGCAGCCATTTCCGGTCGTCCAAATCTTCTTGGCCAAAGGCGGGAACTTGGTACTGAGAACCATCCCGATAAAATTGTTGGGCGAGGGCAAAGTTAATCTCGGCTTCGCCGACACTTCCTTCATATTGTTTTTTCAAACCTTCCAAAGCCGCTATATAAAGCTCGTCCTTGTCGGGGTGAATGCTATTGTTGAAAACGAAACTCAACCGCTTCAAATCAACATCGAGCAATGCGGGCGATTGCAACCGTTTTTCCAATAACCTAAAGCGCAAAAGGTCCTGAAATAAAAGCAAGGTCTGGTATTTATGGGAGGTCGAATCTTTCGTTTCAAATTTCCAATTCACAAAATCGCTGTTTTGAGCGAACGCCGTAGGTTGGTCTATTTCAAATTTATATGCAGGTTCGGAAAGGTAGTTCTGTTCATTGGAAAAATGGTCGATCGCCCGGTGAGCCAAAAAATCATAAAGGGTAGGCCGCAAGCCTTCATCGTTTTCCCCATCCAATAACAGCAATTTAAATGCTTGAATATCAGTGGTTTTAGAGCGGTCGTCTTCAAGTGATGCCCAATAATATTTAGCGCTGGTTGCCAACAATTGTTCCATCGACCAAGTGCGGATGTCCTCATTTTTGAAATCAACGGTCTGTGTCCTGTTTTGAAATTGCCAGCGGTTTTGCGCCAGGTAATTAGCGTACATCTCTGCCAACATAGATTGAAGAATGGGCTTGACTGGGAATTGGGCCTGCTCTATTTCCCCTTGCATCTTAAAAATGGCATTGGCGAGGCCATCCTCTTCCAATTGGCTTTCGTATTTCCCTTTGTAAATGAGGGCTTTGATAAAATGAGCATGTTCGCTTTCGGAACGAGCGTTTTCCAATAGTTCGTTCACCTTTTCGAGGGCGGATTTGGGGAGTCCTTTTTTTTCCAAATCCTCGATTTCTTTCCAAGCTTTGTCGTAATCAAATTTCATGTTGAGTTGGTTGTCGGTCGTTGGTTGGCTGTTGTTTAGTGGGTAAAAAAGCCATCCGGAATTCGGCCCGTTTTCGTAAGTAAAAGTAAAACTGGCCAGGAAGGCGACCAGTAAAAAGCCCAAAACGGGCAAGGTCAGTCTGTTTTTCAAAATAAGGTTTTTCATGTGGATAGTTTTATTGTCCAACGGAAAATTACACATAGGCTTGATAAGTTGCAAAATGCCGTTTGTCATTAGAATCGGTTGAGTGGATGTTTTTGTTTATGAAAAGAAACAAACGGATCAAAGCGTTAAGGAAAAATTAACATGTCCTTTGAAGGATGAATATGGGTAATTGAGGCATTCGATTGGAAATGGGGTAAAAGATAATGTCCAGAAAAGTGTGTAAGAATAAATTCCTAACTTGAAAAAAATTGACACATGAGAAAAGGGCAAAAAACAGTCAAGACCAAGGGTTTGACTATAAAAATTCAGGAACGATACCTTGGCGGGCCTACAATCAGGCAAAGGGCTGATTGGCGAAGACGGGATTTTGCGGGAATTGATGCGCCATTTGGTACAAAGCTCTTTAGAAGGCGAACTACGGCACCATCTAAAAGGAAAGGCGTCCAAAGGCGGGGCTAACCGGCGAAATGGCCATACTTCAAAAACGCATCCAAACCCATGTTGGGCCGATACAGATCCACCCACACACAGGACGGAAAGGCGACTTTGAACCTAAACTTGTCGGCAAGTGGGACAGGAAACTGAACAGTGGGTTCGATGCCCCAGATCATTAGGCTGTACAGTTTGGGCAACAGTTTGGAGGACATCGATTCCATTGAAACCGGATGTGCGGGGGTAGAACTGAGCACCAGCCAATTGGCACGATCACGGAACAGGTCAGGGGGGGATATAGAAAAATGGCAAAAACGCCCGTTGCAAGTTTCTATATCCTTTTTGGCCTGCCTGGATGCCATCCATTTTAAGGTCGGGAAAACGGCAGGGTCATCACCAAGGCAATTTACACGGTTTATGGGGTGCAGGCCGATGGGTTGCGTGATGTTTTATACCTTTATGCGGGGCAGGGTGCAGAGGGCGCAAAGGGATGGGGCGTGTATTGGAGCATATCAAAGACGGGGGGTTGAAGACGTACTGTTCTTCTGTGTGGACGGGCTTGGTGGTTTAAAGAGGCCATTTTGGAAGTCTACCCGCAATCGGTTGTCCAGCAGTGCATCGTGCATATGATCAGAAATTCCCTCAAGTTTGTGGATGATGCGGATATCAAACCCTTGATAAAAGATCTAAGAAGGTCTACCAAGCTGATACAGAGCCACAGGGACTGGGGGCTTTGAGCGGCTTTGGGCAGGTTTGGGACGGGAAATACGAAATTGCAAAGGCATGGCGGAAAAATGGACAGAGCTCACCGCTTTCTTTGGCTTTAATTGGGCTGTCCGCCGAATATTGTACACCACCAATGCCGTAGAGGGAGCTCATCGGATGCTGAGAAGAAAAAAACAACCAAGGCCAAAGGGGCTTTCGTTTCTGAAAACGCTTTGATGAAGTTGCTGTACCTGACCTTACAGCGAAAAAGAAAAGGTCTGGAAAAGGCGGGTGCATGCTTACAAAGCCATTCAGAGAAACCTGGCCAGAGAGTTTAGGGGACAGGTTTGAAAAGCATGTCAAAAACTAATTTTTTAATGACACACTTTTCTGGACGTTATCGGGTAAAATCTGAATGAAGTGTTTTATCAC
Organism: Saprospiraceae bacterium; assembly: GCA_041392505.1. Taxonomy (GTDB): domain Bacteria; phylum Bacteroidota; class Bacteroidia; order Chitinophagales; family Saprospiraceae; genus UBA6168. The sequence goes on along the minus strand of JAWKLX010000012.1, from coordinate 87,681 downwards.
CATTTCAATACCTATTTGCCAGTTACTCATTTAAGAATTTCCTCTTTAGGAAATAAAAATATTACAAAGAATTACAGCTCGCTTAGTTAAACGATCCGATGAAATTTGACAAAACCAACCACTCCCCACCCACATTCTTTAACTTTGCCGTTTTCTTTCCGTATGAACATTTAAACTAACTGATATATGCGTTTATACTTCCCAACGATCTTGACTTTGACTTTCGTCTTTTCTTTTTTATCCTGTGAAAATGATAAGAAAAATGACCCACCAGCTGAAGAACAACCCATTGAAAATCAGGCTCCTGTAGACAATCCTCGGTTCGAGCTATTACCAGCCGAACAAACGGGTATCCGCTTTTCCAATAATATCACGGAAACCTTTCAGGATAATATCCTGGTCAACTCCTATTTGTACAACGGGGGTGGGGTAGCGGTGATTGATGTAAATAACGACGGGCTGCAAGATGTATATTTTTCGGCCACACAAGAGAGCAATCGGCTATTTCTAAACAAAGGCAATTGGCAATTCGAGGACATCACGGACAAGGCGGGCGTTGCTGCGTTGGGTGGTGTAAAAACAGGGGTGAGTGTGGTAGATATAAATGCGGATGGCTTGATGGATTTATACGTTTGCCGCTCTGGTTTGCAACCCATTCCCCAACGTAAAAACCTGTTGTTTGTCAATAATGGGGATTTGACTTTTACCGAATCTGCTGCCAGTTTTGGCTTGGATGATATGTCTGCTTCTAACCAGGCCAACTTCTTTGACTTCGACCTTGATGGTGACCTGGACGTTTACATTGTCAACCATCCAGTGGATTATGGAAACGTGAATAAAATCAATGTACAAGAGTCAGCGACTGGCGGATATGAGCGGAAAACGGAAGAGGTCAATGAGTGGGATTCGGACAAATTTTTTAGAAATGACGGCAACGGGAAATTCACGGATGTTTCAGAAAAAGCAGGGATCAAAAATAGGGCATGGGGTCTGAGCGTGACCATTTCCGATTTTAATAACGACCGCTTTCCTGATGTTTTTGTGGGCAATGATTACATCGTTCAGGACATTCTGTACATCAACAACCGCAACGGTACTTTTTCCGATCAAACTGCTCAATATTTCCGCCACATGAGCAATCACACAATGGGGGTAGATATTGCCGATTTTAATAATGATGGGTTGGTGGATGTAGTGGCTTTGGATATGATTGCGGAGGAAAATAAACGGCAAAAGGAATTGATGACAACCATGATGCTGGACCGCTACAATAACCTCGTTCGTTTCGGCTATGGCCACCAAATCATGAGGAATGTGCTGCAATTGAACACCGGGCGAAATGCTAAAGAAGGAAATGTCTTCAGCGACATTGGTGTGTTGGCGGGCATCTGGAATACCGATTGGAGCTGGAGCCCACTTTTGGCCGATTTTGACAATGACGGCTTTAAAGATTTGTTTATTACAAATGGCTATCGGCGGGACGTTTCCAATTTGGATTATTTGACCTATACCTCTCCTTCCTTGGCGCCGGGCGGTAGAATTGATTTGAAAAAAACACCGACCATCGATGATTATTTGAATAATGTGCCTTCGCAACCTTTGGAAAATTATGCCTTCAAAAATGTGGATGGCCTGAATTTCAAAAAGGCCAATCGGGAATGGGGAATGAACCAAGCCACTTTCTCCAATGGCAGCGCTTATGCAGATTTGGATAATGATGGCGACCTTGACCTTTTGGTAAATAATATTGCCAGCGACATCATGGTTTATAAAAATAGGACAGCGGACAGGGGGGAAGGAAATTGGTTGCAAGTCGTTTTGAAAGGGGAAGCAAAAAACCCGACCGGGATCGGGGCCAGAATTAGGATTTTTTATGGCAATGGAGAAAGCCAATACCAAGAGGCTACGCCCATTAGGGGCTTTCTCTCTTCCTCTCAACCCATCTTTCACTTTGGGTTGGGCCAGCAATCGGCCATCAACAAATTGGAGTTGCAATGGCCGGACGGCCTGATGCAAACCATGGATAATGTGCCAGTCAATCAGCGGCTTGTCTTGGATCAAAAAGACGCACAAAAAGGCACGTGGGAAGCCTCAGTCAAGCCTACTTTATTTGAAAGTGCAACTAACACTGGATTGGATTTCAAACACGTAGAAGACGAATTCGAAGACTTTAACCGGGAGCGTTTGATACCTCATCGTTTTTCTGCATTGGGGCCGACCATAGCCGTTGGTGATGTCAATGGCGATGGTTTGGAAGATATTTTTATTGGTGGCGCCCGGGATCAAGCAGGTGCACTATTTTTCCAAAACAAAAACAGCCAATTCGATCGGTCAAAAAACCAAGGTTGGGAGGCTGATGCCTCCTATGAAGACATGGGCACCACATTTTTTGATGCGGATGGCGACGGTGATTTGGATTTGTTTATAGCGAGTGGTGGCAGCACTTATGAAGCGAATTCGGCCAATTACCAAGACCGTTTGTACCTCAATGATGGGAAAGGGAATTTCAGTAAATCGAAAGACGCCTTGCCTACCAATTCGGCCAGTGCTTCCTGTGCGATTGCCCATGATTTTGATAAGGACGGCGACCAGGATATTTTGGTGGGCGGGCTCGTTACGCCGGGTATTTATCCAACGCCTCCGGCGAGTTGTTTTTTGGTAAATGACCAAGGAAAATTTACGGATTACTGTGGTCAGATTGCCCCGGAGCTGCAACAGCTTGGAATGGTCAATGACTTGGTCTGGGCCGATCTCGATGGGGATGGAACGGAAGAATTGTTGGTGGCAGGAGAGTGGTTGCCGATCACTGTTTTCAAAAACAACAATGGGAAATTTACCAATGCTACAGATGTTTTTGGCTTAGAAAAAACCAACGGTTGGTGGAACTGCTTGCAAGCCGCCGACCTCGACAGAGACGGTGACTTGGATTTAGTGGCTGGCAACCTTGGCCTGAATTCCCGCTTGAAAGCTTCGGAAAAAGAGCCGCTAAGGTTATTTGCTAAAGATTTCGACAACAATGGCAGCATGGACCCCGTGATGGCCTATTACAACAATGGCAAATTGTACCCGCTGCCATTGCGTGATATGATGATCAAACAAATGCCCATGCTAAAAAAGAAATTCGTTTTTTACAAAGATTATGGCGCTGCAACCATAACCGATGTATTTTCTCAAAATGAACTGGATGCGGCGATGCAATTTTCTGCTTACACTTTCGCAACAAGTTGGTTTGAAAATAAAAACGGGAAATTTATCCAGCATGCACTCCCTACTGAAGCTCAGTTTTCCCCTTCCAATGAGGTGGATGTCGATGATTTTAATGGGGATGGGAATTTGGATATTTTGCTCATCGGCAATACCAGTTCGCCCGACGTTGAAACAGGGCGTTACGATGCTGGTAATGGAACCTTATTATTGGGCACTGGCAGCGGCCAATTCAAAACTATGCCGAACAAAGAGACAGGTTTTTGGGCCAATAAAGAGGCAAGGGATTTAGCTAAAGTAAAACTGGCCAATGGAAAAACCCTATTCCTGGTAGCCAACAATAATGATAGGATGGAAGGGTATATTTTGAAATGAAAAAATCCTAAGTAACGGTATTTGCTAAAAGAGTTAGGCATTCATTCCGATTGTCAAAGCAGTTGCAAACACCCTCCAAAATCTGCTTGTTTGTGGCTTTTGCCTTGCAAACCAATTATTTTTGATGCCGCAAAACATTGGCCTTCATAAATTTTAAACCCGTATGAAAAAACTCTTTTTGGCAACATTGGCGCTAATTTTCTCTCTCTCAAATTCCTATTCCCAACAAATTGATCACGTGCTCGGAGAGGTCATTGTTCAGCTTCAATATGGACGGGATATTCAAGAATTGTTACCTCAGCTATCGCATTTAAATGGTAAAAAAATAGACGTTCAAGTTAAGAAAGAATTATCCCCTCCTTTAAGGATTTGGTTGTTGGAATTTGATTTCACCAAACACAACGAAAATGATTTTTTAAATAAAATAAGAAGGGTAAATATTGTTGAAAATGCGCAGTTCAACCACTTGGGTGATTTTCGGCAAACTGTACCCAACGACCCTTCTTTCGATCAACAATGGATGTGGCTCAACTTAGGTCAGTCTGGAGGTCTAGTTGATGCCGATATTGATTTAGACCTTGCCTGGGATTTAACTACTGGTGGCCAAACCGCAGATGGTCAGGAAATAGTGGTCTGTGTGGTGGAAGGGGCCAACCGCAATCATCCAGATTTACAGGGAAATCTATGGTACAACGAAGCTGAAATAGACGGGGACGGGATCGATAATGACGGCAATGGTTACGTGGACGACTACGAAGGCTGGCATGTAAATTTAGAGAATGATAATATTGGCGATGGCGGGTTTGGTCACGGCACTTTTGTTTCGGGTGCGGTCGGTGCAAAAGGGAACAATGGCCTGATGGTCACTGGTGTCAACTGGGATATAAAAATAATGCATGTCGATTTCTCAGGGGTATCCGAAGCCAATTCAATTGCTGCATATACTTACCCATTAATTATGCGCAGGAAGTATAACGATACTGGTGGCCAAGCAGGTGCTTTTGTCGTCGTTACCAATTCCTCTTGGGGGACAGACGGGGGCAATCCTGCGAATGCTCCCATTTGGTGCGCTTTTTATGATTCGTTGGGACAGGAAGGCATTTTGAGCTGTGGCGCAACTGCTAATAATAATGTAAATGTTGACATAGTAGGTGACCTCCCAACTACTTGCAAAAGTGAATACCTCATTTCCGTTACGGCTACAGACAATAAAGACGAAAGGACTTTTTCGGGTTTTGGTATTGAAAATATAGATGTGGCGGCCCCAGGTGAAGACTTTATTAGTATCAATTTAAATGGTGGCCCAGCCAGTTCAAGTGGAACTTCTTTTGCATCTCCGACGGTGGCGGGCATCGTTGCCTTGCTGTATTCAGCGCCCTGCTCTTCCTTGGGGGCTCAGGCATTAGGGGCTCCAGCGGCTACTGCTGAATTTGTCAGGGACGCTATTTTTCAAGGAGTAGATAAAATTCCCAATTTATTGGATGAGGTCAAGTATGGTGGGCGGGTTAACACTTTCAATAGCCTGCAGTATATTTTAGCAAATTGTGGCCCTTGTCCAAGACCTTTTGGCGTACAAATCACTGATTTTGATGATGTTACAGCTACACTCGAATGGTTCTCCACTGATTCTACTTTTAGCACAGACATGCTGTTTAGGGAAGTAGGAATGCCCAATTAGGCAAACTATAACAGGAGTTGCCTCTCCGTATTTGTTCTCTAATTTATCACCTTGTACGGATTATGAAATTCAATTGCAGGACATTTGTGCCAATGAAGTGAGCGGTTTCACGGCTTCCTTAATTTTCCAATCGGATGGCTGCTGTGTGCCACCTTCTGATCTTGCAATTGTTGATTTTGATGAAACAAATGCTACTGTAATCTGGGAATCCATCTTTGCAGCCAACAGCTATAATTTGCTAATTAGCTCGTCTTCGGAAACCGAACTTATTGAAAACCTTACGACAACGAGTTATGATTTTTCAAATTTAGATTCCTGTACGGTTTATAATGTGCAAATTCAAACGGTTTGCGATACGGAGCGACAGTTTTTTCTGCTCCGGTAGAATTTAAAACTTATGGATGTGGTAGCTGCACAGATTTGCCCTATTGCCCTTCAAACAGCGTAGATGCAGAGGATGAGTGGATCGCCAATGTAACTATTAGTAATTTGAACAATACCTCGATGTCCAATGATGGCTACGGCGATTTTACCAGTTTATCGGCAGACCTAATGACCTATCAAACTTACACCATTGGGCTATCGCCCGGCTATTCAGGATTTGGTTACAATGAGTGGTTTACTGTATTTATTGATTTCAATCAGGATGGTGATTTTGATGATAGTGATGAAGAAGTTTTTGATGTTGGTAGCACCACCAATGTCCCGGTACAGGGAAGTGTTTTTGTTCCGGGTGATGCAGTCCTTGGTTCTACCAGAATGCGTGTGGTCATGAAATTCAATAATGAACCAACTGCTTGCGAACAGGGAATTGCACATGGCGAAGTTGAAGATTACTGTGTAAATATTATGGAAGGTGAACCCGTTAGCTGTGAGGTTCCGACAATGCTATTTGCCAATAATATAAGCATCGATAGTGCAGATTTTTCTTGGAAGAGAACAACTGATGCCATTAGTTATGAAGTACGGGTTAAACCGGAGACCGTTCCAAATTGGCAGGTCATTTTAGCGCAGGATACCTTTTTTACGGCGTCCAATCTTTCGGAATGCGTCGATTATGAATGTCAGGTACGGTCGGTCTGTTCAGGCACCAAAAGTAATTGGTCGCCTAGTACATTGTTCAAAACAAAATGTATTATAGGCAGTGTAAACAATTTACCATCTGATTTACTTAATTGGGATATTTTCCCGAACCCATTTAATGAACATTTGGAAATAAATATTGCCTTGAAAAAACCTGCTTTTGTAAATCTAGAAATATATAGTGCAAATGGGGTAGGGGGGTATAAAAATTCTTTTCAATTAAATAGTGGCGTAAATAATTTACAATTAAATAGTGATAAAATTAATTCATTAATTAGCGGTATTTATTTTATTAAAATAATGACGCCAGATGGATTTGCGATTAAGCGAGTTGTAAAAATATAATCACTTGATTATCATAAGTTTAGAATTTAAATAAATAAAAAAGGCCGCACTATTTAGCGCAGCCTTTTTTATTTATTTAAATTTTTTCAAACAAGTCATCATGAGCGGTATTAAAACCATTTGGTTGTTTTTTATTTATCGAATCTGCCACTTTTAATATTTCACCTGATTTAATAATTTCTAATGCTTTTAGAATATCGTCTGCAAAAACCCGGTCTTCTTCTGCATGTGTGATTTTTTTTCTTACCATTGTGTGAACGGCTTCAATGATAGCACCTGATTTTAATTTTTTGTGGTAATCAAAAGCCTGTGCTGCACACAATAATTCTACCGCTAATATTTTTTCTAAATTAGAAACCACTTGCAATGCCTTGCGGCCACTTATCGACCCCATACTCACATGATCTTCTTGCCCTAATGAAGTTGGGATACTATCTGCGCTTGCAGGGAAGCACATCGTTTTGTTTTCACTAACCAGCGCTGCGGAAGTATATTGTAAAATCATGAAAGCGGAATTTAATCCAATATCTTTCATCAACAATTTCGGCGTTCCATCTGCAATTCCCATCAGCGACAAATAGGTACGGCGATCTGAAATATTCCCCAATTCTGCCGCTGCTAAACATGCGTAATCCAAAGGCAAGGCCAATGGTTGCCCATGAAAATTTCCGCCACTGATCGCCGAGTCTTTGTCTATAATGACGGGATTATCTGTAACAGAATTTAGCTCCACTTCCAATAATTCCTTTAAATGAAGCCAAGCATTTCTGGAAGCACCGTGCACCTGCGGCATACACCGCAGCGAGTATGGGTCTTGTACCCGGTCGCAATCAACATGCGACGCCAGTATTTTTGATCCTTTTAAAAGGCTGGCAATTCGTTGAGCTACGTGTAAAGTGCCTTTATAGGGTCTCAGCTGATGGAGTGATTCAAGAAATGGGCTTGCCGAACCCAACAATCCTTCCAGCATCATGGTACCAATAATGTCGGCCTGACTCAAGCAGTTTTGGAGTTTTTCTACAACTTTGACAGCATAAGCAGCTATGAATTGTGTGCCATTAATTAATGCCAAACCTTCTTTAGCACCTAAGTTAATTGGCTCTAAACTGTTGTTTTTCAACGCTTTAGCCGTATTCATAGTTTTTCCCTTGACTGTAACTTTTCCTAAACCAATCAGTGGTAAAAACAAGTGGGATAGGGGAGCAAGGTCACCAGAAGCGCCAACTGATCCCTGACACGGCACAACCGGAATTACATCCTGATCGATGTGCCATAATATCCTTTCGAGGGTTGTAATCGAGACTCCAGAATATCCTTGGCAAAGCGCATGCATTTTCAAGACCATCATCAATTTGGCGATCTCTGTTTCGATCGGATCACCAACGCCGACACTGTGACTTTTTAAGATATTGTGCTGTAAAGTCCCGGTGTCTTCTTTTGAAATTCTTGTCGTGCACAGTGGCCCAAACCCAGTATTTATGCCGTAAACGGCTTTGTCGCCCGCAGCCAAGTGTTCGACAATTTTTCTACTGGCATTAATTTTTCTTCTTGTTGTATTGTCAATTTTTCCAGTAATTTTTCCTCTGGCCAATGCTAAAGCTTTGCCGGCTGTCAGAGTATCTTTTCCGTAATTGAATATTGGTTGGGCTTTTTTCATGCGTTTCTTTTTTCGCCCAAAGTTATTGTTCCCTTTATTATTTTAAAATATTCTTTTGCAGCACAGGTTGTGTATTGTCCTATTTCAAGAGAATACATTTTAACTCATAATTTATGTTATGTTAAATATTGGATTTGGCAATCTTCACCTCATCATATAAACATTTCCTTTTTTCAGGTTTCCTAAAACCCATCTATCCCCCTTTTGTTACTTTTGCAAACTTTTACAATATCATGCAAAAAGAACAAGTTAAACCTTACAGCCTTGATGGCAGCAAAAAGGGACAAGTGTCGAAAATGTTTGACAACATTGCCCCTTGGTACGATTTCCTAAATCATTTCCTATCGCTGGGTATAGACATTTCTTGGCGGAAAAAAGCAATCAAAGAATTAAAATCAATCCAGCCAAAAATGATTTTAGACGTTGCCACTGGAACTGCAGATCTTGCCATTGAAGCCAATAAGCAACTCAGACCAGAAAAAATTGTAGGCATTGACATTTCAAATGAAATGCTGGATGTTGGCAGGAAGAAATTGTCCAGTAAAAAGTTGTCTGATAAAATTGAATTGCTGCATGGTGACAGTGAAAATTTACCTTTTCCGGACAATACCTTTGACGCAGTTACCGTTGCTTTTGGCGTCAGAAATTTTGAAAACTTAGAGAAGGGAATGAAAGAAATGAATCGGGTTTTGAAACCTGGAGGGATCGTTGTCGTTCTGGAATTTTCACGCCCTACCCTATTCCCTTTCAAACAGTTGTATAATTTTTATTTCAAAAACATGCTGCCCATTATTGGGCGTATAACATCCAAAGACCCCAAAGCCTATAGTTATCTTTATGAATCCGTGCAGGCATTTCCCGACGGCAAGGATTTTATAAAAGTGATGGAAAACACTGGTTATCAAACAGCTACACATAAGCCTTTAACACTTGGTGTTTGCTCCATTTATCGGGCAAAAAAGTAAAGTCCAAAAATGAAAAAATCAATTTTCCCAATCCTATCAAGATTCACTTTATTCATCTCCTTCTTTTTATTGATTGGCAGCTTGCATGCACAAACCGCTCGTGGTAATTATAACTTCCTCGACTTTAACCAAAAGCCATATTATTTTGGGATTACACTGGCCTATAATTCCTCTGATTTCAAAATTTTTCAGTCGAGGGATTTCATTTTGAATGATAGCATCGCTAAGGTTGAATCGGTTACAGGTCCGGGATTTAACTTGGGGATTGTCACTAATCTAAAAATAGGAAGTTCCTTTGATATTCGGTTTTTGCCTACCCTATCGTTTGCGGAGCGAAATATCAACTATGGTGCTACTGGTAGAAATAGGCGCTTTTCCCGAAGAGTGGAATCTGTATTTGTTGAAATGCCTTTTCATGCAAGATATAAGTCTGTACCTTATCGGGATATGCGGCTGTTTGTGATTGCCGGAGTGAAATATACGTTTGATGTGGCAAGTGATAGTCGTTCAAGAAATGCCGACACTTTAGTAAAAATAGCACCTAATGATTTTGCATTTGAAATTGGGGCCGGCATCCAATTTTTTCTTCCTTATTTTATTTTTTCTCCAGAATTAAAGTTTTCACATGGCCTTAATAACATCTTAATTTTTGATGATGCTTTGCCCGAATCAACGGTGATTGAAAAAGTTCTCTCGAGGGGTTTTACCGTTTCGTTGCACTTCGAGGGATAGTCTAAAAGCAGGATAAAGGAGCACAAAAAAAGGCCGGGTTGTACAACCCGGCCTTTTTTTGTGCCTAAGAAACGATTATTCAGTTATCGTTAGTTCTTTGGTAATCATCCCTGTGTAAGACCTTAATTCAATTTGGTAAGTACCAGGTTTGAATTTAGTGAAATCCAGTTCGTAAATAGTGTTAACTGGTAGATCCCATAATTCGTCTTTCATTACTATGTCTCCAGCTTCATTTTTAACTTTTACATCACTGAGGTTGACACTAATCGTTTCAAAATCAATGTAATAAACCTTACTTTCGGAGTCCAGATAGAAAGTCCATTCGTCTCCATCAATGGATGGCAGTTCATGAGAATTAGATATTTCAATGGTACTGTTTTCTGCCAAAGCAGAAGTTTGTGCGTTCATGATACCGGAGAAACCAAAAATGGCAGCGGCTATCATGGAAGTTTTGAAGTGCATTTTAGATACAGTTTTTACTAGTGTTTGAAAAATATCGTTTTGGATTTGGATTCGTAGTGCAAATTTATATCACAGAACTTAGGAAAAAAAATGCCAAAAAGCCGAAAAGACACACTTTTGACATATAAAATTTCAGCGCCGAATGAAATATGGCTTTCCCATAAAGAACTGTTTCAATTAACCTAAAACTCTTTAACAAACAAAATATTATTGCCAAAGGGCTGAAATGTTAAATTAAGTTAATGTCTCGGCTTAGTAAATTTTATTCCTTCTCCCAGCCCATTGTCCTCTTCACGGCCTTTTGCCAACCTTTATAAAGGTTCTTCCGTTCATTTTCCTTCATTGATGGTTTAAATGCCGTTTCCAGTTGCCAGTTTTTTGAAATTTCATTTTTATTCCAAAATCCAGTTGCTAAACCTGCCAAGTAGGCTGCCCCAAGAGCAGTTGTCTCAATAATTCCTGGCCGTTCAACATCAACGCCCAGGATATCAGATTGAAATTGCATCAACAAATTATTGGCGCTGCTCCCCATCGACTCGTAAGGCTTTCAGTGAAATTTTAGAATCCTTTCCATTGCGTTTAAAACGTCCTTAGTCTGGTAAGCCAGGGATTCCAAGGTTGCTCGCGTGATATGAGCTTTGGTCGTGCCCCGAGTCAAGCCGAAAATTGCTCCTCTGGCGTACATATCCCAATACGGAGCTCCTAAACCTGCAAAAGCTGGTACGACATACACGCCATCAGTGCTTTCTACTTTAAATGCCAAATATTCGCTGTCCCTCGCCTCGTCCAAAATTTTTAATCCGTCCCTCAGCCATTGAATAGCAGCGCCAGCAATAAAAACACTCCCTTCCAATGCGTAATATACTTTTCCATCTAATCCCCAGGCAATCGTCGTTAAAAGCCCAAAACGGGAAAAAACAGGCTTTGTGCCTGTGTTCATCAACATGAAACAGCCAGTCCCGTATGTATTTTTAGCCATCCCCACTTCATGGCAGGCTTGCCCGAATAGAGCTGCCTGTTGGTCACCAGCAATCCCTGCGATTGGAATTTCCTCGCCTAATAGTTTCGATGAGGTGTTTCCGTAAACCATACTTGAGGGTTTTACCTCTGGCAAGACCGATTCGGGGATATCTAAAATTTTGAGCAATTTTTTATCCCATTTCAGTTTTCTAATATTGTACAAAAGTGTTCTTGATGCATTGGAATAATCAGTGATGTGCACTTGCCCATTAGTCAATTTCCAAACCAACCAGGAGTCAATTGTCCCAAAAAGCAATTCTCCTTTATTTGCCAATTTACTTGCCCCTTTGACATTGTCCAACAACCATTTCACTTTAGTACCAGAGAAATAGGCATCTACGACAAGCCCAGTTTCACGCCTGATATAATTTTCATGTCCTGCCTTTTTAAGATCGTCGCATATACTTGCGGTACGTCGATCCTGCCACACGATCGCATGGTGAATTGGTTCTCCCGTTATCTTGTTCCAAATAACTGTTGTTTCTCTTTGATTGGTAATGCCAATAGCAGAAATGTCTTTTGCCGAAATTCGATTATTTTTCAAAACATCCTGTGCGACTTTGAGCTGGGTTTGCCAAATTTCATTGGCATCGTGTTCTACCCATCCTGGTTTTGGGTAGTACTGGGTAAATTCTTGTTGCTCGGATGCAACAATGTTCCCTTTTTGATTGAATAAAATAGCCCGTGAACTGGTTGTGCCCTGGTCGAGGGCAAGTACATATTTTGACATGCAAATAAATTTTAGAAATGATTATTTTCGGTGAAAGGTAAGGCATCATTTTATTCTATCCAAAAGCTCCTTGATTTCTATTTCTGAGCATTTAAAGTGGCCTTGAGGGCATTTCTTTTTACCGTGTAATCCGCATGGCCGACATCTTAATTTCTCTTTTGTTTCCAAAACACTTGAATTATCGGAAAGAGGCGTAAATCCAAAATAAGGCACGGTAGAACAAAAAACCGCTGTCACTGGAGCGTTTACAGCAGAGGCTAAATGCAAAGGAGCAGAATCGTTTACAAAATTCATTACTGCTCTTTTCATAAGGGCAGCAGATTGTAAAAAACTCATTTCCCCAGCCTTAACATTAACTCTGGGATGATTTGAATTAACCGCAATCATAGTGCATAATTGTTTGTCGCTCTGGCCGCCCAATAAATAAACAACTATTTCTCTATTTACTTTTTGAAGAAATGCTATCCATTTTTCAGCTGGCCATTGTTTGGTAAACCAGACTGAACCAGGTGATATGGTGATATATTTCTTTGTATTTACTGTATGGTTAAAATCACTTTTAGATGGGTATAATTTTGGGCCTACAAATGATGCATCGGTTATTTGTTCAATTAATTTTAAGTTACGTTCAACTTCATGAATTGAATTAGAATCATTTCCAAACTCATGTTTTACAACTTTTGAAAATAAAAAGGATAATGGGTTTTTATCAAAACCAATGGTGGTTCTTGCTTGCGATAAAACTGTAAAAAGGCCGCTGGACAAAAATCTTTGCAGGTTTAACACTAAGTCATATTTTTCGCTTCGGATAAGTTTTAATACTTCTAAAAAGTGGCTGTATTTACTTTCTTTTTTATTCCAAATAATAATTTGGTTCACCTGTGGATTATTGTCTAAAAGTGATTCGTTTCCTTTTCTTAATAAAAAGTCAACCCTATTATTAGGGAAATGCAATTTAATTTTTTCAACGACTGCCGTTGCTAAAATTACATCGCCAATAAAGGCTGTTTGGATGATGAGTATTTTTTTCATAAACGAGGAAAGCCCCAATGTAAAAACATCGAGGCTTTCAAGCTTTAAGGAAGCTTTATTTTTAAACTATTATTTTTAGACTGCGAAGCTTTCGCCGCAACCGCAAGTTCTTGCAGCATTTGGATTATTGAAGTAAAATCCCTTCCCTTCCAATCCACCTGAAAACTCCAGGGTTGTGTTGCAAAGATAAAGGAAGCTTTTTAAATCAGTCACTACCTTTGTGCCATTGTCTTCGAATACCTGATCGTTAGGCTGATTTTCATTGTCAAAATCCAAATTATAGGTCAAACCAGAGCAGCCGCCGCTGGTTACTGAAACCCTTACAAAGTAATCATCTGTGAGGTTTTCTTGTTGCTTGATTTCTTGAATCTTTTCTTTTGCGCTATCTGCTACAAAAACCATTTTAGTACTGATTTTATAAAAAATTAAGCGGCTGATTCAACTTCTACTTGGATGCCATTTTTTTGTTGATAATCTTTGATCGCCGCCTTAATTGCATCCTCCGCTAATACAGAGCAGTGAATTTTTACAGGGGGCAAAGCTAACTCCTCAACGATATCCATATTGTCGATGGCCAATGCTTGGTCTACGGTTTTTCCTTTGAGCCACTCAGTAGCCAGAGAAGAGGAAGCAATAGCCGATCCACAACCGAAAGTTTTGAATTTTGCATCTTTAATCGTTCCGGATTCGTCATCCACCTCAATCTGAAGGCGCATCACATCACCACATTCAGGGGCACCGACAAGGCCAGTTCCAACATTTTTGGAGGATTTATCGAGGGTTCCAACATTACGAGGATTTTGGAAGTGCTCAAGTACTTTTTTAGAATATGCCATAATTTATAAATTTTTCTTCGTTTAAATGATTAGTTGAGTTATAGATTAGTGTTCAGCCCATTCGACCTTACTTAGATCAACCCCTTCTTTGTACATTTCCCAAATTGGACTTAGGTCACGCATGTGATTGACTCCTTTGGTAATAGCTTCAATGGTAAAATCAATTTCCTCCTCAGTTGTAAACCTTCCCAAACTAAAGCGAAGAGAACTGTGAGCCAAATCATCTCCCAAACCTAAAGCTATCAAAACATAAGAAGGTTCAAGCGATGCAGAAGTACATGCCGAACCAGAAGACAGTGCAATATTTTGATTGAATGTCATCATCAAACCTTCCCCTTCCACATGCTTAAATGAAATATTAGCAACGTGTGGCATTCTACTTTCAATATTGCCATTGATATAGGTCTCTTCCATTTGACAAAGACCAGATTCAAGCTTATCTCTCAATTTGCTAAGCCTGGCCGCATCCTGTTCCATTTCATTTTTAGCAATCTCAGCCGCCTTCCCAAACCCAACAATTCCTGGAACATTCAACGTGCCTGAACGCATTCCCCTTTCATGTCCGCCACCATCCATTTGTGCAGTTACTTTTACCCTTGGATTTTTACGGCTTACATACAATGCTCCTACTCCTTTTGGGCCATACATTTTATGAGCAGTGAATGCCATAAGGTGTATCCCCAGTTCTCGTGGGTAAGTGGGTATTTTTCCAACAGCTTGTGTAGCGTCGCTGAAAAAAAGTACTCCATGTTTGGCGCATATTTCCCCGATCTCTTTCATCGGCTGAATTACTCCAGTTTCATTATTTGCCCACATAATGGATATCATTATAGTATTGGGCTTGATGGCTGCTTCCAATGCTGCCAAATCTACCAAACCATCTCTTTTAACATCGAGGAAGGTGATTTCCGCTCCTTGTTTTTCCAGTCGGTGGCACGTGTCGAGGACAGCTTTGTGTTCAGTTTTCAAGGTAATGATGTGGTTACCTTTCCGACGGTACATTTCATAAACTCCTTTTAAAGCCAGGTTATCCGCCTCTGTAGCTCCGGAGGTAAAAATGATTTCTTTTGAATCAGCACCAATCAAGTTAGCAACTTGTTCACGTGCATAATCAACGGCCTCTTCCGCTTCCCAACCGAATGGGTGACTTCTGCTCGCAGCGTTGCCGTGATGCTCAAAAAAGTAAGGTACCATCACATCTACCACTCTTGGGTCACAAGGAGTAGTTGCGTTATTGTCGAGATAAATTTTCTTCAAAGACATGAGTTGTTGTTTATTCTTATTTAGATTTAATCTAATCGCAAATATAACACAACCGAATTCAATTGGTTTATGTGTACAGGTAAAATTTTCCGATCCGTGAAAAATAATTGCTAATGCTCTACCCTATTTTACTATTTTATTTCAAAACCAGGATTAAAGCGTTCTCCAAAATAAACAAATTATTTTTTTCTGTAAAGTGATTTTGGCTTCTTATTTGTTATTTTATAATATGTTAAAAGCTGAAAATGGGCTTTTAACGCATTACATAAAATGAGCTTTTAATTATTATGAGAATAACGAGCCTACTTTTCATTGTTTTAATGCCACTGACCCACATCTTGGCTCAGTACGCAGAAGTTGGAGTACTCGGTCATTGAAATTTTTGTAAAAAGTAAAAAATCAATTTAACTAATAAAAATGTATTATTTTAAAAAAACATTAATTGTCATTTTATTTAGATTTTGGACACATTGAAAAATTTTAAATTCTTGATTTTATTAAATTTTAAAAAAATGTTATTTTTCCTTTGAAAGAAATTGTTATAAAATTTAAATTAAAAATTATATTTATTTCTTTATTTATAATAAATATTTAAATTAATTTAAAATAAGTTTTTAATCTTTCAAAGAAAAATAGGTTTATCCAATTATTCAGGAGAGCTAAGCGAGCAGAAACTTAGAGGCGAGACCTTCGCCTTTGCTTGGGGCATACGGAAAATATAATTTCACCAAATACCTTTCTGCAAGAGCTTCTCTTTTGAGGGGAGAAATAACTGGTGATGACAAATTTGCTAAATCTGTAGCCATCAAAGAGAGGAATCTCAATTTTAGAACCGAGATCATTGAATTGGCAATAACTGGAGAGGTAAACTTCTCACCTTATAACATTAGGGCCAAGCAGACAGGAGTCCCATATTTTTTTACTGGGCTGGCACTAACCTACTTTAACCCTCAAGCACAAATGCGAGGATCATGGTACGATCTTCAACCTCTTAAAACAGAAGGGAAAAAATATAGCCGCTATACCATGGCCATTCCATTTGGTCTGGGTATGAAATTCAATATTTCTTACAAGCTGAATTTTGGCTTTGAAATAGGCGCCAGAAAGACATTTACAGATTATCTAGATGACGTCAGCACTTACTATCCTGATGTCGTTGAGCTTAGAAAAACGTCACCAACAGTAGCTGCTCTCACTTATCGGACGCCTGAATTAACCGGGTCTTTTAATGAAAATCCAGTTGGTGTTGAAAGAGGCGATCCAAATAATAATGATTGGTACTTCTTCGGGGCGGTAACAGTATCCGTTAATTTAACGGATAAATATGGGCTTGATTTCGACAAGAAATATGAAATATTTAAAGAACATCTTAAAAAGCCTAAAAAAGAAAAAGCCGATAAAAATTCCGTGGAAACAAAACAAACGAAGGAAAATAAACGTACAACAAAAAGGAAACGGTTATTTAAAAAGAAGTCATATTTGGAGCCAATTGTTAAACCCAAACTAAATAAAAAATCTTCGAGACCCGAAAAACAGAAAAATTAATTTGCTTTTTTTCACGAGATTTATCGGAGCGGCTGAGTGCCGCTCTTTTTTTTTATTAAACCTCTCCAAATAATTCAATTAGTTTACTCTTTCTAAACTCAAATATTTCTTTTACTTTTCTTCCTACAATAATTTTTTGCGCTAAACTTCCTACTAATCCATAAGGCACTTTGTAGTCGATTATATCCGTCATTGCTACGCCACCATTTATTTTCTGGAAATGATGCTGATGATGCCAAATGCTATAAGGGCCAACTCTTTGTTCATCTACAAAATATTCTAATTCCCGAACATGAGTTATTTCTGTAACCCACTTTGTAGGAATGCCAAATAATGGTTTTACAGTGTATTTAATAAAAATGCCTGGGTACATTCTGTCTGGTAATTCAGAGGTTGGTACAAGGTTTAATTCTTTGGGGGTTATTAATGGTAAATTCTTGGGTGATGAAAAGAAATCCCAAGCTTTTTCTAATGAAATTGGAAGATTTTGAATTACAACTAATTGGTGCATTTTGAATTTTTAGTTGGAAAAAACACCGTAATTCGGAATCAGTTTTTAAAAACCTAAAATATTTTATTCACATTCTTTCAAAGCATTCCTAACATCTAAGTGCTTTACAATTTTATTATCATTGCCCCAAGATGTATTTATATAATTAATGACGTTTGTAATTTCAAATTCTGTTAGTTTCGGAACACCCGGCATTTCGGTACTATATGTTTTTCCATTTACTAAAACATCCCCCTTAATCCCAGCCCTGATTAGGCAAGGAAGTTTTTCTGGATAAAGATGTAAATAGTCAGCCCCGGCCAAAGGTGGAATAATATTTAATAGACCTGTGCCATCTTCCATGTGGCAATTGGCACAAAAATTTTCGTACAATATTTTACCATGAGTATACGGAGATTTATCCTCGCACGAAAAAAATAGGAAGTTGAGGCTACTCCCCAATATCAATCCCAAAAAGGCTATTTTATTTCCTTGTGTTCTTGTCTTCATCCAGTAATTTTTGAATATCCTCCATAAATCTATCAACATCTCCTGGATCTGTCCCATCACAAAAAGACCGGATATGTCTGTTTTTATCAACTAAAATAAATCTGCCACTATGGTCGAAACCTCCCGGAGCATCAGCATCTTCGAATGCACTGTTAAAATAGTCATCTGCAATGTCCAATAATTCATCTTTGTCGCCTGTCAAAAAATGCCATTTTTTAGAAGAGACATCCAAATTATGGGCATATTTTTTCAATGCAGCCACTGTATCTCTTTTAGGATCGATGGAATGGGCAACCAATGATATGCCGTCCGTATTTTTAAATCTGTCATGAATCCTCAGCATTTGCTTGGTCGTCTTTGGACAAATCGATGGACATGAAATAAAAAAGAAATCTACCACGTATGCTTGTCCTTCGAACGTTTTATTAGTAATTATTTGACTATCCTGATCAATAAAACTAAAATCTGGAATTGTATGATAAATGGTGTCTCCGTCGACAAAGTCTTTATTGCCAAGAATAGGCAATTTATTATCAGGTGCTTCTGTACTACAAGAAATTTGGAGTACAATGACAAGGATGAAAAGAATGTACTTCATGTTATTGATCTTAAATTGAAAAAATTATTCAGCTGTGCTGTGAATTTCAACAAGTTTTTTCGCTCGTTCAATGCTCGTCATCATATCATTTTTAACTTGTTCTATTTTCTCTTTTTCATTTTCCAAATAAGCCATTATTTCTTCGTGACTTTTTTCACCTCTTAATTTAGAAGGGCTCTTGAAATTAGCCATCCAATCCATCATACCATCGTCTGCTTTTTCTAAAGCATAAATGGCATTTTTTATTTCTTCCAAATTTCCATTTTCCTCAACAGATGATTCAGTAGATAGTTTTTTTAGCTGTTTTTTCAATTTATGAATTTCGCCCATTTTTGGCATTACTTCATCGTGAACAACCATCAGTTCATCCTTGAGGTTTTCTTGTGCAATATGGTTAGGGTCATTACTTTGACAGGCAAAAATACTGAGTAGTGAAATTGCGGTTAAAATTTTTAGTAATTTAGTCATTTTACATTTGAATTATTTAGTGAATAATTTATTCTTCAGTATTTTTGGGTTGAATTTTTCTTTTAAAACAACCCTCAATTATTTGCACGTTTATCAACTAAATGCTGATATGAATGCAAAACGTTTTTACAAATTATTTTAGCATCAAAATTGTTTTTAATAAATTTTCGTGCTTGAAAACCTATGTCTTTCATTTTATCTTGATTATAAAAACAAATCTTAATCGCCTCAATAAAACTTGTTTTATCATCTGCAATTAAAACATGGACTCCATGAATCGCAGGGATTCCTTCGACTCCAATTGATGTAGTTATTATAACCTTGCCCAAAGCCATTCCCTCCAACACTTTTACCTTAATTCCACTACCCGAAAATAGTGGGGCAACTAATATTGGGTGAGAGCCGATAAACACTTTCGCATCATCCACCTCACCGTGTACTACTATTTTATTCGTTTTCTTTTCAAAGATCCAATCAGGTGTATTTTTTCCCGCAATATGAAAAGTCGCTTTTGGGAATTCAATTTCAATCGCTGGCCAGACTTTTTCTAAAAACCAACTTACACCATCTTGGTTTGGCATCCAATCTAACGCTCCAATAAACCCAATGGTTTGATTAAAATCAATTACAGGAACTTTTAAATCATATTCCTTGATGTTTATGCCAACTGGTGCCACCAACCCTTCTTTTTTGAAACCTAAACTTCTAAAAATCTCAAGGTCTTTATTTGTTATGGCGGTCAAAATATCACATGCTTGAATTTTATTTAACTCAAACTTTTTCAGCGACTGGTTTTGATACCTTAAATAATTTCTTTTAAAAAAAGAACGAGTCATAGTAGCCACCCTATCCCAAATCAAATGTTCTACATTATGAGTCCTCAGTGCAATTACAGCGTTGGAAAACCGCCGAATAATTTTGATGTAATGTGCCATATAGATGGTCTCCAATTGGATCACGTCAAATCGTTCTTCCATTAAAATAGCTGTCAATTTTTTCCCGTATTCCTCTGAATCAAATCTTGACAAAATATAAGATTCACCTTTGATCATACTTTTTACAGCGCCACTAATTGTTATATCAATATTTTGTTCGACTGTATAAATTTTACGATAAAAGTTATGGTTTGGAGGCAAGTTGGCGGGATCAAAAAAATGCTTAGAGGTATTTAGGACAAACAGGGAAATGGTGCACCCACCTTCATATAAGGAACGGGCCAAATAGGAAATGGCGATTGGTTCGCCTTCTTTGAGTGGATAAGGGAATTTTTTACAAAGAATAAGGATATTCATAAGAACCGCAAATGTATTCAATTTGCCAATTCTTGGTACTTCTTTTAAATCGAGTGCCTCATTTAGAATCCATATAAATTTGCCAGAATAGTTAGTTAACAAATTCTTTTCTCTTAAAGAATTGTTTCTCCTTCCTCTGTCCACGGAGGCGAAACAATACAAATAAACTCAAGCCTTTCTCTACCTGTATTAATAATTGATTGGGGGGTGTCGGGAGGCACTAACAAACAGTCCCCTTTTGCAAATTCACTTTCTTCTGCTCCAATTTTGATGATACCATTACCACTGATAATAAAGTAAACTTCGGTTTCTTTCAAAGAATGCAACAATGAAGTTTCGTCAGGTTCGAGAAATGCATAAGCTAAACTGTAAGGTAAGTTAATTGGAAGATTTTTGGGATGCAAAACTTCTCTCAATGAGGTATTGTCTCCTGCCTTAAATAGTTGTGAATCAATTAGTTTTAAAATCATAATTTTCATAAATTTCATTTCTTACGTAGTAATACGTAAGGGACAAATACGTAAATTGACTATAGGTTGGATATGATGGTGCTAATTACCTTTGCCACACAACTTCAGAAAACAACATTCTTTGTAAGCTTCAACTAAAATCAATCGGTCATTAATTTATCTGGTCTCAACGCTTATTAAGTTGCTAGGATTTCAAATTCCATCAACTACCTCCCAACCAAAGGAAGATTAACCTACTTTTTGTTCACTGTCAAGAAATTGGATTCAAAGGCAATGCTAAAGTTGCATTCCGCAATATTCTCATTGCTTTTATCAAATAATCAAAACTTACTCATTAAACAATTTCAAAAGCATTACCATGAAAAGATCATTCACACTGTTCTCAGCTTTATTCATTTTTGTTGGTTTTAGTATTGCACAAGGCAATATGAATAACCTTGAACAAAGGGGCGATGGCAACTCAACAAATGTAACTCAAACTGGTGCTCAAAACTCAAACTTGATCATTCACGAAGGTAGTAACAACGACCTTTCTTTGAGTCAAAATGGCAACACCAACACCATCGACAATCAAGTTTCTGGTTCTGACAACCTGATTTTCATCCAACAAGTTGGAGATGGCAACCAAGCTGTTTCTCAAATCCAAGCCAATAATAACCGAGTTGAAATTTCAACCGAAGGTGGAGGAAATATCGCTAACCAAGACCTTCAGACTGATGATAGCCGGGCGCTAATTTTTCAAGAAGGCAATAACAACAGGTCAATTCAACAACAATTAGGTGTTTCAAACCAAGTAGCCGAAAGCATCATTTATGGTAGCAACAACCTTAGCACTCAAGCTCAAAATGGTGAAAACCAGTTTGCCAGAACCAGTGTCATCGGTGACGGAAACGTTGACATTATTACTCAAAACGGCATTTCCAATAATGTAAGCGCCATGGTCGAAGGTAATGGTAACGACATTAATGTTTTGCAAAACGGCAGCAACAACTTTGCTGGCTCAGACACTGACCCTCGGTTGATTCAGACTGGAAATGGAAATAGCATCCTCTTAGTGCAGCAAGGTGATTTGAATGCAAGTTCTATCAACCAAGAAGGAAATACAAACGATGCAATCAACGCACAGACGGGTAATGAGCATACCAACATCATCAATCAAGTTGGTAACAATAACTCTGCTGTGGTCACTCAATCAAACAACTAAGAAGATTTTTTCTTCTTGTGATAAGATACAGGGATTAATAAATCAGCTTTCTGGTTAAGACTCGCTAAGTTCGAAGGATGGAGAAGAATGCTTCTCCCCTTCGGACTTGTTTTAGCAATATGGCTGTATTATTTCCCATTTTTAAATTTTAATTCCTCACTCGTGAAGCTGACTCATATCAAGCGCATTGCAATGGCAATTGTGTTTTTGTTTTTGCTGGCCTTTACTGTTGAAGCGCAGTTGCTTCACGAGCAGGATCTGTTGCTGCAACCGGCTGAACTGCTTGATATCAACTTATCAGAAACTGGCAATGATGCCTTTATCCAACAGATTGGCAATTCCAATGAATTGGAATTGATTCAAGTTCAAAATGGAAATTTTGGTAACCTGACAAGGGCCTTGCAAAGTGGTGACTGGAACATTGCACTGATTACGCAGGATGGGCAAAATAACCAATTGGCTCTCATTCAACAAGGCGACTTGAACTTGTTTGAATTAATAAATACTGGAGAGGGCAATAAACTGGTTACCATTCAGCAAGGCAGTGGGAATACAGTCAATCAAGAATTGATTCAGAGTAATCAAATCTATTCTGAAATGATTCAAATTGGCAACGACAATGAAATACAGACCGTCATTGAAGCCGTGAACAACAGCGAATTTAAAGTCCGACAAATAGGCAATGGCCTAAAAGTTATCATCCGGGAGACTGGATACTAATATTTGTCGGCAGGGGAAATTACCCTTCACTGACAAATGTTATTATCTATGAAGAAATTTTTTGTCTGCTTTCTTTTCCTCAGTGTAGGTTTTTGGCCTGCGCTTTCAGCCCAGCAGTTGGAGAAATACCAAGTGTGGCTTGATTCGCAGGAAGTGGATGGAAAAAAAATAATTGTTGGATGGTGCAGAAATAATACAAGTTCACCGGTTTATTTCAACTACGAAGCCGTTTTGAAATTAAGGGGGAAAGAGCCGGATATCCAAAAAGCCCAAACCTTAGCATTGCCAAATATCACTACCCTTTTGACCAAAGCGATTTTCACTATTAAGGATGCAGATTTTGAATACATCCATTTGTCACTACTGACCAAAGAAAATGAATTACTTGCTTTTGACAAGATAGATGCCCCCCCGCCACAGCAAAAAATAGTAGCTGTGGTACCGCCGCCGACTGATCCACCCACACATCAAAAAGACAATAGGTCGAAAAGTAATTTTATTGAGCTTGAAATAGATGGGCTAATCCTCGATGAAACCCGTTCTAAGCTGGCTCGTGATTTTTACGAAACCTTTTACCGAAACTGGTCCACCTTGCAAATTGATGCGCACGGACAGACCATCACCATCCGAGAAATGCCCGCAAGAATTGGAATTGGTTCTGTGGTGGTGGTTGAGGTAAATGACAAAACAATAACCCAGCTAAACTTGCGGCCTCAGACAGAAGTGATTGAAGATTTGGCGGGTCAATTAGTTGGGCTACTTGAAAATTATTTGACCGACCCAAATAACCATTCCGTTATTGAAGGAGACGATTTGATCGGAAGCGGTATTTACTAATTTCAGAAAAAACAAAGACTATGAGCACCTTTTTTAAATTGATAATTACCCTTAATTGCCTGTTTTTTTCTTCACAGCTAATGGCGCAAGACTTTGTTTATACACCTAAAAACCCAGCCTTTGGTGGAGATACTTTCAACTATAATTGGCTATTAAGTTCCGCCCAAATCCAAGACCTAACCAAAGACCCGAACCAAGTTTCATTTGGGTCAAACCGAACATCTGCGGAGTCATTTACCCAAAGCCTTAACAACCTGTTGCTCAATCAAATATCAAGGGAAATCATTACCACTCAATTTGGCGAAGATGGTTTTACCGATGGTACTTATGAACTAGGCGATTTCCAAATTGATGTGGCTACCACTTTAGAAGGGTTGACCATAACGGTTTTCGATTTAGCTCAAGGCGAACAGACACAAATTGTTATCCCATTTTTTTAGGGGCACCCAATTATTTTTTTGCCCCTATTTTTTTTTCTTGACATCTACCCTCCCCTTCCTTAGTTCCATTCCATGGGGCTAAGGCATCCCCTGTTTTACAGTCTTAACATTTTTTGCAGAAGCTATTTAACATGAAAAACTTACACCGGCCCTTAACGGTCTTTGTCTTGTTTTCCTTATTCCTTGTCAGCAATGGATGTGGCTCTTACTTAGTCCAGCCCATCCAACAAAACAAGGCGAGATTAGGAGAGGAAACACAGAGCACGCTCGATTTGAAAAATTTGCCCGAACCGAAAGACAAGATCGTAGTGGCTGTTTATAAATTCAGGGATCAGACGGGCCAATACAAACCTACCCAAAACGGAACCAGTTGGAGCACCGCAGTAACCCAAGGGGCAACCAGTATTTTACTGAAAGCATTGGATGATTCGGGCTGGTTCATTCCCATTGAGCGGGAAAATGTCAGCAACCTCCTTAACGAAAGAAAAATCATCCGCTCCAGCCGTGCCCAGTTTAATACGTCCGATGCTTCTGAAAATGAGAACAACCAATTGTTGCCTCCCCTACTCTACGCAGGCGTCATGCTCGAAGGAGGTATTATTTCCTACGATGCCAATGTGGTGACAGGAGGTGCAGGACTTCGCTATTTTGGCGTTGGAGGATCCAGCCAGTACCGTCAAGATAGGGTTACTGTCTATTTGAGGGCTGTTTCCACCAGCAATGGTAAAATCTTAAAAACTGTATATACCTCTAAAACAATCCTTTCCCAACAAATTGATGCGGGGCTTTTTCAGTTTGTCCGCTTTAGCAGGCTGCTGGAAATCGAAACTGGTTTCACCTACAACGAACCCTCTGAAATGGCCGTGACAGAAGCCATTGAAAAGGCAGTGATGAGTTTGGTGGTCGAAGGAATCCTTGATAATTTATGGACACCAAAGGAGGCCCGTTTGATGGCGGAAAGCCCAGTAAAAGAATATTTAAAAGAGAAAGAATTAATTCCCAAGACGGACATTTTTGGAAAAAGTATTGACAACCGTCGGGGTGCTTTTGCACTGAATATTGGATCGACTAATCTTTTATACCAGGGAGACTTCCCCGATCCGTTGTTAAAAACGGGAATCGAAACTGGTATTACCCTGACACCCTTCCCCCAATTAGGTGTCGGGGTTCATTTTGGCCTGAGTTCGCTCTCCACAAAGAAGTTTTACCAATCAAAAGTGAGCTACGCAGAATTGGATGCGACTTATCGTTTTTTCCCTTACGACAGCTTTACCCCATTTTTGAAAGGAGGTCTCGGCGTCATTACCCAAAACCGCGCTACCAGATTTGATTATTCAGACGAGTGGTATTCCAAATTTCATTTTGGTGGAGGTTTTGAAATGATGATTAAAGACAACCTCGGTTTGTTTTTCAGTGCCGATTACAATTATTTATTCAATGACCGATTGGATGCCATGGAGCAAGGAAAATACAATGACTATTACTGGCGGGGAAATATCGGTTTGAATTTTTACTTCGGTAAAAAAGTAGAAGGGCAACGTAAATTTCAATACAAAAAACCATTAGAAACTGATTTTTAATGCCGATGGGAAAACAGAATGATCTGATTATGAATAAAATATACCTACTAATATTGGGGATGACGCTATCCTTCGTTGCCTGCCAAGAGGACAAGGTTGAACCTGATCTTTTCGGCACCTTGACTGGGGAAGCTGTCTTTGAAGAAGATGGCCTGCCAGCCCCAAATGTGACCATTTCGACCAGCCCATCGACCAGCTCAATTTTGACTTTAGGGAACGGCACTTTTGAATTTGAATCGATCAAAATTGGCACTTACTTAGTCAGAGCAGAGCTTCCGGGTTTCCTCACAAGTACGGAGAATATTACTATTTCTGAAAACCAAACGACAACGGTTATTTTAAAATTAAGACCAAACCTGTCTTCGAATTCACCTCCATCTGCGGCATTTTCTCCTTTTCCTATTGATGAGGCAATTGACCAACCACTGAGCATAGAATTGTCTTGGGATGCCACTGACCCCGATGAGGATGAATTGACTTTTGACGTTTATTTGTTTGATGCAAACATGCAAAATGAGACGCAAATCGGGGAATCGTTGACGGAACCTAAGTTGCAGGTCGATGACCTCCGGTATGGCACAACTTACTTTTGGCAAGTAGTCGTCAGCGACGGTGAGGCAGATCCAGTTTTTAGTGAAGTTTGGCAGTTCTCGACCAGCCCTTTCCCTAACCACTCTTTTGTTTTTTCAAAAATAGAAAACAGTGTTTACGAAATATTTTCTGGCGGCGTGGCCAACGAGTATTACCAACTGACCACCAATGGCAGTAATTATCGACCGAAGTTTAGCCCACTAGGCAACCGTATTGCATACATCAATTCTAATTACCCAGAAAACAGGCTGTTCGTTATGAACCGGGATGGATCTAATCAAACGCTCGTCGAAACGGCCTTCCCGATTGAAAGTGATTACAAGTTGCAAATGAATTTTACTTGGTCTCCCGATGGCACCCAATTATTGTACATGAGAGGCAACCGGTTGTACAAAGTCAATATTGACGGGACAGGCCCTACCCTATTTTATGAATTGATGACCAATGAGGAATTTGTAGAAGTTGATTGGACAGGCGCCGGCAACAAGGTGGCCGCCCGCACAGTAGGAGATTTGCCCTTTCAATCCCGAATTCTACTGTTTCAGGACAATGGTATTCTTTACAGGAGGTTGTTCCCGATGTGCCAGGCAATATTGGTGCACCCGTGTTTTCTGTGGACGGGAATTCAATACTTTATACTTCGCATAACAGGTTTTGAGATGCCGGATGGCCGTCAACTGGAGAGCCACATTTTTCTAAAGATTTGATTCAATTGAAATGAGAAAGATTTGTCAACAGACAAACCAGATGGGTTTAATGATTTGGAAGCCGAGGTTCTCGCCTAACGGGGCTCTCATAATTTTTACCCACACCAATAATTTCCCAAATTCTAAAAAAGATATTTACATCATGACTTCCCAAGGGGAAGGCCGGTAAACTTTTTGATAATTCAGAAATGCCGGATTGGTGGAATTAAGGTGAGGTTTGGATTAGAACCCACTCTATCAAGCTGGTAATCAGCCATTACATTTTAGACGGCGCGGCAGCTTCGCGCCACCGCCGTCGAAAAAATTCAGGGGGAAGAAAACTTGGCGGGGCAGGATTGGCGAAAGCCAATCCTGCCTTGCCATTTAAATCCATACCTAACGCTGGAATTAAGGTAAAAAAAAACAGCCGCATTTAGTCAATCCAAATGCGGCTGTTTTTTTTAGGGAAAAGCTACTATAAAAGTTCTAACAATACTTCCTCTACCTGTTCGCCTCTCAAGTTCATGGCAGCTATTTTTCCATTTTTATCGATCATAAAAGTACGGGGAATACTGCTGACGCCATAAGCCCTGGCAGGTGCACATTCCCATTTTTTCAGGTCACTTACGTGGGTGTCCCATACAAGCCCATCAGCATTGATGGCGTCCACCCAACGTTTCTTTTGGTCCTCAATGGCCTGAGCCAATTTTTCGTTATCTCCGTTATACCTTGCTGCAGCTCCAAATCCAAACTGTTCAGAGAAACGCTGAAAACCGTGAATCCTTTGTCTTTGTATTTATTATAAACCTTTACCACATTAGGATTTTCCATCCTACAAGGCTCTACACCAGCTGGCCCAAAAAATCTACGAGTACCACTTTTCCTCTCAGGTCAGAAAGGGCATATTTTTTCCATCGGGGCTTGGCAGGCTGATGTCGGGGTGAAGCGACGTTGCTCTTCCCCGCAATCATCTGGAAACCACGTCCGTCGTTCCTGATGGTTTGGATCGGCTGGCATGCATCATACCTATTGATAAAGTCGAGGAAAGCCTGGATATTGGGTGCTGGCCTTTCTTTGCAGCATTATAAACATTCATACCTGTTTCCTCCCAAGGATTGGATCGCTACCAGAACAGCATTTAATGCGTTGGGTGTATTATTGACAAAATTGGTGACATCATCAAGAGAATGTTGATTTACCAATTTCACCATTATGTCCTTGTAGGCGTTGGAACTGGTAACCATCAATTTGGTATTGAAAGGTATTCAATGTGGCTAAATCGCCATTGAACTGGATGTTGATTCCGTGCCATCCAAAATAAGGTTTACTTTTGAGCACCAAACCGGAGCCGGTAAAGACCAGCCTGGGGAGTTGTGGGAATGTCTAAAGTAAATTCTCCGGTGGGTGTAGCGTCCGTTTTGCCTTGAACCAAACTGGCGCTTGTGGGGCTAAGTCCAATTTTGTCAAAATAAACTTGCAAGCCGTTTGCACCATTGACTTTTCCAGAGATGGTCAAGCTTTTGCTGCTGCCATAGCTGCCTCCACCATTGGCTTGGCTATCGCTGCATTGATAGGATACAAAAGCAATTGTTGTAAGTAAAATTAGATTAAAAAAACTTTTCATGTTCAGTCAGGATTTTTGATGAACGATTTATTTATAGATTGATTGATTACAGGATTTTAGTGCTTCCATGAAGAGAATGGCATTGATGCTCACCCTTCCAATTTTGCACTTAAAGTATCTTCATAGATTCTCTTCCAATGATTTATACTTCCAAAATTTTCTTCATCTATGATAGCGACGTCCCCAAAAACTTCGCCAAGTTTTGAAAAAGAAACATTGTTGTTAATCAAATAGTTTTGTAATGCATCTTCCTGTTCGGGCGCAATGGTAATGACAATTCTACTTTGTCCCTCACCAAACAAAAAACTATCCTTTCTAAACGTATCAACTGTTTCAATATTAAAACCTAAGTCGCTTAAAATGGCACTTTCCATCAAATTAGTAAACAAGCCACCTTTGCCCACACCGTGGGCTGAACGGACGATTTTTTGGTGGATCAGTTTTCTAATATGTTTTTGAATTTCAAACTCCTCGTATAAATCAAACTCAGGCGGAGGTGAAAGCGGTATATTGAGAACTGACCTTAAATATTCAGAGCTTCCTAGATCATTGGAAAGATTTCCCAACATATAAATCATATCGCCTTCTTCTTTAAAATGAAGACTTGTGTGATGAGCCGAATCCTTGATGGTGCCTAGCATGCCAATAATTGGTGTGGGGAAAATTGGCTCCGTCTTGTCTTTTTCTACCGATTGGTTATAAAAACTGACATTTGAATGGGTAACCGGGGTATCAAATTTTCGGCATGCCTCTCCCAATCCTTTCACCGCATTGACAAATTGGTAATAGACTTCCGGATCGTAAGGGTCACCGAAATTCAGACAGTTCGCAACGGCTAAAGGCACTCCCCCAGCACAAGTGATATACCTTGCAGCTTCAGAAACGGCGATCATCGCACCTATATAAGGGTCTGCATGAACGTAGTTTGAACTGCCATCTATGGAAACAGCAAGCAATTTTTCAGAACCTTTGAGTCTCAGGACATCCGCATCTGATGGGGCATTAGTACTTAAATTATTTAATAATACCATGCTATCGAATTGTTGGGACACCCAGCGTTTGGAAGTGAGATTTGGAGAGGTGAAAAGTTTTTTAGCCGATTCAATGATGTTTTTGGGTGATTTGACCCTACTTAAATTGAAACGTTTGATTTCATTAAAATACCTTGGTTTGGCTATCGCCTGGTCATAGACAGGAGTTCCCTCGCCTGGGACTAAGGAGTTTGCCGGGACTTCGGCAATCTTTTCGCCACCAAAAAAATATTCTAAATTTCCAGTATCGCTCACCGTTCCAATTTGCACACATTCGAGTTCCCATTTTTCAAAAATCTCGAAGAGTAGTTGCTCCTTTCCCTTGACTGCCGTCAATAACAGCTTTTCTTCGTTTTCGGAAAATAGAATATCCCGAACATTCATTTTATCCTTCGGAAATGTGACTTTATCCAAATCGATGACCATCCCCGTTTCAGCATTGCCACACATTTTAGCTGAGGAGCAGGCCAAACCAGCAAACCCAATTTTTTGAAATGAAACTATTGCATCTGTCTCTGTAGCTTCCAGAGTAGCTTCCAAAAGGAGTTTTGCAGTTAATAACCCACCAGAACGACTTTCCCTGATTTCATCTGTAAAAGCATTAGATAAATCATCCTTGCTATTTTTTGCCCCAACAACAAAGACCGGGTTACCAGGCTCATTAACACCTGAAGGAAAAGATTCCCCGCTGGTGACAAGTCCAACCGACATTGTATTAACAATAATACTTTGCCGAAGACTGTCTTGAAAAGACACTTTGCTTCTCACTGTTGGCAAACCCAAACCATTGCTTTGGTCAGCAAATTCTTTTACCACATTTTTTAAAGCATCTTGATTCTGTTTTGAACTTAGATTTCCAAATTGAAAATAATTTAGAGCAGCGATTGGTCGAACCCCATTGGATAAAATATCCCAGTGAATTCCGTTTGCACTTGATGATGCAGCTTGGTGATTAGATGCTATCTCTTCGGAATGATTGTGTGGATTTATTTTAAAAGTGCAGACTATTCCATCTCCAATTTCAACCAAACCAATGTTATCCCCGTAGCCATTTGCCGATAACTGTTTACTATCCGCTGGTAACGTCCTAAGCCATTTGATGGAATTTTTAAAAGAGCATTGTTCAGACCACAAAGCGGCATAAATGCGCAACTCTGTTAGGTTGGGTTCCCTTCCCAACAACTTTTTTATTTCCTCAAATTCACCATCACTCAAACCCAATTGCTGAGCTGTCTTGACGGTTACTTCCTGTTCGGTTGTCTGCATGTTTGGATTTTTATAAGAAGGCTCAAAGATAGAGAAAAGGAAAGTATAATATGATGGGTGGGAATAAGTGAAAGTGCTTTATTTAATGCGTTGCAAGAATAAATACGGTTTCTAAAATCGAGGTCATTCATTCCTTTAGTGGGGTTTCTAAAAACCAAATTTTCCTAAAACATCTAAGCAAAGGGCTCCTTGATCTATGATTAAGGCCATTGTGTCAGGTTTTTGGATTCCTTTGTAACTACCAGTTATTTTAGGGCGTCCTTAGGTCGTTAATAAAATCTTAACAGAATAAGCGGGCGAATCGGGGTTTGGATTTAAAACAAAAAACCATTTACCTACCTGCTTAAGTTTCAAAGCGATTATCAGATCACCTTTCAAAACATTTATAACATGAAATATTTAAAAAATTTAGCTTGTACTATTTTATTGGGCTGTTTGTTTTTAGTTGGTTGTAAAAAGGACATGGTTGTGACTGGAACTGCCGCCTATATCCCTGCCAATGCCACCTCGGTCACGGGAATTGACTTACAGCGGCTGATGAAAAAAGCAGATTTTGAATCCATCAAGGATATGGAGTTTTTCAAGGACATGGTGGGGAAGGCCACCAAGCAAAGCCCCGTTATCGCTGCGGCTTTAAAAGACCCGGTAAAATCTGGGGTCGACCTCAATGGCAAAATCTACATGTCGACCGATTTAGATAAAAATGACCCTGAACAGGTAACCACCCATATTTTAGTCCCGCTCTCCAATTCTTCGGATTTTGAAAAACTGGTTGCTGCGGCTGACATGAAATTTGAAAAGAAAAATGGCCTGAATGTTTGTGCTCCAGACAGCCGAAATGATGCCGTTATGGTTTGGGATGATAAATTAATGACCCTCAGTTTCTCCAACAGCCCCGACGTTGATGTAGAAGCCAAAGCCAGAATGCTCTTCGAATTGGATGCCGATCAATCCGTTGCCAATAACAGCAACTTTGCAAAAGCTGTAAATTCTGATCACGACCTGATCACTTGGATGTCCTCCAATACCCTTGCGGACAATCCTGCTGCGGGGATGGCTTTGAATATGATCGATGTGGATGCAGACGCTTTAAAGGATAATTTCATTCACGGCTACGGTGATTTTGAAAATGGGAAATTCGTCGGCCATTCCGATTTTTTCCTAAATAAAGAACTGGGCAGGGGGTTTCTTGGCCGCTTCTTCAAAGATGAGTCTGACACGGACTTCTCTAAAGTCTTGCCAACCAATGACTTGTTATTTGCCATGTGCGGCGCCCTCAATTTCAGGGGGATGGACCAATTCCTCAGCGAGCGCCCCCAAACAAAGGAATATGCCGATTTCGTGCTAAACGATTTTGCGGGGTTTGAACGAAAAGAAATCTTGGAAACCTTGAACGGCGATATGATGATCGCTGCCTATTCTGCCAACAGCATGGAAGATGGCAACTTCATTGCCGCACTCGCCCTCAAAAACGATGATAAAGCTAAGGCCATGCTCGACAAAGCTGTGGCGGACAAAAAATTGAAAGAAGTGGAATCGGGCATTTATAATGTACTGGCCTTGGGTGGCGAGGATTTTTCCATCCGAATCAATAAGGGAATGGGCAAATTCCTCCACCATGAAAAAATGCTGATCTACTCTCCCAAGGAAGAATTGTTGCAACAAATCAAAAATGGGAAACTGAGCCTTGGTGGCGATAAAGTGACCAATGCCCTCCAACATTTCGACAACCAGACGATGGCCGGTTGGTTCGATTTCCAATCAATTGAGAAAGAAATGGGCGATCTGCCTACCCAGTTTTTCAAAGACATCCGATTTAACGTAAATGCAGATGGAGCCGATTTTATTTTGGAAACGAATGATCCGAACAAGAATAGCTTAAAAGCGATGTTTGAATTGATGGAGCAAGGGTATTTGAAAAAGAATAGGGAGGCGATGTAATCGCTTGTCAAATTGCGAAAATTGAAAAGCCCTGCCTGGAATTCCAAGCAGGGCTTTTTTGTAGCGCGGGGCGGGCTTGAACCGCCGACCTCGGGATTATGAATCACGCGCTCTAACCAGCTGAGCTACCGCGCCAATTTTTTTAATTCACATTTTAACTTTCTGAAATGCGGGCGCAAATATAGCAGAATTAGTTTTTCAAAAACAAATATGTTCCGCTTAATTTTTTATTCTTCTTAATCCAGCTTTCGCTTGTTGGTGCAAACCAGTTTTGTGGTCTTCTGGTGAAATGTCCAAACAATTGCTGTAAGCTTTCTTTGCCATTGCTTTTTGGCCCATTTCTTCGTAAATGATCCCTTGCTCCAAAGCTGACCTACACGCAAAATACCAAGGCTCCTTACTGCCCATTTCAATGGTCTTTTGGTAATAACCCAATGCCTCTTCGGGGCGACCCAGCTTTTGTAAAATCCTTCCTAAGCGGTAATTGTATTCCAAGCGGTTTTTCTGGGAAAAAAAATCAGAAGACTGCTTGTCCTTCAAAAGCGCATAAGCTTTGTCGAAGCGCCCCCCATCAAATAACAGGCGGGCTTTCAATAATTCTATGGAAGGAATCTCCCCTTTAGTCGCTTCACTCATTGCACTTTGATCACTTCCGACGACTGTATTTCCCCTTGTTTTACAAAGCTCCATGTAGGAGTGATAGGCATCTTTTTTTCCCAAAATCAAATGCGACCACGCTAATTTTTGGTAGGCATCTTTTATAAAGTTCCTACCATGATAATGCTCGATGAAACGCAATAAGTAGACGCTGGCATCTTCGTCCAATCTTTGGAGTTTCGCAATGCCCAGCATGTAATCAAGATAAGGGAATGGGTGGAATTCTGCGCCAAGCGGCCTATTTTCCAAAATAGAAATGGCTTCATCTCCTCGGTCCGTTCGCATGGCCACGTTGGCTTTTAGAAAACAGGCCATTGGGTTTTTCTTTGGTGATAGATTGGCTGTGTTGATGATCCGCCAAGCCGCTTCACTATCATTGTCCAAATGCAACATCAGGTAGGCATAATACACGTAAATTTCTTCCTCGTAAATAAAATCATGATTTTTGGCAAATTCAATAACTTCTTCCAGTTCCCCCTTGCCCTCGTCGATCGTTCCTTCCAAGCTGCTAAACCAATCGATGGCCCATTTATAATTATCTGGAATTGTCCCTACCATTGCATGCAGGATGCCAAGGTCTTTCTTGTTAGGTAAAAAATCAGGGAACTTTTTGACGTTTTCGGAGAGTAGCTTATAGGCTTTATTTGTTTCAAAAAACGCTGTTGCGTACTCTTCAAATTTCAGTCGGGCGAGTGCCCATTGTAGCCTGATGTCCGCTTGTAAATAGAGATAATATGGAGAGTTTTTGTCACCATATTTTTCGATTTCAGACAACCTGCGGTCCTTGTTTTTTTCCAATAATTCAAATTCACTCTTTTCTTCGTTGATGTAGACTTTAAAAAAGTCAAGGTAGTTTTCAACGTGTAGTCTGAGCAGGTTGTCCGGGTCAGAATCCGCCACTTGCTGCAATGATTTTTCAGCGGCTTTAAAACGTAGCGAGGTCGTCTGGGCATACGCTGTTTTCAGCTCATCCGTCCACGTGAAATACTTTTGTGCAAGAAGGTTTTCAGTTAAAAATGCCAGCAATAAAAGGAAGATATATTTGGGGGAAATCTCCATTAAGTGAAATTTGATTTTGAAATTGTGGACAATTATTCAGACGCAGTTAGCTGCCAAAAGTTTCTCTCTACCGTCAAACCTACAGAAGAGCTTATTGTCCGAACGATACCACATCCAACAAACGCAAAGCAATGAAAATATTGGCTTGTTCGTGAGGCCAAAATGTAGAGCATCCACAGGCTTGCAACAGTGAATTCTAAAAAGTGTTTCCTCCATACTTCTCGTATGTTATATTTGCCCTAAAATTTATCAGAAAGCGGCATGGATAACCCTTTGCAAAATATCGATCAGACCTTCGAGCTAAACCTTCCAGAGAAACAATCCTTGGATGAGTATTTAGATGAAATGTTGCCCGGCATCCGGCCGCTCAGCGAGGATTTGAGGGAGACCAAGTTTTACATCATGGAAGGCGGAAAGCCGTGGCAAGAAATCCGGGATGACCCCGGTTTTCAGGAAGTCGTTTTGCATTTTTTTAATGAAGGTGGCGAATACCTCCAATCTGTTGATGGAAATGTGAGCCGAGGACGTTGGAGGCTGTTGGACCAAACCAACAAAATGATCATCGAGCAAGGCGGTGGTGGCAAAGGTGGAGACCCCAACCGAAGTGAACTGTATGAATTAGCATTTTTGAATGCCCAATTTTTTATCCTAAAAAAACACGGCGATCAGAGTAGAAAGGGTAAAAGGAAATATTTCATGATGGGCTATGAAGGGACGGTCAGGGGATTGAAATGGCTGGACTGTGTGGAGTTGCTTTTTAATGAATATCGAAATCAGTGGAGCTCGTTTAATACGATCGTGGTAGTAGCAGTAGTGATTGTGATTATCCTATTTTTTCTCTCCTATTTTTAAAAAAACAATGGTCAAAACAATTTCACCATTTTGTTACGAGATCCGATGTTTTGAACATCGGAATTCAAAGATAAAAGATTGATTCTCAGTAATAAATTTCGACGTTAAAAACGTCGACTCCTGAAGTTATGGAAAGTTATTTTACAAACGTTACTATCTGTTTTTTGGATAAGCACTGTAAAAAAAAAGCCCGGTTTCAAGATCTTGAAACCGGGCTTTTTTTATGCAACAACTATTTAGGCAAGCACCTCTTTGACTTTATCAGCTGCTTCCTGTAACAGGATGGCTGATTTTACTTCAAGGCCTGATTCATCGATGATTTTTTTGGCAATGTCCGCATTAGTGCCCTGCAAACGGACAATGATCGGCACATTGATGTTGCCCATATTTTTGTAGGCATCAACGACCCCTTGCGCTACCCTATCGCACCGAACGATCCCTCCGAAAATATTGATTAGAATAGCTTTGACAGCAGGGTCTCTCAAAATAATCCGAAAAGCTTGCTCTACCCTCTTGGCGTCAGCGGTACCACCGACATCAAGGAAATTGGCAGGCTCGCCTCCAGACAATTTAATAATGTCCATCGTGGCCATGGCCAGTCCGGCCCCGTTCACCATGCAGCCGACATTACCATCCAATTTTACATAATTGAGGTCAAAGCTTTTAGCTTCGACTTCAGTCGGGTCCTCCTCATCAGTGTCTCTCATTTCAGCCAATTCTTTATGGCGGTAAAGGGCATTGTCGTCCAAGGAAACTTTGCAATCGACCGCAACGATGCGGTCGTCGGGTGTCCTGAGGCATGGGTTTATCTCAAAGAGCGAAGCATCCGATCCCAAAAATGCCTTGTAAAGATTTTGGATAAATTTGACCATGTTCTTGAAAGCAGCACCGCTCAATCCAAGATTAAAAGCAATCTTTCTGGTCTGAAATGGAAGCAGCCCCTGTTCAGGGTCGATGAATTCTTTGTGCACCAAATGAG
Source organism: Saprospiraceae bacterium (assembly GCA_041392505.1). Lineage (GTDB taxonomy): Bacteria > Bacteroidota > Bacteroidia > Chitinophagales > Saprospiraceae > UBA6168. The sequence goes on along the minus strand of JAWKLX010000012.1, from coordinate 51,459 downwards.
GTGTTTCCTCTGCCACTTTTTCAATGTCCATTCCACCTTCGGTGGAATAAATGATGACGTTGCATTTGCGCCCCCGATCCATTAAAATGGAAATGTAATATTCCTTACATGCAGCAAAATCTGGCCGATAGCTGTCCTCCGCAATCAAGACTTTCCTCACCAATTTCCCAGGGCCTTCCATGCCACCGGGTGTCTGGGGAGTTTTGAGCATCATGCCTAAAATTTTGCCTGCGTTTTCTTTCAACCCATCAAGGTCTTTGACCACTTTTACCCCTCCGCCTTTTCCACGGCCACCTGCATGAATTTGCGCTTTTACGACAGTGAACTCTGTCCCTGTTTGCTCGCGTATTTTATGCCACGCATCTACCGCTTCTTCCAATGTAGTTGCTACAATCCCCTCTTGGATCGGTACTCCGTAGCTTTTTAGCATTTCTTTTCCTTGGTATTCGTGAAGATTCATTTATTATGTTTTGATGGTTTTGAAAATAAAGGAGAAAGGCATTTGCTTTCTGCGAATTAGTTACAGCGGCGAAAGTAAGAAAAGCTGTAAAAATCGAAGCCCGGAAGAGCGTTCCGGGCTTCGATTTTTTTAAAAAGTTAAGGTTCCTCCTAAACTCGGCATGATCGGCAATTGATTGACCCGTTGGTTCCGAATCCGGTCGTAGTAAAAAATGTTGGCCCGATCGTAAGCATTGGTTGCACTTGCGACGAGTTCCAACTCCGAATATTTCGATATTTCAAAGGTCTTTTTGAGGGATAAATCTAACCGATGATAGGCTGGCAAACGTCCCCGGTTTCTTTTTTCGTCCAGTATGGTACCGAGGTTATTAGGATTCCCCGTGATCGGATTAGTATCCAATCCATCATTAAAAATGGTTTCATTAAAAAAGCCTTGCGACAGGCTAAAAGGAAAGCCCGTTCCCATGTTCCACCGTGCTGCGGCTTCCCACCTTTTACCAAATTTATAGGTACCCAAAAGGTTCAAATTGTGGCGGCGATCAAAAATGGTTGGATAAACTTGCCGACCATCATCCCTTTTTACGTAAGCCAAAGAGTAGGTGGCCCAGGCAAAAAACTTTTTATCTTCATACCGCAACGAAAAATCCCCTCCGTATGCATCACCCGTTTCAGTTACAAAATCGGGATCTTGTGGATCTAATTTATTGCGGTTGATCTGTATTAATTGGCGGTATTCTTTGTAGTAACCCTCCACATTCAATTCGAGTTTTTTGGTCAAATCTATTTCAAACCCTGCCACTCCATGAGCCGCTTTTTGCAAACGGTGATCGGCAACTGTTCCATCGGGATTAAAAACTTGCTCTTCTGGCCCGGTTAGAAATCCTACAAATAGATTTACCACATCTTGTTCGTTGACGGAGCCAATCAGGTTTTGTGAATAAAGCCCCCCAGCCATTTTGAATCTAAGGAAATCGGTAGCATTGTATTTAGCACCAAAACGAGGTTCGATATTGGTGGAAGACTGCGAAGGATAAAGTTGCAAACGCAAACTTGGTTCTAATATCCAATTGCCAAAAATCTGTTTGAACTTAACAAAACCTGCCACCTCAGGCGTATTGCTGTTTTGGTCAATGGTATTTCCAATAAAGTTTTTGAAAGCAAATTTGGTATCAAGGCCACTGATGTCAAAACCGTATTTGATTTCATTTTTCAAACCAAAATAAGTGAAATTCAACGCCACATTATAACTTGAAATGCTGCTCGAACGTGGGTCACCTTCTGCTTCCTGTTGTTCGATATCATATTTGGAATAGGCAATGGTACCTCCGATAACGAGGTTTGAACTTGGAGGGATCAAAGTAAAATTAGCACCTCCACCAAAAGTTTTCCAATCAAGGCTCGAAACGCCAATGTAGTCTACCCGGTCATTAAAGCTAAAACCAAAAAGGTTTAGCTTACTGCCATTTTCCGTTTGAAAGGAAAATTTGCCGTATATATCTGTAAATTTAAATGGAAGTCGCTCCTTGTCCTTATCCGAAATATTTGGGTCTTCACTCAGCACATACAAGGAGGTGTCAACAGCATAAGAATAAAGGAACGGGGAAGTTTCATTGATATATGAGTGCTTGGCCGTAAAAAGAAAAGAGCTACTTGAGCCAGAGCCTTCTTTAAATTTTTTGATGGGCCCTTCCAGCACAGCTTTGGCCTGGAATGGGTTGGCACTCAACAGACCTGACAACCTCTTTTTGTCCCCTTCCCTTGTTTTGATATCAATAATGGCGGAGACTCTACCTCCATATTCCGCATTGAACCCGGCCGTCAAAACGTCCACCGTTCTGATAATTTCTGTTTCAAAAACAGAGAAAAAACCAATGCTGTGAAATGGGTTATAAATGGTCATTCCATCAATCATAATCCTATTCTGAATTGGCGAACCACCCCTGATGTAAATTTGTCCGCCTTGGTCTCCCGTTGATATGATCCCTGGTAAAACGGGAAGGTATTGCGCTAAATCCGTTTGTCCACCTGCACTTGGCAATGCTTTTATTTGATTGGCCGAAACTGTAACCTTGGAGATTTGAATTTCTGTTTTTGCCTGTTCCTTGCGGGCTGACAATTCCACAGTACCCAATTGGATACTGTTTTGCTTCATCATCAAATTCTGGGAAACAATGCCTCCTTCCCTAATTGTGACAGCAACACCTACGCTATCATAACCAATATAAGTTGCCACGAGGGTATAATTGCCGGCTGGCACTCCTCCGATGGAAAAAAATCCATTTTCGTCGGTATTGGTACCGATCGTCGTCCCTGAAAGCAGAACAGTACCAAAAAGGATAGGCTCTCCTGTTTCAACATCGTATACATTGCCCCTGACAGTCCCCCCTTTTTGGGCTGCTAACCCAAGTGAGAATAATAGCAATGGAAGGATAAACAGTATTGTTTTTTTCATAAAAAATATGGAATAGAATGCTTGCCGATAAAAGCAAAAATTAGTTGATTTTAAATTTGGCCGCAAATATAATGGCCTGAAACCTTTAGGCGACCTAAAGGAGAATCATTTTCACAGCAAAGGCTTTCCCATCTTGTTAATAATCAGAAAAATGATAGCAGGCTGACTAAACAAAAGAGGTTGTTAGTGATGCTCGCCGCCCGGACCATGAACATGTCCATGCTCTAACTCCGATTGCGTCGCTGGTCTTACCTGTAAAACTTCGATTGTAAAAAACAGATCCTGCCCTGCCATTGGGTGATTAAAATCAATCTTCACACTTTCTTTCTTCACCTCTTTGACAGTCCCCATTAGCTGACTACCATGGTTATCCGACATAGGGATGGTTTTGCCAACCACCAAAAGATCCTCCGCTAATTTACCATCTATAATAAAGGTCTCAATTGGTAGGTCAACAATTGCATCTTGGTTGACAGGGCCATAGGCATTTTCACTGGTTATTCCAAAAGCATGTTTGTCCCCAACCATTTTGCCTTCTAAGTTCTGTTCAAAATCAGGGATCATTTGTCCCACACCAAAAAGAAAGGTCAATGGGTTGCCATTGAATGTTTCCTCTATTAATTCTCCTTCAGGATTGTCACGTTGGAGGCGGTAGTGGACTGATACGACTGTGTCTCTGGTAATTTGCATTTTTTAAGAATAAGTATTTGGAAACAGAAAAAATAGCGAGGAATATTAAATTAATAAATTATTGAACCTAGACGGAAGCGATTATTAATTTGCCAGTTCTTGCACACTGATATCAGTTTACTTTTTTCGATTTCTTATTGTTTGTTTGTTCGTTTGTTGTTTGAAAATTAAGTGGTCAGTTCTTTTAAGGCTAAACATAACCGATCAAGATCAAGGAGTCGGGTATATACATTCGGCGTAACCCTAACCCCATGTATATTTTCCCAGTTGATACTTACTGTGTGGATTTTGAATTTATTAAACAGAAAACCCTCGACATCAGTTGGTTCATGCCCATCTACTTGCAGCAAAGCAATCCCGCAGGAAAAATCCGGTTTCAGAGAAGTACCAATAGTGACACCTGGCAATTCCAAAACCTTCCGTGTCCAATATGTTTTCAGATAATGAAGCCTTGCCTGCTTTCTTTCAATACCAATCATTTGGTGAAAATTGATGGCCTCTCCGATCGCCTGCTCAATGGCAAAAGACCGTGTCCCCAAACTTTCAAACTTTCTGATATCATCGCTTTCGGGGTCTGGGGCAGCCATTAGTGGGTAAAGGTTCTCAATTTTTTCCTTGCTGACGTACAACAAGCCTGAACCAAATGGGGCACATAGCCATTTGTGCAAGCTTGTGCCCAAATAATCACAGTTCAAATCTGGGATTTTATAATCCAACTGGGCAAATGAATGTGCTGCGTCTACCAAAACTTCAATGCCCATTTTTTTTGCTTCATCCGCAATTTCTCTCACAGGCAGGATTTGCCCCATCCAATTAATAATATGCGTGATTTGGACGACTTTGGTCTTTTGGGAAAAAGCATTTTTGAATCGATCAACTATTTCTTGTTTGTTTTCAATTGGGAAATCAAAATCCAACCACTTGAGGACAATGCCATCCCGTTTTTCCCTTTGCTTCCATGCATTGATCATGTTCGGGTAGTCTTGTTTGGTCAAGACTACTTCATCACCTTGTTTTAGGCGAAGACCAAAAATAACGGTCTCCAATCCTTCTGATGCGTTTCTGTTAATGGCCAATTCTTCGGGCGAACAGCCAGCCAATTCTGCCAACTTCATCCGGAGTGGCTCTCTTCCTTTATCCAAATTGCGCCACATATAATAGGATGGCATTTTATTGCTTTGGCGATTGTAGTGTTCAACAGCTTCTTGCACAATAAGTGGTTGTGGGGAAACGCCACCGTTGTTTAGATTGATTAGGTTTGCTGAGACGGTGTAAGCTTGATGAATCAGGTTCCAAAAGTCTTCATCTTGAGCGGCTTCGGAAGGTGTTTGGAATTTTTTATCCTCCAATGACTGCAGCAAAGACTGCCCGTTACTTGTTTGGAAAAAAGGCAAGGTAAATATCGTGGCAGAGGCTTTGGTAATTTGGCGCAGAAATTTTCGTCTGTCTTGCATGAAACTGGTTTTTGCCGCAAGCTAAGGAATTTGACTGGGAAAAAATAAACCCGCCCTGCAACTACCATTGCAAGGCGGGTTTTCCTTTTTAATTAAACCAGAAAAATATCAGGTTATTTCTGTACCACGAATTTGATAGTCCGTGTGCCTTCTGGTGTAGCCAAACGGATGAAATAAACGCCATTCGCATATTGGCTGGTATTGTACTGCAAGGTACCGGAAGCTAAATTGTCGTATTCCTTCATCATCAACAATTTACCCGAAACATCAGAAATGGTTACCGTTGCTTTGGTGGCAGCTTCCAAGTCGAAATTAGCAGACAGTTGATCACTTACTGGATTTGGGAAGATGTTCAAAGCTGATTCAGGTAGTGGTTTCTCATCTGTAGAATTGTAAATAGAAACATTTAGACGGATCAGTGGAACATCAGTGGAATTTGTAAATCCATTGAACCAACTGCCATTATAAGCCACAAAATTGATCCGGTTGTCTCCATAATCTAATTCACTGTTGAAAATATTTCCGGTAGAATCAGGATAAGAAATCATTGCAAAATAGTCTGTATCCTCTTTTAATAAGACTGGACCACCGACTCCGGTTCCTTCTTCCAAATCAACGGTTACGGTACTGCCATTGATTTGGTTCGTGAAAGTTAATTGACTTAGGCCAACCGGAATGAGGTTAGGATCATCAAAGAATTGATTGTCATCATTAAAATCAAATTCATCGGTTACTTCCAACAATGCAATGATAACTGATTTGCCCTGCAAGGAATTGGCATCTGAAAAATCGAAAGGAGCAAAAGAAATGGAGGTACCAACATATTGTTGACCCAAGAAATCGGAGCCTGTATGGTACAAGTTCCCCAAATCCCAAGCTGGTAATCCTGCCACTCCATTTCCGCCTGCAAAATCAGTGTTTCCCGTTTCTGCTTGGAATACGTTAGTTGTAACCCTGAAAATAGTATTTTCACTATTATCACTTTCCCATTGGTCAGTGGAATCAGAGGTTACTGAATATTCCATGCTATAGACTCCAACAGGTAATCCAGCAGGGAAATAAGTATTATCGAATTCGAATGTCGAATCAATGATGTTGGGTGCAAGTTCATCAATCACAAAGTATTCCTCATGAATTAAATTATTGGCTGAATTAAAAATCTTTGCGGCTAACTGTACATTAGTTTGAGTAGCCGAACCATAATTAGAAAGGTTCATTTGGAAAAAGAACTCATCTGAGTCGATATGTACCTGAGGTTGGCCATAGCTTGACGGAGTATAGAAAATGCTTTCCACCCGAATATCATTGCGAGGCTGTTCAATAATAGCAACGTCATCAATGATCCAGAAATAGTAATCTCCAGAGAAAATAAACTTCACCTTAAATTGGTCAGTGTTACCTGAGCCAGGCAAATAAACCAACATTTCTTGGCCGGCAGCGGTCCTCTCATTAACTGGAACATCGCCGTGAAGTTGGATGTTATCAGACCAAGTATCGCCATTGTCATTAGAGTAGGCTACATAAACTGAACTTTGAAAATTCCGATAGTAGCTAAAAAAGCTCAAAGCGACATTCGATTGACCAGTTAGGTCAATAGCTGGGGAAATCAACTCTGAATTGTGAGGGGTCGGAGATGGCCCGTTGCCGAAGTTGCCTGGAGTTCCTCCATTGTCCAAAAAATCAGAATTGAATACCATGGCACCATTGCTTACTGAAGGAGAAACAATAGCCCCTAAGCCACCCCAATAGGCACCAGTATTGGCATCACCTTGTTGATCCCAGTACCATAGGGCATCCGAACCATTCCCTCCGGTGCCAGATGTAGTCCAGTCATTTAAACCGCCGTCGAATTCCCCATTGGCATCACCAGGACCACCCCATAAAACAACCGCATCAATTGGCAGCGCATTAACATCGTCTGGAATAGTTTGAAATTGATCAGTTCCAGTATCATACACCGTTCTTTCGATGGTTTTGAATGCTGGGACACGTTTGTTGGAAAATTCTAAGCTCTTGGTTTGAGCAGAGAGGGAGGTCATTGCAAACATGCAAAGACCCAAAGCAAATAGTGTAATCTTGTTTGACATAATTTTTTTTTGAAAGGGCTCTCATGAATGTTATCAGGAAAGGGTCGATTATTAATAGCCACTACCCCACATACAATTGAGCCTACATTTAATAATGATCTAACGAAAAAATACTTGTTGAGAAGTTGTCATCATAAGTTTTCCGTTAAGCAACTTGCTGAAAAAAGAACGATTTCTTGGAAGTGCGACGCATCAGCGAAATACAAATCCAATGATATCCAAAAAAATTAAAATCAGTCAGATTTAACAAACAACTGATTTTTCATCTTCGATCCGCTAATGACACGCAAATTATAGAGGCCGTTGCCAAGATGGGAGATGTCAATTGGTAAATGGCTGACATATCCCATTACATTTTGTCGTGCCAAAACTAAACGGCCGCAAATATCATAAATTTCATAAGCTATTTTACCCCTATTTTGATCGTCTGCAAGACTTAAATAGATTTGGCCTGCAGATGGGTTGGGATACAAATTGAATGAAATTGGTTCCTCTTCTGGATCATTGACAGCAGTAGAAAAATCTACTTTCAACTGAACAAATGGCACTCTCATGAGCCCCCAACCATTTACCTGAAAATCTGGCGAACCAAATAAGCGAAGCATACTTACGTACCGAGGCAGTTCCGTTGATTCTGACTGGTAGAACATAGCATTATAGTTTATTTCTTCACTACCGGAAATAAAAAATGGTATCACATGACCATTAAAAATAGCGGGGTCATAATATTCAACGGTTGCGAAATAATAACAACTATCATCCAAGGTTACAGGACTGGAAAATGTAACGTTAATAGTATCCCACATCAAAAGCGTATTGTCCGCTAATGTGTATGTTTCCTCTGCCAGTTTTACGTATTCATTATCATTAGCTAAATAATCCCCATTGATGTCACCTGTTCCAGCAACGTTTTTCCATTGGTATAAATTGATCCTCACATTCGTTGGTTCGTCAGCAATCTGTTTTGCATTGGCCAAAGCGAAAGTAACAGCCACTGCTTCCAAGTTAGTGTTGGGAGGTATAAAAAAACAATTGCCTATTTCATATCTAAGATTTTGACTTTCTGGGGTAAACCCACTGCTTATCGAAAAACGGTCAATGTTTTTCGAAAGGACATTTCCAGTTGTTTTAAACTGAAAGGAGGCCATATTGTCCCTTTTATTTTCATCTACATTTTCGCTTAAAACAGTGTAATACCCCGTGTAAGCAAAACCCTGTTTGGGGATGAATTTTTTGGAAAACGCAATGGTTTCGCTTGCCTCCCCTGGTTCAAGAACACCAATAAATAGTGTGTCTTTGAAAACAGATTCGTGGTTAAAGTCATTAAAAATTTCCACAAACAGGTTGGTCACCTCTTGTCTTGCATTTCCCACATTTTTGACCTCAGCTATGAACTCCATGGGTTCAATCATGCTGGCAGCAATGCTATAATTGGGGGCCACTGCAAAAAAATCTTCGCTGACCTGCAAGTCATTTTCATATAGTTCAACGACCCTTACATCATCAATTATCCAAAAATAACTATTGCCCGAAAAAACAAATTTGAATACAAGCTCATCTGCAATATTTGCCTCCCAGGGCAACGGCACCGTCTTGGTTTTGCAAAAAGGTTTTTGGAATGGTTCGGTAAGATTTAAAAACACTGTATCAATAAAATTCAGGCCGCCGTCAATGCTTACCATTAGGGAAGTCAAAGGCAAATCGTTGCCAGCATTATTTCCAATCAAGCCGGCTTGTGTAAAGCGAACCCCTTTGCGCTTGTTGGGGTCAGCCGATGATAGATTTATGACTGGGGAAATCAATTCGGTGAGAGAAGGTGTTGGGTCAGGAAAATTGCACAAAGCATCCATCACCATGGCCCCATCGCTGGCAGTGCACGAACAATTATACAGGTCGGCTAAAGTGTCGTTATCTTGTGTATCCAGTAATCCATTTTCTGACCATACCCAAGAACAATTGAAAACAAATGGAACAGTCCATCCATTGAGCCCACCTAAAAAATCACCTTCGGTGGGCGCCATTCCCCATATAGCATTTTCATTGAGCGGGTTTTCGTCCAAGAGATTTACGTCATCAATTAACCAAAACAGTTCATCCTCATCGTTCCAATCCCAACGCCACCTAATATAAACTTCCGATTCACCGGCGGCCACCTGTGAAATGTCCAAAATGATGCTTTGGCCGTTATAGGAGTCAATCCATTTTGCATCAAAAGCCTCTGCCATAGGGTTGTGTTCGACCTTTTGCGGATTTAGATTTGGGAAAACCGTAAAGGTTGTCCAATTGCCTAAATTGCCTTTTCGGACTTCGACAATGGCTTTGGTTTCAAGGTTGTTAAATTGCCCAACTATGTATGTATTGAAAGTGAGAAAAACCTGGTCATTGGAACTGCAATCAATGGCATTGGTCGTCAAGGTACTGCTATGCGTCCCGCCAAATGAGTGTGGTTCTATGTAAACAAACCCATTGTCCATCGACTCAGAATGAAAGCGAAATTTTGGGAAAACGCCGAGATCTTCAAAACTTATGGGCGGGCATTCATTAAAATCATTGCAGTGCTTCCATAAAGTCGGATTGTTTGGTCCGCTATCAACCGATTGCCAGCCGAATGGAAGCTGCCCTGTACTAAAATCTTCTTTCCAAAATGGGACAATATTGTGCGCCCCCATTTGAAAGGTTTGTAATAGCAGGATAAATGTTACTGTAGTTTTAATTGTCATAACTAATTGGCTTTAAGTGTGAAGCAGAAAATTAAATCTAATTCTTGAAAGATAAGACTAAAATAGCCAGTTGGCAATTTATAGAAATTATACAAGATGCCATCCATTGGAATTGGTCAATCATCTTACAAAAAAAAATGGCCTCAAGAAATGATTCTCAAGGCCATTTAAAATAGCTCGTAGTTGTCTAAAAAATCTAAAACTTGATAAATCGTTCCACAAACAATCCAACTTGCGTTTCAATTTTCAAAGTGTACACGCCACCAATAAATTGACTCACGTTCAATTGTTGGTTTTGCATTTTACCACTCCAAACCTGCCTTCCATTGGTGTCAAATACCGTTAAATTTTTTATGGCCAATCCCGTTGGATGTTGCAAGAACAAATAGTCATTTGCGGGATTTGGGTAAATTTGGAAAACGCCAACCTTTGGTTCATCCGTTGCGACAGTTAGGTCAATGATTTCCACAGGTCGGTGAAGTGGGATCAGCGCTTCTTTTCCATTTAAAGCCCTCACATTTTCAATTTCAACTTTCATGGCCTCTTTTCCGGCAATATTATCGATGATCCCGATAAAGCCTGCGATTTGACCAAACCCTGAAACATCGTTTTGATCAGAACGGGCCAGCGCTACATCTACCCTACCAAGGTCTGCATGCGTTTTATCAAAAGTCAATAAGTTCACATCAGCAACGCCGAGCCAACTTGGGTCGTATTTCATGTCTATGCTTTCCGGAACTATGATTTCAGGATCGAACACCAAGGTGAATGCAATACCGTAAAGGTTCTCAACCGGCTTGCCTGGATCACCTAAATTGATTGGGGCGAAAAATTCACTGCCCGTTGTCAAATCCAGATCATTGGGTAAATCCACAAAAAATGGAGGGTCGTCTTCACTACCGCCAATGAAAATTTCTGGGTAAGCATCGCCGTGCGTAAAGCCATAATTTACTTCAATGGCTTGGATGTCTTCCTTGTTTACCTCTCCATCACCATTGCAGTCAGCATGTTTGAAATTGAGGCCAGTGTTAAAATACTTATCCCAATTATTGGCATTCAAAGCAATCCATTCGATGCCTTGCACATCCCGTTCCGGGCCATTTTCACCATAGGCTAAACCAATGTTTAACAAATCAAAATGGCTGGCCTGTCCACTAAAATCAGCATCGCCCGGCCAACTAACCAACGGTTCCATGCAACCGGGATTGGTAAAACTATAGGTGGCACAACAGTTAGGTGTATCATTGATGCAAACTGTAATTTCCTGCATGGGCTCATCATCGCTTTCGAGATGTGGTATCACTACGGGTAAACTGGATAGCGGGAAATAATCAATAATCTGCCCTTTGTAATAAACATCGAAGTACAAATTGTTGACGTTTTCAAATTCAAAGTTCAACCACAAATTAAAGGTGCCATCAGCGTAACAACTTCCCGGAACAGCGATCAAATCATTTATTTGGCAGTCGCCCATGATTTCACAATCAACTGTACCGATGTCAATGGCCTCTCCGCAGTCAAACAGATTTAAATCCCTGACCACAAATTCGTAAGGTGTTGTCCCGTTTCCAATCAATGGCCCAACGCTTATCGGAAGATCATCATAACTGAAAAGGCCATAATTAATACCATTGCCATGAACACTGAATCCGATACTGCTGGTATTTTCATGAATAAAATCAAGCACCACATAAAAAGTCCCATCGCCAAGGCATGGCGTCACATCCGCCACTAAATCTCGAATAGAGCAATCTGGATTGTTCCCGTGGCAATCGGGCACTTGCACTTCGACTGCATCGCCACAATCGGGGTTATGGACGTCTTTCACCAAAAACTCAAGCACATCCGTTGAACCAGATACGAAAGGGCCTAAAGTCACAGGGACGTGGTCATAATTGAAGAACCCATAAACATTGCCATTGCCAATTATTTTGAAGCCATCGTCGCCGGTATGGGTAAATCCAAAATCAAGGGTGACATAAAATTGCCCTAAATCATCACAATCCGAAACCTCAGCATTCAGGTCATAAATATGGCAACCATCATCGCAATAAACTGGCCCCCACTCATTCCAATAATGGCAGTCAGGGTGCTGAACATCCTGGATGACTATTTCATAAATAACCCCATCGTGCAGCGGCCCAACGGTGTAGAATGCCTCTCCATAATCAAAAGGGCCATATTCCGTTCCGTTCGCAATAACGATAAATCCATCATTACCAACGTTTTCTGCATTAAACTCAAAATCCAACAAATAGAAACCGTCCCCATTGCATGGGTGAGCTTCCGCAAAAAAATCTGAAAAATGACAATTGGAATTGCTGCAAGGAGATGTAAACCCGACATCTTCACAACAATTGGGATTATCGTTGATACAAACTAAAATGCCTTGGTTATTTCCGCCATTGTCTTCGAAGTGAGGGATGGTTAACGGTAGATCGGCTAAGGGAAAAAACCAATATTTTCGCCATTATAATATAAGTTGAAGAAATCATTATTAGGATTGGTATATCCAAAGTCAATGGTCAGAGGGTAAGTGCCATCATTGTTGCAATCACCCGTTTCAACTACCAAATCAAATATGTGGCAGTCACCTCCACCACAGTTCACTTGACCATAGCCTACAGCATCTGAGCAATCTGGATGATTGACATCTTTCACTACAAACTCCCAAAATGTGCCGTTGTTGGCAGGAAGTGGCCCGATCGTTATTGGTACGTGGTTGTAATTAAACGTGCCGTGCAACATACCATTTCCCTGGACCGTGAAACCATCGTTTCCAACATTGGCATAGTTAAAATTCAAAGTGATGTAAAACAAATCACCGTCACATTCTACATTAGTCACTTCCAGACCAGATATTTCACAATTGCCTGAATTACAATTGGGTGCAATGAACTCGCCCTGTGCGCAGCAATCATTATTATCGTTTATGCAAACCTGTATGAGGGGTGAATTTTCCCCGTTATCCTCAAAGTTTTCGATTACTATCGGTAAATCTGCTAAAGCAAAATAGCCAATTGTTGCACCTGCATAATTTACATCAAAAAAAGTATGAGTTGGATTATTGACCAGAAAGTTGATGTGAAGATCATACTGCCCATTTGCGTCGCAATCAGAGGGGCTGAGCGCGAGATCATAAATTTCGCAATCGCCTGAGCTACAATTGATTGGCCCAAGCACATCGAAGTCAGAACAGTCGTTGAATTGATTGTCGATGACCACAAATTCGTAGGTTGTTACGCCATCCCCTTCTAACGGCCCTATTTGAATTGGGACATCAGCATAGCTGAAATTACCATAATTCACGCCATTGCCTTGCACCCTAAATCCTTCATTACCAACCCCATCAAACGTAAAATTGATGGTTACATTGAAAAAACCATTGTTGCAGTCGCTTTGAGTGGCTTCCACATTTTCGATTGAGCATTGTCCGATTGCTATTGAGAAACCGACAACCATGATGAAAAATAAAGCAAAAATCCGTTGGTAAAATTTGTAATTCATTAGTTGATAATTTTTGATGGTACAAAAGTGCAAATGGAATTGCTGAAACAAAAGTACTTTTTTGGCCATTTATTGGATTTTTTGCGTAATAAATCTAACTACATCATTCTATATATTCTTGTTTTTCAACTAATTATATAATTTGTGTTTTTGGATTTTTTTAATTTTTTTTTAGACCTTTCCTTTTCATTAATTCAAAATTAATCATGGTCAATAATGTTCTTATTAAGACGCTGTCCCATTTTCCCCGAAAAAAAATCACCCGATTCGTGGAATTCGCACATTCGCCATATTTTAACAAACATAAGGAGGTTAGGAGGTTGATCGAGTATTTATCAAAAACCTATCCTGACCTAAATGCAAAGAAGTGTCACCGCCAAACAATCTTTGAAGCCCTCTACCCCACTCTTGAATTCGACCAAAAGAAATTGGCCATCATTTTTACTTATGCCCAACGACTGGTAGAGCAATTTCTGAGGGTCGAAGAATCCATTTCTGAGGGTATTCTTGAGAACAATACTTTACTACTTCAGCAATTAAAAGGCATTGACTCTTTATTAAAAATTGAAAAATATTGGAAAGAAATCGTTGGCGGAGTAGATAAAAAAAGCAGAACAGTACATTGCCCTGCACCATTGTTTTCAGAGTTGGAACACCTCAAGGAATTGGATGAAATTTCGGTTCGGCTTTCCAAATTCGACCGTCAATATTTGCAGCAGCGTCAAACAACCTTTGACGTATTTTTCGTAATGGAAAAACTAAAAGATGCTTGTGAGCTAAAACAAAGAAACAGGTTGCTGAAACAAGAATATCAACCCAGCCCATTGTTTGAAAAAATAATTGAGTGGCTTGGCAATGAAACAATTAGCTATCCAACCTACCCTTCAGTTGAAATTTTCCACACCTTGTATTTATTGTTGAATGATGGGCAATCAGGGCTTTATAAGAAAGCAATTGATCTAATTAAAACCTACGGCTACTTATTAGATAACAAAGAATTACAAACCGCTTATAATGTTTTACAAAATTTCTGCATTGGGCAAATCAACTTTGGCAAAAAGGAATACCTGAGAAAATTATTTGAAATATATCAATCGCAATTGGAAAAAGACCTCTTGATGATGAATAATTATTTGCCAGAATGGCATTATAAAAATATCGTAACGACAGGCCTGCGATTGGACGAGCATCAATGGGTCATTAAATTCATCAATAAATATCAGGAAAAATTACAACCTGAAATAAAATACAATGCATTTAGTTATAATCTCGCAACCTATTATTACCATCTTGGCCAATTTGATAAAGTATTAAAATTATTAGTGCAAGTTGAATATACAGATTTACGATACAATTTGGATGCAAAGTCTTTGCTACTTCGCACCTATTTTGATATGGAGGAAGAGGTCGCATTGTATTCTTTATCGGATGCATTTCGGCAATATTTAAAAAGGAATAAAGAAATGACGGAGTTCCAAAAATCGGGTTATTACAATCTATTAAAAATTACCAGAAAAATATTTAAATTAAAAATCGATAAAGGATTTATCAGTAAGAACAAATGGGAAGCCGTCTATGCTTCAATTAAAAAAGAATTAGACAAAGAAGCCACTATATTTAATCATGGATGGCTTGTTAATAAATTATCTGAGTTGAAAGAACCGCAACAATAATGTTTATTTTTAAATGCCTAAACGGTAATTATATATTACAATTCAAAAACGTCGTCCATAGTTTTAAAAAGAATAACCAACGCTCGCAGCCGGGGTCAACCCTAATGTTTGGTCGTATTTATTTCCAATATCGATGGTTAAATGGTCGCTAAATTGAATCCCAAACCCCAAATGAAAATTCGCTGGACGACTACTAAACCCTGTGCGAAGGATAAACTTTTCTTTTAATTTATATTCTATGCCATATTTAATCCTCAAGGGAAAATCAATATCCTTTTCCAGTTCAAGTGCCGTGATTATTTTTTTTGAGACTTGGTATGAAATTCCCGTTCTTAATAAGGTTGGCAATTCGGCCCCCGATGTATTTTCATTTTGTTGGGGGTTTAAAATATAAGTGCCAACAACTATGTCTTTGTTCAAATTTGCTTGCAGACCAATTTCAAAAGATATTTTCCCAGCGCTACCATATTCAGGAATGCGGGTTTGGAAATAATTAAATTGGGCGCCAATTGAAATTTTGTCCATTAATTTCCTGGCATAAGTTAACCCTAATTTTTGCTGCCTAAATTCAGAAAAACCAAAATTAGAAGCGGTCAATCCAAACGCCCCGAAACCGATCGGTAACACCACACCAACACCCGACTTATTGATCCCATCCAATAAATAATATTGTTCCGTCACGGCCAACACTTCAATGTTATTTAAGGAAGCTAATCCGGCGGGATTGAGGAATAGGTTGTCCCTTTCTGATAATGTCGTGGAAATTCCTCCTAAACTCAATGCTTTGGAAGTGCTCTGTGCTTTACTTTTTGCCAGTAAAGAAAACAAAACAATAAGGCAGGCTAAAAATCTTTTCATCAACAAAGATAATCAACGCATTTGGTACATTTGCAATAGGAAATAACCAATTTACTAAGAAGCGAAAATTCTCAAGCATTCATGGCAAAACCATTTTTAATTGGCGTTACTGGTGGTAGTGGATCTGGCAAAACCACCTTCATCAATGAGCTTAGGGCTAATTTCAAACAAAGCGATCTTTGCATTATTTCGCAAGACGATTATTATTTTCCACGTGAACGTCAAAAGATGGATTCTCATGGCATACACAATTTTGATTTGCCCAGTTCCATTGATAGCAGTTCGTTTGCAAGTGATTTAGTCAGCCTCATATCGGGAGAGATTGTTCGACGGCAAGAATATACTTTTAATAATGAAAAAGCGGAGCCCAAAATGTTGACGTTTCATCCGGCCCCAATTATTTTGGTGGAGGGGATTTTCGTTTTTCATTATCAAGAAATCATGAAGTTGCTGGATTTAAAAATATTCTTGGATGCTAAAGAAAACCTAAAAGTCATCAGAAGGATTAAAAGGGATCAAATAGAAAGGAACTACCCAATCGAAGATGTTTTATACCGTTACGAAAACCATGTAATGCCAACATTTGAAAAATATATTTTACCCTATAAACCAGAAGCAGATATAATTATTAACAATAATGCGCATTTTAGAAATGCTCTAAAAGTCGTTGAAGGGTTTATAAAAAACAAGATGAAGTCAACTTAAATAATCTGCGGAAATTCCCCCTCTTCTTCCAATTTAACTAACTGCCCCAATGCTTCATTTTTTGCTTTATGCATATTGTTGAAATTTTTTAAAACCTCGCCCAACAATGTTGCATCAACAAGTTTCTCCGCATCTTCCAAGTTTTTCATATACTCACTTTCCCGAAATTTATAAGTCTGCTCATAAAGGCCCAATTCAAATTTAATGGACAATTTATTATCCATTTTGAAAACTGTAATTTTCATATTTGGGTGGTCTATGTTTCCGATTATTCGCATGGCTTGAATTTAAAAATATGGCAGTCGCCATATTTATTATTTTTTTTTATTGGATTAAAAAGGCAGATCTAAATTGCTTTCAATTGAATGGAAGCCGTCAGCATTTTATAAATCTTTTGGAATTCAGGGTTTGACTTTAAATATTGCAGATGTTTTTTGATCGTCTCTTCGTCCCCTCTAATCGCCGGGCCCGTCTGCATATTTGATGGGTTATTGTTTTTTATTTTATTAACTGTTTCCTCAATTAAAGGCATTAATATTTCAAATTCTAAATTTTCCTTTCTTAAAATTTCATAAGCTATCTTGTATAAATGATTAGTAAAATTATTTACGAATACAGCGGCTACGTGCAAAACAGCCCTTTCCTTATCGTTTATTACATACACTTTGGGGCTGCATTTTTTTGCTAATGCAATTAATTCTTTTAAAGAACCTTCGTTATTTGCGTCAATACAAAATGGGATTTCATTAAAATTTGGTTCTTTTAAAATAGAAAATGTTTGCAAAGGATAAAACACGCCAAATCGGTTAATACCTGTTTGGTCAAAAACTGACATCGGGGTTGCACCAGACGTGTGAACGATTAATTTATCCTTTAGTCCATTTTCAACCAAAATTCTGGAAATATTCTTTATCGCATCGTCATGAACAGCTAAAATATAAAGTTCTGCTTTTTTGGAAATTAGGCTAAGCTCAGTAATGGCTTCCGCCTCAATTAATTCTGCGACTTTCTTTGCTTTATCCCTTTGACGGCTGAATACTTGAATGATATTAAATCCCTCTTGGTGTAATTTTTTACCCAGATGATAGCCAACATTTCCAGCGCCAATTAGGACAATTTTCATTTAATTTAAATCAATGCTTTTTCTTTTCTCCGCCTAAACATACTGACTGCCAAACCAACCATCATCATTGTAGAACCCAACCAAAACAAGTTAATTCCCGGAAAAACAATTGCTTCCAAAACAATATAATCCGATCGAAAAGATTTTTTGGCGATCTCTACGGGAATATTCTCTAACCCACTTTGCCTTTGGGCTATCAAGACTTCAATTTCCTCCGTTTCAGGGTTGATGCTGGTGAAGCGTATATGTAGACCTATATCTCTAATTTCATCTTTTAAATTAAAAGGAGAAGTCCCTCTTATTAAATATAAGGGCTCGGCTTGATAATTATTCCCTTTATTATCTTTAATATTAAACATAGCCCCCACTGCAATGTCGCCTTCCTGTGCGCTATACCCAGGATGTTGGGGCTGTTTATTAAAACCACCAAAAGTTATATCCAATCCATTTATGTGAAGGGTTTGGCCTTGTTTAAAAGTGAATGGTTTATAACCCAATTCTTCTTCCGGGGGAAACAGAGCGTCCAATGTCTTATCATTTAATCGGACTTTAAATGATAAATCGTTTAATTGAACCGGGTAAGTGTACATTAATTGCTGCCTCAATAATAAAACAGGTTCTGCATAAAATATGGTATCGTCTTTTTCCAAAGCTATTTTCAAACTAAAAGCAAAATCCCCTTCCTGTGGTTCATAATCAGGATGGATTGGATTTCGGTTATAATCTACAATATAGGCTTTTGTTGGTAGCACTGTATTTGAGGAAGTGGTTTCAACCGTATCAAGAATGACCACCACATTTTCTTTTCCTAAATTATAAGCAATATATTTCAAACTATCCTCCTCAGTGCGGGCCAGTTCAAAATCCCTTTCTCTTGGCGATAATGTGGCAATATGTGTAAATATATCCCGGTCTAAATACCGTTTGGTAGAAGGATTAAAAGCACTGACTTTTACTACTTTATTATCATAAGTAGCCGTCGGAACAACTGTGAATTCTTCAGCGACTTTTCCCTCCTCATTTATTTTCTCATATTTTACAACAAATTCACGGAGGTTACCGATCAGTGTATCTTTCTCATAAGTCACTCGATAACCGCTCATGAACATGGGCATGCCTTTAAATAATAAAACATTATTCTGCAGCATTTCCTCTGGCAATAATCCCCGCTGCATAACTGGGTTGGAAGAGATATGGCTCTTATTTAATCCAGAAGCAATTATACCGATTATCATTAAGCCAAAACCAACGTGCGAAAAGACCGAACCCGCCAATCGCATATTCACTTTTATAGCGCTAAATAAATAATCAATATTAGAAACAACGGTAAAAAAACCAGTGAAAGCTAATAGCCAAAATTGCCATGCTTTTAATTCGATCCAAAAACTTGTAGCTACAGTCAGCACGATCGAGATTAAAGAAATAATGCTGATATGTTTCCAAAAAATCTTGGAAGTATTTTCCCAATTAGTCCCCTTATATCTTAAAAATTGGGCGAAGCCACTCATTAATGCTACAAACACACCTATCCACAATTGGTATTTATTATAATGGTCAATTGGTTCGTTAATAGTATAACCCTCAAACCCATCATTAAATACCTCGACTATTTTATTAAATACCGGAAGCGAAGTTGAAACAGTAATAATAACCGCAGAAAAAAGAAGAACCAACGTTCCGATAAACATCCAAAATTCTTTTGAAGGCAATGCTTCTTCCTCTTTAGGGGCTGGTATTTCTTTTGTATTTTTAAAATAAAGGACCAATGCAATTATTGTAAAAAATAGGATAAATAATATCAGCTGCATTTCCAATCCCATTTCAGTAAATGAGTGTACTGACGTTTCCCCTAAAATCCCACTACGGGTTAAATAGGTTGAGTATAAAATAAAAATGAAAGTAAATACATAAAATAAATAAGTGCTTTTGATAGAGTATCCCGAATGTTTTGCGATAAGGTGCGTGTGAATTCCAGCAATTAAAATAATCCACGGAACGAGTGACGCATTTTCAACCGGGTCCCAAGCCCAATATCCGCCGAAACTTAAAGCTTCGTAGGCCCATGCGCCGCCCATTAAAATTCCTGTTCCTAAAATAGCCCCACTGAATAATGCCCACGGAAATGCAGGCCTCAACCATTCTTTATATTGTTTTGTCCAGAGCCCAGCCATGGCAAAACAAAAAGGAACCACTGTGGAAGCAAACCCTAAAAACAAGGTCGGTGGGTGAATGATCATCCAATAATTTTGCAATAATGGGTTCAGTCCATTTCCTTGTAATAAGCTGACATAATCTGCATTGTTAAATAAGGGAATATCCATGGTGTCCCTCAGCAGTAAAAGTGGGTTGCTTCCGATTTTTGATTCCGCTGAAATATACACTCCCAAAATCATGGTGAAAATAAAGGCTTGTACACCTGCTAAAATCGACAACACCGGCGTCTCCCATTCTTTGGCTCGCCACATCAAAATAAAACCCAAGACAGTATGCCAAAACATCCACAATAAAAAGCTCCCTTCTTGCCCTTCCCAAAAGGCGGAAAATACATACCGAAACGGCAAATCTTCGGAAACGTGCAACTGCACATATTGGTATTCAAAACATTTATTGACCATCGCCAAAAAGAGGGTGGCAATGACCGTAAAAACGGATAAGCCATGCAGCGTAAATGCAACCCTGCCTATTTTCCGCCAACCAGTAAAAGAAATATCGCCACGATTATTGGTTGCGAAAAAATAGCTTACTGCTGACAGCAAGCTCATCACAAAACCAAAAATCAAGGCAAACTGGCCAATATTTTTATAAATCAGATGCTCACCAATATATTGTATTTCTTCCATTATTTACGTCAGTCCAGTTTGAGAAAAATTTCCTCTCATTTTTTGGATAAAAACGGCATGGTTGCCGCGCTTAACCAATTTGTTAAGTGGTCCTTATTAAATATTCTTTGCCGATTTAATGTACACCTCTTCGTCTTTGTATTTTGAAGGGCATTTCATTAAAAGGTCGGAAGCGATGAAATCATCTCCAGCTATCCGGCCTGTCACGACAATCTGCTCAGACATTTCGAAGTCCTGAGGTTTTGCGCCGTGCAGGACTACCTTCCGCTCTTCCCCCTCTGTATCGCGAATGAAAAATGTAAAGTAGTTGGGATCAACTTGAGGGTCGTAAAGCATCTCTTTATCTTTTGCAAGCTGCCCAGCTATTTTGACTTTTTTTCCTGTTTCACGAGCCTCCTTAAAGGAAGAATAAGTACTCATGTCATCAGCTGCGCTCATGAGCATGACAATTGCTGCTGCGATCATGACAAAGGCGACGATATATATTTTTTTCATAAAGATTGAATTTTTGCAAAATTAAGGTAGTCGTTCACTTTGATTGTTAAAATAGAGTCAAAGCTGCTCCAATGGTTGGTCATATTAAGGTCATTATTTTACATAAACGAGTTTCTCCGACCTTTCTAACATAATTCCGATTGGTTCGAGAAAAACGCCGTGGCCTTTATTTAATCCCATAAAGTCATTTTTATAATGAGGATCAACGGCGACCAGCAATCCGCCACTCGTTTGCGGGTCGCAGCAAATGTATTTTTGAAAGTCAGAAACCTCCCCAATTTTATGCCCGTAGCTTGCCCAGTTTCGGTGCGTACCACCGGGGATGCAATTTTCTGAGAGGTAATATTTGATGGCATCTTTATCCAAAAGCGGTATCCTTTCAAATTCTATCGCTGCGCTGGTGTTAGACGCCTCGCACATTTCTGTTAAATGGCCAAACAGTCCAAAACCAGTAACATCTGTCATGGCATTCACATAATCCAACTTGCCAAATTCAGCTCCTAAGCTATTCAATTTTACCATACTGTCCCGAGCCATTGTTTCGTGCTCGCTTTTTAATTTGCCTTTCTTTTGAGAAGTTGACAGTATACCAACACCAATTGGTTTGGTTAAAAAAAGATGGTCTCCAGGTTTGGCACCACCATTTTTCTTTAGGTTTTTTATTGCTACCCGTCCTGTAACAGCTAAACCAAAAATGGGTTCGGGGCTATCGATGCTGTGCCCACCAGCCAAAGGAATTCCAGCTTCCAGGCAGGCCAATCGGCTTCCAGCAATTACCTCATTTGCTACCATTGGCGGCAACTTGTCGATTGGCCAACCCAAAATTGCAATGGCCATCATCGGCGTCCCTCCCATTGCATAAATGTCACTAATGGCATTGACCGAAGCAATCCTGCCAAAATCGGTGGGATCATCAACGATGGGCATGAAAAAATCAGTTGTGCTGATAATAGCTGTCCCATCTCCCAAATCAAATACGGCAGCATCGTCGCGCTCATCATTTCCTACCAAAAGGTTTTTGAAGAACAGCTTATTACCGTCATGGGAGAGTATTTCATCTAAGACTTTGGGCGAAATTTTGCACCCGCAACCAGCCCCATGGCTGTATCGGGTCAGCTTGACCGGTTGTATATCAGTATCCAAACTCATTAGCAAATTCGATTAATTTTTCAGCGGATAATTTAGGGTCATTGTTTGATGTTTCTAAACGATATTTTCGTTCAAATCTTTTTTGGTCAGTACCATGTTGATAAGCCTTGTCGTAATAATTCAAGGTAATTTCAGCCGCCTCCGCCAATTCACCATTTTCGTAGTGTTCGATGGCTTTTTTGACATGCTGCCCCCCCAAGCGTTTTTGAATTTTGTTCACCGAGGCTATTAGGTCATCTTTTGGAAAGCTGCCATAATCTTTTACCAGTCTCGCTACCCTATTTTCAAAAGGAACTTCCATTTCAAAATAAACGCCCAGGTTCATTTGTTGCCAAAATCCATCAGGGATAAAAATCCGTCCAATACTCTTGCTTTCGTTTTCTAACCATATCCGTTTAGAAAAATCCAACTTCCTGATAACATCAAATAAATTGTTCTCGAACTGCTCTGAAGTTGGCTGCGGTTCCTCCCCCAACGCTCCAAAGGCCGACCCTTTATGGTGAGCAAGTTTTTCTAAATCAATCACCTGTTCGCCCAAGTCATTCAACGAATTCAACACATCGGTTTTTCCACTTCCGGTCTTGCCACCTAATACATGTAATTTTAAATTGGGCAAGGTCAGTTTTTCCCGGATAAATTGGCGGTAGGCTTTGTATCCACCTTCTATCACAAGAGGCTTAAAACCAACAAATGATAGGAGTGTTGCCATACTTTCACTTCTTTTCCCTCCCCGCCAACAATGCACGCCAACTTCTGCAACTTTTACCATTTCTTTGGCCTTAACAACGTAACCACTCATTTTAGCCCCAGCAATTTCGAGCCCCCTCAAGATCGCCGCCTCCTTGCTTTTCTGCTTGTACAAAGTACCTACCTCAGCCCGCTCCTTATCATTAAAAAGCGGCAGATTCAATGCATTTGGAATATGCCCTTTGGCAAATTCCGCAGGTGTACGTACATCTAAGATAAGAGGCAATGCATCCAAGCTGAAAAATTTTTCTGGCGAGATGTAGTTCATTGGCAGATAAAAACAGAATTTTGATCGAATGGATTAACGGTGGTTGTATTTAAAGCTGACTTTCGCTCAAAGCTATTAGACTTTAAGCGATTTCGTAAATAGTTTTAAAAGGTTTACCCGTGTTTTACAGATACAAAATTGAAGGCGTTGAATTAAATCCAATCATCAATCATTTTTACCTAAATTTCAGATAATGCCTATTAATAGTAACCTTTTTGAATCATTAAATTTCTCCGTACAATGAAAATAGTCCTACGCATCGCATTCGAAAGCCTTGCCCAAGCTTGGCAGCAGTTAAGAAGCAATAAACTGCGGACGCTTCTTTCGCTGCTCGGTGTGACCATAGGCATATTTTGCATCATTGGTGTCCAGTCATCGGTAGACTCACTTCAGGACAACGTGATGAACAGTTTGGATAAATTAGGGGACGATGTCGTTTACATCAGCAAGATGCCTTGGTCAGAAGATCCCGGACAAAATTTTTGGAAATACAGAAGAAGGCCCAGTCCAGAATACAAAGATTACGAAGCAATCAAGCGAAAAGTCAAATCAGCGGGCTTGGTAAACTACAACCAATTCATTGGAGTGCGTACTGCGAAATGGCGGTCAAACAGTGTGGAGCGGGTTTACATTAGCCAACACTTACGATTTCATGGAAATTTATAATGTGGAATTGGAAAAAGAGGTCACCGTAACGCCGGGCGAATATAATAGAGGCGAAAACAAGTGCTGATTGGCCATGATGTAGCAGAGGGCCTCTTTGGAAAAGTTGAGCCTATTGGAAAAAAATTCAAATTATCAGGCAGGGAAATGGAGGTGATCGGAGTAATAAAAAAATCGGGAAAGGATGTAATTAACATCATGAATTTCGACCCATCCATTGCCGTTTCTTATGAATTGGCCAAGCGGATCGCCAATGTCAAAAATGTTTTTTCGTGGGGTGCAAGTATCAGCGTAAAGGCAAAGGAAGGATATAACGTAGATTACCTGAAAGATGAATTGACGGGTGTGTTGCGCACTCAACGAAAATTAAAGCCCAAGGAAGAAAATAATTTTGCCCTAAATACTCAATCAATTTTAGCTGGCTTGATGGATCAATTGTTTGGGGTTTTAAATCTGGTTGGCTGGGTGATCGGCGTTTTCGCTATTCTCGTTGGCATGGTCAGCGTTGCCAACATCATGTTTGTTTCCGTAAAAGAAAGAACCAACATCATCGGCATCAAAAAAGCCTTGGGGGCCAAAAGGAGTGTCATCCTGTTGGAGTTCCTGATAGAATCAATTATCCTTTGCATCCTTGGCGGTTTTGTTGGATTGGCTATGGTTTATGGATTGCTACTCGCTCTCGAAGATTCAATGCCATTCCCCATTTACCTTGATTGGATGAATATTACATTCGGGATTGGGCTATCTATCATAGTTGGTGTGCTATCTGGATTTATTCCCGCATTCCGGGCAGCTCACATGGATCCGGTCGAAGCAATCAGGCACAGTGGTTAATTTTTTAAAAATAAATTTATCCTTCTAATAAAAGCCAATTATTGAGTTACAATAATTGGCTTTTTACATTGATGCAATCATATTTTCTTGAACTATAGGCTTAAACAAAATATTCTCTTTTTATAAAACCTACCCGTAATACCGTATTCCAGAAGTTTGGCCTAACTTTTGGAAAAGTCGGTTTGATCCTTGCTTTTCCCATCTAAGTTTTATTTCTCCCCTCGCATATTTTTATTACTCAATTAATTACAAGACTCACAACCTATGACAAAGCTCATACCACTCACTTTATTGTGCGCTCTTCTACTATGTAGCGTAATGAAAGCCCAATCCCCAGCTGGAAGTTTTACTATAACTACTGGCATTGGATTGACCCCAACCTATAATGGTAAAACTGCCAAAACAGACATTCCTGCTTTGAGTTTACAAGCGGGATATCGGATTTCACAGAATTTTTCGATGCACGGGTTTTTAGGATACTCGGCTTCGTCGTCAACACCAAAAGCGTTTTCGGATGGCATCGTCTCAAAAGTGTCTAACAAAACAACAACGGTGGGTTTGAAAGCCCAGTTGCATAAAGACTTCACTGACAAATTAGAAATGTACGGCGGGGTTCTCTTAGGTTATGCAACTTTTAACACCTCAGAAACAGACATGAGTACAGGGGAAGAAATCATAAGAGACGTAAATACACCATCTCCTTACGACCCCAATGCACCAAACGGTGAGATTCTATACTCCGGATTTGTAGGATCTAAATTTTGGTTCAACCCAAAAATTAGCGTATTCGGCGAATTAGGGTTTGGCATATCAATTTTAAACGCCGGATTTTCTTTTAGACTTTAAAAAAAAGGCCAGTCTGGCCCTGAAGAATAACATGAGCATTTAATAACCAATTGTTCTTTTTGCCTAACCAAATTGAACAAAAAGCTTCGACGGTTTTTACCGTTGGAGCTTTTTCTATTTTTGCACGTTCTTTCACATTTTGAAGCATACATTCAACAAAACCTATAATGGCAAATAATAGAAACATACGCCCAGTTTTTAACTCTGAAAATTTTTTCTTGATCGCTGGCCCCTGTGCTATCGAAAGCAGGGAAATGGCCTTTGATATAGCAGGAAAAGTCAATGAAATATGTGAAAGATTGGAAATCCCATATATTTTCAAAGGCTCCTACCAAAAAGCCAACCGTTCCAAACTTGATTCATTTACCGGAATTGGAAATGAAAAAGCCTTAAGCATCCTTAAGGAGGTGGGTGAACATTTTGACATACCGGTTACCACGGATATACACAGCGATGAAGAGGCTGCAATAGCCGCTGGTTTTGTAGACATCCTTCAAATCCCAGCCTTCCTTAGTAGGCAGACAAGCCTGTTAGTCGCAGCTGCAAAAACGGGGAAAGTTGTCAATGTAAAAAAAGGACAATTTTTGAGTCCAGAAGCGATGAAATGGGCAGTTGAAAAAATCCAACAGTCTGATAATGAACAGGTTTTATTAACGGAAAGGGGGACAACATTTGGATATCAAGATTTAGTGGTTGATTTTCGGGGCATCCCAATCATGAAGTCTTTCGAGGTGCCCGTGGTTTTGGATTGTACGCATTCCCTTCAACGACCAAATCAGGCGAGCGGCGTAACCGGCGGGCAACCCAAGATGATTACGACGATTGCCCAATCTGGGATAGCAGCTGGAGCTGATGGGATCTTTATCGAAACCCACCCTAATCCGGCAGAAGCAAAATCGGATGGAGAAAACATGTTGCCTTTGGATCAAATGAAGTCGTTGCTTGAAAGATTAGTCATATTAAAAAATGCCATCAACAGTTTTGAGAAATGATAAAGCTTTACTCACAAACTTCTCAAATCCAACGAACATTCTAAAGCCCCACCATGTTCTTCTTTTTAAATGGTCAAATTAGCAATATGCCATCGTTTATTTTGAAGACACTTGACTTTAACCTCAATAACCTATACCTTTAATGCATTCTGCAAAATTTCTGGAAACGCCAGGAATATTCCCTGCACAAAACACCGTTTATTATGAAAGCCAGAATTACATTCTCCATCATCCTTTCCATATTGACTTCCATAAATTTGTTTGGGCAACAAAATGTTGAGAAAACGCTAGTCAAAGCATTTAACCTGACTGGGATTCATAGCGTTCTAATTGACGTACCAACTGAAAATCAGGTCGTAATAAATGAATGGAATCAAGAGCAAATGCGTGTAGTGATGACTGTTTCATTAGGTAACGGTTCAGATCAAATGCTTAAATCTTTAGTGAAAGTAGGCCGCTATAATTTAGATTCTGCTGACGAAAACTCTGATTTACGGGTTTACCTACCTGGTTTGGAAAGAGAAGTGAAGCTTAGAAGTGGTGATAAATTGATCGAAAATATAAATTTTGAAATATATGTTCCCGCTAACACCCATGTGAAAACTATGCTTAATGAAGACATTGCAGAGAAATCTGAGTCCTCGTTTTGATTAAAAAAAACAAAAGCGATAGGCGTAACGTTGTTGAAACGTTGCGCCTTTTTTATTTAGGCCCTACCAATAATTCCTGATCTAATTTTTAATATGGGAAATTGAAGTGATTTTTGCGTCTTGATTCATGATTTATAAACCAAGAAAAAAAGAATGGATTTCCCCTCTTTCTTTTAGTAACGATGAAAGAATAAGTTCGTCATTTCGACGAGGTTATTTTGTTCTCAGTTTTCTTTAAAAAATCCTTGCATAGCATCGCTACGGAATTATTTTTTAAAGGAAAATGAGGTCAAAAGAATCCGTCCAAATGGTGAAGTTATTTTTTCATCGTTACTTAACAAGGCGATTTGATGGAACAATGAGATTTCATCGTATTGCCTTGGCTATTGGTTAGGTTAACGCTCGTACTGTCAATGGAACCGATACCGTCACCGTCGGAATCATCTCCCATGACGTTGGTGATGTCACCAGCGTGTGCGAGACCAAGATAGTGGCCAACTTCGTGTGCCGTCAAAATGCCCGTGAACCAGTCAGTGCTTTTCAGCTCCAGTACTGCTCCGGTTCGCTCTCCTTTTTTGTCTTTATCGCACGAGCCGTTCCGTTTGCTCCAGCCTCCAGCGTCCGTTACTTCGGTGACATAAAAGACGTCAATGCCGTCGTTCGGGCCAGAGAAAGCTTCGGTCAGCTCGGTCGCTTCCGCAGCGTTGACAGATGTGAAGCCCCCGGCTTCTGCAACTGGGATGTACCGCCAATAAATTTTGCGGACACCTAGATTGACCTGTGAGTACAATTCCCGCATCACATCGATAGCGGCTTGCATCCGCTGTGCGTCTGCTTGTGTGAATTCACCAGAAAAATCAGGCTCGTGACCAACCAGGAAAACGCATACATTGAAGGCGGTTCCTTTTATCAAACGAATGTGGTTTTTTAGCGACAAGGTGCGATCCATGTCGCCCCATATATAGCCATAGATATGGCGTCGGACAGATAGCGACCCCGTTTTATCGAGGCAGTGCGCTGCCGTGTCTCTTACACTTGTTGACATGATTGAATATTTTGGGAAAGGAGAGAGGATTGGGAATTAAAATCAAAATGAAAATTAAAATAAAAATGCGCTGTGAAAATGATTTAATTCAAATGGTCGATTAATTTATTTCCTTGGACTTAATTTTAATACCTAATTTTTATTTTATGAAAATAATAAAAATCGAATTAATTGCCCTTTAAAAATTATCTGACCTTGCTGCAGTTTTTATTTTAATTTTTATTTCTATTTTAATTTATCTTTTTCTCTTTCCAGTTTAAAAAATACCAATGGTTTTGACCAAAGGAAGGAAATTCAAAAACCTGTTTCTCCAAAATCATTGGAGCGAAACGAGGATCGGAATAAATCCTTGTCCTTCTTTTAAAGGCCCCAAAGCTTTGCCGATGATGGAGCCAAAAGCCTTGGCGGGGTCGGTCGCTTTTCTGGCAAATCCCTTGGTGGTAGAGGAGGTCAATAAGTCGCCAACTTCCACTTCCCCGAAAGTCGCATCTACTTTGCACATTACTTTTCCTGATAAGGCAACGGGAAGACGATTAGATGCTTCGGGCTGTTTGTCCATGATGATCCCTGGTTTGTATTTGCCAGCACCGGAGATGACGCCAGCTACTTTTTTGTCGTACTCCTCGGCGCATTCATCCAGTTGCCCGGCTTGATTGAGCACCATCACAGTGCCCGGCTGAACTTCGGCGCAAATGGATGCCACAATGTCAAAATCCTCAGCAAAATCAGCATTCCGCAGGACAATGTCACCTGCATTTCCATCAAGGTGGATCGTTGCTTGGGCGGTGTCATGGTTGTTGGTTGCAGAGGAAGGGAAAATGACGATGTCGCCATCCCGGCCATTTCCGCCCATCCAAATGTTGGCATCCTGCCCGTCCAAGTGGATGGAAGATTGAGCGGTGCTGTTGTTGTTGGTGGCAGTAGAGGGGAAAATAACGAGGTCGCCATCTGCCCCGTTGGCACCGAGCCAAGCATTGCCACCCTGTCCGTCGAGGTGGATACGGTTTTGGCCAGTAGTGCTTCTCAATTGCAGGTCGCCGTCCGTGTTGTTGCCGCCTGCTACGATGTTTCCGTTGTTGCTGTCAATGATGATAGCCATGATTCGAATGGTTTTGAGGCAATACCAACTAGAAAGGGCAGGGTAGGGACAGGCCAGAGAATAGTCACTGGCATGCATTAAATGACCGTCCTGCCATTCTATTTTGGCATTACTTGATTTATGAAAAAAAATGATTAATTGTTTTTAAAAAATGGGTGTCCCGTCGGATGGCGGGTTTAGGTGTGGTAATTAAACAGGTCAGTTATTAGGTTAAATAAGCCAGTATTTAATTGATTTAATTATGGTGAAAATGTGCAATTATTTTTGCAATTCCATAATTCGTTTTTTAATTCCAACTATTTCTATTTTTTTGGATATGCATTTAGGAGAAAATATAGGAATTAAATTAGGCGCTCGCATTTACCTAATAATATCCTCAATAATAATCATTGAGGGCGGTTGGATACCAATGATGGATTGAATGACAAACGTATAAGTGAAGTCTTTTGGCAAAGGCCAGGGAATATCGAAATAGGTATTGGTGGTGGATTGTTCACCGATGAATTCGTCCGGCTCATCAGCTGCCCCAATGACCCGGTGCACGATGACCCGGTATTCATCCACAGTTGTACCTTCAGGTGGCAACCAAGTCAGGCGTCTGTTGACAACTTCGCCAGTTCCGGCATTGGTAGTGATGAGTAGTTGTGGGTCGCTGGGAGCGAAATCGCCCATGGGGGGCTTGATTGAAATGGCATCCATGTTTTAGTTTTATTTGGTTTAGGGCTCACGCACATTAACTGGAAATTGAATTGAGGGTGCAGATAACCAGTTGTTTATGAATGGGCATTTGGTTTATAAAAAACTTTGCTGGTTTGCTTGGTCAACAACCTAAATGAAATACATGTTCGGTGATTGATTCAATATTTTGTCTGATTGCCCCACAAAGATGCAGGGGCTTGTAAGTTCTGACAATAACATTTTTTTTGACTTTTCACTTTGTGGTTGTAAAAGCCATAACTTTTGGGTGGATTTCAAAACTTCGGTCTTTCCTTTGCTTTGCGCCTCAATCCCCAGATGGGGAAGTCAGCGTACACCGAAATTTTGAAATACACCCTAACTTTTCGCCAAATCAGCCATTCAATTTTCAGCCAAATGGAAGATGCCATCTTAATCCAAACACTTTCCGTTTTTACGTCGGACGAAATGGACGCATTCGGTCAATTTATAGAAGGGCCATTTCTGAATTGTAGCAGCAACGCCCGTCAGAACAATTCGCTTTTTTATTTCCTAAAAGAAAAAATAATTAATAGGCAACCGATTGAGCGGGCCGACATGCTTAATGCCATTTCGACGCAGGAACAATTAAATCCCGATTCGCATTATCTCGAAAATAGGATGTCTGACCTGATGGCTTTTGCGAGGAAATTTGTATTGTGGCAAGAAATGCAAGCGCAACAGGGGGCGGTACAAGAGCATTTGGCCATGGCCCGTTTTTATCGGGAAAGGCAGGTCGCAAAAAGAGAAGAACAAGCCATCCGCAAAGCACAAAATGTGTTAAATAAAATTTCCCCAAAAAATAAAGAAAGGCCCTTGTTGGCTTATTGGGTGGAGCAAGAATTAACGGATTTTGAATCCAATAATAACCAGCGAAAAGGGGACCTCAATACACCGTCGGCT
The DNA here is from genome assembly GCA_041392505.1 of Saprospiraceae bacterium. Lineage (GTDB taxonomy): Bacteria > Bacteroidota > Bacteroidia > Chitinophagales > Saprospiraceae > UBA6168. The sequence goes on along the minus strand of JAWKLX010000012.1, from coordinate 20,486 downwards.
ACCCAAGCACTGAGTGTTTTTTACGGGGTTCATTTATTGGAAATAGCTGCTGTTATTTGGCAACAAGAACGGGTCGTTCCCGGTTTTCGCTCAGAATGGAAAGAATTAATTGAAGGTGTTCGGGTACTTTTCCGAAAGCAAAATTATTTAGGAAATGTTTCCATCGAGTTATTGGATCGAGCCCTTTTTTTATTGGAAAATGAGATAGATGACCCGCATCAGGCACTGCATGATTTTTTAAAAAAAATGTCAGACAATATTTCGGAAATCCCTGATTCGATCGCCTTGAATTTAGCAGTGTACGCCCGTATTTTCTGCACAGTATATATTGCACGGGGGCATAGTTCGTTGCGGCCCGTCCGGCTTTCCCTTTATAAAGATCATTTGGAAAAAGGTTGGTTGTTGGATAATGGAAAATTAATCCCCAGTATTTTTATTAATATGGTCAACGCAGGTCTCAATTTTGGCGATAAGGTTTGGGTGAAGTGGTTGCTCGATACGCACAGCGATAAAGTGTCGGGCGAGGATCATGAGCGGATCGCCAATTATGGTTTTGCCCAATATTATTTACATACGGGCCAAATAAAAGAAGCACGGGAATATATGACCAAGTTATTTCAGGCCAGTAAATTCAAAGATTCCAGTATTGAAAAGCTGGTGCGTATTTTAGAGATAAAAATATTGTATGAGGATGGAGAATTATTACTCGATACCCAACTGCATAATTTTTTGATGTTCCTCCGGCGCAGTGAACGGAAACTGGAAAAAAGCAAAAGACAGTTGCATCTCAATTTTGTTGCGGTGCTAAAAAAGATGATTAGCTTGTCAGAAAAAATAACCACCAAAAACATCGGGGAGGCGCAAAAGAATAAAATATTGGAGAATATAAATGGGCAATTAAATGACCCTGAATTTCCGGTAGCGGAGCGGCTTTGGTTGTTGCAGAAAATAAAATTATTTTAAGGAATAATAATTGTTTTTAGGTACACTGTGTTTTATGGATCTTGTATCCTCCTAATATATAGTTTTTAAATCACCGGGTAATGCGACCGTTAATAATTCCAAACCTTCAGAACAATTCAATAATTGAAATTTTAAATGCGGTGGAATAACATAAGCGTCCCCTCTTTTTAATGGATGAGATGCTTGCCCTTCGGCATTTAATTCCATTTCTCCCCGCATAATAAATGTAAAATAGATGTCTACTTTATGGCTTACCCATTGCGGTTTTACATCCGTATCAAAAGGGCGAACAACTTGCACCGATGCGACACCGTTGGTTGTTTTATAAATGCCCGTTTCCCGATACTCAAATCCGGGTACAGTCCATTTTTCCCAGACTGCTTTTTTTAATTGATGATGGCAAAAACACTGTCCTTGAAATTCCCTGTCGGGCCGAATATGTGGCGTGGGTAATTCCATGTCGTGGTCGATGGTCGTTAGGTGTTCGGCTGGCACTCCGATTTCTATGACCTCCAAATTGTCCGATGACTCCAGCACCCGGTGCCTGATTTCGGGTGGTTGCGTGACGCAATCCCCTGCGTGTAAAATAAACGGCGGACCTTGGTCTTCATAAACCAACTTTACCCACCCGTTGTAGCAAAAAATTAATTGAAACCCAATGGTATGGTAGTGCACCATGTCCGGTACTGGCCCACCTGTGGGGATACGGATATGCGAGGCGATGATGCTGCCGCCCAATCGGTCCGGAATTAAATCCCGGTACAGCATGCCAGCCCTGCCAATGACCCATGGATCGTTGTCTTGTAAGCGCCGCACCTCGAATTTATGCTGTGTAGGTGGGGTTATTAATTGATTTGTTTTAGGAAATATTTTGATGGTCGTTCCATTTGGGGCCAACAGTTCTTTTTTATGATTAAATATTTCTGGTTCGTCAGTCAATATATAAATAGTTGCCGACGGGCAATTGGCATTTTTGTCTAAACGGATATTTAAACCATACCCAGAAATAATGGCCACAGCGGGATTGTCGGCTGGGAATATTTGGTCGAGCCTAAAACCAATGTTAGTAAAGAAATTTAAATCGATGGTGAGGTCTTGGGAGGGGAGAAGAAGTTGGGATTGGGCGGTAAAATCGTTTGTCAAATTCATTCTGATTTCTTTTCAGGTTCTGTTATTAATTTATATTTCCCTTGTTCGTTTTGTTCTAAAATAAACATGCTACAGTTAATTGGGTTTTTTAATTGCTCAAATTCTTCCACTGTCCAGTGAAACCATTTCATTAAAAAAAGCCGGATGGTCATCCCATGTGTGACAATCACGCAGTTTTCAGGGAAATGTTTTTTCTTAAAATCCCGGTGCAATGTCCCAAAAAAGTCGCTGACGCGATCGTAAACGTCAGCGGCCGATTCACCGTCGGGTATTCTATAATAAAAAACGCCATATTGATCTCGTTCAGCATCTATTTTTCGACTTTCTTCTTCTCCCTTTAAATGTCCCCATTCTTGTTCCCTTATCCTCGGTTCTTCAATATGTTTAATTAATTTTTCATCAAATGATTTTGCAATTAATTGAAAAGTTTTCCTCGTGCGCCATAAAGGTGATACGTAGAAAAAACAAGTTTGGCCATTTATGATTTTACTTAGTCTAACCCCGCAATCCAATGCTTGTTTTTCGCCTTTTTCGGTAAGGGTTAATTTGTAATCAGGTATGGTAGCATAAATGCTTCTATCGACATTGCCTATTGATTCTCCGTGTCGGACTGTGATGATTCTTTGGGTTTCATTAAAGGTTTTTTAGTTTAATATGTTGACTATTCCTACCTCGCCTCATCCAATATCAAATCCACTTCCACCTCTTCATCGCTCCTCAGCAATTTTACTTTCACCACATCCCCCGGTTTGTATTTTTCCAAAATAAGAACCAAGTCTTTACCGCTTTCCACTTTGTCGCCATTAATTGCCACGATAGCATCGCCGAGACGGATGCGGCCATTGCGGTCGCGGTAGGTCGGTTGCAGGCCAGCTTGTTCGGCGCCACTGCCTTTGATGACATCGAGGATGAGGGCGCCAGAAAGGTTGAGGCGGGCTGTGGTTTGGTCGGTAGCCAATTCCACGCCGAGGGTAGGGCGCATGATTTTGCCATGGATGATTAGTTCTGGGACGACCCATTTCACCACATCGACGGGAATGGAAAAGCCGATGCCCGCTGATGCACCAGAAGGGCTGTAGATGGCCGTATTTACGCCGATCAGTTGGCCGGAAGAATTAAGCAATGGGCCACCGGAATTGCCGGGGTTGATGGCAGCGTCGGTCTGGATCGCCCCACGGATGGGGATGCCTGCCACGGATTGGATTTCCCTGCCGAGGGCGCTGATGATCCCCGTGGTCAGGGTCTGGTCAAGCCCAAACGGGTTGCCAATGGCAAAGACACTCTGGCCGACCATCAGGTTGGAAGAAACGCCAACAGGGATGGGTTGGAGCGCTTTGCGGGGGGCGGTTATTTTTAGCACAGCCAAATCTTTTTCAGGGGCTTTACCCACGAGTTCTGCATCCCAGGTCGTTTGGTCGGCAAGGGTAACCTGGGCTCGGTCAGCTCCTTGAATGACATGGTAATTGGTGATGATGTGCCCATCACTGTCCCATACGAAACCTGAGCCGCTGCCCTGTGGAATTTCCATGACGTTCCGGGTCCAATAGTCCTGCCGGAGACGGGAGGTGGTGATGTATGCGACGGAAGGCGCCGAGTTTTCGAACAGGCGAATTGTGGATTTTTCTTCTTCGTTCAGGCCCGGGGGCATGGTTGGGGAAGTGTTGAAATTGGCTGGGATAGTTTCCTGTGTGTTTTGAGGATTTTCTTCACTGTCTGCAGTTACCTGTGGGGTGGTATCCGGGGGCGTTATCTTGCTCTGCCAAGAAGTGCCCAAAAAGAAACCACCGATGATGAGTGCGACGTATAAAAGGAATTTTAAAAATTTCATGAATCTGTTTTTTATTGCAAAATTAAGGAAGGGCCAAATTATTAAATGTTAATTTAGGTTTAAAGGCCATTCCGTTTTATCAACACTTAAAGGAGGAGTGGGTTCGGTGCGGAGGTTTTGATTTTTATTAGTGTTGTCCAAAAATAAAAATGTCCTATTTGATTCCGTGCAACTCTGTGTCTTCTCTGTGTCTCTCTCTGTGGAACAATACAAGTTATTACATAGAGAGACACAGAGGAGGCACAGAGTTTCACAAAGTCAGTTTTAAGATTTTTATTTTTGAACGCCTTTATGGGTTTTGGATAACTAACTGTTTACTTATTCATTAAATCCAATTCTTTTTCCAGTCCCTCTATATCCGATAAATAAGTCTGAAAAAATTCTTCGACATAATTTCTTTTATTAAAATAACCATTTAAAAATTGTTCTTTCGCCATTGTATTAAATTCTTTTGCCTTAGAATTATTTCCCATTTGCTGCCAATATTTAGCGGTCCAAAAAAGCAAGTCCGAATTTTTGGCGTCGATACTCAAGCCAATGGTAAATGTTTCGTATGCTTTTTTAAATTGGCTCATTTCCCAAAAGGCAATTCCTTTAAATAAAAAAGTAATAGACTCCATATATTCGAGCCCGACCGTTTCGGTTTCATATTTTATTTGTGTATCGAAATAATCAATTGCTTTTTGATATTGACCTAATTTTAAATAGCAAACACCTTTCAGAAAATCAATATTCATGGATTGGGGGTGGTCGACGATACCCGGTGTGAGGTCGTCCGCCTTCAGGAAATCATTTAATGCCCTGTCATAATCCCGGTAAAAAAATAAATACAAATAACCTCTCCAGGCCAGCCAGTCCAAAGGGTTGAGGTCGGCCGCTTTGCCGTAATAATTGGAGAATTCAGCAGCTATTCCTCTTTTTAAATAGGGCACGCCGATTTCCCGATAAATATCGGCATAAGTAGAATCGAAAAACAGGGCTTCCTGCAAAAGAAACTGTTGAGCCGGAGTGCCTTGGTAATAATTGGAAATGCCGTTGACCAGTTTTTTGGGCAACTCTTTTTTTTCCTGTTCGGTCCATTCCTTTTTGTATAAAGGCTCTATTTTTTGACAGGAAAAAAAGTTTAATAAAAACAAAAGGAATAAAATATTAAGGAAGTAGTTCGATAATTTCACCGTCTTTTAATTTAAAGGTTAAATAGAAATAGGCATCTTGATTATTGCCCCACAAAAAAGCAGGTCGCCATTTGTCCAATTTGGAAACAATATCTAAAAGGTGGTCGATTGTCTCTGGGCTGAATTGTTTCTTTTTAAAATCTAACCCTGCTTTCTCTGTAATGAACCAACCTATTTTCCCTTGGCAATTGATCACGAACCTGTAAGTTAAATAACCCGATTCGTTGCGTAATTTTTCAGGAATTATTTTTGGTGAAATGGCTGACCACAAGGCCTTTTTTCCACCAATATAATTGGCGTCAGGGTCGCTGTTGTAATAATCGACTATTTTATCAATTGATCCGCAAATATTAAAATCGTTATTTTTTTTGTCCAGTTTTTTGGCGGGATCAATATAACCGACCCGTTTTACATTGTGGTTGGCCATTTTATTAAATTCCCCTCCGGAGATTTGTTCAATTAGTTCTAATTCCCCATAACCATTATTCGTTGCACCTTCATACCGATACAACCCAATTCCTTTCAAGTATATTTCTTTAAAAAAAGTTTGGTATTCTTTGGGAGGTTTATTTTCCGTGCTATCCTTTACGATTTGTTTCAATAATAAAACTTGGGCTGCTTTATTATGGATAAGGGTATCTTTTATAAATTCACGCTCAATGGTAATAAACCGAAATAGACCCGTTTCATATTTTATCGCTGATTCAAAACGAGTCGGCTGTTTTTCCCAATCAAATAATGTGGGTAAAAGTATTTTTGTAAATATGGTATCCCCTCTGAATAGACTAAACTCTTGGGTGGCCGCCATTTTATTGTTTGCCAGTTGGTAAGTCGTGGACCTTGTTAATTCAAAGGCTGGGTTGTATTTATTGATGACCAATTCATCTGGTTTGGTCAATAGATATTGGTGGTATTCGATATTAGTATAAGAATCATAACCGTCATCGCTTTTCAAGTGGAAGTAATATTTATTGACGATTCCGTCTTTTAAATAATGTGTAGCGGGGAAGTATTTTTCACCTAAACCTAAATTTGATTTAGGAGTAAAACAGGAATTGAAACAAAAAATCAAAAGAGCGGCGTTTATAAAAGCTTTTAAATTCATGAATGGGTGTTGATTAAGGTTTTGTGATAATGGAAGAGGGTGAAGGTGAAAGAGCAAAATAAAGGAATCAATTTCGTAACAATAAATAATGGCTTGCCTATCTTTCCGCTTTGACGAATCGTTAACAAGAAAACTAAGTAAAAAGGCAAAATAGAAAAGTTATGCTGAATTATTTCAGTTTATTTTTTCTTGAAAACAATTTGTGCTTTTTACATTTTACATTTCTTTGGTGAAAATATTCCTATTCCTTTTTTACGAAACAGCAAAAGTCCTCGTCTGGCTTGTCCGCTGGTTTTATTATGCCAAACGGTCACTTGTCAATGGTGGCCTGCGGGATTATAAAGGCCCGTGCATTGTGGTGTCCAACCATCCCGGTACGCTGATGGATCCACTGAACGTGGCGGTGCTGATGAAGCGGAGGGTGAATTTTTTGGCGAATGCAGGCTTGTTTGGTAACCCTTTTTCCAATTGGTTTTTCAGTACATTTTATTGTATAAAAATTGAGCGCTATTCAGATACCGGCGGTAAACCGCTCAATAATAAAAAGGCATTTAAAATGGCTGCTGACCATTTGACAAATGATGGCTGCTTGTACATGGCGCCGGAGGGGGGGAGCCATGCTGGTAGGTTGGAGCGCCAACTAAAAACGGGTGCTGCCCGAATTGCCCTCAACACCGAAGAGGCCAATGATTTTAACCTCGGTCTCGTGATTTTGCCTTTTGGACTCAACTATTCCAATCCCGGACAGTTTAGGAGCAGCTTAATGACCGTCATCGGCGAACCAATTAAGGTGTCTGACTTTAAGGAAGATTGGGAAAGGGATCAGATTGCAGCGGTGCGTAAATTAACTGCCGTGCTAAAAGAACGAATGGAAGCCCTTTTGATCATTGCGGTGGACGAAGAGGAAGACCAGTTGTTGGCAAAAGCGGAAATCATTTTGCAAAATGAAGAAGGATTGGACGGCTCCTCGTTATTGGCTCGCTCCCAAAAGGTGTTGGCAAAAATGCAAAGCCGGCGAGCGGAGCAACCTGCTTTTTACTCCTCTTTTAAGGAAAAATTAGAATCCTATTTTCAGAAGCTAAAGGCGGTAGGCATATTTGATATTTCTGTTACAGGGAAAAAAAAGATACCTATTCTATTGACGGCTTTGGCGGCTCCTGTTTTTTTGCTGGGGTATTTGATTCATTTCTTACCAGCTTATTTAACCAAAAAAATATCGGATAAATTAAGCACTGACCCAGCTTGGCTGCCTACTTTTAAAGTGATGGGCGGTCTGGTCGTTTATCCATCGACGTTAGTGTTGCAATACTGGTTGGCAAGTTTTTGTTTGTCCAGTTTCGTTGAAATAGAAAATTGGTGGAAATGGGCATATCTCGCCAGTATCGTTCCGGCGGGTTTAATGGCGGAATGGTTTATTGATCAGCGGGCGTTATTTTGTAGTAACCTCCGGTTTCGTCGTTTTGCAAAGCAGCAACCAGCGGAATTAGAAAGGCTAATGGTTTTGAGAGCAGCGGTTTTAAGTGAAATATTATAAGTTGGATTGACTAATTAATCTCGTTGTAAATGAAAATAAAATCATAGCCGCCTATTTTCGCCTGCTCCTTAAATCATGTTGGAACAAATTATCTTATATGTTTTCCTGGCCGCAACGACCGTACAGCTATTCTTTTGGCTGTATTTCTTCGCCCGTCTTGCTTTTTACAAAAATCAAAAAGAAGGAAACGGAGTAGAACAAAATCGGGCCTTTTACGTAACGGAAGAAAAGCAAGACCTAAATCCCATTGCCGATGACTTCCCACCAGTCTCCATAATCATCTGCGCGCACAACGAATCGCAAAATTTAAAGACACATCTCGACCGTATCCTAAATCAAACCTACCGTTCCTATGAAGTTTTAGTCGTCTCCCACAATTCATCTGATGAAAGTTTAAATATATTATCATCTTTGCAACATCGCTTTAAACATCTAAGGATTGTTAAATGTAACGATTCTAAACCCGGAAAGAAAATAGCCTTGGCAAAAGGAATCCGGGAAGCGAAACACCAAGTTCTTTTACTGACGGATGCTGATTGTGTGCCAGCCAGCGATGAATGGCTTAAAAAAATGGTAGCGAGAATGAAGGGCGAAACCCAGATCGTTTTGGGATTTGCACCTTATTCTGAAGCGCCAGGTTTTTTGAACAAATTCATCCGCTTTGAAGCCATTTACACCGCCATGCAATATTTATCATTTGCTTTGGCGGGTTTGCCTTTCATGGGAGTGGGAAGAAACATGGCTTATCGGAAGCGATTGTTCCAACAGGCAAAAGGGTTGGAAAAACACCAGCATTTGGCTTCTGGCGACGACGATTTGTTCGTCAACGAAGTGGCCACAAAAAATAATACGGCTATCCAGCTTGATCCGGGGACTTTTGTTTTCTCGAAACCAAAGCTTACATGGAAAGCGTATTACCGTCAGAAAACGAGGCATTTGTCAACAGGAAAACATTATAAACTACCACATAGAATTCTACTATTTTCGCTCGCTATGAGTCATTATCTGCACTATGTTTTGGGGGCTGTGATCGTCATATTAAACTTTAGCATAATATTTGCTCTATTGGGATATACGGTGAGGATGAGTGTAGTGATGGCTTTCAGTAGCGTCATTTTGAAGCGGCTGCAAAACGAAAAATTGTGGCTTTGGGTACCTGCCCTCGATGCTTTTCTGATACTATACTACGTTCTGTTCACGCCGGCTATTCTCATGAACAGTAACACCCAGAGATGGAATTAACACTTACGAAACACACCAATGGTCTGTCAAGTCAGGCCGACACCACAACCCACAACCTGTCACCTAAAGCCACTGAGGATTACATCTTGGTTCAAGCAGCCATAGAAGGAGATCAGCGGGCTTTTTCGACTCTGTTGGATCGCTATCGTGCCTCTGTTTATAACCACCTTTTGAAGATGGTTCGCAACCCGGACGATGCCGAAGACCTCACCCTAGAAGCGTTCGGTAAAGCCTTCAACAAATTATCCACCTACGCACCGCATTTTGCATTTTCAACGTGGCTTTTCAAAATTGCCGTGAACAACTGCATTGACCACATCCGCAAAAAGCGTCTGCACTTTCTCAGCATTGACCAGCCTTTTGAGCCAAATGGCGACAAAGATTTCACCGGCACCATCCGCACCTTTGCCCGCAACCCAGAGGAAGAGGTCATCCGCAGCCAGAAATTGCAAATGGTGAAACGTTCCATCGGCGATCTCAGCCACAAGTATCGCCTCATGATCGAGCTGCGTTACTACGAAGAGTTGAGCTACGAAGAAATTGCCAACGAATTAGAAATCCCACTCGGTACCGTCAAAGCCCAATTGTTCCGCGCCAAAGAGATGTTGTACGGCATCATGCAGCGGCCAGGACACGCTGCTTATTTGGAGACGACGCGGCGGTACAATTAATAGGTTTATAAATCATGGTGATTTTTAAAAATCACCATGATTTAGTCCTTTATTTATTATTTCTTTTTTATTAATGGAGAGCATGCCACTCCGTTGGGCTAATTAAAATGATACGGTCCTGTTCCAATTTTTGGATTCCCACCTTTAGATTCCCCGCTTTTGGATTCCCAGTAATTCTTGCTTATCATAATTAAAACGGAAAAATTAGGACGCTCTGCCTTTGCTTATTTTATAGTTTGGTTGAATTCTTCATTTTTATGAAAAGGCTCTTTCTGTTTTTATAAAAATATTTTCATATCGATTCTATTTCATAGATTTGGCTGACAATTTTCAAAAACACTCCCTACTATGAAAGAAGACTTTCTCCACTTCCTGTGGCGGTTCCGGCGCTTTGACCAAGCTGGACTCGTTTCCACCGCTGGCGAAACAATCGATATCATTCATCCCGGCGAACATAACAGCCACGCTGGTCCGGATTTCTCCAATGCCCGCGTCCGCATCGGCGGCACTCTGTGGGCAGGCAATGTCGAGATGCACCTAAAATCGTCCGAATGGTCAGCCCACAACCATCAGCAGGATGAGGCTTACCGAAATGTTATTTTACACGTGGTCATGGAAGAGGACAAGCCCGTTTTGCGTCCTGATGGCAGCCGCATCCCTTGCTTGGAAATGAAAAAGCGGGTGCCAACCAAACTCCTCGGCACCTACCAAAAAATACTGCACAATGAATATTGGATTCCCTGCCAGCACCAGTTTAGTTCGGTGCCTGAGCTGACCAAAAAACTGTGGCTCGATCGCTTGTTGGTGGAGCGGTTGGAAAATAAAACGGAATTAATAAAAACGGTTTTATTAAAAAATAAAATGGATTGGGAAGAAACGTTTTATCAATTTACCGCCCGCAATTTTGGCCTAAAAATAAATGTCGAACCTTTTGAATTATTGGCCCGCTCGCTGCCACAAAATATACTCGCCCGGCATAAGGATAATTTACTGCAGATAGAAGCCATGGTTTTTGGACAGGCAGGCATGTTGGAAAAAGAATTTACGGACGATTATCCAAATGAATTAAAAAAGGAATATTTATTTCTGAAAAATAAATTCAATTTATCGCCGATTAATTCGGTCATGTGGAAATTCCTCCGTTTGCATCCCGGCAATTTTCCGACGATCCGCTTGGCTCAGTTTGCAAAATTAATTTACGGGTCGGTGCATTTATTTTCTAAAATATTGGAGGTGGAAAATTTAAAGGAAATTGAAGGTTTGTTTTCCGTAAAGCTCAGTGGTTATTGGCTTACGCATTATGTTTTTGAAAAAGAATCGGAAAAAAGAAATAAATCTTTTGGAAAAGAAGCAATCCGGTTAATGACTATTAATACCATCGTGCCTTTTTTATTTTTATATGGAAATGAAATTAAAGAAGAAGTATTCAAGGATAAAGCACTGCGATTATTGGAAGAATTAAAACCGGAAAAAAATACGATTATAAAAGGGTGGGAGTCATTGGGTGTGGTAGCAGATTCTGCTTACCAGACGCAAGCATTGCTACAACTGAAAAATGAATATTGTAACAAGAAAAGGTGTTTGGAATGCAGTATCGGCGGGGCAATTTTAAAATAGCAATTGATTTATTAGATAATTTAAGTTGCGGCGTAACGGTCTAAGGGTGTAATGATGTAATGGATATGGATGATTGGCAACCGAAATACCTTAATACCGAAATACTGCTGAACCGAATAAATAGATTTTTATTAATTTTTATTCAGATATTTTTCCCTTGCCCACAAGAATAATGGGAAAGTGCCGGCCAGTCCAAATAGCAAAGTGAACAAGATATATTTCCAAGTATTTTTCATGCCCAGTTTTTTTCCCTCAATGGTCAGCCAAATGAAAAATACCAGTACGGCCCACAACAGGTCAATGGCAAAGATGGTGGAAATTCGGTTGATGAATAACGCAGTGATGGTGTCACTTGGCTTTGTCCACAGCAGGATGTTTTTATTCTCGATAGATTCGAGTAGCATGAGGAGGTTGGGGACGAGGTAGCCTAACACGGCAAGGCTAAGGTAAAATTTTCGCATGGCGGTTGTGGTTTATTTATGGCCACATGATACGGATTAAAATTAGAATGCTTTCAAAAAACGCATGTCTGCCAATTATCCTTCAACCATTTTTCTTTTTCCTTATAATCGGGCATTGCATTTTCTACCAAAGCCCAAAACCGGTGAGAATGGTTCATTTCTACAAGGTGGGCCAGTTCGTGAATAATAACATAATCTATCACATCTTCGGGGGCAAAGAGCAGACAAGTGGAAAGATTGAGGTTGCTTTTGGTGGAGCAGCTCCCCCAATTGGACCGGTTGAATTTTAGGTTGACGGAATTGACTGGTTTCTGGAAATATAAATGGTTGAGTTCCATAACCCGGCGGGTGATGGCCGGTTTGTAGTCCTGTGCTACCAAACGGCTTAGGAGGTGTTGGGTCGCTTTCTTACGTTGCAGTTCGTTCGATTTGCTGGCAAGCTTTAAATGGATGATCCGGCCAGCAACTATTTTCCCAGAATGGGTGGCGTTATCCGTTTCTTCAATTTTAAGGAGGTATTCCCGCGATCCAACTTGTAGGGTAGCGCCATCCTCATACAATTTGCCATAAGTATCTTCACTGCCCGGTCTGGCCTTGATCTGTTTTTGTACCCAGTCATTGAATCGGCGCCACTCTTTTTGTTGGTCTTCTGTTTTCAAATGAAGAGGCATTCTGAGGATAGCTGCCTTTTTACTAATTGAAAAACGGATGCTGCGTCTCGATTCACGGTACACTTTTACAGGGATCGTCTGCCCATTAACTTCAATAGCCGTATTTTGTAGCGTTGATTTTGGCATCTATCATTAAATAACCTAAGCTGCGATGAATAGCAATTTAATAGAATTTCGGTTTAGCGGTATTTCGGTATTAAGGTATTTAGGTTACCAATCACCCCGAACCGGAACATCAATACACCTTTGAACCGATACACCGCTATTTAAACTAAATAGGTGGAAAATGAGTTCAGGCGGGCACATACGTGCAAAGCCCGGAGCGAATATAAACGCTCCGGGCTTTGTTTCAAAAAATATGAATATCCATTGGCCAGATGATAAGCCAATTTAGCTGGAATTATTATTTGCTGTGCCTGTCGTCAGAAACGGTCAAGCTGTGGCGGCCTTTAGCCCGGCGGCGGCTAAGTACATTGCGGCCATTCTTAGTACTCATCCTTTTGCGGAAGCCATGTTTGTTGATTCTTCTTCTTTTGGATGGTTGGTACGTCCTTTTCATTTTATGCGGATTTTATATAATTCAGGTACTGTTTTTTCAAAATGAGCGCAAAAGTAATTTAATTTGCCTCATTCTCCCAAAAATAATTTGAAGAAATTTTAACCGTGGAAGATGTTTTTGCGAATGGTCTGCCTATGTATAATTCCAAAGTTTGTGGTTCGATTGCGAAAAGCGCAGGATTTTTTTTGAGATTAAGTGAAAAAAGCCTTTATAAACGCTACCTCTTTTTCAAAAAAATCTATCTTTGCGCTCCTTTTGAAAAAATGGAATAAATACAACGGCTGGCAAAGCCAAAAACAAGTAACCAGCCCACAAAAAATTATCTATCATGTTAACATTAGCCATATCAGGAACACGGAGAGACGAAGTAGGCAAGAAAGCCGCCAAAGCTGTTAAGCGGGCTGGCTTAGTTCCTTGTGTTCTTTACAGCAGAGGAAAAGAAAATGTCCATTTCACGGTTCATCCACACGATATACGTGATCTGATCTACACTAAAGATTTCAAACTGGCAAATTTGACCGTTGATGGGCAGTCGCATCGGTGCATCATTAAGTCTGTTACTTTTCATCCGGTTAAGGATACACCAGAGCATATTGATTTTCTTGAACTTCAAGATGGCCACCCCATCAAGGTAGAAGTGCCTTTGCGTTTTGAAGGTGTTTCACCGGGTGTGCGTAATGGTGGTAAATTCGCTCAGAGCGTAAGGAAAATCAAAATAAAAGCAACCCCTGAATTGTTGGTAGACGAAGTTGTTGCCAATATTTCCAAGTTAAAATTGGGTGAATCTATCCGGGTACGGGATATTAAAGTAGTGGAAGGGATTGAGATCATGAACCCTGCTGCTTTGCCTGTAGCAATGGTGCAAATCCCACGTAGTCTTAAGGGCGCTGGCGCTATTGAAGAAGAAGAGGAAGGCGGAGAAGGTGCTGCTGAAGAAGCTGGCGAAGAATAAAATTTTATTGCCACAGCATACCCAACAGGGCATAGAGATGTTGCATCTTTATGCCCTGTTTCTGTTTTGTAAAACCAACACCATTACTTTCATGGAAAATATCCGCCTGACCACAGTCCAAAGCCAACTTCATTGGGAAAACATTCCGGCCAACCTATCTATGTTCGATGAAAAGCTTTCGGAACTTGCAGGGAAAACGGATGTAGTCATTTTGCCAGAAATGTTTACCACTGGGTTTAGTATGAACGCAGCACTCCTTGCTGAAACGATGGATGGCAATACCTTTCAATGGATGCGTACCAAAGCCAAAGAATTGGGGGCGGTCGTTACTGGTAGTTTTATAGCCAACGAAAATGGGCAATATTTTAATCGGCTGATCTGGATGAGGCCCGACGGGGCGTATGAAAAATACGATAAAAGGCATTTGTTTACTTTGGCCAAAGAGGATGTTGCTTATCAAGCTGGCACCAAGAAGTTGATCGTTGAATGGAAAGGTTGGAAAATTTGCCCTTTGATCTGTTATGACCTTCGCTTCCCGGTTTGGAGCCGAAATGTTGAAGGGTATGACCTATTGATATACGTCGCCAATTGGCCGGAAACCCGGCGCCACCATTGGCAGGCTTTATTGGTAGGGAGGGCGATCGAGAACCAATCTTATACTGTTGGGGTCAATAGGGTAGGGACTGATGAAAATGGGCTGATTTATTCGGGGGATACGTGTTTGATTGATTATTCGGGCCAAACCCTGTACCATGCTTTGGGGGCTGAGGACGTATTCACCTGCACACTGGATAGGAAGGATTTGGCTGCCTTTCGGCACAAATTAAATTTCCTTAGTGACCAGGATAAATTTAAAATTTTACCTTCTTAAACATTAAGAAAAAAAATAATTTATATATATTTGCCCACCAGTCATTAGAAGTTAGATAAAAATAATATTTCTACGTTTCTCTCGTTTTAACGACCCATCGAACTTCCTTATCCCGATTACATATTTAACTATAATCCACTACATACATTTGGCAAAAAGCCTTACTAAAACTTAAACTACAAACTTATTGAGCTTATGGCTGAAAAGAGCTTAACTGCCAAATTGTTGATTTATATTTTAATTGCTGCCTCCGGCTGCGCCATGCACAGAGGCTTTTCAGGGTCAACTAAGGCCCCTCACACTGGAACACATTCTTCAAAGAAGGCGGAGGAAAGGCTCCGCACCGACATCACAGATTACGCAAAAAAGCACGTGGGCACCAAATACAGGTATGGCGGGAACTCGCCCACGGGCTTTGATTGCTCAGGTTTCGTCTCCTACATCATGCGCAATTATGATGTGCCTGTTTCCGGCCCTTCCTACTCCCAGGAAAAATTGGGCAAAAAAATCTCCAAGGAAGACGCCCAACCGGGCGACCTCGTTTTTTTCAGAAAAACCAAGAATGGTAAAGTATTCCACGTGGCTATCGTTTATTCCAACGACCGGGGCAAGCTGACCCTGATCCACAGCACCTCCAGCAGGGGCGTTGTGATGGATAAATTGGATGAATCCTCCTATTGGAAATCAAAGGTGGCAACGTTTCGGGATGTGGTGTCGGGGTAAGTTTTCCTCACTTTACAACATGCACCCGCCGGGCCAGATCCAGCGGAATCTTAATCGATTTTCCCGACTGTTCGACTTCCACAAACCCTTCCTTTTTTTCTTTGACGGAAAACAATGTATCGGGCAAAAGCCCCAACTGCCACAAGCGGGCAGTCACGTGCTCGCTGCTTTGTTTAGCGGCAATTTTCCCTTGCTGCATTTGCTCTAATTGGACAAGCGAAAAAGCAGGCAATCCCCGTCGGGCGGGTATCGGCGAACCGTGCGGGTCAGTGGTAGGGTATCCGAGGGTTCGGTCTACTTCGTCGAGGATTTCGTCGGTGAGGAGGTGCTCGTATTTTTCGGCGTCGTCGTGAATTTGCTCGCTGTTCAATCCGACCTCAGTGGCTAGGTAGGTTTCCCAGAGGCGGTGCGCCCGCACGAGGCGCTGGGCTTCTTCTTTTCCTTTTTCAGTCAGGGTCAGGTTGCCTTTTTCCATCCAGCCCTTGGTGCGCAGAATGGAGAGCTGTTGTTGGAGGATGTTTTTGTTGAAGCCGAGGTTTTGGAGTAAATGTTCAGGGGTGAGTTGGCCATTTTGCTGCAAGCGGAAAGATTGTTTTAGGGTGTCTTCTAAATGGATTTTTCGCTGCAATTTCCTTTTTTGGAAGAAACGGAACGCCAGCCCTTTTTTCGGAGAAAAAAAAGCGGCCAATAGGTAAAAAACGGTAGCGGCAATGGCCATGGCAGGCCCCGGTGGCATTTCAAAAACGATGGCGCCCACCAGCCCCAGCATCGCAGAAAGAAACCCGAACAACGCTGCCAGCAACAATACCTTCTGCAGCCGGTCCGATAGCAATAAAGCAGTGGAAGCTGGTGTGATGAGCATGGCCACGACCAATATAACACCCACGACCTGCAAAGATGCTACGACCGCAAACGATAGTAAGAGCATCAGGAAATAATGGATCGCAGATACAGAAATGCCCTGCGTCTCAGCAATAATGGGTTGGAAAGTTGTGATAAATAAATACCGGAAAAACACCGCTACGCTGATCAGCACGTACACAGTGATGGCCAAGGTCAGGTAGAGGTCTTCGTTGCCGACGCCCAATACATTTCCAAACAGGAAATCCTTCAAATCAATATGGGTGCCTGGGATGCGGCTGATCCTTGAAATGCCGATTACCCCAATGGAAAACATGGCCGTGAACACAATGCCGATGGCTGCGTCGTTTTTAGTTTTGACATTGCGTTGTATCCAGGTGATGACTATCGCCGTCAACAGCCCGGCGATGGTCGCCCCTCCGAAAGTGCCCAATGCCGAACCCATACCCAACACATAAGCCACCACTACCCCCGGCAAAATGGCATGCGATAGGGCATCGCCGATCAGGGCCATGTTTCTCAAAACAATAAAACAACCCAAAATGCCGCACATCACCCCGACCATGCAGGAGGCGGCGAGGGCCCGCAAGGCCCAAGGTTCAGAAAGGTGTTGGAGGAGGTCGGTCATTGATTTATGGTTTCATGGTTTCATTGTTTCATGGTTTCATGGAGAGTAGGGTTTTAGTGTTTTAATTTTTCATTCGTGTATTGAATGAGCTGGTTGATGGCTTTTGGCATTTGTTCGAGCGATTTTTAAAATTCTGTTTTTTCATCTTCTGTAATCAGTTTTCTTACGGTAGCTTTTCTTAGCCAATCTTTTGTCTCCTCCATTGATCCGTAACTGTATTTGTAAAAGTTGATTTTATCTTTTTTATGATACCTGCCGAACCCCTCAGCGATGTTCGCTGATATTGAGTCACATGCTCTCGCTAATTGTTGACCAACGGTACGCTGCTCAAAATTCTCCCATTTTAAAACAGTATGCCACACTTTATTACTTAGGTTAAACGATGCTACATAAGCATCAATCTTGTCGATTGTCAAATAAGTTTTACCCATAATGTTCAGCGTTTTTGAATAAAATAAAATTAAGAAATCAGTCAAATTTACCAAGTTCCCCAAACCTCACAACCATGAAACCATGAACCTTCAACTCAAATCAATCTCCGTATTGTCCCCGATGTTCAGGCTTTGGCGAAAACCCTTGATCGAGGTGTCGTTGCCGATGACGGAGTTTTTTAAAGATACTTCTTTTAACGAAGCGTAATTCCCGATGATCGAATTTTGAATGATGGAAGAATCGATACTCACATGGCTGCCAATAGTGGCATGTGGGCCAACGATCGAGTTAATAATTTTGCAGTTCTTGCCAATGCTCACGGGGTGTATCACGATGGAGTTATCGTATTCTGGCAAGTCGTAGGAAGCGTAGCCCTCCCGGTCGAGGAAGATGGCGTTGGTTTCGAGCAGGGTTTCTTTTTTGCCACAGTCGTACCAATTTTCGACTTCGATGCCCGTAAATGAAATGCCTTTTTCAATCATCCGCATGAGCGCATCCGTGAGGGAAAATTCTCCTTCCGATTTTATATTGTTGTGGATGTTTTTTTCCAGGGCATCCAGCAGCTCGGCCACTTCCTTGATGCGGTACAGGCCGACGATGGCCATGTTCGATTTGGGGATTTTAGGCTTTTCCACCACCCGCTTGACGTTGCCCTCCACATCGAATTCGACAATGCCGAACCCACCCGGTGCGTCTACTTTTTTGATCGCAAAGCAAGAGGTTGGGCAATTGATGATTTTTTCAAAATCCATGTCGACCAGCGTATCCCCAAAATAGATAAAGAGGTCGTCTGTATTTTTCAGAAATTCTTTGGCCGTATAAATGGCATGCCCGGTCCCAAACCGCTGCTCTTGGGTGATGAATTCTTTTTTTAGGTCGGGATATTTGTCCTCGATGTAGTCCTTGATTTTTTCCCCCAAATAGCCAATGACAAAAATGAACTCCTCCACACCTACTTTTTGCAGGTTGTCGAGAATGTAAGAAATGATCGGCTTGCCAGCCACCGGGATCAATGGCTTAGGTTGGGTGTAAGTGAGAGGCCGCAGTTGCGTCCCCGCCCCGGCAACAGGTATGATGGCTTTCATGTACAAGGTTTAAATTAATGGCAGTCCCGCATGTTTTAGGCGTTTTTTGCGGAAGGGATACAAATGTAGAAATATTGGGGGAGGAGAGGCGAATTGGCATCTGCAATATTTGAAAAATTCAAAACTCATAAGTTTCAATTATTTTTGAAAATAGGTTTGGTTTTCAAAAACCCCCTTCCCAGACTTTTGTTTTGCTCGAAAATAACCAGTCAATGATCCTATTCAAAAAGCCTTCGGCAGCTCAAATAAAAACCTTTCTGGAAAAAACAGGCGATTCGAAGTTTACTTACTCTGAAATCGGTCAATCCATTGGGCAAGCAAAAATCAAGGGGTACAATAACGACTTCAACCGGGTGCTGTTGGGCCAAGGGGAGGAAGTGTTCCAGACAGCCTGCGAGGCCATCCGAAATTGGCAGATGTTCCCGGGCGGTTGGGCATGGATTGAACCCGTTCATGCCCCAGTTAAGGTAGGGCAAGTAGTAGCGATGGTGGCCAAGGTGATGGGTATTTATTGGGTAAACAACTGCCGGATCGTCTATCTGTTGGATGAGACTTCCCCCGTTCGTCGGTATGGGTTTGCGTATGGCACTTTAGGGGAACACGTGGAGCAGGGGGAAGAATTGTTCAGCGTGGAATGGCTCCCGGACGGGTCGGTCTGGTATGTGCTCCGGGCCTATTCCAAACCCCGGTTTTGGCTGGCTAAATTGGGCTATCCATTGGCGAGGCTCTACCAGAGGAAATTTGTGCGGGAATCGCAACGGGCGATGAAGAGGGAAATGGAGAAATTAGGAAATTAGGAAATTGAGAAATTCACTTTATGAGATCTTTTAAGAAAATATACTCCTTCCGTTTCCGCCTCGTCTTAGGGGGCCTGATTTGGTTGGGCTGGTCTATGTTCAATTTTCAATCCCCCTTGCACGCCAATTGGGGGCGAATGCTCCTGCTGCTGGCGCCGTTGGTCATTGTTCCGCTGGCGCTGAATCTCCTATCCAACTCTCCTTTTCTGCCTAAAGCACTCTTTATCAAAAAAATAGAAAAATGGACATTGCCAGCTGCAGCCTGTTTGGTCGTCGCTTATATGCTTAGCCAAGGGGCATTGGCGGGGGCGTTGGCACTTCCATGGCTGGCGGTAACGTTGGCGGTTGCCTGGTTGGGAATCAGCAGCATCCATATTTTAAGGACCGACACTTCCCTGCTCGCTGTCTCCTTGGGTATGGCCTACCTCTCTGTTGGCGGCCTATGGGCGGTGGCCGACCGCATGGGTTGGCGGCCATTGGATTATGACCCTGAAATTGTTTTTTTGACTGTGGCCCATTTTCATTATGCCGGGTTTGTCTTGCCCATTGTAGCTGGATTTGTTTTAGGAGAAATAAAAAATGGGTTGGCAAAAGTGATGGGCTATGGCATCCTGATTGGGGTTTGGCTGGTGGCGGCGGGTATTGTCGCTTCGCAAATGGGTGGTGGCCCAACACTGGAAAGTTTTGCTGCCTGGTGGTTGGCCACGGCTGCGATCCTATTGGCTTTTTTTCAAATAAAAATAGCACTGCGCCGGGGGACTCCTGCCAATGTGGCGGTTTGTTTTACCATTGCTGGTGTAGCGTTGCTGGCAGGCATGCTGCTGGCCGGACTATACGGTATGCGCCATGTTTACCCTATCCCCGGATTGGATATTCCGATGATGCGGGCCTTGCACGGGTCAGCGAACGTGTTTGGGTTTGGGGTGTTTGCCATATTAGGTTGGTGGTTGTATATGTTTGAAAAAGGGGAATTGGCTGAGTAAAGAAATTAATCATAATACTCCTACACATATTGGGTGACAATTAATTTTATAATGCATTTAATACCGTGTAATTTAAATTTGCTTTAATTTTTCCCCTGCAAGTGGGCTGGACGATTCACCTCGCCTTGAGGCATGAGACTGCTCGGCCCAACGGGATTTTAAGGGGCGGCGGGGGTTAA
>JAWKLX010000113.1:0-1599 GCA_041392505.1 Saprospiraceae bacterium | reverse complement strand
GGCTTGTCTTCCCGGTTCATGGCGCTTCCAGAAATGTCAGAGGTGAACCAAAGATTGCCTTTCGGGTCAAAAGCCATGTTGTCCGGGCAAGCGAAATTGGTTTCCTCGCCACCTGCCAAAAAAGTATCGGCCGTAAACTCAAGTGCATCGTGCTGGCCATCTTTTTCCGAGATTTTCAAAATAGAGCCAAGGTAATCCCCAACGGTTGCATTATTGGTCAGGGCCACCAGCACATCGCCGTTGGCAGGGTTGATCTCAATATCTTCGGGGCGGTTCTGTGGCGTTGCGCCCAAGTATTTGGCAGCTTCCCGAACCCGTATCAAAACCTCTGTTTGGTCTTTAAACAATTTTTGCAAAACAGGCTGTGTGTCGTAATCGATGGGAATCCACTTGCCCATTTGGGTATTGGCCGCATACAACGTCCCTTCTGAAAGAGACCTGGGTTTAGAGGAAATAAATTTATAGATAAACTGGTTCACCGAGTCGTCACCCGTGTAAACGACGATGCGGCCATCCGGCAATTCTTTTACAGTCGCACATTCGTGGGCGCATCGGCCCAAGGCGATGTGTTTTTGGCAATTCCCCGTTTTGGGATCAACCTCCACAACCCAGCCGTAATGTTCCGGTGGGTTGTCGTATTGCAGGTACCATCCCATATCGTAGGCCGTCAAAATCCGTTCTCCGGTTTTGTAATTTCTTTCCCCGTAAAACTGGTCATAGTTCTCCTCACAAGTCAGGATAGTGCCCCAAGGAGTGACCCCACCAGAGCAATTGGCCAATGTGCCCATGCCCGATTTTTTGCCCATGATTGGCTCGCTCCAATTGAACGGAATATCGGTCAGGCCAGTGATGCGGCGGTTGTAAGGGTCATTTTTAAAAACCGTCCATTTTCCACCTATTTTTTTCACCCGAATAAAACTTCCGCCCACGTTGTACATTTCCTTTTCCACTTGTTTTTTGGTTTTTTTGGAAACATCATCCCCTACAAAATTGGAGACAAAACGGGAATCAATATACTCATGATTGACCCAAAGCAGGCCGTCGTCGGGGTTGTTTTGATCCAATGGCAAAAAGGCTATATAGTCATTGTTAAATCCAAACTTGTCATGTTTGGAAATGGCATCTCCCCATTTGATCAACACTTCATAAGACAGTCCATCGGTCAGCGCCAACTCATCCAATTCGGAAGGTGGAATAGGTCTTAATTTGGTCTGGGTAGGCGTGTAGATCCCCTTGGCTGGCAGATACTGGCTGGTCAAAAAAGAGGCAGTGCTGATGCCGAGGAATTCGAGGAAGGTGCGGCGGGTGAGGTCTTTCATGCAGGTCAGTGATTAGTTGAAGAATGAATGATTGAATAGTTGTTTTTATTCAAAATAAGCTAACATCATTTTGAAATAGAAAACAATTTAATTTCAAATTAAGGGTCAAATTTCGGAAAAATCTATCCTGTTTTGGTTACATCTATATTAATTGAACCTGATTTTTATCAATTCTAAATACGCTTCGAATTATCGTTGTGCATCGATCAAACTGGTTTTATATGCTAAATTAACGTGAACCATTGTCAATCATTAGTTCACATTAAATAAAAAAAAATCC
>JAWKLX010000112.1:0-1801 GCA_041392505.1 Saprospiraceae bacterium | reverse complement strand
GCGGCTTTGTGATACAAGAGGGCGATACAGTTGCGGACAAACAAACCATTGAGCTCCCCTACCCCATTGACAATGAGAAAGATATCATCCGGTGGGTGAACCAAACCGGGCTGACCATCCCGGAAATCGTTTTCCAAAACGAACTTGCTTGGCGGGATGAAAAAACGGTCAGAGAAGGAATCCTCCACATCTGGCAGACGATGCTCTCATGCGTTTACAAAGGCTGCCACACCGATGGCGAACTGCCCGGTGGCTTGAATGTGCAGCGACGTGCCCATAAAATCAATGCCCGCCTCCTCGACGAGGTAGAATATACGACACCACGTGGTTGGCTGCGGACGATCAAGATCAGTGGCAGTTCTTTTACCAATGTCACCAAATGGGTCAGTTGTTTTGCCCTGGCTGTAAATGAGGAAAATGCTTCTTTTAGCCGGGTCGTCACTGCCCCAACCAATGGCGCAGCGGGCGTCATCCCTGCCGTTTTGATGTACCTAATCTGTTTTTGTGAAAACAAAGGGAGCGAGCAGGACATCCTCGATTTTATTTTGACGGCGAGCGAAATCGGCAGTTTGTTTAAAAAAGGCTCGACTATCTCCGCTGCGATGGGCGGCTGCCAGGCGGAGATAGGCGTCTCGTCAGCAATGGCCGCTGCTGGCTTGACACAATGCTTGGGCGGCACGCCCCGGCAAGTGCTCATGGCCGCCGAAATCAGCATGGAACACCACCTCGGCCTCACTTGCGACCCCGTGGACGGTCTCGTCCAAATCCCTTGCATTGAGCGGAATACGATGGGTGCGATGAAGGCCATCACGGCCAGTCAGATTGCCCTGAACAGCGACCCGGAAAAAGCAAAAGTCACGCTCGACGGCGTCATCAAAACGATGTGGGAAACGGCTAAGGATATGCATGACAAATACAAAGAAACCTCGGATGGAGGGCTGGCTTTGAATGTGTCGGTAAGGGTGCCGGAGTGTTAGCAGTCTAATTTAATGAAGACTTGATGTTATTAAACACATCTTATTTTTGAGAACCAAAAGCAACTTCAATATTCCAAAATAAACTTGGACAGGTTTTGCCCAGTATTTACCCCTAATTTTTTGCGCAGGCGGTAGCGGGCGACTTCCACTCCCCGCAGGGAAACGCCCATGAGGTTGGCAATGTCTTTTGAGTTCAAATTAAGGCGCAAAAAGGCGCATAGTTTCTGTTCATTGGGCGAAAGGTCGTGGTACTCTTCCCTCAGCCGATTCAAAAAATCCCCGTGTACTTGGTCAAAATGGTATTCGAACTGTTCCCAATCTTCTTGCAGCCTGAGGGTAATATTGATTTCCTTTACGATCTGTTCCAGAGCTTGTTTTGTTTCCTTATTTTTTCCTTTGCGGTTGACTTCCTGTATTTTCTCTTTAATGGTTTCAATAAATTCGTTTTTCACTACCAGGTTCATCGTGGATGCGGCCAGCAGGTTGTTCAGGTGGCGCAATTCGATTTTCATTTTATCCTCCTCCAGTGCCAGCAGTTCTTGTTCTTTCTTTTGTTCTATTTCGATCAATTCCTGCTGCTTTTTCGCCAGTTCCAGCTGTTTGGTTTTTTCCGCCTCTTTCGCTTTTCGGTTGTACCTGCGCCTTTGGTACATCGAAACCAAAAGCAGCGTCAATATGCCAACGACCACATATAAAATTTTGGCCCATAGGCTTCTGTGAAAGGGTGGTTTTACAACCAAAAAAAGGGGCTGGCTTGAAGTGGTTACCCCAATGTTGTTTTTTGTCTGCACCAAAAATTCATAATCCCCCTCCAAAAGGTTAGT
>JAWKLX010000111.1:0-2379 GCA_041392505.1 Saprospiraceae bacterium | reverse complement strand
GGGTCAACGACTATTCGTTCGGCCATCTTTCATTTTATTTTGAAAAAAACAGACGGCATACAAAATCATACAGTAATAAATCCGAATAACTTAGCCTAAGTGAAATGAAAATTAAAATAAAAAGCCGGTTACGCTTAAAGCATTTACTGTCAGTAAATTAGGCAGGTAAATCCCGTTTTTCATTTTTATTTTAATTTTCATTTTTCAACAAACTAATAAACCTTAAAATAATGGGTAGGGCTGTATGAGTTGTATGCCGAATGCTTTAAAAGTTTTTACAATTCTTCTTCGGCCTCTTTCCCTTCTTCGATCAAGTTATCTATCAATTTTGATTTTCTAAAATTCGTCGCAATGGCATGCGCAGCGATCCCCGCAGCGGTCACGCCAGCGGCTATTTTACCGATTTTGTCAGCGTCGGCCTCGATCCCAAACCCAGGGAAATTGGCCATTTGGCGGTAGAGTGGCCCGTTGTCCCAGAAATTTTCCTCACTGCAACCAAAGCACCCATGACCAGACTGGATCGGATAGCTGACCCCATTGTTCCATTTCGTAACGCCACAGGCATTGTAGGTCATTGGGCCTTTGCAACCAACTTTGTAGAGGCAATACCCTTTCTGAGCATTTTCGTCGTCGAAGGTTTCCACGAAAAGGCCAGCATCGTAAAATGGGCGGCGGTAGCAAGTGTCATGTACCCTTTTGGAATAAAATGCTTTCGGACGGCCAATTCTATCGAGTTCTGGCAATCGGCCAAAAGTGATGATGTGGACGATGACGCCCGCCATGACTTCCCCGATTGGTGGGCAGCCGGGCACTTTGATGATCGGTTTGCCCTTGACCAATTTATGGATCGGCGTAGCCTTAGTTGGGTTGGGCTTAGCGGATTGGACGCAACCATTGCAGGCGCAGCTGCCCCAAGCGAGGATCGCCTTTGCACCCGCTGCCGCCTCTTCCAAAATTTGCATCGCAGACTTGCCGCCAATGCAACAGTACACTCCGTCCTCCGCCGTTGGTACAGATCCTTCCACGCACAGGATGTATTCGCCATAATAATCCTTCATGGTTTGGGCCTTTGCCGCTTCGGCTTGGTGGCCGCTGGCTGCCATCAATGTTTCGGTATAATCCAATGAAATTTTATCCAAAATAATATCCGCTACAATGGGGTGGGAGGAACGGATAAAACTCTCGCTGCAGCAGGTACATTCTTGAAAGTGCAGCCAGATGACGGGGACTCTGGTCGTTTTTTGCAAGGCATTGGCGACCTGTGCCACCCCGCTGGCTTCCAAGCCAAGGTAGGCGCCAATGGTCGCGCAAAATTGCATGAATTCCCGGCGGGAGTAGCCTTTTTGCCGGAGTTCTTCGTAGTAGGTAGGACGGCGGGTCGGCGTGGAGGTCATATCAAAGTGATTTTGTTGGTCAACAGATGTTTCAACTCATTTTTTGAAAAGATGGCTCAATGTAGGTGTATATAACTCATTAAAAATATGACACCTATCACCTGCATGGTTGACTTTTATCATCTTTTTGATTTGCCATCCATTTCTAACTTGCCACTCTATTATTAGAAATGGATGAGCTGAAAGCGAAGCCGATTTTTTGTATCTAAAAAAAACTTTTACCTAATTTTCAAATCCTTTCTACAAAATGAAAAAGCTGTTTACTTCCATCCTTGCCACTCTGCCAATTATACTATTCGGTCACGGCGGCCATGGGTCGGTGGACCCGAACTCCCTTCTCCATTATTTCGGTACCATTCAGCACGCACTGCCCATTGCTGGGTTGGCGATGTTAGTAGTGGGGGCGCTGGTTCATCGCAAAAAAAGGATTGTGTCGTAAAAAAAGAAAAACCATGCATGAGCTTTCCATCATATCCAGCATCGTTGGCATTGCCGAGGAACACGTGCAAAAGGCGGGTGCTCGGCAAGTGGATAGCATTGAGTTGGAGATTGGAGAACTGGCCGGGGTGGATTGGTCGGCACTTGATTTTGCGTGGGAGGTGGGCGTGCAACGGAGCGTCTTGGAAGGAGCAGAGCGACAGGTCGACCGCATTGCGGGGGAGGCCCAATGCGCCGAATGCGAAAATGTTTTTTTGATGAAAGCATTGTTCGATCCGTGCCCGGTTTGCGGGTCGTATTTTAATGAAATAAAAAAAGGAAAAGAGTTGCGGGTGAAGGCTTTGACCGTTTCCTGATAATTATGAATTAGGGAATTGGGAAATTTTAGTTTCCCAATTCCCTAATTCCCTAATTCCCTAATTCCTTAATTCCCAATACTATGTGCGGAATCTGCGGCTGCGGCCAACCTGACGGAAAATTTAAAATCACCAAAGTGACTGCTGAACACGTTCACGACCACGAACATACACATGGTCACGACCATGCT
>JAWKLX010000110.1:0-2493 GCA_041392505.1 Saprospiraceae bacterium | reverse complement strand
TGAGGCTGATAAACAGGTCATCTCTGGTAGCCCGATCACCCGGGATATTACGGGTGAAGAGTTTTACAGCACTATTTACGCCATCCGGGAATCGACTTTGGAAAAGGGGCTGATCTGGGTGGGGGCCAATGATGGCCCGGTTCACGTGACCCGCGACGGCGGCCAACATTGGCAGCGGGTTGACCCCAAAGGGTTGCCAGGTGGGGGTAGGGTAGATGCGGTTGAACCAAGCCCGCACCAAGCCGCCAAAGCATACATTTCCGTCTTGCGCTATCAGTTGGGCGATTGGCAACCGTACATTTTTAAAACCACCGATTTTGGCAAATCATGGAAACGAATCACGAAAGGGATTCCGGCTGATTACCCGGTTCGGGTGGTGCGGGAAGATCCTGACCGGGAAGGGCTCTTGTATGCCGGAACGGAGTATGGGCTATTCGTTTCTTTCGATGATGGCAATCAGTGGCAACCCTTCCAACAAAACTTGCCCGTTACGCCCGTCACTGATTTGAAAGTACACCGCAAAGATTTGGTACTCAGTACCATGGGCCGGGGCTTTTGGATTTTGGATGATCTTTCGGCCTTGCATCAATCGTTTGATAAAATGAATGCCTCGGAGGCAATGCTTTTTAAGCCTCGTGATACTTACCGTTATAGATATAGCACATTCGGTGGCATAGCGGGTTTGCCTGGCCCGGAATATCCTCGTCCGTCTGTAATTGTAGATTATTATTTACCAGATAAAACAAATGATCCGCTCCAACTGGAAATTTTTAATGGAGAAAATGAATTGATCCGAACCCTCATCAGCACGCCGGATAGTGCCCAGAAAAAAAGTGAAGCCTACCGAAATATGGCGACCAATAAAATCACCTATTCAGTAAATGAAAATCTGGAAAATAAAAAAGGCCATCATCGTTTTCTTTGGGATATGAGGCACACGGGGGCCTGGGACAAAAGCGACAACCGTCGTTACCAAAGCGGTCCAGTGGTAAGCACAGGGGAATACACATTTAAACTAAAAGTGGATGGTAAAATATTGGAGCAGTCGTGTCAATTATTGCTCGACCCACGAGTTGCAGAAAGTGGGGTCACTTTGTCCGATTTAAAAAAGCAAGAGACAGTAAGCCTGCAAATAATTTCCTTGCTTTCCGAGGCCAGAAAATTGGCGGATAATACAGAAAAAGAAATAAAAAAATGGAAGGATAAAACGGGTATGACGGAGGAAGAAAAAGCCCGATTAAATAAATTAAAAACCTTAAAAAATAAATTGGTCAATGCCAACGGCGCTTACCCGCAAAATATGTTTATCAGTCAGGTTTCTTATTTCAATAGTCCGTGCAGATTTTAGGCTGTGCGGATAAATTTTGAAAAATAAAAAAGGTCGCAAAGTTTTGCGTTGCGAAACACCAAAACTTACGACCTATGAAGAGTACCCAATGGATACTGGCGTCAATATTCGCAAGAATGGATGGCGCTGGCAAATGGTGGCAAAAGTTTTTTGCCGAATTGTTTGTACTTATTTTTTCCATACAAGGCAGGGTCAACTTTGAGAACCTTGCCCGGTACAGCAAATTCAACGAGTGCCGCTTCAGGCGGAACTTTCAAAAGTTCTTTGACTGGCTGGAGTTCAACTATGTGCTGTTCACGCTGTGGGGTCATACGCCAGGAGGCGAATTACTGGCTGCGGTGGACTGTTCGTTCCTTCCGAAAGCCGGTAAAAACACCTTTGGACTGGACAGGTTCTGGTCAGGTGTGGCCAATGCCACCAAGCGTGGGCTTGAAATCAGCCTGCTGAGTCTGATCGATGTGGCCAGTGCAACTGCCTGGACACTGGACGTGACGCAGACCCCGCCTGGACTGTCAAGAAAAGAATCCAAAGAAGGCAAGTACACCCGTCTGGATTTTTACATCGAACAAATCCTGGACTGCCTGCCGAAATTGGACAAAGTCCGCTACTTCGTGGCAGATGGGTTTTACGCAAAAACCAAGATGTTCAATGCTTTGCACGGCGCAGGCAAACACCTTATCACCAAACTCCGCCCCGATGCCGACCTTCGCTACCCCTTCACCGGGGTGCGGGAGAAAGGCCGTAGGGGGCGTACCCCCATTTACGATGGGAAAGTAAAGTATGATGACTTGTCCCGTTGGACAGAAGCCGGGGCGGATGAAAAATATCCCTACCTGCAGCTTTACACTCAGGTGCTCTATTCGCCAAAGTTCGAGCGCTGGCTCAGGGTAGTACTGGTTTTGAACACCAAAACCAACCAATATATCCTGCTCGCCTGCTCCGACGTGGAACTGCCGGCAAAGCTGATCGTCAAGTATTATCAACTGCGCTTCCAGGTCGAATTTCTGTTCCGGGATGCCAAACAGTTTGCGGGGCTGACCCATTGCCAGGCAAGGGACGAGGCTAAACTGGACTTCCATTTTAACATGAGTCTGGCAGCAATAAACATCATGCAGGTGCACAGAAAGTTGGACCCATCCATTAAG
>JAWKLX010000011.1:0-207239 GCA_041392505.1 Saprospiraceae bacterium | reverse complement strand
CTTTGGGCCGAAGCCCTGTTCTTACCGCCCAGCTGCACGCCCCGGGGCCCTTGCCCCGGGAACCCGCCGGGCCTCCCTTACTCTTTCCCTCCATCAGTTTCAATGAACTCTTTGAAGCGAACTTTTCACGCACACACATTCATGTAGTGAATAGTGCTCCTTATTTATCTTATAGTTTTAGAACTGTCTGAAATTAGTTAAAGGCGATTACCTTTTTTGAAAAGCGGACGCAAAGGTATATTCAAAAATGAATTCAACAAAATTTTTTTTCAAAAAAATATTTTTCAAAACACCTTTTTAATAGCTTCTACGGCCAATTAATTTTACTTCCGTCTTAATGGCTTTCACACATCTGGGATTATAATTTTCCATTCAATTATATTCTCCAATTTTAACACTCAACAATTCAACCCAATGCCGAATTTTATGTGGCCAAGCAACTTTTTAAAGTAGACCACCCACCTCTGTTTAAATTGGTGAAGTCTGTTAAAAAAATACACATTTTTATTTTCTTAATTTTAATAAAGCTACCGTTTCGACATGGTGAGTATGAGGAAACATGTCAACTGGCTGAATTTTCACCAGATCATACTTATCACCCAATAACTTTAGATCACGGGCTTGGGTCGCTGGATTGCAACTCACATAAACGATTTTTGGAGCTTGAAGATCGAGAAACATCTTGACAACGTCCGCATGCATACCTGCCCTAGGTGGATCAGTTATTACTAAATCGGGTTTTCCATGCTCTATTGCAAATTCATTTGTAAATATATTTTTGACATCGCCGGCATAAAAAACACAATTAGAAGTCTGGTTCATCTTTGCGTTTTCTTCAGCATCAACTATAGCTTCTGGCACTTCTTCTATCCCTACCACTTTCCTACAATACTTTGCAACATACAAAGCGATACTACCTACACCAGTATATAGGTCGTAAACCGTTTCATCTCCTTTTAGCTCTGAGAACTCCACAACTTTGTCGTACAGAATCTTAGCTTGGGTTGAGTTGGTTTGAAAAAAGGACTTGGGACCAATTTTAAAGCGGACATGCCCTAATTGCTCTTCAATAAACCCTTTACCTTGGTATAACTGCATGTCAAGGTCTCCAATATAGTCATTCATTTTAGGATTAATACAGTAGAATACGGTTGTCAGTTCAGGGACAAGTTCAATGACCTTATCAAGGAAAGACCTGATTTTAATTTCTTCATTTTGAAAAAAACTAACAATCAACATCAGCTCACCTATGCTTGTCAAACGGATCATTATATGCCTCATCATCCCGTCGTGAACCCTAAGATCATGAAAAGATAGCCCGTGATCAATAGCAGTTTTTTTCACCAACAACCTTAGCTTATTAGATGGCTCTTCTTGCAACCAACAATGCTTAATATCCACAATTTTGTCGAAAGCACCTGCCCGATGAAAACCTAAAACATCTTCCAAGTTGGAAGTCCCATTCTCAATTTCCTCCTTGGTCAGCCACCTTTTATTGGAAAATGCATATTCTAGTTTATTCCTATAATAGGTTGTTTTTTCACTTTTTACTATCGGAAGAAATTCTCCAGCAGTTATTTTACCAATCCTTTGTAACGCCTCTCTCACTACTTTTTCTTTATAAAAAGTTTGAGCTTCATAAGCTAAATGCTGCCAACGGCATCCGCCGCAAACGTTGAAATGTTCGCAAAATGGTTCTACCCGCTCGGAGGATAAATGATGGTAATGAACAGCATAGCCATCCCAGAAATCTTTTTTCTTTTTAACAATCCGGACATCTACGATATCACCAGGGGTTACATGCTCAACAAAAATTACTCTGCCGTCTGCATCACGCCCCACTCCCCTTCCTTTATCGGCAACACCTGTGATCTCAATTTTTTCCAAGGTAATTGGCTGTCTGTTTCTTCTTCCCATTCTTTCAATATGGTTTATTTTCTTGTTTTGGATAATAAGGCAAATGTCCGAATGTTTTTGTTGATTAGCTCCATTGTAAAAGCAATTGTATCCCAGACAAATGGATTTCGTCTAAAAAAATGATCCAAATAATTGTTGGTATGTTTATATTTTGCCAACTATTCAAAACTCAAACTAAAAAATCATTTAATATGGACATGATGTATTGGATAATCATCGGCGGCATGTCATTGATCGGCATGTTTGTCGGGGGAAAACTAAAAAGTAAATTCCAGAAATACTCTCAGGTACCTCTGCGGACTGGGATGAGTGGCCGGGAGGTAGCTGAAGCTATGTTGCGGCATTACGGCATCCACGATGTAAGAATTGTTCAGGGAACAGGGATGCTTACGGACCATTATAATCCAATGACCAAAACGGTTAGTTTAAGCCCGCATGTTTTTCAGGGTAGAAATGTTGCTGCTGCGGCAGTCGCCGCACACGAATGCGGCCACGCTGTTCAGCATGCCAAGTCCTATGCTTGGTTGAAAATCCGTTCTGCACTCGTCCCTGTTGTAAATTTGGCAGCGAGGTCGCAGCAATGGTTGTTCTTTGCAGCGATCATGGCCTTATCATCTGGCTTCGGCGGCACCTTGATGTTGTTAACAATTTTGGCTTTTTCCATAACTGCCTTATTTTCTTTTATCACCCTACCCGTTGAATTTGATGCAAGCCGTCGCGCTCTTATTTGGCTCGACGAGACAGGTGTGGCGCAAGGGGCAGAATACCATGGAGCAAAAGACGCCTTGTGGTGGGCAGCCATGACTTATGTTTCAGCTGCATTATCTGCGCTGGTCATGGTGCTGTATTTAATTTTGCGCTTTGTCGGTTCAAATAATGACTGATTCTGGCCGGCCACAAAAAAAGCCTTCAGCGGTATCTGCTGAAGGCTTTTTTTGTGGCCGGCTTTTAAATTTTTATCCGCTCTTTCACCTTTTTACCGGTAACCAAATCGGTCGCATGAATATCTACATGTATTCCTTTTGGCCAACTTCCCGACTCGTCAGCAAAGACATATATATAGTCCAATCGGCATTCTTTTCCATTACAGGTGATAGTTGCGATAGGTTTCCCATCTTTCGTTTTTTTCAAATGGATTTCCCTTTTGTCGTAGGCAGTTAATTCTATCAAAAATTCATTGCGGTTTTTAACTTTTTTAGAGCTGTACCCATAAGCAAAGGTACGCTCGATCCATTTGAGCTCTCTCCGGTAACCAGTGCTGGTGTACCGCAGCCAATACACGTCAATAGGTTCGGATCGGTCAAATTCACCATCCTCATTGATCTTAGCATCATATACTATCGTATTTTCATTTCTATTCCTTTGTAGAAAAAAAAGTGAATTATCACTTTTAGGAGGCGTTGGAAACTGTTCTGGTCGATCGCTCCTTTCACCTTGGGCATTTCCCAAAAATGCAAAAATGACAACAAACGCAACTGTCATTGCCAAACGGTACATACTATTATTTGTCTTTTTTTTCCAATTCATTTTTTACAAACATTAAGCGCCGGAGAGCAGTAATATTGGTCATGATGGCCATTACAAAAATGGGTAGGGTGAAAATTGTGATCGTTTCGAACAAGGGGAACGGCAACCAATCCTTAGAAATTTTAATGTCGCCCCCTACCTGTGCCGAAAATATTCCGCACGCCAGCGCTGATACTCCTATAAGAATAACTCTTTCGGGTCTTTGCATAAATCCAATGTCGGCAATTACCCCCAAGCTTTCCCCACGTGCCCTCGTATAACTCACCATGACCGAACCGATCAGAGTTATGAATGCAAACAAGGAGCTCAGGAAATAGCTGTGCGCAACTAAATACCAGCAGATACCAAGAAACATAATCATTTCACTGTACCGATCAAGTACAGAATCATACAAAGCACCGAATTTGGAAGCCATCTTCCCTACCCTCGCCAGACGACCATCGATCATATCAAATAAGCCGCCGAACAAGATGACTGCCCCAGCCCAACCGATATAAGAGTGGTCGTTGCGCTGGCCATATTCTGCCCCCCAGATAAAAATGACCGTTGCGGCAGTATTGATGAGGAGGCCGATGGTAGTGATCGTGTTGGGCTGTACCTTCCACCTCACCAACAATTCGATGAAGGGGTTGATGATTTTGTAAACAAGTGGTTGCCCGTATTTTTTGAGCAGGTTCTCGCTCATAGTGAAAAAGGGTTGATGTAAGTTAAATGGGAATGCCCCGCAAAGGTAGCAGGTTAATTCTGTATGCAGGAATGAATGGAAAGGTGGTTTTGGTTTGGGGTCCCTAAAAGGATGTTGTTTGCTAAAATGAATTGGCTGTATCTAAAAACTCGCTGACATTTTTATCCGGATGCTCATCCCTTTCACCCCAAACAATTCGGGCACTTCAGGATTGTCCAAATAGTTCAAACGCCGAACCATATCGATCCGGCCAAATTTGAGGATGTTCATAATACCGACGCTGGCCTCCATGTATGGCTTTTCCTCCAAGGTATTGGTAATCACATTCCCATCCTCTTCGATGAACTGGATGAGTTCGGGATTTTTGTTTGGATTATTCTTATCTGAAAGAGTTCCGTATATGGCTTTGAAGGAAACGACTTCCCGCAATTTCAATTTCCTGAACAGCGGTATTTTGTTGAAGAAAAACCCGTTGAAATAATGTTCCGCTCCAGCCCAAACAAAGGCATCGTTCACAAACTCTTGGTAGTTCATCATGTTGAAATCGCCCGACCGATAGGCAAAACTCTGGTTGGCCCTTGGCAGGTGCAACAAGAAATAGGGAACGCCCTCTCCGTAATATTTACCCCCTTCAATTTCAAAGCGCATATTCCCCAAAAGGGACAAGTAAAAGCGTTTGAAAATATTTAAAGTCGCACTTCCATAAGTATAATCACCACCCAGAAAGTCCTTGATTCCCGAATTCAGGGTTAGGGTAAAAACGGGGAATTTGTTAAACATGGGCACTCTATAAGACCTCCCTTGGATGAACTGCTCGTTAGGGGCAAAGCGGATCTTCAACCCAAATTCACTGGTGTTGATACCCGCCAAATATTCATCGTCTTGGCCATTTGGCGAAGTTTTTAGCACGGTTTGACCGTAAGCTTTTTGTTCCGAATTAGTGTAGGAAAAATCAAAGGAGAGGTTGTTCTGAAATTCTACAAAGTACTCTCCTTTCAGCCGGTCTATAAAAAGCATTTTATCCCTCGTGCCCCGCTGTAAGGAAAGGAAAAAATTGTCGGCACTGGAAAATTTTAGCTGTTGCCCCACTAATTGCACATCGTGCTGATAGGACAGTCGGAAATAGTGTTTGGGGTTTTGTCGGAAATTCTCCTTGAACGAATACAACACCGACCCGCCATATTTCCACTCCATATCATTGAAGCCGTAGGCTGCATAACTAGCAAACATCAGCTTGGGGTGGAATTTCAGATTGGTTTCACCGCCTGCTTTCAGCCGCAGCCCCTCCACCGGGTTATAGCTGTAAAAGTTTCCGATCGGCCCCACGTCGATCGGGCCAAATGCTTTGTACCCAGTAAATGCCAATTGTAAAATAGTCGTGACCGTTTTAAATGCAGGTACTTTCGTCAATGTGTCTATCATTTTAAAAGTCCCTCTCTCCTGCTTAGTCAGGGTATCGTGGCGCATTTCCTGCCAAAAGGTTTCATCCCGTTTGTAGGCATCATCGACGGCGATGACGTTTTCCGAACCGCTGTAAATATCATCTTCCCGTTCTTCTCCAAAGACAAAATCCTTGTAAGATACCTCCCGTTTTCCAAACACCCCTGTGCCTTTTTTCAGAATGGCAAAATCTAAAATCACTTTGTCTTTTGACAGCACCCACACACCATCATTTCGGGAAAATTCCTGAATGATTTTCAGGTCTTGCACAAAGTTCAGGTTGATTCGTCTATCCACTCCGAGTTCGGCTTTAATGACCGCATAAGTGGAGTCTTTCAATATGTACAAATCACCGTTGAACAGCAGGTCTAATTTGTTCCGGGGCGTACATGACAGCATGATGCAAGAGTCGCCATTGATCTCCACGGTGTCCCGTATAAAAAATTTATAAAGGTCTTTGGCAATGGGGTTGAGCGGGCTCATAAACTCCAGATCAAGCAACTTGAGGTTGTTGTTGTAAATGTCAATGTCTTGATAAAGGATTTCCATCATGGTGGAAAAATCTTCGATATTGACATAATCCTCAATGCCCAAAACATTCACCCCCTCCTTGTATTCTTTTTTGGAATTGGTCGACTTGCGGTAATAGACTTTCGACGACGTTTCTTGGATATAAAAAGGGAGGTACGGTTTGCCGTTCAGTTCGGAGGTGTCCACATAATCAAAGAGGAACTGGAATTTTTTGAACGCCCTCCTTTTCTTCATTTTTTCGGGGTCGAAATTGTTGAGGTCAAATTCAACCTTCTCATATTTATCGTATTCGTAGAAATCTTGGGCGCTGATCCGGTTGTCGTCCTTATGCTTGATCACATTTTGTATCAACTCAACCGCCGGGTTGTTTTTGTTGCTGTATTTCACCTTCCCCTTTTCCACGATGACGATCTCCTTCAAATTTATGGAAGAAGAAGACAGCACAATATTCAGTTCTTGCTTTGCCCCTTTTTCGATAGCAATAACTTGGTTTTCATACCCCACATAGGTGACCTGAATAGAGTCGGTGGCAAATTTTGTTTCCAACTCAAAATTGCCATCCAAGTCGGTTTCCGTACCGATATTGGTGCCCAGAAAAGCCACATTGGCAAACATGATTGGCTCTTTGGTTTCAGAGTCTACAACTGATCCTTTTATCTTTGTCATCTTTTGGGAAAACACAAAAGTGGACATCAGGCAAAAGAGCAGGCTGAATAACAGTTGATTACTAGGTTTGGAAAATTTCATAGATAGCTAAGTTCTTCAGTTGGTAGATGGCGGTTATTTCGCAAGCCCCCTATCCGTTTTAATGAGGTATAAAAAAGGAATTTGGGTTGGCATGTATTTGTTTCAAAAACTTATGCCCCTATTTAAAACGAACGATTTACGCTTTTTGCTTTGAACAACCTGCAAGCCTTTTAAAAGTTGTACCCATCTGTCACATTTAATATGGTGGCGCAAAGCTAAACAACATTCGCCCAAGTGTTTGCCCAGACCTCATTAAGTAAATCTAAAATTTAAAAATCCTTCACTTGAACCTAAGACATCTTTTCCTCCAGCACGTCACCCAAACAAACGATATACCCTTGATGCTTGAAATCGAAAAGGCGGAAGGCTGTTTTCTTTTTGATATAAACGGCAAACGTTACCTCGATCTTATTTCCGGCATCAGTGTCAGTGGGTTGGGCCATCGGCACCCTGCCGTTATCAATGCAGTAAAAGACCAGCTCGACCGCTATCTGCACACCTTAGTTTATGGGGAATACATTTTATCCCCGCAGGTAAAATTAGCCCAACTACTTTGCCAGCATCTGCCCGACCCGCTCGACAATGTCTATTTTGTCAATTCAGGTAGCGAAGCCACCGAAGGAGCTATGAAATTGGCCAAACGTTTCACGGGCCGTAGCGAAATCATCGCCTGCCGCCATGCATATCACGGCAGCACCCAGGGGGCGGCGAGCCTCATGTCGCCGACCACTTTTACGCAGGCGTTCTACCCGCTGCTACCGGGCATCCGGCATATTGATTTTAACAATGTCAATGATCTGGAAAAAGTAAACCACGATACAGCGTGCGTCATTCTGGAAACAGTGCAGGCCGAATCGGGCGTGCATTTGCCCCAAAACGGTTTTTTGAAAAAACTAAAATCAAGATGCGAAGAGACAGGTACTTTGTTGGTTTTGGACGAAATACAGGCTGGCTACGGACGCACGGGTTCGTTGTGGGCATTCCAACAGTACGATGTTGTTCCCGATATTTTGCTTTTGGCAAAAGGCATGGGCGGCGGCATGCCCATCGGCGCATTTGTTTCTTCAAGGGAAATAATGTCCACTTTGATGGCTGATCCGCCACTAGGCCACATCACTACCTTTGGCGGTCATCCGGTGAGCTGTGCCGCCGCACTAGCCACTTTGGAGGTTTTGTTGAAAGAAAATTTTATCGAAAAAGTAAAAGGGAAAGAGGCGCTGTTCCATGAACTGCTCGTTCACCCCGCCATCAAAGAAGTAAGAAGCGCAGGACTTTTAATGGCAATTGAGTTGGCGGATTTTGAAGCCATGCGGAAGGTGCAGATGGAGTCTTTGGAAAATGGCCTAATCACCGATTGGTTTTTGTTCAACGATTGCAGCCTCCGGGTCGCACCGCCGTTGATCATTTCCGAAAATGAAATCAGGGACGCCTGCAGGATTCTATTAAATGCTATTGAAAATGCGACCAGCTGAGGCCGCTTTACTTTTACCCTAAAAAGATGTAAACTTGGCAACCCATTTTAAAAACGATATTAAATACAACTGCAATCTACGATTCCGTTGCCTTGTCATTTTGCAAAAACCTGTTCACGTAAAACGTGAAGTCTAACAGAGCCTCCCTTATGACGTGAACAGGTTTTCCCAAAATGACAAGGCAACGGAATACCAATTACTAAAATCCATGAGTATTGCGATCAATTTTCCCGTTGCCGAAAATTACATCCAAGGCCATTTCACCAAAACCAATGGCCGTTCGATGCAAGTCGTCAGCCCCACTGATGGCGCCGTTATTTCCTCCGTGCCCCTATCGGGAAAAGCAGAACTCGACGCCGCCGTGAAAGCAGCAGAGGCCGCCTTTCCCGGATGGTCGGCCATGACCATCAAAGAGCGGGTACAGGTGTTTTACAAATTCCGTTCGCTGCTCGAAGAAAACATGCAGGAACTCTCCGAATTGGTTTCTTTGGAAAACGGTAAAACATTTGGCGAAGCCAAAGCGGAAGTGCTGAAAGGCATGGAATTATCGGAATTTGCCTGCTCCCTCCCGACACTCATCAACGATGAAGTACAGGAAGTGAGCAAAGGAGTGGAGTGCCGCACTTCGCACGTACCACTGGGTGTGGTGGCCAGTATTGCCCCGTTCAATTTCCCATTTATGGTGCCGCTGTGGACGATCCCGAATGCCCTCTCGCTCGGCAACTGCATGGTGATGAAACCTTCTGAACTCGTGCCTTTGAGCGCCCGCCGCATTGCTGAACTACTGAGCGAGGCTGGCCTTCCCGACGGTGTTTTCAATATTGTAAATGGCGATAAAGAGATCGTGGAAGCCATCTGCGACCACCCTGACATTGAGGCCGTTTCTTTTGTCGGTTCGACGAAGGTGGCAAAAATTGTTTACCGGCGGGCAACCTCCAATTTGAAGCGATGCCTTTGTCTGGGCGGTGCCAAAAACCACCTCATCGTTTTGCCCGATGCCAACCCAGAAATCTCTTCCGCCAACATCGCCGCTTCGATGGCTGGCTGCGCCGGGCAAAGGTGTATGGCCGCTTCGGCGATGGTAGCCGTTGGCAAAGTAGATCACATCATTCAGCAGGTTTGCGATGAAGCCAGAAAAATAATCCCCGGTGAAAACCTTGGCTCGGTCATCACCGCCGAAGCAAAAGCCCGCATCGAACGTTTCATTGACGAAGCCGAAGCCGCTGGCGCCAAGGTGTTGGTGGATGGCCGCAACGCTGTTGTACCGGGCAAGGAAGGCGGCTATTATGTCGGTCCGACGGTTATTGATTTTGTAACACCCGACATGGCCATCGCCAAGGAAGAAGTCTTCGGCCCGGTGTTGGCCATTATGCGGACGGACGATGTGGACGAGGCCATCCGCATCGAAAACAGTTCTAATTATGGCAACGCCTCTTCCGTTTTTACCGAAAGCGGCGGTATGGCCGATTATGTGATGGAGCGGGTGAGTGCAGGGATGGTCGGCGTGAATATCGGCGTGCCGGTGCCCCGTGAGCCATTCTCTTTTGGCGGCTGGAATGAATCCCGTTTCGGCGTCGGCGACATTACCGGGAAAAGCTCAATTGCGTTTTGGACAAAAATGAAAAAACGGACCACGAAATGGGACCCGAAGGCGTGGAAGGATTGGGCAAGTTGATAAATGTTTAAAAACCTAATCCGAGCCAATCCGATTATTTGTATTTTTATAAAAATTAAAAAAAATGGACTCAATTTCAGTAAAGCTATCAATTTCAGAAATACTATCCATTGCCAATAAATTGCCCAAAGAAATGAAGCTTTTTTTAGTAAAAAAATGGGCAAAGGAGTTGCAAACGGAAGAAGCTACAACACCATTAGATTTGAGCGTGGAAGGTTTTGATCAGCCTTTCGACTTGGACGCTGCTGCCTTTTCGAAAAAGGAGCTGTTGCCCTTGCAAAAGCTTTGGAAAGACGAACTGCCCGCAGAAGATTTGGTAAAGATGCTTACCTCATAATCAAAACCAACCTGTACCATGGATTACCTTTGGGACACTGCCATTTTATTAAATCAAGTCCGCCAGTCCCCAGCATTTTTTGCTTGGGACGACCAGCTTAATTTTTTCCACCCGGAAAACCGCAATTTCATCTCCATTGTCACCGAGGGCGAAAACCATTCTATTGCAATCCAAAGAAACTGGAAACAAAGTAAACTTCAGGAATTGGGAAAACACTTGAATGCACTTGTCCCTCTAACCATTGCCAAACGTTCGGTGATAAATGCATACGCTGAAATCGATGCATTCAGCCAAGGAAAACTATCTGGGAAATTATTGCCAAAAGGAATGACATCCCGCAATATGGGCAAAAATGACCTTTGGATTGCTGCAACTGCTCATGTTATTAATGCAA
Source organism: Saprospiraceae bacterium (assembly GCA_041392505.1). GTDB lineage: Bacteria > Bacteroidota > Bacteroidia > Chitinophagales > Saprospiraceae > UBA6168. The sequence continues at coordinate 196,514 of JAWKLX010000011.1, read as the reverse complement.
CGCTCGTTACGACCGATGCTGATTTCGACCATTTGGGCAACCAGTTTATTTCTTTGGTAAAACTCAATAGCAGTATCAAATAAATCCACCATGCATACCAATCAAACCACTACCAAAACCTCCGAAATCCTCGAAAAGCAAAAAAAATACCTCTGGCCCAACCACCTGCTTTATTACACCGAACCGTTGCCTTTGGAACGCGGCGACGGCATGTATGTCTGGGACGTGGAGGGCAAAAAATACCTCGATTTTTTTGGTGGTATTTTAACCACCAGCGTTGGGCACAACCGTCCGGAAGTAACGCAGGCCGTGCGCGAGCAGACGGAAAAACTCATCCACTCCTCTACCCTTTACCCCAATGAGGCCCATGTTAATTTGGCGGAAAAAATGGCGGAGATAACCCCCGGCAAATTGCAGGTGAGCTACTTCACCGCCTCCGGCACCGATGCCGATGAGACCGCCGTCTTTTTGGCCAAAGGCTACACGGGGCACCAGGAGATCATTGCCCTGCGGCATGGGTACAGTGGCCGATCGGCAATGGGCATGAGCCTTACCGGGCAAAGTACCTGGCGCATCGGCGGCACGCACATTTTAGGCGTCAAACATGCGCTGAACCCTTATTGCTACCGTTGTCCACTGAAAATGACCTACCCCAGCTGTGGCGTCGCTTGTGCGCAAGACATTGAGGATACAATCAGGACAACCACTTCTGGGAGAATTGCCGCTTTCATTGCCGAGCCGATCCAAGGCGTCGGCGGCTTCATCACGCCACCACCTGAATATTTCAAAATCGTCCATGAAATCATCAAGCAATACGGCGGCCTATTTATCGCTGACGAGGTGCAAACAGGCTTTGGCCGCACAGGCGATAAGTGGTTCGGCATCGAGCATTGGGGCGTCGAACCGGACATTATGACCATGGCCAAAAGCATCGCCAATGGCTTCCCGCTCGGCAACGTCATCACCACGCCGGAGATCGCCGAAAGCACCCGTGGTGCAGGGCTAACAATTACAACGTTTGGGGGCAATCCCGTTTCATGCGCAGCCTCATTGGCCACTATTGATGTTTTGGAAAAAGAAGCGACGCCTCAGCACAATGCCAAAGTCGGTGCCATGCTCCGTGCTGGTTTGGATGGTTTTAAAGAAAAATATTCCTTTATCGGTGATGTGCGCGGCATGGGACTGATGCAGGGCCTCGAATTGGTGACCGACCGCCAAAGCAAAGAGCCTTCCACCAAGGCTACTGCCCACCTGTTTGAAGCGACCCGTGAGTTGGGGCTGCTCATCGGCAAGGGCGGCATGTACGGGAACGTGATCCGCATTTCGCCGCCCATGACGGCGACAGAAGAGGATGTGGCGGTGGCGTTGGATTTATTGGATAAGGCGTTGGGGAAGGTGGAGAAAGCTCTGTGACTACCTAAATTTTATTTGTCTAAAAGAACTAACTATGAGCAAATCAACCAAAATGCATCAAGCCGCCAAGCCAACACTATTCGCCCTTTCTCGCGAATTGCGAGGAAAACAAACCGAAGCGGAAGCGATTTTATGGGAACATTTAAAAACAAAAAAACTTGGTGATTTCAAATTCAGAAGACAACATCCAATCAATAGGTACATTGTTGACTTTTATTGTCACCAAGCTAAACTCGTTATTGAATTAGATGGTAATTATCACGAAAGAGATGGCCAAAGGCTATATGATGAAGATAGAACAGAGAATTTAAAGTCATTGGGACTAAAAGAAATTAGGTTCAAAAATGAAGAAGTCACTAATAATTTGGAAAGAGTTTTGGAAGCAATTCAAAGTGAGCTTGTGCTCTAATGCAACGACCCCCGACCCCTAAAGGGGAGTAAATCATCCCTATTTGGATGCCTTTCAAATAATCTATTTACATGACGGCATTAATATACCCCCTCAATTGATACAAAAAATTGGTAAATAGAAATTCACCAAACAGTACTCCCCTTTAGGGGTCGGGGGTTGGTGCAAGAACCACTTTAAACATGAAACAACAGATCGTACACCTCACCGAAGACGTCTCCAACTCCCCGCTTTACAGCGAAGATTTCGCCCCCGTACCTGCCAGTGAGCGCACCTGGGACAAATGGAACATCGCCGCCATTTGGGTGGGTATGGCCGTGTGCATACCGACCTACATGTTGGCGAGTAGCCTTATCGAACAGGGGATGAACTGGTGGCAAGCACTCTTGACTATTGTTTTGGGAAATATCATTGTGCTGATACCCATGATTTTAAATGCGCATGTTGGGACGAAATACGGCATCCCGTTGCCCGTTTTCTTGCGGTTAAATTTTGGGGTAGACGGCGCTGTGCTCGCTGCCTTGTTGCGTGGACTGGTCGCATGTGGGTGGTTTGGCATTCAAACGTGGATCGGTGGGGCAGCTATTTACCAATTGCTGTTGGCGATCGTTCCGGGCATGGCCAACAGTCCTTATCTCGGCGATTTTATCGGGATCAATTTGGCGCAGTTCGTTTGCTTTCTACTTTTTTGGTTTATCAATATGTACATCGTTTATAAGGGCATTGACTCCATCAAAAAATTGGAGACGTGGGCGGCGCCTTTTTTATTAATCATTGGCGTCATCCTATTAGGATGGGCATGGATGGAGGTCGGGTCGATGGGCAAAATATTGGATGCTTCGTACCAATTGGCAGCTACTTCAGAAGTTGATTTTTGGAAAATATTTTGGCCCAGCCTCACCGCAATGGTCGGCTTCTGGGCAACGCTTTCCCTTAACATCCCTGACTTTACCCGCTACGCCAAATCACAGCGTGACCAAGTGTGGGGGCAGATCATCGGGTTGCCGGGTACGATGGCTATGTACTCGTTTATTGGCATCGCTGTGACCAGTGCAACTGTTCTGATTTTTGGCGAAGCCATCTGGGATCCTGTGGCTTTGCTGGGTAAATTCGATTCTCCCATCGTCGTCATCATCGCCATGTTGGGTTTGACGATTGCCACCCTCTCCACCAACATCGCTGCCAATGTCGTGGCGCCCGCCAACAGCATCGCCAATATTTCCCCGAAAAAAATCAGTTTCCGCATGGGCGGCTACATCACGGGCATCATTGGCATTTTGATTTTCCCTTGGAAACTACTGGCCGATCCGCATGGCTACATTTTCGTCTGGCTGATCGCCTACTCGGCCATGCTCGGCGCTTTGGCTGGCATCATGATCTGCGATTATTATATCATCAGAAAAACAGAATTGGAACTGGCCGAATTGTTTAAAGAAAACGGCATTTACAAAGGTTGGAACAAAAATGCCTGGATCGCTTTTGTGTTGAGCATTCTGCCCGTATTACCGGGTTTTTTGGCCACTATTCAAGTTGTTTCAAAGGAAGGTGTTGGTAGTTTTTGGATGGATATATACTCCTACGCTTGGTTCGTGACGTTCTTCTTATCGTTTCTTTTTTACTGGATTTTAGAAAAAATCAAGAGCCGTTAAAAACGTAAAAAGGGCGTGGGAAAACCCACGCCCTTTTTTTTATTACCCAATCCGATGGACTGTCGAACTGCGAACTGGGAACTGCTATCCCGAAGCAAGTTCGGGATTTCGCTTCGCTCAAACTTTTTAGTCCCTACCTGCCAAAATAGCCAAGAGGCGGAGGATTTCGATATACAGCCAGACCAGCGTAATCAGCAGCCCCATTGCAGCAAACCATTCCATGTACTTGGGGGCACGGTACTGCTCACCTTTTTCGAACATATCGAAATCAAGCAGTAGGTTCAGGGCTGCAATCCCGATGATGACCACACTGATGCCGATGCCCATCATGCCTCCCTCGTGGAGGTAAGGAATGTTGACGCCAAACATGCCAAGCACCCAGCTCAACAAGTAAACGATGAAGATTGCACCAGTCGCCATCATGACACCGGACCGGAACTTCTCAGTCACTTTGATCATCCCTGTTTTGTACAAGAATAGCATCATGAACAATACGGCAAAGGTCAAAGTGACCGCATGAAAGACAATGGCGCCACCAAATGCACCCGCGTACATCGCTGTAACGGAACCAACAAACAGCCCTTCCAAAGCCGCATAAATCGGTGCCAATGTACCGGAAAGGTGTCTCTTAAAAGAAGCGAAAATGACGATTCCCAAACCTCCGAAAATACCTATCAGCATTAACATCTGACTTGGTGCTTGAAAGCTGATCGCAGAGGTGAGCAGCATGATGCCAAATAAAATGAACGACTTGTTGACCGCACCCGAAACTGTCATTTTTTCGGTAATGAGGTGGGCATTGGTCATATCCGCATCCAGCACATCCTGAGAACTGTTGCGCATTACTTCTTCCTTCATGAAAGGATTGGACGAAGATTGAAATCTGTTTCTAAAAGCCATAATTGAGGTTTTGATTTTAGATGTGGGAATGGGAAGTCTTTTTTTAAATCTGCCCTCTCCCTTTTTTGATTAGAGATTTTAACGATGCAAATTAAAACAAAAATTCTCGTCACTAGTTTGTTTTGGGTGAAAAAGAAGAAATACATTTGGCGATCTACAACATCCTAATTCAGGACATTTACCGATGCTTCATTGGCCCACTGCAATTGGGAACGCTGAAATTATTATGTCGAATTCAAAAAACAAACCTAACTCAATATGATAGATGTCGTTATCATCGGTGGTGGCTTGGCCGGGTTGACTGCCGCCAATTATTTGCAGCAAAAAAATATTTCCTACTTGCTGCTCGAAGCCACAGACCGGGTGGGTGGCCGGGTCAAAACGGATCTTGTGGACGGCTATCTCTTGGATCGCGGTTTTCAGGTATTACTAACCGCTTACCCGGAAGCCAAACGCCTCCTCGATTATGAAAAACTGAACCTCCAAAAATTCAAACCCGGTGCTGCTTTACTGATGCCCAACGGAAAGATCGAAACCATCGGCGACCCGTTGCGGGATGTCAGCTCATTGCTCCCGACGCTCACTTCTTCAGCTGGGAATATCAGTGACAAATTGGGCATTTTGAAAATGCGCAGTCGTTTAAATGACCTATCCATTGAAGAAATATTTTCCCAAAAAGAAAAAACAACTTTAGAAGCCTTGCAAAGCGATTATGGGTTTTCTGATAAAATGACCGAGCGCTTTTTCCGCCCATTTTTCAGCGGTATATTTCTGGAAAACAACCTGGCAACCAGCCGCCGCATGTTTGATTTTGTTTTCAAAATGTTCGGCGAAGGCCATGCGGCCGTTCCAAATGAAGGCATGGAAGCCATTCCCAGACAATTGGCGGGAAACTTACCGAGCGAAAATATCCGCACTAATTGCAAGGTTGAGCTTATCGAAGGGAATAAAGTTTTCATCAATGGTGGTGAGACCATTCAGGCAAAAAACATTCTCCTCGCTACGGAGGCAACTTCATTGATTAAAGATCATTTACCAAAAAGCAACACCCGGTATGTGAGCACCTTGCATTTGCATTTTATATCGGGCACTCCTGCGCTGCAACAGCCATTGATTGGCCTGAACACGTTGCCGAAAAAACTGGTCAATAATATTTGCACCATCAATAAGGTAGCCCCCGGTTATGCGTCAGGTGGGAAAAATTTAATCTCCATTTCCATTGTCGGGAAATCCGGTTTAAAGGATAAAGAAATCATATCTGCTGTCCGCAAAGAGCTGTCCCATTGGTTTGGGAAGGAGGTGGAGGGATGGGAGCATCTTCATTCGCATTTAGTGGAATACGCATTGCCAGTGCAAAATCAGGTGACCCATAATATAGAGGACGATTCGGTCCGGCTGTCCGAAAACCTTTACGTGTGTGGCGACCACCTCTCTAATGGTTCGATTGACGCGGCTATGCTGAGTGGACGCCGGGCAGCGGAGGTCATAGCAAAAGACTTGGGCGCAGGATAAAAATCTGTCCGCCGCTTGTTTTGTTGGTACTTTTTATCTTCCACGACAGCCCTGTTTTTGAATGGCGTACTTCGCCTTGGCAAGGTTCTTTTTCGGATCAACTTTTCCCTGCCTATCTTTGTTTTTCCAATTCAAAAAGGCGAAACCCCTGCTCAAATCCCGCAACTTCATTCAATGTCCACTTACAAACTCAATTCTAAATTTCAACCTACCGGCGACCAACCACAGGCCATCCGCAAAATCGTGGACGGCATCCGTCAGGGCGATCCGGCCCAAGTGCTGCTCGGTGTAACTGGCTCTGGGAAAACATTTACGATGGCCAATGTCATCGCCCAATTGGATCGGCCCGTCCTTGTTCTGACCCATAATAAAACCCTGACGGCGCAGCTTTATGGCGAGTTCTGCGAATTTTTCCCGGACAATGCGGTAGAGTATTTTGTGAGCTATTACGACTATTACCAGCCGGAGGCGTACATCTCTGTCACCGACACGTATATTGAAAAGGATTTGAACATCAACGAGGAGGTGGACAAGTTGCGCTTGCGAGCGACTTCTTCCCTGCTGTCAGGACGGCGGGACATTATCATCGTGGCATCGGTTTCCTGCATTTATGGTATGGGCAACCCAGAGGATTATAAAGGGGGGATCATCCGTATCCAGGAGGGGCAGCAGGTTTCGAGGAATGTTTTTTTGTACAAACTGGTGGAGAGCCTTTACTCCCGGACCGAGATTGAATTCAAACGGGCGACCTTTCGGGTGCGCGGAGATACGGTGGACATCAATTTGCCTTATGTTGATTACGGCTACCGCGTCACTTTTTTTGGGGATGAAATAGAGAGCATCGAGATGATCGAATTGGAAAGCGGAAAGCGCATCGAAAATTTAAAGAATGCTGCCATCTTCCCCGCCAACCTGTACATCGCCCCCAAAGAACGCATGGGCGAAATCATCCGGGACATCGAGGAAGAGATGTGGGCGCAAACGAAATATTTTCAAAAAGAACAACGCCACCTCGAAGCCAAACGCATCAAAGAGCGCACGGAGTTTGACCTCGAAATGATCCGGGAATTGGGCTACTGCAGCGGCGTCGAAAACTACTCCCGTTTCTTCGATGGCCGCAACCCCGGCACCCGCCCATTCTGCCTACTCGACTATTTCCCCGACGATTATATAATGATGATTGACGAGAGCCACGTGACCATCCCACAGGTACGAGGCATGTGGGGCGGCGACCGGGCCAGAAAGCTCAACCTTGTTAATTGGGGCTTCCGGCTACCCTCAGCCATGGACAACCGGCCATTGAATTTTAATGAATTTGAAAGCCTCATCAACCAAGTCGTTTATGTAAGCGCCACGCCCAGCGACTATGAATTGGAGCAGACAGGCGGTGTCATCGTAGAGCAGATCATCCGCCCAACGGGGCTGCTCGATCCACCTATCGAAGTCAGGCCAAGCCTCAATCAGATCGATGATTTATTGGAAGAAATTGACGAGCGCATCAGCCGCAATGAACGGGTTTTAGTAACCACTTTAACCAAGCGCATGTCGGAGGAACTGGCCAAGTATTTTGAAAAATTGGACATCAAAGTGCGCTACATTCACTCGGAAGTGGAAACCTTGGAACGGGTCGAAATACTCCGCGACCTGCGCCTTGGCGAGTTCGATGTGCTGATCGGAGTGAACCTGTTAAGGGAGGGGTTGGATTTGCCCGAAGTCTCCCTCGTCGCCATCCTCGATGCCGACAAAGAAGGTTTTCTCCGCAACGACCGCTCGCTCACCCAAACAGCCGGGCGTGCAGCGCGGAACGTGAACGGGCTTGTCATTTTTTATGCAGATAAAATGACCGATTCCATGCAAAGGACGATTGACGAAACGAACCGCCGACGGTCTATCCAGATGGCCTATAACGATGAGCATGGCATCGTTCCGCAGACCTTGGCCAAGAGTCGGGAGGAAATCCTTTCCCGCCAGTCCGTACTTGATATCAGGGGCAAGAAACAATACTACGTCGAGCCCGAAGTGTTGAGCATTGCCGCCGATCCAATTGTAGCCTACATGTCCCGTGACCAGATCGAACGCATGGTGAAAGAAACGGAAGACAATATGAAAAAGGCGGCAAAGGATTTGGATTTCATTACGGCTGCCCAGCTACGCGACGAGTTGTTTGCATTGAAAGAAAAGCTGAAAACTGTGTGATGAGATTTATATAACTTTCCGAAAGGGCGGGAATTTCAGCCCTGCAAATTAAAAAGTAATAATTTGAACAAAGATCAACACCTTTCCTTGCGGGCCGAATGGTCGTCCAAGCTTTTGCTATCGATCTGCTCGGCCCTCCAAGGGTTTCTAAGGGGCGGCGGAGGTTCTCAAACCTCCGCCGCCCCTTAGAAACCCTTGGAGGAGCACGTTGGGACGTTGCCAAAAGCGATCATCATCCTGCTCCGCATTTTGTTTGCTCACTATAATTCCCGCCCTGTTGGAAAGAAATGGAATTAACCGATTCAACTTTACCCATTTGCTTACTGACCATTTACCCTACCTTTGCAAAAACTTTAGCCATGCTTTTTAAAATATTACTTTGGGCCATTATTGGGTACATCGTTTATTCTTGGTTTAAGGAAAAACTCAACCTTAAACAAGGTGAGAATAAAACTACTGAAATCCACCACCATCACTACAATGAAGACAAGAAACGGGGCAAAGGGGACGACAGTGACTATATTGAGTACGAGGAACTGAAATAACAGAAGTCAGAGGTCAGCAATCAGACCGCTACGCTGTCAGAAGTCAGACAGTGAATAGGTTTCACCTCTGATTTTTTCAAAAAAAATATGGAACAAACAACGGACAAGCAGCAACCAACCAATGCCTCCATCGGCGACTGGGTCATCTATAAAAACAACCAACTCATCGCCTTCAACAAACCGCCCGGCATCCCCGTCCAGTCTGACAAAACGGGCGACAAATCCCTGCTCCAATTGGCAGAAATTTATTGCAAGTCAACCTTGTACCTTATTCATCGGATTGACCGCCCGGCAAGCGGCATAGTTGTTTTCGCCAAAACCAAAAGTGCGGTCGGTGCCATGAGCCAACAGTTCCAAGAAAAGACAGTCAATAAAACCTATCTGGCCGTTGTAAAAGATAAGCCTGCCGAAGAATCCGCTACCCTCCAGCACCATTTGGTGAAAAACCAAAAAACGAACAAATCGGAAGCCACCGCCGAAGCAACGCCAGATAGCAAGGTAGCTGAAATGGACTACCAATTGGTGGGCAGCAGCGATAACTATCATCTGTTGAAATTGCACATCCACACGGGGCGCCACCATCAGATCAGGGCGCAATTGGCCGCTATCGGCAGCCCTATCAAAGGGGATGTAAAATACGGTTTCCGTCGCAGCAACAAAGACCGCTCGATCCATCTGCATGCCTGGAAACTGACCTTCAACCACCCTGTGTCGAACGAGGTAGTCGACCTGGTTGCAGAATTGCCGACCGATCCCGTATGGGATTTTTTCGGGGAAATGCTCCAATAGAAGTGACGGACAAAAAATAGGGGTTTGCCTAAAATTTTGTGTCCATTAATTGATCCCCACAACCCAATTTTGCCGATCATTTGTTGTTGCTTTAAATTCGCTCTGAAGGGATTTGAGGCAATCATTTCTTTTAATATCCACGCTTGGTTTTTGCGAAAACAAAATTTTAAATGACCAAGCTGGCGTTTACAAAAATCAAAATGCTAAGATTGTTAAATGCCTTTTTTCTGTTGTTTTGGGTAACCAATATTTCGTTTGCACAAACACAAACGGTCTTAAATAATTACGATGCGTTATCATTGGAAGAACGTACGGAGAGGTCGATCAAGGCAATCAACGATTTAAAAGATGGCGTTTTGGTTGTCCGTTTGAAAACTGGTTCGAATAAAATACAAACCTTGCAACGGGTGGCCAGCAGCCCAGACATTTCGGAAAAAGAACGATTGAGGCTGGAGTCAATGATGCTCAACGAAGCCGAAAATATCAGCAAGGAAAATACTTGGCTCCATAACGCATTCACAGAAAAATATAACTTTTCCGAGGTGTTATATTTCTTCGATACGTCCTCCGTTTTATTAAAAAATGGAGTCCAGTCTGGTTATTTCCTAAATGAAAAATTAGAAGTCGACCCAAGTGTATCTTTAAATAATAGGCCTTTTTTGGTCGCCTTTTACGGGGCGAGCAGTTCAGCTTACAAAAGCAGCCAGGAAGGGCTGGTCGTATTGGATGAGCATTTTATTGAGCTTTCCGAACCCTTCCCTCACTATACAGACGTCTCCTCCTTCTGGAAGATTTTTATAGACACCGCTGCTGAGAAAAAGTCAATATTGGGGACGGTCAAGTCATTTGACAAACGGCTTACTTTTTTTTACAAAAGGAGAGTGGACAGTAGTTTCTCCACCAAACAATGAGCAAAATTATTTAAGCCCCCATCAATAATTTGCCGATGGCCATTTTCAACATTAAGGGTGTCGAATTAAAAGGTTTGGCAGCGGCTGTGCCCTCCAATGAAGTATCCAATCTGGACTACCCTTTTCTTGAGCAAAAGGAAAAAGAAATGATCGTAAAATCGGTCGGCATCAACTCCAGAAGAATTGCTAAGAATGATACTACAGCAAGCGATCTGTGTTTCGCAGCAGCGGATGCACTACTCCAAAAAATGGGCTGGAAAAGAGACGATATTTCCATGTTGGTTTTTGTTTCACAAACGCCAGACTACCTCACACCATGCACCGCTGCCATATTACAGGATCAATTAAAACTCACGAAGAAATGCTTGGCTTTCGACATCAATCTTGGGTGTTCCGGTTTCCCGTACGGACTTGCAACAGTGGCGAGCATTCTCCAATCCATCCCCCACGGAAAAGGGCTGCTTTTAATCGGCGACAAGTCCAGCCAAATGGTTTCCCCAAAAGACAAGAGCACAGCTTTGCTTTTTTCTGATGCGGGTAGTGCCGCTGCACTGGAACATACAGGCAGGGAAATAACGATGTCGTTCGACCTCAATACCGATGGAAGCGGCTGGCAATCGTTGATGATTCAGGACGGCGGAAGCCGAAATCCCGTTACCCCCAATTCTTTTGAACAGAAAAAAATCAAGGAAGGCATTGAGCGTAGCTCCCTAAACCTACAGATGAATGGTATTGATATTTTCAATTTTGCGGCTACGCAAGTACTCCCTTCGATCCATAATTTACTGAACAACAATGATTTGCAGGCCGCCGACATCGACTATTTATTTTCCCACCAAGCCAACAAAATCATTAATGAACATTTGAGGAGAATGCTGAAAATAGAAAAAAAAAAGACCCCTTCGATTGTACAGCTTTATGGCAACGCCGGTGCGGCGTCCATTCCCCTGACAATGGTGGCCACTTCTTCTGAGCCTTTGTCGCAAGGGACGCACCGGTTATTATTGTCCGGTTTTGGGGTCGGCCTATCGTGGGGAAATGCGATTTTGGAAGTGGAGAACTTAACCTGTTTGCCGGTTTTGGAAATATGAATATTGTTCGGAATGTATCCCGAGACTCGTAACTTGCGCCTTTATTCAAGCATAACCTCCCCTCTTAATCAGTTCTCACAATCAGGATGTCTCAAATTGAATATTCCGTCATTATTCCTGTGTACCGATCAGCACCGTACCTGAAGGAACTGATAGCCAGGACTGTAGCTACTTTCGGACAAATGGGCAAAAGTTGTGAAATAATATGTGTCGTGGATGGCAGCCCCGATAACAGTTGGTCCATTTTGAAAGAAATCAAGCAACAAGGAGACACCCCGCTTTCACTAATAAATCTTTCCAAAAATGTAGGCCAGCATAGGGCTCTTCTTTGCGGGCTATCTTTTTCAAAAGGCAAAGCTGCCATTCTGTTGGATGCCGATTTGCAAACCCCTCCTGAAGAGGCTGTAAAATTGATTGATGAATACGAAAAGAATGCCCCGGACGTAGTATACGGGATTTACTCCAGCAAGAAACACCCTCTTTGGCGCAACTTGGGCAGCAAATTTTTAGGGTGGCTTCTGCACAAGTTCGGGCATTTCAATAGAAAGGGTTCTTCTTTCAAATTGTTGGACAGGACGATCATCGATAACATCTGCCGGGTCGGGGTCGGATACATTTTCATTGACGAAATCATGGCCTGGTTCACATCCAATATTTCTTATGTAGAAGTAGAACACCATGAGAACAAAGACGGGAAGTCAACCTACAGTCTATTTTCATTGATTAAAATGACTTTGCAGATCATTTTAAATTATACAACCATCCCACTCCGGCTGATGACCATCGGTGGGTCAGTTTCAGGGTTGGTCTGTATTTTCATCGGCATCTTTTTCATTTATAGAAAACTTGTTTTCAATGTGCAACTTGGATTCACTGCCACGATTGTAGTGATATGTTTTGGGCTGAGCATTATTTTGTTTTGTTTGGGCATTATCGGCGAATACATCCGTCGGTTGTATTTTTTGCAAATTTCCAAACCTCCATTTACCATCAAGGAAATGATTGAGTAAAACCACTCTTCCATGATCGAGCACATCCCTTTCCATAAACCTTTAATTACAGGAAAAGAAACCCTGTATTTAAAGGAAGCTGTCGACCGGGCAAACATCGCAGGTAATGGCATTTTTGCAGAAAGATGTATCCAAACCCTGAAAAACCTAACTCGTTCAAAAGGCATTTTTCTTACCCCTTCTTGCACACACGCATTGGAAATGGCTGCGATCTTGAGCGGTCTGCAACCCGGCGACGAAGTGATCACCTCGTCTTTTACCCACCCCTCAACAGCCAACGCATTTGCTCGTGTCGGTTGCGAAATCGCCTTTGTGGATGTGAATCCAGTCTCAATGAACCTTGACGATAAACTAATTGAAAATGCAATAAATGAACGGACCAAAGCCGTGGTTGTCATGCATTACGGAGGAGTAGGCTGCCAAATGGAACGCATCAAAAAACTAACGGAAAGTCATGGACTGTTGCTTATTGAAGATGCAGCCCATTGCATTGGTGCCAGTTATAACGATCAACCGTTGGGCACTTTCGGTCATTTTGCGGCGATAAGTTTTCATCAAACCAAAAACATCCACTGTGGCGAAGGGGGCGCCCTTTTCATCAATGATGAAAAATATTTGGAACAAGCCGAGATCATCAGGGATCATGGTACCGATCGGGCAGCATTCCTTAGAAGTGAAACCCCCTCTTACAAATGGCTGGACATCGGTTCGAATTACCTGATGAACGAATTGAGTGCAGCATTTCTACTGGCCCAATTGGAAGCATTAGGACCGATAAATTCTGAGCGGTTGGCGCTTTGGAGTTATTACCATGGTCTCCTCTCCCCTTTGGAAAAGGCAGGAAAAGTCAAACTACCCGCCCCCGACAAAAGGCAAAATCACAATGCCCATGTGTTTTTCCTGAAATGCCCCAACAGCGAAACCAGAAACGGCCTGATCGATTATTTGCGAACCAATCATATATCCGCTGCTTTTCATTACCAGCCACTTCACTCCTCCCCCGGGGGAAAAAAATGGGGGTATTTTTGTGGAGAGGATATCCATGTTTCAGCTGAAAGTGACCGCCTTGTTCGGCTGCCACTTTTCAATGGTCTCGATAAGCAGCAAGTAGAAAAAATAGCCGAACACGTTTTTGAATTTCTACTAAAGGAAAACGTGGAAGTCCCAACCGATGCTAACTTTATAAGAAATTGAAATAAAGCAAGATGAAAAGAGCAATTGTAATGGGTGCAGGTGGTTTCATTGGCAGCCACCTTGTCAAAAGGTTAAAAAAAGAAGGTTATTGGGTCAGGGGAGTCGACCTGAAACAGCCTGAATTTTCGCCGTCCCCAGCAGACGAGTTCGTCATTGGTGATTTAAGGGAGACTGAGTTCGCAAAAAAAATTATTGATCAAAATACGGATGAGATCTATCAGTTGGCAGCGGACATGGGCGGAGCGGGTTATTTGTTTACAGGTGACAACGATGCCATTGTGATGCACAATTCAGCCATGGTCAATTTGAACGTAGCCAATGAGTCCGTTCACAAAAATGTGGGCAAACTATTTTATTCGTCTTCGGCCTGCATTTACCCTAAATACAATCAAGAAGACCCAAACAACCCCGTCTGTAAAGAAGACTCTGCCTACCCTGCACAGCCCGACAGTGAATACGGCTGGGAAAAACTTTTCAGCGAAAGGCTCTACGATTCGTTTCACCGCAACTTCGGATTGGATGTCCGCATTGCCCGATTCCATAATGTGTACGGCCCAGAAGGTGTTTGGCAGGGCGGCAAAGAAAAAGCCCCGGCAGCCATTTGCCGAAAAGTGGCCGAAGCCGAAAACAGAAGCGCAGTAGACGTGTGGGGAGATGGGAAGCAAACCCGTTCGTTTCTATTCATTGACGACTGTCTCGACGGCATATTGGCGCTGATGTCTTCGGGTTTCAAAAAACCAGTGAATATCGGATCGGAAGAAATGATTTCAATCAATGATTTTGCGCAGATGGTCATTGATATTTCTGGCAAAAATTTAAACATCCATCACATCAAAGGGCCACAAGGCGTTCGGGGCAGAACCTCCGACAATCGTTTAGTTGAAAAAGAAGTTGGTTGGAAACCCGTTTACTCCCTGCGGGAGGGCATTGAGAAAACATACCAATGGATAGCAAACGAAGTCATGGCTTGTTCTGCAACACCGGAACCGTAAACCCCTCGTCATTTCACCAACAACGCCTCCAATTCTTCAATCTTCAGTGGTGTCTCTCTGAATGATGGCCTCGTTTCCACGGGCTTTTCGGTTGGGCCTCTAAATCGTGTTTCTTCCCTTAGGTTGTCATACCTGTACATAAAATCATCGTCTGGCTGGTGGACTTCGAGCGGGCTTTTTTCATCTTTTTGGAAATAAATGTGCAACGGTGCTTTTTCGGGCACGGCCGAAAAAGCAATAACAACCCTCGGGTGGCCATCAGTATTTGGTGGTGAACCATGGATGGTATTGTGGTAAAAAATAACCGCCGTTCCTGCTTTCACATTGATGGAAGTAGCCTTTTCTTTCAAGTAATCTCTCAAATCATAATAATTCGGAAACAAACATCCAGCCCCTCTAACAGGCCGATTGATCCTATGACTTCCTCTTAAAATCCACAAAGCGCCACTGTTCTCGTCCACATCCCATAGGGGAATCCAAATGTTCACCGAAGTATATTTTGTTTCGTCCACCACATTCCAGTCCTGATGGACAGGAAAGGTGGTATGCTCACCTTGTACCTTAATGATGAACACATGGTTTAGGCAACGATGACCTTGCAAAATGCTATCACTGGCCGGCAGGGAAATGGATTGCAAGGTGCGGGCGACATTCATTTTATAGGCAAAATCCGGACACCAAGAAGTCATGTGGATGCCGTTCAACAAATGTGGTATTTGATGATTGGGGTGGAAATCATAGTAAGCCTCCCTCGCTTTCTCAAGCGCTTCGGGAGTTAGGAAAGGAACAGTCACGTAGCCATCCCTATTCAATGCTACAGCCAAGTTCGGGTCTGCTAATAAAGAGTCCATTTTAAAATCGTTTTTTGTCGAATCCATCAGATTACAGGATTTGCATTAGGCTGGCTATTAGTCAATTTAAGTTTCGATCAATCAAGTTTCATTAATTCTGGGCCGAACGGTGTACAGATCATTTGCCATCATTCTGCTCGGCCCAGTGGGATTTTAAGGGGGGCATCCCGAAGCGAGTTCGGGACAGGCGTTAGGCGATTGCAATGAAACACAACTTGCCCTTCCCCGCATTTTTTGGATTTAAAATTCATTACAACTTTGAGTTAGTTATATGAATGGGTTCACCGATCAGGTTGCCTTGTTTTGGATTTGTTGCCATTAAAAAATGGCGCTTCACAATCCCATTCTTTTTGCAAAGGTTCTCGAATTCTTTTGCCGTCATCATCGGATATTCATCTTTGACAAAACCGATTGTTTTTCCAACAGGTGGCCGGGTATGGCAATCTATCAGGAAGTTGGGGTGCGTCAACAAAAAGTCATCAGGATGTTCGATCAACTCAATGTTGGCCGTTGGCTCGGAGGGGTCTTTAAAACAGGTCATCAAATTTGCCTCCTTCGGAAATATCCCGCTCACCACGGCAACTCTCGGCTTGCCTGAAAGGTTGGGTAATGAATTGTGCAGCAACCGGTTATCGAAAACGATGGCCTCACCTGCTTTTACCGTGATGGGCTCTAAATATTGCCGTACAATATCCGAGATGTTTTTATAGGGGGGAGGGAATGAAATGCTCCGATAAGGGGAAAAAAAATGATGGCTCTTTCTGACCACACACAACGCACCGTCCTCTATACCCACATCTTCCAATGCGATCCAAATATTTAATGCAGAATATTTTTGTTCGTCCAACCCCGTGGTATCTTGGTGCAGAGCAAATTCACTTTTGGGGCCCGGCGCTTTGATGATAAAAGAGTTGAGCACTGGCCGATAACCGGACAGGATGGCATCCAATGACGGGCGGAGAATGTGGTCAATCTGATCGTGTACTCTTTTCCGGTATGCAACATCTTGCGAATAAACGCTGTAAAACATCCCGCCCTCAGCATCCTGGATATCATGCTCAGAGGCGTAAAGTTCTTTTAATTGGGTTAGTTGCCCAGAATCAAGAAATGGGATTACCTTAATGCCTTCTTCATGGATAACGTTTCGCAGCGCTTCATCCTTAATATAAAAGTGCGGCACTGGAGACCAATTGTTTTTCTTTTTTCGGTTAAACCCCAACCAGTTAAACAACTGCATAAATTAAAATTTGTAAATTATTTTTTTTTAATTTAAATATCCGGTAAATATATAGATTTGCGTTAATTGTACCATGATAAATAATTCAGTAATACTGATTTTTCAAAAATTACGATTGAGTAAACCGTGGAACTACAAAGCTCCGTTTCTAATATCCATACCTTATTTAATCATTGCAGCAGGAAGTATCCCATTTGACCGTGCCATGCTTTCCATATTAGCATCGTTGATTACTATATTAGGGATTGCAGGTTTCGGATATTTTATCAACGATTTAACCGATATAGAAAAAGACTACTTGATTGGGAAAGAAAATGCCGTGGCAGCATTATCCAATACAAAAAGATTTTTCCTCTTTCTATTTTTACTTTCAATGGCCATCGCTCCTTGGTTTTATTTTCCTATTAATTGGTTAAATGCATCCTTGTTATTTTTAGAATTTTTATTTTTTATTCTCTATTCTTTTCCGCCTTTTCGACTGAAGGAAAGAGGTTTTGCAGGAGTAGTGACAGATGCACTTTATGCTCACGCCAATCCAACTTTATTGGCAGCTATTACTTTTTTATTAATGGTAAACAAAGTCAGTTTTGATATCCGAAATTTATTGATTGCATTAATTGTCTGGCAATTCATTTTGGGCATTCGGAATATCATGCTGCACCAGTTAAAAGATTTTGAAAATGATCAGCAATCAGGCACACAAACATTTGTTCGAAAAATAGGGCTTGATAAAGCAGAGTGGTGGTTCAAACACTTAATTGTCCCTTTAGAATTTTCATCCTTTTTATTTTTTGTAGTATTAACAAATGAATATGTGCCATTTTTTATTGTGGCATATTTGCTATACATCCCATTTGTTTTTTTTAGGGTGTGGTTTTTATGGAAGAGGAGCATGCCTAAAAATATAGAGGGAATACTGAACTTATTTCTCGATAATTTCTATGTGGGATGGATACCATTATTGGTATTGGGTTTTCTTTCTTTTCATTCCCCCATGTTTCTGATGTTGGGAATTGTACATATTTTACTGTTTAAAAATGGAGTCTCTGATTTTTTTAGAGAGTTAAAAAACTTAAACACTTAGAAAAAAAGAGAAGGGAGTTATATTTGGTTTTTATTTTTTTAATTAGGCCGAACTGTAATTAATCGTAGATTATGATTTTTTTTAAAAATATAAAAATAAAAGACAAAACCTCTATGGAAAACAGTCAGGCATTTTGCATGCTGCCATGGGTGCATTTATATATTAATACCCAGGGAAAAGTAACACCCTGTTGTTTGTCCCCTTGGGACGAAGACAAGGTATTAGGGGATATTAATGAACAACCATTGGAAAAAATATGGAATGGAAAGAAGATGATGGAAATCAGGAGCAAAATGCTTAGAGATAAAAAAAATGATGGTTGCCGACAGTGTTATGAGAACGAAAAGTCGGGGCTCAGAAGCAAGCGTGAGATATCAAACTTTTGTTACCAGCACAAATTGGGGTGGGTTCAAAGCACCAAAAAAAACGGATATTCGACAGAAGCAAAACCGATTTATTGGGATATTCGGATATCCAACTTATGTAACTTTAAATGCAGAATATGCGGGCATCATTCCAGCTCCAAGTTGTATGATGAAGCCAAAACTTTGGGAGAGCTTTCTTTTCCCGAACGAGTCCATTATAGCATGAAAGATTTTGACCGGGCCATGGGACAGCTTCAACCAGTAGTTCCTTTTCTTGAGGAAATTTATTTTGCAGGTGGAGAGCCACTGATTATGGAGGAGCATTATCAAATTCTGGATATGCTTATCGCCCATAAAAAATTTGATGTAAAACTAAGGTACGCCACAAATTTTTCGACTACCGTATTTAAAGGCAGAGATGTTTTTGAGTTATGGAATAATTTTACAGAGGTTTTTGTCCATGCAAGCCTTGACGGGTCGCATGAAAAAGGGGAGTACCAGCGGAAAGGGCAAGTATGGGATAATGTACTTCAGGAAAGGAGGCGGATGTTGGAAGTTTGCCCACAGGTTAATTTTATGATTTGTTCTGCCACAAGTGTTTTTAACGTCCTGCATTTACCAGAATTCCACAAAGAGTGGACTGAAAATGGTTTGGTGGCAGCGGATGATTTTATGCCACACACATTGAAAAATCCGGCGGTATATAACATTAAAATACTACCTCCTGCGATGAAGCAAAAAGTACAACAACTTTATCAAGAACACATTAAATGGTTAAAAACATTTCCACATGAGGATTTTATTAAAATAGAAATGGTAGTCCTTGAATTTGAGGGAATTGTCAGTTATATGAATTCGGAAGACTGGACCCACCTGATACCTGCATTTAGGGAAAAATGTGAACTATTGGACAACATGCGTATGGAAAAAACCATTGAGGTTTTTCCAGAACTGGAAGAAATATTAATTTGATATCATCATGCCCCTAACACTATCCAGACAAAATATAAAATCGTATAATAACCAAAGGCCAAAAGCATCAACAAATATGCTTTGCTGGGCGCCTTTCCGCAGTATGTATATCGGGTTTCGGGGCAATATCTCTGTCTGTTGTTTTAATAAAACACATGTCATTGGAAAATACCCCCAACAAAGTCTGAAAGAAACCTGGTTTGGAGAAAAAGCCGAAGCGATCAGAAAGGCAATTATTAATGAAGATTTCTCCATGGGTTGCCATGGTTGCCACGAAATTATTACGGCTAATAATTTTAAAAACTTGCCAGCCAAAAATTTTGATTTTCTTAAGGCGGGTAGAAAAGGGTATCCGACAAAAATAGATTTTGAGTTGTCCAATGAATGCAATTTAGAATGTATTATGTGCAGAGGGGAATTTTCTAGCGCTATTCGAAGGAATAGAGAGAAACTACCCCCCATCCCTTCTCCTTATGACCAGACATTCCTTCGCCAACTGGAAGAATTTATTCCACATATTGAATCTTCCCATTTTCTGGGAGGAGAGCCCTTTATGGTGCCCATCTATTTGGAAATCTGGGAGCGAATGGCCGTAATGAACCCATCTGCTAAAATTTCGATCCAGACAAATGGCACGGTACTAAGTGAAAGGATAAAAAAGATTCTTAGCAGTATGCGTTTTGATATTGCGGTATCCATTGATTCTTTTAATAAAGAAAATTATGAAAAAATAAGAATAAATGCAGTCTTTGAAAAAGTAATGGAAAACATTAATTATTTCAGAGAATATTGTAATAATAAAAATACCCTATTTTCTATTTCTTATTGCCCTATGCCACAAAACTGGCGAGAGCTGCCAGATGTCATTAGAATATGTAATCAGCTAAAAGCCAAGGTTTTTTTTAATACAGTTTATTTTCCAATTGAATGTTCTTTTACTGCCTTGCCTTTGGAAGAGTTGGAGCATATTACTAACGAGCTGTCTAAAACAGTATTACCATCGAGTTCGGCATTAGAAAAATATAATATGCAGTGCTTTGAAGGAGTCATAAATCAGCTTAATTTCTGGAAGAATGAAGCGAGGCAAAGAGCCGAAAATCTTAAACCTGTACCCATCACAACTATACCATTATATTTTAATGCTTTAGAAAATTACATTTTAAAAAACAAGGAAATTGATAAACATGAAAAACTGGAACTTTTTAAAAATATAAAAGAAAAATTGGCATATATATTAGAAGAAGCTGCTAAATATGATTTACATGAAAAAGCCGAACAGCATTTATTGGAAATTGATTTTAAAACACTTTGTAATGCCTTAGCCAATGTAGATAAGGAACACACTTTGTATTTATTCAAATCCTTTATGATGCCTTTGCCAGAGTAATTATCTCTGGACAAGGTGTGTTGCGTGATAGGCTGTATAGTACGGCAATAAGTTTTGTGAATTTTTAAATTATTTTGTTGCGATAGTTAATCACTCAACTCATCTGAACTTCCTCAACCTGATTCTATTATTAGCACAAAACCTATTGCCGTTGGGCATAATTATTTTAATAAATCTTTTAATTGAGGGATTGCATCAGCAGTGCTTTCATTTCTAAGAACATCTAAAGCTAAAGTCTTTTCTCTGAATACGGGTATCAGGTTACACCAGTCGTCGGCTTGCATATAATTTAAACAATGGTATATTCTTTTGATCAGCATTTCTTTTTGTTGTGGCTTTTTAGTTGGACATCCCTTTATCCAATTTATGTAGTCCTCGTATTGCGCAATTAATTCTTCTTTTAATGATAAAGGGAAAATTTTCACATTATAATAGTCAGGACGATCAAGCGTATTGGGCCAGCAATCTGCCACATCTATTAATTTTAGGTCAACCCAGTTTTTATGCAATTGCGGAAGGTTAAAAGCATTAAAAACACTGATAGTTGGCGTGAGCATGAAATCAATGTTTGGATGTTTTTCTGCCAAAGTTTGACGGTTGATAATGGTTTGTTCCCAATTCTGGCCTTTCCGTTGTAGTTCTCCCCGTCCATTTTCATCATCAAGGCTTGCACAAAGGAGTACATGCTCAAATTTGTCCCAAAGGCTGGGGACATAAGTGCCCTTATGGTATAACAATGAAAAATTGGTATTGTACCGAAGCTTCACTTCGTATTTTCGATATTTTTGGAGTAACTTTAAAATGGCCAAATGTTCGTCCATAATTAGGGGCTCGCCACCGGCAAAATAGATTTCTTCCATACCCGGCACATATTTTTCCAACTCCTTCATAAAATCACTGAAATCATGATAGCTATAAGATAAAGCCTGGTTGCCCACCTCTTGGTTAAGTGCCTTGGCATCGCTAAACCATTTAGAACTGGCCCAATGCCCACATATCCTACATTTGAAATTGCATAAATTGGAAAACCGGATGTCCCAATATTCAGGTTGATAGGGTTTGGGTAAATAACCGTCCTTTTGGGTAGCGGTCAAGCGTTCAATTTTGTTCAGATAATTATCATTTGTTACCTGCCTCAAACTATAGAGCCCGACCTCTTCATCTTGATAACAGCGCTGGCAGCGCTTATCTTTTCGGTCATGCAACAGACTTGACCTGAATTGCCGAATAGCCTTGCCGTTCCATATTTCTTCAACCGATTGGATGTTGATGTTGCCAAAAGAGCCGCTTTCCTCCCAATTTGTTTTACAACAAGGAGTGACAGTACCTAATTGGGTGATATGAAAATGTACCCAAGGCATCATGCAGAAATGCTTGCTGTTTTTTACGAATGCATCGTCCTTTTCTGTTTTACTCTCAAATAATTTTTTGATAGCATTGATCATCTGAATAGAATAGTAGGTTTTGGAAAATTATTTGTCTGAGTACATTCTCGGCCTACTGAAACAATTCTCCTAAATCAAAAATAGATACTCGCCAGGCCATTTGCTAAAAATGAACCTTAGTAGCGTGTAACAAAAGTTTACATATAAAATGCGGGGCTGGAAAACTCCAGCTTTTGGCTACTGTCCAACAGCCTGCCCCGAATTAACTTCGGGGTGCCCCTCTCAAGGGATTGTCAAGGGTGAAACGTGGCACAGCCACGTTTCACCCTTGACAATCCCTCTGGGCCGAGCAGTTGGATGCCTCAAAGAAAGTCAAAATTTCCGGCCCACATGCGGTAAAGAAAATTCAGAGAAACTTTCGTTACAAAGTATTTGTCTTTTACTGGTTTCTGTAACAAAAAAGCCGCCCAAGTGATTGGGCGGCTTTTTAAATTTAGCCAAAACGGCAAAAGCGGTTTATTCAATAATCAATCGGATAGTCTGTTTGGGCTGGCCTGCTGGTTTAATAACAACCATATAGATGCCAGCGGTAAAACCTTTCCTTTCAAATTGATAAATAGATTGACCTTCGGTTATGTCTTGTCTCATCATCGTCCGTCCGGTAATATCAGTGACAATCAATTTTCCTTTATCAAAAGCTTTAGGAAGAACCACAGTAAACGCTCCACTGGTTGGGTTTGGATAAACTGTAGCCTTTTCTATTTCTTTCAATTGATAGCCAGACTGGTCACTTAATTGACCACTATTGCCAACCAATGGCGAAGCCGGACAGGTAGTGATGATTTCAAGTACTGAATTACAGCCTGCCTTGTTGAAGAAGATAACCATTGCACCAGATACTCCACCAGATAACAGGTCGGAGATAGCGCAGCAGTTGCTCAACTGGAAGTTGTAGTAAATGTATAATGATCCGCCGACTGTGTTGAGGGCCTCCAGGCCGTTCAGTGTGGTGAGCGAAGAGTTGAAGTAGATCGTAACCGTACCACCTACATGGGCCAAGCCATCGAGCCCGGACATGGAAGTTAGGCCAGTGGTCTGGATGGTCAGGCTTCCCGTGATGTCAACGATATTAGACAATGGACCGAGGTTGTTGACACCCATCCCAACAATGGTCACACTACCGTCGATGATGGAATAGCAAGGTGGCCAAGCGTCCACCTGGGCCTGCGTGGAGAAATAAACATTCCCAGTGTAGGTCAGGCCGCTAATGCCCTCATCAATCATCCCGTTGCAGTTATCGTCAATGCCGTTGCAAATTTCCACCGCACCTGGGTTGATAGCAGGATTGTTGTCATCACAGTCGTTGTCACAGACCCGGTATCCGTCGCCGTCGGCATCCAACTCGTCCGCCGGGACTATTCCATCGCAGTCGTTGTCGAGGCCGTCGCAGATTTCCGCTGCACCCGGATTGATCGCAGGATTGTTGTCATCGCAGTCGCCGCTGGTATTGCCGCCCAGTTCCGCCGACGTCTTGTATCCGGCAGGCCGTACGCAGTCTATCTCCGAAACGCCATCCGACCAGTTGTCGTTGTCACTGTCCCTGTACCACGTCTCCAAAGGTGGGCCGGCAGCCACCGTGACTGTCATCGTCTTGGCGCACACCGCCGGGATGCCGAACACCTTGAAGGTGACCGTGTACATGCCGGGCGAAAGATTGGCAAACATGCCCGAAGGCTGGAAGTTCACCCCGTCGAGGGAGTACCTCAGCTGGCCACCGCCGGATGTACCCGAGGCGGTAACAGACCCATCGCCCACACCCGCACAGCTCTCGTCCGTGGCCGTGGCCGACAGGTTGGTGATGAAATCCTCTATGAACACCGTGGCTGTGCAGATGCCTTGATTCCCGCAGGCATCCTCCGCCGTGAGGGTTACGGTGTTGGAACCTTCGTCCTGACAGGTGAAAGAGTTCGGCGAAACGGAGACGAGGCTGACCGTCCCGCAATTGTCGCTGTCGCCGGCCGGATCGTGGACCTGTGCCGGGGTGATGGTAAGGTCACCGTTGGCCGTCAGGTTGATGCTTGGTATGTCCATACAGCCCACGGTCGGTGCCGTCGTATCGTCTATGTTTATCAGTTGGGTACAGGTATGCGTCAGCCCGCACACATCCGTCACCGTGAACACCCTCGTCACCACAGTCGGGCAGGTGCCAGAAGCGTTGTCCACGTATTCGTATTTTACGATGGCACAGTTATCGGAGGCGGCACCGCCTTCGGCGGTAAATTCAGCTTCCGTAATCGTCGCAGGTGCTGCCGAATAGGGCAGCGCTGTCAGGCCGCCGTTCAGGATGTCCGCTGTGCCGCAGCCGTCCACGTTGATGGTGGGCGGACAGGTGGTTATGGATGGCGGGGTCGTGTCCGTAAACGTAAAGGTCTGAGTGCAAACTGCCGTCAAACCACACGCATCGGTCGCCGTCCACGTCCTTTCAACCACCCACAAGTTCGGGCAGTTGGCGGGGCTCGGGCCGGTGATCACGTCCTGATAGGAAACCGTTGGTGTCCCGCAGTTGTCGGAGGCCGTCGGCATACCGTATTGTGCTGGGGCAATGCTCGGGTCTTGTGGCGTGTTGGGGCCGACTGCGGCCGTGTTGAAGCCAGCGGGCCATTCGATCGGTGCAGGGTCGGCCGGGCAGTTGGCCAGCGTAGGTGGCGTCGTGTCGGTAAACGTGAACGTTTGGACACAATTTCCTGTCAAACCACAGGCGTCGGTCACTGTCCAGGTCCTTTCAACTATCCATAAGTTTGGACAGTTGCCCGGCGTTGGGCCGGTGATCACGTCCTGATAGCCGACGGAAACGACGGCACAGTTGTCAGAGTAGACGATGTTCGGGTAATTGGATGGATCAATGCTCGGGTCCTGTGGCGTATTTGGCCCAACAGGCTGGGTATTGAAACCAGTAGGCCATTCGATCGGCGCAGGGTCAGGTGAACAGGTGTTCACCACTGGTGGCGTCGTATCGGTGAAGGTAAACGTCTGTACGCAGCTGGCGGGCGTACCGCACTGGTCAACGACCGTCCATGTTCTCTCCACAACCCACAGATCAGGGCAGTTGGCAGGGGTTGGCCCCGTGATCACGTCCTGATACGTCAGACCCGGTCCACAGGCCGAGCAGATTTCGACTGACGCCTGGATGGTCTGCGTTGCACAGATATTGTCGATGTCGCCGTCGGTATCGATGCTGAAATCCAGTGTTCCGTCGGCCGCATAGGTGTTGTAGGCCGCCACGGGGATGCACATGGTTGAGTAGGCACCGGCGGGGTTGCAGTCCCCGTTCGAGTTGCCGTTCTGCCCGATCACGTTGCCGGCCTCGTCGCGGATGTTGCTCTGTTCAAAGCCGATGCCGCCGATGTCGGCGACCATGTGGACGGTCACGCAAACCTCGTGCACACAGGTCAGGGCAGGCGGTATGGGCGTAACACCATTGATGACGAAATTGGTGCTGATGAGGCCGAGGGCATCGTAGTTCAGGTTGGTCACCGGGCCAGAAATGGTCGTACAGTTGGTCGGTACTTCACCGATGCCACAACCGTCGCTGGCCATTGGCACGCCCGTGACAGCAGGGTCGAGGCTCGGGTCCTGCGGCGTGTTTGCCCCGACAGGGGCGGTATTGAAACCAACCACCCACTCAATGGTCTGGTCGGATGGGCAAACAAGATCCGGCGGGGTGTTGTCCGGCTGAACGGTGTAGGTGAAGGTGCAGGTGGACGATTCCTCTGTACCAGCATCAAATACACCGGGCGTACCGCCTGCCAAGTCGTCCCAAATGAACACGGTGCGGGTAATGGTCTGGGCAGCACCAGAGCAGGTGTTGGGCGTCATATTGTCTGAGGCGGACACCATGATGGTGCCACATGGCATGTTGCCGAACACGATGTTATATGGGGATGCCTCCGCTTCCGCCTGGTTGATCGGCAGGGTGGGGACATTGCCCAGAGTGGTGCAGTCATAGGCACCAAGGTTTGTATTAGCTGGGCAAGTGACCTCTAACATGCAGCAGTTCATCAAAGAGGCTATTTCGAAAGTGTTAAGATTGCATGGGTTGGCATCGCGTACCCTAATCGAGGTAGCACCAGGAGTTGGGGGATTTACGGCAGCTCCTGTCCCCAATGGAGACCAAGTAAGCGTGATTACCTCATGGGTGAGAAAATTGCACCCTGGGCCCGGTCCAAATGGACAACTGGTTACCAAAAATCCAGCTTCCCAAGTATAAGGCCCAGTACCTCCGGAAACACTATAATCGCCATTTGAGAGAACACATACATCCAAGGTTGGGGTTGGAAGATTATCTAAAAATGTTACTTCCACATCATCTGAAGAAGAATTACATGGATCGTTGGAAACTGTCCATCGCAGGGTATAGGACTGACCGCCTGTGCCAGAAAATGATGAGTTAGGATTGCTGGCATCAGCAATCATTCCATTGCCATCACCTGAAATAATTGACCATGCCCCAGTCCCAACGGTTGGCGTATTGGCCTCAAGTGTTGTAGTCGGTGGACAGATATTCTGGTCTGGGCCGGCAGTGGCAGCGGTTGGGTTGTCGTAAAGCGTGACCGTCACATCATCGAAGGAAGGAGAACAAGGTGCATTGGTAATTGTCCAGCGCAGGACATACGTAGTTTCTGCCACCCCGGTAAATGAAGAGGCAGGGTCGTTGATATCACCGAACATGCCACCTGCCCCGGATATGACCGACCACTCCCCTGTCCCAACGGTTGGGTTATTCGCCGCAAGCATTGTGGAAATACCGCAGACGTTCTGGTCCGGGCCTGCATTGGAGGTTGTCGGGTTGCCAACGAATGTTATGTCAACATCGTCGGTCGATGCGGGGCATGGGGCGTTTTCAATGGCCCAGCGAAGGGTATAGGTGACACCTGCCGTCCCTGAGAACATCGACACTGGATCGGTGGCATTGGCGAACACACCGTTGCCGTCACCGGCAACCTCCGACCAGGAGCCTGACCCGACGGTCGGAGTGTTAGCAGCTAAGTTTGTTGATGTTCCACAAAGGGTTTGGTCAGCGCCAGCATTGGCAGGGGTCGGGCTTTCCACAAATGCGATCATCACGTCATCCGTGGAGGTGGGGCATGGCGCATTGGTAACCGTCCAGCGTAAGGTGTAGGCCTGGCCTGCCGTGCCGGAGAAGCTGGAAGTCGGGCTACTTGCATCGCCGAAAACACCGTTGCCATCGCCTGCAACTTCTGTCCAAGTACCTGAACCAACGCCCGGTGCATTGGCAGCAAGGCTCGTTGATGTGCCGCACACATCTTGGTCTGCACCAGCCGCTGCAGCAGTTGGGTTTTCAATAAATTCTATGTCAACTTCATCCGTGGAGACAGGGCATGGCGCATTGGAAATAGTCCACCGTAGGGTATAGGTTTGGCCTGCCGTGCCGTCGAAGCTGGAAGTTGGGCTGTTGGCATCGCCGAACACACCGTTGCCGTCACCTGACACAACCGTCCAAGTACCTGAACCAATAGTCGGCACGTTCGCCGCCAAATCGGCCGAAGTACCACAAATGCCATTTGCACCGATTTGGTCAGGGCCAGCATTGGCAGGGTCGGGCTCACAAATGCGATCATCACGTCATCCGTGGAAATGGGACAAGACGCATTGGAAACCGTCCAACGGAGGGTATAGGACTGCCCCGCTGTACCGTCGAAACTGGAAGTCGGGCTGCTGGCATCGCCGAAAACACCGTTGCCGTCGCCTGACACCTCCGACCAAGCACCTGTCCCAACGACAGGTGCATTCGCTGACAGGCTCGTCGATGTGCCACACACTTCTTGGTCGGCTCCGCAAGTAGCAGCCGACGTGTTTTCAGAAATTCTATATCAACGTCATCCGTGGATACGGGGCATGGAGCATTGGAAACCGTCCAGCGGAGGGTGTAGGTCTGCCCTGCCGTGCCGTCGAAGCTGGAAGTCGGACTGTTGGCATCGCCGAACACACCGTTGCCGTCACCTGACACAACCGTCCAAGTACCTGAACCAATAGTCGGCATGTTCGCCGACAAATCGGCCGAAGTACCACAAATGCCATTTGCACCGATTTGGTCAGGGCCAGCATTGGCAGGGGTCGGGCTTTCCACAAATGCGATCATCACGTCATCCGTGGAAATGGGACAAGACGCATTGGAAACCGTCCAACGGAGGGTATAGGACTGCCCCGCTGTACCGTCGAAACTGGAAGTCGGGCTGCTGGCATCGCCGAAAACACCGTTGCCGTCGCCTGACACCTCCGACCAAGCACCTGTCCCAACGACAGGTGCATTCGCTGACAGGCTCGTCGATGTGCCACACACTTCTTGGTCGGCTCCCGCAGTAGCAGCCGACGTGTTTTCAAGAAATTCTATATCAACGTCATCCGTGGATACGGGGCATGGAGCATTGGAAACCGTCCAGCGGAGGGTGTAGGTCTGCCCTGCCGTGCCGTCGAAGCTGGAAGTCGGACTGTTGGCATCGCCAAACACACCGTTGCCATCGCCTGATACTTCCGACCAGGTACCTGTACCAATAGTCGGTGTGTTCGCCGACAAATTGACAGAGATACCACAAATTCCATTTGCCCCAGTTTGGTCAGGGCCTGCATTCGCAGGGGTTGGGTTTTGTATAAATGTGACCACCACGTCATCCGTGGAGACGGGGCATGGCACATTGGAAATAGTCCACCGAAGGGTGTAGGTTTGGCCTGCTGTACCGTCGAAACTGGAAGTCGGGCTGCTGGCATCGCCGAAAACACCGTTGCCATCGCCTGAAACTTCCGACCAGGAACCTGTCCCAACACTCGGTGCGTTAGCCGACAGGCTCGTCGATGTACCGCAGACATCCTGGTCTGCACCCGCAGCAGCAGCGGTCGGGCTTTCAAAAAACTCTATATCAACGTCATCCGTGGAAATAGGGCATGGCGCATTGGAAATAGTCCACCGAAGGGTGTAGGTCTGGCCTGCCGTGCCTGAGAAACTGGAAGTCGGACTGTTGGCATTGCCGAACGTCCCGTTGCCATCGCCTGACACTTCCGTCCAGGTACCTGTACCAACGGTTGGAGTATTGGCTGCAAGCATCGTGCTGGTACCACATAAATTTTGGTCAGGACCAGCATTGGCTGGTGTCGGGTTTTGCACAAATGCGATCATCACATCATCCGTGGAGATGGGGCATGGCGCATTGGTAACCGTCCACCGGAGGGTGTAGGTCTGGCCTGCCGTGCCGGAGAAGCTGGACATCGGGCTGTTGGCATCGCCAAAAATACCATTGCCGTCACCTGCAACTTCTGTCCATGCACCTGTCCCAATGGTTGGGGTGTTAGCTGCAAGCGTCGTGCTTGTACCGCATACATCCTGGTCGGCACCCGCTGCCGCAGCATCTGGGTTTTCAATAAATTCTATGTCAACGTCATCCGTGGAGACGGTGCATGGTGCATTGGAAATAGTCCACCGAAGGGTGTAGATCTGGCCTACGGTGCCTGAGAAGCTGGAAGTCGGGCTGTTGGCATCGCCGAACACCCCGTTGCCATCGCCTGACACTTCCGTCCAGGTACCTGTACCAACGGTTGGAGTATTGGCTGCAAGCATCGTGCTGGTACCGCATAAGTTTTGATCCGGGCCAGCATTGGCGGGAGTCGGGTTTTGTACAAATGTGATCAACACATCGTCCGTGGAGACGGAGCATGGCGCATTGGAAATTGTCCAACGAAGGGTGTAGGTCTGGCCCGCTGTGCCTGAGAAACTGGAAGTTGGGCTGTTGGCATCGCCGAACACCCCGTTGCCATCGCCTGACACTACCGACCAGACACCTGTTCCAATGGTTGGGGTATTGGCTGCAAGCGTCGTGCTTGTACCACATACATCCTGATCGGCACCTGCCGCTGCGGCTGTCGGGTCTTGGACAAACGAAACCTGTAAGTCATCTGTAGAGGGAGTACATGGCGAATTAGAAATCGTCCAGCGAAGGGTATATGTAGAGCCTATTGTACCTGAAAAAGTGGAACTCGGGCTACTAGCATCACCAAAAGAACCACCTATTCCCGCAACTACTGACCACATGCCTGTACCAACGGAAGGCGCATTGGCTGCAAGCGCAGTTGAAGTTCCACAAACATTTTGGTCGGGGCCAGCATTCGCAACGGTTGGAGGTGCATCCCTCGTGATGGTAACGTCGTCGGTCGAGTTCGGGCACGAATTGCCCGCATCGATGGTCCAGCGGAAAACATTGGCCCCAACGCCAAGATCCGTGACACCGGACGTCGGGCTGCCCGGCGTGGTGACCATACCCGAGCCGCTGACCAAGCTCCGGGTAAGTCCCTGCGGTCGGCGTGTTCCGGCCAGCGTCGCCGTGGCGGCACAGACGTTCTGGTCGAGTACGGCATTCGCAGCGGTTGGTGGGGTATCCCTCGTGATGGTAACGTCGTCGGTCGAGTTCGGGCACGAATTGCCCGCATCGTCAATCGTCCAACGGAAAACGTTAGCGCATCAAGGCCAAGCCCCGTGACACCGGACGTTGGGCTGCTGGCGTGGTGACCGTACCGGAACTGCTGATTAAGCTCAGGAAGTAGCCAGCCCTACGGTCGGCGTGTTCTGACCAGTGTCGCCGTGGTGGCACAGACGTTCTGGTCGAGGTAAGCATTCGCAGCGGTTGGTGGGGTATCCCTCGTGATGGTAACGTCGTCGGTCGAGTTCGGGCACGAATTGCCCGCATCAATGGTCCAGCGGAAAACATTGGCCCCAACGCCAAGACCCGTGACACCGGACGTCGGGCTGCCCGGCGTGGTGACCGTACCGGAATACTGATTAAGCTCCAGGAGCCAGTCCTACGGTCGGCGTGTTCCCGCCAGTGTCGCCGTGGTGGCACAGACGTTCTGGTCAGGTACAGCATTCGCAGCGGTTGGTGGGGTATCCTCGTGATGGTCACGTCGTCGGTCGAGTTCGGGCACGAATTGCCCGCATCGATGGTCCAACGGAAAACGTTGGCAACGCCAAGGCCCGTGACACCGGACGTCGGGCTGCCCGGCGTGGTGACCGTACCGGAGCTACTGACGAGGCTCCAAGAGCCCGTCCCTACGCTCGGCGTGTTCCGCCAGCGTCGCCGTGGTAGTGCAGGCATTCTGGTCGAGGCCGGCATTCGCAACGGTCGGTGGGGTATCCCTCGTGATGGTCACGTCGTCGGTCGAGTTCGGGCGAATTGCCCGCATCGATGGTCCAACGGAAAACATTGGGCTCAACGCCAAGACCCGTACACTGGACGTCGGACCTCAGGCGTGGTGACCGTACCGGAACCACTGATTGAGCTCGAAGGCCAATCCCTACGGTCGGCGTGTTCACGGCCAGCGTCGCCGTGGTGGCACAGACGTTCTGGTCGGCGGCATTCGCAGCGGTCGGTGGGTATCCCTCGTGATGGTCACGTCGTCGGTCGAGTTCGGGCACGGATTGCCCGCATCGATGGTCCAACGGAAAACATTGGCTCAACGCCAGACCCGTGACACCGGACGTCGGGCTGCCGGCGTGGTGACCGTCCGGAACACTGACGAGGCGCCAAGAGCCCGTCCCTACGGTCGGCGTGTTCCCGGCCAGCGTCGCCGTGGTGGCACAGACGTTCTGGTCGGGCGGCATTCGCAACGGTCGGTGGGGTATCCCTCGTGATGGTCACGTCGTCGGTCGAGTTCGGGCACGGATTGCCCGCATCGATGGTCCAACGGAAAACATTGGCTCCAACGCCAAGACCCGTGACACCGGACGTCGGGCTGCCCGGCGTGGTGACCGTACCGGAACCACTGACGAGGCTCCAAGAGCCCGTCCCTACGGTCGGCGTGTTCCCGGCCAGCGTCGCCGTGGTGGCACAGACGTTCTGGTCGGGGCCAGCATTGGCAGGGGTCGGATCATCTTGGCCAACTCCCTGAATCAAGAAAGTATAAGGATCTTCGTCGGCATCATCACTGAAAATGGTAACGGTACAAGTTTTTATACCAGAGGAAGCGGGGTCAAATGCAATGGTGAAAGTTTCCACACCACTTGCGGCTATCGCCCCCCCGTTAGGCAGGTCAGAAGAGACACTGAAATCAGTTGTGTTACTAAGGGTAAGTGCGTCAGCATCAAAAGTTAGGACAGATGTTCCATTATTTTCCGCCCGGAAAGAGTTAGTGGAAGAACCACTAGACACACAGACATTACCGAAGTCAGTACCAAGTGCAGAACTGATTGTTGTTGAACCATCCGTGATATCCATATTGTCAGCAGCATTGCGGATGTCTAGCTCTGGATTAGTAAATGTTATCTGGACATCATCTGATGAAACAGTACAAGGACCATTGGAAATCGTCCAACGCAGGGTATACACGACATTTACTGTACCTGAGAAAGACGAATTTGGGCTGCTGGCGTTGCCAAACGAACCGCCCATACCAGTTACGATTGACCACATACCTGTTCCAGTAGTAGGTGTATTACCAGCTAACATAGTGGTGGTAACGCTTGGAACAACCTGATCTGGGCCAGCGTTGGCAGTAGTTGGTAGGGCAAACACCTCCACATCATCAGTGGTAGATGTACAGCCATTACCATCAGAATAAGAATAAGTCAAGGTATGTGTACCAACGCCCGCTCCGGCCGGATCGAAACTATAAGTCATCCCATTGCCATCGTCCGTCACGCCAGTACCGCTATACACACCACCAGTTGGCGTACCACCACCAAGACCAGTTTGCACACCAGCATCAACACACAAGTCTGCAGGAGCTGTAAATGATACAGTGACGGCGTTGGCGCAGTCTACCACAGAGTTCACCGTGGTTGGGGCCGTTAAAAATGGCATGTACACATAATCATTTAGGGAATAGGTTCCTGCCCCAAGCGCGTTCACGTCTTTTTTCAACGCTTCTCCTGTTCCCGCTGGGTTAGCTGAATGGGTCGGGCCACTTCCATCACCCCAGTAATTATTTTTGAAGTCATACAAGAATAGGTCATCCCCTGTGCCGAACAAACCGTTGGGCGCTATTCCGGCAATATGAGTTGCCCCAAAGCTGCCTACCGAAAGATTGTAGAAGTTATTGTACTTGATAATTTTAGTATCAGGAGAATTCTCCCATCCAGCTATTTCAATGGCAATTCCATTAAAGGAAGAAGAGACATCGTTGTAGGTTATGCTGACCCCGTAAATATTGTTTTGCAAAATGGTAATACCACCAATACCCACCTTGTTGCTTGTATTAGCATTGGTAATGGTGTTATGCGTAATGGTTGCCCCATTTGAATAATAAAAAGCTCCTGCGGAGAAACCAATCTGGATACCCGCATCAACTGTCTGATCTATCCTGTTCCCAGAAATAGTGGCAATTTCAGTAGAAGCCACACTGTTGTCGTGGCCTTGTCCAACGCATAAAATCCCTGCCCATCTGGTGTTAGTGATTATATTATTAAAAATATTGAAATTGAAACCAGCCTGAGCAAGCCATATCGCTGATACTGGCCCTAATGAACACGGCCCAGGATTATAAGCACCTATGTTTTCAAATTTATTACCTGAAATTTCCCAGATACTCCGATCAATGACCCCATCACTTGGATGATCATCCGTTTTTATACCGTGGCCAAAAGTATTCAGCACCCAGTTATTTTTGATCGTAACGTTGTTGGTCTGTGTTCCTGCATTAGAGTTGTAGAATGCATTGGCAGGGACATTTTCCAATTTAAGCCCCTGAATAGTGATGTTATCCCCATAGGCGATTTCAAAACCATATCCTGTAATAATGGCATTTGAATTACAATAACTACCTGTTGATGAGGTGATTATCAGGTTCGTTTTACTGGTAATGTCAATTTGGTTGCTAGCAGAAGCACCGCCAATAATACAGTTCGTATTAATGGCAGGGTTAGCATAAGTACCATCAGTAATATAGACAATGTCCCCACTGCCGGCAGCATTTATTGCGGATTGAATCGTGGTATAAGTCGTAGCTGCGGTAGCATAATCAATGCAATTGAACGTTACTTGAGCAGGTCTTGTCCCTCCTGAATTATTTACCCAACGCGCCACACCGATAGCCCCTGCTCCAATGGTCAGGTTAAAAGACGAACTAGCCGTACAACCATTGGCATCCGTAGCATCAACGTTGATTGCAAAAACGCCCGTTACTGTAGGCATTCCATGCAACAATCCCGTAGTTGCCAACTTTATTCCAGCAGGTAAATTACTTGAAGTACTAAAACTATATGGTGGAACGCCACCGGAAGCTACAAACGCACTGCTGTAAGGGTGCAATTGGGTGGCCGTTGCAGCAGCTGGGTTTGAAACCATAATCGCATACCCTACCCCCTGTATTTCAAAAGTATAAGGGTCTTCATCAGGGTCAT
Source organism: Saprospiraceae bacterium (assembly GCA_041392505.1). Taxonomy (GTDB): domain Bacteria; phylum Bacteroidota; class Bacteroidia; order Chitinophagales; family Saprospiraceae; genus UBA6168. Next base: position 162,222 of record JAWKLX010000011.1, on the reverse strand, counting down.
CGCTGGAGATCGTGACCGTACAGGTCTTCGTTCCCACCGATGCAGGGTCGAACGTGATGGTGAAAGTTTCCACACCACCGACCGCTACTGTTCCATTATTTGCAAGGTCACTTGTTATGCTAAAATCCGTGGTATTGCTAATTGAAAGTGCGTCTGCACCAAAGGTGAGTATACCCCCTCCGTTGTTTTCCGCACGGAAAGTACTGCTGGAGGAACCACTCATCGGACAGACGCTTCCAAAGTCAGTCCCTAGAGCAGTTGAAATAGTTATAGAACCGTCGGTGATATCAGCATCGTCGGCATTGTTACGTACATCCAATTCAGGCAAAGGATCACTGAAAGTAATATCCACATCATCTGTTGAAACCGCACATGGTCCATTGGCTACCGTCCACCGGAAAGTATTCACACCAAGTCCGAGGCCAGTGACGCCGGAGGCAGGATCATTGGGTGAGGTGATGGTACCACTTCCCGCTACCAATGTCCAAGTGCCAGTGCCAGCAGTAGGTGTATTACCTGCCATTGTAGCGGTACTAACGTTGACCATTTGATCGGGTCCTGCATTAGAAGTAGATGGCAGTCTATAAACAGTTAAACTTTGAGAAGTGCTGCAATAGCCATAAGTGTAAGTAACATTATAAGTGCCAGAAGCTCCTGGGGGAACAGGAGCAGTAAAGATAGTCCCACTTACCCCTGTCCCAGAGAAAGTACCTCCGTCTCCAGCAGCAGATGTAAAAGGAGTAACAGCAGTTGGTGTCGCCGTCAATGTCCGGGATTGCCCTTGGCAGAAGTCCGTATTACTGGAAGTTATACTTAGATTATTGTTTTGTCGGAGTCTTACAGTTATTGATGCAGAGCCGCCCGGTTGGCAGTTGTATTGCCTGACGTCTACACGAACGTAATCATTAAAAGTTGGAACCATCGTAACCGAGGCTGCAGTCCCAGTACAAAGTGGCCCATTATCATCATCATAAGCAAAAGGGCCTGACGTCAAAGTTCCTTGGAAGCAACCGATCTGCGTATCAATACCAGCACCACAAGTGGAAATGGAATAGCACGCCCCGGGCAATACGGCAGTCCTGAAGTATTCTCCGGGAGAATAGGGGGTCACTTCTGTCCAAGTTTCACAGCCGCTATCGGGTAAGATTTCACCGTAGTAAAAGTTTGATCGGGTGCAGAAAGAACCAGATGTGGTATTGCCAGCACACTGCGCATACGACACAGCTTGCGTGGAAAAAATCAATACTACTGCTAAGAGCAAGTGCACAAAGGACTTGTAAATAGTTCTCATATAGTCAAATGTTACGAGGTTTAGTTAAAATGTAACTATTAGGGTTGATTAGGATAGAGATGTTTAAAATTTTTTGGCTAAAAGGGGGAAGGGGAGGGTTGAAAGAATTGCAGCCGCAATTTAGGTAGGTTACAACAAATTTGTTGCAAAAAGATTTATTTTTTACTGAAACTCACTCAGATTGGTGAACAGGCGGGTAGCTAAATAGCGGCTTTACGCTAGATTGTTATTCACAATTCATGCCATTTAAACTTGCTTATAAACAAGGGGTTTCTTCTTAAATTCAGCAGATAACCGGGGGACGCCCATGGCCCAACAATAGGCCATTTTGGCCAAGGGAAGATGGAGGTAAAGGCCTATTTTTAAAATGTTTCCAAGAAAGCAACGCATGGTGGAGTTGCCTTTTTGTAAAACGCTGAGCCTACCCCATTCCCGCTCCCTAACATTCTGGCATTCCTCGATGTAAGCTTGGTGGTTGGCGATAGACAACTGATTGCCAAAATGGAAGCGGAACCCAGCCAAGAGAACCGGAACGGTATATAATTTTTCAAACCTGAAAAAGCGGCACCACAGCTCCATGTCGTAAGCCAATTTGAACTGGGAGTCCAATTTCCCACCTGCTTTTTCCCACAATTCCCTTCGCCAAAAAGTGGATTCCTGTTGAATGGCTATGAAGTTGCCGCAATAATAGCGATGCTTCGACCACCAAGCCCACTGCTCGTACATGTTCTCGTTGTTGAAATAACGGTATTTGATTTTTTTCCAATCGCGGTAATAAACGTTCTGCACCCAAAGTGATCGGCGGTTGAGCCAAGTGGGAGTCCCCATTATCCATTTTACATTTTGGTGCTGCTGGAATATTTCAGCAACAGCGAACAGAGAGTTATGATGGTGGAGGTCATCGGCGTTGAGCCAAGCCATGATTTCCCCAGTAGCTTTGGCCAACCCCTTTTGCAAGGCATGCACCGGCCCCTCGTCTGGTTCGCTGACCCAATAGGCCAGCCTGCTTTCGTATATTTTTATTATTTCAATGCTATCGTCGCTACTACCACCATCAATAACAATATATTCCAGATTGGGGTATTCCTGATCCAAAACAGAACGCATCGCAGCTTCAAGGTACTGATCGCTGTTCAGGCAAATGGTGACGATGGATATTTTTGGATAGGCAAGCATGTTGATCTAATAAGGGCTCAAATAAAAACAGTCGTGCTCATAATCATAGCGGATGAAATCGGGCAACGCTTTTTGTTTTTTATAGAAATAACGGAAGAACACTATGTCATTTTTATAAAAATACCACAGAGGATTCAGCGTGTACTTTCTGGAAACTTTACGATTATCTAATGGACTTCCTCCAAAAAAGAAACAGCCGGTGTGTAGTTGGGCAAATTGGAAAAACGCCTGCCATAATCTTTCTTCGAAAACGATTTCATCGGTTTTTGGAAAGTTTGAAATTGATTTTTGCAATAACGATTTGCGCCAAAAAACGGAGGCTGCTTGAACCCCAGTTGATCGCCCAATTGTTTTTAAAGAATACCTCGCCAGAGTTGCCCTTGCCTGCAAAACGGTATTACCATTTTGATTGAGCCAAGTCGGCAACCCGGAAATCCATTCAATATTGGGAAGTGACTGAAAAATTTCTTTGACATTGTTTAACGTATGAGAAAGGTAACGGTCGCCCGGATTTAAGATCCCCAATAATTCACCTTTGGCATGTTGTAAAATATGATGACAGATTTCAATTGGGTTTGTCAAGTCACTATTTATAATAGAATAATTAGCCAATTGAAATTCAGTTGCAATTTCTGTTATTTTTTTTTCTGGTAATTGGGTGATTAAAATATAATGCAAAAATGGGTAACGCTGCATTTCGACAGAGGCAATTGTATTTCTGCAATGCTGCAAGTCCCCCTCTATTTTAATAATAATATCGAATGTTAAATACCTACCCTGCCACCATTCCTTTTTCAAATCTGCCCCAAATAAATAATCTGCAATAGGTACAATTTTTTGATGATACCAAAAATTGGGCGGCTTTTCCTTAATTACAAATTCTCGTTTTGCAAGAGCTATTTCATTTCCTTTTATCTGGAAAATAACATTAGCAATATTAGGCGTCATCTCTGCCCCAAAACTCTTTTCCGCTTTAATTACATATTTAGTTGTCAGTAAATAATCTTCTTTTATGTGGTAATTATTTTTTTGTCCATAAAGGTCAATGGCATAGGAGATTTTTTTTAATTCATCAGTCAACTTATTGAGGCATTCGGGTAATAATTCAAACCAAGCGTCGTAAATGGCAATTGATTCTTTGAACTGTTTAAACTTAGGTTGAGTTTGAGCCAATTGAAGTTCCGTTTGATACAGCCCTTTTTTGTCTTCATGGATGCCAAGCTCGCTGAAATTAGTGGAATAAGAAACCCGTGGGAACACAAAATATTTGCCTTCTGCTATTAAATATTGGATAAAATGTTTTTTCCAAGATTGCTCCGACCATGCCTCAATATATGCAGGTAATTGGATAGACATTGTAATATCCGGATGGGCCAGCAACCATTGACGAAAAGCCCCCCATTGTGTCTTTGTCCAAACTTGCCCCCACGATGCAGCGAATTGAATAAAATAAACATCGGAACCATCATGTATTGGTTGAAATGGGAAAAAACAACTTTCTGCAATCAGATAATGATAAAGCGAAATGCCAGCTATTTTTTCCTCCTTTTCGTAAAATGAAATAGCTGAAACGGCATATTCATAAAAATAAGGCGACACCAGTAAATCATCTTCCAATAGAATAATGACACCGTATTGCCCGGTCAGGTCGCCACAAGCCAATATGTGTTTTTTTAAACCTAAGTGCTCCGTTTTTTTGATCAATATTTTTTTACCATAAGGCCAAGTAAAATGTTCAGCTATTTCCAATACATCGTCTTTTTCGCTTTTATCAATGCTGATAATTAGTGGGATGTCACGGCAAGGATAATAGGCATTCCCGACAGAGTGCAACAACCGATCAAGGCTTTCCGGTCGATTGTAAGCGGCGATGACAATGGCAGGTTTTTCCATTTATTGCAGCATCTTTCGATAGGTTTCGGCCTTATTTATATCGCCAATTAATTCACTCAAATAAATGATATTTTTAATTAAATCTATATTACTTGGTTGCTGCAATAACGCTTTTTCAAAGTAACCTATCGCCTCTACATATTGATTAAGGCTCGCCATTGCGTTTCCTTTATTAATTAGGAAACCATATTCATCGGGCCATATTTTTAATGCGCTATCACAAATGTTCAATCCTTTATCGTACACCTGTTGACTGAAATAAAATGCGGACAAATTGATATATGCTTCTTTTAATTGGGGATTTTTTTCAATGGCCAACAAGTAGTATTCTTCGGCTCTTACATAATCGCCAGAAGACTCATAAAGCCCCGCCGTTTTAAAATAAGACTCTCCATGATAATTATCTACTTTGGTCGAAGATTCAAAGGCACTTAAAGCGGCTGTTGGATCGCCCAATGTCAGATACGCATTCCCCAAGTCGAGCCATGCAAATGGGAATTTAGGATAGATTTCAATGCATTTTTTAAAATGGTTGACCGCCTCATTTAAAAGGGTTGTTTTTTGGTTTATATTTTCTGGCAATAGGGCTTGTTTAAAACTTTCATTCGCTAAAATATTATGCGCTTTGGCTGAATGGGAAAGGTACTGTACATCATGTTTATAAAGGGTAAGTGGACTCTTCCATTGCTGGTTGCGATGAAATACATAAAAGAAAGTTATGAAAAAAAACACCCCAATAAGTGACCAAAAAATGGCAGGTAAAAATTTTATTTTCTTTCTTTCCCCCATCCCATGTATTTCTAAAAATGACAAAGCCAATAAAATAGAAAACCCCAATGAAGCTGTGTAAACAAGCCGTTCCCCCATAATGCCCGCAACGGGTATCAGCAAATTAGAAAATTGGAATACGCCCATTAATAACAACAAAGAAGAATATACAAAGAGTGGTCTTTTCCGAATATTATAAAACGCCAAAACCACCAAAAAAAGAATAGCTAAAACCGACATCAAAACTCCTGTATTTTTAAAACCAACCAACGGAACGGTATTATAGCCGTAATAAAAATGCAGTGGATAAGGGAACAACAATTGTTGCAAATATTTGCCAGCTACCAAGAGCGAAGTAGCAACCCGTTTTTCTCCCGATGGCTCATAAAGGATAGGGTTTTCTGAAAAATCGAGCATCCGTTGACCAACGACCGGGGGCTGCGCTGTTAATTCTTGAGCGGGATAAAACCCATTAAAATCATATACAAATCTTGGAGAAGATAAAAAGATAAAAATGCCCAACAACAATGCTACGACCACAGTAACCCGGAAACCACTGTCTCTTTTTTTATTTATTTCAAGTAATAAAAAAACACCTGCACTTATCCAAAATGTCACCAATTCATATTTCCCTTGACTAAGCAAAATGATAGAAAAAAACAGCATTACTGCCAGCGTTACAAAGTTTATTTTTGGGCTATACTTTTTACCAATAAAATACAGAAGGGCGAATGCAATTATATTCATTAAACCCCAACCTTCACTATTTAAAATATCATTTAATAAGCCCGCTAAAAAAAGGAGCAAAAACACCCCCAAAGGCAATCGATTAGTTTTCCAGTCTTCAGACAAGGCATATATCAATAAGGGCATAAAACATATTATATGAATGAAGTCGGAGCGAAATATTATTGCCGAAAACAATCCAAAACCAGCCAGCAAAACACTTGGCACAAATGGGCGTTTTTCTTTTCCGGTAAAAAATAGTAGCCCAATGCTGGCGAGCGATACAATGAGCGGTACCGGGTTATTTAAAACAACGGCCAACCCCATAAAAAAGAGGGCAGACAAAATTAATCCAGACCAGATTGGCGTCAACTTAGAATCCGGTTTTAAATATTTTAAACCTGCTTTTTGCCAGAATCCTTGCGCTATTTTTTCAAAATTAACCATCACATATAGCAATAAGGGAAATATTATCAACCCCGCATAAAATACCATTGGTGGGATTATGCTCGACTGAGAAAACAATGTGAATGAGATGCCCACCAGACAAACGCTTACCGTTAAAAGGTGAACGAAAGAAACCCGCCGGAATAGAACTAATGATACCGGAATGAGCAGCGCAAATGGTAGCGCACTTAATTTTGACATTATTGCCAACGCAAATGCAACACCCCCGCCGACAAAAAAAATAACCTTCCTCTTTTTTTCTGCACTATTTAAAAACAACAAACTCGCTATCAGGGAAAAACAAAGTGCCAATAATTCATCACGACTTTTGATATTATTGACGGTCTCGGTATGAATTGGATGAACAACAAAAAGCAAACTGGCCAAAAATGGAAGGATGTATTTACTGCTGTTCCAAACGGCTTGCGCCAACCAGAAAATCAGCAGCGCAGTAAGCCCATAAATCAAAACATTGACAGCATGGCTGACCATTGGCGATTCCCCAAAAAGCTGGTGCTCCAAAGCAAAAGATGCCAGCAATACGGGACGATACTCGAAACTGGTGCCTGCCGCATCTTGGTAAAAAGGAGAGGAAAATATTTCAGGAATCGCTTTCACCCCTTGGCTGGTCAATGCATGGTTTTGAGTGACCAACTCATCATCCAAATTGTACCCATTAAGCAGGGAATTTCCATAGAAAAGACAAGCGGTCAAAAAAAGAAATACCAGCAGGTATTTTTTCGGAATCCGGTCAAACTGATAATTGGTCATTGGCAACAAAGTCGAAATTTGGCTCAAACATACAATTTAGGCAAAGAATGCTTTCCTTGTTTACGTGACTTTGAGAAATGATGTTTTCTGCCTTGCCTAAACATTGGTACAGGAATGCAATTTATTGCTGCCCAACAAAAATTTGTTAAATAAACAAATCTGAAAAGAAGGCCGGAAAAATGACCGGGCAATTAAATTTTAAACTGCTCGGCCCATGGAGTTTCATGCTGCTGATTGATTTTCAATTTTCAGTTACCTTCGCTGCTGATCTGCAAGATTGATCGCTTCCCCAAAAAAAACGGAATGGCAAACAGCGTGTTTTGAGAGAACGATTTATAAAACCTAACTCTGCCGCCACATGAAAGGCAACGTACCTGATATTCAACAATTTATCCAACACTTTACCGAGCAGTTTGAAGAACCGCTTGAGGCAAAACCTTTGCCCGAAACATTGTTGAGAAATGTAGAGGGGTGGTCGTCCTTACAGGCTCTTATCATCGTTGCAAGCTTTGATTGGGAGTACGGTGTGACAGTTTCTTCCGAGGAACTAGAGCAGGTCAAAACGATCAAAAACCTGTACGATCTCATTGTTTCAAAAATGGCGGAATAATTAAATGCGCCCGAATAAGACTTGAAAACCCATGCAAAAAGATATGATTTTCAGCTGTTATGGCATCCAACTCCGCCGCTTGGGACAAGCTGATTTACGCCAAGTATGGCTCTGGCGAAATTGCCCTTTTGTCCGGGAAAAAATGCAATACCAAAAGGAGATCAGTTGGGAAGAGCAAAAAAAATGGTTCAAGTCCCTTAGCCCAGAGAAAGATTGGTATTTTATCGGTTTCGACGGGGAATCACCACTAGGTGTTTTCCACATAAAAGCTATCGACTGGTCAACCAAGACAGGGGAGGCAGGAGCGTTTGTCTCTAGCCCGGAATCACTGGGTAAGCCCGAAGTAGGCATGGCCATCTTGGCATTGATGGACTTTGCCTTTCTCCACTTACAGCTTACGACATTAGAGGCAAAATACCATCCCGATTTTAAAAGTATCGCCAATTTGAACCAGCAATTGGGTTATGAAATATTTACTTCCTACGATGATGGATTTGTCCGGGCAAGGGTGACAAAAGAAGGTTATTATCAGGTAGCCCAAAAACTTCGGCAAGCCGCCCGCACTCTGAAAGGAGACTACGTATCATTGGAAAACTTTGAGCCTTATTTCAGTGAATTGGTCAAGGCCGCCGAATAGTTAAGTCAGTTTGTAAAAAGACACAACCCATTTAAATGTTCCGATCAGCAGCGGTCGGCTTGCCATCTTTTCGGCTCCAACCGAAGCGCCAATCGGATAGGGATGGAAGGGTGCAGCCCCCATTTTATCATCCTGTAAAAAAAATTACGGTTACCCCAAGGAAATTTTCGAGAGTCGAGGTCGCCCCACATTTTATCCATTGCTTTCCAAAATTCTTTCCGGTTAAATGCCAAATATTCTTTATCCCTTTTCTTGAAAACCTCCATCCCAATGTGAAAAGTGAGGAATTCATTTTCGTACAAACGGAAATTTTTTGCGTAGCAAAATAGGTTTTGCGCCATTGCAATGCCGATAAAAGGAATTCCGACGCAAATATTTTCCAAGTGAAATTTTGGGAAAAGCGAACGGTGAAAAACAAAACAGTCGAACCCTGGATGCGGCTTACCCTTTGCGGCATACATTTCCGGCAAATCTTTTATTTCGGTAAAATGGTCGGGTATCCTCCGACGATTAATAATAAAAGCATCGTGCCCCGCCTGGATTTTACTAAATACAAACTCGTAAAAATGGGGCTGTAATGCAATGTCCACATTAGTATAAATCAAGTATTCGGCTTCCGACCCATTATATAAGCGTTCCAGCAAATCCCGGATGAGCGGCAATTTTTTGGGTTTTGAAAATAAAGCAAAATCGGATGGTGCCCTATCTAAATTTGGAGTTTTTTTAAAATAGGCGGGAACAATGTTCGAGTCTGCCTCAAATTGGGCACTCAACAATTCGACCCGAACAGAGTCAGAAACATATTCTTTCGCAACCCGCATTGATTCAAAAGTAATTCGCTGATAGTTCTCTAAGCCACTATCATTCTCAGGTAAAAATGGATTTACGAGGTGGGCAATTTGCATTTTTAGTCAGTGCCTTATTTACAAAAACTTAAAATTAGCACTCTGCATAAAAAGTTTATTAAAAAAAATAACAGGCATAATAAGCTAATCTTTTACCAACTTCCCAATACGCCCTTTAAGGCATTTTTTACACACGGTGCTAAAGATGCCGATGGTGCCTTTTTTTTGAATTTCAAAGGTAAATACCTTTTAAAGAGGAAAGAATTATTTTATCATTTTGCAGTGTTTTATATGTTTGTGTCCATTCCACCAAAAGGATAGGAAGTGCCTCATTCAAATAAATATATAATTCATGCGGAAAGTATTTAAACAGGAAAGCTTGCAAGTTGAATTGGATAAAAAGGGGTATGCATGCATCCCATTTCTATCCACAGAAGAGGTTGACACACTAATAAAAGACTACTTCGAACTATTACCCGAGCGCGGAGGAAATCTATTGGGCGAAGAAACAGATTTTGCAACTGCCGATTCCATCACCTACGACTTTACTTTTATTGACCGCAGCGTCGATTACAAACAAAAAGTATTCGACAGGATAACGGAAATATTCATGCCTCGCATTTCGACTATTCTGGAAGACTACAAACCCATTATTGCAAATTTCATTTATAAAAAACCAGATGGAGGAGAAGTGCCACTCCATCAGAACTGGGCTTTTGTTGACGAAGAGAAATATACGTCCGTTTCAATTTGGTGCCCATTGGTCGATAGCAATACCGACAACGGCACATTGCAGTTTGTAGATGGCAGCCACAAGAGATATGGCAAATGGAGAGGGCCAATGGTCCCTTGGGAATTAGAATCAATTAAAAATCAAATCATACAAAAGTACCTTACGCCGATTGACAGAAAAGCGGGAGAAGCCATAGTATTGGACGACAGCGTAATCCATTATTCAAACATCAACTATACACAAGGACTGCGCTTAGCTATTCAATTAATTTTAATACCTGCCGAAGCACCTTCTATCCATTACCACATGGATCCAAAAGAAGACACAGAAAAAATTCAAATGATAGAGGTAGATCGAAATTTTTATATGGGGTTCAATCCGTGGATGAAACCTAAAAACATAAAAGACATTAAAACAATTAAATTTAAAAAGAATTCTTTAAATGAAACAGAATTCCTCAAGGCACTTAAAGGCCCGAGGTTTGATGAGAAAGGCCGTGATTTGAACTTATTACAAAAACTTAAAAAAATATGGATGTAAAAAATTGGCGCACATTCACGAACACCTTATAAAAAAATCCTACTTTATAATCGAAAGTATATGCTCAGCATATTTTTCATGCCCAGATTTATTAAAATGGGCATCCTCGAAATTATAATCCCAAATGGAAAGCTCAGTGGGCATAAAATATTCTTGTTCAATAAAAAGGTTCTTATATTCATTTGGCCGTGTTAGCCGCCACTTCTTCACTTCTGGGATAATCGAAAGATAGAATGAAACATTATTTTTAGAAGCTAAATCTGCAATTTCTTTTATCTGTGAATTAGCTACAGGAATATCACTTACATTTGACTCCCCTTCCTCCCAGATTTTTAGCCGGTCATGATTATAATAAAAAGTTATATTCAGTCTATTCAACAAATACCACCCAAGAGTCGTGATGACCGATTTAGCGCACATCTCATAAAACTTATTCCCATTAGTAGGAATATGGTTCTGCAACATATTAAAATGATACAGAGAGTCGGCCGAAAGAATGTAATTACCAATTGGACAAGTCAAAAGATTGCCCGCATTGGTTGCAATAAATATTGGCGTCTGAGGCAAGACAGGACGGTCGAAATAAAACACGTCATTTCCAAGAAAAAAATTAACAATTACGTAGTCAGGTTTAAGGAGCGGAATATATTTTTTCGCTATTGCAAGGTATTGAGAAGGGTCAGTGCCACTAATGCCTGTATTGTACACAACATAACCATTTGAGAGCAAAACATCAGCAAATCCATTGGTTATGTTAGGCGTGTTATGCCCCCAGGTAAAAGAGTCTCCAAGTAAGAGTATTTTTTTTCTATCACTAGGGTAGTCGGTAAAAGGTATACTTTTAAAACCATCTTTATTTATCGGAGAAAGAGAATATTCTAAAACTGATTTTTCGAACTGATCAAGCGATTCGACAGGTTTGTTCTTCAGGGTAGAAATAAATTCGGAAAATATGTTGTGGTCAAGACCGTGATATACTTTAAAAAAATCGTTTTTGACTGTATATATTTCCCCTACTGAATTAATGGGAATTTCCCAATCCCACTGGCTTTTATCAGCCGCGTTGGCTAATTGATTCGATAAATATTCACCCGCATCAGGATCAACTTTAAATATGCCTAAAGAATCGGTATCATATCCTTTGTATAACACTAAATCATCCACCTCTTTGAACCACTGATTATAGGATTGCCCGGGAGCAAATCCATATAATCTTAATCCCAACTCTGTCAGGCCTAACGTCAATATGGTTGACAACAAAGCAACGGCAATCTCTTTTTTCCATAAATAGATCCGCCATTTTTTGAAAATAAAGTAATTAAAAAGGATAAGAAATATGACGAAGATGCCAATAATTGTACTGCAATTTTTTGCTATAAAAAGGAGTAACTTATAACGCTTTGGATATATAATATTAAATTCACTTGTAACGGCATAAAAATAATGGCCTAAATTGTAGGTAAATATGATAAATAATAAAAGTATTCCATTGAATGCAAATAAGGCCAACAAGCGTAGATTATGTTTCATATTTCTTTTTTTGAATTCAAAATTTAGATTCCGGCAATTCAATCCCTTTTAAACCCCAATCAGCATTATTTCTGCTAATTGGTTTTCCGTGCAGCAGCATCTTTTGCGCATCTTCTAATAGGCGTTGGTACATTTTTTCCATATCTCTGTTTTTCTTCGAAAAATCAAACCGCCGTTCATGATCGCGATGATAAACAAAATAAGGCCATACTTCTATCCTTATTTTTGAAACCGCAACATTGATTAAATGAAGTGAATCGGTGTGGGTGGAAATCCACGTATCTTCAGGATAGCAAATACCATTGAGCCAACTATCCCGATCCATTAATGCAAAATCGCCGGAAGCGTTGCAGTGGTAGTCAAACACAAACAGTTCTTCGGGGAACATTTTGGGCAGGTAGGGTACATATTCAATAAACGGCAATTTAGCTATCATACGATAATATCTATTCCTTTGAGCATTAAAGTTTTCAAGAATTTTAGTTCTTGTTTCTAATTTAGAAGGAAATCTTAATTCAAAAGTACCGCCTTGCAAAAAAAACTTAAACACCTTTTTCTTTATCTTTTCCTCTACATTTTCCCAACTACCATTTTCACTTAATTTATTTTCAAGCGTCTTAAAATCTAACCGGGAACAACGGTAAAGACAACCTGATTCCAAATTTTGCTTTGCCAACCGATCAAATATTTTCTCAGAAAATAAAATATCAGCATTCGTGCACAATATGAATTGCCCCTTAGCTCGCCTGATACCAACGTTTTTTGCAATAAATTCAAATAAAGGAATTGTTTTGCGAACAGTCGGATCAATTAATTTTTCATGAATTTCTGAGGGAACGGTAATTATCCTTGTTTTAAAAAAACGCTTGCCCTTTGGCCAAGTAATTTGATCCTCCATTATGTTGTTTTCCGCGATAGGATTGTAATTGATGAATAATAATTCAGCGGGTATTTTGTAATGCTCAACCCAATGGGCCATCCAATCAACCGTACCCTGAAGTCTATCATTAAAATCCTCGCCATAATTATCATTGCGGCCAGTTATGACTATGCTTAAATACGGATTTTCCACTTAGGCAGGTTTAATTAATTTTATTAAAAATGATTATGTTTAATCCACTTTCCATTCAAGAGGCACTTTTAACAAAGTTTTGATTTGACTCCAATAAAAGTTAGATTCAGTAGGGTTGGGCAATATTTTAAAACGCAATAAATAGGGAAATTCTTTGTATGAATTTTCAACATAAGACACAACAAAATTGATGCTATATAATCCAAAATTCAAAAGATTACCAGGGATTTTACAGGAAATACTATATACCTTTTTGTCAGTCAAAAATGTTTTATTACCAATCCTAAAACCAAAGGAATCGGTGATGACTTGCAAACCCTCTGCATTTGAAATCCTCACCCCAGCTTCCATTTTACCCGAATTATTTAGCTTTTCCAATTGGAAATTAATTGCTATTTCATCAGACACATAAATAGAATCCTCGACCGTTTTCCCTGCAGCCTTAACCTCCGCCAACAACAGCCTAAATTCATCATTACCAATAACATTTGCCATATCATCCCATACAAGCAGCATCCCACAGCTTCGTTTTCTCTGGGTGGGTGCACCAAAATCACTGATGTCTTGGAATTCGTTGATTGTTTCTTCGGAATAATTTTCCATTACTTCTGCAGCAGTCCCCCATCCTTTTACCCGGCCTTTTTCCAATAAAAGACATTTATTGCACAGGCCGGAAATTTGACCTAAGTTATGGGTGGCCAAAATAATTGTTTTTCCAGCAACCGCTAATTGCTGGATGCGTTCAAAACTTTTCATGCGAAAAGCAGCATCACCTACAGCCAAGATTTCATCAACAATCAAAATTTCAATATCTGCATGAAAAGCAATGGCAAAAGCTAAACGCAAATACATGCCACTGGAATAATGTTTAACGGGCGTGTCAAAAAAATCTTCGATGCCGCTGTATTCAACAATATCGTTCATTTTTTTGCCTACCTCTTTTTTTGTCATCCCAAAAAATGCCGCATTCAAATAAGTATTTTCCCGTCCAGTCAAATCGGGGTGAAAACCAGTGCCAATTTCGAGGATTGAGGTAAGTTTACCTGCATAAGTGACCATGCCTTTGGTCGGGGATGTAATCTCACTGATTATTTTTAAGAGCGTACTTTTTCCGGCGCCGTTACGACCAATAATCCCCAACACATCGCCTTCATACAAATCAAAGGATACATTGTCCAATGCCCATATTTCTTTATTCTCTTTGGGAATCTTACTATCGGAAATAAAAGAGCGGACACTCCCGCTTAAATTATCACCTAATTTACGGTGATTATTTTTTCCAATAAAATACTTTTTGGAAATACCATTGACCGATAATATTTTATTGGGCATATTATAATTCTTCTGCTTGTTTACCCCATATTTTCATGTGGTACAAATTCTGTAAAAAGTATCGGCTATTGCCAAAAAGAATATTGTTCCAAGGTTTGTGGCACTTTATTTCAAAAAAATCGACAGGGAAAATATAGTCTTCCCAATTCTCAATTTTAGCGATGCCTGTCAATTCTTGAAAATCATTTGAAATGGTAAGGTTTTCAAAATCTTCTAATTTCAGATCGATTGTCTTGACAAAAGAAAGTATAAATCCTTTTTTTCTTAAAAGGTGCAATACTTCGTAAAGATCTGCTATGTTGTAATGATAAGCCTGATTGATTTTATTTATTTCTGCTTCAATTTTTTGCTCATGCTCCGGCAATACAGCTATTTTCTTAAATAAATCTTTTATATATAGTACCCCGCCAGGTTTTAAAACTTCCCACGAAGATGCGATTGCTTTCCCGTGGTTATGGGAATGGCCGAACGATTCCAAAAAATAAACAACGTCAACGCTTTCTTTTTCGACCACCTCGGCCATCTTGTGATAATCAGCTTTTTGCACCCTTACTTTATCTCCAACATTTTCTTCTGCAATATTTTCTGTAGCCCGGCGCACTTGTTCCTCAGACATGGTAATTGCCGCAACGGATATCCCAGCATTTTTAGCAAAATAAATGGCCGGCCCACAAATCCCGCATCCAGCATCCAATGCAATTTGGCCTTTTTCAAAACCGATGCTGGCAATTTGGTAATCTAATAATTTAGAAATATCGGTGGTGCGAAAAGCTTGTATAACCTTGCCATATACTTGAATAAATTTATCGTTGTATTTATCATAAAATTGGCCGACATCCTCTGGGGCACTTGCGGGTGTCACCGAATTTGCATTTTTATTTTTTTGCATGTAAATAATTGCAAAAATTAAATTAGCAACTATGGATATAATTAAAGCAAGGTAAAGCAGCATCATTAAAATATTAATTAGCTCCAAATATAAAGTGATTGGCCATCGTGTGAAATTGATAAAAACCCACCAAGCGTAATGCGCTCCCGCCCCCCTTCAACTTCTTGCACTTTATGCCATATTCGGCCACCTGCAAAAACAATCATATCCCCAGGTTTCGGGGCAACTATTTGTCTATTTACTTTAGCCGGATTTTCCAATTCAAGCAGTTGACCCTTTTTTGTTTTTATTATTTTACCTCCATCCAGCCGTATTTCTGCATCTGACCAATCTATGTCATATAAAATAAGCTCGCCCCCTTTTTCAGAATCTTGCAGCATCACAAAATAGCTTAATTGATCTTTTACGTTCATGTTTTTTTCTATATGGGAATAAAACTGGGGAAATTCTTTATGGAAATAGTTGCCACAATGCACATTTAGAAATCCCTTTTCTGCAGGGTTCAAAACCCTAAAGCTCGCAGGAGGGTACACCCCTATTTCATCAACCCCACGAAATGGGCTGATGCTGCGTCCATTTGCCATTTTACCCAATATTGTCTGCAATCTATTTTCAAAATCAACGCCGAAATCCTCTTTAAATCCCCTCCAAAATTTCAAATTGGACAGGAAATATGCTTGGAACAAATCTTTCGATTCACCAAAACTTTGGTGGATTTGAGCGAATGGTTCCGGATAAATGCTAATTCCTCCATTAATTACTTTCTTGTTTTTTGGAAAGGTTTTAAAATGATTTTCTAAAATGGTATTCACCTCCTTTTCATCCAAGACATTTCTAATCAAAAAGCCATCAAGCTGGTGTCCGTACATATAATTAATACCATTGGGATAACCATCCAGCTCATGCAAGCTAATTTCCCTGAAATTAAATAGGTCGTCATGGCTTTTCTTTGGCTTGACGATCTTAAATATTTTATCGATTAATGAGGACATGATTTTAAGAATTGATTGGTGAATTTTTCAATTTCATTCGATGATTTTAAGGAGTCACAAAATTCTCAATGGTTAATTAACTTTGAACTGCTTTTACTTTATTTAAAATATTCGAAAAAACGGAAAGAACCCGCTCGGAAAAATTAGCTTTGTTATTATTTTTTAAATAAACCTCGGTAAATTCTTTTTGGTTAATAGGTGAAAAATCATATGGAATTTTCCGGATCATTTTATTTGCCCCAGGCCCCATCGCTGGATTCCCCGTTAAATAAAATTCAGGAGGGCAACTATATTCTTCAACGTGGTTTTCCCGCCTGTAATAATACCTTATCGCAGCTTGTTCAGGAGCAATTCCATACACAACCGCAATTCTTGGCTCTGAATTATTATTAGGCCGGGATGCGTGAATCAACCGATGGTCATATATCAATGCTTCTCCTGCTTTCATCCGCAGTATTCCCATATTGTCCCATGCCAAATTGAAAACGTTCTCGAATTTGTTGGGAATATTTATACCTCTAATAAATGGTGATTTAGCATGACTGCCCGGCAAAACGAGAACTGCCCCATTCGATTCATCTACATCAACCAAAGGCACCCAAATATTAAAAGAACGAAAATTATTTTCGTCCACGATATTCCAATCTTGATGTGGGTTTAATGTACCCTTTTCTCCAGGCCCTTTTACAATATACGAACCTCCCAAAGGAGCACATTCGAAAAAATAATTATTAATGGAAGGTAAAAAAGAATCCCTGATTCCATCGCTTATCCGTTGCCTAAAAGATGGGTCAGGAGAATGGGAAGAAGCAGAAAGCCCCTCTTTTATTGCCGGATGATTTTCATGAAAAAAGGAGGTCAAATTTTCAACTTCTTCTTTAGCTAAAAATGGAACAACTACATATCCTTTTTTTAATAGATCAGCATCCAATTCATCATCGATCAATATTTTTTGATTATTTTCCATGAGCTTAAGAAAAAAGGCTTTTTAGTCGTTTCAAAATCCCCGGCTTTTGAATTGAATATCCAGCACTTTCTAACATTTGCCGAACAGTTTTTTCTAATTCATTTTTTTCTAAAACTGGAGAATTATAAGGAATAGATTCAACATATTTCCCAAATGTTGGTCTGTTAAATATATCCTTAAAAAAATCATTAAACTGGATCAGAAAACTTTCCTCTTGTTCAAATTTTTCTATTTCCTTTTTTTCTGAATTTGGGTCTTTGTAATAATAACAAATTTGCGCCCCTTGGGAAACCACCCCAGCAGTAATGGCCTTTCTGATTTTACCAGATATATTGGCTGGGGAGAAATGTACCAAACTTTGGTTGATGATGACGGCTTCGCCGGCTTTTACATACAGTGGCACCAAATGCTCTTTTAATATATTTTCATTGCCAGAAAAAAAGAATGGCAATGTTGGTGCACGCAGTGTCTGAATTGATCGGAAATGGCTGCCGGGCAAGACCATCAACGCTCCATTTTTTTCATTTATATCTGTCAGCGGCACCCATACGTTCAGTGCGTAATATTTGCCTTCGTCCACTATCGTCCAGTCTTGGTGCATCATTAATTCGCTATTTTCGGAAGGCATTTTAAAAAGGAATGCCCCACCAATTGCATGGTAATTTTGAAATATTTTTTCATAGCTCTTTTTGAATGCTTGCAGGATGTTGTCGCTGGCCGTTTTTTTATAATTGTAATCCGGGGAATAACTCCCAGAAATAAAACCTCCGTCGGGTAGCTGAGGATGTAATTCATCAAAAACTTGGTCTAATTTTTCAACTATATCCCTATCAATAAATGGCAACGTAATAAAACCTTGTTTGTCAAAAAGCTCCTGTTTGATTGGGTCTTTAAAAATTGGAAGCGGCATTTTAATTGGATTTTAACAGGTTCATAATTTTACTAAAATAACTTTTTTTAATAGGCTTTTGCAGCGTGTTTTTTGGCAGCGGCCCATACTTTTCTTGCAACAATTCAGGGGTGATTTCTGGAAAATCATAATCAATTAATCCAAGGCTTTTACCGATTTTAGGCCGATCAAAAATATTATGGCCAAACTGTTCAAAATCGATCATAAAATTATCGTCTTGCTCGAATAATTCTACCTGTCCTTTAAATTCATTTTTGTTAAAATAGGCAATCCTAAAAGCTGCGTCTTGATGCGTAAAAAAAATATTGGTTACGATGCGTATTTTATCGGAAAGATTGGGCGGAGAATAATGAAGTATCGATTGGTCAAAAATAACTGCCTCACCCGCCTTTAAGAAAAGTGGCTGCATATATTGTTTTATTTCTTCTCTGGTTTTGTCATAAATATCAGGGATGGTAGCGCCCCGGTAAGTTGGAAAAATTCGATGGCTTTTTTCCAAAATATACAATACGCCATTTTTATCGTTCAAGTCGATCAAGGGACACCATATATTAATACCAGAATATTTCGATTCATCAACAAGGGTCATATCCTGATGAACGTTCATGATGCTTTCCGGCCCGGGCGATTTTACGATAAAACTTCCACCGACAACTTTATAATCCTTTAAATATTGACCAATTGATCGTTGCCCCATACTCCTTATTTCCCGATCGGCAGTGGTACGGTAATTTTTATCTTTCGAAAAAGTGCTGGGGAAAAAGCCTTTTTCATCTTTGGGGTGGAGATCGTGGTATAATTTAGTGAGCCGTTCAATTTCTTCAGGCGTATAAAATGGGATTGTCACAAAACCATTTTCTTCAAATTCAGCTTGCAATTGGCTGTCTTTAAAAACGGGCAACATTTTCGGAAACTTGAACATTTAATTGTGATTATTTTTTTGGAATGAGGCCACAATAGGTCAGTTGGGTCAGCGGGTCAAACGGTAATGAATTTCTTTTAAAATATTTATTGGGGTATAAACTTGCCAAAAAGGTTTTTTGGGAGGTTCATTAATTGGAGAGGGGATTTCTTGTTTTTCTTCGGGTTTACTTCCGTCAGGATTATAATTAAAAATAACCGCCAATTTTTCGATAAGGGGCAAGTTCATCAAATTGCCGCTACCTTTAACCATATCGAGCATTTGCTCATTGGTAAAGGTGGGCAATTTATATTCAACCTCTTCCATCAATTCATAATCTTCTATCAATTTGCCTTGGTCGTACATCGCCGACAAACGGGCATTGTCATATTTGATAAAAAAATCTTCATCCACTTTGTATTTCAAAAGTCGGTTTTTGTTCCCATCCGGTTTTAAATAATAATGGCAAAGCTGCGCATCACTTTGTGTAAAACCCAACCCTACCGCTACCCTCACTCTGTCGGTGGTATTGGGTGGTGAAGCATGGAATGTCCGGTTATCAAAAACAATGGCTTCGCCCGCTTTCACATCCAGCGTTTTAAGGTAGGGGAATAACGGGAATTGCTGATTGGCCAACGGCGTGGAGGCCTGCGGGGATGGGGAAGGCCGGGTATGTTGGAAAAAGTTGTGGCTACCTTTTATAGCCCCAAGTGTACCAATGTCTATGTTCATATCAACCAATGCGATCCAAACCGTAATGGAATTGTATTCGCCCTCTTGATCAACAAAACTCCAGTCCTGATGGATCGGCACCACCCCTTTGGGATTGGGTTCTTTGATCACAAAACTGGCGGTAAAGACTTTGGCATCTGAAAAGACAGACTCAGTTGCAGGTAAGACCACCTCATATATTTTATCCACCACACGTCGAACCAAGGCTTTGTCCTGCTTGTCCATGCTCACGTGGAAGCCAAATCCTTTATCGTCTTTTATCCCCAGCGAGCTGTAAAACTCAAGTAAAGTTGCGACTTGCTCATCATGGAGGACCTTGAGTTTCAACACTCCGTCCTGCTCAAATTGAGCTTGCAAAACTGGGTCAGTGAATAGTTTTTTCATGTTGAATTAAAAGTCAAATGAGCATCTTTTGTTACAAATTTCAAATCAAATCGGCGATTTCTTTTTCGATCATTTTAAAATAAAAAAAGCCGGAGACCAACAAGATTATCATAAAGGCAAAAGAAACTAAATAATAAACACTTGGGAAAACATCCCCTAAAAGCGCCCACCTGAAACCTGCGATAACCCCCGCCATTGGATTGATGTACAAAGCCCAATTATACGTTTCTGGAATGAGCGTCCCCGGGTAAAAAACAGGGGTCAGCCAGATGCTGAAATTTACGAGGTAGGGAATAATGTGGTAAAAATCCCGATACCGGATCGTCAATGCGCTCAGCCAAATCGCCACGGAAAGACCAGCGATCATATTTAGAATGATGAACAACGGTAAAAAAACAATTTGCCACCGAAGACCATACCCTGACAAAACCATCAAACCTATCAAGAGTATAAACGATAGGGCAAAATCGAGGAAACCAACCAAGACTTTGGAAAGAGGCATGATCAACTTGGGGAAATATACTTTTTTTAAAAGGCCTTGCGACTCCATCAAGGAGGTGCCGCCGGATGAAATGATGTAGGTGAAGAAATACCATGACGTCAATCCAGTGAAAGCAAAAACAGGATAAGGAATTTCATGGGTATTGACTTTCATAAGATTATCGAAAAAAAGGGTAAAAACAGCCAGGCCTGTCAGCGGTTTCAGCAACGACCACAAAATGCCCAACACTGCCTGAGCGTATTTCGCTTTAATATCCCGCTTGGCCAGGCCGATTAACAGGTGTCGGTACTCCCAGCACCGATTCAAGTAGGCGCGGCTACCGAGCACTTCATTTTTGATGACCTTTATTTTCCTTGTTTGTTCCATATTCATTCCCTGCACAACCTATTGGCAACTTTTGTTACCCAGCTATTGCATTCAAAATGGTTGCCCACAAATCATTAATGTATCGCTCTTGGTTGTAATGGGTGCAGATACGTTGCCTTGCGGCAAAACCCATAGTTGAAGCTAATGCAGGGTTTTGGGCAAGGTAAACCATTTGCTTACTCATTCCCACCGTGTCGCCTTCCGCCACCAAAACCCCCGTCTCGCCCTCAACCACAGCATCTGCTATGCCCATGTGGTTGGTAGCGACAACCGGCAGTCCACAAGCACCCGCCTCTAAAATTGCTAAGGGCAACCCTTCGGCATCGCCATCCTTGCTTCGTACAGAATGTTGCACCAATGCCAAGGCCTGTGGGAGCAATTGAGCGACCTCCGCCTGCCCCATAACTCCTTTAAAATCAATAGCATGCGAAATGCCCAACGAGTCTGCCAACGACCGACAAGCAGGCAACATTTCCCCTTCGCCGATCATCATCAATTTGGCATTTGGTATTTTTTCAAGGGTTTTAGCAAATGCTTCAATGGTCAAATGGGGTGCTTTTTTGGGGACAAACCTACCACATGCAATGAAAACTGGGTGCTGCATTTTCTTTGTCCCCGGTTTGAAAAGATCGGTGTCAACGCCGTAGGGGATAAGGTGAAGCCGTTCTGGGTCAGCGCCCAGTTTTAATAATTGGCGCTGCATGTCTGTTGAAACGCAAACGGTATTAGCTGTTTCAAAAAGCGCTGGGTATTTTCCGCCGTAGTCCTGCAAGATATCCTTTCGGTAAGCGTCAAAACCGTGGAAATGCACGATCAACGGGATGCCTATTTTCCTACAAATTTCCATCATCGCTACCCCCGACGGCCCGTATTGCGCAAGCACGGCTTGGATTTTATTTTTCAACAAATAAGACTCAATGCCCTTTGCATTTAAAATGGCAGCCTGTTTTTGCGACAACCCAAAAATTCGGTGCCACCATCCCATTTCCAATGCCAAAGGTTGGTCATTGCCAAACATTACCGGGAGGTAACCTCCGTACAACAAATGGACATCGGCCGGCAACAACGCTACTTGGCGATGGATGAATGTCTCTGAATATTTATTTTTATTATTGGAAACGATGGCAATGGAAAGCATAAAACTTGTTGAGGCATCTAACTAAGGATTCATAAAGAAACAACGAGTCCGCATCCCCGTAAATTTAAAAGCAATAATTTGAACAAAAATCAACGCCTTTAAATGCGGGCCGAATGGTCATTCAAGCCTTTATCATTGATCTGCTCGGCCCTCCAAGGGTTTCTAAGGGGCGGTGTCGGTCTGGGGACCGACACCGCCCCTTAGAAACCCTTGGAGGAGCACAACTAAAAAGTTGCCAGAAGATTGGCTTATCCTGCTCCGCATTTTATAAATAGGCTTTTTATTTGAAATAAGGGCAGCCAAACCCAATTCAGATTTCAATTCCCTTCTTCTTTTTTCAAACTATCCTTCGCAGTGTTTTTGTCAAAAATAGGCTTCACTTCCAATGAATCTTCGGGTGGCCTAAAATCTGGCCTATTGGGGCGGCCAGGAATAGGAGGCAAGCCGGAAGAGTCCCTGCTGGAACGGGCATTCGATAGCATCGTGGAGTCGGCAATGGCGGAGGCCGTTTCCATGACCTTGTTCCGACAATTATTTTCTACCCCTTCCCGCCACCTCGCCATCCGTTCCGTTAGCCGTTCCTGCATGACTTCCTTTTTGGTTTTGGTCGGTGGCTTTTTGCAAGCAGCTTGCGCTATGCTCACTACCAAAAAAAATATCATTACTTGGAAATATTTCTTCATTGTACTTTTAGGAAATTGAAAATTTGAGAATTATTGATCTCCACTGCTCTTGCAAACGATTCTTTAACCATCAAGCCATTCAACTATTCAACCATTCATTCCTCTTCCATTTCTTTTTTCACTCGTTCCAAATATTTTTCTTTTTCCGATTCCCTTTCCGAAATGATCGAATCCACAGCCGCCTGCACAGAACTATCAAACCTTATTTCACAAATGCTATCTAAAATAGGTTTTAGGCTGTCCACTTCTCTTCTAAATAGGCTGTCCACCAGTTGGCGGTCTTTGTAATTGAGCGTCGGCGGCGGATCGGGGGTGCAGGCAGTGACCAAGGAAATGATAAATGCAAAATGTAAAATGTAGAATGTAGAATGTAGAATGTAGAATGTAGGACGCAGAAAAGGCGGCCACTTACCTGCCTCGTTAAGATGGGTAATTTGTCTATTTGAGTTCAGGTATTTTAAATGATTGTTCATCTCTATTAAATTGGACTGCTTACTGAAAACTGCCGACTGCCAGCTGCAAACTGAAACCTACCAATCCTTCGACTGTTTCTTTTTGGCGCCGGCCTTTCGCAATTTTTCCTGTACTTTTTGTTCCTCTTGGTCCATGATCTCCAAGAGTTTGGCAGCTTCCTCTTTGCTCAAGTCCTTGCTTTGCTCTTGCTTCTGTTTGGAAGATTGGCTTTGATCCTCTTCTTGCGGCTCCTGCTGCTGTTGATCTTGTTCGTCTTCTTGAGGGTTGTTTTGGCTTTGCTGTTGTTGTTGCTGGTTCTGATTGTTTTCCTGTTGGTCTTGGTTCTCTTGATTTTCGCCATCTTGGGGCTGTTGCTCAGGTTGAGGGGGCGGCAGCTTGCGGATCGCACGGAGCAGGTTTTGCTTGGTGGAGAGGTCGTCGGGGTTCAGGCGAAGCGCATTTTTGAAAGCCTCCACACTTTCCTTGTATTGACCTGCTTGAAAATGGGCGTTGCCAAGATTGTGGTAAGCCTGGGATTTGACCGTGTTATCAACAGCTGCCTCGGCCGCTTCTTCAAAATGGGTGACTGCCTCGTCATAGCGCTCCTGCCGATAAGTGGAATTGCCGAGGTTGTAAGTACCCTGCGTGGACTTTTCCTTCTCCAATGCCCGACGGTAATCCAGTTCAGCCTGTTCAAAATTTTGGTCAAAATAGGCTTGATCGCCTCGCAGAAGATACTTGTGGCCTTCTTGAGCAATTATATAAAAAGGGCAACCCATAGCCCACATCAATAAGTTTATCCTGAAAAAAGTCCTCATGGTCAAAAAATAGCTAGGTCTGTAAAACACAAAGTTACACTTGCGTTGTTTAGCGGGGGTAAATTTAGTGATTAGTTCCTAAGTGATTATTGGATAGTAGCCATCAATCCCCAAACGCCCCACCATCCGAATCGCTTATAGAAGGGAATTGTTACTTTCGCAACTTTTAATTAACAACCTGAAACGATTAATGCTTTGTCTTATAGCAAAGAAATGTGCAACGGGTATTTAATCATTTCAATGTTGAAGGTTCAGTATTTTTAAAAAGAGATTTCCCCAAAAACAAAGCCTCTGATCACCAATCACTCATCAACTATTCATCGGTCAACCAATCCAATATTTTGTCCAAACCATCCACTATCTGGCTTTTTAAAATGGCCTTGCGGGACAGCCGCCGCAACCGGGGCAGGCTGTTGCTCTTTATTGCTTCCATCGTCATCGGCATAGCCGCTTTGGTGGCCATCAATTCATTTAGCGAAAACCTCCAAAAAGACATTGCCAATGAGGCCAAGACGCTCCTCGGGGCCGACCTGGTTGTGCAAGGAAACCAAACCGCCCCTGATAGCATCCGTCAATTATTTGAATTGATGGGGCCAATCCGGGAGTCGGAAACGGCCAGCCTTGTCTCCATGGCTTATTTCCCCAAAAATGGGGGGACACGGCTTTCCCAGATCAGGGCGCAAAAGGGCGCTTTTCCTTTTTTTGGGAAATTGGCCACCGAACCCGTTGAGGCAGAAGCGACCTTTAAAAAAGTCGCTTCGATGAGCGAAGACGAAATGCCTCCGGCCATCGCCTTGGTTGAGAAAACCCTGATGCTCCAATTCGATCTGAAAGTCGGGGACACCGTGCGCGTAGGCAATGTCCCTTTCAAAATAGAAGGTCAGTTGAATGCTGCCCCAGGCCGTTCTGGCATTGCGGGTACGATCGCCCCGGTCGTTTACATCCCCAAAGCTTATATCGAACAGACCAACCTGATCCAACCGGGCAGCTTGGTTCAGTACGAATACTATTTTGAATTCCCGCCGACCGCCAATGTAGAGGACGACGTGCAGACACTACTCCGCCCCGGCCTCGAAAACACCCCTTTTGAATTTGACACCGTAGAAGAACGCCAAGAGGATGTAAGCGAAGCCTTCGCCAGTATGAATACTTTCTTGAACCTGGTTGGATTCATCGCCCTATTGTTGGGCTGCATCGGAGTGGCCAGTTCGGTGCATATTTATATCCGGGATAAAATGGCGAGCATCGCCGTGTTGCGGTGTCTGGGGGTAAAAGGATGGCAGGCATTTCAGATTTATTTGATTCAGGTAATCGCACTCGGGCTGGCAGGCGGGGTGCTCGGGGCTACGCTCGGCAGCTTGCTGCAAATCAGTTTGCCCACAGTGCTGGGCGATTTTTTACCCGTGGCCAATGTGAGTGCGGACGTCTCTTGGTCAGCCATGGGGATCGGCATTTTGACGGGGTTGGGCATCACCGTATTGTTCGCCTTGTTGCCCCTTTTGGCCATCCGTAAGGTATCGCCTTTAAGGACGTTGCGGGCATCTTATGAAGAGGACACCAGCGGAAATGACCCTTTGCGGTGGGTGGTTTATGTGTTGATATTCTTGTTCATTTGCGGCTTTACGTTTTTGCAGACCAAGAGTTGGGAAACCATGTATTTCCCCGTGGGCATCGGCGCAGCTTTCCTCATCCTGACCGGAGTTGCTAAGGGCTTGATCTGGGCCGTCCGGAAGTTTTTCCCAAGAAACTGGAGCTTCGAAATGAGGCAGGGCATTGCCAACCTGTATCGGCCCAACAACCAAACCTTGATCCTCATCGTAACGATCGGTTTGGGGACGGCACTCATTTCCACTTTGTTTTTAGTACAAAATCTTTTGTTGAAACAGGTCGAATATACTGGCTCGGGCGATGTGCCGAACATGATCGTTTTTGATATTCAGCCCCAACAAAAAGAGGGCGTCGCCCAACTCACCAAAGCCAACGACCTGCCTGTCCGCCAGCTTGTCCCCATCGTCACCATGCGGGTGGACAATATCGACGGCATTACGCAAGAAATGCACGTCCGGGATAGCGCCCGCATTGCTTGGCGGGCCGAAAGGGACAAGGCCCGGGCCGAAGGACGAGAACCGGAAGAACCCCGACGCGGCGATGACGACGCCCCCCAGGAACGCCGCTTCCGCAGCGATTGGGTGTACGAGCGGGAATACCGGGTCACCTACCGGGACACGTTAATCGATACTGAAAAAATAGTGGAAGGCGAATGGCATGGAACCGTTGGCGACGACGGCATTATCTACGTTTCCCTATCCGACCGCATTGCCCGCTCCATGAAGGCAGAGGTCGGCATGCCGATCACTTTTAATGTGCAGGGCGCTTTGATCGAAACGGTGGTCGGCAGCATTCGGGAGGTCGATTTCCGACGAGTCCAGACCAATTTTTTTGTGGTCTTTCCCAAAGGCGTTTTGGAAGATGCACCGCAGATTTATGTGATTGTCTCCAAAGTAGAATCGGAAGAACAGTCTGCGAAATACCAACAGCAATTGGTCAAAGACTACCCCAACGTTTCTGTCATTGACCTCACGCAGATTTTAAAATCGGTGGAATCCGTTTTGGATAAAATTTCATTTGTGATCCGCTTCATGGCACTGTTCAGCATCCTCACGGGGCTGGTCGTTTTGATCAGTTCTGTGGTCTTGAGCAAATTCCAGCGCATACAGGAATCCGTCCTGCTCCGCACGCTCGGTGCGAAGCGAAAACAAATCATCCGAATCAATGCCATTGAATATTTTTTCCTCGGTTCGTTGGCCACGCTGACGGGCATCGGCCTATCCATCATTGGCAGTTGGGCCTTAGCGATTTATTCTTTGGACATCCCGTACGAACCTAATTTATTGCCTGTATTATATGTCTTCCTCGGTATCACCGGTTTGACGATGCTCATCGGTTTGCTGAATACGCGGGAAGTGGTGAATAAGCCACCGTTGGAGGTGCTGCGGAAAGAGGTTTGAGTTTGAATATCGATATTTGAGATTATTTTTGAAAAATTAAAACATGGACTACCCTCGTTTAGACCGGACTAAATTTAAAATCCAAAGTTTCCAAGAAGCGGATGACCAACTAAATTATTGGCTCACTAAGACTCCAATGGAAAGATTACAGGCTGCTTATTATCTGATAAGCGTGGCATGGGATTTCGATTTTTATGACCCTCCTCGAATGGATAAATTAAAATTTTCTGTGAGGAAACATAGCTGATCATGGCAAATATCTTTCATCCTGATTTTCAAGATTTCATTAATGCTTTCAACAATAATAATGTCGATTATATATTGCTGGGGGGATATGCTGTCATCATACATGGATATAATCGAACAACTGGTGACATGGATGTTTGGGTTAGAAAAACCAAAGAAAACTATATGAAAATCGTTTCGGCATTTTATGAGTTCGGTATGCCTTTATTTGACATGACGGAAGATAACTTTCTAAATAATTCCAAAATGGATGTCTTTACTTTTGGTGTCCCCCCGGTTAGCATTGATTTAATGACAGATGCCAAAGCTCTTGACTTTGACGAAGCATTTATAAAAGCAGAAATACATGATTTTGATGGATTAAAAATACGGGTTGTTCACGTCAATGATTTAATTTATTCCAAATCAAAAATTGGAAGGTCTAAAGATTTAAATGACATTAAGCACTTAAAAAAGGTAGAATAAATCATCAGTTTACGCTTTTCGCTAAATACGTATCAATTCTATTTTCTATTTACCTTCTTTTCATGAAAAAAACTATACTCAAAATACTCGCTATTTTATTTTTATTAATTGCGATATTATTCGCCATTGCCTACCAGCCCGACATCCCCGTTGCAGAATTAAAAGCAAAATACGCCAATGCCGAATCCAAATTCCTCCCCCTCGACGGCATGGATGTTCACTACCGCATGGAAGGCCGGGGCCATCCGTTGGTATTGATCCACGGCACAGCCGCTTCGCTGCATACTTGGGATGAATGGACCGATTTATTAAAAGATTCTTTTCAAATAATTAGAATGGATATCCCTGCTTTTGGCTTGACGGGGCCGAATGCTACGGGCGATTATTCGATAGATAATTACACGGTTTTTTTAAATAAATTTTTAGCAACAATAAATATTGACACGTTTTATTTGGCGGGTAATTCTTTGGGTGGGCGCATTGCCTGGAACTACGCTTACGCCTATCCCGAACAAGTAAAAAAATTAATTTTAATTGATGCCGCAGGAGTACCTCATGAAGGTAGCCTGCCTACCGTATTTAAATTAGCAAGAAATCCAATTACTGCTTTTTTATTGAAAAAAATTCTACCCAAATCATTCATTGAAAAAAATATGCGGGAGGTTTATTTTGATGATTCAAAAATTACGGAAGCGTTGGTAGACCGCTATCACAGCATGGCCCTGCGTGCGGGCAATCGGCAAGCTTTTATTGACCGAGCCAGATTAGACTATCCAGATGAGACACCTAAACTTTCCAAAATTAATGCGCCGACATTAATATTGTGGGGGCAACACGACGAATGGGTCAACGTGGAAGACGCCCATTATTTTGACAATAATATCCCGAATTCTTTTTTGAAAATATATGACCATGCAGGGCATGTGCCGATGGAGGAGATTGCGGGGGAAACGGCGATGGATGCGAGCGCTTTCTTATTAAAAAAGTAAGGATGCAGTACTGTTAAGATTTTAGTAAAAACACTAATGAATAAATATATCCGTTTTGTTTTTATTCCAACCCTAATTTTTCAAAAATGCACCCAGCCAGCTCTTTCCTCTGCAAAAAATCAATGTTGATTTTTTTTATTCATCCTACTTTTTGGAACGGCGTTTCCAATTATTGCACAGTCAAAATTAGGATTCAATATCGGCCAAAGCTACTCCAAGTTTTACGTGCACAATGATGGTGTGTTGGAGTTTTACGAATTCTCTCCAGATTTTGACCACAAAGGTTTTTTGGCCAATATTTTTTTCTCCTATCATTTCGGGAAATATTTTAGCCTAATTCCATCAGTAGGATATATTAGAAGAGGAGCTATCGTAACTCGCGATGATAGCATCGTTGGCTTTGAAAGATTTTCATTGAATTGCATTAATTCATCTTTATTTATTGGAGTCTCTCCATTTAGATTTTTAAATATAAACTGTGGGTTGAGTAATAAATATTTGACAGATGCAATTAGCTATTGGGAGCAATAGCAGATCTGCAAAATCTACTATATATTATAAAAGGTGGGACATTGGTTTAAAATCCGAAGTAATAGTTACAGTAAAAGTTTTATCAGTGCTGGTTATTTTCAAGGCTTGATGTATGCAAGGGAAATCGGGCTGAGCATCCAGTCCCGGGCAATCCGGTCAACGAAAAAAATGGCTATCAATAGGTCGTTTGAATTTGCGGTTGGCTATATGTTTAATTTAAAGAAAAAGAAAAGTAGTATAGATACCAAACAACAGAAAGCCATTGTTATTCCGCCCTATTTTATTTCTTCATTAAGTCAAAAAAGTCTGTCAAAGAAATAACATTTCTAAAGCCTTTGGTTCGAAGGCCATTTTATCAATTCAATATCGTTTGTAATTAATTGAATATTAAATTCAATAGCCAAAGCCAAATAAGGTGTCTTTTTCATCAATATCTTTACAGTAGTTAAATGCCTGAAAATAACTTTGCGTACTAATAATTAAATTGGGCACAATGGTAAGTCGTTCAAAAACCCCTATCGTATAAGTTTTTAATTCTTCAAATGATAACTGTGTTTTTGAAAGTATAACAGGTTGGTATTTTTGTATTTCAACTAAAGCAAAATCAGGAAGGTAAAATTTTCTGCGGCTAAAAAGTTGCTCATAGTTTTCCTTTCCGCTTATAAGGCTTGCAAAAATGACGTTTGCATCTATTACGTATTGCTTCATTCTGCAATGTCTTTGAGGTAGGTGGCCTTCATTTCTTCCCACGCCTCTTGTCTGGCTTTCTCCGTGATCGCATTATAATCAGTACCGGACGCTTTTAATTGCTCTTCCATTTTGCCAGCGATAAGCGAAAGCTCTTCCAGTTCGATTGTCCGTTGAAGCCTTGCCTGCAAAGCCTCAATCCCAATTTTTTTCACCACTTCTGGGCTGACTTCTAATGATATTTTTACCATGAGTTTAGTTTTGGATAAAATTACCGGCAATTTTTTGTTTTAACAAAAAAAGAACGATTCAATTCTTCTTCCCCGTCACCTTGTCCGTAATCTCTCGGATCTTCTGCCGCCGCTTCCGTTTTTTCTCCAACTTCTCATTTTGCTTGCGCACCCGTTCCGCTTCCTCATCCCTTTTTCGGCTGGAGGGGGAATTGTTATCCCCGCCCGTCCGGAAGGCATCTTGGATGATGCGGATAAGGTCGCTTCTGTCCAATTCAGCGTCTTGCATGGCTAACCGGATAGAATCCGCCCGAAGCGAATCGACGGAGATAAAATCGGGGCAGTCCAGTGCGGCAATGGCTGCCGTGTCCAATGGGGCAAATACTTTCTTTCGGTAATTTTTAAAATCGTTTTCCTTATAAACCTTAGCCAAAAAATGCCCACAGATGGGCAGTGCCGTCGCAGCCCCTTGCCCATAACGGGTGGAAATCCAATGCACAGCGGGTTGTTCGGCACCGACCCAAGCACCCGTGATGAGCGTCGGGGTATAGCCAATAAACCAGCCGTCCGTATTATTATTGGTGGTACCTGTTTTCCCGGCAACGGGGTAATAAAAATTACCGATGCTGCGGAGTCGCTGGGCCGTCCCGCTATCCACTACAGCCTGCAACAAGTGGTTCATCATATCGGCATTATCTTCTTGCAGCACCCGTTTAAAGGTGTTCCGGTCGGGTTCGGGTTTTTCAAAAAGCACTTGCCCATCAGCCGTTTCGACACGGGTGAGGTAAAACAATTCAGTGGCCAGCCCCCGGTTGGGGAACGTGCTGAACGCCTGCACCATTTCAAACAAAGAAATATCCGCCGAACCGAGCGCAATGCCCAGCTCTCTGGGCATCTTGGAAGTGATGCCCATTTCTTTGGCCAGGTTCTGCACCTTGTCGATACCGAGTTCGTTGAGCAGTGCCACGGCGACCACATTGACCGAATGCGCCAGCGCACCCCGCATGGAATAGATGCCGCCATATTCGCCATCGGCATTCCGGGGTTCGTAGTCGTTGGCGTATTTCACTAAATCATTGGCCAACTCCTCACAGGGCTCGAAACCATCTTCCAAAGCGGCGGCGTAAACGAAGGGTTTAAAGGTGGAACCTACCTGCCTTTTGGCGTTGATGTGGTCGTATTTAAAATGTTTGAAATCAATCCCGCCTACCCATGCGAACACTTTTCCGGTCTGTGGTTCGGCAGCAAGGAAGCCAGTTCGCAGCAAAGTGAGATGGTATTTAATGGAATCCAGCGGCGACATCAGGGTGTCTTTTTCAAAACCTTTTCCATCCCACGCAAAAATCTCCATGCTGACCGTTTCCGAAAAAATGGAGTCAATGACTTCCTCGGTCAGCCCTGCTTTTTTCAAATACCGGTAGCGGGCCGATGCTTTTTTAGTTTGTTCCAATAATTGGTCACTGCCCCACGGGATTGCTTTTTTGCTCCTTTTGAAATGATTGTTAAAAGATACCTGCACCTGGGCCATTTGCTCCCGAACGGCTTCTTCCGCAAAGCGCTGCATGCGTGAATCGATCGTGGTGTAGATTTTCAGTCCATCGGTGTAGATATTATAAGGAGAGCCATCGGGTTTGGTATTTTTCTCTAAAATCGATTCCAGCTCCAAACGCAAGTGCTCCCGGAAATAAGTGGCAAGTCCCTCGTCATGGCTTTCGTACTCGTACTTGAGTTCAATGGGCAATTGCGACAGCGAATCAAAAGCGGTGGAAGACAATTTCTCATATTTCACCATCTGGCCGAGTACAGTGTTGCGGCGTTCTTTAGCCCGGTCGGGGAAGCGACGGGGGTTGTAGTAGGTGGTCGCTTTAAGCATCCCCACGAGCACAGCCGCCTCTTCCACTTTGATGTCTTTGGGGTTGGTGTTAAAAAAACGCTTGGAGGCCATCCGGATGCCGTACACCTTTTCGCCGAAGGGGACTTTGTTGAGGTAGAGCGCCAACAACTGGTTTTTGTCGTACATTTTTTCCAGCCGTCGGGCAATGAATATTTCCTTGATCTTGGCCACAGGCACGGTGAAAATGCCATGATCCTTTCGGGGAAAAAGGTTTTTCGCCAACTGCTGGCTAAGGGTACTCCCGCCACCGCCCGAATCATCGCCCTGCAAGATGGTCACGAACAAAACCCTCAACCATGACCGCATATCAATGCCGCCATGTTCAAAGAACCGGGCATCCTCTGTCGTTACCAGCGCATCAACGATGTAGGGGGAAATTTCCGCCATGTCGGAAGGCAGGCGGTTTTCGACAAAATACTTCCCCAGCAAAACACTATCGGCAGAATAAACTTCGGAGGCGATGTTCTGGTCGATATTGCGGATGACTTCCTGGGTTGGCAATTTCCCAAACGCCCCGAAGTAAATAAGCCCGACCAGAGAAACGACAGATAAAAACCCGAGCAGTCCAAACGTTCCTAAAAAAAGGGTTACCCTTGCGGCTACAGGGTGCTGTTCCCGGAAGGCCCGATAGCGGTGCAGGTGAGGGGCCACATAGGGGTACAATTTGATTTTAACCTTTTCCTTGACAGCCCTGTATTTGATAACGGCAGGCCCTAAGTAGGGCCAGAGTTTCTCCCTGACAGGTTGGAGTTTTTCTTGCCAATAAGCTTTCTGGATCAAGTGTTTGAGATCACGCATAGTCACGATTCATTGTCAGTTTAGTCTGGAGAAATCAAAAAAAAGCGTCTGCTTTCCGCAGTTTACTAACAAGTGTAAATACCTTTGCCGACTAAAATTGTTCAGTTAATTTGTCTTTAAAAATCCAACATTTTTCCACCAAACAAAGCATTTTACTGGCCTTGGCCATTATCCTGTTGCTACCGGCCCTACTCGTCAATTTGGGGTTGATCGCATTCTACGACGATGAAGCCATCCGGGCTTTGGTGGCGTTGGAAATGCAAATTTCGGGTAATTATATCACGCCGACTATGTTTGGCGAATTTTATTACAACAAGCCGCCACTTTACAACTGGATTCTCCTCGCCATCTTCAAACTCACAGGGGAAAACAGCGAATTGATCTGCCGGCTGGTCACCGTATTTTTTTTGCTCGTTTATGCTGGCTCCGTCTATTACTTTTTTCAAAAAAACCTCAAAGAACCCCAGTCGGCCCATTCACCATTCACCACTCACCATTTACCATTAATCTCCGCTCTCGCCCTCATCACCTGTGGCCGCATCCTTTTCTGGGATTCGATGCTCGGCCTGATTGATATTTGTTTTTCGTGGGTCATGTTTTTGCTGTTCATGGTTATTTACCAAAAAGGGGAAAAAGAGGATGATGGGGCATTGTTTGGTTGGGCCTATTTATTGGCGGCAATTGGTTATTTGCTCAAAGGATTGCCAGCGGTGGTTTTCTTGGGCCTTGCATTGCTCACCTATTTCATCTGGCAAAAAAATCAAACGACTTTTTTCATGGTTTCATGTGCTGGGCGGAGGAATATTTTCAACAATCGTCGGCGGTTATTATTTAATGTATGCCCAGCAAAACGGATTGGAAGAAATATTAAAAACCGTATTCGACGAGTCGGCCAAACGGACGTTTATTGAACATGGTTTTGGCAAAACCATCTTGCATCTATTTTCTTTCCCCTTTGAAATGTGGTACCATTTCCTGCCGTGGACGTTGCTGGTTATTTGTTTTTTTCAAAAAAATATTTTTCAAAAAATAAAGGAAAATAAATTCATCACTTGGAACCTATTGGTGCTGCTGACCACGATCCTACCCTATTGGTCGGCGGTGGAAGTTTATCCACGTTATTTATTTATGCATGTCCCGTTGGCCTTTTCAGCCTTTTTTTATTTTTATTTAAAAAATAAAGAAGAAAAAGGATGGCAGGCAAATATGGTAGAAATGATTTTCTTTGCCGCCACCTGTCTGTCGGTCATTGCCGCATTGTTGCCAATTGGCTGGGACGATGCGCAAGACGTGCCCTATTTGCTGGCCAAATCAATTGGCCTTTCGGTATTTTTTATTTTATTGACTTATTTATTTTGGACATGGAAACCCCATAGAATGCTGGTGTTTGTGCTGGTTTTACTGACCGCCAGAATAGGCTATAATTTTTTTATTTTACCAAGCCGATTAAAAATTGAGTGCAGCACCGAAGTGAGGGAATCCTCCCATAAAGCGGTCGAGTTGGCGGGTGAAAAACCAATTTATATTTATAAAAACAGCCTTGGCTTCCAACCCATGACGGGTTATTATTTCACGCGGGAAACGGGAAAAATTTTAAGAAAGCATTATGACAAAACAGAGCCAGGTGCTTTTTATATCGTGCTACCCAATTTTTACGACCGTACCGTTTTTGACAACCTCATGAAGCTGAAAATAAAATGGCAGTGCCGTGATATTATTTTTGGACAAGCGTGGCCAGAGAAAGAATAAAATAAAAGCCGATTGCTTTGCATCAAGCTTCTTTTTATTTTCATTTTAATTTTTATTTTAATTTACAATGAAGTTATCCATCGTCATAGCAGTTTACAACGAGGAAGAAAATATCCGCCCCATGATCGGACAGATCACGGCTGCGCTGCGAGGATATGATTATGAAATAATTTATGTGGACGATGGCTCTACGGATGGGACGTTGAGCGAATTAAAAGCCATTGACGACCCTCATTTAAAATTTATTGAATTCCGAAAAAATTATGGTCAGAGCCTCGGTCTGATGGCAGGGATTGACGAAGCCGAGGGCGATTATATTGTCACCCTCGATGGGGATTTGCAGAATGACCCGTCGGACATCCCGATGATGCTAAAAATGGCGGAAGAAGGGGATTGGGACTTGGTGGCTGGCCTGCGGGCCAAAAGAAAAGACGGGTGGATTTTGCGGAAAATACCCAGCCTGATCGCCAATTGGATCATCCGCACCAGTACCAGTGTCCGGATGAAAGACTATGGTTGCGCCCTGAAAATTTTCAAAAAAGAAATCGCCAAAGACCTCGGACTTTACGGCGAACTGCACCGCTTCATCCCCGTATTGGCCCACCTCGAAGGCGCCAGGATCACGCAGGTGGACGTGAAACACCACGCCCGACAATTCGGCCAATCGAAATATGGCTTGGGCCGAACGTTCAAAGTGATGAGCGACCTGTTGCTCATGTTGTTTTTAAAAAAATATTTGCAAAAACCCATGCACTTGTTTGGCAATATCGGGGTCGTCCTATCCCTCATTGGATCGGTCATTTTGGGTTATCTGGGTGTGTTGAAATTAATGGGAAACGACATTTGGGGGAAACCATTACTGCTACTCGGCATCTTGCTCGTCATTGCGGGCATCCAATTGGTCACGATCGGAATTGTGGTGGAAATACAAATGCGGACGTATTATGAGTCGCAGGGAAAACGGCCTTATAAAGTGAGAAAAGTTTATCATAGCGCAGAGGGCAAAGGGCAAAGGGCAGCGTGAAGAATGCAACAGAAAATACACATTCATTTTTTTCTATTCACCTTATGCTGAATAGTCACACATTCTCTTTATTCCAAATTTCAACCTATTACTTTCGTTCTGAAATAAAAAGATCACCGCCTACGGGTTGCACAGAATAAAGCACATAGGAGCCTA
Source organism: Saprospiraceae bacterium (assembly GCA_041392505.1). GTDB lineage: Bacteria > Bacteroidota > Bacteroidia > Chitinophagales > Saprospiraceae > UBA6168. The sequence continues at coordinate 126,339 of JAWKLX010000011.1, read as the reverse complement.
TGGCGTCTTTTTGGACAGGTAGCAATTGCGCATTTTCTTTTTTATTTCCTTGATAAAGGGAGGCTGTCTGCCAAGCCGCTGGGACTCGTGTTTTCAAGGTGATAGGAACATCGTAAACCACTGTATCTAATTCGGATGAAATGCTCACTTGTATTTTATCCTTGCCCACTTTGCTATTCACAACTGTATTCTTTCTTTCCCTGATGTATTTAGTGACATCGGCAAAAGTAGCCACCCATAAGTTATCCTCCTTCGATTTAATGTAATGGAAATATGCTTCCAACTCCTCGCCTGTCTTGGGTTCCCAGCCCAGCCCATCGACTCCATGAAACACCAGCACCAACCAGATATTGTCATGTGCCAAACATGTGTCTACCCACGATTTCATCACTTCCATACTGACGTCCGTTAGGGGCCCTCTTTGCCATTGCACATATTCTTTCGTTGATGCGCCAGGTTGCTGTTGGCTGGACCGATTAAGTTCCTCCAAATAGGGCGCCGGCATTCGGTTTCTCAGGGAAGGATACAACGCATGAGCATATTTCATGACCCGTTCATCTTCCGTACCATACGGACATTCAGCAGAAAAAGTAAATCGCTCGCCCATAAACTGCTGAATATCTGCTTTGCTCTGCTCCAATTCGTAAAGCAAGTTCGCTTCATCTAAAACAGCGAGGCGTGGATGCGTCACGGTATGGCTGGCTATTTCATGGCCTTCCTCGCCATAGGTTCTTAGGTCGGCCCATGTCGTCGTATCTTCCACGTTGTCGTGGAAAATGATTGCATTGGTATTGATCAATTCCCCCTTTCTCAATTTTTCATATCCTTCATCTATCAACTCATAAGCTTCTGCAACCTTCCCTGCCTCGAAAAGGGAACCCGCCCTCGAATGGTAGGTAACCGCTTCATCCGTGCCGGAAAAAGCAATGTAAGAAGCCCTTTCAAAGAAATTTTCTGCGTTGGTTTTAACAGTGGCCGTCTCCACAATTATTTCACCAGGTGTCCTCCCGATAAACTTCCCCTCTCCCGAACCTTCTATTTTTCCGGTAATGACGTAAAAGGTCGCAGGTAGACCCAGCCTGTTCATAATGGGTCGAGCCACTGTAAATTGATTAATGATGCCGTCATCGTACGTTATGGAAATGGCAGAATGCTTATTACCCTGCCATTTTGTAATAATGGTCTGGCCAACATTGTTTCCCTTGTTAGTAGTGCAAGAAAATAATGTCGAAAATATTACAAACAGGATAAGGCTTGCTTTCATAAATGATGGATTAATTTGATAGCTGTAAAAAAAATTATTCTTATTTTATTAGATACTATGTAACAAAAATTTCTTTCTGAGGCTGTCTCACAAGTCCTTTTGACGCTGATTATTATGACAATTAAGATCATTTATGATCTTTAAAAATTTCATTTTTAAGTCATAACAAATCATAACAATCAAAATAATCAGCGTCAAAATTAAAATCCACATCTTGTGAGACAGCCTCAGAAAGGTTTTTAGGCGGCGAGCGGCTTTCAGCCGCTCGCCGCCTAAAAAAACTTTTGTTACACAGTATTCAAATTTTGGCAAAGGCAAATTTTGGAAATATTCACCCTAAAATGCAGTTATCCTGTCCTTCCTGCTATAATTCCACATTAAACATCAACAATATACATCCCCATAGCCCCTTTGTTTTTCACCTCTATCTCCCCCCTGAATCGGCAGTGGAATTTATCGCCTGCCAATTTATAAGTGGCTTCTGAAATATTGATTTGTCCTGCCCCTGCATTGCTTTCTATCCTGCTGGCCACGTTGACGGTATCGCCCCATATATCGTAAGCAAATTTTTTGCTTCCGACCACTCCGGCCACCAATTCGCCCGTATGAATGCCGATGCGGATTGGCCAGATTGGCTTTCCCTCCGCAGCCAGTTTGCCATTACGTTTTTCAACAAATGCCAACATTTCTTTTGCCGCAGAAATTGCATCCAACGGATGAGTTTTGTTCCTCACCGGAAGGCCACCGGCACACATGTATGCATCGCCAATGGTTTTTATTTTTTCAAGGTTATATTTCTCGGCTATTTCATCAAATTTTAGAAAACATTCATTGAGCTCATTCACTACTTGCGTGGGGGAAAGGGACGAAGCGATTTTAGTAAAGCCCTCAAAATCAGTGAATAAGACCGTCACCGAATCATAATGTTCGGGTGTTGCATGACCCTTTTGTTTCAGCTCATTGGCAACGGTTTCGGGAAGGACATTTAGCAGAAGCCCCTCCGCACGGTTCCGCTCCGATTCAATTTCGACTTTTTGTGATTCGATCAAACTATTTTTAGTTGTGAGTTGGCGGTTGAGTTTTCGGCTATAAAGCAAGCCGATTATCACAGACAAAAGAATTAAGCTTCCCAAAGCGGCCAACAACAAGTACCGCTTATTCCGCTCTTTAGTGGCCAATTGCTGCTTCTCAATGGCCGCTTTTTGTTGGGCTATTTCTTTGTCCTTTTTTTCGGTGGTATAAAGCAGGTCCAATTCATTGATGGCTTTGGTTCGCTCTATCGATAAAAGGCTATCACTTAAATTCTTATAGGCCTGAAAATATTCGAAAGCCAATTTATAATCATTGGATTTTGCATAAGATTCCGATAGCAAGAAATAAGCATTTTTCAGCCCTTCCTGATCTTCCATTTCTTCATATTCGGGCAAACATTCTTTTATCAGCTCAACCCCTTTCTTTCGGTTACCGGTCATTATTTCTATTTCTGCCAACGCCATTTTTACCGTCAAAATACTCAATTTATCGGCCGATTGAGTTCTAGCATCCAACGCCTCCAATAAATAAATTTTTGCCTTTTCCAGTTGATTTCCTTCTTTATAAATTTTGCTCAGACTGATCTGAACATCCGCCGCATTTATTTTGCTATTTATCTGTTCATATATTTTCAGGGCGAGCTCATAGTTTTCAATAGCGGCGGATTCTTCCCCTTGCAAATGATAAATATTTCCCAATTTATTCAAACACCCCGCTTCCACAAATTGCCTGTTTTTAGACCTTGCCAAATCAAGCGATTTACGGTAATGCCCCTCAGCCTTTTCCCAACCTTCCTGCGCTGCATACACATCTCCTATTTCCGAAAAAAGGGTCATCATTGAAAAAGTATCCTTTTCTATTTCTGCTATTTTTAATCCTTTAATTAATTGTTCTTGTGCTTGCTGATAAGAGCCTCTTTGGCGGTATAAATTACCCAATGCACTGTAATCACCAATCAAACCTTCTGGGTCTTGGTTCTTATTTTTCAAATCAATTGTTTTTTGAAAATAAACAATAGCGGAATCCAATTCTCCCAGCGAATGGTAATTAGTTGCTATCTGATTTAGCATGTTTTTAATCCGGTTCAGGTCGTTTAAAAAATAGGATACTTTTAAGGATTTTTTTGAATTATCCATTGCCGATTCCGCATCCTGAAAATCGGTATAAATCATTGCTTTATTCTGATACGCATCGGCGAGGACTTCGTTTAATCCAACTTTTTCAGCCAACGTTATAGATTGGTCATACATGGAATCTGCTTTGAACAATTCACTTTGATAAAAATACAGATCGCCATTTTTGCAATAGGCCATTGCCAAGCCTTTTTTAAAATCGGTTGCTTTGAATATTTTTATCGCATTGTCAAAAGATTCCGAGGCGGATTGAAAGTCATTCATCAATGCTGCGGCCTCTCCTTGATAAAAATAAGCGATGCCTTTTATTAGAGGGTTTTGTTCACCTTCTACCAGTCTTGAACATAATTGAAAAACAGTGTCAAGATCTTCTTCCAATAATTTATTTTCTATTTTTTGAAAAACCGCTGGCATTTCTCCAAGCAGGTATGGCGTCGTCTGTCCAAATAGCTTGGCAACTATTAAAGGCAACAAAAAACTAAATATCAGAATATGTTTATATTTCAATTTATTGGAATAAATTAATTGAACAGAAATAAATTAATTTGGTCAAAAAAAATTAATAATGCCCCGTCAACATCACTTGAAATGTACGTTGTCCTTGACCCCATTTTTTAGTCTCAACATGTTGGGTGGAGGCCATTACACGGATCAAAAAATTCTGCGTGATATGATAACCCATTGCTATTGAATGCCGGAGCACATCATTGTCCCAAGGCTCATTGTCATTATCATTTTCACCAAAAGCCAACCCGTCGATTCTGTACGCAAAATAGCTCCCTTGTAAAAAGGGGGGCTCGTATTTTACATCAAGATAAGCCGCCACATTATTTAATCTTTGTGGGTGCTGATCCGTAGCCGATTCAAAAGAATTGTCCTCAAAAATAAATACCGGAGCAGAATAATGTGCCCACATAATTTCACCGGAAAATTCAAAAAAACCATAACCCAATTTATAATCTGTCCCAATAATGGTCTGGCGGAATTGACCCAAATTATTTAATTGATTGCTCACTTCCGAATTTCTCAAAAAGGAGCCGTGGCTGACCGAAAAACCTTGTTCCCAAAAATAAGTGGGTTGAGTTTTTAGGCGTGAAACGAGGCCAATATTTAAAGGATCGTTAAATCGCTTCTGCAAGTTGGAAGCGCCAGTGACCAACGCTATTTTCCAATTTATTTTGGCAGGTATTATATTCCAACTAAAAAGGGTTCCCGCCGAATAACCACCATAATAAATAATGGAAGAGCCCCATTGCACAGATCCGTCAATAGCTGTTTTATTGACATCCCCCATTCCTTCCATGAAACCTATTTTATCGGAAATATTGACATAAAAAGCGTACGCTAAAGGAAGGCCGATAAAATCCCGTTCTGTGGATAATTGTTTTTCATTAAACGACCCAAAAGGGTTTGTAAAAATGCCGGCGGTCAAACCAATTTTTCGCTGTTTGGAAAGCCATTGTAAATTCAATTGGGGAATCTGGAATTTATCAAAACTCAGGTCTTTATCCCTTTCCAATAACAAGCGGGTATTAAAACTCCACTGCTCATCAAAATTAATTTTTGCTATTAAATTTAATTGCGACAATTTAATTCTGGCAGCCGTATGGTCTTGGTCAATTTCATTGTAATAATAATGCGATTTATCACCAGCAATTGAAAATCCTAAGTCCCCCAGCACATTAAATTGGACATCTGTCTGGGAAAATAAAATGCCAGCATTTAGCAAAATGAATGAAATCAAAAAAGGACGAGGCTTCATATTTTCAAAAAGTTGCAGGCTTTTAAAGCCTTGGTAAAAATCAAACTTACTCTTGATCTATTTAGGATTCCTCAAAGTCGACACGGGCAAGGTTGTGCATTTGAAAAATAAAGTTGAGGAAATTTATGAGGCAAAAAAATTAAACCCTCAATTATCTCGAACAGATAAATTTTAAAATCTTACTTGTTACAGATAAGCAAATTAGGGTTTGACGGAATAGTCATAATCAACGGTAAATACCTCCCCGCCGGAGAGTGTTATTTCGTCGGTTATTTCACCACAATTCGGATGGAAAATATTGAGTCGGTAACGGCCATTTGGCAAGCCATCCAAGGAGAATGTGCCATTAGCTGCAGTCCTGACAAAGTAGGGCGTTTCCAAAGAAAGAATCACGGCATTCATATGCGAGTGAATATCGCAGAGGAGGTTTATGACGCCCGCCTTAATTATTTTTTGGCTATAGGAAATACCGGGCGCCCGCCTGCCAATGCTGAACCGGGATTTAGGCGTATACGATTGAACGTTGTGAAAAAATTCATCTTCATTTAAAAAATGAACCTTTGAGCCAACGACAACTGGCAGTACAAGCGGTAGAAAGGTTTGTTCTTTTTGGCTAATGATGGCATCAGGAGTGGGAGTCAGTTCAGGTGTAAAATCCAAGGGGTGCAAGCTGACAATGACATTCATTTCCGGTTTGGCCATCGGGTCGTTGGAATGCAGGATCTCGGTGCCATCTTTATTGTAGCCAACACCTTTCCCAATGGTATCAGAACATTCCCTCAACTTTATTTTGCCCCTAACTTGATTTAGCGGTTTTTCGTGTTTGGCAACGAAAGTGAAAGAGAACAAAACAAAAATGAATGATAACTTGATTACTTTTTTCATTTGCTCTTTTAGTTGAAAACTTGCGGAGAGCTCAGAAGTCAGACGAGATTTCATCTGCCTCCTGACAGTGAAACGAGCTAACCTTCGCCCCTTCTATTCCTCTATGATTGCATCATCTATCAGTTCATCACCGTCCCCATCCAAGTCGTCGAATCCTTTGACCGTTCCTTTCTCAGGTGCTTTGTAGTCCGGGTTTTTACCAATTGACAAATCGCCCTCTTTGGGCTTTTTGCCTTGCATTTGATAATCGCCATCAGCGTATTTTTCGGCTTTGTCCCAGAAGCTTTCGTGCTTCTTGAGTTCGCTGCCCCCCACATCCATCGGCGTATCGGCAAATTTGGCGTTGTTGCCAGTGATTTTGTCTTCGAGCTTTTGTGCCATTTTTTTGGCGGAGTCGATCAAACTATCGGCGGATTCGCCGGAGCGGGCCGCTTCTTCTTGTGCTTTGTTGAACAGGTCTTCCGCTGCATTGGAGATTTTTGAGCCTACGTCACCTGCAAGATTTTTGGCTCTTTCCAATGCCTCACCTCCCTTGTCAAAAATAGCATCCCCTACTTTATCAGCTGTCTCACCAAATTTATCGAACGCTGCCGCCCCACCAGCTAATGCTGCGCTGCCAAGGTTTTCGGCAACACCTGCGGCTTTGTTGGCAAGGTCACTACCTTTATCCAATATTTTACTGCCGACATCTTCTGCAATATGACTGGCCTTGCCCGCCACACCGCTTCCTGCATCCAAAATTTTACTACCTATATTTTCGGCAATTCCACCTACTTTCTCCGCTGCACCACTGCCTGCATCTATTACTTTGCTACCGACATTTTCAGCGAAACTACCTCCTTTGTCGAGTATTTTACTACCAATGTTTTCAGCCATTTCCGCCGCTGAATCGAAAGAACTACTTGTGGTTTCAGTGATCGTTTTGCCAGTATCTGCAGCTTCGTCCATGAAGTCGCTGCTAAGCTCCAATACTTCTTCACTGGCCTCTTCTGCCATCTCCGTTGCCTGATCGGTCAGGTCACTTCCTGCGGCTTCGAATTCGTTGGCCACTTCTTTTGCTTCACCCATCAATTCGCTGTGAATTTTGGTCGCTTTTTCACTGGCCTTTTCCGCTAGGTCGCTGCCTTTTTCAGCTGCGCTGCTAGCGGCATCCTTTGCTTTCTCAAACACTTCCCCTCCAACGTCTTTGGCTTTTTCACTGGCAGCTTTGGCAAGGCCTGCAGCCCGATCAGCTAACTCGCTACCCTTTACCATAGCTTTTCCTGCCATGTCGGATGCCTTATCCATGAGGTCTTCACCGACATCAGCGACGGTATCTTTTGCTTTTTCAAATGCATCGCCAGCGGCATCAACGAAGTCTTCACCGACTTCTTTGCCTGCTTCGACGGCCTTGTCGGCGGCTGATTTAGCGACGGCTTTTGCTCCAAATAACAATCGTTTAACTGAACTGAACATAGTATTGAAATTTAATGGTTGAGGAATGTTCGGTGAAAATAGCAAGGTTTAAGGAGAAAAGAAAAACAAGCCCAAAAACATCTACCCACAAAATTGATAATCAACCGCTTATAAACGCCAGGTAAATCTCAGGTTGCCCACTCAAGGATTGGAGCGGGCTCTAAAAACGAGTCTCAAATCAAAAGTTCTTTACTGGGGGAAATGCTTTATCCGTAACAATTAGCGGGTAGAACCTTTAGCTTTGCGGCCAATTTTGAAAAAATCAATCTGGAATGTTAGGTAGAGTAAGATTGATGACTCACTGAACACTTTTAATAAAATGAATAAAGAAGCATTTCAAAAAATATGGAAAATGATCGGGCTGCGCTACAAGTCGCACCCGTGGCACGGCATTGAGATCGGCGAAAAGGCCCCTGAAGTGGTCACCTCTTTTATTGAAATCATTCCTTCCGATACGGTCAAATACGAAGTGGACAAAAAGACCGGATACCTTAAAGTCGACCGCCCACAGAAATTTTCCAATATCGTCCCCGCTCTCTACGGCTTCATCCCACAGACGTATTGCAAACAGCACGTTGCCAATCTTTGCATGGAAAAAACAGGCCGCACTGACATCCTCGGCGACGACGACCCGCTCGATATTTGTGTGCTGACCGAAAGGGAAATTACCCACGGCGACATCATCGTTAAGGCCATCCCTATTGGTGGCTTCCGCATGATCGACAATGGCGAGGCCGACGACAAAATCATCGCCGTACTGAATTCCGATGATGTATACGGCAATTGGAACGATGTATCGCAGCTACCCTCCAGCATTGTCAATCGTTTGAAGCATTATTTCCTCACCTACAAACAACTACCTGGCACTTTGCAGCAGTGTGAGATCACCCATGTTTACGGTCGGGAAGAAGCACTTGAGGTCATCCGGGCCAGCCAAAAGGACTACGCAGAAGCTTATGGAGATTTGGAAGATGTGATGTCCTTGACCCTAGTTGAAGCGATGAATTTCGGGCAAAGACAGCAGGAGATTTTAAAAGGGCTTTAAGGCTAAAATTGCGAAAGGCGGCGGTTTAAAACCGCCGCCTTTCGCAATTTTATTCGCACCCACGATAAGACACCAATACATTTTACCCCAACCTTTTCACCAACGTATTTTCCACTTTAAACAACAAGCTCTGAGGAGTAAATGCCCGCCAGTTGATGTCGTTGAACGGGCCGCCGTAGTTCAGGTAAAATTTCAGTTTGACCTCCTCCATTTCTTCTTCAACGTGGGCAGCAAGTTAATTAAGCAGACCCACCCCCTTCGTCTTTCACATCATCGTACCATTCCTCGTAATAGTCATCGTCGCCAGCGTGAAAGTTGAGGACATTCTCCGCAATGATGACAAACTTGTTGATGCCGTAGGGCATAAGTTCATCTACCACATCTCTTTTCAGGTACATCACATCATTGTGGAGGCAGTCGTTCCACTCCCCGAGCATTTCGAAGATAGCGTACCCATTTTCATAGTCGGCGTACAAGATTTTCATGTATAGGGTGGATGAACCGAAGTTGTCCCAAAATGGATGAATGAAGTAATTATAGATTTTCTGAGTGTAGGCAAACTCATTGTAGACCCTTCCAAAAAAAGGGGAGTTTTTGTCTTTGACAGACTCGTATTTGTCCTGCCAGCGGTGATATGGTTCGATGTCGTGCATTGAAAATGGGATGGCTTCTTTTCCCGGGGATTGGTGTTTCAAAATTATTGAACTTGTACCTTTCTATCAACAGTCCTTTGCAAATCCAATCTTTTTAATTTGCATATTCTGCTAAACGCTAGACAGAAAGAACAGTTCTATAAAACCATTCTTTTGACCTTTCATAAAAAGAGTTCGATGCTTACTTATTTCAGGTAAAAATTTGTGGGAAATTGACAAGGCAAAGTTGATAAGAAGTTGGGTTTACTTTTCCAATACCCCCAAACCAAACAAGGCGAAATCGTATTTCACCGGGTCATTTGCATCGAACTGCCTCAATTTTTCGGTCAGTTCCAAAACGGTTAACCAGTCTGTTTGTTTTCGCTCAATCAATCCAAACTTCCTTGCCACCCGGTCCACATGAACGTCCAAAGGGATCAATAGTTGGGCAGGTTTTATTTTTTTCCAAATGCCGAAATCTACGCCTTTGTCGTCTTGCCGTACCATCCATCGGAGGAACATGTTCAGGCGCTTACAGGCCGATTTACTGGTCGGCGTTGAGAGGTGTTTTTTAGTCCGCAGCGGAGCATCGGGCAAGGAAAAGAACAACTCATGAAACCCCTCCAGCGCCATGCCGATGTGCTCATCACCCTTTTTCAAATTTTTTAAGAATGCATCTTCCAGAGAATCATGTCTTTGGTAAAACCACTGCAAGAACTCCAAGAAATAAAGGGTGTCCGTCGCCTGAAAGGTGCGGTGTTTAAAAGATAGAAAGGGCTTTCGGTCTTCTTCTTTATGGTTTTTGATAAAATCAAAAGGGGCATTGTCCATCATTTCAAACAGCTCATTGGCTTTATTAATGATGGTTTTGCGCTGGCCCCAGGCCAGCATGGCCGTCCAGAAAGCGCTGATTTCGATGTCTTGTTTTTTCGAAAAACGGTGGGGCAGGCAAATAGGGTCGCTCTCGATAAAACGGGGGTGGTTGTATTTCTCGGCGCACTCATCCAATATTGCCTTCAAGTCGTCTTGCATGTTCTCTTATTAATTCAAGTTGCGATAAATCAAGTTTCATTAATTCTGGGCCGAATGGTGTTCAGATCATCTGTCGTCATCCTGCTCGGCCCAGAGGGATTTTAAGGGGGAACGGGAGCAAAGCTCCCGTTCCCCCTTAAAATCCATAGAGGGGCACTTTTGCGGTTGCCATGAAATAGGACTTACCCTGCCCCGCATTTTATGGATTTATAATTTATCGCAACTTGGGTTTATTTGTTGAGGGAAGGATTTGCCAAAAACAGCGAAAGAAATAAGTCGTTCGTTCTGATTTTTCAAGAAACTCTTCCGACCTTTGCACAAAATTAACCATCCAGTCTGGTAGCATTTTTAAATTTATACTGCCACACTGACGAACTAAAACATGACTGCCACACTCACATATACCCTCGTTTTGGCTGCCATTTATTTTGGCATCAAAGCCATCGAGATTATTGAACAGAAGGACTAATTTGCGATAAGGGCCCTACCCCTCCACCGTCTTGCCGTTTGCCGTTTGCCTTTCATACATGCTGAATTTCCCCAAACCAGTCCGTTGCAGGAAATGGCATAGCGATACCCTCAACACCCCCATCCCGTATTGAAGGCTGCGTTTGAAATTAATCGAAGAAGCTTCTTCAAAATACTTCGTCGGGCAGGTCACCTCAGCGATGTCGAACCCTGCATAAATGATCTGCGAAAGCATTTCATTGTCGAAAACGAAGTCGTCGGAGTTGCCGTTGAAATGGATCGTTTCCAATACTTCCCGACTGAAAGCCCGGTAACCAGTATGGTATTCCGACAGCTTATAATTGACCAGCAGGTTTTGCGAAAGCGTCAGGAAACGATTGGAAATATATTTATAAATGGGCATCCCCCCACTCAGCGCACCTTTGCCCAAGATGCGGCTACCGAGCACCACTGGGTACAAATCTTCCCCAATGATATTGACAAATGAGGGGATGAGTTTTGGGGTATATTGGTAATCGGGGTGCAACATGATGATGATGTCACCGCCTAGTTCGAGGGCCTTGTTGTAGAGCGATTTTTGGTTGCCACCATAGCCCTTGTTCTGTTCGTGGACGATGACGTGTTGGATGCCCAGCGACGATGCCAATTTGGCCGTATGGTCCTTGCTGGCATCATCGCAGAGAATAACCTCGTCCACCAATGGGAATGGTATTTCCCGATAGGTTTTCTCCAATGTCAGTGCAGCATTATAGGCAGGCAAGACGGCGATCACTTTTTTGTTTTTGTACATTTTGAAAAGATGAGCTTTAAGCCTTTTGTAAAATGGTATTTCATAAAAAATTCCGGCAAAGATAGAAGGCTTTGGGCTTTTTGAAAGCCAATAGAAGAAAAGGGCTGAGTACAGCCACATTTACACAAACCAAAACTTTGGGATATTTTTGCAAAAAAAACACCCCCGACAATAGACTTTATCGAAGTTTAAAAATTGGAAATTAAAAAATTGCTAACCAGTTGATTATCAAAACTTAAATGCCCTTTAATTTCGCAATTTCCAATTTCAGAATAATCTCTAATCATTTGGCAAAAATGGCAAGAAAGGAAATCAAGAAGGATTTGCAAGCCTTTTGGAATTTGCCCAATTTTTTCCAACACCATTGAACATGAAAAAAACGATACAAACACTAATCTATGCTGCTCTGATTTTACGCTTCCTTTTAGGGGAAGCCCAGACGATTTACATCGCCCAAAACGCAACGGGCAATGGCACTTCTTGGGCCGATGCTGCTGGCAACTTGAAAGCAGCCTTGGACAATGCCAGTCCAGGCACGCAAATCTGGGTGAAAGAAGGCACCTATTTTCCTACCACCTGCACTTCCTGTAGCTCCTCTGATAGAAACATTTCCTTCTTCATCCCCAATGAGGTCAAACTTTTTGGAGGCTTTGCCGGCAACGAATCGGGTCATTGACCAACGAGACATCCTCAACCACCAACCTATTTGAGCGGGGATATTGATCAAAATGGGACTGGAAAACAATTCCTATTCGATCATTCTTACCACGCACGTCAGTAGCGAAACGGTGGTCGATGTTTTATCATTACGGGCGGTAATGCCCACGACCCCAACTACCCTACCGCAGCTGCACAAAACAGTGGCGGTGGATGGTCTAATAATGGCTCGACGAATACCAGCTCCAGCCCAACAATTCGGAATTGCCGATCTGAAAACAATTACGCCTGGGGCTATGGGGCTGCCATGATGAATGAAGGCAGCTTCACAGGAAACATCAATGCAACTGTTAGCAACTGTGTCTTTACTGGGTAACTCCCTAAGGTCAGGCGGGCGACGCATTGACTCCTGAGTTTTAGCGGTTTTTGCAGCCCTTCTTACACGGACTGCCTTTTTATTAATAATGAATGTGTAGAATCTGATGGTGGGGCCGTCTTCAACATCGGTTCAGAAAATGGGACTTGCAACCCGCTCTTTACCCGTTGTAGTTTCATGGACAACACCGCTGCACACGATGGAGGAGCTATTTATAGTTTTGGTAAAAATGGGAACAGCAGCCCCATAGTCATGGCATGTGTTTTTGAAAATAATACATATTCGCAAGTGGCTGCCATTTATAGCGATGGTACTTTTGCCGGATTCAGTGGCATGCAGATAATTGATTCTATTTCACCACAACTCAGCGTCCGCAGGTGATGGTGTGATGATATACAACTCTGGCTTATTGGGCACTTGCAACCCAACTATCATTAATTGCTTGTTTAAACAAAAACACCTCTCTGAAATGCTGGCGTGGGGCGATTTTCAACCATGGCGTAGAAGGGGTCTGCACCCCGTCATTACCAACTGCCGTTTCATCGACAACCACGCCACCACTTATGAGTATACATGTACAATCAAGGGCGGAATGGAAATGCCAGTCCGACCATCACCAATTGCCTTTTCGCTGAAAAACAAGGCCTTGTCAGCCGGTGCGGTTTATAACCTCGGCGCAGAACAGGGGCAACGCCAACGCCCTCATTACCAATTGTACTTTTTATAAAAATAACGCAAATCGTGGGTGGAGCGATTTATGCCAATGCCGGGGAAGATGCCTCCGGCACTGCCAGCCCTACCGTTGCCAACTGTATTTTTTGGGAAAACACAGGCAACGACATTGCGGACATTTTCCGCATCATCAACGGTACTCCAACGATCAGTTATTCTTTAGTGGATAAAATGGATTGCGATGACCTTTACCATGGCAATGGCGGATCATTAACTTGTCTTGGCGGGATGATATTCAATGAAGACCCTCAATTTGTTAGCGCCGCCAATGGCAATTTCCATCTGGAAAACAACTCGCCTGTTAATGATTTTGGAAACAACACGGCAGTGAATAATGCTGGAGTGAGTATTGATCTGGACAGCATGCCCCGCATTTTTAATGGAACCGTTGACTTCGGTGTTTTTGAGTTTGGTTCGGCACCGAGTGGCCCTCCCCTTATCCTTCAGCAGCCAACCGCACAAGTGGTATGCGAAGGAGAAGGGGCATCATTCAACATCAGCGCAGCAGGCAACCAGCCTTTAAGTTATCAATGGTTCAAAGATGGCGTCGCCATTAACGGAGCACAGGCAGATGTTTTCTCAATAGCCTCCACCACCATCCCTGATAGTGGCCTGTACCAATGCACGACCAATGGAAATGCCGAGACAGTGGCCAGTCAATCTGTTTCACTGACAGTGCAAGAACCATTAATTGCCAGTTTGATTATTACGGCTTCGCAAGAAACGGTTTGCGAGGACGAAGAAATTACAATGACAGCCATGCCCGTCAACGGCGGTAATGCCCCTATTTTTCAATGGTATGTAAATGACAACTCATTTGGTGGCAACGTCCAAACTTTCAATATCAGTACGTTGTCAAATGGCGATACTTTTAAATGCGAAGTAGTCAGTTCAGAAAATTGCGTCGATAACGCCGTTGCCATTTCCAATGAATTAACCATCCATGTGGAAAATACCGTGACTGCCGCTCTAACTATTGCGCCCAACGAGGCGATGCCCTGCGAAGGGCAACCTGTTACGTTCACGGCCTCGCCCGACAACGGCGGATCAACTCCCTCCTTTCAATGGCTCGTGAATGGAAACCCCACAGGTAGCAATTCCCTTTCGTTTGAGTACATCCCCCAATCAGGTGATGAGGTACAATGTGAAATGACCTCTTCCAAAACATGTGTGGATATGGCAACTGTTTTATCAGAAATATTTCAAGTGGAAACCATTGCTAACGAAACAACAACAATCTCAATCACCCCTTCAATAGATAGCATTATCTGTCTGGGAACAGCAGTAATATTTTCATCAACGATTGAACATGGCGGTGATTTTCCCGTATATGAATGGTTGGTAAACGGCTCACCAGCCGGAGGAAATGATGCGACCTTTGTTACTTCTATTTTGCAGGATGGGGACGAAATAATTTGCCAATTGACATCTTCGCTCGTCTGTTTGGAAGAAAACCCAGTCACTTCAAATGCTATTGTTGTGGCCGTTGACAGTTGCATGGTTGATGCAGTAGAGGAAAGTTTGGAGATGCCTCGTGTTAGATTGTTCCCTAATCCATCAGATGGCAGAATATTTGTTGAAATATCTGGAACATCAAGTAACTTTACCACTCGCTTACTGAATACTCACGGACAAATTCTGATGTCCAACTATGATAAGCATCCAACAAGATCCCTTGTAAAACAAGAAATGGACTTGACAAACTTTCCTCAAGGGATTTACTATTTTCAAATTATAACCAACGGCACAATCACTACAGAGCGAATTGTAGTTTATTAGAACAACTGCTTTTCCCCGCACTGAAAGAACAACAAAGGAATGAATAGCGACAGCTTATAAAGTTGTCGAATCACTCCTTTTGAACAATACGCTTGCTCATTCTTTTTGCAAGGGGAATTGCGTTGATGAGTGCTTTAGACGATTGGCACGAATGTTTTCTATTCCCATAAAGGATAGGGCTTATTAGCAAATAAGCACTTATTTCCTCATGGCAAACCGGTGAAAATGTTCTTGGAAAAGGCTTCCCGTAGCAGCAATTTTGCCGTGGGTTTAGCATTACTGAGAATCCCTGAAACAAGGGGTTTACTGCGAAAGGTTTAAGTAATACATTGCGAAAGAAAGATAATTTTTTGATCTCATTACAACCAAACAGCGAATTGGCAAAGCAGTAAAGCAGTGAATTTGTTGATAGGGCCTTCATCCCTTTTTAAGGTTCTTTTTCATTTCATGGCTTTCCGTTTCCCAACGCACTTTGATGAACCAAAACCGATTTCCGTATCCCCCCACGCATACTTTGTAAACAAGTATGTGAATCTGCATGGCGAAGCAGGTCTGCTGCTGACGCTGGTTTTTTCACTTATTTGGTTGCTCGATTTTATTAATGCTTGGGCTAAATGAACATAGTTTTGAAAACCAAACTCTACCTCCGTTTCTTCACCACCCTGTCTTTGTTGTTGGCTGTCGCTTGGCTTTCGGCGCAAGACATCCACTTTTCCCAATACTATAATTCTCCTTTGACCACCAACCCAGCCCTAACGGGCGTTTCGGCTGGCGACATCCGCTTTGGGGGACTGTACCGGAGCCAATGGAGCTCCGCCAATTCCCCTTTTAAAACGGTTCAGGTGGAAGCAGATAAAAAATTCTACACCATGGCCCACACCACTTGGTGGTTGAGCGGAGGGGTCAATGTTTTCTACGACAAGGCAGGAGATGGTAATGTGGAAAATACCAACGTGCAATTGAGCGGCTCTTTTACCAAAATGCTTGACCGCCAAAATTTCATGACCATTGGCGTTTCGGCTGGTTTTGGCCAACGGAGCTTTGACTTCGGCAACCTCACTTTCGATGACCAATGGAATGGGCAAATTTTTGATCCGAACCGCGCCAACAACGAATCCTTTGACGATGCAAACTTGATCTACCCCGATTTCGGTGTTGGTTTCAATTGGCGGGGACAGGGCAATAATTTCATGGGCAAGGAGCGTACAAAAGTAGACTTGGGTGCAGGCGGTTTTCACCTCTCCCGTCCGAACCAGAGCTTTAAATCAGCCGACAAAAGCAGGCTTCCCATCAGGATGAGTGTTTACATTTTGCCAACGATCCAGCTCAACAAAAATGGCGATATCGTTGGACATGCCAGTTATCATTTACAAGGTGAATACCGGGAAGCATTGGCGGGCGCTGGTTACCGCCATTTTATAAGCACCAAAAAGTCGAAGGAACTGGCCGTGCAGCTCGGCTTTAGTTACCGCTTTAACGCCATTGGCGATGCATTTATCCCTGCTGCCGAATTACACTATCGGGAACTGATGGTCGGCCTCAGTTGGGACCTCAACGTATCTGATTTCTCAGCAGCGACCAACCGCAACGGTGGGCCGGAAATTGCCATCCGCTACATCATCAAGAAGGTGTATCCGTTGAGGGCGTTCAAAGCGTGCCCGTTGATTTAAATGAGGGAATACGAGAATGAGGGAATGAGGGAATGAATGAATGAAGCGTTGGCGTTTTTACCAAAAAAAATCATAGCCCAATGTTTTGTGAGGACTGACGACTGAGGACTGACGACTGAGGACTGACGACTGAAAACTGAAAACTGAAAATATCCCAAACCCGGTTTTGTACCGGGGCTTTTTTATCCGAAAACGAACATTCTTAATTATGAAATATTTTATCCTCTCGTTGGGGCTGCTGGTATGTTCCATTGGCTCCGCATTCGGGCAAACCTATAAACAGTACATCAAAGCTGCTGATGCTGAGTTTGAGGACAAGAATTATTATTCGTCCATGAAACACTATCAGGAAGCGATGGATATTGAGGGTGAGACTTCCGATGTATTGTTTAAATATGCTGAATCTGCGAGGCTTTTTGCATCCTATACTTTTGCGGACACTGCCTATTCCAAAGTGGTATCTGCCGATACTTCTGGCCAATACCCATTGGCCCTCTATTGGCTGGGAATGGTAAAAAAGAAGCAGGGGGATTACCTCGCTTCCCAGCAGCATTTCCAGTTATTTGCCGATGCCTATTCGCAGCAATACCCCAATTATGCAATAAAAGCAAAACAAGAAATAGAGGATCTGAATTGGGCCATCGAAGCCATCACTAAAGTGCAAGAGGATGTTGTGGTAGAACAATTGGGCGAAACCGTCAACTCGCCTTACTCTGAATTCGCCCCCATCCAAGTTGGGGACAAGGTTTATTTTTCAACCCAAAATTATTTTCGGGAAATAAAAAAAGGGCTGCCGAAGCGGATGTTTTCCAAAGTGATGAGTTTTGAGGAAGATGGCGATGAGGCTGAAATGGTTAACTGGAACGACAAAACAAAACATACCGCCCACACCATTTTTACCGAAGACATGAGTCGGGTGTATTTTACCCTCTGCGACTATGTGGGTGAAAGTGCAGAAATCCCGTTGCGAACTGTTTTATCGGGACAAAGATTCTTTGGTATACCTTTTCCGACCCCGTGAAAGTACCCATAGCATCAACGGCTGGCTATACAACGACCGACCCTTGCCTCGGTATTGACAAGACGACTGGTGACACCCTGGCTGTATTTTGTTTCCCTGACGAAAAGACGGCTTGGGCGGCGGACATTTGGGCGACCATCGTTGAGGGGAAAAACACACCATTTAACCTTGCGGAAATCAATACGCCAGGTGATGAAGCCACTCATGTTCACAACCCGGAAATGACTCCTTTATTTCAGTTCGAATGCTTGAAACAAGGATTCCGGAGGATTTGACATTTATCTTGTGCTGAGGAAGAGGACAAATGGGTGGATGAAACGCACCTGTCACCTCCCTACAATACCAGTTATGATGACACCCATTTTTGGATCGACAAGGGACGGGTGCATGGTTTTTTCGCATCCAATCGCTTGGGTAGCAAGGTGCTCGAACCTGAGTTCGAAGCATGCTGTAACGACATTTATAAATTCACGGTACAGGTCGTTGACCTCGACGTTTTTACATTTAACAAAAAGAATAGAGAACCGCTCGAAGGGGTCACCACCGAATTGTATGAACTGACGGCAGCCGGAGAGCTAAAGCTGGCCACTACCACCAATCCCATCGGCAATGATTTCAACTTTGAGCTAAAACGGGACGGACAGTACGTCGTCCTCGCTACCCACCCCAACTTCTTGCCGATCAGGGACACTATCGATATGAGGCTGCCCGAGAACCAGAACTCCCGCACCGTCAAAAGGGAGTTATATCTCGTACCAAAAGACGTAGACCTCAACGTTTTTTCCTTTAACAAAAAAACCATGCACCCGCTCAAAGGGGTTGAAGTGCGGTTGGTGATAGACGGGCAAGAGGTGGATTTTCAGAAAAACGAAAAAGGCAACGACGTCTCCTTCGTGTTGGAAAGAGGCAACCTTTACCAACTCATCGGCTCGAAAGTGGCCTATTTTTCAGATACGACGACCATTGATTTGAGGACAGATGTTACTTCCACGACCATTGAACGAAAGCTGTTATTAAGGCCAAAACAGATAGAGGACTTCCCGCCTTTGGTCATTTATTTTGACAACGACCAACCCAACCCACGTACCAGAAAAACGACCACCGAACTGGCCTATCAGGAAACATGGGAAGACTACATGGACAAAAAAGACCTGTACGTCAAAGAATATGTGAAGTCGCTGACTGGGTTTGACAGTCTTACTTCTTCCCGGCGAATGGGTGCTTTCTTTGAGCGGGAGGTCAAAAATGGCTTCTTGAGTTTGGAGGTTTTTACCGAAAACATTTTGGAAATAATGGACGACGGTGGCTTCAAGGTCGAACTGGTCATCCAAGGTTTTACCAGCCCACGGGCCAGTGCCGACTATAATTTCAACCTTTCCCAACGGCGTTCCGACTGCTTGAAAAACCATTTTGAAAGATGGCGGGGCGGCGTCCTAAAACCTTATGTGGACGAGGGGCGCATTTCCCTGGAAGTCGTCGGCTACGGGGAAGAGTTGGCCCCCCAATTTATTAGTGACCGTTTGGACGACGAACGGGAAAGCATCTACTCCGTACAAGCTTCTTTTGAAAGGAAAGTCGCCATCATCGGGGCCAGACGGGTAGCAGAAAATTGATCCTAAAACATTGAACCTAAATTTTGACATGAATAAACATCAGCATAGTTTTTATAAACTGTTGACCGCAGCGGTGGTACTCTTAGCTTTGGCCTGGTCAACGCCTTCTATGGCGACCCACATCATCGGAGCTAAAATCAGGTATGAATGCCTGGGCAACAACACCTACAAAGTAGTGATGGATGTTTACCGCGATTGCAACCCCGGTAATGCCCCATTCGATGATCCCGCACAATTAGCTGCATTCGATGACAACTTTGATTATATCGAGATTTACAACCCACAACTTACCTTAGACTTGTTGTTCAATGACACCCTTCCCAACAACATTTCCAACGATCCTTGTTTACTTCCGCCGCCGAATGTCTGTGTGGAACGTGCTCGCTATGAAGGCATTATTCAGTTGACGGTTCCCGGTGGTACGTATTTAGTTTATCAGCGGTGCTGCAGGAATGCGACCATTAGCAATATCATCGATCCCCTTTCGACTGGCTCCACTTATTTTGTTTACATCTCTCCTGAGTCGAGGCAGTTGTGCAACAACAGCCCCGATTTTGATTTTTACCCGCCAATTTATATTTGTATCAACAAGCCCATCAACCACGACCATTCGGCTACCGATCAGGATGGGGATAGCTTGGTTTATAAACTTTACACCCCATTTATCGGAGGGAGCCTAACTGATCCTGACCCGGCCGGCTACCAAATGACCCCGCCCCCTTATGATACGATTACTTGGATCGACCCGCCTTATAATTTGCAGAGTGTACTGGGCCCCAGCTCGATTGCCGAATTGGCTATTGACCCCGTAACTGGCCTAATTACTGGCTTCCCTGAGATAATGGGTCAATTTGTGGTGGGCATTTTAGTGGAAGAATACCGCAATGGTCAATTGCTTTCCGTAATCAGGAGGGACTTTCAATATAATGTTGGAGAATGTGTGGAGGTTGATGCGGAGATCGTTGCCAACAATGCTCAATGTGATGACCTAACGGTTTCTTTTGGTAACAATACCAATGGCCCAGACAATTTTCAGTGGTTCTATATACATGGTCTGGACACTGTGTTTTTTTCCAATCAATTTGAACCTACTTTCACCTTTCCCGATACGGGCAAATATGAAATTATGCTCATCGCCGTGCCGGGTTATGAATGCGTAGACACGGCATATCACCAGCTTTTTTTGCAGTACAATTCTTTGACCGCAGATTTTACCTGGGAAACGTTTGACTGCAACAACGAATCAGTATTGGTGCTGGAGGACTTGTCCATTGACCCAATATCGCCTCCCGATGAATGGTTTTGGGAAATAGTTTTCGGAAACGATACCCTGACTTCAACGGAACAAAGCCCGACCCTCATCCTGCCCAACCCAGTCAGCGGTACGATCACCCTAACCGTGAAATCCCAAAATGGCTGTGTCCAATCCAAAACGGTTGACTTTGAAACGGGCCTGAACAACCCTTCCGATTTGTTGCCAGACCTCATCGAAATATGTATCGGTGAATCGGCTGAATTGAACCCCAATGGGCCAACGAACGGGTTGTTTACCTTCCAATGGGCACTGCCCGTACCGCCCAACCAGCAGAACTTGGTCAACCCAATGGTAACTCCTGCTATCCCTGCGACATATAATTATGTGGTAACCATTACTGGTTTCAATGACCTCTGCGTCTCCGTTGATACAGTCGTCCTAATTGTCCACCCAGAAGTAATGCTCGATTTTGAGCCAGATACGGACTGTGATGCGCACGTAGTTCATTTTATCAATAACAGCCTAAATGCGCCTGCTGGTTACGTTTGGGACTTTGGTGACCCGACTACGACCAGCGACGTTTCAACCCAAACTAACCCAACCTATACCTATCCAGATTATGGCTCCTACTCCGTAACCCTGATGACCATGCCGGGGGCTGTTTGTGCCGACACCATTTCCAAGACTATTCTTTTGGAGGAAAAAATATTGGATGCTGCCCTTGATTTTGACTATGTGCAATGTGAGGATGGGGAATTGGCTATCCAGTTTTTTGATGTTTCTTTAAATAACCAATCTAATACTACTGGGAGGCTCTGGGAGTTCAGCGGCGTATTCAACGGAACATCTCAATTGGCCAGTCCGACGATCGTTATTCTTCAGGAAGGCCAACTGACCGTCCAATTGACCATCACCACGGACGAGGGCTGCGTGGATACCACGGGACAGATCGTTTTGGATATTGACCTGACAGAATTGCCCTGCCTCATTGATGGGCAAGAGCTTGGGTGTTTGGAGCAAGGGATTACTTTAAATACCTGCGGCGATACTTCTTACACCTATCTCTGGACGCCTTCTACTGGGTTGAGTTGTACTACATGTGCCAGCCCATTTGCCAATCCATTGCAGACGACTACTTACACGGTGATGGTGCAAAATATTTCAGCGGACACCTGTTTTATCACCCGTCAGGTAACGGTCGTTGTGCCGGACGACGTTGGCCTAGTCGCCAGCGATGATGTGTTGACTTGTGATTCTACGGTGAAACTGGTGGCTTCTACCACTTTGCTACCCGTTGAATACGATTGGTTTAATGAAAACAACATGCTGATCGCTGACGGCCCCAATATGTTGACGGTCGATGTTTCCGGACAAAACAGCTACATCGTTCGGGCAACCGATCAGTTCGGGTGCTATTATTATGATACTATTCAGGTCGCTGGTGGGCCGGTTGACATAACAGTCGTAGGCGATCAAATAATTTGCTCAGATGATCCGCTGAATGTATTTGCCACCAACCTTGACCCGAACGATACCCTGACGTGGCTGTGGGAACCAGCAGGTGCGTTTAGCGGCGGGGCTGATACCAGCAACCCTGATCTGGCGATCGTTTCCGGCAATCAAACCGTCACAGTAACGGCTACCAACCAGTTTGGCTGCGACACAACAGAAGCCGTGGTCGTTGACATTTTGGACGTCAACAACAACCTTGATTTTGATTTTGAAATAGAGTGCAACGGCAGCCAAGTCTCCTTTACCAACCTGAGCACGAATGCCTACAATTTTCTCTGGGACTTTGGCGACCCAACTACGACCAATGACGTTTCAACCGAAATAAACCCAACTTATAACTACCCTTATGAAGACACTTTTCAAGTAACCTTGACCCTTGATTTCCCGCTGGATTGTTTCACTCCCATCACTAAAGATGTTATCATCGATAGCGCTCAGTTTGTCGTGGATTTTGATTTTGAATATGTGGAATGTAGTGAGGACAGCGTGGCGATTCAATTCTTGAACAACACTGTTTTTTCTGTCAACAATATCTTTATCGACAGTTTCCTTTGGGAGCTGAGCAACGGCCTTATTTCCAACGAGGAAAACCCCATTTTCACTTTGGAAACGGGTGATGACCTTGGCGTGAAATTGACCATTTGGACTTCGAATGGTTGTGTGGGGATGGACAATGCGTTTATCAAATTTGAATTTCCCAACATACCCTTGGCCGACTCCATCGTCCTTTGTCCCGGTGATTCTGTTTTCCTCAACCCAACGGGCGACGTTAGTTTTACCTACAACTGGTTTCCTGACATTTCTATTGACAGCACCCAAGCCGTCAACCCTCATGTTTGGCCTTCCCAAACAACGACCTATACCGTGCAAGTGACCAGTTTCATTCCTGATACTTGTACTATTTTTAAAGACATAACGGTTTTTGTTCCTGCGGAAATAAATGTGCAAGCAACTGCGGATACGCTGACCTGTGGCGCCCCAGTCACTTTGGTTGCTTCTTCACCCGTTACTCCTGTTGATTATACCTGGACAGCAACGCCGCCTAATGCGATTGTCGGCACGGGCGCAATGGTGAACCACTATCCAGCGGTTGATACATGGTATGACGTTCAGGCAGTCGACGAATACGGATGCCGTGACACGGCGATGGTTTTTGTGGCCAATGAGGCCATTGATGCGGACATTTCTGGTGGCGACGATAATGTTTGCCCGCAAAGTTTGGTGCAATTAGAAGTCACCAACAATGTTCCTGACCACACATTCATCTACGACTGGTCTGCTACCCCTCCGGGTGCAATCGACTCTGGAGGAAATACCGCCACGCCATTGGCACTTACCCCAACGGCAGGTAATCCATCCACCTATTCAGTTACCGTAACCAACCAACACGGCTGCGATGATACCCTTTCGTTGACATTGACAGGTTATGGATTTGTGCCGACGGTGGTGCCAAGTGACACCCTGTGCCCAAGCGTTCCTTCCCCGCTGAACCCTGGCGCAGACCCAACCTACAGCTACACTTGGTCACCTGCTATTGGTTTCAATCCAAACGACCCAAACCCAACGGTGACTTTAACCGAATCTATGGATTTTACAGTCATCGTCTCTTTGGGATTTGGACTGGAAGAATGTGCAGATACAATTGATGTGACGAGGTTTGTGCCGGAGGCAATTGAGATCTCTGGCATTGTAGACACCTTTACCTGCGGAAGTGCAATCGAGCTGTCTGCCACGACGAACGTAACGACCCAAATAGATTGGTTAAATGAAACAGGCGATTCTATCCTCCATACTGGCAATCCTTTTATGCCAAATCCAGATATGGAAGAAACATACATCGTCAACGCTACCGATATATTTGGCTGCATGGAAGCCGACACCTTCAATGTTATCAATAACGAACTAACCATTATGCTCGATGGTGGAGGGGTCATTGATACTTGCCCCCAACCGTTCTATGACATTTGCATCAACAACTTTGACCCAAATGATATCTTGACGTTCGATTGGTCGGTTGTTTCAAATGGGACAATAAACGGTATAACCGACGCTGCCTGTGTGAATATTTCAGTAACGCCAATTGGTGGAACGGCCACGTTCATCGCCACTGTCACCAACCAATATGGCTGTACTTCAGATGAAACGGCAGCCATCACGACTTACAACTTTGTGCCAACCCTGCGGGAATTTATCACTATTTGTCCCGATGTGCCAACGGCCATAAACCCAGATGCCGCAGGTTCCGACTTAAATTATTTGTGGAGCCCAAGTTCTGGTTTAGACTGTGATAACTGCCCCAACCCAATCGCTACTTTATCGCAAGACCAGCAATATACAGTTACGATCACTGGTGTCAATACAGAAGAAACTTGCATCGATTCTGGTTCGGTCAATGTGTTGGTCAATCCATATATTGAAATTTCCACTATCCCTTCTCCTGATACTGCTTTGTGTGAAATAACGGATGTGACCTTGTCTGCTTCTGTTATTTCACCTATTACTCAAGAAATTTGTTGGTTTGAAAATTCACTGGACAACCCAATTGCTTGCACAGATGAAATCACCGTCATGCCCAATGGCGCTGTCGTTTATTATGCCGTCGCAAGCGATACCTTGGGCTGTAAGGACACGGCTCAAGTGACGGTCAATGTCTTTCCGATTAACGTGACTTTGGATGAGCAGCTCATTTTCTGTGAAGAAGCGGAGACCTTGACGATCGAAGTGGTCAATAACGATCCAGCACAAATACTTACTTTTTCCAATTGGCAAGAGCAGCAATACATCGTCGGAGCTGCCCCCGATAGTAGCAGCGTGACCATCGACGATGTGCCTGCGGAAACATTGTTTACGGTAGATATAGAAAACCAATTTGGTTGCACCCTCCTTGATAGCACGACGGTGTTATATTTTAACATCGATCCAACCGTGGGGGTAATTACTTCGACCATGGATTCTATTTATTTTAATTCAGGTGAATTTTCCCAATTGGACTTAACGGATTTTGACCCAAACTATTTCTACGAGTGGCTGCTGCAAGATGGGTTGAGCGACCCGTTCATCCACAACCCCGAAGCGCCCCCATTGGAGACCACGGAATATGTTTTGATCATCACCAATGAGTTCGGGTGTTCGGCAGAAAGGGTGGATACCATTTTTGTGCTGAACCCAGATTGTGACGAGCCCAATATTTTTATCCCCAATGCTTTTACCCCAAATGGAGACGGTAGCAACGACGTGCTTTTTGTCCGCAGCAATATTATCGAAAATATGGAGCTGTCCATTTACAACCGTTGGGGCGAACTCGTTTTCCGTACCACCGACCAAACAAAAGGCTGGGATGGCCTTTATAAAAACCAACAATTAGCGCCCGACGTTTACGGTTTTTATCTAAGGGCCGATTGTTTTAACGGAATGGAATTTACGAAGAAAGGGAACGTGATGATTTTGAGGTGAGGTTGATTTCCGCAGAGGTTCGCAGTGTTTGACGCTTAGTTGCGCAGAGTTAAACTTTGAAAACTCAGCGCAACCCTGCGGAAAACCCTGCGAACCTCTGCGGGAAATCAAGCCTCGTTAATCAAGCAATGGAATATTCAGCGTCAACTTATAAAACTCATCTGGGTAGTCTGTATCCTTAAAATTTTTACCCAACGAAAGCCGAAAGGTATACCGCTCGCCGACCGTTAATTTCACATAACCACCCACCGCTTGGTACAATTGCTCGGAGCCTTCCTTTATCGTTTGCCGAGTTAACACAAAGCCTTCATAGTGCAGGCCCAGTGATATTTTTTCATTGATGATAAAACCGGGCAACAACCGATAAAGCGCATAATCATAGGAAAACAAACCTTCCTTTCGCAGTGCTTTGTACCAAACAGCATAGGTCTCCAATTCCATGACGCCATCCTTAAAGAACACCGACATACTCGGGGCTATACCATCAGCGATAACGCCTTCCGTTCCGCCTGATAATAATTCCCCATGAGTGAGCGCCAAGGAAGGGTTGAACAGCCACTTACCTTTGGGAGTCCTCTTGCTCAAACCAAACCCCGTTTCCAACCAATTATCAGTTCCAGTCATTGGCGAACCAAAACTGGGGTTCGTCCATAATTTACCATAGTAGGTGAAACTGAGGTTTTCCTTTATCCCGAAACTGCCATAAGCAGCGGGGGCAAAACCGAACATATTGTCGTAAGGGAGATTAAGGGAAAAAGTGGAAGGCGGTAGTTCTTTTTCCTTTTTTTGGGCATTTATAGGCAATGCGAAAAAAAAGAAAAGGATAATTGTCGAAGCAATAGTTTTCGTTTTCATATAGCTGTATTTAAAAAAACAGTCAAAAAAAAAATCAGGAAGCAATTTAGAATCTACTTCCTGATTTTTAATGCAGTTGCTAAATTTATTTTGCTAGTTGGGTTGGTGTTGGTTAGCTGACCTAATTAAAATGCTGGGCTGCAGTGACTTCTTTTACAAAAATTAAAACATCGAAATTGTCCATCAGCTCTTTTAAAAAAGGACACACCTTCCCTTTACTTACAGATTTTTCTTTGAACCCTTTAATATCTACTACAATATATTGGTCTGTATTATTTCCTTCTTTGAACAATGAATATTCGGCAGAATAATAGCTGTCATTTTCAAGGGCAGTAATTTTTACCGATTCCCCATTTACCCTCATTGGTAACCCCAGCAATCCATTAACTGCAAAAATCCCTATATAACAGGTATTAATTTTATTTTTTTTTGAATAATCATTTACACAGGCACCTAAGTCAATAAATCCTGCTGTATTTTTTATTTTCTTCAAATGTGAACTGCCAAATTTAAACAATATATTTTTATCCGAAAATCCTTTTTGCTTTGCTAAGGCAAGAAATTTTTCCTGCATATATATCGCCCTATTTTCCATTTGCCTGGGCAGGTATTTATTATTCAATAAAAAAGATATTAAACCGTTTTTTCCTTTAAAATCTTTTTTATTAATTTTTAACAACCTGCGCTCCATCTTCCGTTTTTCTTTTGAACTAACTACCCCAATTTGGACTATATCTTTTTCCTGTTGGGCAATCAAAGAACGCACCCTTCTATAAGATTTTTGGCTCAAGCCCTTTGTCTGTAACAGTGCAAAAAGGAACAACCTGAAAGATATGGGATGTACCATATCTATCCCTTCTATGGCAACTTCATTAGCAAGGAGCGATTCTATCAATTCCGATTCCTCTTTAGTAGAATACATGGCAAACCCACCAGGAACATCATATAAAACCTGTTTTTTTTCAATAGCTGGATCCGTCAAAAAAGCCGCTGACATGGAGTCTATTTCTGTAATAAAATAATCAAACTTCCAATTATCATTTATTTCTTTAACTATAACAGGTATCTCTTTTGTGCCATGAGTTTCCCCTAAAAGGACATATTGACTATCTTTTAATTTTGATTGCAAAAAATACCAGCCTGGCCCAGTTAGTCCAGTCGTATCAGAATAATACATAGAGTAAATATATTCTTTGGAATTTTTTTTCAGGCAATCCGTTTGGGCGTTAATTACGCTACATTGTAGCATAATGAAAAACAATATGCAGGCTTTAGACATGGGCTTCGAATAATAGTTCTACATCATCTAAATGCTTCATCCTCACAAACACACCTTACCATAAATTTCCTCACCTTTCTTGACTTGTCGTCTATGTTGTGTGCATGAGTATGGAGAATGTAATTTTTATCACCAATATGCAGATGAAATCTATTGTCATTATAACCAGGGTGTTTTGCCCAGAGTGTGGCCGTATTTTTATTGTTCCTTTTTCTACCCTCTACCCATCCGTAAGAAGCCAAGCCCAGAGGATTGTTTTTTTCAAACAAATGGAGCTGACCCGTAAGATCTGTAAAATTTATGGACAAATATTCTCCGGGAAAAGTATCTATTCCGATATTCTCAATTTCGATATTTTTGCTTTCTCTAATAACCTTTAAATATTTTTCCCAATCTGTTGTTTCGGCAACTCTCCAACCTTTTGGGCAAATGGTGTCGAGTTCTTGATAAGCGTAAAAATTGCCTTGTTCACAATCGCTGTCTTTTTTATTATAATTAGGGCAGTGCGACAACTTCGTTTCATAATTTAAATTATCCTTAAACCACCAAAGCTTATTAATTCGGACGATCTCGTACACCTTGTTGTCCCTTGCGTCTACTAAAGTGTCGGACAAATAACTAGACTCCGTTTGCGCAGCAACGATGAAAGCCAATTCCATTAAAATGGAAAGCAAACTAATTTTAAGCAGTTGTTGATTCATATTCCAATTCCTTCTTTAATCCTTCCTTGTCCTATTTTCAAATAGACAATACCGGAATTTTGGAATATATGCTCGTACACCAAACAACTGCCTGAGTTCAACTATGGGGATGATCTTCTTTTTAAAAAATCCTTTATTATGCGAATCAGGAGTTGAAATTCTATCTTGATTATCAATAAGTTAGAGCAAAGACTTTCCAAGTTTTAAAAACTTGGAAAGTCTAAACCCTTGATTTTCAGTATTATCACCTTTTCAACTCCTGATTCGCATTTATTACTAATTTAAACCTCCGCCATTTCCCCTTCTTCCACCTTTGCCCCTTCCATTGCTTCCGCAATTTCAATGTCATCCGCAATTTCATCTAATTCAAAGCGCAGGTTGTCAATGATAAACTCTTGCCGCTGCGGGGTATTTTTCCCCATATAATAGGACAACAGATCATCCAAAGAAGTATCCTCCTGTAACACGACTGGTTCGAGGCGCATATTTTCATTGATGAAATCTTTGAACTCGCCCGGCGAAATTTCCCCTAAACCCTTGAACCGGGTAATCTCCGCTTTGCCCCGCAACGCACGGATGGCGTCCTGCTTTTCTGTTTCGCTGTAACAGTAATATGTTTTCTTTTTGTCCCGCACCGGAAAAGCGGTGTCTGCAAAATATACAAATGCCCATTGCGCACCAGGTCGGGGAAAAATTGCAGGAAGAAAGTGAGCAAAAGCAGCCGGATATGCATGCCGTCCACGTCGGCATCGGTAGCGATCACGACCTGGTTGTAGCGCAGGTCATCCATGTCGTTTTCGATGTTTAGGGCATGTTGCAATAAATTCAGTTCCTCATTTTGGTAAACGATTTTTTTGCTCATGCCAAAGCAGTTGAGCGGCTTACCCCGCAAACTGAAAACGGCCTGAGAAGCCACGTCCCGCGCTTTGGTAATACTCCCGCTCGCCGAATCCCCCTCGGTGATAAATACGGTGGTAGCCAAGCGTTGTTCTTCGGTAATTTTCTTCGGTGGATCATTGTAGTGATTGCGGCAGTCCCGTAGTTTTTTGTTGTGCAGGTTGGCCTTTTTGGCTCGTTCGTTAGCCAGTTTTTTAATGCCCGCAATTTCCTTTCTTTCCCGTTCTGATTGTTGAATCCGCCGTTGCAGTTCCTTCGCTACGTCTTCATTTTTATGGAGGAAATTATCGAGTTCCTTTTCTAAAAAATCACCAATAAATTTTCGGACGGAAGGCCCGTTTGGACCAATGTCCTGAGAGCCGAGTTTGGTTTTGGTCTGCGATTCAAAGACTGGTTCTTCCACCCGCACGCTGATCGCTGCCACCACGGAAGAACGGATGTCTTTTACATCGTAATTTTTATTGTAAAATTTCCGCACCACGTTGACCAACGACTCGCGGAAGGCATTTAAGTGCGTACCACCTTGGGTGGTGTTTTGCCCATTTACAAAGGAATAATACTGCTCGCCATAGTGATTGCCGTGCGACATGGCCACTTCAATGTCCTCTCCCGTTAAATGGATGATCGGGTAGCGCAGTGTTTCCGATTGTGTCTTATTGGACAGCAGATCGAATAGCCCCCTTTTGGAGTGGAATGTTTTTCCGTTGTAGTTTATTTTCAAGCCCGCATTCAGGTAGGCATAATTCCACAATTGCGATTCCACGTATTCCGAGCGGAATTTATAATGCTTGAAAACGGTATTGTCCGGTTTGAAATAAACCAGGGTCCCGTTCTCGTCATTTATTTTTTGCAGTTTGTGGTCTTGGATAATGAGGCCCCGTTCAAATTCCGCCACCTTCGCTTTTCCTTCCCGCACGGACTGCACCTTGAAATAATCGGACAGCGCATTCACCGCCTTTGTCCCGACCCCGTTCAGACCGACCGATTTTTTAAAGGCTTTGCTGTCGTATTTTCCACCAGTGTTTATTTGGGAAACACACTCCACCACTTTACCAAGCGGGATGCCCCGGCCATAGTCCCGGATCATGACCGTGCCGTCTTTTATTTCCACGTCAATTTCTTTCCCAAAGCCCATCACGTATTCGTCGATACAGTTGTCGAGGACTTCTTTCAGCAAGACATAAATCCCATCATCCGCCGTAGAGCCGTCGCCCAGTTTTCCGATGTACATACCGGGCCGCATGCGGATGTGTTCCCGCCAATCAAGGGATCTGATGTTGTCTTCGTTGTAGGTTACTTGTGACATATATTTCTCAGTTTTGAGTTGTTGAGTTTTGAGTTTTGAGTTCAAAAAATCTAAAATCGTTGATCTTTTAATCGTTAATCAGTCGGTCAAGAGTAAACCTATTAGTTTTTGAAAAACTAACAGGTATGGGTCGTTAGTTGAGTTCAGTGGTTATTTGGGCAAGAGCTAATGTCATTAAGTTTTTAATATAGACATTAATGTCTTTTTTTATTGTTTCTCTAATATCATCAAAATCACCCTCAAGAGATATAAGATAAGGTTCTAAATCGATAGGGATAAACCCAGCAGATTCTCCTTCGCTAAGGCCTATAATAGAACCAATTGCTAAAGTTGAATCAGAATAGCCATAATGATGTATTGAAATAATTACATTATAAATGTTTTTATTAGCCAACACCATTTTTAATACAATCTTGCCAACTGTTAATTTATCATTATAAAAATATTTAAACTGCTTGGCTATATTAATGGCTGCTTTATCTCCACCTGTTTTAAAATGAAATGGCATCTCCTCAACATTCACTGATGCGTTCCCATTTATTTTTAATTCTAATTCTTCCTTTATTTTTTCAATCACTGCACTACAATATTTATAGATACTCAATTTATATTGTTTTATTTTCTCTTGTCGTTCATACTCTAAATTTAATTTTTCCTTTTCCAATTCAAGTCTTTTAGCAAACAAATTGGCCATCTCGGCAAATGATGTCTCAGACAATTCCACCTCCAATCTCATATTCAGCGCAGCCTCAATATTCCGCTTCTGTATTTCCCCAAAATAATCCACTAACTTTTGCGGCTCTCCATTATCTGCCAATTCCAGTGAATCGATATATCTTTTCTTTTCATTCCTTTTCACGGTCAACGGAAACAACCCACCTTTTATCAAAATTAAACTTGCCAACAACCTCGCCATCCGGCCATTGCCATCCTGAAAAGGATGTATCTGCGTGAAAGCATGGTGCAGCCAAGTAGCGATCACGAGCGGTTTTATTTTCCTTTTTTCCAACCCATCTAAAATGGAAACCAATCTATCCATTTCCGATTCCACATGAATGGGCGAGCAATATAAAAACCTTGTGCCATCGGCTCTCGTCGGATTATTTTCCCTCTCTTTAAATGAGCCTTTTAATAAGGGTATCTGCAAACGGTTGCCAAATTGGTCGCGACCTTCTGCTGTGTGCTGGTGCTTAGTTACTAATTGGTGCAATTCTTTGATAAAACCCTTAGTGATCGGTCGGTCATTTTTCACAATATCAAATACAAAATCAAGAGCATCAAAATTATCCTGCAAATAATCCATCAACTGGCCAGTGGGGATGTTCGTATCCCCATGTTGCAAGTATGACTCAACAAACCCTTCTTTGATAAAAGTCTCCGTGATACCTTCGCTCAGGTCATATAACCTTTCAACAATACCCGTTTCGATGGCATGCTGCCTTTTTAGGCGATCCATGAAAACCCCGTACTCTCGGCTGTCGTCTTTCAATGTCTGCCGCTTGTGCACCCATGATGGCAGCAAAACATCCAACCGGGAAGTACTGACCTTTTCCCAATTTTCATCAAACCCGATGGGTTTCCAGACATTTACATCTTTGATTTCCATGGATAATTTGACAGCTTTAACACATCAAAAGATTGAGCATTTTTGCCGTTGCGAAATAAACCTCAATTTTACGCAAAGCTAAACATTTAGCCAATCAAAACAAATTGTTTTTATTTTTGACCAAATATGTTTGCTCATCCGTTCAATTCATTACAGTTTTAATAATTCACTACAGTCCCCAAGCCTCCGCTCTCTTGTCATCCCGAAGGGATCCGTTAACGTTAAAAGAGCTGTATAAACGGCACGTCATACGTTAACAGATCCCTACGGGATGACAAGTGCGAAAGATAACCTGTATCGAAAATTTACACTGCCAATAAATTTGGCAACAATAATTTGAATTTCAAAAAAACATATCACCTCCACCCAGCCATGCGGCTGCTGTACAATGCCCTGCAAAAAGAGCGCAACCTGCAGCTCGTTTTGGCGATTGTCCTGATAACGGCGGGGGTAACGGTGCCCTATTTATATTTTCGGGAAAACAGTTTTATCTCGTCGGTGGGGATGGTGGCCTTGATCGTTGGTATCCGGCTGATGTATGGCATCCTCAAAAAACCAAAACCGGAGGACGAACGGCTTTGGATTTTATTAAATGAAACCCCTCGGCAAATCGTTTGGGTTTATTCCATTGCGACGCGGACGATGCCTTTTGGTTTCCACCTGTGGGACAATGGCGTGATGTATTTTAAATTATTGGATGGCGACGAAATATCCGTCAACCTGCCCGTGAGAAAATTAAAAATGGTTTCCAAATTTCTGAACCGACTTTTGCCACATGCATCGTTTGGTTATTCCGCCGAACGGCAAACACAGTTTGAGAGCGATCCCAAATTACTATTAAAATGAACAAACTTTTTCAACCTGTTGACATCGCCCCCCTTGTTTTTTTCCGCGTCATATTCGGGATATTAGGTTTTGCCGATATGATGGGCGTTTGGACTTATTATCACTTATATAAAGGTTATTTCAATCCCGATAATTTCCAATTTAAATATATGGGGTTCGAATGGGTGCCTGTTTTGCCCGAGCCATTTATGTCCCTATTTTTTTTGACCGCAATGACGGCGGCGGTATTTATTGTTATTGGTAAAAATTACCGGATCAGCACATTGGTTTTTGCGATATGTTTTACCTGGCAGTTTTTTTTGGAAAAAGCATTGTATTTAAACCACGGGTATTTATTTACTTGGATTTGTTGGATCATGATTTTTCTCCCCGCCAATCGGCAGTGGTCTTATGATGTGGTTAAAAAACCGGAATTAAAAAGCGACACAATTGAACGTTGGAGCCTGTGGATATTGCCTTTCCTGATGGGGGTGGTTTATTTTTATGGTGGCATTGCCAAAATAAATTCGGACTGGCTGAACGGTAACCCTTTGGATATATGGTTGCGAAATGTAAAAGACATGCCGCTGCTCGGCTCTGTGTGGAGCCATAAAATTACACCTTATATAATGGCGTGGAGCGGCATGCTGCTCGACTTAACAGCAGCCTTTTTTCTCCTATTTAAAAACACCAGAAAATGGATTTTGGGCTTTATCCTGTTTTTTCACCTGACCAATACCTTGATATTTCAAATCGGCATTTTCCCTTGGCTATCTATTTGTTTGAGCCTTTTATATTTCCCGCCAAGTGATTTCAGGAAATGGTTTTCCATTATAAAAAACAAAATAAAAAAATTGGAAAAGGTCGAGTCATGGTGGGAGCGCATCAGTCCAAGTCAAGCTATATCAGATAATAATTCAAAATTGATACCGCCCGCCTATCCAAAAAAAGCCGTGCTTATCTCCTTATTTCTTATCCTATTAGTTCACCTGACCCTTCCGCTGCGCCATCATTTTTTCAAGGGCAATGTTGCTTGGACGGAAGAAGGCCACCGTTATTCATGGCGCATGATGCTGCGCTCAAAACGAGGGTACGGAGATTTTAAAATAAAAAATACGGACACCAACGAAATCATTAAAATAAAAGAAAGCGATTACCTCACCGACCGACAAAGGGAAAAATTATTTACCCACCCCGATATGATTTGGCAATTTGCCCAGCATTTAAAAAAAACATGGCAGGAAAAAGGGGAAGAAAACATTGAAATATATGCCGATATAAAAGTCCGGCTCAATGGCCGCAATAGTCAAGTATATATCGACCCGGAAACAGATCTGTCAAAAGTGGATTGGCATTTTTTTAAAACGACAGAATGGGTGATGCCTTTTTTAGAATAGAAATTTCCCCATTAAGATTTAAACAATTATGCAAAAAGAAAAAGGGCCATTGCCAAAACGGCATGACCCTTTTTTCTTGTAACTATATCGTATTAACCTTTGGCCAATTCACCTGCAAGGCTCGCCCATTTAGTTGGGTTACGGAACTTGCTCATGTTATTGGCTTTCAGCAATTCTTTGTATTGGTCAACTGACATCTCGGCCATTTTAGCAAAGGTGTCTACGCCATTAGCTTTCAACATTTCGGCTACCCTTGAGCCAACTCCTGTTACTTTGGTCAGGTCATCACCTGAAGTAGCTGGTTTGGCGGCAGCTGGACGGCCACGACGGCCTGCTGGCTTCTTAGGGGCAGCAGCTTTCTTAGCACCCGCCTTAGGTCCACGTTTCTTTGGTGCAGCTGGAGCGGCAGCAGTTTCGGTAGCTGGTGCAGCGGCATCAGCGGCTTTCGCTGGGCGTCCACGGCGGCCTGCTGGCTTCTTAGGAGCAGCGGCCTTCTTCGCTGTGCTCGCTGGGCGGCCACGGCGCTTTGGTGCAGCTGGAGCGGCAGCAGTTTCGGTAGCTGGTGCAGCGGCATCAGCGGCTTTCGCTGGGCGGCCACGGCGGCCTGCTGGTTTCTTAGGAGCAGCGGCCTTTTTCGCTGTACCGGCTGGACGACCACGGCGCTTTGGTGCAGCTGGAGCAGCAGCTGTCTCGGTGGCTGGTGCAGCAGCGGCAGCTTTCGCTGGACGGCCACGGCGGCCTGCTGGCTTCTTAGGAGCAGCGGCCTTCTTCGCTGTGCTCGCTGGGCGGCCACGGCGCTTTGGTGCAGCTGGAGCGGCAGCGGTCTCAGTGGCTGGTGCAGCAGCGGCAGCTTTCGCTGGACGGCCACGGCGGCCTGTAGCTTTTTTAGGAGCAGCCGCTTTCTTAGCACCTCTTTTCTTTGGTGCAGCCTTGGCTTTTGCTTTATCAGCAGCAGCTTCTTTTTTAGCTTTAGCAATTGCTTTAGTAGCTTGAACTACCGCTTTGTCGGCTGCTTTAGCAGCATCTTCAAAAGTTTTAATCCTAGCTTTAACAGCCTTCTGCTCTGCTTTCACGGCAGCTTTAGCGGCTTTACTGGCAGCTTGGGCAGCTTTCAAAGCTTCTTTTAATTGTGATAATTCCATTGTTTGTTAAATTAATGCAGGGATCAGAAACTAGGAATTTCCCTTATTTTTCTCCCGCTGTTTTATTGAAAATTTTAAAAAGTAATTTCTGTTTTATAAGAGAACGTACAAATTAGTATTGGGTAATAATATTAAAACTTCCTTTTTTCCTCTGCAACGATATTATACTACTAAATCAATCAATTGTTTCTCCTCCATTTTATTAAGCTTATTTTCAAATTTGTCCGGTAGAATTTTCAACTCCATTCCATACTAATCGGTTTTCCCAAACAATTTAATAGTCCGATTGGCCACCTGATACTTAAGCAAGGACGATTGGCCTAAATCGAATTTATCACTACGCTTTCATTTTGTAAAAAATGGGGATTGATGATTGTGTAAACAAGTTGGAAGAAAGGATTTGCCCGGAATTTTGATTTTTGAATAAACCCACTATTGAAAAATTATTGCTCAATTAAATCTTGTTATGGTATTTGGATAAAACACCTCTTGTTTTTTGGTTGGTCAATAGCAAATTACAAACCATAAATTAATTGCATTTTGCTTCTGGCCGCAAATATAGAATACTTTATTTAAAAAACAATAATTAATTGAGTCTCAATGAAATGACAAATGTTATCTACAATCAAAAAAGATTAAATTCGATCGTCAAGCGAAACTGAATAAAAAGGTTTTCCATTCTTTGAAAAACTGAAAATCGCCACCGTTCATTTTTTAATTGGTCAAGGTTAGAGTTCATTCATCTCACTATTATTTTAAAAACACGCAACCCGCCCCAAGTTTACTCTCGAAAAACCTATACTCATTGGGTTTACAACTATTCATTATTAAAGTTTTCCTTTTTCTCAATCCAGAGTGTATAAATGAATATAAAGGTGTCTAAAAATTATAAATACTTTCTCTGCGAAATACTGTGCCTGCACTTTGCTTCACCGTTAAAATAACTTGGATTTCCTCAAAGAGGCACTCAGAGAAGGCACACTGTTTCAAAATGACCAATTTGACTTACTTGATTAAAACAATAAAAGTGAATAATGAACCTTAGCCAAAGTCAATTATTTAAGGTTTAGATTCTTTTTAAAGGAAAAACTAAATCTTAAATGCCATAAGATATATTTCGCCGCCTCTAATTAGGCTAATTGAATTTCTCATTTTTAAATACACAAAAGAACGATTTAAGTGGATTGAACCAACTTAAAAGAACGTTACCACAAATAGTATCACCTCCGCAATTATTTTTTCATATCCGCATCTGCCCTGATTACAAAGTCCTTCACTGCTCAATATCTAACCATACCTTTTCTCCAAAACTTACATCCACGAGTATTTCTGTCAAATAAAAAATACCTTTGTGGTATCCTTATCGTACCAACGTTTGGTAATATTGGAGAATGTATGATGCTGGCCAGACATTCCAAGTTTTTTGAAACTTGGAATGTCTAAACCACCATTTTCAAAGAAAAAAGTGTTTTGATAAATCAAGTTCACTTGTTTAAAATTCACCACATACATTTTACCATTCTACCAAACGTTGTGTTCAATCATTTCAAGGTTAAGCAATGAATCGAATTCCTTTTAAATTATCGTTCTTTTTCCTAATCGCTTTTCTCCCCCTCATTTACTCTCAAGAAATCCGATACGACCGTATTGATTTTATGGAAAACCCCTCGTGGTCAGAGGTTTTGTCGATTGCCCGTCAGACTGGAAAGGTTATTTTTTTTGATGGATATACAACTTGGTGTGGGCCTTGTAAAAAAATGGACAAAGAGGTTTTCAGCCAACCACAGGTTGCCAATTATTTCAACCAAAAATTCATCAATGTAAAATACAATATGGAAGATGGAGAAGGCCCTAAATTGAAAAATAGATATGGCATCATCGCTTTTCCCACCTATCTTTTTATCACAGGTAGCGGCGAAGTGATCCATAAAATAGTAGGCGCACAAACCGAAGGCAACACCTTTTTAGAATATTCGAAACTGGCAACCGTGACTGGGCAATCCTATACTGATTTGCAAATAAGATATAGAAACGGCGAACGGAATTCCGACCTGATTTTTAGTTATTTAAAAGCATTGCGAATGGCAGGAGAAATGGAAAAAGAAAAAGGCATTGTGGATGATTATCTCCGGCTGATGACTGCCGACCATTTCATGGATGCCTCTTATTGGGGTATTGTAAAAGTGTTTTTAAAAAACCCTGCCTCCCGTGAATTCCGGATATTATTGGAAAATAGGAAAGAGGTCAGCGAAGCCATTGGCCAAAAAGAAGTGGATGAAAAAATATATAGCGTCCTCGATGATTTTATCCGAAAGAACATGGATTTCAATAATTGGAATTTGGTAAAAAAAGAAGATGGGGAAACCGTCATTGAATACATCCGGCAAATAGATTTTGCAGAACGGAACGAATTATTGGCAAGAGCCCTCGTTGCACAACATTACCGGAATGGTGATTATTATGATTTTACCGCCGTCGTGGATGCCATGATTGATTTTAATTTATTAGGCAATTATGAGAACCAATCTGCCCTTTTTATCGAATATGCTGGGGTCATCAATAAAATGGCCGTTGATGCCGGATTATTAAAAAAAGCCCTGCGGTGGGTGGAAATGATTAACGAAAAAGATTTAAGCCCTGCGGAAAAGACCAATTATTTTAAGGTAAAGGAGGCATTGGGCGGGAAACTTTAAACATCGTAAACTATCATTTACAATGGCTTTTCCTGCCCAATACTTGGGCATATCCAAATAAATATTTTCAAAAAACTTATCGACACAAGTTTGCAATTTATATTTCTTGGTCGCTTAATTCAGCAATTGAAAATCAATAAAAAAGCCCTGTAATGCAAAAGCAATACAAGGCTTTGTAGATTTCTAAATAACCAAATCAGGCTTTTTCTACTTTGATAAATAAAGATACATCATCAAATAATTCCACTCTTTCACCACCTGCATTATCTACCAAATCCAAGGCAAGCGCCAAGGTTTCCTGCTTGATATAATCGCTGTAATTTGCAACTGCATCATAAACAGCTTCGTGTTTTTCGATCTGGATATTTATTTTATCCGTCACATTAAAATCGCTCCCTTTTCGAATATTTTGAATCCGATTCACCAATTCACGGGCCGTTCCTTCCGCTATTAAATCGTCGTTTAAAGTAACGTCTAAGGCAACGGTCAGAGGCCCGTCGGTGGCGACGAGCAAGCCCGGTACATCTTCTGCCGTTATTTCAAAATCCTCTAACGTCAGTTCGTATTTTTCACCGTCCACATCTAATATATAGGCGCCGGTTTTTTCCAAATTAGAAATATCATCCTGACTGAATCCGGCGACGGCCTGTGCCGCAGCTTTCATGTTTTTGCCAAGGCGCTTACCGAGTGTTTTAAAATTCGGTTTTATTTTCTTTTTAATTACGCCCGCCGTGTCGGTGATGTATTCAATTTCCTTGATGTTCGTTTCCGCCATCACGAGGTCTTTTACCCCTTCTACGTGCTTGATAAATGCCTCATCCAAAATAGGCAACATCACTTTTTGCAGTGGCTGACGCACCCGGATATTTTCTTTTTTGCGGAGCGACAAAATCAAGGAAGAAATGCGTTGTGCATATTCCATCCGCTGCTCTAAAGCCTTATCCACTTTGGTGGCATCCCTTTCCACCAAATCGGTCAAATGGACAGATTCGTGACGCAGAGGTGTATTGTTAGCAACCGCTTTTTCCCGGATCGGGTCGGTCAGGTTTTTATACAACCAATCGGAGAAAAACGGTGCCACGCAAGTGCTCAATTGCCCCGTGACCATCAAACACTCAAAAAGGGTTTCATAAGCTGCCCTTTTGTCGGTTGACATTTCCCCCTTCCAGAAACGGCGCCGGCTGAGCCGCACGTACCAGTTGGACAAATGGCTATCCACAAATTCCTCGATGGCACGGCAGGCACGGGTCGGCTCATAATCGTCCATAGCGGTGCGGTACTCGTCCACGAGGCTGTATAATTTGGAAATGATCCAGCGGTCGAGTTCGCTGCGCTGATCCATTGGCAGCACGTCCGATTCGTCCATTTGCCAATTATCAATGTTGGCATAAAGGGCAAAAAAGCTGTACGTATTGTAGAGGGTCCCAAAAAATTTCCGCTGCGTTTCGCCAATCCCTTCGAGGTCGAATTTCAGGTTGTCCCAAGGCTGCGAATTGGAGATCATGTACCAGCGGGTCGCATCGGCGCCATACTTGGCGATGGTCTCGAATGGGTCCACGGCGTTGTTGAGGCGCTTCGACATTTTGTTGCCGTTCTTGTCCAGCACGAGGCCGTTAGAAACGACATTTTTAAACGCCACACTATCGAAGACCATCGTGGCGATGGCATGCAAAGTATAGAACCAACCACGGGTTTGGTCAACACCTTCAGCGATGAAATCCGCTGGGAATTGCCCCTCCCAACCCTCCCCAAGGGGGGAGGGCTTTTCGACCTCGCTTTTGGGAACATTTGGAAGCGAATCCAGTTTATCTTTTATTTTAGTAAGCACGATTTCTGGCTGATGAAAAATTTCTTCGTTTTTTATCCTTAAAACATGATACCCTTGTTCGCTGAGCCAAGCGGTACGCTGTGCATCCGTTTTTTTCACTTCGGGTTTTTCATGGATTTGCCCATCCACCTCAACGATGAGATTTTTTTTCAAACAAAGAAAATCAGCGATGTAATCCCCAATGATGTGTTGCTGCCTAAACTTATATCCTTCCAGTTTTTTACCCCTTAAATTATTCCAGAGCACTTTCTCTGCATCTGTCGGGTTGTCCCTCATTCTTTTTGCATACTCTTTAAGAAGCTCGTAGCTCATCGGATTGGCGGTCATATACCGTGGCTGCGGGCGTCCTCCCCCTCCTTTGGAGGGGGTCGGGGGGAGGCTAAATGGGTAATGCCACTGCGCATAAGGCATAGAACCGCTATCGAACCAGACATCGATGAGGTCGAGTTCCCGTTTCATTTCCTGCCCATCGTCAGCTACGAGGATGACGTCATCAATGTACGGCCGGTGCAAATCTTTCGGCACTTCCTGATTGAGGCCGAGCGCTGCATTCGCTTTTTCTATTTCGCTCTGCAAATCCGCCACCGAGCCAATGCATTTTTCCTGCTCACCATCCGCGGTACGCCAGATCGGCAGCGGGATGCCCCAGTACCGGCTGCGGCTGAGGTTCCAGTCCTGGAGGTTTTCAAGCCACTTGCCGAAGCGGCCCTCGCCCGTGCTGGCGGGTTTCCAATTGATGGTTTTGTTCAGCTCATACATGCGCTCCTTGCACGCAGAAGCTTTGATGAACCAACTATCGAGCGGATAGTAAAGTACAGGCTTGTCTGTCCGCCAGCAGTGAGGGTAGTTGTGGTTGTATTTGGCGACGTTGAGGGCCTTGTTGTCCGTTTTCAGCTTGATCACAATATCCACATCCACGGGCCGGTATTCTTCCTCGTCCTTGTAATTTTTGACATATTTATCCGAAAACTCGCCAACGGTGGATTTGAATTTACCCTGCTTGTCCACCAGCGTAAGCGCACCGATACCATTGGTTTTTGCCGCTTTCATATCGTCCGCCCCAAAGCTCGGCGCAGTGTGAACCACACCCGTGCCATCCTCCGTCGTCACGAAGTCACCGAGGACGACCCGGAAAGCATCGGTATGAAACTCGCCATCGTTGCCGAGGAGGGGTTCAATTTCATTTCCAAAATCGAACAACTGCTCGTAGCGGATGCCGTCGAGTTCAGCACCTTTCATATTGCTGGATTGCTCGATTATTTCAGGCTGGTTTTTACCACCAAACCATTTTCCAACCAATGCCTCGGCCAGCACCACACTTATCGGCTCATTGGTGTAAGGGTTGAGTGTTTTGACTTTTACATAATCCACTTTTGGCCCGGCGGTGAGGGCAGTGTTGGAAGGCAATGTCCAAGGCGTAGTCGTCCAGGCTGCGATGCGAACGTCCTCGTTCTCACCTTCAAAAAGGAACGCCGATTTTTCATTTTCAACCACTTTAAACAGTGCCACCGCCGTCGTATCGGACACCTCTTTATACGCACCCGGCATGTTCAACTCATGCGAACTCAGCCCCGTACCTGCGCCCGGCGAATAGGGCTGGATGGTGTAACCTTTGTACAAAAGGTTTTTATTGTAAAGCTGTTTCAGCAACCACCAAACGCTTTCGATGTACTCGTTTTCATAAGTGATGTAGGGGTTGTCGAGATCGACCCAATAGCCCATTTTACGGGTAATATCGTCCCACTCGTTTTTGTAGCGCATCACCGTCTCCTTGCACTTTTGGTTGTAGCCGTCCACCGATATTTTGTCGGTGCCGATGTCCTCTTTGGTGATGCCGAGTTCTTTCTCCACGCTCAGCTCGATGGGCAGGCCGTGGGTGTCCCAACCGCCTTTGCGCTCGACCCGTTTACCTTTTAAGGTATGGTAACGGCACACCAAATCCTTGATGGCCCGTGCCATGACGTGGTGGATGCCGGGCTTGCCATTTGCCGAAGGCGGCCCTTCGTAAAAAACGAAGGTGTTGTCGAGCGGGCGCTGTTCGACGCTTTTTTCAAATATTTTTTCCCGCTCCCAAAAGGCGAGCATTTCTTGGTCAATGTTTGGGAGATTTAGGTTTTTGAATTCTTTGTACATATCGAATTTTATTTCTGGCTATTTTAAATATTGTTGGCTATTGGCTGCCGGCTTTTAGCTTCACGTTTTACTCTTTTTAAAAAATGGAGTTACATGGATAAATAGCTATTTCAAAAAAGCCCGCAAAAGTAACAAAACAAAAAGCCCTGACAAGTGCGCAACTTGTCAGGGCTTTTTGTCTCAAATTATATCAGCACTCACAAGCTGCGTAGCGGCTCGATGATAATAATGCTGATTATAATGGAAGATGGTAACATATTAAATAAATTAATGGGCGCAAAAGTAAATAAAAAATCAACCTTCCCAATCATCCCCTTGCAATTCGGGGACTTGCTTGTAAACTTTTGCCAAAGGTAAATCGAAGCCTATTGACTTCAGGTGAAGTGAGGCATCCAGCCCACTTGCTGAGGTAATTTTCCAAAGGCTCTCCGCTTCGGAGTGCAGGAAATGGCTTTCCACCCACGGGCGATATTGACTGACCATAACGTATTCCTGGAAGGAGGGTAGTGAACGGTACAAATTGAACTTGTTGCCACGGTCGTATTCCTCCGTGCTTTCGGAAGCCACCTCGAAAACCATGCGTGGGTTGAGGATAGTGTCCTTGCGCCCTTTCCAGTATTCCAATTTTTCACAGACTATCAAAACGTCGGGATAAACCACCCGGTTGAATTGCTCGATGCGGAGCTTGGTGTCGCTGTTCAGCACAATGTAGGGCAGGTCATTGTTATCAATCCACCCTTCAAGAATATGAAGTATGTTCCCTGCGATTTTGTTGTGGGGTATTGTTCCTCCAGTCATCGTTATGACTTTTCCGTTGTGGTATTCGTGTTTTTCCTCTGCCTTTTCTTCTAAGGCAAAATACTCTTCGAGGCTGTATCGCTTTTGCTGTACTGTAGTCTCGTACATGATCTTGATTTTTTACAAAAATACTTGCTTTTAACCGAAATGAAAAGCCCTGACAAGTACGCAACTTATCAGGGCTTTTGGTTCTAAAAATGGCGGTGCGTCAAATGTAAGGCTGGCAAAAATCACTGAGGATGCTGATCCATTATATCTATTAGATTTTTAAAATCTAACAGATTTGAACAACCTTACATTTGATCCACCGCCCTAAAAATAAATAACCAGCACAACCAACATTACAATTTTACAACCTTGGCTGTTGCCCCACCTGTGGTCCGCAACAGCCACACCCCGGCCGGTAATTCGCTGATATTTATGCGGGTTGTTTTTTCGGATAAGACATAAACACCCATTGTTTGCCCCATCAACCCAGACAGTGCGACACTTATGGTTTGGTCTGTTGTTTTTTCAATCCATATTTCATCAAGGGCAGGATTCGGATAAACGATCACTTCACTATCCTTTACCTGCTCCCAGGTACTGGTCAGCACCATCACTGGCTGGCAGCTTTGGTGGCTCCCCCAATCATTGGCCACCGTGAGGCAGACGGTGTAATCACCAACTGCGGCGTAGGTATGCACCGGGTGCTGCTCGGCACTTGTCGAGCCGTCACCGAAATCCCAGAGCCAGCTCGTAGGTGTGTTTGTCGAAAGGTCGTTGAACTGCGCCGTCCAGTCCGTCAGTGTAAAGTCGAAAGCGGCTGTGGGGGTAAAATTGGGCAGCATTTCCACCAATATACTGCTGACGGTGTTGGTGACGATGGGCGGATTGAAGTCGAAATAAATACCGACATAGTTTTCGATGACGGTGTTTTCAGCGAGGCCGGCTTTCGCTATGATGGTAAAATTCACGTAGCCGTGGCTACCCGGTTCGTTGATATTGCTGTCGGGCAG
This sequence comes from Saprospiraceae bacterium, assembly GCA_041392505.1. GTDB lineage: Bacteria > Bacteroidota > Bacteroidia > Chitinophagales > Saprospiraceae > UBA6168. The sequence goes on along the minus strand of JAWKLX010000011.1, from coordinate 82,315 downwards.
CATAATATCACGAAAGTGGAATTCCAACAGGCCGTCGTCGTGCAACGTCGCTTCGAACGGGTGGCTGGTGCTACCGGGCCGGAAGGTTGCCAAATCCAAATCGGAGGAAAGCGTATCCCGAATGACAATGTTGAAAGCAGTGTCGGTGCCGGTATTTTGAAAACGGATGGTGTATTCTATCCGCTCATCGAACAGGGTATAGTTGGCATCGAAAGGCGGTTGCTCGGTGCGGCGGGGATAGACCTGTTTGTCGTTGGGATCGTAAGCACAGTTGATGACGGACTGGTACTGGTAGCTGGCGATGGTTTGTGCATTTCCGTCCTGTATGAGCAGGGGCATTTCAATCGTTTCACCCAAAAACTGAACGCCGGCGATTTCAAATTCCATTTTCACCTGCCGGTTTTCACCGGGCAGCAGGCTATCAAAATCCCAGAAAAGTGTATCGCCGGAAGTAGCGTCCGGCGCAAGATCAGCCGACAGAAAAGTGGCCAGCGGGTGCTGTAACAGCGCCGCCCTGCCGTTGGCGGGGTTGCAGCCTGTGTTGCTGAAATTCAACCAAAACGGCACGGTAAAACCGCAGCGGGTGGCGGAGGAAGTCATGCTGATGCTGCCACTCGTCAGGGCGTTGTTCGTTTTTACCCCAAAATCAAACCCAGTGAGCGGGTTCAGCCCGTCGAAGTCCACGATATGAGCGTCGGGTTGGGTCGTCAGCTCCCAGCATTCGCCCAAATCCGGCGTGATGGTGTAAGTTCCTGCGCCTGCGTAAATGTTGAACATTCCACTATCATCGGTAAAAACGGCCAGCGCCGAGGGCGTCACCTCGATGGGGAAGCGCCCGGCGAACGACTCGCCGGCGTCCAGTGTGCCGTTTTCATTTTCATCAAAAAATACCCGGCCGCTCATGCTCTCGTTGTTGGCGAGGTTGAAGGCGAAGCTCAATTTGTCACCCGTTTCACTCACGTTGGCCCAATAGTCGTTACGCAAGGCGATGAGGTCTAAGTCACCGTCATGGTCGAGGTCGGTTAAACGCACACGCTGGGCACCTTCGAGCGAATTGGGAATAGCCTGAGACGTTGCAAAATTGCCGCCGCCAAGTCCCTGAAACCAGTAAACGCTGCTGCTCCGACTACCCACTACGATATCAGGCAAACCATCGAGGTTTACATCTGCCAGCGTTGGGACTGCCCATTGAATGCTGCCCGTATTAAGCGTCAGTTGTGGTTCAAAAAAGCCAGTACCGTTGTTTATCCACAGGGCAATTTTATGGTTGTCCGGAAATCCATAATCCGTAGCAACGAGATCGTCCAGTCCGTCCTGGTTCACATCCAGTGCCTCCGACCAAACGGCATGGGAAAAATCACTGGTCAGGTTGTAAGTGTCAAAGTTCGTATCGTTCACGTAGTGGAAATACTGGATCGGCTGAGGTGCTTTTTTCGTCAAAAACAGAAAGGGTGGCTCGTCAGGAGAAAACCGGATGAGCGATACGGATACTGGCGCCACTAAGCCATCGGCAATCGTTTTGCTGTCAGCCAATACGCCGTTGCCCAGGTTTTCGATCCAGTGAAGCGAGCCATTGGCGTTTTGACTGCTTTCACTATATACCCAGAGAATATCAGGGTCTCCATCATTATCGACATCGCCAGTTTTGAGGTCCTGCATAAAAGCGCCGCCGCCAATCACCGATGTTTGAGCGGTAAACGAGCCGTCTCCGTTGTTGGCGTACCAACCTACATAGGTGTGACCAGTCGGGGTAATCGTTGATTCTGCTACAATATCGGGGAATCCGTCGCCATTCATATCCTCCACAGCCATATACCTTGGGCTGAAGTTATATTGTCTGGCCACCAGCTTAGGTGGTGAAAATGCCCCGCCTTCGTTCCTGTACCAAACGATGGCATCAGACACGAGGGATGGTATGGCCAAATCATCGAAGCCATCCTGGTCAAAATCGGCGACGAGACAACTTAGTGATTCTTTCATGCCGATGGCGAGCAGTTGTGGCTGGGCGAAATTGCCGTTACCCTGAGAGGGCCGCCAAAGCAGGGTTTCATGATTTGTGCTGGCAAACGAAGTCCAGAACATCGGGTCAGGCAAGCCATCGCCATTCAGATCGTCCGTTTGCACATAATAGGCATAGACAATTTCGTTGGCCAGTTCATTAGGCGCCCCAAACTGCCCACTACCGTCATTTTCCACCCAAGAAATATCGCTCAGGGTATGGCAAAAAATCACGTCGAGGTCGGTATCGCCGTCCATGTCTGCCACGGTGACGAAGCTCGGTTCACCGATGTCAGAAACCAACTGCGGCGTGGCAAAACTGCCATTGCCGAGGTTGCGCATCCAAAGTACTTCCCCGCCTGACGACAGGGCATTGTTGCACAGCACATCGGGCAGGCCATCGCCGTCGAGGTCGCCGGTAGCAACGGTGCGGGCGTCGTTGAACGCAGGGGCCACCAGCTGTTGTGGGCCAAAGGTGCCGCCGCCAAGATTTTCGTACCAGCCCAGTTTGCCATCGGTCCGAGAAGCAGCCAGCACGTCCTGATCGCCGTCGCCGTCGAGGTCTTCGGCGTACACGGCGAAGAGGTTTTGGTGGTCAGTGGAAATGGTTTGCTTTGGCCCGAATACGCCGTTCCCGTCGTTGGCGAACCAGAGCACCTCGTTTTTCAAAGTACCCAACAGGTCGGGGTCACCGTCGCCATCCACGTCGGCTACGTGGATAGACCAGGCGATTTCAGGCCCGTCAAAAATAATTTCCCTGGCGCCAAACTGTCCGTTGCCATCATTACGGTGCAGGGCAAAAACGCCCGTGTAATCGCAATAAAAAAAGTCGGAATCACCATCGCCGTCTACATCGGCAGCGGCGAGAATATCGTAGTCAATGTCATCTTCAGAAATCAGGATTTGCCTGCCGAACACGCCGGGGCTGGTTTGCGGCAGCCAGAAAAGCCGCTCCTCGGTGGCACAAATCACGTCGTTGTCGCCGTCGCCATCCACGTCCATGGCAATGGCGTAACGGGTTGGCCCGACGGGGTCCACAACGTCCAATGGAAGCGCGAACTGCGCGGAAGCGAGGAAAGCAAGGAGGAGTTGAGGGAAAAGAAGTAAGGTTTTTTTCATTTAAAAGGATTGTTTAGTCGAATGCCAACGAATACCAGGTGCCTTTGCGGACGCCATTTTGTTGGAAATGCAGAAGTACGTATAAATGTAATCATGTTTAAAACCATTCATTCAGAACCGCACCACCACCCTCGCCGCCGAGCCTTCCCCGTCCGACACCCGCACGATGAACAAATTGCCGGCAAACGACGAAGGCAGCTCCTTGCTCACATGCAGTTGCTGCTCTGCTTTTTCTTCAAAAAAGGATTGCAGCATCCGCCCGTCCAATCCGAGGAAGTCGATTTTCACCCTGCCCCGGTAGTCATTTTCGAGGGAAATATTGAGTTCCTGCCCGGTGGTGACCGGGTTGGGGAAGACTTGCAGGCTGCTTTTTGCCCAAAGTTCGTTGGTAGCCACCAGCGGCACCGGCAGCGTTTTCATCAAAAACATATCATCGCTGTTGGTGGGGCGGATGAAGCCGGTCAGGGCCAGGGAGCCATCCGACATCACCAGTGCATCGTTGGGGCGCAGTTCGTCATCGTACAGGATGGTTTCGGAAAGCACGTCGAAGTCGTCGGTCATGCGCAAGACACGCAGGCCGCTGGGTGCTGAAAAGAAACTGCCATTTCTGAAAGAAAGTACGAGCAGCAGCCCTCCGTCCGGCGCACGGTGAAACGACGAACCGTGATGAAATTCGCCATATTTGAGGCTTTTGCGCAAAAGGATGGCGCCATCGGGCGAAAGCCGGTAGAGCCACAGCGAGTCGGTATAGTTGTAATTCCGGCTCATCACCAGCAGGTCGCCGTTCGGGGCTTCGACGGCACTGATGACCCGGCGGTCGTTGCTGCTGGCCACGGAATCGAGGGTAGTTGCGAACATGATGCTACCGTTTTCGGCGTCTATGCGCAACACGAGGCCGGAGCTTTCTTCCTCCAGGCCCATGGCGAGCATGGAGCCGTCCTGCAGTGCCACCACATCTTCAATGTACGAATTTCCCGGGGTCAGGACGGGCGACCAGGTTGGCTCGAACCATTCCCGCCAGACTACCTCGCCCGTTGGCGAGAGGCGCAGCCCCTGCAATTGCCAGGAAGCGAAACCGCCCGGTGCAGAGGGATACGGGATGCTCCCCTGAAAAACGACGACAGCACCACCATCGGGCGTAGCCGCCCCACGGATGGTGTATTGCGCACCCCAGTTTGGCTGGATGCTTTCCCAGATGACGTCACCGTTGGCGGGGTTTATTTTTAAAAAAAGCATTCGTGAGGTGTCGGCGGCATTTTCCTGTCTGGCCATGAGCAGCAGGTTTCCGTCGGACAATACCAGTATATCCTGGTTTCTATCGTTTCCTGATGAGCCATAGTTGTTGATCCAAACCTCTTCGCCGGTCGCTTCCTCAATTTTGCGGAGTACGATATCCCAGCTTTTTGCCAGCCCAAAATCAGCATAGCTCAACAGGAAAATGTGGTCGTCCGTGGCAGTGACCAGTGGATTGACGTCGTCATCTCGCAGGCCATCCGTGCCAATCGGGGCTTCTTCCAGTACGGTGAAATCTGTACCGTGGAGCAGGCCGTAGTAGCCGTCCGAACTGGCGGTGGCCGTCGTTTTTCCCACCGTCGCTATATTTCCGAAGGGAGAAAATGCAGCGCCCCGCAACGATTTACCCCAATCCTGACTGCCGCCGGAGAGGTCACTGGACTGGACGAGCGCCCCGGTTTCAGGGTTGCGCAGTTCGATACCCTGTTCGTATAACACCCCGATGGCATTGTCGGGGCCTGTAAAAAGATACGGGTGCTGGTAAAGAGAGGACTGCAACGACTCGGTCTGCACCTGCCAGCGCACCTGCATGTCCGTGCCGATTTTTGTCAAAAACCGCTTGTTCTGGTTTTCCCAATGAAACACGATGAGGGTGGTGTCGGTGGGGTCGTAGAGGATGCTGCCTGCACGGGTTGTGTTGGCGCCGGTGGGGCTTTGCACGTCGGTTTTCCAGATGATGCTGTTGGTTGCGGAGCGCAGGCTCACTTCCGCCCGGTAGCTGTTGCCGGAGAAACTGCCATACGGGCGGATGGTAAAAAACCGGCCATCGGGCAGTTCTGCAAAGGACTGGTAAGGCCGGTTGTTATTGGCATCAATAAATTGTTCAGACCAAAGCAGTGTGCCTGCCGCATCGTAACGCCGGAGGATAGGCGTCTTGGTGCCGGGGTCGGTCTGGTAGGCCATGGCGCCACCGTCGGCCAGGGCTTTGACGGAGTACATGCCGTAGCTGGAATTGTAGCTGTCTGCTTCGAAAATTTCGGTGGTGACAGTGCCGCTACTGTCCAAGCGGAGGAGGACAGGTTCCTGGAGGCGGTCGCCAAAAAGGGTGCGGTTACCCGCAATCCACATGGCCCCGGTGACGGGGTCCCGGTCGAAGGCGAAGATGTTTTCGTTGTGCAAGGGCGAGCCGAGGGTGTCGGCCCAAAGCACCTGCCCGGCGGAGTCGAGCTTGAGGAGGAGGAAGTCGTCCTGCCCGACGGAGCCGGTGAGTCCTGCTGCCCAGAACTGTCCCGGTTCTGCGGCGGGGTGGATGGCGACGAGGTTTTCGTTGCGGTTGGGGAGGCCGTAGGTTTTGAGGTAGTCAACCTGAGCAACAAGGTTGGCAACCACAATAAGAATGAAAAACAGGGTGACGAGTATTGGTCTTTTCATAAAAAGAAAGTTGATTTTGTTGATTGCCACCATCCCAGACTATACCATCATCAGCGACAAGATTGGTATCAGTACCGAAAACCAATCCGAGGCCGCCAGTGGGAGTAGCTTCAAAATATTGGATTTTGAACCATAGGCTGTCGTTGGCTTCATCAGTAGCGTACCGGACAACTTTCAGGTCATCTTGATAATTGGGAGATTGATCGTTTTAAGCATCTTCCACAAAAAGGATGAAATCCTCTGGAAAAACGGAAAAAGAAAGAAGGATAAATGTGAACGCTAAGGGTACATTTTTTATAAAAAATTTCATAAATTTTGTCTTAGCAAAAGATGATAAATCCCTTTAAAAAAGACACTACATCTCACATTTATCATTTATGCCTTACATGCGAGCTGTTTGTTGGCAAAGTTAAGAATATAAGTCTGACGTTTTCCAAATTTCACCGCAAAAACAAACCCTCCCCTTTTTGTACCTTCGCCCTATCAACAAAACAATCAGCAACATGGAACTACTCTGGGGCATCGACCTCGGCGGCACCAAAATAGAAGGCGTCGTCATCGAAGACATTGAAAGCATGAACGTGCTCAAACGCATGCGCCTGCCAACGGAGGCCGATAAAGGTTATGTGCACATCATCCGGCAGATTTATAAATTGGTGGAAACGCTGGTCGCCGAAATAGGGGTAAAACCAGAAAAGATCGGCATCGGCACACCGGGCACACTCGACCCAACCACCCAACTTTTAAAAAATTCCAATACCGTTTGCCTCAATGGAAAGCCGTTCAAAAGCGACCTCGAAAATTTGCTCGGCCTCCCGGTCGAAATGGCCAACGATGCCAATTGTTTTGCACTGGCCGAAACGAAATTGGGCATTGTGAAAGACGTCATGCCCGAGGCTAAAGTCGTCTGGGGAATTATCATGGGCACGGGTGTGGGATCAGGCGTGGTCATCGATGGAAAAATATTGAGCGGCAGGCACGGCATCGGTGGCGAATGGGGCCATAATTTCTGCGATGAAAGTGTTGGAGAATGTTACTGTGGAAAAATAGGCTGTGTAGAAAAAGTTATTTCGGGCACCGCCCTGACCAAATACTATAATGAACTTTTAAGCACTGATCTGAAATTACCGGAAATAGTCGAACGATTTTATGACGGCATGGACAACCGGGCAACCGAAACCATGGAGCGCTTGATTTATTACTTCGGACGGTCAGCGGCCAATGTGGTCAACGTCATTGACCCCGACGTGATCGTAATTGGGGGCGGTGTTGGTAATATTGATTTATTGTATTCCGACGGATTTGAATCGGTGCGCCAACATGTTTTTAATGATAAATTGGAGACGCTTTTTTTGAGGCCAAAATTAGGTGACAGCGCCGGGGTATTTGGTGCGGCATTGTTATGCGTCGATTAAAATACTTTTTTGCCTTCGTCAAAGCGCTTCAATAATTTCGCAAAAAAAGCCACTGCCCAAATCGGCGCAAACCGATATATCCGATCCATCCACAGCGCATCGTACCCGATGCGAATCCTTGGCTTCTTTTTTTTGATCCCATTTAAAATTTGCCTCGCCGCTTCCTCCGAAGTCGTTCGGGCATTTTGTTCAAACCGGTTATCAAAACCTTCTTTTTCTTTTTGGGAAATACCCCGGTGGCGAGCGTTCCTTGAAATATTGGTTTTTATCCCGCCCGGATGAACGACCATCACGTGCATATTTTTTTCCGCCAATAATTCTGCTCGTAAGGTTTCGGTAAAACCACGTACCCCAAATTTTGACATACAATAAGGCCCCTGCCCCGGAATACCGGACAATCCAAACACCGAAGAGATATTCACCACCGATGCCTCCGGCCTATTTTTTAAATAAGGCAAAAATGCTTTGGTGCCATAAATAACGCCCCATAAATTAATACCCAGCAACCATTCTATTTCTTCATAATTTATTTCCTCGATTTTTAAAAGGCTCAAGGCAACGCCCGCATTATTAATCACTATATCAACTTGACCATGTTTTTTTATTACTTCTTCCGCCAATGCATGCACTTCTTCTTTTTTGGATACGTCGACAATATGCGACGAAGCATTTCCCCCGCTATTTTTTATTTTATTAAATGTATCGGCCAGCCCTTTTTCATCTATGTCAGCCATGACGGCAAACGCACCTGCCGCCGCCAATTGTATGGCCAACTGCTGGCCAATGCCCGACGCAGCCCCCGTTACGACCGCTATTTTATTTTGAAATGATTTCATTGTGGTGATTAAATTTTAATCGGTTTACAGGTATAATGGTGTTTTGGTTTATCGGTAGCGTAAAATATTTCAGAATAAAATCTATTAGTGAAAACACTATTTGTCAATATTTTTTTCAAACTATAAGTTTGATGGCATGTCGTTTCACTAATCACTAATCATCAATAAACAAAAGGGTTTCGGTAAAAATAAAAAAGCGGCGAGATTAAATCTCGCCGCTTTTTTTATTTTTTATTTAAACAGACTTTATTTAAAATATTTTGCACAGCCGATGAACCCAAACACCGCTGTACCTATAAACCGGATAAAGTCCAATCACTTCGGGATTTTTATGTCATACTTTTTCCCTTTGCTATTGGTTAATTTATAACTCATCAACCAAGGGTTGTAAACTTTTAATAGTCGATAGGTTGTACCATGTTCTTTTGCAAAATCGCCTAAATTAGAAATGGGTTCGTTAATGGAAACAATAGAAAAATCATTTAATGGCGAGTATTTTTCTTCCGCTGGAATATCATAGCCAAACTTCTCTGGATTTTGCAAAACTTCCCGAATCGCAATGATTCTAAACACATAGCGGTCTGTTTCCTCATTTAAATTTAAATCAAAATAACTATCGAATTTTTGACGGGTCATTTCATTTTGAAAACCGGTTGGCCCCATATTGTAGGCAGCAGCTGTATTAATCCAACTGCCCAATTTTTCCCGGTGGTTTTTTAAATATTTACAAGCGGCATGGGTTGCTTTTTCCAGATGGTAGCGCTCGTCCACTTCCGAATTCACCTCCATGCCATAATCCCCGGCCGTACCTTTCATAAATTGCCAAAAGCCTTTCGCACCTGCTGGTGAAGTCGCATTGGTCAAACTACTTTCAGCCACTGCCAAATATTTAAAATCATCGGGAATACCATGCTCTTTTAAAATAGGCTCGATGATCGGAAAATACCGGGTCATTTTTTTGAGGTTCAAAATCGTGGACGTGTGATAATAGGTATTAACGATCAGTTCCCGTTCTAACCGCTCCCGCACATCAAAATTTTCGGTAGGGATGCGCTCACCGGCAAACCAATATTCATCCGTTTCATCCACATAAGGGATGTAGAGCGCCCGGTCTTCATTTATTGGATCAGTGAGATCGGCGATAGGCGTCGTTTTGTAAGAAGCGAAAATGGCAATGCTCATAAAAGCAGCCATTGAGGATAGGAAATATTTAATAGAATTTTTCATAGGTGTAGTTTGTACACAGGGTAATAAAATCGGTCTCTTATTTAATAGACTTTATTCGAAATTTAGAAATTGGAAATTATGAAATTGCCAACCAGTTAATTATCAAAACTTAAATGCATCCGAATTTCGCAAATTCCAATTTCAGAATAGCCTCTATTTCACTAAGTTATTTTCTTTTTGAAAATGGGTACGGTTGAGCATGGCTCTCCGTACATGATGCTCTTGGCATAAGGTTGCAATTTTCGTGTCAATTCCACATAAGCCGAGGGAGGTACGGGTTTGTCGCTGCATCCTTTGATGACAATGCGTTGGTCTTCGTATTTTTTTTCGTCCACTCCATCGATTGCCCGCTGGAAAGCCATTTTATAAAACTCTTCGGCTGTTCCTTGAAAAATGTTTTTGGCGTAAGGCGCTGCATAAGCCGCCACTAACATATATGCCCACACTGGAATGATCGCATCGGCGGAACAAAAAACCGCCAAGTTCTTACCTTCATATTGCTGCCAATCATGTTCGGCCAATGCTGCCCTGAAGTCCTTTTCTTTCAGGATCAGCTCCATAAAAAGGTAGCCCTTTAAATCAAATGTAACCAATTCTTCCGGGGGAAAGAAATCTTCGAGGTTCAAAGTAATCAGCCCGCTGGCTGCGACCCTGTTGACCAAAGGCTTATCCACTGCTTCCATATTTGCTGTTTTTACATGTTAAATTTGATCGAGCCCACAAAACCTATTCTTCTTCTTGGTGATCCCCACCTCCGAAATCGAACACCATCGCTTCTTCAATAGCCCCGGCAATCCCCGTGGCAGTCTGTTCAGACAAAACGGGAACTCTTACCCTTGGCTTGATGGGCATACCACCGTCCCTTGTGACTTCCTCATCCACAGGCGCCCGTTCACCGATTTCGTTGTCGGGGTCGCGGAAATCTTTAGGTTGGGGCAGGTCTTTCAGGTTCTTTAGGCCAAAATAGTCCATGAACTTGGAACTCGTGCCGTAAAGCAACGGCCTTCCTGGCCCATCGCTCCGGCCCACGATGGAAACAAGTTCCTTCTCCAGAAGTTTTTGCAAAGAATAATCGCAGCTAACGCCACGGATAGCCTCGGCCTCACTTTTGGAAACGGGTTGTTTGTAAGCAATGATTGAAAGTGTTTCCAGAGCGGCCTTGGAAAGCCGTGTAGTGGTCGTCTGTTTGAGCCAAGTAGCAATGACGCCGTGGTAAGCACCCTTGGTCATAAACTGGTAACCACCACCGATCTCAACCAATTCGATGGCAGAATCGTCCCTGTTAAAACGCTCCTTCACTTGGCTGATGGCATTTTCTACGTCATCTCCGGGGAAGGCTGTTTCAAAAGTCAACTCCAAACATTCCGTGATTTCCCCTAAAGAAACCGGGCTGTCGGTAGCAAAAATCAATGCCTCAATATGTTGTGCTAATTTTTCCAAATCGATGAATAATAAGTAAAAAGACAAAGGAGATCAGATAAAAACGAAAGGTAAAAAACATTGAAAATAGCTTCCCTACCCTGCATTTTTCCTAAAATCGTTTGCTCAATTATTTAAGCGGTGGCAAAGGTAATTATTTTGACAGGCTGTTAGCATATCCTATTTTCCCTCTCTTCACTTTCCTTTTGGCCGTTTTTACTGCCAACAATCTTGTTCTACTTTTTTTTGGAAAGGCAAACTACGCACTAAACGAAAAAAGCTGTTCTTATTGTGGGTAGGATTCTCGTTAGGCGGGGTGTTTTGGAAATAAAACTTGGCGAGGCCATCGATCCCTTCCATTTCATAAGCAGTCTGAACCATACAGCTGACAACGGGCAAGGCTTCGTCCGGGTGCAGGGAAAGGTGTTTTTCAGCAGCCCGTTTTTGGTATATTTCAATTTGACGATTGGAAGGCCGGTCGAAATCAATGCGGCTAACCGAAGGATTGGAGGGCACGTACAGCACCACGAATTCATCACCCGATTCCAGCGGCATCCCATTTTTCAATAAAACCAACGGGGTAGATTGTAGGGTCGGCTTGGAGGAGAAGCCTTGGTTGCTGGCGACAAAATGGTAGGTAATGTCAGGTTGCGCTTCACCCGGTGCGACCGTGACCTTAGCGACTGTTTCCACGCCCCGGGTTGCGAGCAGTTTTTCGGCGTTGGCTTGGCCAGGGTGTTTTTGTTGATTCATAAAAAAAACAAAACCGAGCACCAATGCCAGAAACGCAGCCAAACCTGCAATCATTTGCACAAGAAACTTTCGTTCCATAGCCCATCTTGCCCGGTTCATTGGTGTGTCCGCCTTTTTATCTATTTCAAAAAAATAATACATCTGATCGCCCCGCCTTTCCAACCTGATCCGACAAAACTCGTTATCGATGAAAAAAGTATATTCTTTAGAATCAAGGACATTGAAATCAATGGTCGATATCTTTTTCCCTACATAGATCACCAAATGGCCTTTCGTACTGCTGTGGTACAAGCCAACGGGAACAGTCCGTCCTTCTCCAGCCAAGTATGTCCAATTGTAGTGGTTCAATATAGAGTCGATTTTTAATTTCAAAAAAACTAACGAGGTCTGAGTAAAAAGGAACAGTAGAAAGAAAAAATTGATGACCTGCTCCAAAGTTATTTTCAATAAAAAATACCGATTGGTATTTCAGCGGGCAAACCTTAATAATTAGAGGCAACTGCTTGTCGGACGCATCATTGTTAATCCTTGCAAAAAATAGTTAATTTTTTAATAATCAGCATTTTACTCCTCCTTTACAATGCTGCTGCAACTTGCAGCATATTTCTAAAACGAAAAACCTAAATACCGTGTGTGAAAATTTATTTTCAAAATGCGGGGCAGGATAAACCAATCTTTTTCCAGCCCACTTGCGCGAAAGAAAATAAGTCGAATTTTTTCCCACTGTATTAAATGAATCGCCCAAGCAAATCATGAAACGAGAAATCGAAATTGCCATAATATCCGATGTCCATTTGGGCACTTATGGTTGCCATGCAAAAGAACTGCTCAATTATTTAAAAAGCATCAAACCCAACGTACTGATACTAAACGGTGATTTTATCGATATATGGCAGTTTAAGAAAAATTATTTCCCCAAAGAACACATCAAGGTCATTCAACGGGTTTTGAAAATGGCCGACCAGGGCACGAAAGTTTATTATATCACTGGCAACCATGACGACGCCCTGCGCCGCTACTCCGATTTTTCGATGGGCAATATTCATTTGCGGGACAAGTTGGTGCTGCAGCAGGGCGATAAAAATACCTGGATTTTTCACGGCGACATTTTCGACCTCTTCATAAAATATTCCCCGCTCATCGCCCGGTTGGGTGGCACTGGTTACGATTGGTTGATCCGGCTGAACCGATTCATCAACAATGTCCGGGCAAAATTCAACATGTCCCGGATGTCGTTTGCGGGCAAGGTAAAAAACAGGGTGAAAGAGGCGGTCAAATTTATCAGCGACTTTGAGGAAACGGCCATTCAAATGGCGAAGGAGCAAGGGTATCAGTACGTGATCTGCGGACATATCCACAAACCACAGGTGAGACAGGAAGGTGAGGTTACTTATCTCAATTCAGGCGACTGGGTCGAAAACCTGACCGCTCTGGAATACCAATTTGGCAAATGGAAATTGTTCACTTATGATGAAACGGAGTTTGGCTTGGACAACCCAAAACTCAATGTCCATGAAGATGATTTTGAGGAAATGGAGGCCATTTTGAAGAAAGAAATTTTGCTGCAAAATTTACTCAAAACGAATTGAGGCAATTAATGTCTTGCCAATCCATGCGACCATCTACCCCAAACCCAAGAACTATTTGCCTTGAATTTTACGCTATCTACTTGACAATCAGGGTCTAAACCCTTATGTTTGTCTCCCTTTCCAAAAAACATACCTGACCTTTGGCAGGGAACACCCCTGGCACAGGTTTGAAAAAGGCCGTCGGATATCCTCTCGACGGCCTTTCATATTTTAAAAAACTTCCTGTTATTTCTAATTGACGTTCTGTCTTTTCGGCCTTTCGTAATTCCTACTATTGGCCGCTCTGCTAATTTTATTACCTTGCGCAAAAGCAGCATCGTAGAAGATAATAGACCTGTCCAAACCATCCCGGTACAACCTGAAAGCGACCCTTGCTTTCATGCGGGTAAAGATCAAGCACAAACCACATAAAAAAGCGAAATGGCTGTTGCGTTTTTGGCCTGCCAGCGCGCCTTTTCCCGAAAAATTTTATCGGCTGGGCGGACGACAGCATCCAAAAAATGGGCGTGCACGCCACTACTCATATTGATGCGCCCTGGCATTATGCGCCCACTTGCGAGGGCCAACCTGCCAAGACCATTGATGAAGTACCGCTCGACTGGTGCTTCGGGGAAGGCATCGTCATTGACATGAAACACAAACCCGATTTTGAAGCGATCACCTCGGCCGATATCCAAGCGTTTTTGCAAAAAAACGACTTGGAATTAAAGCCCAAAATGATCGTGCTCATCAAAACTCGGAAAGATAACCACACATGGGGACAAAACAGTTTTTCACCAATGGCACGGGCATGAGTGCAGAAGCGACCGAATGGCTGATCGACCAAGGCATCAAGGTGATGGGCATCGACCAATGGGGCTGGGATTTGCCGTTGCCCTACATGATAAAAAAAGCCAAAGAGACGAACGACTCCGAACTGTTTTGGGAAGCACACCTGGTCGGAAGGAAAAAAGAATATTGCCACATCGAGCAATTGACCAACTTGGATGCGCTGCCTTTTTCGGGCTTTAAAGTGGCGGTTTTCCCTTTAAAAATTGTGGGTGCATCGGCAGCGCCGGCACGGGTGGTAGCAATGGTGGAGGAGTAACGGTAGTTTTTTAATTAATTTGAAAGAGATTATTCTACTGAACAATAGATTTTTCTAATATGATACTTTCCAAAAAGTTGGAAAGGTAATGGCACAAAAAAGGCGAAAAAAATAAGGTCACCAAACCATTTTTTTCGCCATGATAGAAATTTAAAAACTCCAAGGATTTGCAATCGCAAATACCCGTTATCTGAAGAGAAAAACTAAACCAGTTATTTATTGGTTGCGCCTGCATTTTGGCAGCCCAGACCACTAATTTAAGTGCGGCAGCAAAGCGGATGGGCAAAGTTTTGGATGAAAAACTCCGGAAATTCAACGCTTATAGCCGTTTGAAACGCTTTCAATCGGGCAACACTACTAGATGTTTTTCAGTTTGCCTGCATTTTGGTGATCAACACCTTTTGTCAAAGCCCCTGATTGCTACCTACTTTTAGACCGGACCAATTGGAAGTACGGAAAAACGCACATCAACCTGTTGGTTATCGGTCTTTTGTACCGTGACTTTTTCGTCCCCCTGGTTTGGCTTGACCTGGGGCATGCAGGAAACAACAACTGCAGGCAGCGCTTGGATTTGTTGGATAAATTGATCGATATGGTCTTTATCCGATGTTCCGATGCCACAGCTCCATATTGCAGGAGACCGTGAATTCATTGGCTTTGATGGTTTAAGGGCTTAGAAAACCGGGGCGTTCAATTTGTCATGCGCATTCGTGCCAATTTCAAAATTGAACTTTGGCATAAAGGGGCAAAATCAAGGACAGGAAATTAGGGCTGAAAGTTATCCGGCGTATTTATCACGCCTCTTGCAAAAGCTATGTCGAAGCAGTTTTGATGTCGGAACTGATCGTTAAATTGACAGCTTTCGGTAACGATTCATCTAGGGGTAAAGCAGGTTGCATCTTCCTGATGACCAACATGGGGGACATGAAGGAAGCCTCGAAATTTTATCCCGGAAAAGATATAAAATCGAAATCTGCTTTAAGCACCTGAAAAAGAGCGGCCTACGATTGGAGGAGCTTGCCGTCCAAGGGCAACATAAAATTGATCTGATGTTTGCCGTATTGACCATTATTTACGTTATGGCCATCGAAAGGCATCGTTCATTTTGAACAAGTTGAGCCACAGGAAATAGAGGATATTTTATGACACGGGATCCTTTTATAGCCCCTGCGAAATCCGTCTTTATGCAGGTTTTGAAAATTTATTGGCAGAGGTTTTCTCTTTTGAAGAATTCATTGGGGAAATTAATGAATTGATTCATTGGAGGGCAAGACCACAAATCCTCTGTATCAGCATTTTTACACTTTAGAAAAATCTATTGTTCAGTAGAATAGAAAGAGATTATCTTTGGAAAAAAAATTATGCAAAATATTCCAGTAGCACTGAGTCCTTTACAATTGGAATTGTTGAAGATTTATTCTTTTCAACACACTGAAGAAGATTTGATCGCCATCAAAAAAATGCTGGCCAATTACTTTTCTAATAAGTTGATCGACGAAGTCGACAAGGCAGTCGAGGAAAAAAACATTACGGAAAAAGACCTCAACAATTGGCTGAATGAAAAGGCTTAAAAAAACTGGGATGAGTTCTTAGTCATTGCCCATTACCCCCTCCACCCTCGCCTGCGCCGCCTCCAAAGAAATGCCCTGAAAATAGTCCCTCACCAATGGAATGTCTGGATCATTGACCACCTGCACAAAAGCCTTGGGGCGCTGGTTGTCCGTATTATCCACAGCGATGTGCATTTTTACCCAAACGAATTCACCGTACCCCGGCAACCAATTGGAGAGCCACCCGAAATATTGGGCTTGGTATTCTTCCTTGTAAAATGCTCCACATACTCGTTATAATTCTTTTCACTCAAACTCACCCCTGACCCATATTCCAAATCCCGGCAATGTTCGTTCACTTTTTGGTGCATCACACAGCGGATAAATCGGTCGGTCTGGCCACCATGCTGAATCACGCAAAGGTCAGAAGTGAGCAGCGCATGTTCTTTTTCTTCTTCACTTAACTGTATATAAAAATCGGGGGCATTGAATATAAGGGCGGGCCAGTCTTCATGTTCGGTATTGCAGTGGGAGCAGAAGTAGGTCATGATAGATGAATTGTATTTCAATCAAAATTATATTTTTTGACAAAAAAATAGGTTAAACGCACGAAAACATTGTTAGAGAAAAAGTAGGCAAAAGAGCTTATCTTTTGGGATGAAATTAATAAATATTTGAGGACATCCTGATTTTCGGCGGAAAACCCAAGTTAAACATTACCATTCCATTTAGTGATGTCTCTATGTGCAGTAATCAGCGGGGCGGATGATTTCGAGGAAATAGCAGAATACGGTGCTGAGAAGAGGGATTTTTGCGCCAATTTGTCCCGCTGCCCAATGGCATCCCTTCCCACGACACTTTCCGCCGTGTATTTCAAAACATAGATGCCAGGGCATTTGAAAAATACCTTCGGGAACGTACCAGGAAGTGTTAAAAAGCTTTGGAAGAATACCAGGTCAATATTGACGGCAAGGTACTGAGGAGCTACCAGGAAGCGTGGCAAAAAGACAGCCGCCATCTGTATAGTAAGCGCTTGGGCATCAGAGCATTGTGTATCGCTGGGGCAAGTGAAGACGGACAAAAAGAGCAATGAAAAAACCGCTATCCGGAACTGGTTGAAGCGATTGATGTGCGTGGGGCTATGGTGAGCATAGACGCAATGGGCTGTGACAGAAAGGTGGCAGCCCTTATACGCTCCAAACGGGGGCGATTACTTGCTGGCGCTGAAGAAAAACCAAAAAGGCCTTTACGAAGAAGCACAGGATTGGATGGGGAAACACAAGGCCCAGATGGATGTCTATTCGGAAGTGGGTTACTGCGGCGGGAGGGTTGAAAGGCGGACGACTTATGTCTGCGACGACCTGACCTACATTGACGAATCCCTGAAATGGGCGGACAGCAAAAGGGTCATCCTGGTGGAAGCCGAAAGGGGATTTAAGAACGGTGAAGGAAACCCCACGTTACAGGCCCGCTTCTACATCAGCAGCAGGGCGGAAAGTGCTGAATACTTTGCGGGATGTACCCGCAAGCATTGGAGCATTGAAAACCAGCTACATTGGCATCTGGATGTCGTTTTTAATGAAGACCGCCAAAGGTTGAGGGAAGGGAATGGCCCTGAAAACATGGCAATTGTGAGAAAGATGGCCTTGCAAACTTTGATGAAGAGCAAGGGGAGAAAGTCCTTGAAGACCATGAGGAAGAAGGTCGCTTGGAATGATTCCCTGCTCTTTGAAGTACTCAAAAATTTCTAACAACGTTTTCGTGCGTTTAACCTAACAAAAAAAATTGAATAACCAAACAAAGAGAAAAAATGTTGAACTTTGCTTAAAGCTTTATTCTATGTTTGAAAAGTGCCTAAAAGATAATTATGCTATTGCCGATTATATTTCTTCGGTATCCCCAAGTTATACTGACATAAATTTAATGTTAGATTATTTTTGGGGATATAAAGCTATTTTAAGAGAAGTCAACATTCACCAATTGAACAGTGGTAAAATTGAAGCCAATCTTCAAGATATAAAAAAGGAAAATAGCTATTTCTCAAAACCCTTAGAAACAATGCCTCCCATTGTTGTTAAAGACAATCAAATTGAGGATGGCAATCATAGATATAGAGTTTGTAAAAGAAAGAACGTAAAAACAATTCTTATTTATGATGTAATTAATATCGAAAATGAATAACATCTATGAAACAATACGAAGCAGTAATTGATACAATGACAAAGTTGGGCGGAGTAGCCACATTAGGACAATTATACCAAGAAGTTTTTAAAATAAAGGATTGTAATTGGGGGACTAAAACTCCACATGCCAGTATACGAAGAATAGTCCAACAAAACAACAATATTTACAAAATTAAACCTGGGCTATATGGGTTAAAATCATTTAAAAAAGAATTGGAGAATAAAGGGATATTGATTGAAAATGAATCAAATAAAAACTCCAAAGAAATAACGGAATTTAATCACTCATATTACCAAGGACTGCTTGTGGTTGTTGGAAATTTAAAATTATTCAATACATTTATTCCTGCACAAGATTCAAACAGGACATTTTTAGATAAAAAACTTTCAGAGCTAAGTTCGTTAAATTCCATTCCAGATTTTTCCTATTCACATTTTGTTAAAAGAAGTTCCACAATAGATGTCATTTGGTTCAATGAAAGAAAGATGCCTCACTCTTTCTTCGAAGTAGAACATTCAACTAATATTCAAAACTCATTATTAAAATTTAATGATCTTCAAGATTTCAATACAAGAATGATTATCGTTGCTGACAAAGTAAAGAAAAAGGAATATGAGAGCAAAATCAAATATTCATCCTTCAAGGAAATAGGCAAAAGGCTAAACTTTATATCTTATGAAGCTCTGACTAAACAATATGAAGCATTAATTGAACAGCAAACTCATGAGATAATTCTATAGAAGGAATCTGTTAAAATAAATACCCCACCTTTTTACCTTTGCCCCATGAAGATCAACGAAATAAAAGTAGGCATGCTTGGCGGCGGCCAATTGGGGAAGATGATGGCCCTCGCCGCCCACAACTGGGACCTCACGACCTGGGCGCTGGACGGTTCCAAAACATTCCCCGCCGGACCAGTGGCTTCCCATTTTGTGGAAGGCAATTTCAACAACTTCGATGATGTGTACGCCTTCGGCAAACAAGTGGATGTGCTGACCATCGAGATCGAGCACGTGAATACCGATGCCCTTCTCCAATTGGAAAAAGAAGGATTGAAAGTCCACCCCTCCCCTTCGGCACTGAACATCATCAAAGACAAAGGGCTGCAAAAAGAATTTTATAAAAAAAATAATTTGCCGACCTCGCCATTTAATTTATGGGAAAATAAATCAGCCCTATTAAATGCCATTAATTCCGGCGAATTAAAATTCCCTTTTGTGCAAAAATCACGGGAGGCGGGATATGATGGAAAAGGTGTCGCTGTCATAAAATCAGAAAATGATTTGCATCTAATTATGGACACGCCTTCGATGGTCGAGGAAATGGTAGATATAGAAGTGGAAATAGCCGTTGTCGTTGCCCGCAATGAAAATGGGGAAGTAAAAGCTTTTCCTCCCGTGGCGATGGAATTTAACCCCATTGCCAATTTGGTGGAATTCTTGGTTTGTCCCGCAGGTTTAGATGAAAAAATTGCGCAACAAGCAGAAGCGTTGGCGGTCAAAACAATTAATGCTTATAATATCTGTGGGCTGCTCGCCGTCGAATTATTTTTAGGAAAAAATGGCGAATTATTAATTAATGAAGTCGCCCCCCGCCCGCACAACAGCGGCCACCATACGATCGACAGTTGTTATACTTCCCAATACGAACAGCATTTAAGGGGTATTTTAAATTTGCCATTGGGCAGTACAAAAATGAAAACTGCTTCCGTCATGGTGAATTTATTGGGCGAACCCGGTTTTACTGGCCCCGTAAATTATGAGGGTTTGGAGGAATGCCTGAAAATGGAAGGCGTTAAAATTCATTTATATGGAAAAGCGGTCACAAAACCTTATCGGAAAATGGGTCATGTAACGGTGCTGGATGCGGATTTGGAAAATGCGAAAAATAAGGCGAGGAAGGTGAAGGAAATATTGAAGGTGGTGAGTTGATTTATTTTAAACACATAGACACATAGAACACATAGTTTTTTATTAATAAATTCTATGTGCTCTATGTGTCTATGTGTTTAATTAATTGATTAAAAAACAGCCAATTAATTCGACCATGAAAAAAATAGCCAATTATATAAACGGGAAACATGTCCCACCAAATTCCGGAAATTATATTGATAATTACGACCCGTCCACGGGAAAAATATATTCCTTGATTCCCGATTCCGATGCAGCGGATGTAGAGGCCGCTGTGGAGGCCGCTAAAAATGCCTTCGCCAAATGGTCGACTTGTGGTGTGCAGGAGCGCTATCGGATCATGAATAAAATAGCCGATTTAATTGCAGAAAAAAAAGAAGCATTGGCACAAGCGGAATGCAGGGATTCGGGGAAAGCCATTTCCATCGCAAGGGAGGTCGACATACCGAGGGCGGAGGCCAATATCCGTTTTTTTGCAACGGCGATTTTACATTTCGGGTCGGACTCGCACCAGATGGAGGGGGTAGCCATCAATTACACCCTGCGCCAGCCCATCGGCGTGGTGGGCTGTATTTCACCGTGGAATTTGCCGCTCTATTTATTCACTTGGAAAATAGCCCCGGCGCTCGCAACGGGCAATTGCGTCATCGCAAAGCCTTCCGAAATGACACCAATGACGGCGTATTTATTATCGGAAATTGCCATCGAAGCAGGGCTACCGCCGGGCGTCTTGAACATCATCCACGGCCTTGGCCCAAAAGCAGGGCAGGCCATTGTGGAGCACCCCAACATTAAAGCCATCTCCTTTACGGGAGGCACAGCCACGGGCCGGATTCTTGCCCGAACGGCAGCGCCGATGTTCAAAAAACTATCGCTCGAATTGGGCGGAAAAAACCCCAATATCATCTTTGCCGACTGCGATTTTGAAGAGGCGATCAAAACAACCATGCGTTCCTCCTTCGCCAACAACGGGCAGATATGTCTCTGTGGGTCAAGGGTTTACATCGAACGAACGATCTATGATAAATTCCGGGATGAGCTGGTCAAAAGGACAAAAGCACTTAAAGTCGGTGACCCATTTGACGACGACACCGTACAGGGATCGCTCGTTTCCAAGCAGCACCGAGAGAAGGTCATGAGCTATCTTGACCTCGCCAAAGAAGAGGGCGGCACCATCCTTTGTGGCGGCGAGCCTGTGCAACCAGGCGGCGATTTGGATGGCGGCTACTACCTCAGTCCCGCAGTCATTGAGGGGTTGCCGAACCATTGCCGAACCAATCAGGAAGAGATATTCGGCCCGGTCATTACATTACAGCCGTTCGATACGGAGGAAGAGGCGCTGACTCTCGCCAATGGCGTTCCTTACGGCCTTGCGTCCACCATTTGGACATCCAATATCCAGCGGGCAATCCGGATGGCGGAAAAAATTGAAGCGGGCATTGTTTGGGTCAATTGTTGGCTATTGCGGGATTTGAGGACTCCTTTCGGTGGGGTGAAAAATTCAGGTGTCGGACGGGAAGGAGGGACGGAAGCACTGCGGTTTTTTACCGAGGCGAAAAATGTTTGTGTGAAATATTAAGTCGGTATTATGGTATTATGGTATTTCGGTGTACCAGTTAAGTAACAATACCTCAATACCATAATACCGAAATACCGTTACACCGTCCTACATTTCAAACGCCACCGTTCGGACACATTTTCCACCATATTTATTTTCCAAAATCATTTCCTGCGCAATGGGCATTTCAAAAACCTGCTGCATATTTCGGATAATTCCGGCGGGCACTTTTTTTAATTTAAATTGATTTAATAATTCTTCTTGATTAAAATTAAAAAATGCTTTTTGCAATATTTCAATTAATGCTTTTCTATTTTTTACCCGCTCGTTATTTATGCTAAATCGCTCGTCATTTTTTATTGCTGGTAAATGTAAAATATCGCATAAATCCGCAAATTGTTTTTCCGTACCGACAGCCAATATTATTTCCTTTTTGTCTTTTGTTTTAAATATATCGCCATAAGGAGAAATATTGGGGTGCTGTGTTCCCATGGGCTGTGGGACATGCCCGACGTTGAGCCAATTAGCTGCTTGATTAGCCAGCGCCGCAATGGCTGATTTTGCAAGCGATACTGCGATATAACTTCCTTTTCCAGTTTCTTTTTTCTTTAATAAAGCAATTAAAATAGCCTCTTTTATTTGGTGGGCGGCAAGCAGGTCAATTAATGCCACAGGCAATTTTACGGGAGGCCTTTCCGGCTCTCCATTCATAAATAAAAAACCAGTTTCTGCCTGCAATAAAACATCAAAACCGGGGGTATCATCATTTTCGCCGAAGGCAGTTAAATTGGCATAAATTAATTCAGGATTTATTTTTTTTAAATAATCATAATCCATTTGGAGTTTGGCCGCCGAACTGCTTTTAAAATTAGCAATGACAATTTCGGATTGCGCAATTAATTGATGCGCAACTTTCCGTTCCGCTTCGTCCGTAAAATCGAGCAGCATGTTTTCTTTCCCCCAATTGGTGCTGTGGTAATAAGCGGAAAATGGATCGTTTTTATTTTCTTGCGGGAGTTTCCAGCGGCGGGTCACGTCGCCACCAGTTTGGCTATTTTCTACTTTTATGACGGTGGCGCCCAATTCTGCAAAAAACTGCCCAACGGCCGGGCCGGCGAGGACACTGGCGAGCTCAACTATTTTTAGGCCCTTGAAAATTTGGTTGGTTTGCATGGGTAAGTTTTATGCAATCTGGTAACGGCTTGACGGAATAAGGTTGTGATGTATTCTGCAGGATGCTGAACTGTCTACTATTCCTCTTCTTCCAATATTTCCGCTGCCACCTCTTTTTCATCGTTCAGCATGATCCAAAAATTATTGGACCCTTCACCTTGCACAATGTCCAAGAGTTGCAGATTGAGCAATTCCAACAAGGCCAAAAATGTGACGATGGCATGGATACGGTTGTCCAGCCGCATGAACATGGATTCAAAATCCGTTTTTTCCCCAGGCCTGAGTTTGGAAAAAAGATATTCCTTTTGGTCAGCAATAGTGTAGGACCATTTGACAATGGTGTGGACGACCCTCGACTTATCTTCATCCATCCTTCGTACCAACCGTTCGAAAGTTTTCAACAAACCAAAAAGGGTCAGGCTCTCCAATTCTACGTCCACCAAGGCGACCGAGGCAATTTTCCGCAATTCCCGGGTGACATTGCCTCTTGGTTCTTGCAGTGCCCGCCTTTCTTCCAACTGGCGCATTTCATCCAAAACAGACTTATAGCGCTTGTACTCCAGTAGTCGGCGGACCAATTCTTCCCGGGGGTCGATTTCATTGCCTTCTTCGTCCAGCGGCTTCCGGGGGATCAATAATTTAGCCTTGATGCGGCACAGGGTGGCCGCCACCAAAATGAACTCACTGGCGAGGTCAACATTGAGGGCTTCCATCTCCCGGATATAGGCAAGGAAGTCTTCGGTGATTTTTCCGATAGGAATATTGTAAATATCCAGCTCATCCCTTTCGATAAAAAAGAGTAGCAAATCGAAGGGCCCTTCAAATTGGGGGAGCTTTATAGTATAACCTACTGCGGCGGCACTATTCATCAACTATTTTTTTAAGAAACTAAACTGCCGGCATAGAGTGGGAACCGCTCCATAAAAGCATTTATTTCACCTTTTGTATGCTGGATAAACTCTGCATCATCGATGTTGTTGACGATGCCGTCCACCCAATCAACCACTTTTACGCAGTCGGCCTCATCGAAGCCCCGGGTCGTGATCGCCGCCGCCCCCACGCGGATGCCCGATGTAACAAAGGGCGATTGCGTGTCGAAAGGAACCATGTTTTTATTGACGGTTATGTCGGCTTGCACGAGCGCCTCCTCGGCTTGTTTTCCTGTGACATTCTTCGAACGGAGATCGATCAGCATGAGATGGTTGTCGGTTCCATCAGAAATAATCTTATATCCTTTGTCGGTGAACGCTTTGGCCATCGCCTGTGCGTTGTCGATCACTTTTTGACCATAAACTTTAAACTCAGGCTGTAATGCCTCGCCAAATGCAATGGCTTTGGCAGCAATCACATGTTCCAAAGTACCCTGCGTGCCTGGGAAAACACCACTATTTAGAACGGTTGCCATTTTGATGACGGTCCTTTCTTGGTGGTTCGGCCCCAAGGGTTTTCAAAATTTTTCCCCATCATGATGATCCCACCACGTGGGCCACGGAGGGTTTTATGCGTGGTAGAAGTTACGATGTGGCAATGCTCCATGGGGTCGTTGAGCAGCCCCGCAGCAATTAGGCCAGCGGGGTGGGCGATGTCGGCCAAAAGCAAAGCCCCTACTTTATCAGCAATTTCACGGAAGCGCTTGTAGTCCCAATCGCGGGCATAAGCGGAGGCACCGCAGATAATTAATTTTGGCTGTTCTTTAATGGCTTTCTCCTCCACTTTATCCATGTCCACCCTACCCGTTGCTTCCTCTACCCCATAAAAAACCGGTTGGAAAATTTTGCCCGAAAAATTGACGGGGGAACCGTGCGACAAATGACCTCCATGAGCGAGATCGAGGCCAAGTACTTTATCACCTGCATTGAGGCAAGCCAAGAAAACCGCAGCATTGGCCTGAGCGCCGGAATGCGGTTGCACATTTGCGTATTCCGCACCGAACAACTCCTTCAGGCGTTCAATGGCAAGCAGCTCGATTTCATCCACTATTTCACAACCACCATAGTAACGCTTGCCGGGATAGCCTTCCGCATATTTATTGGTCAAGCAAGTGCCCATGGCGTCCATAACTGCTTGGCTGGTGAAATTTTCAGAGGCGATCAACTCGATACCAGTGCGCTGACGCTCAAGTTCTTTTTCAATCAGATCAAAAACAAGGTTGTCTTTTGTCATTGTTATTTATTTTCCTGTTGCGTTGCATTGGAAGGTAAAACCCGTTTAATCAGTGGTGACACTTCCCAAAGACTCGAACATTGAAAATTAATAATGTGACCCATAAGACCATTCATTATCAAACCCATCCCGTGCGGGCCGAACGATCATGCAAGCTTTGATTGGTCATCCTGCTCGGCCCTTAGAAACCCTTGGAGGAACACCCCGAGGTAGATTCGGGGCAGGCTGTTGGGACGTTTCCAAAAAGCAAGGAACATGCTGCTCCGCATCTTGGGTATAATATTAATTTTCAATGTTCTAACTTAAAGAAGAATCTTTTGGATTTTCCCTTCCAGTGCAACTTTTTGCAACAATGGGTAGGGAATGAATTTTGCAAAACAATCTTCCGGTTCAAGTGGTTTTTAACATCAAATCCCCACCTGACCAAAAAAGAGCGGCAAATTTACAATAAAACCTGTTGGAATTTCTTTTTAACCTTGCACTTCCCATTTTTTAGCCAAGGAACGGTTTGGATCAGTATATTTGAGCAACGATAAAGTGATCTGTGCCGAAAGTTTTCAAAAAAACACATACTGGATGTTGAGCAACAGCATTAAAATTATTCACTCATCCCTTCTGCTTCTGACTACCTTTCAACTACTCGCTAAGTCGGAGCGGTTCAGGATCGTTTGGCAGGACAACCCATCAACGGCTGCTGTGATCGCTTGGGACCAAGTGTCGGGGGAACACCCCGTTCTACATTTGGATATCAACGACTACGGGGATGATGCTAATAGCTATGCTGTAAAAAAACAGGCCGACCAGGTGCTTGTCGCCAAAGGCATGAACAACCATTTTGTCAGGCTGACCGGATTATTGCCCAACAGATCCTATTATTTTTTGGTGAAAGACAGCGAAGGGCAAAGCCGCCAATTGTTTTTCACCACCGCCCCTAATACCCCCGACCAAAGACTTTCCATCATCGCTGGTGGCGACAGCCGAAATTATCGTGCGGCCCGACAAGATGCCAATATTTTGGTAGGCAAGCTCCGCCCACATTGTGTCATGTTTGGAGGTGATTTTACGGCAGGCGACACCGATGCTGAGTGGGTCGAGTGGCTCGACGATTGGCAATTGACGATTGCAAAAGATGGACGTATGACACCCATCATCCCTGCCCGTGGCAATCATGAATCAAGCAATGCTACCTTGGCGGAAATATTTGACATCCAGTCAAAAAACGTCACCTACGCCCTCAATCTTGGCGGTGACCTGCTCCGCATTTATACCTTGAACACTATGATACCTGTTAGGGACGAGCAACAAGAATGGCTGCAAAAAGACCTTAACCGTAATGCGCCAGTTCAATGGAAAATCGCCCAATACCACCACCCGATGCGGCCACATACGCAGAGAAAAGCAGAAAAGCATGACCAAGTCGTTTATTGGGCACCACTCTTCCTACAGTATCATATGAATGTAGCTGTCGAATGCGATGCCCACGTTGTCAAAGCCACTTATCCTATCAGGCCAAGCAAAGGGTCGGGCAGTGCGGAAGGTTTCATCCGCGACGATAACGAGGGGACTGTTTACATTGGGGAAGGTTGTTGGGGAGCTCCGCTCCGAAATAATGATGACGACAAACCTTGGACACGGGCCAGCGGCAGCTTCAATCAATTCCACTGGATATTTGTGGACGAGGAAAAAATAGAAATCCGGTTTGTGAAAACCGATGGCGCCGACAGGGTTGCCGACATTGACCCTCAGAACGTATTCAAAACCCCGATCGGCCTGAATATTTGGAGCCCTCCCGCAGGCGATGTCATTACGATACCGATGAGCGATCCGGCACAATATGGTAGAGGGGAAGAAATATTGGCGGCCCGGTCTGGTTTAGTAGATATGAGCCGGGGGCCCTCTATTCGACAAGCTCCTACCGTAGATGAAACTGCTAATTGGGAAAGTTGCCCAATGGTAATGGCCGATGCCACCAGTGGCGATGTGAAAGTGAAATATGAATTAGTAGACAAGAGCAACGTCATCATCCGGGTCATCAACAAAAAACTTCAGGAAGTTTCCAAGATCGAACTTTCCAACCAACCCTCCGGGGAATATCTAAAAACTGTCAGGACGAGCCACCTACCCAAAGGCAGCTATCTTGCCATCGTCAAGGAAAACGGGAAAGTGGTCAAGCGCTATCGGGTAACTAAAAGATAATCACCTGCCTTTTCCCAAGTCTCTTATTTCCTGCAACAGACCCTCCAAATCCTGCTTTTTGGTAAATGGGTTCATCAGTGTCGACCGTAAAAATAATTTCCCCTGCACCCTTGTCTGCACGATGAAATACTTGCCATTCTGAACCAAACGTTCCCTTATTTTTAAATTAGCTGCTTCGATTTGTTCCTCCGTCCAACCTGTTTTCGAATAGCGAAAACAGACAATGTTCGATTCAGGCTCCTCCAAAGCCGCTTCAAAATCTGAGCTGGCTTTTATTATTTCGGTAAATGTTTTCCCCAGATCATAGAGTTGTTCCACATTCTCTGCAAAAATGGCTTCGCCATAAGTCCGCCACATAGTGTACACCCGGATGCTCATGAAACTTTTGGTCAATTCGAAAGTGCGCTTCCCTAAGTTGTACCATTCGTGGCCTTCGTCTTTATCCCAGAGGTAGGATGCTTTTTGGGCAAAGGTTTGGTAGGCGTTTTCCGCTCTTTTAAACAAGACCGAAGTGATCAATTTGGGCGTCATCAACATTTTATGGAAATCCATAATGACGCTGTCAGCCCGATCTATGCCGTCCAATAAATGTTTATACTTTTTGGAAAACAAAACACAGGCGCCGTGGGCGCCGTCCACGTGCAGCCATAGTTTTTCAGCTTCGCAAAAATCGGCAATCGCATGGATTGGGTCATAGCTACCTGTTGCTGTGGCACACGAGCTGGCCACCACCCCAATAACGGTAATGCCTTCCTCTTTAGCTTTTGCAAAATAGTCGGGCAACAAATCAACCCGCATGCGGTAGCTTTCATCCACTGGCACTTGAACAACTCCCCTGTTGCCCATGCCCATTACTTTGATGGCCCTGGAAACAGAGTAATGCGCTTCCGACGAGACCATAAAAGCATACTGCTTTCCTTGGTATCCATTTTCCCAAACGTCATGCCCGACCATTACCTGACGGGCACAGAGCAGGGCTGTCAAATTCCCAAGAGTCCCACCGGAGGTCATAAATCCATCGCAGCGGTCGTCCCAACCGATTAAGCTTCCCAATTTTTTGGACAACAGCCGCTCGATCACGACCCCCGAAGTACCCTGTTCATACACCCCCATTCCTGGATCGAGGGCCGCCCCAAGCAATTCTGACAGTGCCGCCATCGGGGCCACGACCGAGGTTTGATGCCCCAAATATTTTGGGTGGTGCATGTGGATGATGTCGTGGAGCATGGTTTTGAAAAAAGGCATTTCATCAGTGTGCGGCGCATTTTCCAAATCTTTTTCCCACTGGCCATATAAATCTTCTGGCGACTCGTATTCGAGCACTTTTTTTGAAGGATTTCTGCTTTGCATGTCCGTAAAGTAATCAGCCAATAAATCGATGAGTTCATGGCCTTGCTGGCGGAAATGCTCGGGGTCGTACGCTTGTTGGATCAGGTTGGGCATGTTGATATTATTTTCGGGAAAGTTCGGATTTTTTTAAAAAGACGATGGCTTAAAACCAAAAAGCCCTGTCGAAGAAATCCGACAGGGCTATTGAATACAGAGCCTTTATCAAAAACTATTTTTTGAGTAAGTCCCTGATCTGTTCAAGCAGTACAATTTCTGGAGCTGGAGGAGCAGGTGCTGCAGGTGCTTCCTCTTCTTTTCTCTTTAAGCTATTAGCCCCTTTAACGACCATGAACATGACAAAAGCAATGATCAAGAAGTCAATGACATTGGTAATGAAATTCCCGTACATCACCGCAACTTCGGCTGCTGTTTCTACTCCATCCGCCCCTACTTGGGCAGGCGTGAGTACCCATTTAAAAGAAGATAGGTCTTTACTTCCCATTACCTGACCGATCAGTGGGGATACGATTCCTCCTGTAAATGCGGAAATAACTTTTGCAAAAGCAGCACCCATGACAAAACCAACGGCGATGTCGAGGAGGTTGCCCTTCATGGCGAATTCTTTAAATTCTTTGAACATAATGTGCTTGTTTAAAATGGTTAAAAAATAATGCGTTGTTCTGACGAAGGTAAAAAGAAAAGTATCGCCTACTAACAAGATTCTTACAGATATTTTTGATAACGTCCAGAAAAGTGTGTCATTAAAAAATTAGTTTTTGACATGCTTTTCAAACCTGTCCCCAAACTCTCTGGCCAGGTTTCTCTGAATGGCTTTGTAAGCATGGACCCGCCTTTTCCAGACCTTTTCTTTTCGCTGTAAGGTCAGGTACAGCAACTTCATCAAAGCGTTTTCAGAAACGAAAGCCCCTTTGGCCTTGGTTGTTTTTCTCAGCATCCGATGGAGCCCCTCTACGGCATTGGTGGTGTACATTATTCGGCGGACAGCCCAATTAAAGCCAAAGAAAGCGGTGAGCTCTGTCCAATTTTTCCGCCATGCCTTTGCAATTTCGGGGTATTTCCCGTCCCAAACCTGCCCAAAGCCGCTCAAAGCCCCCAGTCCCTGTGGCTCTGTATCAGCTTGGTAGACCTTCTTTAGATCTTTTATCAAGGGTTTGATATCCGCATCATCCACAAACTTGAGGGAATTTCTGATCATATGCACGATGCACCGCTGGACAACCGATTGCGGGTAGACTTCCAAAATGGCCTCTTTAAAACCACCAAGCCCGTCCACACAGAAGAACAGTACGTCTTCAACCCCCCGGTCTTTGATATGCTCCAATACACGCCCCCATCCCTTTGCGCCCTCTGCACCCTGCCCCGCATAAAGGCATAAAACATCACGGAACCCATCGGCCTGCACCCCATAAACCGTGTAAATTGCCTTGGTGATGACCCTGCCGTTTTCCCGGACCTTAAAATGGATGGCATCCAGGTACAAAAGGATATAGAAACTTTGCAACGGGCGTTTTTGCCATTTTTCTATATCCCCCCTGACCTGTTCCGTGATCGTGCTCAATTGGCTGGTGCTCAGTTCGGCCCCGTACATCCGTTTCAAATGGAACTGGATGTCCTCCAAACTGTTGCCCAAACTGTACAGCTCAATGATCTGGGCATCGAACCCACTGTTCAGTTTCCTGTCCCACTTGCCGACAAGCCGGGGTTCAAAGTCGCCTTCCCGGTCCCGTGGTGGGTGGATCTGTATCGGCCCAACATGGGTTTGGATGGTTTTTGAAGTATGGCCATTTCGCCGGTTAGCCCCGCCTTTGGATTTGCTTTCCTTTAGATGGTGCTGTAGTTCGCCTTCTAAAGAGCTTTGTACCAAATGGCGCATCAATTCCCGCAAAATCCCGTCTTCGCCAATCAGCCCTTTGCCTGATTGTAGGCCCGCCAAGGCTTCCGTTTCGAATTTTTTATAGTCAAACCCTTGGTCTTGACTGTTTTTTTGCCCTTTTCTCATGTGTCAATTTTTTTTCTAAGTTAGGAATTTATTCTTGACACACTTTTCTGGACATTATCATATTTTTTTTTTAAAACCTAATTCCAAACAGTCCACTGCCAGTACTTGAGCGTATGTTTTAACAAAAAATACATGCAGTATAATTGCCAAAAAAAAAAGACCATGCTGTCCAAAGCATGGCCACAAATTATAATCTCATGAAAAATAACGGTTAATTTCTTTAGGTCTTGATGGGGTAGAAAGGAACAAAAAGGAACAAAAAGTTCCCCCGAGGATCGGGGGAACAGAGGGACAGGTTCGTGGGATAATGGTTGTGCGATAAAGTTTCAATCGGTCTGGGAATAATCGGTTTTTGGTTAAAAGTCGGTATCAAATAAACGGTTTGAAAAAAAGGTGTAATCGGTCTGAAGACAAATGTAATCGGTGACAAAAATGAGTTGTAATCGGTAAAAAATTAGACGGCGTGGCAATCGGTTTTGAAAAATGTAATCGGTTTTGAAAATAGATTTCGAGTAGAACAAAAGAATCTAACTCCTTTCATTCGATCAGTTTTTAGCAAAACGGAAATTGGGTGTTTTATCGCACTATTATTTTCCCGGTGTTGAGCAACAGGCCATCGCCCTCCAACCTAAAGCTGTATAACCCCGCAAGCAGGTTACCCCTTGTCAGTTGGAGCTGGCTACCAGAAGCTTTCTCCTGGCGCACCATGCGTCCGCTCATATCGAACACTGTCAATGTCAAAAGTTTAAATCGGTCTTGGTAATCTTTTATTTCAAACACAATGGATGAAGTAAACGGATTGGGATAAGCATTTACTTTCAGATCTGGCACAAAAGGCTCAGACACATCTGTCAAAATCATTTCACGTACTTCCGAGGTGTCGACGACATGCGTGACGGTAGCGGTCTGTCCTGGCGCATCGTAGCCCAAAAAGACAGCGGCACTGTTTGGGATAACGGTTCCATCCGGGTTGTTCGGCTTCTGAGATACTTTAAACTGTACAAACCCAATGGAGGCAGTGTCGCTGCCAGGAGAGAGGTTAAGATTTTCAAAGGTGAACCGGAGCACACCATTGCTGTAAGCCTCGAATTGGTAAGGGTGGCTGCTAGCCCCCGGCACAACAGAGACCAATTCGAGGCTTTCCGGCAAGGTATCCCGGATCGTCAAATGCTGGATGGTATCAGTTCCTAAATTCTGAAAATAAATGTGATACTGGAGGGGGGTGTTTGCTGGGATGAGATAGTCCCCGTCTTTAAGGTAACCCTTGGGATAGCCTCGCATAAAAATGTAATCGGTTGGACTGATAGCTTCCTGTACGTCGACGGAAACGAACGGATCGTTTTCGTCTTCCTGCAATTCGGTAACGTGGCCAGTGGAAATACTTCCTCCGGTCGTGCAGCCTTCAATGGCTATGGTCGGGTAACTATTGCCCGGATGGCCAGGGGCCTGTTGGGCAATCAAGCGGTATGTTTTTCCATTTGATTCAACGGCAGTTTTAAATTGTTGTCCTGCTGAAAGGTTGTAAGAACCTTCTCTGGCGAGCACCTGATCTTCAATCACTATAAATTCAAGAGGGTTCGCCATGTTCCCATTGCCCTTGTTCTCAATTTCAAACCTGACTGAATCGGCATCGCAATAGCCGTTCACTTTAATGTCTGACATATCCCAACCCGATACAGGAAAACAAATAGAATCAGGATAAATATGGGCACTAACAGTGTAAGCTTCAAACGGCACTCCATTGCACGATGACTCAGCGGAAAAATAAAAACTACCACATTCATCAATGCCTAGTGGGTCCAACTCAAACACATACAGGCTGTCATCAACAGTAAAGGGGAGGTCTGCTCCTGTCAAAGTAAGATTTTCGTCAAGGATAATCTCAATGATGGGGTTGGCCACACCCTGTGTACCGTAGTTGCAGTAATCTACAGAATAGCCAATGTTCGAGCAGTTTTGAGCAACAGGAGCAGACACATCCACTTCCAATAGAGGACAGAGCGTACTTTTCAGTATAGGGAAGTTTCTTGTCAGTGTATCATATTGGGTGTTGAAGCTGACATTGTAAGCAGCTACACAAGATGCCCAGTATTCATTTTTTACATAGACAGTCACTGAGTATTCGCCCGTATCGATGGTTATGTCGTAATTGCCTTCACCGTCAGAAGTTCCAAAGAATGTTTTATCGGCCGATCTGGCTGAAACAATCCATTCGTGCAAACCCTCTTCCCCGATGTTGTAACCACAGTCGTTGTTCTCATCAATAAATACCTTTCCCGACAAGTGGTTGGTGTACACGCTCCCGTTTTGGTCAGTTTTTATAAAGGTGACGTCATTGAACAGCACCCCAAACAACGAGTTGTAACCGGTTACCGCAAATCCTTTATCAGCTGTTTGTATTAAGCTTTGTCCCGAATCAAAATGGCTGCCCCTTCCAATTATGTTGCGCCATAGTTCATTGCCATTGGTGTCGAATCGTGCCAAGAAAGCATCGGCATTGGTTGCATCAATCTCCACAAACCCGGTAAAAATGAGGTCGCCGTTCGGGGTCTCGATCAAATCGTAAGCTTCTGCCCCGAGTGTCGTGTTGAAAGTTTTTGACCAAATCTTATTTCCAGCAGGATCAACTTTTAACAAAAAAGCACGTGAATCGCTGGTTGCAATAATGGCAAAATTTCCATCGGCTGTTGCAATAATGTTTTGTCCCTCATCAAATGCAGGCGAGCCAAAAAACTTATCGGCCCATACTACATTTCCATTAAAATCTATTTTCAATAAATAAATATCCGCAAACGTGCTGGCAGGGTTGAAAGCGCTCCCGGTGATCAGGTAACCATCGTTGGTGGCTACAATGCCTTTGCCTTGATCGTCCCCGACGGTACCGTAAGTATGGCTCCATTGCTCGGTCCCGTTTTCATCCACCTTGACAACAAAGATGTCGTTACCGCCATTGCCAGAACTTCTAGTGCTACCTACGATTAAATAACCGTTATCGGTAGCAGATGGAATAACACGCCAGCCGATGTCATTATCGGCACCACCATACTGGTTGCTCCAAAGCAGTTCGCCTCTGTTGTCGATTTTTAAGAGATAAACATTTTTCTGAAAGTCTTGGGGAACATTAATGATTTCCCCCACAATTAAGAAAGCTTCGTCATCGGTTTCTAAAATGGAATAGCCTCGAGATATATGCCCTTCGTCAAATGTTCGTTCCCAAATTTTTCGCCCATCTACATCGGTACGCACTGCGTAAACGGCGGTGTTGTTAACACCAAATCCTTCTGTAAACCCTGCAATGATGTAGTCCTGATTTTTGGTCTGGATAATGGAATTGCCCCAGTCTTCGAAGTTACCACCAAAGTAGATCTCCCAACCTTGGGCGAACGTTCTCGTACACAACAAAACCAACCCTGCTAGGAGCAGCATTTTCCCCAACCTTAGAAAAGAGTTGGCAGCATGGAGGTAGTATGTTGTGTATTGAGTCATGGGTAGATGAAATCTATCTTTATTCGTTGACGATACAAATGTGGGAAGTACATTCCCTGAAAACAAGGACAGAATTCGGCATTTGTTGAATAAAAAATACCAAAAATTGTTAAAATAAACTTTACTCAATAAACTGAATTCCCTTATTTTATTGACATTTACGAGGTATTTCATATTTTCAATTTTGTTGAATAAAAAAATAGTTGTTTAATGATTTTTTCATGGAAAAAAGTAATCTAATATCCATCCTAAGGACTTTTGACAAAAAAGAGGCGCGGGAATTCCGAAAATGGCTCAACTCCCCGGCCCACAACCTACGGCAAGATGTGATCGATTTGTACGAATATTTGCTGGCCGGACAGCATTTATTCTCAGACAAATACCTGACAAAAGAGCGGGCATTTAAACAGGTGTTCCCCAAAAGAACGTACAATGACAGCGAAATGCGTCAATGTATCCATTTCCTATTTAAAGCGATTGAATCCTTTTTGGCTTACAACGAACTGTTCAAAGATGAAGTACACTCCCAGACAATTCTAGCCAATGTCTACCGCCAACGACAACTACCCAAACTGTTCAAAAAAGCGATGGACACCAGTCAGAAAATCCAAGAAAGCCAACCTTACCGCAACCATCAATATTATGAAAACGAATATGCCCTACAGTTTGAACAGTACAGCTATTTGAGCGGATTGGGCCGGGATGTCCCTTTGAATTTGCAGGAAGTTTCCGACGCCAACGACATTGCTTTCTTGACTAACAAATTGAAACTGAGTTGCATCATGCTCTCCCATCAGGCTGTTTACAAAACGGAATACCAAATGTATTTGCTAAAGGATATTCTATCAAGTATTGAAACTGATCAACGATACCTTGAGATACCCGCTATTTCTATATATTATTATAGCTATAAAGCTATTTCTGATAGAAAAGAAGAAGTTCATTTTCAACAATTGAAGAACCAAATCAAATCCTATAGCGATCTATTTCCAACGGACGAGATCAGGGTTATTTATTTATTGGCCATCAATTATGGCATTGCGCAAATCAATGCTGGAAATGACTCCTACTTTAGGGAGTCATTCGAACTCTATGACTTGGGGATGAGAAAAAAAATCTTTTTGGAAAATGGGATACTCTCTAGGTTCACCTTTGGGAATGCCATTTCAATTGCACTGAATTTGAATGAATTCAAATGGGTAGAAAATTTTATCCTAAACAACAACCTTTACTTAGAAGAAAAACACCGCAACAACTATGTCCGTTTCTACCGTGCCAGGTTGCATTTTGAACGGAAAGAGTATGACAAGGCCATGCCCATGTTTGCGCAATACGACACCGACGATATCTTGATGAGCCTTTTGGCCAAAACGATGTTGCTAAAAATGTATTACGAACTGGACGAGTTCGGGGCCCTTGATTCGCTCATCGACAGTATGCGTGCCTACATCCAGCGCAAAAAAGTAATGGGCTATCACAAGGCCGTCTTCAAAAACCTTTTAACCTATACAAAGAAATTGCTGAAAGTCTTCCCCAACGACAAGGAGCAGATCGAAAAGTTAAAATCAGAAATCGAATCAGCCG
This sequence comes from Saprospiraceae bacterium, assembly GCA_041392505.1. Classification (GTDB taxonomy): domain Bacteria; phylum Bacteroidota; class Bacteroidia; order Chitinophagales; family Saprospiraceae; genus UBA6168. Next base: position 47,055 of record JAWKLX010000011.1, on the reverse strand, counting down.
ACCCTCTCATGGAGCGAAAATGGCTGCTCGAACAATTAGAGAAAATGTAAAATCTTTTCCGATTTTTGCGGCCTTTTTTAAAAATTGATAAAAGACTGAAGAGAGCAGGTGTCCCATCATCAACTCTCATCGACCGTTCCCTATCAACTTTTCATCAACCTTTTTTTGATTAATGAGCAAGCGCAACAAGCTACTGAAATTCGCAGAAGTCCTTTCTTTTCCCAACGTGTATGAGAATTTTGATTCCTCCAACCCCTCCCTTGCCGGGAAAAATGGAGAGGAGGTTTTCCTAAAAGGGAAATGGGCCAGCACACATTTTGGCAATACCAACCCCATTACGCTCGAACTGGCCTGTGGCAAAGGCGAGTACACCCTCGGCCTCGCCAAGCATTTCCCAGATCGGAACTTTATCGGCGTTGATGTCAAAGGGGCCAGAATATGGCGGGGAGCCAAGGAAGCACTGGACGAAGGCATCCCAAATGCCGCTTTCCTCCGTACCCGCATCGAGCAGATCGCTTTGTTTTTTGAAGAAAATGAAGTCGAGGAAATTTGGATCACTTTCGCCGACCCTTTCCTAAAGGAGGGCAAATCCAACCGACGGCTGACTTCTTCCAATTTTTTGCAGCACTATAAAAAAATACTAAAAGACCAAGGCATCATCCACCTCAAAACCGATGACCCGACGCTTTACGAATTTACCCTCGAAACCTTGGCCAATCAGCAAGACTTCCAGCTGCTCTACCACGACGATGATATTTACTCCAAACCACTGCCCATGCCCGAGCTCGAATTCAAAACTTTTTACGAAAAAAAACACCTGGCTATCGGCAAGTCTATCAAGTATGTCCGTTTTCAGTTAACAAAAGCGGGCTGAACTTTTATTGATAATATACCATTCATTCCTTAGCTTTGCGCCTCCTTATTAACAATGAGTTGTAATCCTATGTTGAAACATCTCATCAACCAGATTTAAGGTCCCATAGCTCAGTTGGTTAGAGCATCTGACTCATAATCAGAGGGTCCAAGGTTCGAGCCCTTGTGGGACCACGTTTCAAAGCCTTGACATGCAAAAGTTGTGTCAAGGCTTTTTCTTTTCATGTGCTTTATCCAAACCCTTTCCAATCCATTTTATTTGTAAAAACATTCCACCCCTGTCCAACTTTTCTTAATCTCCCCCTAACACAAATATCATTTTTTATTAAACCTGTTTTCATGTTGGGTTAATCCCTCCGTAGGTACTTCGCACTTCGGATGTAGGTGGTAAATGTATGCCTCGAATCATCCTCCCCTAAACTTGCCACCTCCTATTTATGCAAAACAATCTACGTCTTGTCCTTCATGCTGGGTTAAGTGCGTTTGTCATTTACTTCAGCATGTATGCTTTTCGGAAGCCCTTCGCTGCGGCTACCTTCGAGGGGTTGGAGGTGTTTGGTATAGGGTTCAAGGTACTACTGGTCATTTCTCAGGTAGTTGGGTATGCACTTTCCAAATTCATTGGAATCCGGTTTATTTCTGGGCTAAATCATCAAAGACGAGCCACCTCTATTATCCTTTTCATCCTCTTGGCAGAAATGGCTTTACTGGGTTTTGCATTGGCACCAAAAGAGTTCAAGTTCATTTTCCTTTTCTTGAACGGTATCCCATTGGGTATGATATGGGGCTTGGTGTTTTCCTACCTCGAAGGCCGAACCGTAACGGAACTGCTCGCCGCCCTGCTTACGGCCAGCTACATCATGGCTTCTGGCATGACCAAATCTATCGGAAAATATTTGATGAACGTTTTCGGGGTGACGGAATTTTGGATGCCATTCTGCACAGGGGCATTGTTCATTTTGCCACTTTTCCTCGGCGTTTGGCTTATCGAAAAAGTGCCGCCCCCTCAAGTAGAAGACATTCGCTTCCGCAAAAAAAGAGTGCCGATGAATAAAGAGGACAGACGGCGCATGGTCATGGGTTTAGCACCTGGCCTGACCGCACTGACGATACTACTGTTTTTGACCACGGCTTTTCGGGATTTGCGGGACAACTTCTCCGCAGAACTTTGGGAACAACTCGGTTATGGCAACTCCGCCGCTGTTTTTTCGCAAACAGAAATCTTCATCACATTGGGTATTTTAGTAGCCCTCAGTCTTTTTGTTTTAATCAAAAACAACCTGCAAGCGCTGCTTTACATGCAAATCCTGATGGGTGGGGGACTGGTCATTTTATTGGCCAGCACCTTGGTTTTTGAACACACCCGTTTCAACTCTCCTCTTGTCTGGATGACACTTTCGGGGTTGGGGGCATATTTGGCTTATGTCCCCATGGGCAGTATGGTATTTGAGCGCATTTCAGCAGTGTTCGACTTTAAAAGCAATGCAGGTTTCCTGATCTATGTCGCCGACGCATTCAGCTATCTCGGAAGTGTAGGGATCTTGTTGGTAAAAGAGATTTTTTACAAAAACATATCGGTGTACGAGTATTTCATCCAGATCATGTACGTCATTGGTATTGTGGGTTTGGGGTGTACCGTCTTCGCATTTTTTTACTTTAAAAAACGGGCTTATGGCATTGAACAGCACGACACAGGAAATCCTCAACCTGTTCCACAAACACGGTCATATTGAATATGGCGAACGCTGCACCCAGCTTTCCCATGCCGTACAAGCGGGGTTGATCGCAAAAGAAAAAGGCTACGACCATGAGTTGGTATTAGCAGCCTTCCTTCATGACATTGGCCACCTATATCCACTGGAAAATGAACATGCTATTTTCCAAACTATGGGTGATTGGGGAGTTGAAGCGCACGACCAATGGGGAGAAAAATTCCTAAAAGACCGGGGTTTTTCCGAACGCATTTATACTACCGTGAAAAACCATGTCGCTTCCAAACGCTACCTCTGTTTTGCTGACCCAAACTATTACCAAGAGCTTTCCGAAGCGAGCAAAGAAACCCTACGTTTCCAAGGCGGCCCGATGAGCGAGGAAGAAGCGAAAACATTTGAAGGGCATCCATACTTCGAAGACTCCATTTTAATCAGGAAAGTAGACGAGGAGGCGAAGACCGAAGATTACAAGGTGACCGCAGAGCATTGGGCATTTTTCACCATACTGATAGAAAATAGCCAGAACATTATTTCAAAGCAATTTAATTCTTAACCTATTGATAATCAAGGAGCAAAGGGCTTAACACTGCCTTAATGAAACATTCATCTTTTCTTTCCCGGCTAACCTTCCTCGCCTCTCTTTAAGTTCGGATTTTTGCCAAATAACCCCTTTCGGCCAAAAGAAAAGGGCAATGCTCCAGCTTAGGAAGCATTTGCCCTGAATTCGATAATCTTAAAATTCAAAATTATGAAACTTGCCTTACCTGCGCAAAGGCACATGGGGCTTTTTGCCCTATTGCGCCGATTCTTCCTTATTTCTTCACTAGTGTTTTTTGGATTACAAGCTTTTGCACAAATGAGTGTAAAAGGGGTTGTAAAAGAAGCCTCTACCAACGATCCACTTATTGGAGTAAACGTGATGGTAAAAGGTTCAACCGCCGGAACCATCACCGACATCGATGGCCTCTACGAAATCCGGGTGCCCGATGCGAACAGCATTCTTATTTTTACATACGTCGGTTACGACACCCAAGAAGTGCCTGTAAACGGCCAAGCATCCGTTGACGTTTCTCTTTCGGAAGGTCTCCAGTTGGACGAAGTTACCGTAACTGCGCTCGGCATTACCCGTGATGAAAAATCATTGGGATACGCGGTGCAAGAGTTGAACGGTAGTGATATTACCGAGTCCAGCGACGCCAACTTCGTAAGTACCCTTGCCGGACGTGCCGCTGGGGTACAAGTAGTTACAAATGGTACTGGCCCGGGCCAATCCGCCAGTGTGGTTATCCGTGGCTACTCTTCTTTGGGCGGTAATAACCAACCTCTCTTTGTGGTGGACGGCACTCCCATCAATAACACAACCGACACGCGGACAAACACAAGTGGCATCGCGAGCAATATGAACATTGACTACGGCAACGGTGCCGGCGAAATCAACCCAGACGATATTGAGTCCATCTCTGTTTTGAAAGGCGCTAACGCTACCGCACTTTATGGCTCAAGGGCTGCCAATGGTGCTATTATCATCACGACCAAATCTGGTAAAAACAGAAGGGGTATCGGCGTAGCCATCAGCTCCAAAACCTCTTTTGAAAACATGCTGAAAGGCCCTGAATACCAGCGGGTTTACGGTCAGGGGAAAAATTTTGATTTTTCATTTGTGGATGGCTACGGCAACGGCACCTTCGATGGAGTCGACGAAAGCTGGGGCCCACGGATGCAGGGGCAATTGATCGCTCAGCACGATTCGCCCACTTCTAATGGGCTTCGGGGTGGCGATGTCCATGGCCTCGACTTTATCCTTGGGCCAAGTGGTGTTGACCTCAACCGTCGTGGGACCATTACCCCAACCCCGTTTACCGACCCTGGCAGCCCGATTGACAACTTCGTGGAAACGGGGCGTACCCTGACCAACAACGTCTCTTTCTTCGGCAGCAACGACAAAGGGAACTTCCGGGTTTCTTACACCAACTTTGACACAAAAGGTATTCTGCCAAATACTGATCTCAGGAGAAATACGGTTTCCTTTTCGGGAGACTACCACCTTTCCGACCGTTTGACCGTTTCCGCCAAAACAAACTACATCCTTAGCGAAAGCGACAACCGCCACGTAAACGGATACGGCACAGAGTCCGTTATGTACCTTTTCGTTTGGTGGGGTCAACATATCGATGTTCGTGGCCTGCGTGATTACTGGCAGAACGGTTTGGAAGGATTTCAACAGTTCAATTACAACTACAACTACCACGACAACCCGTATTTCACGATGTACGAAAATACCAATGCCATGCAAAAAGACCGCATCATTGGCAACCTTTCGGCGAAGTACAAAATCACCAACGATTTGAGCTTTATGCTCCGTGGGGGTCGTGATTTTTTCCAAGAATACCGTTTCATCAAAAGGGCTTACTCCACCCAGCGTTTCCCAACGGGACAATACCGAGAGGACAAGATCAATTTCAACGAAACCAACTTGGATTTCCTCTTGAGCTACGACAAGCAAGTGAACAGCGATTGGCACGTGAACGCCAATTTTGGTGGCAACCGCATGATCCAACGCAACCACTTCAACGCCGTCGCTGCCAACTCTCTTTTGATTCCTGAAGTCTATTCATTTACCAATGCCAACGGCCCCCTCATCCAAGCTATCGACCGTCCAGAACGCCAGATCAACTCGCTCTACGGCTTCGCTGAACTCAGTTGGAAGAGCATGATCTACCTCGACATTACTGGCCGCAATGACTGGTCTTCTACCCTGCCTTCGGCAAATAATTCCTATTTCTACCCATCCGCTTCTTTGAGTGCTATTGTTTCGGAAATGCTTGACTTACCAGCCAGCAGCCCAGTTTCATTTGCCAAACTCCGCCTTGGTTGGGCGCAGGTTGGAAACGACACCGACCCGTTCCGCCTGAATGATTTTTACTTGTTCAGCGATACGCCATGGGGCGAAAATGCCATCGCTTCCCCTTCCAATGTACTGCCTCCTACCGACTTGAAACCTGAGCTACAAACTTCTGTGGAAGTCGGTGCCGACCTGCGCTTTTTCAAAGACCGCTTGGGCATTGATGCTACTTTTTACAACAGTGTTTCGGAAAACCAGATCCTTGCGATTGAATTGCCCCACTCCACTGGCAAAACTTCCCGGGTTATCAATGCAGGGAAAATCCGCAACCGTGGTGTTGAATTGTTGCTGAGTGCGACTCCGGTGAAAATCCCAAAAGGCTTGAACTGGACGACCATGTTCAACTTTTCCCGCAACACCAACGAAGTGCTCGAATTGCCTGAAGGGGTTGACCAGTATGTTTACGGCGGCAATGGCATTACACTCGTTGCCCAAAAAGGCGGCTCGCTCGGCGATATGTGGGGTACTGGCCTCGTGAAAGTGGAAGATGAAAACAGCCCATATTATGGGGAAGTTATTTTCAAAAATGGTTTGGTTCAGCAGGACAATACGCTCCGCAAATTGGGCAATTTCAACCCTGACTTCACTTTGGGTTGGAACAACGAAATCACTTATAAAGGATTTACCCTTGGCTTCTTGTTCGACTGGCGGCAAGGTGGCGATCTCCTGTCCCGGACTCGTTTGATTGCTGCTACTTCCGGTAATGTTGTAGAAACTCTTTGGGGCCGTGACCCTGAATTCGGTGGGGCACACGACGGTATCACTGATTCAGGTATCACCTATATCGACGAATCAACTGGCGAGACTCACACGGATGGTATCATTGGGGCTGGAGTAAAAGAAGTGGTCGATGCCAACGGCAACGTCTCGTACGCGCCAAATGACATCATCGTCCCCGCCAATGCCTACCACAACAACCGTTACCGCCGCGACAATGAAACGGAAGGGATGTACGATGCCACTTTCATCAAACTACGCCAAGTCAGTCTCGGCTACAATTTGCCAAGTACTGTTTTGAGCCGCACCTTCATCAGCAAGGCCAGGATCTCTTTTGTCGGCACCAATGTTTGGTTGTGGGCAAAAGACTTCAACCACGGTGATCCTGAATTGCTCTCATTTGGCGGCGGCCAATATGTGCCCGGTGTTGAAAACGCCACGGTTCCATCCACCCGCAGTTTTGGTTTCTCTATTGACATCGAATTTTAATTAAATGCTTGGCGGTCAAATGGTTTTCCAAACATCCTCTTTCACGTTTTAGGAAAACCATTTGACCAGCAAGCACGAAAAACATCAAACATGAAAAAATTATTTCTTCCCATATTTTTCGTCGTGAGCGGGATATTGTTTTTCCCCTCTTGCGACAATTTTGAAGTAGAAAATATCAACCCCGACGTAACCAGTTCCATTGACAAAAACCCCGAACTGCTGTTGACGGGCATCCAGCGCGACGCCGTCAATCAAATGGTCGGCGCTGCTTGGAGTGAGGGCAACCTCATGGCGCAGTATGGCGCCCGCATCGTATTCACAGAATTCGATTTGTTTGACTGGGGCGATCAGGCGGGCGCTTGGAACAGACTGTACTTGTCCATCCGTGATGCGAAGACTTTGGAACAAATAGCAAAAGAGAGCAACCTCCCAAGCTACGAAGCCGTCTCGCTTATCATGCAGTCTTGGATGTTCCACATCCTAACGGACATGTGGGGTGATGTACCGTTTTCCGAAGCATCACAAGCCAATGCAGATGAGCCAATCTACGGGGCAGCCTTCGATTTTCAGAAAGATATTTATACTGGGCTTTTGGCCAATCTGGAAAATGCCAACCAACTCCTTTCTGGCGCTGATCTTCCTTCCATAAAAGGCGACATCATTTACCATGGCGATCTGGAAAAATGGCGCAAATTCGCCAACTCGCTGCGCTTGCGGGTGGCCATGCGTCTGAGCAAAGCGGATGAAAATATGGCCAAGGGCGATATTGCAAAAATCGTCAGCGCCCCAAGCACCTACCCGCTGATGGGTAGCAACGACGATAATGCGGTACTGGTTTACCTTACCTCTTATCCCAATGCGCAGCCGATCACCGAAGCCAACCGCTACCGGTCAGGTTCCTACAACGAGTACCGTATTTCTGAGACCTTGGAAGGAGTACTCCGCTCTTACAACGACCCCCGACTTGAGTTTTTTGCAGACCCTACTGCCAACTCTGTTTCATCAGGCACACCCGAAATTGACGGCATGAAAAACGGTATTGTTGACGGCCCCGCTTACGAGTACAAGGGCGGCGATGCGTTTTTGTCAAAATTCAGGACGCAGTTTTTCTTCAGCGAGCCAAACTCGAACGAAGGCCGCTTGATGACTTACTCCGAAGTTGCTTTCATCCTTGCAGAAGCTGCCCAACGTGGATGGATTTCCGGCAGTGCCAAAAACTACTACGAAGCGGGAGTCACTAGCAATTTTGACTATTGGGGTATTTCCATGCCTACCGATTACTTGACCACCTCCGCACCTTTTGACAACAGCTTGGAAACCATTGCCAAGCAAAAATACATTGCCCTGTTTTACATTGATTATCAAGGCTTTATTGAGCACAAACGGACTGGTTTCCCGACGACTATCAAGCCTGGCCCTGATGCTTTTTACAACACTTATCCAAGCCGTTTTGAGTATCCTTCAAAGGAGCAAGCGCTCAATGCCGACAACTACAATGCTGCCGTGAGCCGGCAAGGTGAGGACAAAATTACCACAAGGGTTTGGTGGGAAATGTAAGATTGAATTAACTGACTCAAGATGCGGTGAATAATGAGTCCAAAAAATGCGGGGCAGCACAAGTAGTTTTCATTGCAACCACCCAACGCCTGTCCCGAACTCGCTTCGGGATGCTCGTTTTTAAGGGGGAACGGGAGCTTCGCTCCCGTTCCCCCTTAAAACCCCACCGGGCCGAGCAGAATGATCCGAAGTGATCTGAACAACATTCGGCCCGGAATAAATGGAACTTGATTTATCACAACAATAGCTGACTAGGTAATTTATTTCATACTAATTTTTGTCGAGATGGCCGGGTATCGTTCCCGGCCATTTTTATTTTATCAACGTTACTTCCCCACTGGCCTGATGCACTTCCCCATTCAGTGAAGTAAACTCAGCCAGCCATACGAACACCGCAGGCTGCATTGCTTTTCCTCTGGCTATTCCATCCCACCCCTTTTCGGCATCATCCGTAAAAAAATCAGTGTTTTCGAAAACCAGATTTCCCCAACGGTCGAAAATCCGCAGATAATTGAGATGATAAGGTAAATGACTTTGCAGGAAAAACCGATCATTGATCTGGTCGCCATTTGGGCTGAAAGCATTCGGAGCGTAAACGCTGAACGGCCTTACATTGATGGAAACTTGGTCGCTTGCGGAGCAGCCCCATTCGTTTTCTAAAATCAACCGATAGGTCGAATTTTCCAAAGGTTGGGCCGTTGTGCTGGAGCAGCTTTGGCAACTGAGCGATTGAGTTGGTGCCTCCGTCCACCGGAAAGAATTGTACTGTCCATTAGAGAAAAAATCGGGTACGAGCTCCACCTTTTCCCCCAACTCAATTTCAAAATCCTCCCCTAACTCAAGAGAGACGTTTTCTTCCCGAATCACAATTTCCCCAACCGCTTCATCGCAGGATGAGGTGACCGTAACAGCATAACGCCCTGCTTTTGTAATGGCGATACTATTAGTCATTTCACCTGTATTCCATTGATAGCCAACATCCCCAGCTACGCCCGATTCAAGCCACAACGTATCGCCCGAGCACAACACTGGTTCGATATAATTGAAAGTCGGCGTGAGATTTAAGATGGCAAAATGCGTTGGGTCGTCAGGCTCAGGGGTGAGCGGGTCGTCGGAAATAATCCGTTCCGTTTCCAGTAAAAAAGTCAACAGCACTTCATCAAGATAAGCCCGGTTGTCAACAGTTTGCGGGATTGCCCCATCCAAAATATCTAATTGGAATTTGAATTTAAAAGTACCGATCGGCAAATCTATTTCACTGATTTCCAAAATATTGCTGCCCTCGCCGCTCGTCACTACCGCTTGAAATGGAAGATTCCCAATTTGCCGAATGGCTGTTCCTTGTGGAAAAGTATCAGTCAAAACCAACCCCGTCTGCACACGGTCGGTGCGGTTGATTAGCGTCATTTCAAATTCCAAAATAGTACACGGAAAACCGAACCGGTTGGACACCCGGTTGAGCAATTCCACCTTAAAAGGACAGGAACAAGCATCTTGGTTTCGCTCAAAACTCATTGGCTGGAAAAGGCTGACATCGCCCGTCTCGGTGTCAAGGCGGTACATATCCCGATTGGTATAAATATCCGCCTCTGCACCGATGCCGAGCAAGTTGCCGAACCCATCAAAAAACACAGAAGGCATGTTCCCAGTAATGCCCGGCACGAGCGGGTAACTCACATTGTCCACCATTGCGTTTTCAATGTCGATGGTGATCAATCGGCCCTCCGAATGCTCAAAGCCATAAAGCAAATCGAGTGTGGGATGAAAGGCGATGTCTGCACAATGCACAGCTTCATCCGCACTTTTTTTTGCCAGAGGCAAAATGGTTGTCGGGTAGGTCGGCGAAGTCAAGTCCACCAGCGCCAGCAAATTGTCTTTTGAATCAGGGGTAAAACCAAGCAGTACCAAATATTTTTCATCGGGGGAAATGTCGCCGGAAACAAAAATCATGGAAGTCGGCAAAGGCAGGTCGGCCAGCCGTTCCAACTCGTAATTGGCATCAATGCGGCAAAGCACATACGGCTCTTCCAACAAAACCCCATAAACAAGGTTATCCAGCGGTCGGTAACCAATGCCATTGATGTGTAGGCCGTTGAAAAAATTCAGGTTCTCAAAAACCGCTTCCTGACCTGCAAGATCGAGATGGATTTCCTGAAAATAGGTGCCACCCTGTTCCTCCAGAACGCGGTAGATCCGGCCGTTGCAATCGAATGGCCGTTGCGCTAAGCCCCCCGTCAAATAGGACAAGAGCAATAGCAGCACCATGCTGAAATGCCGAAATGTGGAAATCATTTTGTCGCTAAACTGAAAAAATGGAAATATAAAGAAGGGTAGATTCAGAAACCATACCTTAAAGGCGAAATTTTGCCGGCTCCGGCAAAACTTAATATTGGGCAAATCCGAATCAATGCGAACATTTATTTGCCCACAAACGATTTTTGCGATTTATTACCACACCGATCAGGGCAATCAGTTCATGACATGACATAAAAAAAGATTGTCCGGAAGACCAGACAATCTCGACACATTTACTCTCACTAATTGTATGAAATTTATCTTTCGAATCTTTTGTAAAAAAGAATTCTTCAACCTGTCTTTTTTCCATGTGGGCCGGAAATTTCACTTCGCTATGAGGCAGCATTCTGCTCGGCCCAAAGGGATTTTAAGGGAAAGAATGTGGCTGGCCACATCCTCTCCCTTAAAATCCCTAGAGGGGCTAACTGGGATGTTGCCAAAACATCGACACATCCTGCCCCGCATTTCACAAAGAAATTTTCACCAGACTGATATTTAATGACTCAACATCCCTTCCTTAAACTCCGCCCCAAAACCCTCTTCATCCATGATGCCTGCACTGAGGTATTCGTAGCCCGAAGCATCAAAATATTCAACCCGCAAGCGGTGTTTCCCTTTTTCCAAAATGGTCGTACCGTACTCCCAAAATGCGCCGTGGTCGCCATCGTTGTCCACTACCAATTCACCGTCAATGTAGAGTTTCGAGCCATCATCGGACCGGGTAAAAAATTGGTAAGTACCCGTTTTTGGGAGGTCAACAAACCCTTCCAAAACGACCGCAAATTGATTGTCCCGGTGGCCGATTTTCTCCAAGTTTACTTTGTTTGCAACGCCCGTTTTCACCGGTGTCAACTTTTTAAAATCGGGCAGGTTTTTCCATGATCCTTCGTAATAGCTGAATTGTAAGCCGCTTTCCGTCTTTCCTGTTTTGACGGCTGGCAGGGGTTGCATTTTTCGGAAAGTACGTTCCACTACTCGGCTGGCTTTGCCATCGGGTGTGTACGCACGGGTTTTCAAAGTGCAGGTTTTATCAATGATAACGGGGCCGCTGTACACTTTCGACTGCATATTTGGCTCGCTGCCGTCAAGGGTAAAATAGATTTTGTGCGCTGGCAAAAGCGACGATATTTTCACAGTGGCTTGATCCTGAAAAATCATTTTGTCAATTTCAAAATGAGGGGCCGGAGGCTGCACCATTGAACCGCGGCTGTCTTCACCCTCCCCTTTCTTTTGCATTTGAAAAGTATCAAACAAACGGCCTTCGTGATCGACAGCGCGGAAAACCAACGTTTTATCAAAAACAGCAAACGTGCAGTAGTGGTGGTCGTTTTTCAGGTTTTGGGTAAACCACGAGCGGGCGGGGTCAAAGTCTTCCAAACCTCCACCTCCGCCACCAGAGTTGATGTAAACCACCCCATTCTCCTGATTAATGGTATTATTGAAAATTGGCCACGTCCGCTCATAGAGATGGGTGTGCCCAAACAAGCAAAAGTCCACGCCATAGGCCTCGTATAATGGCACCAAATTGCGGGCTTGGGTCTGAAAAGTGGAAGCTCCAATGTAGGTGTCGCCGTGATCGTTTTCCTCTGAAGAATAAGGCGGGTGGTGATGAACCACAAATTTCCAAGTGGCGGTAGACTGCGCCAGTTCCCATTCCAACCAATCGTATTGCTCTGAACCTTCAAAGACATCCCGGTTGGTGTCGATCATGAAAAACTGGGCGTTGCCATAGTTAAACGTATAGCGGTATTCCGGGGCCGGGTTGACCATATAATCGTAATAAAAATGCGCATCCTGCTCGTGATTTCCCAGCACGGTGTACATCGGGAATCGGCTCATCGCAATATGGCCATCCGAAAAAAATTGCTCCGTCCAATCCGTTTTCCTTGTCCCCATATCCACCAAGTCACCGGCATTGATGATAAAATTGGGGCGCTCTCCCCAAACTTTTCCCGCTATTTTCCCCCAGGCCCAAGGTGTCCGGTCATTCTGTTGGGTATCGCCAATGAAAGCGAAAAAATAGGCATCATCATCGTTCACTGCCGTCTTGAAAGTATAGACCTCGCTCATTATGATCTGCCCGTTTTCCGTAGTGCTGCGGGTGCGGTAAACATATTTGGTGGCGGGTTTTAGATTGTCCAATTTTACTTCATGCAACAGCCGAGTCCCTTCCAGTCCAACTGTTTGTGATAAATTGGGTTTGTCCGCGTTGACCAACGCCTCCCCGTATTCAACCAAAGTGGTCGCAGGCGAAGTCGTTTCCCATAAAATGTAAATGCCGTGCTGCGTGGCAAATTGGAGGTAAGGTTTTACGAGAAAACTATCTTTGGCTGTTTGTGCAGTCAAGGAGCAGACCGTAAAAAGCAAGCTTATTTGGATAAGTGTTCTGTACATGTCGTTTTTTATTTGCGGCAAAACAAAATTCGGTGCATAAACAACAAGTTAATTTTAGCTGAACATTTCGTCACCCCACGAAACTTAATCCTACCAAAATTTTCAGTTAACATGCGTGCTCTTCTTTAGTGCCCGTATGCAAACAAACACGAAAAACATGATCCGTTACCTTTTCCTTTTCCCCCTTTTCGCATCCATTTTTGCCTGTCATTCCGACCAACAATCTTTGTGGACGGTTGCTGCACCTGCAGGCGAAAGGCTTTGTCAAATCAATCCCAACGGGGAAACCATCATCCCCAACGGCCGCATCATCCAGCCTTATGGGAAAACGGTCAAAGTTGCCCCGCATCCATATGGTCTGACGCTTTCGCACGATGGCAACCATAGCGGTCACGGCCAATTCTGACACCCGCCCGTTTTCCATTTCTATTTTAAAAAATATTCAAACCGGAAACCCTATCATCACGCAAATACCAGACGGCCCGATGAACGATGAGGGCATTTTAGAATCTGTTTTTATGGGCCTGGCTATCACACCTGACAACCAATCGGTTTATGTGGCGGGCGGACAGAGCAATAAGATTTTTCAGTTTGACCTGAACTCGGGCGCTAAAACTCGACTCTATTGACTGTGCGGTGATTGATGGGGAGCGGGATTTAGACATGGCTATATCGGCGATCTGCTGCTTTCGACAGATGGCTCAAGGCTCTATGCTGTTGATCAGATCGGCTTCCGGTTGTTGGTCATTGACACAAAGAGCAAGGTGATTTTGCAGAATGTGCCGACAGGCCGCTACCCCTTTGGCCTGTGTTTTTCTGAAAAAGAAAACGCCCTGTATGTGGCCAACGTGGGCATGTTCGAATACAGCTACCTCAATCAGCTTGACTCCGCTGATTTGAAAGGTACCGCTGCCGATTTTCCGACTTCTGGTTTCAACACCCAAGAAATGCGGGAGGGCTACAAAAAGACGGATTGGACGTGCCCGGTCTCGGCGACCCCAATGTGCCGGAGTCGTTTTCTGTTTGGAAAATCAGCCTCGAAGGCCAACCCCATGTTTCCAAAAAAATCAAAACGGGCTTCCTCGTCGGCGAGTTAGTAGAGGGAATTCCAGCCGTCGGCGGGGCCAGCCCAAACTCTTTGGTAGCCAGCGATAAATATGTTTTCGTCAGCAACGGCAACAACGACTGCATTTCCGTGATTGATTTCAGAACAAGACACAGTAGTAAAGAATATTTTCCTAAAACCCGATCCTCGTATGGGCAGTTTCGGGTGTCATCCCATTCGGCCTCGCCTTGTCGCCTGACCAAAAACGGCTTTATGTGGCAGAAGCGGGCATCAATGCCGTAAGCGTAATTGATGCTGAAAACTTGGAGGTACTGGGCCACATCCCTACGGGCTGGTTTCCTTCCAAACTAAAGGTTTCGCCGGATGGCAAACAACTCATTGTTGCGAATGCAAAGGGTTTCGGCAGCGGGCCGAATGGGGGCAAAACTTATCAGGAAACACCCGCCGGACTTATATCGGTAGCCTGATGAACGGGACGGTAAGCATAATGGATGTCCCAAATGACGAGCAGTTAAAAAAGCTGACACAGCAGGTGATTGACAACAATTTCCACTTCGCCAAAGTAGATGCCACTGCAAAGGAAAATCGTGGCAACAACCCCATCCCGCTCTACCCCGGCGCTTCAGCGACGCCCATCCAGCACATCGTTTTTATTTCCAAAGAAAACCGTACGTACGACGAGGTTTATGGGCAGGTGAAAGGCGGCAATGGCGACCCAACCCTTGCCCGCTATGGTGCTAACCAATTAGTAGTCAATAAATTGAAAACCGACAGCGTACCCGGCGTGAACGTCATGCCCAACCATCTTGCTCTAGCGAATCGTTTTGCCATTGCCGATAATTTTTACGTGGACTCCGACCATTCCGCCGATGGCCACCGCTGGTTGGTCAACACCTACCCCAACGAATGGGTAGAAACTTCAGTCGCCACTGGCTACGGTGGCAAGCGCCGCATGAGGCAAGGTCTGAAAGCCCCGGCAACCTTGCCCTCGTGGGGGCAACGGGCGCTATTTATCCAGAAGATTACAATGAGGCGGCTCTTTATGGGATCATCTCGACCGCAATGATATTAGCTTCTTCAACTTTGGGTTCGGCACTGAACTAGACCCTCTTTCTCCGACTCAACCATGAAATATACGGGGGTGAAATACCTCGTCAACTATCCAGTCCCGGACCACTTTACGACCATTCCAGCCGTCAGTATGCTACCTACAACATGGCCATTCCCGACCAATTCCGGGCCAGCCAATTCATCAATGAATTCAATGAAAAATACATGGGCGAAGGCAAAAGCATGCCCCAAGTCCTGACTATCATTTTGCCCAACGACCACGGTGCAGGTGAGCGCCCCGCAGCAGGTTACCCTTTCCGGGAGAGCTACATGGCGGACAACGACCTTGCCCTGGGCCGCATTGTTGAGTTCCTTTCCCATACACCTTATTGGGATAGCATGGCCATTTTCGTCACCGAGGACGATTCACAAGATGGGCGGGATCATGTCGATGCCCACCGCAGTCTGCTCATGGTTTATTCGCCTTATGCCAAAAAGAATTATGTGGGACATCAGCACTATAGCTTCGGCAGCATTTTCAAAACCTTTTGGAACATCCTCGGGACGCCATACCTCAACCAATACGATGCTGCCGCTTCCGACTTGTCCGACATGTTTACCAGTGAACCCGACTTCACACCCTACCAAGCAGCCCCATCGGATTTGCGAATTTTAGACCCACAAAAACTGCTCGATCCGTTCGATGAAAATTTTGACTGGAAGGCGGTAATTGAATCTCCAGTTTTGGACAATGTCGAAGGGTTTATTGAGGAGCATGAGGATCGCCGATAGAGTGTTTTCCATTTGGATTAATAGCTCTCCAATTATGATGAATCAAGCCTCATTTATTCCGGCCATGAAACGAACGTAGAGGAGGTTTTGCAACCTCCGGCTTATTTACAGGAAATATTAATTTTCAATTTGCGGCAGTACTGCGCCTGTTGCCTCTTGAAATCCCCAGAGGTGCATCCCGAAGCAAGTTCGTTGCCATGAAAATTATTGATGCTACCCCGCATTTTTTGGACTTATTATCTATTGCAACTTGAATCAAACATTGAAAATCAACCACTATGCAAAAACTCGTACAACTCCTTTCTTGTACTTTTTTATTTCTATTAATTGCTAAAAAACCACTCCCCGCACAAGATCAAAACCTAACTACAGACACTATCCAAACCATCGTTGTCACTGCCCAACGACAGTCCGAAGCAGCTACCGATAGCCCAGCATCTATTTCGTATTTGACAAAAAAAGAACTAGAAATCAATGAAACCAGAAGCATGGCCGAGACGCTCATCGGTTTGCCAGGGGTGTGGATGCAAAAGACCAATCACGGTGGTGGTTCGCCCTTCGTCCGCGGGCTGACGGGTAACCAAACCTTGCTATTGCTCGACGGCATCCGTCTCAACAATTCGACCTATCGCTATGGCCCCAATCAATATTTTAACACTATCGACGTACTCGCAATTCGGCAAGTCGAAGTACTGCGGGGTGCCGGATCGGTATTGTATGGGAGCGATGCGTTGGGTGGCACGGTGCAAGTGTTGACAAAGGACGGGCATTTTTCAGACGGAGAAACAACAATCAGCGGCAGCGTTCTCGGGCGTTGGCTAAGCCATGAAATGGAACGGGGAGGACGGGCAGAATTGGCAGTTTCCAGCTCTAAAATTGCCCTCATCGGTGGATTCAGTTACCGTGATTTTGGCGACTTGCAGGCAGGAGGTGACTTAGGGACAGAAACCCCTTCAGCTTATTTGGAGCGGGCCGGCGATTTAAAATTGAAAGCAAAAATAGGAAGCAGCAGTTTGCTGACCCTTGCCTACAATGGCATTTTCCAATCAGAAGTAGGTCGCTTCGACCAAGTGGCACAGCAGGGCTATCAATCTTGGCAGTTCGATCCGCAGAATAGACAGTTGGCCTATGCCCGCTTGGAGTTCAATCCGCACCAACGATTTTTCGATCAAATAAAAATCACCGCCGGGTATCAAAATTCGCTGGAAGGGAGGCAAAGCCAAAAAGCAAACAGCCCCCTCTTGATGCACGAACGGGACGAAGTGAACACATTGTTTTTTATCGCTGAAGCACACTCTGTTTTTAACCGAAAATGGACAGCAGTGAGCGGTGCAGAGGTCTACCACGATGTAGTGGGGAGTACAAAATCCATTGAGGATACAGCCAATGGTGGAAGCACCGTGCAGCGTGGCCTTTACCCCGATGGAGCAACCGCAACGAATATGGCCGCTTTCACTTCTTTTACTTTTGCTGAACAAAAATGGCGGTTAAATTTCGGTACACGTTTTAATCTTTTTGACCTACAAATTGAAGATGAGCTTTTTGGGAATACGGACATCCAGCCATTAGCATTGGTAGGCAACGCCTCAGCGATGTACCATCTCAGCGAAGGGCATGCGCTGACGGCAGCCGTCAATACTGGTTTCCGTGCGCCGAACATCAATGATTTGAGCAGTTTTGGTCGTTTCGATTTTGGGATCGAAGTCCCCAGTCCAGACCTTTCACCAGAGCGGAGCTTGACTTTTGAGCTGGGATACAAAGTAAATAGTCGTCAATTTCAAGGCAACTTGACGGTCTATCGGATGCAGCTTTTTGATCTCATTGGCAGGGTAGCTGGTACATTCAATGGCAGCCCAATTTACGATGGGGAGGATGTTTACCAAAAAGCCAATGTGGACAAAGCGTACGTGCAAGGGATTGAAACAGATGGGCAAATTGCCCTCTCCAAAAGCCTCACCCTAACGGGTCATTTGAACTATACTTTTGGCGAAGATGTATCCAAGAGCCAGCCACTCCGCCGTATCCCGCCACTCAACGGTCGTCTGGCAATTCTTTTCCAAAACACCAAACAATTTAGTGGCACTCTTGAATATCTATTCGCCAATAAACAAGACCGTCTGTCAAGCGGGGATATTTCAGACCATCGAATTCCTGAAGGCGGGACACCTGCCTGGTCTGTCGTCAATTTCAAAATGGGTTTTTGCAACAAGTATTTTCGGATAAACGGAGGATTGCAAAACATATTCGATGTAGCCTATCGGATGCATGGATCGGGAGTGGATGGCTTGGGGCGCCATGTTTGGTTATCTATTCTTTTGCCGTTTAATATTAAATAACACAAGATACGATGAATCAAGTTTCATTAATTCTGGGCCGAATGGTGTTCAGATCATCAATCATCGTTCTGCTCGGCCCAGTGGGATTTTAAGGGGGAACGGGAGCTTTGCTCCCGTTCCCCCTTAAAATCCTCAGAGGGGCATCCCGAAGCAAGTTCGGGAGGCGGTTGCAATGAAATACGACTTGCCCTGCCCCGCATTTTTTGCAATTATTATTCATCACAACTTGAACTAAATCATTTATCCCCAATAAACATAAAATATTCCCATAATCCCCCGTAAGCTGATTTAACTGCCGAATAATTAGTTTTAAAATGCTTTTTTAATACGGGCAAAATATGTTCGTCCATCCGCACGTGGTGATTGGCCATGTGGTTTTTAAAAAAAGGAAATTTGGAATGGTAAAAATCTACGACCATTATTTTTCCGCCTATTGCTAAATCCTCGTACGCTTTTTCGATTAGGTCTTCCCATTGCGGATTAATCATGGAAAGGGAATAAGAAAATAATATTATATCGGGCGCAGGTTTTAAAAAAGACGAATCCAACCCATAAGGCAAATTGTACAGTTTAATTCCATCAGCATATTTCCCTAATTTATGGCGGGTAATATTGATCATTTCTTTTGAAACATCAACACCAGTGAACTTTGCACGAGGAAATTGTTTAGCCAAATGATTCAAATTAAAACCTGTCCCGCAACCTATCTCCGCAATATGAAAAGAATCGCTTTTTTGAAAAGCTATTTTTTTAAAGACACCCAATCGACCGAATAAAAAGGCCCAACGAGTAAGGTCATATATTTTCGACTGGAATTGGTAATATTGTTTTATTTCCTGTTGCTGCTGCAATTCGCCTTCTAAAATTACTTTTGTTAAATCCATTTTCAAAACATTTATTTTACGGTTCCGATATAGGTACTCGCATAAGTACCAACCCTATCTTTTTGATGAATTTTCACTGCTTTTTCTTTATCGAATTCAATGCTGCCCAAAACAAATTCAGGAAAAAAATCAATTTCTTCGGCTGCTGATCGCATCAGTATTTTAGTGCCTTTCCGGCTGTTTTTTAAAATCAATTCCCATTCTTCCTCCAGTGCAGGTCGATTATTTTCAGCCAACCAGTCTTGATGATCCAATAACACAAAATGTGAGTAAATATTGGGGTTTTCGATTAAAAATTGGCTAATGGTCGTGGTATATGTTTTTACACTATCGACATTTTCACAAATAGAGGAGAATTTTTCTTCCTTTAAATACTCAGGACAACAGTCTGACGAATAATTGCCTTTAAAATACAAATGCCAAAAATAATTTTCCTTTACTGGCAGGTTGGTAAAAACATTGTTCATGCAATATTTAATAAAATCCACCGCCCCATTTTCGTATTTTGTTACAAATAATTGCTGCTGGCTTTTGGGCACTCCAGCCATACTCATAACCAAGTGGTTATTCATAATCCAGCTTATTTTTCTTGACCAGATTTTATTCTCTATATTTTGATAAATATTTGCTTGTTGCTCTATAGTCGGAGCATTAAAAAACGATTCTATATTTTGGTACAATTCCCTTTTTAATTTTAAATACCCTCGAAAAGAAAATGCCAACAGACCTGACGAACCATGAAAGTAAAATGATTTCCGTATCCCTTTCCCACTAAAAAAATTAATGTTTTTATCCCAATATTCCTGCGCATATTGAGGCAATAAATTCCTGATATTTTCCTGATAATATTTTTTCATATCAGGGTGTTTGCCCATTCCAAAAAATTGGAAAAGGTTTTTATAATCTTCAATTTTATAAAATGCTTTTTTTAATTCGAGGAGGGCATTTTGCCGAGGGTTCATATCGACACAATGTATTTTCGCTGGCCGATCAAGTAGGTAGGCCAATGCGTTGCAACCAGCACTGGTAATCATTACGATTTCGCTGTCCCTATTTATGTTCAATAACTCCCGGTCACAACGGGGATCTTCCCAGCAGGTATTATAGACTAAATTATTCCCGTGAACTTTTTTAAAAAACCAGTTTTGTACCTGCTTCATGTTGTTATATTTATTTTAGGAATATGCAATACTTTGTAACAAAAATTTCTTTCTGCACCAGGCCGACAAAGTCGGCCGGAATTATAAAATGTTTTAGGCGGCGAGCGGCTGAAAGCCGCTCGCCGCCTTAAAAAAACTTTTGTTTCACCGTTGAGATGGTTTTAATATATCGGACTGGGTTGATCCAAGACCTGTTAGATTTTAGAAATCTAACAGGTTTAATCAGTCAGCTAAATAACCACTCAACTCATACCAACAATAGCAACTCCTCGAGCGACTCCAGCACATGCGTTGGTTTTGCCGCTATCAATTGCCTTGCCGTCTGTGCCCCGGTAGTGATCCCGGCAACCAAGCCACAACCAGCATTCAAACCCTCCTCAATATCTACCATGGAGTCGCCTATTTTGGCCACGGCTGAGGCATCCGATATACCACATTTTTCCATTGCCAAGAAAATCATATCCGGGTGGGGGCGACTGCTGGAAACGTCGCTCGCCGTGATGGTGGCATCAATTAAAGGGTTCTCGATCCACCCTAATTGCCGGAGCAAACCATCTGCTACTTCACGGGAATAGCCCGTATTCAGCACTACTTTGATGCCCTTCTCTCTTAATTTTTCAAAAACCATTTCTGCACCGAGCATGGGTTTAGCCAAGCTGTTTGCATAGGCATTTGACAACAAGGTTTTGAAATCCTGAAACGCCAGCAAAGCCAAATCCTTTACCCTTTCTTCTTCCGCTACCTCCGCCAAGACATCGGTAATGGCCTGTAGTTTTTCCTTGCCTGCCGCCAACAGCAAAACCTTTTCTAAGGGTACTGGATACCCCACCCTTTCGACTGCTTTTTGGACCGTTTTATAAACGAGGTTGTCTTCATCAATGGTTGTTCCCGCCATGTCGAACACTACTAATTTGATTTTTGCCATGTTGCCTTTGGATTTTATTCGGGGCAAAAATAGTGGGCATGGGCACCCCATTTATCCGTATTCTTTGATTTCATGAAAACATAAAAATCAGTTTACATTCTGCGCATAGATTTACACCCAGAACATAATCATTAGGCGCTGAGGTGTCTAAGAAACATGATTATTAAAACCCTAAGTGATGAAAGAAAATAACTATGACGTAGCCATAATCGGCACCGGGATCGCAGGGATGGCCCTCGCCTATCAGGCTGCCATTGCTGGCCTTAGTGTCGCCATGTTCGAACGGCATCCCCGTGCGGTCGGTGCCACCATCCGCAATTTTGGGATGGTCTGGCCCATTGGCCAACCGATAGAAACATTTGACCGAGCCATGCGGGCTCGGCAATCTTGGCTGGAACTTTCCCAAAAAGCTGGTTTTTGGGCGGCCAAAACCGGGGCGCTTTGCCTAGCCTATCACAATGACGAAATAGATGTGTTGGAAGAATTTGTGGAAACCCGAAAACAATCAGGCTACCAAATCCAACTCCTGACGGCAGAAGAAACCGTTGCCAAAAGTAAGGTCATCAACCCTACTGGCCTTAAAGGTGCTTTGTGGAGCGCAACGGAAGTGAACATCGACCCCCGGGAGGCGACGCTGGCCATCCATCATTATTTGCGGGAGCAGTTGGGCGTTGACATTTTTTATAATACCACCATCACTCAGATAGATTCCCCTTGGGTGGGAAATGGAGACCGCTCTTGGCGAGCTGAGCGGATTTTCGTGTGCAGTGGTGCCGATTTTGAAACCCTGTATCCAGCAATTTTTGGTCAAAGCGGCATCACCAAATGCAAGCTCCAAATGATGCGGACTTCCCATCAGCCCGATGGTTGGAACCTCGGCCCTACCCTTTGTGCAGGATTGACCCTTCAGCATTACGGCTCATTTGCGCATTGCGCAAGTTTGGATGTACTCAAAAAACGGTACGCCAATGAAATGCCAGAATACAATAATTGGGGCATCCACGTGCTTGTTTCACAAACGAGTTATGGGGAAATCACCATTGGCGACAGCCATGAATACGGCCTGGACATCAGTCCTTTTGATAGCAGCCACATCAACGAACTGATCCTGCAATACTTGAGTACTTTCGCCTCTTTTCCCCGCATGGACATTGCGGAAACCTGGAATGGTGTTTACCCAAAACTCACAGGTAAAACAGAATTTATTGCAGAGCCGCAAGATGGCGTCACGATTGTCAATGGCCTCGGAGGTGCAGGGATGACATTGTCGTTTGGTTTGGCAGAAGAAGTTTTAGCACTTCAAACAACGCATTATTAGCCCTATTTTAAAAGGCGATTTCCCCACCAATTCTTTGAGAAATAGCTCCACCATTTTGCGCCTTGGAATGGCAAGTTGTAATATTGGCCGACGGACTTTTTCGGCTATAATCAGGTACATTCCTGGTATTGGTCAGAACCGTTTTTCCCTACTATTTTACACAGCAACCATTTCAAAATGAACAAAACCTTGCTTTTCCCCAAAGACTTTACTTGGGGCGCTGCCACTTCTGCTTACCAAATTGAAGGCGCACACCTGCTCGACGGCAAAGGCCCTTCCATCTGGGATGCCTTTTGCAGTATCCCCGGAAAAATAGCCAACCGAGCAACTGGCGACCTTGCCTGCGACCACTACCATAGAATCGAAGAAGACGTCGCTTTGATGAAGGAAATGGGATTGCACGCCTACCGTTTTTCCATCTCTTGGCCAAGGATACTACCGAGGGGCCGTGGCGAAGTGAACCAGCAAGGGATTGCATTTTATGCAAAACTTATT
This sequence comes from Saprospiraceae bacterium, assembly GCA_041392505.1. Lineage (GTDB taxonomy): Bacteria > Bacteroidota > Bacteroidia > Chitinophagales > Saprospiraceae > UBA6168. Next base: position 24,090 of record JAWKLX010000011.1, on the reverse strand, counting down.
GATACGCTTTTGGCTAATGGCATCCAACCCTGGGTAACGCTCTATCACTGGGATTTGCCCTTGGCCTTACAGTTTGAGGAAGATGGCTGGCTCGGGCATTCCATCGCCGATGCTTTTGCCAAATACGCTGATGTGTGCTTTGAACATTTTGGCGACCGCGTCAAACATTGGATCACCATCAACGAAGCTTGGGTCGTCGCAATGTTGGGTTATGGGCAGGGCGTGTTTGCACCGGGGCGCATTTCCAATGCCGAACCCTACCTCGCTGGGCACAACCTTTTGAGGGCGCACGCTAGCGCTGTGAAAATTTACCGGGAAAAATACCAGCCTACTCAAAAAGGCAGCATCGGCATCACCAACAACTGCGACTGGCGAGAACCACTGACCGACTCGACAGAAGATAAAGCGGCTGCCGAACGGGCAATGGAGTTTTTCATCTCCTGGTTTGCTGATCCAATTTATCACGGGCATTATCCCGAATCAATGGTCAAAAGGGTTGGTAACCGCTTGCCCAAATTCACGCCAGAGGACAAAGAACTCGTCCACGGCTCTTCCGATTTTTTTGGCCTCAATCACTATACGACCATGTTCGCTGCCAATGCCACTGGCCAATTGCAACAAAGCAGCGTTTATGGCAACGGCGGCCTGTCCGAAGATCAGGACGTCAACCTCTCTGTTGATCCAACGTGGGGATTGACTTCCATGCAGTGGGCCATTGTGCCTTGGGGTTGCCGGAAATTGTTGGAGTGGTTGGATGCCCGCTACGGTCACCCGCCAATCGTCATCACAGAAAACGGTTGTGCATTTGATGACCAATTGGTAAACGGTGAGGTAAATGACCAACGACGGGTAGATTTTTTTAAAGGCTACCTTTCAGAAATACATCAAGCCATCCAAAACGGCGTCAATATGCAAGGCTATTTTGCTTGGTCGCTTATGGATAATTTCGAATGGGCTTCTGGCTACGAAAAGCGCTTCGGCATCCATTACGTGGATTTTGAAACGTTGGAACGCACCCCCAAGGCATCGGCAAAATGGTTAGCCAAAGTGATAGCAAATAATGGCTTTGACGCGGATTAGTTCCCTTCCAATTTTACCGAAAAACAGGAAGTCGGAAGCCCGGCGCCGTTGAATAGGTTTGGCGTTGCCGTATTGCTCCAAGCAAACCGCAGTGCCGTTGGTTGAAAAACATTGCCCGCGGAAACGAGGACTGTCCCGCCCTCTATTTTTGCTCCGGCTGGATGGAAAACACCGTCCGGCCCTGCCAATTCGAAGTCGGTGCAAGTTGCACCCTGAACGTGCAGCCCTTCAGCATGATCGAAAAACACCCGCACTCGGTCTTTCTCCAATTGACAGGTGCGGAAGAGAGGCCCAGAGGCTTCCTTTTCCGAAACTTTGTAATGATTTTTTAACGCCAAATTGGCAAAGCGCAAACCTACATCGAGTTTGTTCCTTGGATGGATGTCTATTGTATCGCCGATGTCGCTGGTAACGACCATACCTGTTTCAAGTAACTCCAACGTGCGGCGCTGAGCATCCCGAACGATGACTCCCGCCTCTCCGCCATAACCTCTAAACGGGGCTATTTGGGCAAAATAAAATGGGAAATAATAGCCCCATTCTGCCCGCCAACTATTTATCAGCGCTGAAAATGTCTCTTTGTAAGTCGATGCGTTATTGGTGTTCCGCTCGCCCTGATACCAGATCGTCCCAGCGATTTTGAATTGGGTCAACGAGGCAATCCTGGCGTTGTAAATACTACCTGGATGACCGGGCCCCCAAGGCTCGCTGGGGAGTAGGTCGGCAGCTCTGGCCAACAAAAGATCTGACTCTATGACCTGCGCAGAAGTCCATGCTTCGGCAGGCGTACCTCCCCAGCTTGAATGGATCAACCCAATAGGGACGTCCAATTCTTCCTGCAATTTTTTACCAAAAAAATAGGCCGCTGCGCTGAAATAGGTCATTGTTTCGGGCGAACAAATTTCCCAGCCTTCGCTTGCCAAATCTATCTGCGGCACAGTTGCCGTACGGTGTTGGACGGTGAAAAAACGGATGTTGGGATGTTCGGCATTTTTGATGGCTTCCTCTTTCCCATCAATCCCTGATGCCGCTGGCCACTCCATATTTGATTGCCCAGAACAGAGCCAAACCTCTCCGACCAAGATATTGCTCAATGTGATTTGATTGTAACCCTTTAAGGTAATTTGGTAAGGCCCACCCGCTTTAGGTGTCGGCAAAATGATTTCCCACCGGGCATAATTATCCGCCACTGTTTCAAAAGTTTCGCCGCTCCAACTGGCCTGCAACGTCACTTTTTCCAATGACTTAGCCCAACCCCAAACTCGGACTTCGGTCTCCCGTTGCAGCACCATGTTGTCGGTGAAAATAGCCGGGAGCGAGATGTTGGCCAGTGCATTTTCACAGAAACCAACGAGGTTTAGTAAAAGTAAAATTGGAAGGATACGCATATTTTTTGTTTTTAAAAGTTTGCTTGTTTTGCTCATTGAGGATGTAAAGATTTCCATTTTCAGAAAAGGGATAAATCCAACCTACCAGCCCATTTTCTCTTTCAAAAAACCAGTCAGTTCTGCTGCGATTTGTGCATGCTCTGCCAAGTTCGGGTGATAGTCGCAGCCGCTAATTGATTGTTTTGAAAAATAAAATTTATCCACCTTTTGATCTCCTTTGGCGTGGACTGCCGCCACCACTGCGGCCAAGTAATTTTTCAAAACGGGGAGCAACACCCCATCGGCCATAGGACTAGTCAGGAGCACTATTTCCGCTTGCGGATAATGCTCCCGCAAATTCTCGATAAAGCCGATGTACGCATCGCAAAAAGCGGTCGAATCCTGCACGCCGTCGTTTTGCCCAAGGCAAATGGTCAGCACATCGGGTTGGTATTTTGAAAAATCCCATTCGATGCTATCGCCACGCATATCAACATTGTCAAAAACGGGTGGCATCACGACATCCATTTCACAACAACTATGAATCAATCCGATGCCAGAGACCGAACTGAGATGCCATTGCGCATTCAAGGCACGGGCGGTCAGGGGGCCATAAGCAAGAAAGGCATTGTGTTGGTCTTCCCATTTTCCTGCGTGGCAGGGGATTTGCGAATCGTCGGCGCCTGTGCCACAAGTAATTGAATTGCCGATAAATTCTATTTTTCGCTCAGGTGCGGGCGGCAAAGGCAGGAGTTTTTCACAGATCAAACCACCAAACTCCAACCAGCCGATATTCGCTTCGGTATTTTTACAGACCAACAATTGATGCGGCACATTTCCATTCACTTTTAACATCAATTGTATCCGTTGGCCCGGTAGTCTGCAAGCGAGCATTTTTTCCATCCAAAACTATTTCCAGATAGTTCTGCTTCTCCCCCCATAATTGCTGGTCGTGGACAATGATTTTGCAGGAACTGCCCTCAAAATTGGCTTCCATGTAAGCCCCCGGCTGGTAAAAACGTGGCCTCAGCGGATCACTGAAATCACCGCGCCCAGTGTAGCGAAAGTGCTCGTTGTCTGCGGTAAAATGATGCAAGGCATGATCCACGGAAATGCAGGACGTAAGGAACAAAAAGGCGAGCAGCAGGTAGTTTTTCGTCGGCATGTTTTGCTTATCAAAATTGGATCAAGATGATTTTGGAAAAATTTAAGGTTTAGTCTTTCTTCTTAAACCAGCCGTTGTCCAACAACCAATCCTGCAACCGGTCCGGCCAGCTGTGGATCGATTGCAGCTCGGAACGGCCCCCCATGTTAAAGGCATGATTGCCTTTGGCATATAAGTGCAACTCCACTGGCACATTTGCGGAGCGGTACATCATTGCCAGTTTTAAGATGGGTTCGGAACAACATTCATCATCGTTGGCGGCCAGCAAAAAAGCAGGGGGTGGCGTTTCGCCCAATGTTTCCGTTACTGCCAATGGCCCGGGATAAATAAGCACTTGGAAATTGGGGACTGCACTTACCGTTTCCACCTCATCTGTTTCCTCGGAATCGTTTTCATTAACCCCATTTTTAGACGGATCGGCAAAAGAGACCCAAGCCGCCAATTCACCGCCCGCGGAAAACCCCATGATGCCGATACGCTGCGGATCAACACCCCATTCAGCTGCCCGGCTGCGGACAAGGCGCATCGCACGGATGCCATCCTCTGTGGCATGTTTAGGCTGGTACGGCGAAGCTTGTTCGCGAAAGAGGCGGTATTTTAAGACAAACGCAGCGAAGCCCAAGTCGGCGAAATACTGCGCTGCCCGGTGCCCTTCCGAGGTGATGACGAGTTTCTCATGACCACCGCCGGGACAGATGACAATGGCCGCCCCATTTGCTTGTTCAGCCTTCGGCAAATAAGCGATCAAGGATGGGTTGTGGATATTTTTTACCCAGTAATCTTTTGCCTGTTCTGGTTCACCCCGAAGGTGCTCAAAGCCGGGAGCGCCGTTTTCCCAAAGGGGAATGACGAGCGGGTTCTGCTGCGCAAAAAGGAAGGCATTTGCCAAAAGGAAAAAGACGGTTACACGTATTTTCATGGAGGTAAGATTAGCGTTAGTTGGTTTTGGCCTCCAAGCCAACGACCTTTCCATAAAAGTCGGTGCTCTTTGCAATGTCTGCCACTTGGAGGGAAACATGGTTGTAGCCAGTGGTGGGGATTTGGGCGCACAAGGTGACGACTAATAACAGCAAAGCAAAAAGTAAATGGGTGATTTTGTTTTGCATATTTATTTTTTGGTGAATAAGCTAGCTCAAAAATTAGATAGGTTAGTTGTTCCCGCAGAGTTCGCAGAGTTTAACGCAGAGTCTCGCAGAGTTTTTACAGGCACCCTGCGAGACTCTGCGTTAAACTCTGCGGACTCTGCGGGAAACCATCCTCAAATATTATTTCTGAAAATCACTAGTAAAGAAAAAAACTGGCTATCCATCATTCCTTTGGTTTTGACAAAAACCAATCGTATAAATCTTGGCCGCCATAGACCCGTCGCCAAGTGTCATGCCCCATGTCTTCATGGATGGTAAAGCGGACTTCGGGAGCACCCAATTCTTTCAATTTATTGATGCCTGCAAAAAAATAACGGGCCTGCACCCCTCCATCAAGGCCACCGGCAAAAGTCCAAGACGGGATTTTCGCCTCGGCAATCGGCGGCATCAAACTCGGATGTCCCCATCCAACTACGGGAGCAATGGCCGCAAATTTTTCTGGATGGGTGCTGGCCAAATGCCAAGTGCCGAAACCGCCATAACTCAGTCCTGTCAGGTAAGTCCGCTGTCGGTCTCCTTGATACCTACCTTGTACCATATCCAACATTTTCAACAAATCTTCTTCTACCATATCCCAGCCTTGGGGAAGGGTAATCATGCCATTGGGGAAGGTATCGGAAGGCACGACTCCGTGCATAGGGTCTTTTTGCGGGTCGCCCCAATTGCGGGGTGGTGTACCCTCATCAAGTCGCTGAGGAATCCAATCCTTGGTTCGGTTGTCGATATAAGACAATCCTCTTTTGTCCATACCGAACATGGGCAATTGTGGTGAAATAATGATGAAAGGCAAATCCCTTTTTTGAATCCAAGCCTCATACAACGGCCCGTGAATGAGCACGTAGTCCAATTCATCTTTACCATTGCCACGCTCGCCGTTGCCGTGTAAGAACAGCATGACCGGGTATTTTTTATCCACCACCCCATCGTGACCTTTGGGCAAATAGACAAAGAAGTCCCGTTCCTTGTTGTCCACTTTACTGGTCAGGGACAACCGCAGTAATTGAGGCTGGGAGACTGGGGCTTCAACTACCGGCTGGCCGGGTTCGAGGAGGTCGGTATTTGGCTCGGCAAGGTCCAATTTTTCAATCCAAATATTGCGGTAAAGTACATCATGGCCTTCGGCTTGGAGTTTCAGTCCGCCGGGTCGGTCGGTGATGCCTTTGCCACTGTCGTTGCCACCATCGAGGCCAGAATTGGGGCCTCCCCAAACCTGGTTGATGGTTTGGTTCTGATGGACTTTTACGCCGTTGAAATGCATCGTTACCATGGGTTTTTCGACCATTTCGCCATTCTTAAAACGGGCAGCCCGGAAGACAATGTCATAGGCGTTCCATTTCCCCAAACCCTCGTACAAGTAATAAGGCGCACGTCGCTCGTTGATGACGGCTGCCAAGCCATGTGCCGTAGAGTCGCCATCGAGCACCTGAATTTCATAACGGTTCTGAAGATAGACGCCGCTGTTGCCGCCGGGGTTTTGGATCAAAAATTCCACATGCGCCCGGAAGTCGTTGAATTTGTCCTTTGTCACAATGTCAGCCGCCCCATAGATGCCGCCCGCCGCCGCAGGATCGTTGGTGTTCATGGCCGTACCACTCCCTTCCGGGTCCTTGACGATTTTCCATTTTATGGGCAGCGACGCTTTGAGGCGGGGGCCTTCCCAGTACGTCCAATTTTCATGGAGCATTTCTTTGCTGCCATCGAAATAGGTCTTGGCTGCGGCGGTTGGTTTGGCGCCGACACCAAGGGTTTGGGCAGCGAGGGTTAGGGGTAAAAGAAGGGAAAGGAGGGAAAGTATTTGTTTAGTCATGTTGTTAGTATTGTTCAAAAATGCGAATGTCAAATCCAGCTTTGTGAAACGCTGTGTCTTCTCTGTGTCCCTCTGCGTAATAACACAAGCTATTTCACGGAGAGGCACAGAGAAGATATAGAGTTTCACAAAGTATATTTTTGATTTTTGTAAAATCAAATTTCTATTTCAATATCAGTTAAGGTTCTTGAACATTGGTTTTTCAATAATACCGCCCGATCATCTCGTGCCCCACGATCACCCGTTTTAGTTCATAAAAATCCACCTCGCCCTGCTGTTGCCAGACGACCTTTCCTCCCGGCTCAACGAGGACGGTGTAGGGAAGCGCCCCATTCCAGTCGGGGTCAACGGCTTCGATGAGGGCATATTTGTCATCCAGCGAAAAGAGGTAGTTCGTTAGTGCAGAATGTTTTTCTTGTAAAAAACGGAGCGCCTTTTCCTCGTGCTCCGGCTTGTCGGCGGACAAGGAAACGAACTCGAAATCACGGGCGCCAAACATGCGTTGCAACACCACAAAATCGGGGTACTCCAGCACGCAAGGCCCGCACCAAGTCGCCCACACATTGACGAGGCGGAGTTTTCCAGAATCGTCATTTTTCAATAATTTTTTCACACCAGCCACATCCAGTTTCGAGATGCTGACGGGTTTTTCATTCCATGCCTTTTCCGTTTTTTCGGCCAGTTCTAATTTCCATCCCCACTTCGTGGAGCAACCAAAAGTTTTGGTGACGGGCGTGGCAACGGGTTGTCCGGCCAACACCGCATCAATAGCCTCTCGTAAATCCTCAGCGTTGGCACCTCCGGGTTTTTCCACGGCATCAAGACGGCCAGTATAAGCCAGCTTGCGATCGCTGTCAAATACAAAAACATGCGGCGTTGCGACTGGGCCGTATTGCAAAGAAGCTGTCTCTGTGTCACCATCATATAAATAGGGAAACTCAAAATTCCGGTCTTTTGCCCGGATGGTCATTTCATCGTAATCGTCGTTCAGATCGGAATAACCCAACTCCTCGTACAGCAGCCCCAACGGGCTGTTGGGTGAAATAGCGACCAACGCTACCCCTTTGTCCCGATAGTCTTTCTCAACGGCGATCACGCGCTCCTCGTAGGCTTGCGCGGTCGGGCAATGATTGCAGGTAAAGACAACGACGAGGGCTTTCGCATCCTTAAAGTCAGCGAGGGAGTAGAATTTCCCATCCACGCCCGGCAAATTAAAATCAGGAGCAGCAGCCCCAATCTCCAGCGTTTTTACCTCTTGTTTTTCAACGGGTTGTGGATTGGCCACGAAAACTGCGGAGGCTACATCATCTGGTTCTGAAGTGTTTGCTTCGGGCTGCTTTTCTGTTTGGCCGCAGGCCGAAAAAAGGAAGGCGAAGAGGAGTGAGTAGTAGAATTGAAGTTTCATGTCTTGTCAAAATAAGTTTAGAAATTACTCAACTACCGAATTGCTCACAAACGCAATCTTCTTCCCATCCGGTGACCAGCTCGGCACGTTGATAGTCCCTTGTCCGCCATAAAGGTAGCCGATTACTTTGGGCCTGCCGCCATCCGCCGGCATTTTCCGTAAATAGACGTGTTTGTAAAATGGGTGGTCGTCTGTTTGGACTTCTGATTTCAAATAAGAAATGAAAACGATCTCCTTTCCATCAGGTGAAAAATGCGGGAACCAATTCTGCAAGTCATCGTCGGTGAGTTGCTCCTGCTGGCTACCATCGGGGCGCATGCGCCAGAGTTCCATCAGCCCTGTCCGGGCAGAATTAAAATAAATCCATTCCCCATCAGGACTGTATTCTGGGCCATCATCGAGGGTCGGGAAATCGGTCAGTTTGACTTCTGGTCCACTTCCGTCGGCTGGCGTTTTGTAAATATTATAGGCACCATCCCGACCTGCTGTATAAGTCAACCATTTGCCATCGGGCGACCACCCGTGGAGGTAGCTGGGGCCGATGGGCGTGATCCTTTTCGGCTTCCCGCCTTCGACAGGCACGGTGTAAATCAATGAGCCAAATTCCGCTTCTCCACTCGAACTCGAAAGGCCGAGCATTTTCCCGTCAAAACTCAAAACGTGATCGTTGTTGTTGCTTTTGACAAAATCTGTGGGTAGGGTTTCTATTTTTCCACTGGCCAATTCGAGGCGATAAATCAATCCTTCACTATTGTAAATCAGGTACTTGTCATCGGGTGTCCAGTTGGGAGCTTGCAGGGAGTTGGGAGCAGAATGGATGATTTTACTCCGACCCGTTTCTACTTCCATAATTTCAATATGGCTACCAATATAATCGCGGTAGGGTTGAAAATCGGGCGCAGCGGGGATGACCATGCGCACATTGTCGAACTCGGCTTTTTCCACCACATCGGCGTTGTGTGAGCAGATGAAAAGACCAGCGTACAGGTCTGTTGGAAAATCAAAATCCGGCACTTCCACTGTCCAGAATTCATCGCCAAACCGGGCGACGCTGAGGAAAAAACTCCGCCCCTTCCGTTCGAGGTGAATGACATCGGGCATCTTCACGGGCGACTTTACCTCTTCGATGTTCATCCCATTTTTTTTGCGGAACTGGATCGCCGTCAGCCCATCACCATGCACGGTGGCACAAACCATGGCCGCATTGGAATCCAAACTGGTGCGCACCATCCAGCCAAATTTGCGGTGCGGATCAACGCCTTCGCCGAGCAATTTCCCCCGGCATTGCAACAGGAAATTGCCCGTCAACTTATTACAGGCATAATGAAATTCATCTTTTCCGAACCAAATGTTCGCCCCCGAACCCGACAGGCCATAGACCTGCGTTTCGGGATTGTAGGCTGTATTTCCAGCGTGGCGGACAGGGCCTACATCCGTTGTGTTTTCAAAAATACCAACTGCTTTTTGGGCAATGCTTGTGTAGGACATTAGACAAAAAATGAGGAAGGTGAAGGTTGATTTTAGTGTCATGTTCTAATTTTTTTTTTAGCCATATCTATATCGCCTTACCCCTTCAAGGGTGGTTCACTTTTCAAAATATCTATTGCGAAAGCCAGATAAACCAACGGGGCGTTCCAATTGATCGCAATTTCGTTGGAAGCGTAGGAGCACACGTCGTCCGTGTAGCTTTCGTCCGGCAAATCATTGGGGTAACCGGGGCATCTGTCCTGCTGTCCGGGGTTGGGGCCACCAGCGATGAGGCCAGGTATGGGATCATCAATACCATCAGACTCAGAGGGTCGGTGGTGAATATGCAGAGGGGTTTTATTGCCAAAACCCGTGACGAAAGAGTAGCCTGTTGCATTGCGGCCAAGTAGGTAGTCGAGGTCGGCAAGAGCATAGTTCAAGTATTTTTTATCGCCAGTTAAGCGGTAGGCATAAATCAGTGAAATGCCTTGGTTAGCACAGACTGATGTGCTGCCCCAGACATAATTTTTCACATCGTTTTCCATCGGGGCGAGGTAAGCTTGCTGGTTCGTTTTTTCAACCAAACCATCAGCAAATGCGACGTACCTTTTTTTCAAATCTGCCAAAATCCCCAATGAGGTTGGGCTCAGTTTGTCCGCATATCGGAGGAGGGTAAAATAGGCCATTGTCCGCACATCGCCCCAATTCTGGATGGTCAAATTTTCCGAAGGATAAAACTCAACGGATTGCAAGTAAGCATCGTCCCTTGTGGTGACGTAGAGCTCGGTTGCCGCCCAAATTTTTTCATCCTTTAAATCGTTACCACCATAATCACCCGTGACAACTTTAGGCTCGAATTGTTCATTCATTTTTTGCTGGTCGTAAATTACATTGGGGTTCTCGTTCGCCCACTGCCAAGCGGCCTTGGCTGCCTCCAAACATTTTTCGGCGAAGCCGGGGAATTCATTTTCAAAAGCACCGAACACCCTCGCAGTCTGAGCCATCGAAGCAGCAAACCCAAGCGCTGCAGCCGTACTTTTTTGAACGACATACCGCTGTGCTGTAGCTTCTTCGGGTTTTACCATGCCTTCAAATTCAGCGGTGGTGCATTTGTGGTAAACACCGCCGTCGTTGGGGTCTTGCATGGTCAGCATCCACAGCAAATTCCACCGCGTTTCGTCAAGCAGGTCGGGTACACCATTGCCACTTTCAGGAATGTCCGATTCGAGCTTTTGGAAATAATCGGGAAAGTCCTCATACAGCGACATCAAGGTGCCTACTGCAATGCTTGAATTGACGACATATTTGTTGTAATCCCCCGCATCATACCAACCACCCGGCGACGAAATGATCGTACCCTCGGGGCGTTCTTTAGTGGCGGCAGAGGCGTGAACCATGACCTGATCATCGGAGTGGGCGAGCGGACGGTGCCATTTTCCCGCATATTTTTCTGACAATCCCGTTGACATGCGTTGAAAGTAAAAGGATTTTAATGCTGCCGTTGCTACCCCCTCATGGACTTTTGTTTTTATTTCAAAAGGGTAAGATTGGCCAATACCTGGAACGTTCAAAACAAATTTCCCAACTTGTTGAAAATCAGAAAAATCAGCGATCATGGTCTGCTTCCCGGAGAGGTTGGAGGTCTGCGGGCCAGTGAGTTTCCCGCTAAAAATTTTTTCTTCAGAGCCTACTGGGGAGAGGTAAAAATCACCAATTGTTTCTACGGCTACAATGGCAATTTTCGGTGCATACGGGTAGAAGCCGATTTGGTTGAGGCGGATGGTGTCGGTTTGAGTGAGGGGTTCGGTCTGATCAGTGCAAGATTGCAACAATAAGCCGATGAAAAATAGGTGAAGCACAAGTGTTTTGGACATAAAATTAGTTTTATAACGTGAGCTGACGCATACTACTGGACATGAGCTGATTTTATAGGGGCATAGCCCCGATACCGTTTGTAGAAAACGGTTAAATAAAGCTCTTGAGGGGCGTAGCCTCGACCCGAATTAATTGCATTTGTTGCCGTGCCGGGGCTACGCCCCTCTGGAAATGGGTTGAACCTTATTCTACAAACGGGGTCGGGGCTACGCCCCTTTTTCTTCATGTCCAATAGTACAAGCAAACGATTACAACTCCTGCAAAGCATTGGAAATCAGTTCGTTATTTTTTTTTTGGCAGCGGCGGTTACTAAGCCAAACCTACCGAACCATTGTTAATCATTAGCCCCCGTTATTATAGTTTTACCTTGTAATCATCATCGCCTTAGCACCTATTTCCCCTTCACCTTCCAACCTCACCCAATACAATCCCGCTGGCAATTCTGCTGGCAATTGCAAGGTTACAGATTTGGTGTTTTTGGAAAAAATGTCAGTTCTACTCAATTCCTTTCCCGCCACGTCCAGCAGCAAAAGCTGGCCGTTTGGCTCATTTGCAGAAGGCCAATCGACCTTCACTTCTGAACCAGCCACAGCGGGGTTGGGGTACATTTCAAATTCCAAATTTTGCCTCTTTTCCTCGATTGCTACTGGTGAATCATCAACGATGAAGGCTATGTCCCATTGAAAGGGGTGCAACGGAATCGCTAATATACCTCCATTCGCAACGGCCTCTACACCACCGTAAAGCACACCCGTCAGGGGGTCGTACCACCGCACTGAATAGACGCCATCGCTGAAACCTTCGACCATGACTTGGGCGGATGAGATTGGAGCGGGAATGCCATTTTCGATGACATATTGGTGATTGTAACTATTGTTCAAAGCCCAGCCCGCAGCGGTATTTTTCCCTTCGGAAACAAGCACGTAGGCATCCACCAACGAACCCAATCCGGCAAAAGCATAAGACGAAATTTGTGTCCAATCCGTGCCCGTGTTATCCACTTTGATAAGGTGTGAACCAGCAGGTACATTGATCGTGTAGTTGGCATTCGGAACGGCGGCCTGTTCAAGTACCAAAGTACCATCCAAGAAAATAGCAATTTTTGGCGCAGTCCCGATCTCGGCGCCCGTCTTTACGGCAAACTCACCTGCGGCTGGATAATTGACATTAAAAGTCGGTGGGCTGCGAAACTGTGTGTTCCATTGCGAGCCATAAAGAAACTGACCCAAAGCCGCCCCCGCCGGAGTGACCACCCCATTTTCATCAATGGTAATATTGCTTTCCCCAATACCGGCCCAACCCAGTGAAGGCGTCAACAACAGGTCACCGGGAGCGCCCGTTACGAAGCTGGTCGCTGGCGCTAAATTTTTAGCTGAAAAAGGCACCTCATCGGCCACTTGAGAAATCCCTTTGAAATGATAATATAAATCACGGGGGTGGATGTAGTTGTCCCACCACCAAGTCATCGCCGTCCCCAAGGCGCCGCTGAACAAGCCACCCCACAAGGAGTTGTGAATATGAATGCCATCGGGGTCGGCATTCGCCAGATTAGCGCTGCCGCCAAGACCAAATTCACCGTTAAGGGTAGGCTTCCCAAAAGCTTCCAAATGGCTGAGGTTGCTACTGGCAAGCGCCCGCTCAATGTTTGGGGTATTGAGGTAAATATGCGTTTGCGTCAGATCAAAATCGGGGTGCCCCCACACATTTGGATCGTCCAGATCGCCACCGTAACTGGTCGTTACGATGTGCTGGTTCGGGTCGATGGATTTCAGGTACTCGGCCATTTCAAAATGCCAATCAGCGACTAGGTTTTTGTTGGCTTGGAAATTATCCGTCCAAAGCACTTCATTGAACAGCTCCCAACACAGGATGCTACGGGCGTAACCCCACCTGGCCACGATGTATCGGTAGCGGTTTTTAGTATGCGCTTTGGCTTCTGCATTGGTAAAAAAATCAATGGTGTTTTGGCAAGGTCCGCCGTTGGCCACATTGTAGGGGCTGTCGTTCCAATTGGGATTTACGTTAGTGGAAACCGGCCCGTGGTGCTGCAAGGCCAGCATGATGTAAACGCCATTTTCCGCACAAAAATCATAGAGCCAATCTTGATAGTAACAGTTAGTCTGTTTGTAGCTCCGCAAACCCGCAAACCCGTTGCCATTACTCCACTCCACTCCGAGCCCCCAATGGGCATGCCAGAGGCGGAAAAAGTTACCGCCGTTTTCAATCAGTCCATCCAACCACGCCTTGTAATTAAGGTAAGGGTTGTTGTTTTGCCATGCGATGTTTTCACCGATGGCGATGTACTGATTGCCGTCGTCGAAGTTGAGGTAGTTGGTCTGTCCAGTGCGCACAAAGCCGTGGTTAGCGGATGTAGCAACATCCACACATTCAAACTGGTAACCAAAAGAGTTACCCGTTCCCGTGGCGTCGGTCACGAATACAACGACACTCCAAGTTCCGATTTCATCTGGTGAAAACCGCAACCGAAAACCACCCATGCCATTTGAAGTGAGGTTGCCAGAGGAGGTGTTCAAATTGTAGTCCTGCATGAAAAACCCATCCACGTTTTTCACGACAGAAGAAGGGGATAAAAAGGTAGCCGTGACGGCAATGTCGTCGTAATCAAAAGGGTTGGAATAGCTCGCTGTCAAATCCACCTTCGCCTCAAATTTTCCGAACCGCTCCACGGAAGGGGTCAGGATGTCCACATTGTTGATGATCGGAGGTGGCGGTGTATCCGCACGTAATTGTACCGACATGGAAACTAAAACCAAGCAGGTGAAAAAGGAATGGAGTATTTTAGGAAACATATTGATCTGGTTAAAATTGGCCACTCAAATTCTTGGTGATGGCCCGTTGCAAAAATCATTGCTAAAGGTATTGGCCATACACCTCTATAAGTAGTGCGTTTGATCCAAAAACGGGGGGTGACCGTCTCCCGACCTTTCCCCCTACAACGGCACGCGCAAAATACCACCATTATTTGAACACTTCTCCCCTGTTCCGAGCATTTCCGCTAAATAGCTTTGGTCTTGAAAAATCATTTTCAAAATACTCTCATTGTAAAAATTGTGATACATGAAACAATTTAAACCTTATTCTATTGCTCGCCAATGGGCTTGTCTTTCCCTCCTATTATTTGTTGTGGTGGGTGCAAGCGCCCAAGTGCGTACCATCACAGGAGTGGTCAGTTCCAATGAAGGGGAAGCGTTGATTGGAGCTACAGTGCTGGTTGCTAATTCAACGAACCGGGGAACGGTCACTGACGTGGATGGAAGTTTTTCCGTACAAGCGGAGACAGGCGAAAGCATTTACTTTTCCTACACGGGTTATGAAACGAAAGTGGTAGTGGTTGGCGTCGAAAACAAGCTCAACGTAACACTGGAAGCCGCCTCCGAGCTTTTGGATGAAGTCGTTGTAGTTGGGTACGGAACTCAGCGAAAAAGCGATTTGACCGGAGCTGTTTCATCCGTATCAGGGGAGGAGCTACGGAGCTCCATTACGACCAATATTGACCAAGCACTGCAAGGCCGAGTTGCTGGCGTCCAAGTTACCCAGAACTCTGGTCAGCCGGGCGGAGCAGCCTCCATCCGAATCCGGGGATCGAATTCTATTACAGGTTCAAGCGAGCCGTTGTATGTCATTGATGGCATTCCTTTTCAGGGGGATGGCGCTTCGGTCGCTGGGTTCGATTGGGCTGGCGGCGCCAATGGTCAAAACAGGGTGAACCCACTTTCCACTATCAACCCCAATGACATCGTCAGCATTGAGGTGCTGAAAGATGCCTCCGCTACGGCCATCTACGGGGCGAGGGCAGCCAATGGCGTTGTGTTGGTAACGACCAAACGGGGCAAAAAAGGGGATGCTAAAATTTCCTACAATGGCTATTACGCCAACCAAGTGTTGCCCAATAAATTGGAAATGATGGCCCTACCTGATTACGCTTCTTACCAAGTGCAGATCGCCAATGACCTGGATCGGCAAGTCAACCAACGCTACCTTGATACGAGCCTATTAGGAAATGGCACCGATTGGCAGGACGAAGTTTTTAGAAATGCGGGTATGCAAAGCCACCAATTGTCGGTTTCGGGTGGCACGGAAAATACCCAGTACGCTGTCTCTGGCGGCTACTTCAACCAAGATGGTATTATCATCGGTTCTGGGTTTGAGCGATTTACCACCCGGGTCAATTTGGACAATAAAGTAAACAACTGGTTCAAGATCGGGGCCAGCCTTGCCTATGCCGATACGGATGAAAAAATCACGCTGAATGATGGCGGCGACGGCATCATCATGCAGGCACTCGTCATGCCGCCAGATGTGGCTGTCCGTGGGTTTGACGGTGAATATGCAGGGCCAGCGAGCAATACTTCCGACATCAGTTTCAACCCTGTCGGGGCAGCTCTTTTGCGCAACAATACCTTGGATCGGCAACGGCTGATGGCCAATATTTACAGCGATTTATCTTTGACAAAAAACCTGAATTTCAGGTCTGAAATAGGCTTTGACAACAACCATTCTTTAAATAAAGCTTTCCATCCCACCTATAGCTGGGGGTCCTTGCAAAACAACGAAAATCAACTGCGCCAGCGGGAGGAAACCAATTTTTTCTGGATTTGGAAAAACTACCTCACCTATGACATCAAACTCGGCGAACGGCACAACCTGACTGCCCTGCTCGGTACCGAAGCCCAGAAATCTTCCTGGGAAGGTACTCAAGTGACGAAGAAAAATTTTGCCAGCAACGACATCCAAGTGTTGAGCGAGGGGAATGATGCCACGTCCAGCACCAGTGGTTGGAAAGATGCTGCCTCGCTGGCCTCTTATTTTGGCCGTTTCAATTATGGCTTCGACAACCGATACCTCCTGACCCTAACGCTGCGGGCAGATGGTTCTTCCAAATTTGGCCCGAACAACAAATGGGGTTATTTCCCTTCGGGCTCTTTTGCTTGGCGGGTCAGCAATGAGGATTTCATGAAATCCATCCCCGCTATTTACGACATGAAATTGCGGGTCGGGTACGGCGAAGTCGGCAACCAAGCCATTGCCAATTACCTCTACGGCTCGTCTTTGCTCACCGTCAACACGCCATTTGGTACTGGTTACCGTCTGGAGAAAATCTCCAACCCTGACCTGAAATGGGAAGCCACCAAGCAGTTTAATGCCGGATTGGATTTATCGTTGATCGAAGGCCGGGTCGATTTTACGATTGACGTTTATCAAAAAGAAACTTCCGACATGTTGCTGCAACTGTCCATCCCTAGCTACCTTGGGGGGACGAACTACAACGACATCCGCGCTCCTTTTGCCAATGTAGGTAGGATGGAAAACAAAGGCTACGACCTGTCGCTGACCACCCGGAACATTACGGGCAAAAAATTCAACTGGACGACCAATTTTACCTTTTCAAAAAACAAAAACAAAGTCCTCGAACTCGACAACGATGCCCGCATCTACTGGCGCAACCTGTACTGGTACAGCGAATTTCAAACGGCTACCCGCACCGGAGTGGGTTTGCCAGTCGGCATGTTCTACGGTTATCAAATGGAAGGCATTTTCCAAGACCAACAGGACATCCTGAACCATGCCGTGCAGGTGAGCGACGGGAATATTACCAGTGAAAACCCATACGGGCAAAACCTCGTCAACAAAACGCAAGGCGTCTGGGTGGGCGATGTGAAATTCAAAGACCTCAACGGGGATGGCGTCATCACCACCGAAGACCAGACGATCATCGGCAACCCGAACCCGGACTTTACTTTTGGCTTCAACAACAATTTCAGCTACGGCCCATTCGACCTGACCATTTACCTGAATGGTTCGCAGGGCGTCGATGTATTGAATTACTCCCGAGTGGTCGTCGAAGGACAGACCAGCGTTTTCAACAATCAGGCGGCCACCGTTGCCAACCGGGCCCAGATCGGTTTGATTGACCCAACGGGATCGGACACCGACCCTGCCAATGTCTATTTGATCAATACGGATACGAACATTCCGCGGCCAACCACCAATGACAACAATGGGAACAACCGCATGTCCGACCGCTTCATCGAGAATGGCTCGTACATCCGCATCCAGAACGTCCGGCTGAGTTACACCTTGCCGAAAGAATTTACCAAAAAATTCAGGGTGGAAAGGCTGCAAGTTTATGTGAACGGGCAGAACCTCCACACCTTCACGGACTACTCCGGCTACGATCCAGAAATCGGCTCTTTCAACCAAGACCCCCTGCTGCAAAACGTGGACATGGGGCGGTACCCGTCGCCACGGTTGTACACCTTCGGGGCAAATGTTGATTTTTAAAAAAGGGCCAATTCTTAACAGCTAATTTTTAAATAACATAAAATGAAAAATATATTCAAACACCTGTTACTGCTGATGATGCTGATTTTGGCAATGGGTTCTTGCAAAAAAAGTTTCCTTGAAATAGAGCCAGTTGATAGGCTGACGGCAGATAATTTTTTTAAAAATGAAGGGGAAATCAGGGCTGCCACTGCGGCACTTTATGGCTTTCCTTGGTTCGACTACAACGATAAATTCGCCTGGACGGCAGGCGATTGCATGTCGGGCGACGTGTACCACAATTGGGACCAAGAAGGGCAATTTTTCTACTTCTCCTTCAACTCGGGGAATGCCCATCTTTCCTCTGGCTGGAAAGGTTTGTTCCGGGTCGTTTCCTATGCCAACTCCGTCATCAATGACATGCCCCGGTCAGCCGAAGGCAATGTTTCCCAAGAGGTGATCGACAAAGCTTTGGGCGAAGCCCGCTTCGTTCGGGCAATGGCTTACTACCTGCTTTCAGAATACTGGGGCGAAGTGCCCATCGTGGAAAACTCAACGGAGATCGTGGTGAGCAATGATTTCTTTTTGCCGAAAAACACGCGCTCCAGCGTGTTGGAATTCATCCGGCGGGATTTGGAATTTGCTTCGCAAAATCTCCCGACCAGCGACGTGCCGGGCCGGATCACGCAGTGGGCTGCAAAAGGGTTGTTGGCAAAGGTTCACCTCACCATTGCCTCTGACCTGAGCAATCCGAAGTCAGCAGAAAATTTTGATTTGGCCAAACAGTTTGCCGCCGATGTGATCAACAACAGCGGCCTCAGCCTGCTCCCCAATTACGCCGATATTTTCAAGTATGAAAACAACAACAACGAGGAATCCCTTTTTGCCCTGCAATGGATGGAAGGGGCTTATGCCTTGGGCAACAGCCGTCAGGCCAACTGGGCCCGCAGCAGCTTGATCACGGGCAACACAGAAGCATGGGGCGGCTACAAAAGCATGACCTATGATTTTGTCCAACAAGTGGATGGGGGCGACCGCCGCCAACCAGCGATTTACATGAGCAATGGCGACCACTACCCAGAGCTGCGAAAAAATGACGGCGGCTACACCTATCACATCGTCAACCGCGACCCGAACGACCCGAACACTGTTTTGGAAAACGCTTCGGCCACTTTGAACAATCTGAAAAAATACATCATCGGCAGCAGTGATGACACAGCCGGCGGGGTCTCCACCGGGCAAGCGACCCGCATCAATCAGATTTTGCTGCGGTTGGCCGACGTCTACATGGTGTATGCAGAAGCAGCATTGGGCTCGCAGGCATCCATTTCTGATGGTACGGCTTTGCAATATTTCAATGCCATTCGAAGCCGGGCCAATCTCCCCTCTTTGTCGAGCGTCACGTTTATGGATATTTTGAAAGAAAGGAGGATAGAATTTGCCCTGGAGGGCATCAATTGGTTCGACATCAAACGCTACTTCTACCGTGATGCAGCGGGTGCGGTTTCCTATATCAACGGGATGCAACGGGAAACCACTTACTACCGCGACTCCAGCCCAAATGCCGCCGACGAAAACACCATTGAGGGGTGGATTGAAAACCCGCCAGCCAACCCGATTACCATCAACGAATCGAATATGTGGCTGCCGATCCCTTCGGCTGAAGTGGTGGCCAACCCGATGCTGGGTCCCAACGAGCCAGCAGTGGAATATGATTTTAATTGAGCAAAAATGAGGTCGCTAACCGTGGCCGATTTCAAAAAAAATTCAACATGAAATTTTCATATAAAAACCTATCACTCCTCGTTTTCTTACTATTCGCACTTGGCTTGGTGGTCAGTTCTTGCGATAAAGATGACGACACCGGGGGCCTTGACCCGAATGCCGATATCGGCAACCCAAAAGTGAACTACATCCGTTCGACCGACCCAAGTGTTGCCGATTCCTTATTAGTCGGAGCATTCATGGGAAGCCTAATCGCCATCGTCGGGGAAGACCTCGATCATACGGTGGAAATGTGGTTCAACGATCAGGAGGCCTCCCTCAATCCAACCTATGTGACCAAGAGGACCATTTTGGTCAACGTGCCGAGCAGCGTCCCCACGGAGGTTACGAATCAAATCAGGTTCGTCTTTTCCAATGGCGAAGAAATGCTCTATGAGTTTTTTGTAAATGTACCTGCCCCGATCCTCAACTCCATTAAGAGTGAGTATGTCGAAGATGGTGACATCGCCGTACTAAAAGGGGATTTCTTCTTTGAGCCGACTACGGTAAAATTTGCCGGAGGCTTAGCCGCTGAAATCGTTTCCCTAGAGAAAACAGAATTACAAGTGAGGGTGCCAGATGGCGCTACCATGGGTGAAATTACCATCACCACCAATTTCGGAACGGCCATTTCCAGTTTCCTTTTCCGCGACAACCGGAATGTGGTGGTCAATTACGACGACAAACGTTCCCGCTCCTGGAACTCGCCCATCTCCGGCGACATGGGCGACGGTGGGCTTCCTTCCTGCGATGGCAATTATACTTATTTCAAAATGGACGGCGTCGGTGCTTGGCAGTGGGTCAATGAGTTGAACATGATGTACATCGCCGAGGATGGTGAAACAGGAAGGGGCAACATCCCCATCTTTCCCGGCGCCGCCACCGTGAGTGATTGGGGCGTCCGATTTGAAATCAATGTGCCTGTAGAGTGGCGGGAAATCCCCCTCGAAATTTTCTTCGCCCCTTATGGCGCTGACCACGGTCGGGACATCCCTGTACCATTGACCCGTTGGCGGCCGTGGGAAGCGACGGGCGTTTTCCAAACCGATGGCTGGTGCACGGTGACCGTGCCGCTCACTGATTTTAAAGAGGACAAAGACGGCAACCCCGCTGAGTTGGACGACCTTTCTCAATACACCAACTTGACCATCATGCTTTTTGGCGCAGCCAATAATTCAAATGACATCCAAATGGGCATTGACAATGTCAGGGTTGTGAGATTGTAAATTGCTCAAATGAGGGTGATTTTTAGAGTAGCAAATTGAAATGTATAAAATGCGGAGCAGGATGATTATAGCTTTTGGCAAAGTCCCAACAGCAAGCCCCGAATTCACTTCGGGGTGCTCCTCCAAGGGTTTCAAAGGGGGCGTCCGAAGCTTCGGGACGCCGCCCCGCTGCTGGGCTGTGATCGATGGCAAGAGCTGATCGTTCGGCCCACATGAGACGTTGATTCTTGTTCAAAACACTAAGTTCCAATTTGTAGCCTCAGACCATCACCATTAGCTAACATTCTAATAAAAAAGACAATCATGAATAAGCCATATAGAATAATAAAACTCTTGGGCGTTGGCCTTTTGGCATTGGCCGTCCTTTTCTGCTCCTGCAAAAAGACGATGACAATGCCAAGTCGGCAACCATTGAACTGCTCAGCTTTGGCCCATCCCCTGCCCTGCGCGGTGGCGAACTACGGATCATTGGCAACAACCTCGACAAGGTGACTGCCGTCATTTTGCCTGCGAATGTGGAAGTCACTTCTTTTACTACCAAAACGCCGGAACTGATCACGCTGACCATCCCGCAGGAAACAGTGGAAGGAAAAATCATTTTGAGAACACCGGAAGGGGACATCTCCTCTATTTCCTCCTTGACGATTTCAGAACCCATCGTCCTTACTTCGTTCAGTCCCGCAACCGTCCGTCCAGGGAATGTGCTGACCCTGACCGGCGATTACCTGAACCTGATTGCGGCTGTCATTTTTCATGCTGATGTATCGGTTGGGGACACGGCTTTTATCAGCCAAACGAGGGAAAAAATAGAAGTGGTCGTCCCCTGAAGCAGCCCAATCCGGGGTTGATTGTTATTTCCAATGGAGAGGCCATTCCGATTTTGATCGAGTCCGAGACAGCATTGGATGTAACCGCCCCGAAGGCACTGACCTTGTCACCTAATCCCGTAAAGGCGAGCATCATGCTGACCATTGAAGGACCGATCTCGATTTGACCAGACAGATAGGTTTTGAAGGCACTTCTCCCGTCACCTCTTTTGTCAGTCAAACGGCAGGGAAAATAGAAGTAATCGTCCCCGACGATGCCCATGATGGCCCGGTGCAAATGATCCCCGGTTCGTTTGTCGAAATCCCCACAGCGGAAGAATTGACGATGCTGTTGCCACAGATCACGGACATTTCCCCCAACCCTGTTAAAAATGGCCAAAACATAACCGTCACTGGGGTTGACCTCGACCTCATCAACTGGGTGACCTTCGGAAATGGAAAAGTCGGGGCGATATTGGGTGGTGGCACAGCGTCCCAAATTACCGTAAAGTGCCGATCAGTGCAACCGAAGATGTCGTGACGTTTGGCACGAGGGCCGAAAAAACGGTCAGCAGCAGCGGCGTCCTACAACTCATTCTGCCGACGATCACAGGCATCTCGCCTATGGATGCAAAATTTGGTGACGAAATCACTGTTCAGGGCGAGAACCTCGACCTCGCTACGGCAGTCATTTTTCTGGTGGATCAGAAGTCCCCATCAACAATGCAACTCCAAATGCTACAACGGTGGACGTACCCATCGGTGCAGTAACCGGCCCTATCACGGTGATCACCACCAACGGTAGCCAAGTGGTATCCTCCATCGAGCTCAATATCCTACTGGCAACCAATGCCATTATCACCAATATGCCGACCATGGCTGCCCCCGGCGAAATGATCAGTATTGTGGGCGAAAACCTCAACGATTTGAATGAAGTGATTTTCGGCGACGTGCCCGCTACTATGTTTGGCCAAAAAACAGCTACTCTGATTGAAGTATTCGTCCCCATGAATGTGGCTTTTGGCATCGGCAACATCAAGTTTATCACCTTCAATGGTGAGGAGTTTCTCGCCTGCCATCAATATCCAAGGAGTAGAACCCGTGGCTGACCCCGGTCTTTTGTTCTTCAATTTTGATGGGTTGGACAGTTGGTGGGGCGATGCCTGGAGGGGTGGAAAACGACCCTTCCTTGTCGGTAGATGGGTCTAATTATTTTCGGGTCAACCAAAGCCTTTCGGGTTGGGCAGGTTTCTTTTGGAGAAATGGGGCTGACAATTTTCCCGGGTCAACAATCGGCACCAACATCAATGGTTATGTACTGAAATTTGATGTGAATGTACTTGAACCGATCACTGGCGGCGAGTTCGCCTGGCGGCTCAAAGGTTCGGACGGCGACTTCTGGCGTCCGTGGAAACCTTGGGAAGCAACCGGCTCTTTTCAGACCAATGGCTGGATCACCATTACCATCCCGCTTTCAGAATTTTCGGATGGTGGGGCACCAATCCCAGACATGAACAACATCACGGAAGATTTTGGCGTAGCCTTCAATAATGGGGATTCTTTCGTCAATGTCTGCATTGATAATGTGCGTTTCGAAGCACTTTGAAGCTGCAAAAATTTAATGTTCTTTGACAAATTTCTGTGGATTGAAAAACCGTTAAAACGGTTTTAACAACAACCTTTTGATTATCAACCCACGACTTAAGTCGTGGGTTAAAAAAATGGCTTTTTCTCCAGCCGTTTTAACGGCTTATCACAGGATTTGTCAAAGAACGAAATTTAAGAAGAAGGAAGGTTGGCAGTTTTTTTAAATTGTCGACCTTCTTTTTCCATTACCTATTTTTTTCACCACAAACCTGAAATCATGAGGCTGTTAAAATTATGGATGCTACCCATAGTATTGGTAGCATCCAGTTGGTCGACCCTAACCCCAAAAGTCAACACCAATAATGTGTTTGCCCAAATAAAAACGGTTGACCCCGACGCTACCAAACAGACCAAAGCGCTTTTTGCCAACCTTAAAAAAATATCGGCCAAACAGATTATGTTCGGCCATCAAGATGACCTTGCCTACGGCTATAAATGGAATGATTGGCACAAGAAAAAATCAGATGTAAAAGATGTGTGTGGGCGATACCCGGCCGTGTTCGGTTGGGACATCAGCAAGCTCGGACAGGGGAACAAAAACCTCGACCATGTTGAATTTAAAAACATGAGTAAATGGATTTTGGAAGCGTATAAAATGGGCGGCCTTAATACGATGAGTTGGCACGTCGATAACTTCGTCAGCAAGGGAAATGCTTGGGACAACAAAAGTGGAAACGTTGTCGCTGCCATCCTTCCGGGTGGCGCGGAGCACGAGAATTACAAAGCCCGCCTAGACATCATGGCAGCATTTTTCAAAAGCCTGCGGAAGGGATTTTTAGCCAAACACGAAATACCGATTGTTTTCCGTCCCTTCCACGAACATACGGGCAGCTGGTTTTGGTGGGGCCAACCCAATTGCTCACCGGATGAATACAAACAACTTTGGCAGTTTACGGTGAAATACCTCCGCGACGAAAAAGGTGTCCACAACCTGCTCTACTGCTACTCTCCCGATGTTTTCAGGGACAAAGAACATTACCTCGAATGCTACCCGGGCGATGAGTATGTCGACATCATGGGACTGGATGATTACCACGACGTCAACCCCAAAAAC
>JAWKLX010000109.1:0-2577 GCA_041392505.1 Saprospiraceae bacterium | reverse complement strand
CAAAAGAGACCGTCCAAATGGGGAAGTTATTCTTTCATCGTTACTTAACTTACAACAACTGGGGTACCGTCAGAATCCTCTTTGACGAATGGCCCATTTGCAAAGAAATATTCTTTTTCTATTGTTCGTACCCCTCTTGAACCAGCATAAAAAGTCACATATTCGTAATCAAACAATAAAGCACCTTTCTCCAAAAGCCAAATGAAAGGTTGATAGGGGTGAGGCAATCCAAAATTCTCTAACTTTAGTGATGCTCTAGCTGCTTCCCATGCCATATAATACATAACTAAAAAAGAGGCGGCTTTACCATAAAGCCTTGAATCATGATAGAATTTTAATAAATCATAATTATTGATATACGCACGGGCCTGTTCCATCCAATCCTCATTATCGAAGTATTTTATCAAATCAACAAATCTACCGTAATAATCCTTTTCACAGTTCAGCATTCGCACCCAACACCAGTGCCTCCATATTAGTTCTTCAGCCAAAAGTGGTAATTTTTTTTTTATCTTCGATAGTCGCAGAACGCCCCTTTTCAACAGCATTCATAATCCGTTTAAAAGCATCATCAAGCAATTTTATCTTATCCAAGTCATTCATAAAATATATGTATAGTTTAAAACCAAAATTAGAAAACCAATTTGATAAAAGGAGCCAATCTAAAATGATGTAAACTTATTTTAGGACGAGGCAGGCTTTCCCCCTTTCTTATCTGTAAAACTTTCACAGACTATTGTGTTCAAATACCAGTTATTTAATCTTCCTGTGGGATGAAATTATATATTTGCGCCAGCACTATTATTTAACTTTATAACCATCCGGTTCTTGTTTCTTGAGCACTGACAGCCAACATTTGCCCTCTTTTTATCGAATTAAATTCGCTTGAAATGAGTGAGTTTGGCGGCGCAACATTTAGCCAAAGCAAAGTCTATCAACTGACCAGTGAAAAGGTAACAAGAGCCAAGCTAAAATTACCTCTGGTATGAAAACCAATTTTACATTACTCTTTCTTTTGCTCGCCGTTGCACAAATCAAAGCCCAGGATTTTACGCAGAGTCCTTATCAGGATTTCAGTATTTCAAGTCCGATAGTAGCTGATTTTAACGGTGATAACTTTCCGGATGTGCTTGGGATACAGTTTTCTTCGTCCAATCCCACCAAAGTCGTTTTGCAGCTGAATGATGCCGTTTCACCGATTTCTTTTACGGAAAAAGAACTCAATCTGACGTTTGAGCCTGCTTTCGGTAGGTTGAGTGTTGTTGATATGGACAGCGATTCCGATGTGGATGTCATCGTGGCTCAAGAATCGGGGCTCGACCTGTTTGTTCTACAAAATGACGGCGCTGCTGAGTTTACTCCGCAACCATTGGGCGTTTCGGGCGCCAATGACTTAAGAATGGCGGACATGGACAACGATTCCGATCTGGACATTATCGGATTGAATACGGATAACTTCACACTGTATTTGTACCGGAACAATGGAAATCTAAATTTTTCTACCACCACTTTGCTTAGCAATGCGGACAATCTTGAGCTGTTTGAAATAGCAGATATGGATGGTGATGGCGACATGGATATCGTTGCCGGGTTCGATCAATTTTCGGGGAAACAGATCGCCGTGTATAAAAACAACGGTGGTAATAATTTTGAAGAAGTCGTGATCGTAGACGGAAACTTCAGCAGCATCAGGGACCTACAAATCGAGGATATCGATAAAGACGGAAGAAACGACATAGTGGCCCTCCAGTCTTTTTCCTGTTTCGCTTTTCTTAATCAAGATAACCTGAATTTTATGCAAACGCTCATCATACCCACTTCTGCCATTCAGCGGCGGGCAATGACCGGTGATTACAATGGCGACGGAAGAATCGATGTTATTATAGGCTCCAACAGTGAAGGGATAACCTGGCATAAAAACCTGTCGAACTCGCCGCTTGAGTTTGAAACAGCCAATATCAGCGGTATTTCTCCGGTTTTTTCCCTGTTAAACGCTGATCTCGACAACGACGGCGATACGGATCTCGTGGTGTCGAACGGAGAGTTTTGGTGGCTGGAAAACAATATCGAACAGGAGCCGAATGCGGTCAGCGACCGGTCAATAGAACCCGTGACCGTTTTCCCAAATCCTTTTAGCGAGTACATTCAGATCGGGAAACTGTCGCAGGATTCCTACCGAATCGAAATAACAAATGCTGCCGGCAGTGTGGTTTATGCTTCGGCAACTGCTTCCGGTACACATGATTTGTCCACATTGAGGCCCGGCTTTTATTTTCTGTCTTTGATCAATACAGAAACGCAGGAAGTCAGCGGCAGGGTGATTTGCAGAGGTGAGTAGCATAGCGGAAGTGCTGTTGCCTGCCTTGTGGAAAATCAGTATGCTTTGGGGGTGCAGGCCGGCTTTCGCTCGTTTCAGTTTGGAAACTGAAACGCCCAATTCTAAAGTCTATGACTTATTGTTGAAGGTATATAATTTGGGATGTCAAAGACATCAAAATAGTTGGTTGCAGTTTGGAAAAAGCAACGCAGTTGGTGCAAGTTTAACGACGTGCTAAACTTGCACCAACTGGGTCATAT
>JAWKLX010000108.1:0-2592 GCA_041392505.1 Saprospiraceae bacterium | reverse complement strand
GCTTGCGGGAATTCATGGAAAAAATACGAGCCAATATGCAAGAAGGAAAAATATTTGAGGTGGTCGTTGCCCGTAAAAATGCCGATGGTAAAGAGGAGAATGTTAATTTATACGCCATCACTAAAAAAGTAAAAAGGGTCATGCCTCCCGGCATTGAAATAATGGACAACCCAAGCCCTCAGCAATTGGCATTGCGGAACGCCTGGATCGGGAAACGCTAAAAGTGACATTTCAAACTCAGTGTCCCTCTGTGACTTCTCTGTGCCTCTCTGTGTAATAACTTGTACTATTACACAGAGGTGCTGTGTGAAAAACCAAGTTCTTTGACAAAAATTTTAGTAGTTTTACCTAATCAAAGCAGGTCTTACTTTTGGACCATGCAGGTTAGGCAGGCACTCCGTGTCCTGCCTTATTTATAGGTATAGGTACCCCAGCGGGTTGTACTTTTCTGTGGTAATCCGGGTCATAGGCGACCCCTTTCTTGAACAGCGTGTAGATAAGCACCAACAGTTTTCGTTGGACGGCCACAGCGCCCTTCATCTTGATTTTGGTCCTGTCAAACACCCTTTCGTAGAGGGCTTTCATTTCAGGGATGTACTTGATGGCACCGAGCGCCGGGAAGTGCATGGCCCTTCGCAGGTACGAGTTCCCTTTTTTAGAGATCCTGGTTTTTCCCCGGATGGAAGAGCCGCTGGAATTCTCCACCACATCATAGCCTGCATAGGAGACCAGTTGGGCCTTGTTCCTGAACAGGGCGAAGCCGTTGGTCTCGGCGATGACGGTGGCAGCAGTGATAAGCCCGACCCCTTTGAGGGTGCAAACAGCTTCCACTTTGGCCTTCAGTTCGGGGTCTTTCCCCACTTCGCCCTCGATGGCCTGTTCCACCTGCTTGATTTGTTTGACCAGGAATTTGATGAGCTCCCTGGACCGTCTGATGCTGCTTTTGTCCGTTTGGTGGGCATGCTCTTTTGCGTGCAACTGGTTTTTTGCGGCGGTCTTGTGGCCCTGGAGCGTGACCCTTTCCCTGCACAAACGCTTGATGGCCAGCATCTTGGGGCTGAATGGTTCCCAAACGGGCAGGCTGCGTTCCAAGGCCATCTGGGCCAGGGTTTTCGCATCGATGGCGTCGGTCTTGCTCTTGAAGTCCAGGCTCTTGGCGAAGGCCTTGGTCTTGTTCGGCAGGAGGACGGACACGTCCCACCCCTGTGCTTTGAGGAAATAGGCGGCCTCCTCATAGTACACCCCGGTGGCTTCCATCAGGATACAGAACGGCACATTGGCGTCCCTGCGCTGGGAGCGTACCCAACCGTCCAGTTTCTTAAACCCGGCAACGGTGTTGGGAAAGGTCTTGGTCGAACGGATGCGGACCCTTTGTCCTTGTTCCATGTTGGAAAAACAAACGGAAAGCTCTTTTTTGGAAACGTCGATGCCGACGCTCTGCCTGATGGGTGCGGAAGTGGCCATGAAGAAATTTTTTAATTGGTTAAACAATGGCGATGGTTTTCCCCTTCGGCTTCTCTCGTAGTCTTATGCTGCCTCAACCCGGTTGTCGGAATGGGCTTAAGTGCTGTTCTGTCTCAAAAGAAACTTGGAAGACGGGGAATAACTCTGTGACTACATACCTATTTGTTGGTTGTTTTGACACACACACCTCCCGTCTTTTGACCATCGTTGTATCTTTTCAAAGCTACTGAAATTGATGTCAATGAACTTGTTTACAAACATACGAGAGGCACGGAGAAATCACAGAGGGACACTGAGTTTATTTCTAAATTTTGAAAGTTTTTTCTGCCTATCCTTTTTCAGAAAATAGATTGTTGTAAAAACCTCCTTCTTTAAATTTCATTTCTCATATTAAAATAAATTTTTACCTTTAGCGCCTGAGTAAACAGATATAGATTAAAAACAAAACTGCTACTCATCATGAGTATGGTCACCACCAAAAGAAAACAATTTCCTTATCAATGCGGGCAGTCTGCCCTGCACACTTCTTCCCTTCTTCTTGGCTTCGACCATTCCCATCCAATTTTTATTTCACCTGCGCCATGTAACAAATGGGCATTTTTAAATCACCAACTATGAATGATAAAAAGAAAGTGGACAACCTCATTGGCCCCATTTTACAATGGGCCAAAGAAAACCAGAAAAGGGCGGAAATCAGGGAGCAGGCCCAGTCGCTGAGAATGCTCGCCAAAAAACCCGAGCCCTGCGAAAAAGAAGAAGAAGACGACTTCAAATTCCTCGTCCCTCCTGAATTTACCGGGAAGGATTATGTCTCCATGCTGATTTCTATCGATGCCGAAATCGAACATGGGTTGATGTTGCAATACCTGTATGGGGCGTACAGCCTCGGCGGGCCACAGGTGCCGGATGCCTACAAGGAAAAAGTGCGCAATTGGCAAAACATCATTTTGGGGATTGCCAAAGAGGAAATGGGGCATTTCATTTCCGTGCAAAACGTACTAAAGGTGATGGGCGCATCATTGAATTTTGGCCGAGAAAGCTACCCGTGGGATTCGCAGTTTTACCCATTCCCTTTCACGTTGGAACGTTTAACATTAAAATCATTAGCCAAATATATATACGCCGAAG
>JAWKLX010000107.1:0-2593 GCA_041392505.1 Saprospiraceae bacterium | reverse complement strand
ACGGGATAGCTTGCCGTCGTTAAAAATCTGGATGGCTTGCCCTTCGATCATGGCTTTTGTGAAAAGGGAATAAGCCATGTCTGGCCGGCCCCAAGGGCCATAGACGGTAAAAAAGCGCAGCCCCGTACAAGGCAATTGGAACAAATGGCTATAGGTATGCGCCATCAGTTCGTTGCTTTTTTTGGTGGCCGCATAGAACGAAATGGGGTTGTCAGTTGGGGCATCCTCCTTAAAAGGGACCGAGAGGTTATCGCCATAGACACTGGAGCTGCTGGCAAAAATCAAATGTTTAACGCTGTGGTGGCGGCAGGATTCCAAGATGTTGAAAAAGCCGACAATATTGGCCTGGATATAAGCTTCTGGGTGTTTAATGCTGTAACGTACCCCAGCTTGGGCAGCCAAATGGCAAACTTTGTTGAACTGATATTTGCCGAAGAGGCGTTCCAAATTGGCGGCGTCTTCGATACCCAATTGGATAAAGGTGTAGTTGGGGGATTTGGTACTTTGAACTGGCTCGTTGTAAGCTACCTGTTGGTTTTCAATGCCTGCGCTTTCCAAGCGGTCGAGCTTCAGCTTGACATCGTAATAGTTGTTGAGGTTGTCCAGTCCAATCACCTCATATCCTTCTTTGGCCAAGCGGTTGGCCAAATGAAAACCGATGAATCCGGCAGCGCCAGTTACTAGTATAGGTTGGTTGTTGTTGTCTATCAAAGCAAGGATGAGTTAGATGAAAGGGCTAAGGTATTTGGCACTCAATTCCTTTTTCATCATGCAAGAATATTTTCAGATGTGGTCTGTGCTTGATTTGATGTACTTAAAAATGGGTGCTGCGTTAATGGTAAAGCAGCCAATGGGTGGTAATTCCCACGGAGTCCGATTGGCTTTTCATTTCGTATTTGGTTTACAATTTTTATGGAAGTCGCTGCATCATCAATACTAAACCCATTCCCGTCCAATATGGATTCATAGCTCAAAGTATGGAGGTCGGTGAAGCCACCGCTGAATTCGATTTCTTCACCATCTACAGTGATGGAGCGATAAGTAGTCGTGCCTGTACTTTTCACAACATCTGGAATAGTTTCGTAATTGATGCTGAGAAACCACCGAACTCGTGCCTGTGCCAAATCAAGTTGACCCGCTGCTCGGTCGTGGGTATGGATATGGACGGTATTTCCTTGAACGGGGCCAAACAACCAAGTCAGCATATCGTAAAAATGCACCCCTATGTTGGTAGCAATACCTCCCGATTTTTGTACATCGCCTTTCCAGCTTGCATAGTACCATTTCCCTCGTGATGTAATGTAAGAAAGATTGACATCATATATTTTGTTGGGGTCGCTGTTTTGTATTTTCTCCCTAAGCTTTAACAGGGCAGGGTGGAGGCGCAACTGTAAGATCGAATAAACACGTTTGCCTGTTTCTTCCTCTATTTCTTTTAGGCCCTCGATATTGCCAGTTGTAAGAACCAAGGGTTTTTCGCAGATCACATCTGCACCATGTCGCAACCCAAATCGAATATGCGCATCATGCAAATAATTGGGCGAACAAACCACAACATAATCGATGGTGGTCCCCTTTCTTTTTAATTTTTCCAGATGCCTATCGAATCTTTCAAACTCGGTGAAAAAATCGGCATCTGGGAAATAACTATCAATAATACCGACCGAATCGTTTTTATCTAACGCTGCAACCAAATTGTTACCCGTTGCTTTAATTGCCTGCATGTGCTTAGGGGCGATGTATCCAGCTGCTCCAATTAAAACAAAATTCTTTCCCTTTAAAGCCATAAATTTAACAACACTCTACTCTTGAATTTTTTACAATATATTCTCTTCCAGTTGTTGCACAAGTCGCTATTCCTTTTTCATCGAAATATAACCGCTCCCCATGCTGGCTCATCCATCCAATCTGTTTGCCGGGATTTCCAACAATCAGGGCATAAGCTGGGACTTCTTTAGTGACCGTGCTACCTGCCCCAATGAAGGCGTATTCCCCAATCGGATTGCCGCAAACAATAGTGGCATTTGCGCCGATTGTTGCGCCTTTACCAACCACTGTTTTCATGTATTCCCCTTTTCGGTTGACAGCACTTCTTGGGTTATAGACATTGGTAAATACCATGCTGGGCCCCAAAAAAACATCGTCTTCACATTCTACCCCTTCATATAGGGACACATTGTTTTGGACTTTTACATTATCCCCCAACTTGACTCCATTGGCTACAAATACGTTTTGGCCAAGGTTGCAGTTTTTTCCAATAATTGCCCCCGGCATGATGTGACTAAAATGCCATATTTTACTCCCTTCGCCAATCGAAGCCCCATTGTCAATAATGGCAGTGCTATGTGCAAAATATTTATCCATCAGTTTATTGGAAAAATGATTTGACGGATGAGGAAATATAATTTAATAATTTGTCATCCATTTCTGTGTGGATGGGAAGGGAAATAACTTCCTCGCATAATGCTTCTGTCACGGCTAATGGTTTACCATTATAATATTTAGCAAAAGCATTTTGGCGATATAATGGTAGGGGATAATAAATGCCCACTGGAATTTGTTTTTTATTTAAATAGTCCAATAATTCTTCCCG
>JAWKLX010000106.1:0-2716 GCA_041392505.1 Saprospiraceae bacterium | reverse complement strand
AAAAAGCCAATCAAAATGGCGAGGATGTAATTTTTACGCATAGTAAATGTCGTTGCGCTTGATGCAGTCAACTTTAAGGTTTCTAAAAAACCTTGGATTGAGGGTTATCACAAAGCATCATGCGATCTTGTTGAGAATTTAAATTTTGGGCAAAATAGGGAATCGGATAGAATTATAAGAATCAGAATGTGCAAGAAACAAAAGCAGCAATTTCAAGCTTTCGTGGTAGTTATTTCCCCAAAAAAAAATTGGGGAAACCTCGTTTCTCCAATGAAGGTATTTAATAATTGCTAAATGACGATGGCCCCCAAAATCAATTTTGAGGGCCATCAAAAAGTAAATTATAATGGCTTATCGCTGCCTAAAACTTGATTTATTAAAATTGTGCTCCAACGGATACCAAAAGACTGCGACCGTCTGACGGTAGTATCCCTGGCCCCGGATAGCCGGTCGCTCTTCTGGTGTAATAATATTTGTTAGTTAGATTGCTTACCGAGAATTTCACATTGTAAATGCCCATGAAGCGGTAGGTCAGGTTAAAATCCGTAATTAAGTAGGACGGCACAACCCCATTGACGCCGTTTGATGAAGTTTTAGTGTTCAGCGCATCGGAGTAAGAATCGGAAACATAACTCAACTGCAAGGTTGCAGAAAGGTTCTTGTAGCTACTGGTTATGCCGTTCCGACTAATCCATGTTGGTATATTCTCCCCTTCGTTACCTTCTATATCTATATTTTCTGAAGAAACGGCAACAGTGCCATTTGTATATCTCGCATGGTTAAATGCAGTTGAAGTGAACAAGGAAAAATCAAAACCTCCAAAAGACCGATCCGCCGATTCCAATGGGTGCAATTCGATAAAAACTTCCGCACCTTGGTTGGTCAAATCCCCGATGTTGGTTTTGTAAAAATATGTACCTGTATTATCGTTTTGGATCAACGTGCCGATCCGGTTATTGTATCTCAACATAAAGTAGTTGACGTCAAAGCGAAGGAAACCATTCAACGACCCCCTAATCCCGATTTCCGAATTGTTGCCTTTTGCATCTTCCAAATCTGGATTTATTTTATCCAACGCCGTGGCAGGAATTAAATCTGAGTGAAGAACCGGACGGAAATTTTGAGTAAAATTCGCATAGGCATCCACCAACTGATTGACTTCATATTCCAGCCCCACACCAAATAGTGGAAATTTTCGGGTCAATTGGATCGGGATAGATTCGGCAGGAAGGTCTTTAATTGTTCCTGACATATCGGTTTTCACATATTCAAACCGCATCCCCGGTGTCACGGAAAATTTGTCAGTTAAGTTAAAAGCATTCTCTGCAAAGAAGGCAAAGTTGTCGGTCTTGAAGGTTAGGTCAATCCTGTAAGGCGAAATCAATGAAAGATCAAAATCTTTGTCTGTTGTTCCTAAACCTTTTTGCTTGCGCAATGTCCGGCTGTTACCGTATCGAACACCTGCGGAAAAATGACTTTTAGATTTCAGTAATTGGTAGCTGTGAAGCATTTTCACTTCTGTCAAGTAACTATGGTAATAATCCCTATCTACTTGGCGTGGATTGTAGCTATTCAGTTCGCTATTAATAGTGTCATTTACGGTTGGTAGTGTGATGAATTGCACGCTGTTTCGCTCGCCAAGAATGGCAGAAGCACGGGCCGAGATAGTAGTATTTTCAGAAGCTTTTATGTTTAAATGCAGCGCAGGCAAATAAATGGTTGGATTGAAATAATTACGGTCTCTATTGGATTGTCGAGGGTCTTCTACAAACATTTCATCAGTCAAACCTGCTGCAAAATGGTTGATGTATTGCATGTGCGACAAACTCGCTTTCAACTCGACTTTTGGTGAAAATTGATAGCCTACAGCAGCGTGCCAAGCATTAAAGTGATAGTCGCTATTTTCCCTCCAGCCATCAGAGCGGCGAAAATCATAATACCCATAATACGTCAACTTGCCAACCTTTCCACCCACGGCATTAAAAGAACTAAAAAGCCCAAACGAGCCAACACTTTGCTGGGTCTCGAAAGTGATAGCTCTGGTGGTATCTGGGTCTTTGATGATGTAATTCAACATCCCACCGAATTGTGGACCATATTGCAATGCACCCGAACCTCTCACTATTTCAATCCGTCCAACCGCTTCCATTGGTGGGTTGTAGTGACTTTCCGGATAACCAAATAAATCCGAATTGGTGATGTTCCCATTTTGCTGAACGTTGAATTCCCATGAACGGTGCGGGTTTAACCCTCGGGAGGAAATACCTACTTGATTGCCAGTGCCATCCATTTCCCAAACCATGATACCCGGTACTTTTGCAAAGATTTGACGTGGGCTATTTTCAGTTAAATTAGCATTAGCAGCTTGTAAATTGATGACCTCATTTTTTTTGCCTGCATAAATTGAAGTCCCTTCAAAATCAGGTAAACGCTCAATTTCGCTGCGTTTAACCGCAATCCTGATTTCATCCAGATTAATGGTTTTTAGGGAATCTAATTTTGTTTGCCCATCGGCCTGATTGGTAATCAGAGTCAACGATAGCAAGCAAAATAATAGCATTGAATATTTCATCGAAATTCATTTTGAAAGGGCTTGTGATTCGAAGCCCTCGCTGTTAAAAAATCTGTTTAAGTCTTTCAAATAAATCAGACCTCCACCACCTGCCAAATTTCAAATCTTGAAAAATTGCAGGTGGCAGAGGAAATCAGTATTTTT
>JAWKLX010000105.1:0-2760 GCA_041392505.1 Saprospiraceae bacterium | reverse complement strand
CCCCCACCCCCCCACCGCCGTCGAAAAAATGTAATAATCTGATTACCAGTTTGATAGAGTGGGTTCTAATCCATACCTCACGTTAGAGTAGTTTCGTTCTTTATAAAAAGGTAAGAAATTAACAAAAAAGGCAGCCAATGGCTGCCTATGTCGGGATGACAGGAT
Organism: Saprospiraceae bacterium; assembly: GCA_041392505.1. GTDB lineage: Bacteria > Bacteroidota > Bacteroidia > Chitinophagales > Saprospiraceae > UBA6168. The sequence goes on along the minus strand of JAWKLX010000105.1, from coordinate 2,595 downwards.
TTGAACCTGCGACCACTGGTCCCCCAGACCAGTACTCTACCGGACTGAGCTACATCCCGGTTGCCAGTTAGCAGTTATCAGAAAACAGTCGATAGTCATTTTGGTCGCATGACTGAAAACTGTGAATCCTGAAATGTGAACTGGAAAGTGGGTCGTACTGGATTCGAACCAGTGACCTCTGCCCTGTCAAGGCAGCGCTCTAAACCAACTGAGCTAACGACCCGAAATGTGAAAGTTCTAATGTAGAATCCCCCCTCTCTTTGAAGTGGGGCGCAAAAATAGAAAAAAATGGTTTTTAGACAAACCATTTTTTTCTATTCTGTAAATTCATTTTAACGGCTCCCGCCCTCTTCTGTTTTCGGCTCCATTTTTCGTCTCGGGATCATCCCGTCCATTTGTGAAGTATTCCAAACAAAGGAAGCGATGATGGTCGCTGCTTGTTTCAGATCCTCTTCCACCAGATGGTCATAATTGTCCATATTGGAGTGGTGGGTGCGGCTCCAATAGGCGACGTTGTCTTGGATGAACTGAAACCCAGGAATACCGACATTGTGGAATGCCAAGTGGTCGGTGCCTCCAGTGTTTTTGAGCGTCAAAGTGGCGGCGCCATCTTTTTCAAACGGTTCGAGCCATTCCCTAAAAATTGGTCGAACCTGCTCGTTTCCTTGCATATAGACCCCCCGGATGCGGCCTGTTCCATTGTCCAGATTGTAATAAGCTGATATTTTTTCGTGGGCAGGTTTCACATCTTGCAAATTGCCCAACTCATCGGTGTCGGCCAGGTGTTTTTTCACATAGCCTTTTGAGCCAAGCAACCCCTGTTCCTCCCCTGTCCATAAGGCGATGCGAAGGGTACGCTGGGGCTTGATACCTGTTTCTTTAATGGTCTCCATTAAAATGCGGGCAGCTTCCAGCATCACTGTGGATCCGGCGCCATTGTCGGTAGCCCCTGTACCAGAATGCCAGGAATCATAATGCGCTCCAAACATGACGACCTCATCTTTCAGGTCGGTGCCCGGTATTTCGGCAATGATGTTGTGCTCCATGCCATCGGGGTTGCTGAATTCGACATCGAGGTTCATGCTCAAAGTCACTGGCAGACCTTTTTTCAAAAGGCGAAAAATGCGGTTGTAATGTTCAACGGACATAGTTACCTGCGGCATGACCTCCGCACCTTCATCCCTGGCATTGCCCTCTTTAGCACTCGCTCCTGAAACGAAAACCGTCCCTAAATCCCCTTTGTAACTTCTATCAATCGTAGCTAATGGTTGTTCTTCATAAAGAAATGCTCGCAAGGCACGGTAAAAATTCCGGCCACTCCGGTTCCATCTGCGAAATGGGCGTTCTGCGGGAGCGGGGGCATTTGCCATTTCGAGCAATTCTTCGGGGGTAAAGCGGCTGGCCAACGGTTCTTCCCATTCTTTGAGAACACGGAGGGTGTCGATCAAAACAAATTTGCCTTTCAACTTGCCTTTATAAGCCTCCAATTCTTCCTCCGTCCCAGCATCCAAATAAACAACCTCACCTTTGATAGTTCCATTCGTAGAAGGAGACCAAGCTTTGGGGTAGGCGATAATTGGAAAATACATGGGCGCTTCGCAATGCATGTCAAAATGTTTCATTTCCCAACCAGTGCCAAATGGGCCCCACTCATCCAAATGTACATTTTCGTAGCCCCAATCTTTCAATTGCCCTACAGCCCAATCGGTCGCTTTGTCCAGCATAGGTGATCCCGTCAGCCGGGGTCCATACACATCGACGACCCACGAGGCAACATCCATCACCTTGCTTTCGTCCATGCCATGTTTTCGGATAATGTCGGTGGCGGAAGGCTCTGTTGATTCTGGTTTCTCCTCCTGAGAAATTGCAGGCCAACAGATAAAGCATTGGAATACAATAAAAATGAGTATTGTTTTTTTCATAATAATTCAATTATTGATAAATAAAAATTGTGGGAAAATGGCTACTGAGGTTTTAACTGTTGATGGCGAAGGTAAGGAGAGTTTTTAAGAATAAGCCACACAAAAAAAAATGCCGGAGGGATTGTGTTGGCGCCCCTCCGGCATTTTTCCTAAGAATATCAAGATCGAAACTCTTATTGAAAGTTCAATTGTTTGGTAATTGAACCGTTGGCCAGTGAATCTCTAGTGCTTGCCGTCAACAATAGACCTGTTGAACGGAGCTTGCTAATGGTAGAAAAAATTCCTTGCCCTTCCGATAAATTAGAATAAGAAGGCAGCTCCTGAGAGCCTGTAATTCCAGAATTGGCCAAAGCGACATTGATATATCTTTCCAACTCTTCCCCTCCGGCCACAACTTCCATGTCCATATCAATGAAAATTCTTCGCATATCCGGATCGTTGGGGATGTTGGCAGCCATGCTTTCAAAGAATTCCTCACCCATCTTGATAACCTTATATTCATTGACAGAAACGGAATAGGTTCGCCCTTTCGCCCAAACCCAATCAAATGATTTTTCAACTACAGCAGAAGGGTTGTCTTTGGGGTATTCAGCATAATGGATAACCAATTTTGCATCAAATATCTTAGCCTCATCAGAAGCCGACCAACCCATTACAGTTTCTTTTCCCGTCC
>JAWKLX010000104.1:0-2846 GCA_041392505.1 Saprospiraceae bacterium | reverse complement strand
GCTAAATGACAACGTGCCCCGCTGGGGTTTAAACGGGCGGCGCGGGCCAGTGCCATCTGGACGGCGCCGCCCTTTTAAACCCCTGAGGAGCACGTTGTCATTTAGCCAAAAGCGATAGACACGCTGCTCCGCATTTTTCTATTCATTTAAAGTAACACGGTTATCGCTTTCCAATTTATCACTGATGAAAATGCGCCAACCCTTCCAAGGCAATGGTATAAACCTTCTCTTTGGCGTCATATCGCACTGCATAACTGGCAGGGTAAAAACCTTCCTCCATCCATTTTTCGGGCTGGCGGATGGCTACACTTTGGCCCGGCTTCGATTTGATGTAATCCAGCGTTAGCATCGGTTCGAGGAAAGTAATTTCACCATTGTATTTTCCATAAATAAACGTTTTGGTGAAAATGCCTGTCCCGGCAATTTCCGGTGAAAGCAGGTCGATCAAATGGACGCCCATATTTGGCATAGCTTCCTTGGTATCGAGATACATTGGCGGCATGTTTTGGGCAGGAAGCGGCAAGTTGACTTTGGCTGTATCAGATGGGTTGACGGCAGCCTGTTCCGCTTCCGTAATGAAGTAAAAATGACAATCAAAATGCGGCAGGTCGTACACACCGAGCGGCTCGTGGCCATGCTCGTTCCAGTCGAAAGTGATATGGTCGAAAGGGGCTACGTCCATGTTGGTCGGCATTTTCAGATCAAATTCATGCCCGTGTGGGTCGCCCGTTGGCAGATTGGTCAGGGCCGATTCGTCAAACTGGATGCCTACGGTGATCGGCTTGCCTGACTCATCCGTTTTCACATAAGACCAAGCTTGGCCGTTGCCGACAGTGATTTTAGCGCCTGTAAATTCTGTCTTTACAGCGTCCTCATCGTCTTTGCAAGAGGTGAGGAAAAGGGTTGCCAAAAGCAGGCAAGAACAGATTGTTTTCAAAGAAATTTTTAAGGAATGCATGATTAAAAGATGTTTTAAAATGATGAAAAAATTGGCCATTAGGTTATAGAAGCGCCAATTGAGAACTAAGAATATCTGCTAAATAAGCCGGAGGTTGCAAAACCTCCTCTACGTCGATTTCATGGTTTTACTCCAATGTTTGCAGGCGTTCCAAGGTAAAGAAGGTTTTGCAACCTCCGGCCTTTCAACAGCTACACATTATTACTTTCCAATTGGCTACCCCAATACCAAATGGCACTTTAATGCTTTGGATTATTGTTGGTAATTCTGAATAGCCTGCAAATAGTTCTGCTCCCAGGACGCACATTTTCCGGTAAACTCCCTCGACCATTTGCTTAATTCCAAGCCGATACCCACCAGAGAAGACTCCAGCGAAACCAACGGAATTTCTGTGTTATAACTGTGCATGATGTCCGCTGCGGAAACCCCACCGTAAACTTTCTGCTTATTTTCTTCTAAATAATTGAGGTATCCCGAAACGATGGATTGGTAGCGGCTGGAAAGTTCCGCCATAGCGATGCCATATTCCTTCAGCTCCTGGGCTGCACGGGTTCTGTGCTTTTCCGCCGTCTCGATGTAGAGCGGGTGAGCTAAGGCAGGGTCTTTTTCCCTTCCCTCACCCATCACTATTTCAGGGATTGCGGCAAATTTTTTACGGAACTCGTCTTGGATAGCGTCGTGGGTAAGGCCCGATTGCTCAATGTCGTGGATGGCTTCGCCAAATAGTTGGGCTACTTCGGTTAGTTGCTGTTGCCACTCCACAATTTTCAGCTGTATTTCCTGGGCATTGCGAATCTTGTCCGCTTCGGACTGCTGTTGTCCAGATGGCCAGTGTTGCTGCTGCATCTCGGCAGGCGTTTTGGCTACAACCTGATTGTTGGCCATGAATTTTCGCAGCTCAGCTTCTTTTTCTGCTTCGCTCATTTTTTCAAATTGCTTCGCATAAGCTGGGTCGTTCAAAACCTTTTGGTAGAGCGCTGACATGCCCGCCGATTGGTTGCCATTGGCAGCAAAAGGGTCGGCAACAAATTGGGCAGCGGCTTGGGTGGCTGCAACTTTGGCTTCCTCCTCACTCATTTGCTTGATTTTTTCATAGCCGCCCATGTTGGCAATGATGGGGTTGCTGTTGATGTCTTGGATAGCTTGGGCATGGTAATCATTGACCGAACCAGTTGCGGACATTTTCGCTTGTGCATACTGCTGATATTCTTCCATTTTACGGTTTACCTTATCCTCATAAGGTAGGTAAAAATTATCCATTGCTTGCATGTCAGGCTGGAGCGGATTGCTGCCAAAGGCCCGTTTGGCAGCGGCTTCGAGGGAGTTGGGGACACTGGGCGCTTCTTCAATAAAAGCGTTGATGTTGGTGGTGCCCAAGATGGTTTGTTGGGACATTATTTTGGTGGTGAAAAACGTCATCGCCATCAAAACGGCGGACATTTGGATGATTTTACAACGGGTTTTCATGATTGTTAAATTTGATTGTTTTGGAAATGGATGCTTTTGGAATCTGTAAAATCAGGACGGAGGAAGGGGCAACCAAGCGGCTACGCCCTTCCTTTCACCCGTCATCATTTTTTCTCAAAAGTTACTGAAAACGTGTACGTTATACCTTCCTCTACTTGCTGGTAAACTGCTTTGAAAGTATCCTTGGTCAAGGCAGAAATATCCCAGCTTTCGGTTTCTCCTTCCGAGGTAATGGAAAGGATGGTCTCATCGGTGTTGAACGCCCACGTGCCGGAGGTGGTCTGCGGATCGTTCGGGTCGCATTTGCTGGGACCTTCGTCGTAGTTGACCGTGCCATTGGTTTTGAAAATGGCCAAGTCGTCTTTTACGCAGGTCGGCAACTGGGAAAATACATTAGTAATGGGCGTACCGAACCAGTCAA
>JAWKLX010000103.1:0-2883 GCA_041392505.1 Saprospiraceae bacterium | reverse complement strand
TATTTTAACATCGTTGCAAAACTACTTTAATACTTCTGATACAATAATTTGTATGGTTCTTTGACAAATCTCGTGGAGGAGCTAAATTAGCTCCATGACACAAGAAGAATTTTACGAAGACTTGTTGGGTTTTTCCGACTTGAAAATTAATTCAATCGAAAAGACTTCACAGAAAATTATTTTCCATTGCGAGGTCAAAACCAAGGTTTCGACCTGTCCAAATTGTTTAGAGCCAACGGGCATCATCAATCAGTACGAGACTCGCAAGGTACAGGACTTAAAAATTTCGGAACATGAAGTTTGGCTCCACATCAGGGTCAGTCAATTTATTTGTCCGACCTGCAACCGATATTTTTTTGACACCCCCGATTGGGTTATGCCAGGGAAGTCCTATACCAGGAGACAATCTAAATGGGTATTTGAATTGTGCAGGCAACAATCCTTTACCCGGGTAGGGGCATTGGTTAACCTGAGCCATAAAACAGTAGAGCGGCTGTTTTATGAAGAGGCTGAAAAACAAATCAATTTACCTGAACGGTATGCACGGGTCCGCAAATTGGGCATTGATGAAATCAGCCACCGAAAAGGTAAAAAAGATTATGCCTGCGTATTGACCGACCTAGAACGGGGCACCCAGTTAGACGTTTTACCTGACCGAAAAAAAGAAACATTAATTGCTCATTTTCAGTCACTTGGGACATGTTTTTGCAACCAGGTCGAAGTTGTGTGCTGTGATATTTGGAAGACTTACATCAATGTTGCAAAAGAATGTTTTCCCAATGCCGAAATTGTCATTGACCGTTTTCATATCGTTAAAGCGCTCAATGAAGTTTTGGATACACTCCGTAAAAGTTTACGGAGGGAATTCAAAGAAGAAGATTGCTTTAAGTCCATCAAATGGAAGTTGTTCAAACGTCCAGAAAAATGTACTGAAACTGATTTTGCCCTTTTGCAAAATGCTTTTGGCAAGTCTTGGTTGCTCGAAGAAATTTATCAGCTCAGAAATACTTTCAACTCCATGTTTGATATTTCCAAAAGCAAACAGCAGCTTGAACGAAATTTGGACTGGTGGATTGGGTTTGCCGAAAAATTGGAATACAGGCCGCTCAATTCATTTATCAAAACTTTGAAAAATTGGAAATCCCAAGTTACCGCATTCGCTTCCCAAAGAGTAACGAATGCCATAACTGAAGGGCTCAATAATTATTTGCGCTACTTCAAGCGGATTTCATTTGGACTTCCAAATTTTGAACATATGAGGTTGCGGATTTTATTGGCAGCGTCTTAATCCACGAGATTTGTCAAAGAACCAAAGAATTCTGTGTAATAGGTGAATTATACGACGAAATCAGAGAGACAATTTACAGGGATACAGTAAATTTTGCTGTAACTGTTATTCCAGAATGATGCTACTGCCGGCTCTGAATAAACATATTAACTTAGGGGCGAAAGAGTGTCTCGTACTAAAATAAATTTACCGATTTTTAAATACCCATACAACTTATGAACTATCAGGAATTTAAAAGAAATTGCGGCATCCATGTTTCATCAGGAGGAATTCAACGTGTTAGTTTAAATCTCCAATATGAATTGGAGTCGATCAGTTTTTTTATCAATATCATGCTTGGAGAAAGTATAAGAGATATTACAGAGCTTCTGGGGATGATAGAACAATTAGAAGATGAGGATCAGAATAATATAACAATAAAAAAGGCGGATTTTGAAATGTGCCTAATGGAAGATGACAAAAAAGATCAAATGGTAGCTTTAGCAGCAAAAATTCCCAGAAATGTAAACGGCGATTTACTAATAAAAAAACAAGACTACATACTTGAGATTGCTTATAACTTTGGGATTATTGGGTTTTTAAAACTACTTGGCCCACCACCAACATGGGAACACGATAAGTTATTTCCTTATACTGAAACAAGTATTAAAATAGACACTCAGTTGTGTAAGATTTTAACAATTAGGAAAGATGAAAGTGTCATTGCTGGTTGGGAGCCTTTTCCAGAAGCATTAATTTATAAGACCTCAGTGATTCGAAAATATTTAGAATATTGGAAGAGGTTTTTAGAGGAGTATGAAAATGGGCAAATACCAAACATTTTACCTACGAACAAGATTGGCCAATGGGTAATTGTGCCTAAAGAATACGTGAAGGATGAATACTTAAAAAAATTAAATGAATAAACCAGTTTGTCATAGTACTACGATAGACTTGTGATAATAAGAAATACGAAACTATAAATCCTACCAAAACACCCACAGGAAGATCCCCCAATCATTACACAAAACTCAATTAGACCCGTATCTTGCAGCGTTTTTTTGAGAATTCAGAACTGTTTTATTGTCCCCTTGATAACATACTAAGTTCGTGAAAAAAGAACCAACTTTCAGAAGGAAAATACTTTTTCCAATCATCACCTTTCTCCTTACACTATTGATTCTGTGGGGTTTAGGGGAAATCGCTTTCCGGGTATTGGTCGCTGTGCGCTCGGCTGGCTACCCGACAGCTGCCACTATGCCCCACCCTGTTATGGGCTGGACAGCCAAGCCTAATTTTGTCTTTGATGGGCCGGTAAAGGACGGCGCTGGCAAAGATTACGAGATCCATTTTGCGACGGACGAAAATAGTTTCCGCTTTTTTGACGACCCGCAAACCAGCAAAAAAAAGCTGCTGGTCTTCGGTGACAGCTACACCCACGCCATCGAAGTTTCCAACGATAAAACCTACTACGGGCTTTTACAGGATAGCTTGGAAGATGTTGCGTTGTTCGCATTTGGCGCCCGGGGCATCGGGCCGCTCCAAGAATCCCTTTGGCTGCAAGAATGGTACGACCAGATTCAGCCCGATTTTGTCCTTTGGCAATTCTGCTTCAA
>JAWKLX010000102.1:0-3132 GCA_041392505.1 Saprospiraceae bacterium | reverse complement strand
CAACGGGCCTGGTATTATACCCGCATTTATGCTGACCCGTCGGATGAAGACATTGTTTATGTGATGAACGTTCGATACCATAAATCCAAAGACGGAGGGAAAACTTTTGAGGCCAAAAACGCTCCGCACGGCGACCACCACGATTTGTGGATTGCGCCGGAAAACCCACAACGAATGATTATTGGCGATGATGGTGGCGCACAAGTCACTTATGATGGTGGGGAGACGTGGACGACTTATCACAACCAGCCAACAGCTCAGTTTTACCGGTTGACGACTGATAATCACTTCCCTTATCGGATTTATGCAGCGCAACAAGACAACAGCACGATCCGAATTGCCCATCGGTCTGGAGGCGGGAGTATCGGAGAAGATGATTGGGAAACTACCGCTGGCTGTGAATGTGGCCATTTGGCTGTTGATCCAACAGATGACGAAATCGTTTATGGTGGCTGTTATGGTGGATTGTTGGAGCGGCAAGATCACCGCACAAATTTTCAACGTTCCATCAATGTCTGGCCCGACAACCCCATGGGGCATGGTGTGGAGGATATGAAATACCGGTTCCAATGGAACTATCCCATTTTCTTTTCGCCGCATGACCCAAAGAAACTGTACACCGCCTCCAATCATCTACATGTAACGACCAACGAAGGCCAAAGCTGGCAAACAATAAGCCCCGACCTGACTCGAAATGACAATTCAAAACAAGGCCCATCGGGTGGGCCAATCACCAAAGACAACACGGCAGTAGAATATTATTGTACCATCTTCGCTGCGGCGGAGAGCCCAAGGAGGGCAGGCGTACTCTGGACGGGAAGTGATGATGGTCTTGTCCACGTTAGCCGGGACGGAGGTACAAATTGGGAAAATGTCACACCGCCAGACATGCCCGATTGGATTATGATAAATAGCATCGAACCAAGCCCTTTCGAAGATGGCGGGTGTTACTTGGCGGCAACGATGTACAAATCAGGCGACTACCAACCTTATTTATACAAAACAACTGATTTTGGGAAAACATGGTCGAAGATCGTGAATGGCATCCAGGCCGATCATTTTACGAGAGTCGTCCGCACCGACCCAAAACGAAGGGGGCTGTTGTATGCTGGGACCGAAAGCGGCATATACATCAGTTTTGATGATGGGGCGAATTGGAAAACATTTCAATTGAATCTGCCAATCGTTCCGATCACCGATTTGGCGGTGAAAAATGATAACCTGATTGCAGCGACCCAAGGCCGTAGTATTTGGCTAATCGATGATCTGACGGTGCTTCACCAGTTGGACAATACTCTGGCTTCAAAAAAATCTCATTTATTCAAACCGATGGATAGCTACCGTATGCCTGGCTTCCAAATCAAAGAACCTAAGGGGGCTGGGAAAAACCACCCTGGTGGGGTCACCATCCATTACCTTATTCCGGGTTTAGATACTGCTGAAACGGAAGTTAAAATGGCATTTCTCGAATCAAATGGAACACCGATCCGTGAGTTTTCCTCCAAGGCCAAAGAAAAGGCCGACAAGCTAAAATTAGATCCCGGCGCAAACACTTTTAATTGGGATATGCGCTACGAAAATGCCAAGGATTTCAAAGGAATGATTTTATGGTGGGCGAGTATGAATGGGCCAAAAGCTGTTCCCGGTGATTACAAAGTTAGACTGACTGTAGGGGAGGAGGTGCAAGAGCAAGATTTCAAAATTTTAGCTGATCCCCGGTCAACTTCAACTGTACGGGATTTTAAACAACAATTTGATTTCCTGCTGAGTATTCGGGATAAAATAACAGAGGCGCATACAGCTATTGGGCAGATCAAAGATATGCGGACTCAAATTAAGTCATTCACCAAACGGCTGGATAAAAAAGACGAAAGCTTAAAACCCATTTTTGAAAAAGCGGAAGCCATCGATTCCATCATAACAGAAGTGGAAGAGGCGCTCTACCAAACTAAAAATCAAGCCAGCCAAGACCCGTTGAATTTCCCAATTAAATTGACCAATAAGCTGGGGCATATCACCTCACTGACCAGTGGCGATTATCCGCCGACCGACCAAGCAATTGCTTTGAAAAATGAATTGACGGCTGAAATTGATGGTTGGTTGGAAAAATTTGAGCAAGTAAAAAAAGTGGATTTGCCAGCGTTTAATGCTATGGTGCGGGATATGGGAGTGGATGTGATAAGAATAGAGGAGGATTGATGGAGAAATTGAGAAATTAGGAAATTTGAGCTAATCTGATCTGACGTTTCTCAATTTCCTAATTTCTCAATTTCTCAATTTCCCAATCTATACCCGCTGCAATGTTTCCAGCAAGAAACCCCAATATTTCTGTACCGAGCTAATCTGTACTTTCTCATCCGGTGAATGCGCACCCCGGATGTTTGGCCCGAAAGAAATCATTTCCATATCCGGGTAATTAGTTCCTAAAATCCCACATTCCAATCCAGCGTGGCAAGCGTTGACGTGAGGTTGACTATCAAATTGCTCCACGTATAATTTGCTCATCAATTTGACAATTTCGGAGGTAGGCTTAGGCGTCCATCCGGGATATGCCCCCGTGAATTTAACCTTTGCATCCGTTAATTGCAAGGCGGCTTGGATGGCCTGGGCGAGGTCGGTTTTTTCAGAATCAACCGAACTGCGGGTAAGGCACATCACCGTAAATTTCCCCTCTTTCACCAAAATCCTCGCTAGGTTGTTGGAGGTCTGAACGAGGTCTTCGATGTCGGGGCTCATGCGATAAATACCATTTGGCAACGCATAAATGGCCTGTAAAAATTGGCTCTGAAACCCTTTTTTCATTACCCAAAGCGGCTCGTCATTTGGTTCAAAAACTACCTGCAAATTCGGATCCGTGGTTCCGTATTCTTCTTTATAAATGGAAGATGTTTTTTCTATAAACGCTTTGAAATCAGCGGCTTGTTCTTGCGGTAAGACAATAATTGAAAAAGCCTCCCGTGGGATTGCATTCCGCAAACCACCACCATCAATTTCAGCAATACAGAGGTCAAATTTTGCAGCAATAGCCGAGTACAAAAGGCGATTCAACAATTTGTTGGCGTTGCCTCGTCCCAAATGAATATCCATACCTGAATGTCCGCCAGTCAGTCCTTTAATGCCTATTTTGAAAGC
>JAWKLX010000101.1:0-3366 GCA_041392505.1 Saprospiraceae bacterium | reverse complement strand
AGACCGCTTCGGGCAACTCTGGATCGGTACTTTCAACGGCATTAGTAAATTGATTTCGGCGGACGGCGCCGGGACGTTTGAAAACTACTTGAATGGCCCAAACGATCCCAATAGCCTCAGCAATAACTTTGTGAAACAACTCTATCTTGACAGCAAAGGGCGCCTCTGGGCGGCTACCCGCAGTGGCTTAAATTTCATGGAGCAAACGTCGGCACAAGCCCCCGTAAAATTCTATTCTTTCGGCCCCGCAGAGGGGCTGCCCAGCGAAACGGTGCAAGCCATTTGCGAAGATAGGGAAGGGCGCTTTTGGGTGAGCACTATCGGGGGCTTGGCATTGTTCGACCCTGAAATTGCTTTAGGGAAAACAGGAGAGGTGCCTGTTTTGCAAACCTTTGACTACCGCGATGGCCTGCAAGGAAACGAGTTCTGTGAACGGGCGGCGTTGTGTGGCGCAGATGGGAAAATGTACTTTGGCGGTATCCAAGGGTTGAGCATTTTTGACCCAAAAAATTTATGGGGAAATCCCTTCGTGCCGCCCGTCGTTTTTACCGAATTCCAACTGTTCAACCAAGCCGTCCGCCCCGGTGAGAAGGGCAATCCACTGAGGCAATCCATTTCTCAAACCCGTTCACTCACATTGAAACATTGGCAAAATGTCATCGGATTCAGCTTTGCTGCGCTCAGTTTTTCACAGCCAGAAAAAAACAGCTATGCCTACCGCATGACCGGTTTCGACGAAGGTTGGATTTTTTCAAAAAATAACAACTCGGCTACCTATACCAACCTTTCCCCCGGCAGTTACCGTTTCGAAGTGAAGGCCGCAAACAGTAGCGGCATTTGGAACGAAACCCCTGTTTTTATTGACATAACAGTCCTCCCTCCTTGGTGGCTGACCTGGTGGGCCTACTTGATTTATGGATTGGCGGCGTTTGGCTCGGCAGTTTTTTTCATCCGCCAACGGGAAGCAAACATCCGCCGAGTGGAGCAGGCAAAAGCAGGGGAGCGGGAAATTTTACGGAAACAAAACGCCGCTGATTTCCACGATGAGCTGGGGCACCGCCTGACCAAAATCGCTCTCTTCCTTGAATTGGCCGAACGGCAAAAAGAGGACTCCAAAATGCTTTCCGGTTACCTTTCAAAAGTACGTCACCATGCCGCTGGCCTATCAACCGGCATCCGTGACCTCATCTGGACGCTCGACCCCGGTGCGGACAGCCTGTTGCAGACCTTGGTGCGCCTGCGTGAATTCGGCGATGATTTGTTCAAAAGGTCGGGCATCAAATTCCAAACCTCCGGTATCAGTGAAGAATGGGGACAACTTCGTCTGGGGCCCGATGTCCGCAAGCACCTGCTGCTGCTGTTCAAAGAGGCCATGAACAATTGTCTGAAATATTCGCAGGCCAGTCGCTGCCATTTTATGATTGAAAAAACAGCGGATGGTTTTCAATTCAAACTCTCCGACGATGGGCAGGGGTTTGATTTGGAAAAAACAAAACAAGGCTACGGCCTCCGCAACATGCAAGAGCGGGCAGAAAAAATGGGTGGTATTTTTCAATTGAAAGCAGCCAAGGCAGTGGGACGTCCATTTACTAAAATTGAAAATGCCCCATAAGGGGTAGGAACTATTTGATGTTGATAAGTTTATTTTGTCCCGTGCTCCCTGTTTAAGCAGGTGTTGAAAGTTTGTTTAATTATTGGTACTCTTTAAACGGGCCGGACAATCAGCAGTTCTTTATTCAGCAGACTGCCCCCTTAAAAACCCTTGAGGAGCACCACGAAGTAAATTCGGGGCAAAGCAGTTAGGATGTTGCCACGAAGTGCACCTTTACCTGCTCCGCATTTTGTAAATAAATTTTCTTCATGCCCTGATTTAGAATCCAATTATATGCAACTCGAAAACATCCACGTCGCCATTGTCGAAGACGACCACGAAATCCGCCAAACGTTGGCACTGATCATTGACGGGACACCCGGTTTTTGGTGCAAGCATACCTTTGAAAATGGGCAGGCGGCGCTAAAACCATTGCTTGAAAACCATGTGGATGTCGTTTTGATGGATATTGAAATGCCCCAGCTGAACGGCATTGATTGCGTCCGCAGACTCAAGCCAGAAAAGCCGCAAGTGGATTTTATTATGCTCACTATCCGTCATGATGATGAGGCTATTTTCCAATCCATTTGCGCTGGGGCGAGCGGCTATCTGCTGAAAGACACCCCACCTGCCGAGTTGCTGCAATCCATTAAGGAAGTGAAAGCGGGCGGTGCGCCCATGAGTGCGAGCATTGCCCGCCGGGTTATTCAGTCGTTTCACCAATTGAAAAAATCGCCGCTTTCGGAACGGGAGACAGAAGTCTTACGGCTGTTGGCGCAAGGCATGAATTACCGTTCGGTGGCAGAGCAGCTCTTCCTCAGCCCGCACACTGTCAAGACTCACATCAAAAATATTTATGAAAAATTACAGGTAAATTCGAGGGCGGCTGCGATAAAAAAGGGGATCGAGGATCGGTTGATTTAAGGCAAAATACCCCATTTGCCTGATACCCTTGCCTTTGCCTCTCCCCTAACTTTGTCAGCAAATAAACTCCTTTCCAATGAAAAAGCTGACATTGATTTTTGCCGTTTTCCTTTTTTCCAGTGCTGTCGTTTTTTCCCAAAACCGAGCAAAAAAGAAATCTGACGACTTCATTCTCGGGGATAAAATTATTTTCCTCGACAGCTTAAAAGGGGAGCAATTGGGCGAGTTCCCTTCAAAATGGGATCTTAAATCCGGCACTGTAGAGGTCATGGAAATGAACGGGCAAAACGTCATCGGCATCGTAAAATCCCAATCGGGGGTAATGCCATTGATGAAAACAAAAGCCTACCTACCCAATATTTTCACCTTGGAGTTTGACGTGTATTTCCACAACAAGGGCAACGAAGCCTATACCGTAGAATTTGACAACCTGCAGATGGATTTTTCGGTGCGGAGCAGTGGCATCAACCACGGTGGATACCTCATCCGTTCGGAACAATTGACGCCGAAAGAGGGCTGGTTGCACCTGGCCATGTCGTTTAACCAGCGTGCCCTAAAGGTTTATCTGAATGGCGAACGGTTGGTGAATGTGCCCAACGTTGAAACGCCCCCCACCAAGTTTTCCATCAGCGCCTTGAGCCACAACGCCCGCAACGGAAAATTTGCCATGATTGCCAATGTCCGCCTGGCGGAAGGCGGTGTCCCCCTCTATGACCGCCTCCTCAACGATGGCCGTTTTGTGACCAACGACATTCATTTTGAATATGGCCAAGCTACCCTGAAATCAGAATCGATGAGCATTATTCAACAAGTGGCCGAGATGCTAAAAGAGCACCCAGAAGTAGCGCTTA
>JAWKLX010000100.1:0-3683 GCA_041392505.1 Saprospiraceae bacterium | reverse complement strand
GGATTAATCCATTTCGGATTTCGGATTTCGGAGGCTTTAACTCGTTGAAAATCATTTATTTGCCTTGAAATAAAATCAATGCTAAAATTACTGGGCATGCTTCGATTTCAAAGTGGCATAGCCCCGATACCGTTTGTAGAAAAATCTTAAATAAGGCTATTGAGGGGCGTAGCCTCGACCCGGATTATTTGCATTTGTTGCCGTGCCGGGGCTACGCCCCTCTGGAAATGGGTTGAACATTTTACTACAAACGGGGTCGGAGCTACGCCCCTTTTTTTC
Source organism: Saprospiraceae bacterium (assembly GCA_041392505.1). Taxonomy (GTDB): domain Bacteria; phylum Bacteroidota; class Bacteroidia; order Chitinophagales; family Saprospiraceae; genus UBA6168. The sequence goes on along the minus strand of JAWKLX010000100.1, from coordinate 3,404 downwards.
ATCGTTACTTAATTAATTTCCAGATTGCGTTTTCGAGGATTAAAAATACCGAGGCGAGTTTATTTTCTCCACTTCTCTGTAAAAATCATATCCCAGCATGATCTCGATGGAGCCGTTGGAATAATTGGAAATTTCGTTCAACGAGTAATCGTAGGCGAAGCCGATGCGGAAGCCGTTCTTCATCAAAAAAGCCGCCCAGAAATCAACCGAATCGTAGCTGCTCGTTTTGCCATCCTGCTCAACTATTGCCGCAAAAGCCGACCGGAAGGAAGCGCCGAGCCACAATTTTTTACTAAACAAAAAAGAAGCGTCCACATCAAAAACAGTGGGTGAACCAATCTCCCGAACGAGGTTTCCCTTTTTGAAAAACTCTGGGAAAAACCCAACCGTTTTGATCAAAATGGAAGGACGGAAAACGACCGTTTCCCCGTTCAACGGCACGACTCCGCCAGCGGTAAGGTAGGAATGACGGTAGTTGCGGGCCCATTTTCTGATTTCTACCCGCTCCGCTGCGCTCACTTCCCGGAGGTTTAGTTGGGCCAAATGGGGGAGGGATAGACCTGTATAAAATTTTTCCGTGTAAAAAAATAGGCCCGCACCAAAATCAGGGAGCACCTTGCTTGGGTTGCCCTGGTTAAAGGCGTTGTCGATTTCTTGTGCGTCTTTGAATTTAAGTTTGCTCCAGTCAGCCTTGTAGCTCATGGCCCCTGCCTGTAGGCCGAGCGACAAAGTGCCTTGGCCGAAATTGATCCGGTAGGCATAACTCAGGTCAATAAAAGTAGAGTGATGCGCCCCTGCTTCGTCGTTCACCAAATTGAGCCCCAACCCGACCGTTTTGTTGACGGGCGAATGAATGGAAAAGGTCTGAGTCACTGGTCGCCCGTCGTTTTCGGCCCCATTTCCCCAGCCCAGCCACTGGTCGCGGTGCAGGGCGACGATGGACATGTATCCCCGACTGCCTGCATACCCCGGATTGTACGCAAGGGTATTGAACATGTATTTGGTAAACTGTGGCTCTTGCTGTGCGTGGGCTATATTTTCAGAAAAGAAGAGAAAAAAGGTAAGACAAAACATAGCAATCCCCATTTCCCGCATGCGGTGACAGGCCGACGAAACGCCAATCCGGTTGATTGCTGTGTTTAATTTCATCAAATAAATTCCAAAGATGGAGGGGGTAGTTGTAATAGGGAATGTCCCTTGGTGTGATTTTCAACTAATAAGAGAATAGTATGCCGCTTTTGGGATCGGGAGTATAAGGGGGGCGAAGGGCATGGAAATTAAAATAAAAGTTAAAGTGAAAAAAGTTGAGGGGTAGGGGTTTAGCTATCTTCGAAGGTGAATTTTACTTTTTGGTTTTTAGTGAAAATGCTATTGAATATTGGAAGTTTGTTCGTCAGCAAACGCCTTTGTTTATTTTCGGCTTCGCCAAATTAGGGATTGCACGCAGATTATACTGATCGAACTGATTTTCACTGATTGATCAAAAAAATCAGCGAAAACCTGCTTGATCAGTTCGATCTGCGTGCAATCCCTGTCCTAATTAAACAACCGTTTTCAAAGCATCAATCAACACATCCACCTCTTCTTTGGTATTATAGTAATGCGGCGATACCCGCATGGCCCAATCCACACCTTTTTCCGTAAAATCAATTACGGCATTAAACGTCCGGGCAAAACCAGCATTGATGGTAGCCGTTTTTAAGGCTTTTTCAAAATGGGTTGGCCTAATGCGCTCGTGGTGAGCTGTAACGATGCCACATTTGTTTTTCCCTAAATCCAACACCTTCCAACCCGGTAATTCTGCCAAGCGCTGTCGGGTGTAGGTGGCCAATTCACTGACCCGGTTTTCGATGTTGTCGAGGCCCAAATTCAGGGCATAATCCATAGCCACTTTGCTCCCTACGAGCAGCGCATAGTTTTTTTCAAAATACCCAAACCGCTGGGCTTTTTGCGACGATTTATACTCATTGGCAGCGGTCCACATGGCACCGCTCAAGTCGGGGAAAACAGGTTCGAGACCTGCTTTTAAAGCTTTGTTGGAGACGTACAAAAAGCCAGCTCCCCGAGGGCCTCGCAACCATTTGCGCAGCGTAGCGCTTAAAAAGTCGCAACCAATTTTATCCACCTCCAAGGGCATTTGCCCGGCAGACTGACAGGCGTCTACCAAATACCAAATATCATGTTCTTTGCACAATTGGCCGATGCTTTCGACGTCCTGCACCAACCCCGAATTGGTTGGTACGTGGGTGACCGCCACCAACTTAGGATGGTGTTTTTTGATCAGTTTTTCCACTGAATCGACATCCACGCCACCCACAGGCAATTTAGCTGCCCGGACGATTTTCACACCGACGGTTTTTTCCAAAAACAAAAAAGCGATCTGATTGGAGGAATAATCATCGTCGGTGGTTAGGATCACGTCGCCGCTTATCAACGGTATGGAGGATAGCGCTTTATTGTATGCCTCGGTTGCCCCGCTGCTCATGTACTCTACATGGTCTGGTTGGGTGCCGAGCAGGCTGGCGCAGGACTGATAAAAGCCTTTGATGTCCCCCGACCGGGCTGCCGCTGTTTCGTAGCCGCCATGCAAAGCCTCTTCGGTGAGGTATTGCTGTACGGCGTCAATAACTGGTTGCGGCTGTAGGCTCGCCCCAGCGTTGTTGAGGTGGATGTAGTGCTGGGTGCCAGGGGTGTCGTTGCGGAGGGAATTAATGTCCATTATTTGTTTTTTAAAATTTGAAGTTGGGCAGCTAATTCAAAGGCGGACTTGTCGTACCTATTAGAGCGTTCGTAAACGCCAAGCAGCCAGAAATTTTTCCATCTGATACCGGCATGGAATGCGGTATTTGCGAGGAATTTATTTCGCATGGAAAAACCAAAGTAGTATTTGTTTTTAAAAAAGGAAGAGACTGATGTGTCGAAAATGGATTCATATCCAGCGTTTTTTAGCAAAGCATCAATTCTTATATTTAAATGATCATTTAATTGTAAAATATATCCCCCTTGAAAAATGGTTTTTCTTACATTTTCTGTTGAACCAATTCGATCTCCAGACTTGTTGAAATAATAGCCTGATTTATCACAATTTTTACAGCTGAGACCGAAATAGATTGACTTCCAATAAATAGTAAAACCCATATTAATTTTAATTGAATTTCCATTGTAATAGCCTTGCTCTATAGTATCGCCGGTTAGAATCGTAGTGTAACTTTCTCTTACAAAATTTGATTGACTTCTATAGTCAGCACCAGCTCCTAACGAAATGTCAATTCCATTATTGAAATTGAGTATTTTATTTATAAAAATCCCTCCCTCATTTGTTTGGTAATAAAATCTATGAAAGGAAAAATAATTTAATCCAATGCTTATTTTACTTTTTTTTAATGGTATTGCTACACCTCCTA
>JAWKLX010000010.1:0-221276 GCA_041392505.1 Saprospiraceae bacterium | reverse complement strand
TACCGTCGTACTTGTCCTTCAGCTTTTGGGATTTGTCCGCCAAATCCTTTGCCTTGTCACCAAGGTCTTTCCCACGCTTAAACAAGTTGCCAATCTTGGAGAGCAAGCCCGGTACGGAAATTTTGGGGACAAAATTTTTCAAAACGCCCAGTGCATCATTGAGGGTTTTCATTTTACCGACTAGGCCCAATGGCCCCGGCAGGAAAGTCCCCAAGCGGGAATTGAGCAACCCCAATGCCCCTTTGAGCAGACCGAGTTTGGGTTTGGCTGCCGCCAAATCGTTTTTCACCCCGCTGATTTTGTCCTGCGTCTCTTGCGCTACGGGCAATTGATTTACTTGGTTTTTCAGGTAATCTACTTGTTGTTTTTTACTGAGTTTTGAAACATCCTGACCCGCCGCCGGGGCAGGTGGGTCAAGCGGTTTCAGCAATTGGCCTTTATCATCGAAATAGCCCAGTTCTTCCCCCAGTTTTTGGTAAACGGGTGGCAAATCATCCAGATCGGGGTTCTTCTTTTTCTTTACATCATTGACCTCATTGGGGCAATTGTCCTGCATTCGTTTGGACAAGTTCAGTCCTCTTCGGCTGCTTTGAAACCCTTCATCCGCAAAAGTGCTGCTTGCTCCCTGTCCATCCACAAACTGTTTAAAATCAGGGTTTTGCGTGTACTCCAAGGCAAAATGCGATTCCAATTGGTAGTACCGCAGACAGCTTTTTCCACCCAGTTGCGACTCATCTCTTTTGTCCTGCCAGTCCTCTTTTCCAGCAAACGTTTTTTTGATTTGCTGAAAAGATATAAAGGCTTGTTGGAAGCGCTCCGTCCGGTCATTGCTGGTATTGCCTGTGGGGAATGGTTCGTCCAATTGAATGGAAAAAAGGGAGGATGGGCAGTCGCCTTCTGTGCAGATGGCATCGTTTTGCGCCTGTATTATGGTGAGGGAAAATAGCGCAGAAAGCACCACCAATAATTGTTTCATTGGTTTAAGAACATGGTGATTCATGTCGTAAAATTTTGAGTAGTATTTGCAAAGAAATTGATCCAATCAGATCAGCAACCGCAATGCCCCTTCACTGGTCGGCAACCCCTTCCATCCAAGCACCATTGGCCATGACGGGCCGCTCGTTCAACTGCATGAAATGTTTTTTCATTTGCTGGGAGCGGTAATATTTCACGGGCGGGTTGGAAGTATAAACATTGACCACTTCTGAGATCACCAATTCGGGGTCGGCCACAAAAGTGAAGTCCCTGGTTTTCAAAATGCTTCCATCGTTTTCGGTTAACTTATAGTTGTGTGAATAACTGTACTCCCCCACTTCGGTCTGACTAATTTCTAATGTCCGGCCATTTTTTTTGTAAATGGTCGTCGTCGTTTCCATTTCTATCCCTATTTCGTCATTAAAAGAAATTCTTTCCCAAGTGGACAAATCAAACCTGCCAAAATGTGGAAAGAAAAACCGCTCCTCGCTGATGGGATCGTTGCCTTTGGTTTCACCCTCCCGTTTGACAGCACCACCATAGACCCACCCCTCCTTGCCATCCTTGGTTTTCACTTTAAGCCAGGGTTCGTCGTAGGCAACGCCCCGCAGGACGATGGTTTCGGTGTTGTCGGATTTTTCACCCGTGAATTCCAGCGCCTCCTGCTCGGTGACACTGGCGACCTGTTTGCCATTCAAATTGGCAGCGTCCCGAATGTTCAATCGATCCACCCAAGCATAGACCTTTTCACTTTGCTGCAAAGTAGTCATGCTTTCGGGCAGGGGTGCTTCATTGGCAGGTTCCGGCTCTCCAACCTCTTCCTCTTTGGGCGCTGATGCTGGTTCGTTAGTAGTTTTTCCTCCACAGGCGCACAGGAGCACAACTATAAGTGAAGCCAAAATAAAACTATCAGCCATAGCCGAAATCCATGTATTTTTCATGTTACATCGTTTTTTTAAAATGGTAGGATCAGCGAGCAACATAAGAATAAGGCTGGCAACTTTTGTAGCCCCGCAAATTGAAAATTAATAAAGTGTTTTTATTGAGAAACCGGAGGTTGCAAAACCTCCTCTACCTTAAAACACTTGCAATCATTAGGTAGTAGCGATGAAATAAACGCAGAGGAGTTTTTGCAACCTCCGGCCTATTTACCTAAAATTATTAATTTTCAATTTGCGGTAGTAGTAAAGTTGCCAGCTTGTTTAAACTCAATTTATTCCTTCACCACCCTCGCTGAGTACACTTCTTTGCCTTCCGTGATTTTCAGAAAATACACACCCGCTGGCATTGCGGAAAGGTCCAAAGTGTTGCCCGGTTGTTTTTCAGAAAATAGCAACCGGCCCATACCATCGAACACCTGCACCTGGTCGGCATCGACGTTTCTCATTTGGATTTTACCAGTTGTAGGATTGGGGAACAATTCAATTCCCGCCTCTTCTGCACTGGCCGTGCTGTTAGGAGCGAGATTGGTCACTTCCAAACAGAACTCCCCATCCAAACCACCATATCCATCGATTAGGATGAAGTAGGTTGTCCCTGCATCGGTGGGCAATTCTATATTGGCATTGTAAACACCATTGGCAACATCCTCATCATCGTTACAGGCCACTTGGGTCAGGTTGCCACAGTCGTCACCGGAATAGATGGTCATCTGGGTATCCCCAAAATCAATGTAATTGGTAGCGTTGCACTGGATGGTCTGGATACCATAGGTGGCGCCGTCGGGAGAGGTGAACGAATACCAAATGGTATGCTGCAAACCATCGCTATCGGCGTAGCAATCATCGGCATCCTCGGGATCATTGACGGAAGTGTATAAGGTATTATCATACAGTGATGAAACCTGCGGCTCGTTTAACGGCCCACCAAACAACGGGTTGATGTCAAACGCTCCGCCACATACGTTGGACGCAGGCGGTGGCGGCACGAGGGAATCAACCACTCACAAACTGGTGCATCATGCTGGTATCCTCGTGGGTGAGGATGTGGCAGTGGTACATGAACCCCTGGGTGTTCAGGTTCTGCATGTCAAAAGGGCTGGGGAAGCTATCAAAACGGGCTTCGAAAGTCATAATAGAATTTTTTCGGATCAACTGTACATCCTTATAACCAAGCAGTTCCTCCGGCAGGTTGGGCCATTCCCATACGCCGGTCTGATCCGTGATGCCGCCGTTTCCATCGGGGAAGCCCAATGTTCCTTCGTATTTAGTGACTTGAAACTGCACTTTGTGGATGTGAAATGGATGGGCATGCGAGGTTGTGTTATCAATCACCCAGCGCTCCTTGGTATTGACCAGAACGGTATCGTTGATAACGGCCATATTCATGGGTATGCTATCAATCGTCCATACTCCGCCCTGCCCATTACCAGTTGGGTGGCCGTAGAGTTTTTTGTTGCGGGTTTTAAATACCGGGCCGGGAGCAAGGCCATAATTTCCATCAAGCGCTATCGGAATAATCGTGGACGGGTTGGTAGGCTGTATGCTGTTATCCACAACGAAGGCCATGATGGCATTCCCCGGGGTGTTTCCATAACGGGCATCGGAAGGCAGTGATTTATAAAGGTTGCTCATGTAAACCGTATCCCCATTATTGTAAGCACCAAAATCCACCACAAATTCCCGGCGGTCGCCGATCGACATAATCTGGGTGTTTACAAATTTGACCTCATCCGTGTATCCGCCCCCGGTAGCGATCATGTAAATCGTTGCAAAATTCGTTGGGTTGACCAGTTCGTCGGAGATTCCAATGTGGAACATTTTCCGGGGAGAGCCATTCAGTATCCGCAGCCGTACAAATTGACCAGGTACTCGCATCACTGGTCCAACGACACCATTAACTAAGGTGTAAACACCATTGCCCGGTTTTTCACCAGCGATGAGGCTCTTGGCCTTGATGGTGCCATCGGATAGGGTATCAAAATTGAACCCTTTTTCCTGAATGATGATGGGCAGGTCATTGACACCATAGTCACGCGGCAATTTAGTGTAAAGCGGGTCGTTGGTCGGGTCTTGCACGTAGATCATGCCCGCCATGCCCCGGATGACCTGATCGGTCGTTTGGTTCATCAGGTGCGAGTGGTACCAAACGGTCTGCACCGGATCGATGACCGGAAAGGAAGGCGACCAAGTCATATTGTGGTTGATCACTTGATGAGGGCCTCCGTCTTCCTCTGCTGGGATGTTAAGCCCATGCCAATGGACAGTGGTATTGACCATCGTGTCCAACTTGTTGGCAATATTGAAAGTCATGTCTTTCCCTTTTTCAAAGATCAAAGTAGGCCCAAGGTAGGTCATGCCTGTGTTGCCGACTTCGTTGTAGCAATAGGTCGGGATCGGCACATTGAGGTCAACGGAATCCACAAAGCCATTTGGGTCGAAGTTGTGGTTGGTGCTCGTGATGTCGATGTTGAAATTCGTCCCCGGCATCAGGTACGGGATCGGCAAGGGGTTGACGAATTTTTGTGCGTGGGCAGCAGTTTGCCAGCTAAGGCATACGACTAAAATAAAGGAAGTGAGTAAGGTAAATTTTGAATTCATTGTGGTGTGTTTAGAGTAACCCAGGTTGCGATGAATAGCATTTTAATGTTATTTCGGTTCAACGGTATTCCGGTATTAAGGTATTTTGGATGCCAAACACCTGTATCCGGTACATCAATACACCTTTGAACCGATACACCGCAACTTGAATTGAATTGAATTAAATAAACACGGATTCTTTGTTCAAAATGGCAACCAACAGGTAATAAAAAGACGTCCGGTGCTTGTTGCGGTTGGACATGCCCAGGCCATGACAAATTTCCTGAATAGCTTCATCCAGCCGGGGGCTGTCCTCCAAACCTAATTTACCCATCAAGAAATTCTTTTTGATGTTTTCCAATTCTGTCGGATCGGAACAGGCGACCAAAGAGGCGTCTTTTTGGTGGACGGAAGGCCCTAAGTATTGGACGATGGCATCGTACAATTCCTCATGGTAATGGAGGCCCAAGTTGTTTAGCTCTTCTTTGAATGCGTCGGAGAGCTTTTCAGTGGCAGACAATTCGGAGGGATTTTCATTTTTCATAATCGTTCAATTGGTTTTGTAGCCTCGCAACTTTTAAAGTTTTCTTTAAAAGGCTGGAGACTTCTTTAGTGAAATTATTCTGAGTGCTAAAACTACGAAAAACTTGTTCGGGCCCCTCTTTTGTCTGCTGACAACGAGGAAACCCGAACAAGCATTTGCTTTAATCTATGTGGTTAGCTGTGTGCCTTTTATTAAGGCTCAGGTGACCGACTTCCTGAAACGTTACTCCTTCACTACCCTTGCTGAGTACACATTTTTCCGTTCCATCATTTTCAGGAAACACAGCCTATCTCGATGACCACATTGCCTCACCCTTGGCATTGTACAATTTCAGCACGCCGTTGTTTTCCAAGACCAGTTTGACAGGTTTGTTGTTGCTGTCCTTGAATTTGGCATTGTAGTATGGATGCGTTTGGGAAGACCATTTTGCTGCATTTGATCCATCGTAAACGACGAGGTTGCCATCAGTCTGCATGACCAATTTTCCATTTTTGAACCCGTATTTCATGGAGCCCCAGACAAAGCCACCCTGCTTTCCTTTTGCATATTTGTAAACACAGAGGTTGCCATCTTCTTCTTGCATCCTCAGTATAAATTCACCATTTGCGGACATCAAGCGTTCGCCTGCTTTAAGGGTTTCCCCCGCATCGAGGTGGTTTCTTTCGGCAATTTTAACCTTCCAAGTACCGCTTCCAGCATCCCGGTTGTTGTTTGTGGCAGTGGATACGCAAAGATGGTTGCCCGTTTTTTCAAAATCTTTTTGATAGCCACGGGTGTCCAAGTAGCCGCCTTGATACTTGTTCCAGCCGTTTTGTAGGTGAATCTCCGTGCCTTCAGTGACGGGAGTACCAGCACCCTTCCTAGTGGAAGAGAGGATCCGCCAAGTGCCACTTCCTGCATCCCTGTTGTTGCTGGTGGCCGTGGACACGCAAAGGTGGTTGCCCGTTTTTTCAAAATCTTTTTGATAGCCACGGGTGTCCAAATAGCCGCCATTACTGTTCCATTGGTTGAGCAAATAAACTTCGTCGCCAATCAAAACTGGACTGCCTTCTTTTTTTCCTGTTGCTGACATGACCCTCCAGGAGCCGCTTCCCAAATCCCGGTTGTCGGAGGTGGCGGTGGATACACACAGGAAATTGCCTGTTTTTTCAAAATCTTTTTGATAGCCACGGGTGTCCAAATAGCCACCTTGGTACTTGTTCCAGCCGTTTTGCAGATGGATGACGTCTCCATAGGCCAAAGTCTGAGCAGACATTTGGTTTACACTGGTGAAAAATCCGAGTAAAAACAGCACTAGGCTGATTTGTTTGGTTGAAATGGTTGTTTTCATTTTAATGATGTAATTGTTAGTGCCTACTCTTGGATAGGATTTTCGGCTTACTCCTTTTGTGTTTATTTGTTTTTTGAATTTGGGAAATGTATGACCGAGCCATGCCCTCGCAGGCAGGTGGTAGATTTGTGTTAGTCAAGGAAGAAGGCAGACCGGCTATTCACTTTAAACTATTATAAAAAATACCGGCCTGCACTTTTGCTCCTCTGCTCTTGGTTGCGGCATTAATGTCGGCCGAAGCCGACCCGTAAAATGGGTAGGTGGAAAATTGGATGGAATGGATCGTTTCATTTTTTTAATAGAGTTTAAAGTGATCAATGGGCTGATTGGTATTTGACATACCATCAACTGTTCTGGTCTGTGCAGAAGTAGTGGAAAGCGACCGTACAAGATTGGTTTTACAGGAGACTCTCGTCTTTAATATAGGTGGGTCGTTTTCATTTGGTTTTTATTTCGGTGTCTAAAATTTCGATGGGACAAATGTATAATGCCTGACTTTTTTTTTCAGGGACAATTTTTGATATAACTTTAGAATAATTTTTACGAAATTCAATATTAATCAAACTATCTAATTGAATTTCAAATGTTTATAACATGGCCTTACTTTAAAATTATTTGCCACTTTTCTTGGCCATATTTAATAATTAATTAATCTTACCGACCGATTTTTTACAATCAACCAATAAATTCAATTTGCGGTGTATCGGTTCAAAGGTGTAATGGTGTACCGGACACGGATGTTAGGCGACCGAAATACCATAATACCGAAATACCAATAAAATGCTATTCATCACAGCTTAATACTGTGTAACAAAAATTTCTTTCTGCACCGGGCCGACAAAGTCGGCCCGGTGCAGAAAGGTTTTTAGGTGGCGAGCGGCTGAAAGCCGCTCGCCACCTAAAAACTTTTGTTACAGTATACTTAAACTATTTAATCCACTCGAACCTTATGAAGCGCAACACCGTCATTGACCTTCTTAGTCTGTTGTCGGGAGAGGAGGTCACGAAATTGGGGAAGTTTCTCCGTTCCCCTTACTTCAACAGCTCGAAACCTGTCGTTGCCCTGTTTGACTGCCTCCGCAAATGGCATCCTGACTATGAAGAAAAACGAATCCGTCCACAGATTTTCTGGAAAAAAATCTACCCCGGGAAGGCGTTTGCCGAGCAGAAATATTGGACGCTCAACTTCAACCTGCGCTGCCTTATCGAGCGTTTCATGGCCGTGGAGGAAATGCAAAAAGATGAATTTGTTTTTAAAAAACAATTGATCCAATCGCATGGGCGGCGGAATGCGCATGCTTTATTTGAAAAGGAAACCAAGGCGTTGGCGGGGCAAATTGAAAAGCTGCCCTATCAGGACATCCATTCCTATTCTAAATCCTTATGGTTGAAACACGATTACTACTATAAGACAGGGACAAATAAATACGGTGGTGGGGCGTCTTTTTCAGTCAAAGACACGATGCATGATCTTGATCGGTTTTATGTTCTTGCCAAATTGTTTTATACCAGCGAATTCAAAAATCGGGAGGAGGTATTTTCAACAAAAACGAACATACTTTTACTTGATGAATGTGTGTCCTTAAGTGCTGGTTTTCAAGAGGAAAACCCCGCATTCTTGATGTGCCGCACAATTCTAAATCTATTTGATAAAGACAACCCAAACACTGCTTTTCAAACAGGAAAAAAGTTGCTTTTGCAGCACGCAGCAACACTAAGTCGAGAGGTACAGGGAGTGGTATATGCTAACTTAAAAAATTTTGCGATAAGGCAACTTAATCAAGGAAAAACAGAATATTGGAATGAGGTTCATACTTTGAACAAGATGGGCTTAAAATTAGATTTGATCCTTCATAAGGACAGGATAACCGAATCAGCATTTTTGAATATGATCCATGCGGGTTGCCACGAAAAAGAATTTAACTGGGTCAAACATTTTATTGAGGATTACGAAAAATTTTTAGACCCTACTTATAAGGAAGACATAAAAAAATTGAGCTTGGGTATCTTATACTTTGAAATGAAAGCGTATGAAATGGCCCTCAGTTTTGTAGATGACAGCGGGATCGTGAATGTATTTGTACAGAACAACGCTAAGATACTTTCCATTAAAATTTGGTTTGAAAAATTCATTCAGGATAATTCCTTATTTGAATTACTACATTCCATGTTGGAGGCTAATGAAAAATTTTTCCGCAGAAACAAGTTGCTTTCCAAGCAAAAAGCAATGGAAAGTATCAATTTCATCTTGGCAATAAAACAAATAGTCGACATGATTTTCAGGAAAAAAGGGAAGATGGAAATAAAAGAAAAGATGGAAACATTTCTTGCTAAACACAAAACGATGGTCTCCAAAAAATGGCTGATTGAAAAGTGTAATGAATTATAAAAATAGCCCGCCATTTTCTCGACGGGCTAATGCTTTTAAATTAATTCACGATCACTTCTTCCACAATTATAAACTCCACAGTACAACCATCAATCATTGCCCGCAACTTCACCGTGTAAGCCCCTGCATTACTGTACGCATGTGACGGGTTCACGGCCGTGGAAGTAGCCCCGTCGCCAAAATCCCAGAGGTAGGAACTGGCTCCAGTCGACTGGTTGGTGAAGCTGACCGGGGTGCCGGCGGTGACGCCATTGTTGACGATGGAGAAGCTGGCCGTGGGGCAGTTGTCCCATGCCTCCAATGACAGGATTTGTCCGTTATCGGCTTGCAGGGGAAGTTGGCCAAAAGGCGTTGCAAAAAGCAAGAAAGCAGTGGCGAGAGCGGTGAGGGAGATTTGTAATGTTTTCATTTGATAAAAGAATTAGTGGTCTTTTCCCCCGCCATTGGCGGGGAAAAGTTCCGGGTTATAGGTAGTTATAAAATCCTTGTTGGGCGCTGCCTGTGCCTTGCCGATGGGCATGAAATACCCCGGTTGGCTTGCGCCAATTGATTGTTAGATGAGCCATTTTTTAATGGCCAACCTCTTGATAAGACCTGTTAGATTTTAAAAATCTAACAGGTCTGCGGGCTTTCCAAAAAGCCCTCCTCTTAGGCAGCGATGTATAAGTGGGTGTTGAAAATGGAGGTGTGCGGGAAGTGGGTGAAAATTTGATACACCGCCAATTTGAATCATTGGATGAGTTCGTTTACTCATTTTTGATGGGACAAAGATGGCGGTGGGCAATGGCGATATGCTGGCCAAATTGGTTGATGAATTGGCCAAGATGGGTGGATAAACTGGCCAAACGCCCCTTTTTGGGTGGATAAATGGGCAGAAGCATTTTTTTTGAAAAAAATACTTGACAATAAAAGTGTTCAATAATTAGAAAACTTACTTCGTGAAACTCCGTGACTCCTCAGTGCCTCTCTGTGGAATATAAGCTATTTCACAGAGGGACACAGAGGAGTCACGGAGTTTCACGAAGCCAGATGTGAATGACTTCCTCATTTTGACAACATTTACCGGACAAAAAAAATCGCCATGATTTTTCAAAACCATGGCAATTAAAAACGCTACCAAACCATTTATCTATGGCATCAATTAAACCGCTGCTCCAGCAGTTCTGAGGGCGATTTGCCGAAACGGGTTTTGAATTGCCGGGAAAAATGTTTGGCATCCCGCAGCCCGACCACGTAAGCCAATTCTTTCACTGTTTTCACTTGGTTTTCATCCAGCAGGGAGCGGGCACGTTGGAGGCGGGCTTCCAATAAATATTCAGATGGGGTCAGTCCCGTAAGGGCTTTCACTTGTCGGCCCAGTTGGCGGCGGCTCACCAGCATGAGTTCGGCGAGCTGTTCGAGTTTGAAGTCGAATTGGGGGATTTCCGATTGCAGGTTTTCTTCCAAACGAGCCAACCATTCGCTGTCGTCGGCAGTTAGGCAGTCGGCAGTCTTTAGTTCGGCAGTCTTCAGTTCGGCAGTCTCCAGTTCGGCAGTCCTCAGTCCGGGATCTGCGGGACTGAGGACTGTCGAACTGCCGAACTGCCGAACTGCCGGACTGGAAACCCTCCTCCGCACCCATTGGTTTTTTAGCAAATTCTCCGTGCGGGCCAACAATTCTTCCCCGTCGAAAGGTTTCAACAAATAATCGTCCACGCCAAGTCGGAGCGCTTTCAGTTTGTCTTTCATTTCCGCCCGTGCCGTCAGCATGACGACCGGGATGTGGCGGGTCGCATCGTTGGATTTTAGTTGTTCGATCAACTGGTAGCCATCCATCACGGGCATCATTAGGTCGGTGAGGATGAGGTCGATTTTTGCAGTTCGACAGTTTTCAGTTCGGCAGTCCGGCAGTCTCCAGTTCGACAGTCTTGGGCTTCAATTTGGTTGCCTGACTGTCGACTGCCAACAGGACTGCCGACTGAGGGACTGAAGACTGTCGGACTGTCGGACTGCCGAACTGCCGAACTCACTATCCAACGCTGCCCTCCGTTTTCCGCCGTCAAAACGTTGTATTTTTCTTCCAAAATCAAGCGGATGTAGTCTTGCAATTCCAGATTGTCTTCTACGACGAGCAGGGTCGGTTTTGATTGGTGGGTTGGGACGGCTGGTTTTTCTATTTTCCTTTTATCAGATTCAGGGTCGTGCAACTGCGCAGCAACTTCTTTCCATTCGACCAATTGCCCGGCCACTCCACTGCCAACTGCCAACTGACTTCCCGAAGTTAATTCGGAATTTTCGCTGCGCTCCAAACTGCTAACGGTCTCAACCGGAAATTCAAACCTGAAAACCGCCCCGTTTCCCAACTGGCTGTTGACGGAAATGTTCCCACCAAACAACTGGGCGTACTCATGGCAAAGCGCCAAACCAATCCCCGAACCGCCCGACGCAGGCTGCCCCGACTGGTTGGTCTGAAAATAGCGGTCGAACACATGCGGCAGGTCATCCGGGTGGATGCCAGGACCCGAGTCCGCTACTTCCATGCACACCATGTTATCGTTTACAAAAAAACTGGCTTTGATGGCGCCACCTTCCGGGGTGAACTTGAAGGCATTGGACAACAGGTTGTAGAGCACTTGGCGGCATTTGGCCTGATCGATCAGGGCAGTCAGGTTTGGGTCCATCGTCAGGTCAAAAGTGAAATCAACTTGCTTGCGGTACGCCAACGATTCGAATTGAAGCAGGTAGTGATGGAAAAAGGCAGCCAGTTTTGTCGGCTTTTGCTCCAGCCCCATTTTGCCCATTTCCATTTTGCCGAGGTCGAGTATTTCATTGACCAACTGACCCAATTGTTTGCCGCTTTCGCTAGCCATATTCAGCAGCCGGTTTTGCCGTTCGTTCAGTTTGTTTTCCTTAATCAATTGGCTGATCGGGCCGAGCAGCAAGGAAAGCGGGGTGCGGAGTTCATGGCTCACGTTGGCGAAAAACCGGGACTTGGCCGCATCGAGGTTGGCCAGCCGTTCGGCCTGCTTTTGGATCAGTTCATTTTGTACGGCCAGTTTCCTTTTGGATTGGCGTTGCATGTACAGGCTCAACCCAAGCGCAACGATCAGCAGAATACCCAAACCGATGATGTTGATGAGGTTGCGCAACCTCCCATTTTTGATTTTCAGCTCCAGTTCTTGTTTTTCTTTTTCAGCGGCCAGTTGTTCTTTTTCCTTTTCCAAATAAAAATTCTTAAGATCGAAATTAGCGCTTTTGCTCTTCAATTTTTCCTCATGTTCCAGCTTCTTTTTGGTAAAAACCAGTGCATCGGCGTAGCGGCCTTCCAGCTCGGCGATGGTTGCCTTCAGGTTGAAATTAGCGGTCAGCAAGTCTTCCATTTCCAACGCCTCGGCTTTGATCTGCGCGGAATCCAGATAGCCGATCGCCAAGTCGTTTCTCCCCCGCTCCATTTCAAGTTCGGCCAGTGAATGCAGCGTTCGGATTTCGAGCCAATAGTCTGGCATCGCAATGCTGTATTGCAATGCTTTTTGGTAAAACTGTTCGGCCTCCTCTAAGTCTTGATCCATCCATGCCAGGTATGCCCGACCACGAAAGGTATGGATCGCAAACCAGTAATCGTCCCGTTCACTTGGCTCGGGTACGAGCCCTTTTTCGGCAGCGGCCACATGCTTGGCCATGAGTTCGAATTCCCCGGCCCATTGCGTATAATGGATCAAACGGAGGTTTAAATAATTCATGTTGTTGGTATCCTTCATTTCGATCAGCTCGGCCAATAATTTTTCCATGTCTGGCAAAACCTCCTGAATGTCCTGGTCAGGTATCCTGTTTTCCAACTTCATCAACTTGATCTTATTGATAGCTCGATGGTTGCCAGCTTGTTCGTACAAACTCCAGGCTTTTTCAGTATTGATGACTGCCTCCTTTTCATCCCCCAAGGCGCTGTAATAACGGGCCAATTCCGAATGGGCATGGGCCTCGCCATTCAGGTCACCCTGCTGATGGGCGATTTTTAACATTTCACGACAGATTTCAATAGCTGTTGACAAGTCAAAACGGCGTTCCACTTTTTCTTTCACCACGGAATAGGCGGGGTACAGGCAGTGGTAATTATCGCCACAATGTCCGCGTACCAGCAGGAAAATGAACTGCCGGGCGGTATCGGCACCTGATTCGTCCAGCTGGGTTTGGATGAGCGGCCACAACTCTTTAGCATCTTCAAAGGCTAACAGCCGATTGTTAAGGCCAGTCAGCAAAAGGAGCAGCGACAACAGGTAGGCATTTCTATTAGGGAAAATGAAAACCCGGAGATTGGGTAGAAACAATTGAAGACGGCAATAAATGCCAATAGATTGTTGCAGTTGGTTGATCGATTTCATTCGTTTTAGGTTTTAGGACTCAAAAAAATTGTTGGGCTAAGCGGCCAATTGGGGACTTGCTTTTTGGCTTAGAACCCGTCCTTTTACCAATTCCATAAAATCATAACCTTCCGTTTACACACCACCGCACGTTGCTGTCAATTTTAAATTTTCCTTTGAAAAAAGTTTTAAGAGGGCGTTAAAAAAAGAAGGGTTTACCGCTGACTTGAATAACAAACGCCGGCAGGGTTTTGAAACCCTGCCGACGTTAGAAGCTACCGCTGTCGCAAGACGGTGTCTATGTTAGGGGCGGCATCCTTCGCAAGATGCCATCCCCTTTTAAACCCATTTTATATTATTTCGCCACCACCAAACGCTTCGTCATCCGTTCGCCGTCGGAAATGACTGTGACGTGATAGATGCCGTTTTGGAAATCGCCGTTCGACAAGTCGAGCTGTACTTGGCGGGTATCTTTCACCTGCTGCGACCACACGGTGCGGCCGAGCTGGTCGGTGACCATCAGTTCGGCTGTCCCAACAAATCCATTTAATTCAATATTTACGTGGCCCTTGGCCGGGTTCGGGAAGATGCCGACCGACCGGGCAGTGGTTTTTTCGGCAAACATTTCACCGTTAGCAAAACCATTGTTCGGGGCAGAGACCAACGGGGTGATCGGGCAGGCTGCCATTACCTGTGCTGCACTGTTGCAGTGCGAGGCGGCGGAGTTGCCCAAGATTATCGTTGTGCCAGCTACACCACCGTTTTCGAGCAGGTCATCAATTGCACAGCAATTGGACAAAGCAAAGTTGTAGTAGATATAGAGGGCGCCGCCCACAGTGGCGAGGTTGTCCAAGCCGTTCAAGGATGTCAGGGCATAGTTGGTAAAAATGATCACCATGCCCGTTACTTCTTCAAGGTTGGACAATGGCCCAAGGTTGTTGATGCCGCCACCGGCAATGGTCAGATTGCCCTGAATGGTAGTATAACAGGCTGACCACGCATCTATTTGGGCTTGGCTGGAAAAGGTGACATTGCCCACATAGGTAGCATTCCCGACACCCTCATCAATATCCCCATCGCAATCATTGTCCTTGTTGTCACAGATTTCCGGGGCACCAGGATAGGTGGTTGCACTGCTATCGTCACAGTCACCGGCACCCGTCAGTTCGGCCATCAACTTGTAACCAGTAGGGCGCAGACAGGAAACGGTCATGCTGCCATCGGTATAGTTGTCCCCGTCGGCGTCCTTGTACCAAGTCTGGCCGGGGTATTCATTGGCATCGGAATCGTCGCAATCGTTGGTGCTGGTCAGTTCAGACATCACCTTGTAACCAGCAGGGCGTAGGCACGAATTGGTCAGGGTACCATCGGAGTGGTTGTCGCCGTCGGCGTCTTTGTACCAGGTCTGGCCTGGGTGTTCATTGGCGTCGGAATCGTCGCAGTCGGACACAAGGGAAACCAATTCTGACAATAACTTGTATTCAGGCCCCGGCTGCACACAGCTGGCAATGGTGGTGCCATCGGTGAAGCCATCATCATCGGCATCTTTGTACCAAGTGTCGGTAGGCACGTTGTTGGGATCGTTCGGGCAGATGTCGCAGACATCGCCTTCGCCATCCATGTCCGCATCTTCTTGATTGGGGTTGGGCACGGTCGGGCAGTTGTCGTCGCCATCGGCCACGCCGTCGTTGTCCATATCGGAGATACAGCCAATGGTGATGATCTCATTCGCACTATTGCAGCCAACTTTATTTTGGGAAATTTGAATACTACCACTAGTGACTGCACCGGGCGTTTCGATCAGGTCTTTGAACAAGCAGCAATCACTCAACTGAAAGTTTCTGAGAAGCTGAAAACTCCCGACGGAAGTCAAAGAAGCAAAACCAGTAATGCTGGTGAGCAAGTCATTGTTGATGATGGCAAAGTTGGCAGGTACCGTCGTGAGGTTGTTGAATCCACTGATCTCCGTCAACTTGTCGTTGTTGTTCAGTTCAACCCGACCAAGGACAATGGTCAAATTAGGCACATTCAAATACGTCAGTTCCGGATTGGTGCGGACCATAAAACCAAAAGTTGTACCTCCAACATAAGTGAGCGCAGGCAGGTCAACAGAGGTGAGGTTGTTATTTTGATCAATGTAAAAATCACCCCAAGCCTTATCAAAAACTGGAAGTGAAATAGTGGTGGGGACATTATTGCTGCCCACAAAGTAAAAGGAATTGCCAAATTGACCATTGGTCTCCCCAACGCTGGTCAGGTTCGGAAAGTTGAGATCAGGGTCATCCACAAATGCTACCTGAAAAAATTCACCCACCTTCTCGAGGGATTCCAGTGGCGACAGATCCGTGATGGGGTCAGTCCCACTGAAGATGGGGTTACCATTGATGATGATGTATCCCGTGACCTCCGTGTAGTTGAAGTTGTTCACCTGGGTCTGGGTAAACAGAGAGATATTGCCGTTGAGCACCTGGGCGTTGACCGCACCAGCCAGCAAAAAGGCAGCGATGAAAGCGAAAAATGGAGAGTAGAAAAATTTTGTTTTCATGGAAAAGAAAATTTAAGAAGTTATTAAAAATGGGTTTTAGCCCTTATCAAAATGACAAGGAAGTATGATTGTACTTTGTCATAGACAAAGGCATTCTTAGCGATCAATATTTTTATCGGCCAATGGATTTCCGGCAAGAAAGCCGGGATCATTTAACTAAAGTGTATCAGGACTCAGATTGGATCAAAGGCACAACAAACCTGAAGCAACACTCGGTGGACAACATGGATATTTTGATTAGCGCGTTGATGATTCGCTGAAATTAAGGAAGAACTTTGCCGAATCATACTGGATTAATTTAACCTACATTATTGGGAAGAGAATCGTTTTCACTTGATCCAAAAGCTTTGTTTTTTCTACACAAGCAAACGTAAAGAAAATTCAAAAATATTTCAGGGACAAATTTTAGGTTTACTTTGAATTTATTCTTTAAAAAAATAACTAAAAACGAGCATAAAAACCTGTTTTTCAGATATTTGTAAATTCAAGCAACTTTCAAATAAAAACAAAAAACGACAGTGTGCCAAATGTAAGGCTGATTCTTTGAGTCTCAAGAATCAGCCTTACATTTTTACACCACCTAAACAACTTACTGCTGTTGCGCAGGGATACAATTGTTCTTGCATACGCTGGCCGTATCAACTTCCCATCCTTTATCAGGAAGCTGCTTGCCTTTGTTATTTCAAATTTAGCGAAAGCGCAACCTGAAACGGGCCAACGTGCAGTTTGCCACTGCTTTTTAGAATTTTCAGTCACAGACAGGCAGGCCCAGGACACAGTCCTGCGCCAGCGGATATGAGATTCCACTATAGCAATCCGTTGAACATTAACTATTTGCCCTAACGATGAAATTTTAATCAATTCTCTAACAGTACTCACAAGAATATTAGGGGCGGCATCTCTCGCAAGACGCCATCCCCTTTTAAACCCATTTTATATTATTTCGCCACCACCAAACGCTTCGTCATCCGTTCGCCGTCGGAAATGACTGTGACGTGGTAGATGCCGTTCTGGAAATCGCCGTTCGACAGGTCGAGCTGCACCCGGTGGGCATCTTCCAACTGCTGCGACCACACGGTGCGGCCGAGCTGGTCGGTGACCATCAGTTCAACAACGCCCTCATATCCATCAAATTCAATATTTACCTGGCCCTTGGCCGAGTTCGGGAAGATGCCGACCGAACGTGCAGTGGTTTTTTCGGCAAACATTTCACCGGTGGCAAAGCCATTGTTCGGATTGGAGACCAGTGGGATGATCGGGCAGGCTGCCATTACCTGTGCTGCGCTGTTGCAGTGTGAGGCGGCGGAGTTGCCCAAGATAATCGTTGTACCAGCTACACCGCCGTTTTCGAGCAGGTCATCAATTGCACAGCAATTGGACAACGAAAAGTTGTAGTAGATATAGAGGGCGCCGCCCACGTTGGCGAGATTATCCAAGCCGTTCAGGGATGTCAGGGCATAGTTGGTAAAAATGATCACCATGCCCGTTACTTCTTCAAGGTTGGACAAAGGCCCGAGGTTGTTAATGCCGCCACCGGAGATGGTCAGGTTGCCCTGAATGGTAGTATAGCAGGCTGACCACGCATCTATTTGGGCTTGACTGGAAAAGGTGACATTGCCCACATAGGTAGCATTCCCGACACCTTCATCAATATCCCCGTCGCAATCATTGTCCTTGTTGTCACAGATTTCCGGGGCACCGGGATAGGTGGTTGCACTGCTGTCATCACAGTCACCGGCACCCGTCAGTTCGGCCATCAACTTGTAACCAGTAGGGCGCAGGCAGGAAACGGTCATGCTGCCATCGGAGTGGTTGTCCCCGTCGGCGTCCTTGTACCAAGCCTGGCCGGGGTATTCATTGGCATCGGTATCGTCGCAATCGTTGGTGCTGGACAGTTCAGACAACACCTTGAAACCAGCGGGGCGCAGGCACGAATTGGTCAGGGTACCATCGGAGTGGTTGTCGCCGTCGGCATCTTTGTACCAGACCTGGCCGGGGAATTCCAGCGGGTTAGTATCGTTGCAATCGGAAAGGAACGTACTCAGCAACTCTTCAAGTAGCTTATAACCGTTAGGTGGTAGGTTGGTAAAAACGGTCACAAAGGTGGAATAGCCGTCATCGTCCTGGTCTTCATAATATGTCTGGCCACAGGAGTTGGTCTCATCATTGGGGCAAGGGTCGCATTCATCACCAATGCCATCGCCATCGGCATCTGCTTGGTTGGAATTGCTCGTATTTGAACAATTGTCCAGATCGCCACAAATGCCATCGCCATCTATGTCATTATCAGGATCGTTGGGGCAGGCGTCGCAAAAGTCGGGAATACCATCTGCATCGGCGTCCATGTTGTCATCACCTCCGGGGCAGCTATCATTGGCATCGCAAACGCCATCACCGTCGGCATCTTGGAAAGTGTGGGTAACTACGCCATCAATGCACTCGTCCAGTGTACATGGGTCGCCGTCATCAACGGTCACTTGGGAGCAAGAGCATCCATCGGCATTGACGCCCTCACCTACGGGGGTGTTGGCACAGAGGTCGTCTTCATTGGGCACACCGTCACCGTCATCGTCCAAGACTACTTCACAAACATCCCCAACGCCGTCGCCGTCAGCATCTTCCTGGCCGGGGTTGGCAATGTAGGGGCAGTTGTCATTTTCGTCTGTCACACCATCCATGTCCGAATCATAAGTCACCGTCTCCGCACAGTTCACAGCACTGATGATATCCAAAACAGCCGCTGAACCGTTTATGGTAACTGTGCCATCGGACAAAGTACTTGCGCCATCTGTTCCGGACATATTCGTCACATTGGTACCTGAAGGGTCAACATAATTGCTGCCCCCGTCAGCTCCATTTCGATTTGGGTTTCCGTCGCCCCCTGTGTAACCAGCACCGCCACCACCGTGGCCACCAAACCCAACCCCACCATGCCCAAATCCAGGCCCTGGATGGTTACCCACACCAGTATAGACATTGCAACCTGCTTGTGAAGCGGATTCGTTTCCTTGCCCGTTACCGTCCGTACCGGGCCCTTGGACGTTGGTAGCCCCTCCGCCATTGCTATTTATGCCAGCCCCACCACCAGCACCTGCGGTAATAAGTAAGGTGCCCAAATTATTGTCACAGTTCAATAAAGAAGAACCACAGTTGATCACGGCGGTTCCTCCCCCACCAGAGCCATCATTGGTAGCTGATCTTCCCGATTGGCCTATTATCACCCGGATAAAATCCCCTGTGTTTACCGCAAACGTGGCTTCAACGGTTCCTCCTGAACCGCCCGGGTTATTTGTGAAACTTCGAAATCCGCCATCTGCACCAGTGGCACTGATAGTTATAGAAGTACCAGATGTTACTTCCATGTCATAGACGCCATTGGCAGTCCCTGAAAATAATTGGGCATGCAGGCCTGTGGAGAAAAACACACCACCTAAAACCAGTAAAAAGAGCGTTAGGGTTTTGATGAAATTCATTTTCATGTTAGATTAAATTTTAAATGTTATTGAAATGGGTTTGATTGATTGCTCGATGTTTTCTGGGTTTTGGACAAAGCAAGCCCAGGTGAACCAAAGGGTTCACACAATCGGTTCTTGTTTTTTTTAATAATGCTGTTCCTCGTTTAACTAAGTGATGTTGTGAAAATTGAGGTTGTGAGGTCTGTTCCGGTTTTGCCCATCGGCAAATCACTGGATTTGGGAGTGCGGCGCAAAATTGGGAAAAACCAAAGGGCTATTTCCGTCAATTTTCCTGTCCGCCACTATGCTGTTAGGCCACGCTCCAATCGTATTTAAATAGCGCTTACATGCGGACCGGGGCACTTACCGAGCTTTTTGCATCATTCTGCTCGGCCCTCAGGGGGTTCCAAAATCAATTGGAATATTAGGTTGGAATGCTTACCTGAGAAACTTGTTGATCGAAATTTCAGCCCGTGTTGGCATTGGGCAAGAAACTGGATTTTTTGTTTTCATTCGGCATTCGATCTTGTTCTTTTTTCGATGGGTCAAAGATAGGGGCATGGGGCTTTATCCTTCAAAGACAATTTCAAGGATTACTTGAATACTAATGATGTCTTTTTATCTTATTTTTTTTACAATTTATTTATTATCAATATTTTATAAAATACTTTAACTTGAAAATTAATGATCAAAAATCATGACGGATTAGGTATTTTTTTTGAAACTTGCAGGTTATATAACTCATTCTATAGACATGAAACGAAATACCGTCATCGAACTCCTCTGCTTGCTCTCTGTTGAAGAGATCCGCCGCCTCGGCAAATTCCTCCGCTCGCCTTACTTCAATCAATCCCAGCCACTGATCGTCCTCTTCGAACAATTGCGTAAATGGCACCCCGAATACGATGCTGCCCGCATCCGGCCGCACATCATCTGGAAAAAGGTGCAACCGAACAAGGAATTTTCGGAGCAAGAATATTGGTGGTTCAACCATAAACTGCGCCTGCTGATCGAGCGCTTCCTCGTCGTCGAACAAGTGGAAAGCAATGCAGCAGCATCTAAAAAACAGCTCATCCAATCGCACGCCCGGCACAACGCCCATTCCCTTTTTGAAAAGGAAACCAAAGCATTGTTGGGTGAAATTGAAAAAAGGCCCCACCAAGACATCCACTCCTATTCCGAATCGCTGTGGCTCAAACATGACTATTTTTTCAATCCTCAGACGGATAAATACGGTGGTGCGCTGTATTCCGTGGAAGATGCCATGGAAGACCTTGACCGGTTTTATCTGCTTGCCAAGCTGCGTTTTGCCGCGGAGATCAAAAACCGGGAACGCATTTTCGTGAAAAAAGTACCTGTAAAATTATTGGATGAATCCATCGTAGAAAGTGGGAAATACATTCCCGAAAACCCAGCTTATCTGATGTACCGCAACGTGCTGGATTTATATGATCCTGAAAAAGCGGAGGCTGCATTTGAGAATGGAAAAAAATTATTGAAAAATAATTTTTCTTACTTAAGCAAACACGACCAAAATGAGGTGATGCTGAATTTACGGAATTATGCCATCAGGGAATTGAATAAAGGCCATACAGCCTTCTGGAAAGAACTATTGGACTTGTACAAACTCGGGCTGGAACTTGAACTAATTGTAATTAGCGGAAGGATAGCTGAATCTGATTTTGGAAACATCGTTAAAGTCGGTTGTATCAACCAAGCGTTTGATTGGACAGCGAGTTTTATTGAAGAACACGAACAATTCCTTGAACCTGAAATTAGGGACAGTGCAAAAAATTTCAGTGTTTCAACCATCCATTTTGCGAAAAAAGAATACATAAAGTGCATCGATTTACTAGAAAACTATAAGCCTTCTCATATTCTCAACTATATGAGCGGGAGATGTACTTTGATAAAATGCTGGTTTGAATTATTTCTCGAAAACCATGATTTATTCGACCTGGTCTTTTCAAAAATTGAAGCAGATGAAAAACTATTCCGAAGGGAAATTTCTGTTTCCGAAGAAAGAAGGTCGGCAAATATCAACTTCATGCTCGCCGTAAAAAAATTAATTTCTGTCGTTGTTTCCAGAAAAAAGAAAAACCTCAAAAAAGAGGAGATGATAAATTATTTGCAATCCAAAACACCTATTATTTCAAGCGATTGGATTAAAGAGAAAATTTCCGATTTGTAAAATTGAGCCTGTCTCATAAGTCTACATTTGCTAAATTTTTAAAATTTAGCAAATGTATAACTCCTTGATTTTAAATTTACTAAATCTTTGAGATTTAGTAAATTATCGCTCCAAAGGGACTTATGAGACAGCCTCCAAAAATCATATCATCGTTCCTTAAAGCATTATTACGTCCACTGTCCCAATAAACTCCACCGTACAGCCATCTATCATCGACCGCAACTTCACCGTATAAGCCCCCGCAGAACTGTACACATGTGACGGGTTCACGGCCGTCGATGTAGCCCCGTCGCCAAAATCCCAAAGGTAGGAACTGGCCCCGGTTGACTGGTTGGTGAAACTGACTGGGGTGCCCGCAGTGACACCATTGTTCACGATCGAGAAGCTGGCCGTAGGACAACTGTTGGGCATTTCAAGGGAAATGTCAGCACGGGTTTCAGCCTGCAAAACAGGTTGGCCAACAAGGGTCAGACAAAGTAGGATGGCAGTGGCGAAAAAATTAATTGTTTTCATTTGGACAAAAAGATTTAAGGGCTTGCCCTGGATAAGATATCCCAGAGCAGTCCGGGTTATAGAAAATATTTATTGCCTAGTCTGGGCAGTGTTTCCGTTCCTTATGGGCATGGGAATGCCGTTGCCCGTGAGGGCCGGATGAGCGTGAAAACACTGTGTTGATAGCTGGTTACACTTTCCAAGTTTTTGAAACTTGAAAGCTGTCTCAGGCAGTAAAAAGATTGGAAAAACCACCAACGTACTATTGTTTTTGCAAACCGTTGGTGCAAATGTGGAGGTGGGGAATGGTGAGAATCCTTCAAATAGGTGTTAAAATCAATCAAACAAGAAGCTTACGTGGTCAAAATCCGTCAAAATGGGTGGGCATACCGAAAAAGGTGTCAGGAGCATGGGGTCAGACCTGACCGAGTCCTAATCCTTGACTAGGGGTGTTAAGAGACTGCACGCTGATTTTTATGATTGATATATGCCGCCGGAGGCGGCTGTTTGTCATAAAATCATAAAAATCAGCTTCATATCGCTGTGTCGAAAACAAGCATCAAAATTTCTCTTAACACTCCTGACTCTTGACCTCTAATTCACTCCACTATCAGCTCCGGAGGGACTTTTGCCAAACCTTTCTTGTAACTTTTTGAAAATTGCGGACATCGCCGTAGCCCACTTCGAGGGCGACCGAGACGGACCGGTAAAGGCGATCTTCCAACAATTGGCGGGCCATGTCCAAACGCATTTCCAAAAGGTGATTGTTGGAGGGGTCAAGCCTGTGAGGCGTTTGGTTCCGGCGTGGAGGAGGGTGGATGTGCTCATGGCAAATTCATCGGCCATATCGGTAACGGACAGGTAGTTGTTCGACAGGTGGGAGCGGTGTAGGTTTCAAAGGCATCGAGCCACTCTTTGTCCCGTTCGGATAGGCCGATGGAAATTAGGCCGCTTTCCGTTCTTCCTCTGCCGATGCCTCTGTCCTGACCGCTTTGTTGGATAAAAGATTGGTGATGCGGCGATGAGTTCCTCCTCGTCGAAGGGTTTGGTCAAATAGCTCGTCCACACCGATACGGAGGGCTTTGAGGCGGTCGTCCTTTTCTGCCCGCGCAGTGAGCATGATGACGGGGATGTGTTGAGAAGCGGCCTCGCCTTTGAGCCGTTCGAGGAGCTGGTAGCCGTCCATGATGGGCATCATCAGGTCGCTGATGATGAGATCGGGGTGGCTGTTTTCAGCAAGATGGGTCAGTGCCTCGTGGCCGTTGCCAGCCAAGGCCACGTTGAAATGTTTTTTTAAAACCAGTTGCATGTAGGACTGGAGTTCCGTCCTCCACGACCAAGATGGTCGGTTTTTTCCCAGTGGCAGGAGGGGCGGTTGGAGCAGCCTGAAATTGATCGGGTTTTTCTTTGACCTCCTTAAAAGTGGAGATCAGTTCATTGGACAAGTCTTCTTCCAAAATGTCCACTTTCACTTCTTCCACAGGGAAGGCCACTTTGAAAACCGTTCCTTTTCCCAGTTCACTTTCCACAGAAATTTGCCCCCCGAAAAGACGGGCGTACTCCTGGCAGAGCGCTAATCCAATACCTGTGCCGCCCGTCGCAGGGGCATCGGGTCGGTTGGTCTGGAAATAGCGGTCGAAAACATGGGGCAGGTCGTCGGGGTGAATGCCCTTGCCCGTGTCGCTGACCTCCAGTTGCAATTGGCCGCCCTCCATTTTTACCGCCACTTTTACTGCGCCACCCGTTTGGGTAAATTTGAAGGCATTGGACAAGAGGTTGTAAACCAACTGGCGGCATTTTTCTTTGTCCAACTTGCCCAGCGTGTTTTTTGAAAAAAAAAACCTCAAAGCCATAATGCACCTTTGGTAAGCCAAAGACTCGAACTGGGAGAGGTAGTGGGTGAAATAGGCCGACAGCCGCACGGGTGTCGCCATTCAGTTCCATCCTACCCGATTCCATTTTGCCGAGGTCCAATATTTCATTGACCAAAAAGCTGGAGGTCTTTGCTGCCCTGTTCGGCAAGTTGGAGCAGGTGGGCATCCTCTTCGTCGAGGTGCTTTTTTTCAAAACGAATGGACGTACCGGATGAGGGAGATCGGGGTACGGAGTTCATGGCTGACGCTATGAAGAAGGGACTTGGCGGCATCGAGTGCTTTGAGCTGCTCGGCTCGTCGTTGGATGAGGGTGTTCTCGGCAAAGAGTTCTTCTTTCCGTCGACGTTGGTTTCGGAAGCCGATGAACAGGCCAATGGCCGCCAAAACCACCAGCGCAACTATGGTTATGGAAAAGTTCAGTTGGTTGGAGCGGAGTTGGAGGGAGAGTTCCTGTCTTTCCCTTTCTTTTTCTAGGTTATCCCTTTGTTCACGCAAAGCGTTTCTCTGGGAATCGTGTTCCCCTTTTGCCTGGTCCCTCATGGCCTTGTGTTCCATTATTTTATTTGTGAAACGAAAAGCGGATTCATAATCATTTTCAGCCTCTGCAATTGTCACCCTCAGTTCCAGGCTTGCTATGATGTTATCATGCATATAAAATTTACCAGCGATTGAGTCGGCCTTGTCGAGGAAGGTTTCTGCTCCTTCTGCATCCTTGAGTTCCCATTCCAGCTTGGCAAGCTGATGAAGTGTTTGGATTTCCCTCCAAGTGGCATGGTGGCTTTTTTCACCAGAAGATAAGATACGGAGTGCTTTTAAGTAGGGATTGGCGTGCTTGTCCATACTTTTTTAGCCCAAGCAGAATATCGCCCTCCCTTTGGCAGCTTCAAATGCAAAGCCAGCTTCCGAAGGCAACAAAAGGGTCTGGAATAGTGAAGCTCCTGTGAGCTTCGACCTGTTCTACCATTTTATCGTAATAGCCAAAGCTTTCAAATAGGTATTTCAAGCGGATACGTATCCGTGAGGCCACATCATTATAGCCTAGCTCAAGGGCGAGGGCCAACTGTTCTTCTATTGCGGAGATGGCTTCGTCCACCTCACCTAAATGCCAAGCCCTTCCTTCCATCTGGAAGGCTTTCCGTTCAATGACCATTTGTGTGTTGCCAGCCTTCTCGTACATCCTGAGCGTTTCTTCATTAAAAAACCCTTCCTTCTTTCTGTCGCCTAGAAAGGCATACAAACTGGCCAGCCGCTTATAGGCACTGGCCTGAGCGTTAAAATCTTTATGCGAGGCTGCTATTGTGGCCATCTCCTCTGCTACCAATAATCCAGCAAAATGCTTGAAGACCTGCTCTAATCTCTTTAAGACCACATCATAGGCCAGTTGCAAACAATCGTAGTCACCATTACAGTGGGTGCGTACTGTTTCAAGGATAAAATACCGGGCCGTATCCCCTCCCGGCTGTTGCATGCGGGCTTCGATGAGGGGGATCAGTTCTTTTTTGGCAAAGGAGAGGTTGGCCTGCGTGGTGTCCTTTTCCTGTGCTTGCACAGTCAGGCTAATTGGCAACAAAACGATCCAAAAGAAGAGTTTGGTTCTCCTTGCGTGCACTTGTTTCATCAACTATGGATTGCTTGCGATAATGCAGGTGATGGGATGATAAGCACTGGTTTCCATAAGGTTACATAGTGCCAAATTGACAACTTTGTGTTGGCTTCAACCTGGGCTGGATAAATCTTATGGGCTGGGTCACCGAAGAAGAGGGCCATGAATAGGTGCTTTTTGTTTTAGGTTTTGGAAAGGATAAAGGTAGGGAGTTGGGGAGATGTAATGACCAATTGCTAAAGAGAAAAGGAGGCAATTTTCAAAATGATATGTCCTTACGGTTGAATAAAACAACCCGCATGGTGATTGAAGCTAAAAATTACAGCCTTGCCGAGCACTCGACTTCTATGGATGTCCATCTTGTTTCTTTTTTGTGTAATGCAATTTCAGGACGGGAAAATGACAATAAAAAAGCCACATGCAAATGGAAGCACTACATGTGGCTTTTTTATTTAAACAACAGGCACAGGACACAGTCCTGCGCCAGCGGATGGCTTTTTTAAATGACGGTTTATCAAATGCAAGGCTAACATGCCAGTCCCGAAGAGCCTGCCCCGAATTTACTTCGGGGGACGAAATACCATAGCGAGGGGTATAAACCCCTTGAATTTTGCAAGGGATTTGCGTCCCTCCTACAACACCAACATCTTCTTCGTCACCGCTATTCCGTTCAGTTTTACCTGGTAAAATAGGTGCCGCTGTTGAGGCTGCCCGATCAAAAACGATGCGGTGGAAACCGATCAGTATTGCCCTTCCGCTATTTTCAAATGTGGCGTCCCTGTGCGTCCAGCAAATTGACGGTCACAAACGCACCCGCGATGAAAAAGCAATGGTGTGGAAGTTGAGACGGGGTTCGGATAGTTGCTACTCTGAAATGGGTCGCCGCTACCCCTGCCCTATTGCCTCATCGGTTGGGGTGACTCCTTTAAAATAGGCAGGATGTCAAAACTGTCTTGGAGGATGCCCTGCCAATCTTCAATGCCGAACCAGTCCTGTAACACCGAAGCGTACACCTGCCGGAAGTCATGCACCATGGGTAGGTCTTGCGAGCTTTGAATCATCGTTGGAATTTTATGGATTGTCACCAATGAGGCCAGGGTTCACGTTTTTCCCAAAACCATCAACGGGGCGGCAGCACCGTGGTTTGGCATCAAACTGCCATTACTCCCGCCGATGGTGCGGCCAAACTCAGAGAAAGTCATACCGCAAACCTTGTCGTCCACGCCCATCAGCTGGAGGTCATCTTGAATGCACAGATTGAATCTGACAAGTTTTTCAACAACGCAGCATGAAACCCGATAGTTGATCCATTTCCATCGCATCGACCTGTTCGCTGTGGGTATCGGAACCCCGCCGAGCGAGACGACATAGACAGGTGTCTGCAAACCAATCGTTGATCAGCCAGGCCACGATGCGGAGTTGGTTGGCCGTTGGTTTCGGGGTATTTATTCGACAGGTTGAAACTATTTTCAGCCGCCAAGCCAACGACTCATAATATTGCTGCGACTGCTCCATGACGAGCCGGATATGTATTCCAGTTCGTCCCGTAATCCTGGCGGGCGTTTGGCCTGTGAAGTCATTTACAAAATCATAAAATTCATCGGCGCTGCTGATCGCCATCCCCATCGGGTAGCTCGTCCCCATAAAGGCGATGGGCGCGGGATCGAACCGATTTGGATCGCCAGTCGGGTGCATCTGCATTCGGATACCCTCTTGAGTAACCCGGTATTCCCCTTCCAACGTCCGTCCGAGCCAGCCTGTTCCCAGGTATTCATTGCTGTCCGACCCAGTCATCCAGATGTCCATGGAGCGGAAATGGGAATAATCCTGCTGCGGGTAACCCACGTTTTGCACAATGGACATCAACCCGTCATTGTATAATTGTTGCAGCCCCGTCATGGACGGATGCAGCCCAGTGGCGTTGGCGCTATCGAGTTGCAGGACTTTGTTTTCGGGGATCAGGAGATTGCTGCGGTGGTTGGCCAGTGAAGCATATTGATCGGAGTGGGATGAGGGTGTTGGATCCCATCGTTGCCACCTGCCAGTTCGATGAACACCATCACCCGCCATTGATCGTGGCCGAAGCGGCAATTTGGGAAAACACCGAATTGGTGGAAAGTGGGTTGATGGAAAAACCGTTATATACCAGCGGCGTCAGAGCTGCTGCGGTGCAGGCCTGCCGTGCGGAGGAAATTCTCTTCTTTCATAACAAAACAATGAGTGAAGGACTAATGAGTGAATGAGAGAATGAGTGATTACGGGGTGACTATTCACTCATTCTCTCCTTCAATCATTATATCATTGATTACGCCAGTTGGTATTCCGGCAATTTCAAAATATAATTAAACAGGATGGTGAGGCGCACATTCACGACCTCGTACGACATGGGGTCACTTGGGTTGTTGATGTATTCAAACCAAGCGATCGTCCAATAACTGTCGTTGGGCAACCCGGACAACAAGATATTTTTCAGCAAAGCCTTCTTGGTATCGGAAATGGGCTGAGGCAACAACAGGCCCACCACATCTTCGACCAATTGCACGGGATCTTCCGGTTGATCGAATTGGCTGGCGAAGGCGATGTTGTCGATTCTCAGGATGGCACCTGAGGCAGAGCTGAAGAAATTGGTAGCTGAAAGAATGTCGGTGAAAATATTCCTGTTCCGGGCGGTATCGCTGTTGATCCACATCCGATAGTATTGGGGAAATTGGCGGAAGGCTTGCCAACCAGCCACATTCGGAGGATCACCGGGCACCATCTGCATGTTGGCCATCATCAGATTTTGCAGGTACTCATGGGTAAATTCATCCCACAAGGTGACATCGGGAAATTGGAGACCAAAACTCCGCAACGTGCCCACCACCACATCGACTGGTGTTTTGATAAAACAACCTTTGTTGGTCGCACTGAAAAAATGCTCGCTTTTCAACAGGCAATCCATCACTGGTTTGATGTCGTAGTTGCTGTTGCGGAAAAGCTCGGCCAACGGCTCAATGACGTCTTGCTCCACTTCCGGCGTAATGTTGTAATAGACAAACCAGCGGTAGATTTTACGGCAGATAAATTTGGAAACATCCTCCTTGGCGAAAATCATATCGAGGAGGGCATCCAATTCTGCATTGCCATCTGCACTGCCCGTAATGACGGTATTATTATAAAAGGATGAAAATTGCTTGTCGCCCTGATCGTGGAGAAATGGGTAAAAAATGGTTTCCCCTAAAGTGTTGTTCGCATAATTGATCGTCCAACCCGTCAACACCCGAGCCGCTTGGTACACATCCTCTTCCGTGTAGTGGTTGGGGTTGTCTTTGCCGATGGTAAACAATTCCTGCAATTCCCGAGCATAGTTTTCATCGGGCGAACCGACCTGGTTGAGAAACCCATTCAAATAGATCAACATCATCTCGTCGATGGTGACGATCTTGGTGAGTTCTTTAAAATTGCCCAGGGCGTTTTCCCGCAACTTGCGGTTGTGGTGGTAGTTGTATTTTCCAAAAAACACCTCACTGGCTTGCGTGGCAAAGTGGTTGTGCCAAAAAAGCAGCATCTTTTCACGGATGTTCACCTCTTGGTTGACCATCTGCTTGACCCACCAGCCCCGGAAACTTTCGATCCGCAACCCCTCCGCTGCTTCATCAAAAGCCGCTTCGGTCCAATCTGCACCAAAGGCTACATTGGGGTCATTGTACCCTTCCTCATTCATGCCATCGCTGTAATAATAATTGTTGACCGGCGGGACGGGCGCCGTCGTATCCTGCAATAAAAGATCGACTGCCTGCTCCATGCTCATCGAGAGCAGCAAATCAACATCCGATTTTTTCAAGCCAAACAAGGTGCGACGAATGAGGTGGGCTGCCTGTTCGTATTCCCACGGCCCGGTATAGGGGTCTAAACCGCCGCTCAGTACCACGGCTGTAGTTGGGGCCGGAACGGGTGGCATTTCCTGCCCTACATTGGAAAGAAAGGATTGGGCATTTTTAAAAATCCCCTTGTTCAGCACCGGGGCATTTCGCTTGCGGAATTTTTTTAAAAACGACCTTCGGTCTAAAGTTGAAACAGTCATAAATCGTGATGTATTGGATGATCGCTTGCCCCGAATTGGTTTCGGGCGTGCAAACTTTTATGGGTAGTGTATCAAATGTAAGGCTGCTGTTTGAGTCCCGGAGGGACGACATCCCATAGCGAGGGGTGTAAACCCCTTGATTGTCCGAGGGATTAACATCCCTCGCTAAAAAGTGCCGTCCCTCCGGGACTGGTTGGTCAGCCTTACATTTGATACACCGCCCTTTTATGAACGAAAACCCGGCCTCTTGCCAGATTTATTTTATTGGACGGTTGGAAGGGCTTGCAAAAACACTGTCTAATATTTGCCGAACCTCAAAAATGACCGGGGAAGTTAGGTGGTCAAAAATACAAACTTGGTCATTTCAAGGTAAAAACGAAAGCCCCTGAAAAAACCCTACCGATTTTTGGGAAAAGTTTTTTCAGTTCGCAGTTTGAAAATTTGGCAATGAGATAATTTTTGCGAGGTTAGGGAAAGGAGGTAAAGTTTAGTTTGTGAATAAATCCTGCGGAAATTTATGATTAATTAATTCGCTCCTAAAACATAGGGCTCCATCCTATGCGATAATATGACGCCCTTTCAAGGATAGATGGAGCGAAAAGTCCTGAAGGGGCGACCTATATTTGGGTGGGGTGAAGTGAAACCCTACCCATAACATTGGCACAAAAACCAATTTTTTTTATTTCTGAATTAGGAGTGTTAAGAGAATTTTTTTGACGCTGATTCTTATGATTGATTTATGCCGCCGAAGGCGGCTGTTTGTCATAAAAAATCATAAAAATCAGCGTTATCAGCGTCGAAAAACAAGCGTCAAAATTTCTCTTAACACACCTATTTTAGAACAATCAGTTTTCCACTATCTACCATTTGCGCCCCGCCCCTCATTTCCCAAAAATACAGCCCCGGTGGTACGTCTGGAAGCGCCACTTCTACCCTCATCGCACCCCTTGCCATTCTTTGCAAAGCGACCCGTTGCCCCACCGCGTTGTACAGCGACCACTCGCCA
Source organism: Saprospiraceae bacterium (assembly GCA_041392505.1). GTDB lineage: Bacteria > Bacteroidota > Bacteroidia > Chitinophagales > Saprospiraceae > UBA6168. The sequence continues at coordinate 190,954 of JAWKLX010000010.1, read as the reverse complement.
CCGGAGGCCAGCACCTGCGGCATTTCGATGGTGACATAGTTACCCGCCGGGTTCGGGTACACCAGCACCTCCGCCCTCGGCGGCAGCACGGGCACACTGTGCACCACCAGCTGTATCGTGCTGTCGCACACCGGGTGGCCCGTGCCGAGGCGGTAGTTGGGGAAGTTGGGGATGGAGCCCGCATTCGTGGCGATGAGGGGCAGGCCCCGTTGCTCGAAACCGCAGGCATGGCCCTTGCGGTCGGGGTATTGGATGACGTGGTAGAAGGGGGTGGCGCTGTTGGTCGGCATGTATATCTTACAGTCTGGGGCCAACTGCATCATGCCAAAAGACGCCGGGAAGATGTCCAGATATTTATACCCGTCGTACTCGCCCAACAAAACTCGGGAGGACTGAATATCTGCCGCTTCCAAGTCGAACTGATACAATCTTTCAAAAGAGTTCACATAGAGAAAACGGCCAGAGGGGGAAAATGCCACCGACCCGTCAAACCCCTGCGATGTGGTGTCAGCTTCCAATTGAACGAGATCGCCCAGCAACCCGGTCTCCCTGTCAAATCTAAACACCAGAGCCTGATTGCCCCTGTCATACCGCGCATAGCGTGTGCCATCGGGTGAAAACGCAGGGTTGGCAAGGAAAAAGGGGTCTGCCGCTGGTCCGATTTCCTGCTCAAAAACACCTGCCACCCCATCCTTTGTCAAAAGGACATGGAAATAACGGTTACCGTTTCCTTTGGAAGTGACCAGCCACCAATCCTCTCCGTTCGCATGACGGACGGCCTGGAGGTCGCCGAATAATGTATCTGTCACAACCGGATCGTTTTTTAGTACTACTTTGCCCAAGCCATTGTTGGCCGACATATCAATGATGGTTAGGTACAAATGGTTTTGGTAAACCGTATAGTCAGGGTCAGAACCATCGCCCAGGGCAAGAGTCCCATGGAAATAATAGTAGGTACTGTTACTGCCTGGCAGGGGCAGAATAAGGCTCCCTTTGAATAGCGGCGCCCCATTCTGTGGGCAAAGGCCAAACGACCACGCAGCGCCGGGGTTCAGCCCATTGCCGTTCTCCATCACCTCCCCGTCCGCCTGAAAGACCTTGCAGCCGTTGGTGAAGAACAGCAGGTTGCCCGACGTGTCGCTCATGCTGGCATTGGTCAGGTAAAAGTCCGTGTCCTGGTATTTCCGGGTGATGTTCAGCTCGCTACCGTTGAAATCGAAAATGTTCACGCCATAGCGTGTCGCACTTGGTTCATTGGGAAAGGAAGGCTCTCCATTGTCACCCATTATCCAGATGTAGTCATGTTTTACCTGTCCCAATAAAATTGCTGGGGTGAGAACCAGTATTATAATTTTGAAAATTTTCATATCTGCTATTTTTAAAAAAGCAAAAGCCCGGGGCTTTCCCCGGGCTTCTTGATTCTTTACTTTACAATACTGAACAGGCGGCTGCTGGCCTTGCTATCAATGGATACAGTCAGATGGTACATCCCCGCAGGCACGGCATCCAAAAATAAGTAAATCTGCTGGTCACCATCGTTGATAGTCTGAGACTGGATAGTACGCCCTAAAAGGTCAGTCAATGTGACCGTTCCTCTGTCTCGAGCTACTTCCTCCAATTCGACTACTACATAATGCTGACCGGGGTTCGGATAGGCTGTAAAATTGGGTGTTGTTTCTACATGCTTCTTTATCAGTGGCAGCACCGGAGCGCACAGGGTAGAATCGTCGTAAGCATACCCTTCTCCGAGCAAGGCACGAGCCTGATAGACGGCCTCGCCACCTGCAAACGGGCACTGGTAAGCGATGTACAAGAGGGCATCCATTTGGTTGCTGTCAGGTTCGGCCTGATCGTTGGCCACCATCTGGAGCCACACCCGGTTGTAGTTGCGCTGGTTGTGTTCCCAGAGGTGGGTGGCGGTGATGGCGGTGTTGACCGAAAGGAGGGCCGATGCGTCCGCCGTCCAATCTGCCTGGAACAGTTGGTCGAGGCTGTCCTGCACGTGTGAAACGTTAGTGATTTCCTGGAGCAGACTGTCCTGTTGGGCTGCCAGCACGGTGGAGTCCTGGCTGCTGATAGTGGTGTCCAGCAACCCATCCATGACGGTAATCAATTCGCTGCTCAATCCGTTCCACTCCGTATAGTTATCATCAAAGGTTTGTCGGGTACTGTCGTGCGGCTGGAACAGCTCCAGCATATCCTTGCGGAGCTGCTCGAATTGTCCGACCGTGGTCGTATCAGCTGTGTTATAAAAATCTTCCAAACAATCGTCGAGGTAGCTGATGCTGTCGGCCACTTCCATGAGGCTACGGTACAGCTGCCTTTTGGCCGTCCAGCGCTCTGCTGCCGGGTAAGAGGCTGCTGCCATGGTATCGAGTGCGATGGCAATGGCGCAGTCCGATTCATCAAAATCATCCAACTCCGTCGGCTTGGGTGGGGAGGTACAGCCATATTGGCCGCCACTGCAATTGAGGTTAGACAGGCTGTCATCATCCACAAGAAAATTAGCCGGATCAGCGGACGTCCCGAAGCTGCTGCCCTCATTGGTGTTGACGGTGAACTGGGACAGTTGAGCTAAGCCAGAGCCCCCAAAATGCACCAGCCCATCGGCGTTAAGGAGGCTATCGACCCATCGGTTGCCCCGGAAGTGCTGGGCTCCCAGGATACCAGTGGCTCCCACTTCGAGGCCGTTGTTGTGGCTGTTGAACGAGTTGGCCCGCACATCGGCCCGGAGGTTGGCCCCATCGTAGCGGATGCCCGTAAGGGTGCTGTCGATGGTGTTGCAACTGGGCCGTACATTGGTGGCCTGACTGATGGAGATCCCCCGTTGGGTGCCCCCGATGTTGCCGCCCCGAATGTTATTGCAATAAGGGAAAACAAACACCCCGCCCTGTACGCCGATGCCGTCCCAAAACTGGCCAACATCCTGCTTGATGATAGCGTTGTCGATGGCAAAAATGCGCACACAATCCTGTAGGTCGATGCCCTTTTTTGCCCCTTGGATGCTGATGACGTTGCCCGAAACAACCTCGCCCGTGAAGTGCGGCATGCCTGCCATGCGGATACCAGCTGCATCGGGTGAAGTAGGGCCCGCTATGTTGATTTCGTTGTCGGCAATGGAGGATGTGCCAAATGCGTTCCAGTTGAACATCAGTACGCCAAAGTTATCAGCATTGATCGTATTGTCATGGATGTCGAAACTACGGGTCTTGCCATTGTAGAGGCGGTAGCCGTGGCTCACATTGTCCATCTGGTTGTAGGAGGAAACGATATTGATGTTCCTACCCTCGATGGCTACCCGCACGTTGTCGAAGGTGCCGCCCGACTGGGTGAGGCCGTGCAAACCATCGGAGCCCATGTAGATGCCGGCACCGGGGATGTCGGTGAAGGTTTCGCCGGTGCTGATGGCGTTGCTGTTTTGGGCGTTGACGCCGAGTTGGAGGTTTAGGTAGGTGTTGCCCGTAAGGAGGACGGGGGTCGTCTGATGGTTGATGAAGACGCCTTGTGTGGAGGGACTCCCGGCATTGGGTGGGAGCAATCCAGTGCTATTGACACCAATGGTCGTACTGGAGATATTGATGGTGGCATCAGAGGTCCCGTAAGGCTTATAGACTCCTATCTTATTATTGACCAGATCAGAACCCTCAATATTTACAGTTGCACCTCCCTGCACGGTGATAGCATTGGTACCATCCAATATGGCCGCACCAGATAAAACAAGGCTTGCACCAGATTCCACTTCGATACGATCCCACATAGCATCGCACCCCAAGACCCATGGCGCCCCATCAATGGGAGCAGTTTCAATAGTTAAGGTATAAGGGCTCTTGATAACAATTGCCCCACCTTCCTTGATCGCAAACCTGCTGCCGTGTGATATCCAATAGTCTTGATTTATAACCAAAACATTATTGATGACAACGGCTTGTTTCCTAGTCATAGATTCGGCAGCAGTGAGTATGCCACCATTGGATACGCCAATGGCAATATCGTCAAGCTCAACTTCTGTGCTTAATGTGGAATCCGGATCGCCTACGATGTAGGCAAGGTAAGAAAAGATCGGTGCCTCAGCCGGGTCAAAATCGGTTATTTCACTATTGCTGTTGACCTGTACCTGACAATGTGCATGGTCTCTGTTGACATAGCTGGCATCTGTCAATAATTGAAAATCAAAATGTTGCGATGTAACAAGAGGTACAGAGGTGACAGCAGTGTAATGGTCATAAGTATTGGGTCCAATCACCACCGGGGTGGGCAGTAGCGTAAAAGTCAATGATGGGGCAGACCCTATAATCTCAAATCGGCTTTCGCCCAAGTACTTATCCAAAAATAAGTGAATCGTGACCGATGCCGTCTGCATACTGTCACAGGTCTCATCGGTATGGATCGTAAAATCCAATTCCAGTTCAACAGGGTTGCAGTAAGCGACAGGTGTCAGTTGGGATTCTGTAAATTCAAATAATTCAATATCGGGAAACGGACATTGTGCCATAACATTATTGGCAGAGTTTATAACAAAAACAAATAGGGAAAGCACAACGATACATATATTATTTATATGTATGGGGGGGGGGGGGGTGAAAAAGGTTTTCATATTAACTAAAGTTTTGGGGCGAGACGAGCAATCGGAGCATTGGAGTGATCAGTTCTAATTTTCAAGTTGCGTGTTTCGCCAGTTTTAAGGAATAAAGTTCAATTGAACAGGAAACGAAACTAATACAAAATGCCCAAAAAGCCCAATAAAATTTTGACAATTAAAAAATAACATTGTTTTCATCCCACAGGCGACAAAAATCAAGGTAAATTATTTTCCACTCCCTATACGCTAAAAATGCCAGCAACGCCCATGCAAAAGCACACCGAGGCGATCTTTCACCTTATTGCATAACTTCCATACATTTGCCCCACGAAATATGGATACACCTCCTTCAAATATGGTCTGTCAGGAATCTGTTTACCAGAAACTGTTTTTCGCCCACGCCCGGCACGTGCGCAATTTCCTTTGTTACAAAGGGGCGAATGTCGACGAGGCCGAAGACCTGATGCAGGAGGCTTATCTGCGACTTTGGCGGGAATGCGAAAAAGTGCCAGCCGAAAAAGCCAAGTCTTTCCTTTTCCGGGTCGCCAACAACCTTTTCCTCGATGCCAAAAAGCACGAGCAGGTCGTTTTGCGTTTCCAACAAAAAAGCCCCAATACTGATCAGGAACACGAAGACCCTCAATTTATCATGGAGGCAAAAGAGCTGCAACGGGAATTGGAATCCGCCATCGCCCAACTCCCCGAAAAACAACGGACCGTGTTCCTGCTGAACCGCATTGATAAAATGACCTACGCCGAAATCGCTGACCAACTTGAACTCAGCGTCAAAGCGGTGGAAAAAAGGATGTCGCAGGCATTGGTGGAAATGAGGAAGGTGTTGAAGGGGGTGTGAATGTAAAATGTAAAATGATGAATGCAAAATGTAAAATGTAGAAGGGCGGGTAGGGTGAATTGAATTGAAATCGTTTGGATCAATAGTACAAGGAGCGACAGCATTTGATCCAATACAAAAGCCCTGAAAGGGCGTAATATTACAACTTAGGGTGAAGCCCTAAGCACAACTGGGGCAAAAGCCTAAGTTCTCAAAAAATGGAAAATACAAACCACGACGAAACTTTACTGGCCCGCTGGCTCGCCGATGAGTTGACGGAACAAGAGTTGGCTGAACTCCAACAACGGGAGGACTATGCCGACATGCAAGCCATCGTCGAGGGGATGAAAGGGCTGGAGATGCCCGCATTTTCGGAGCAAGCCTCTTGGGAGAAATTGCAGGAGCGCCTAAAAGCTGAACCACCGAAAGAAACGGAAGAGGAAACGCCCGTCCCAGTCATTTCCGAAGGGGAAATACTTCCTCCTGAAGTTAAAACCACGGAAATGGAAGCCCAGCTGTACAAGTGGTTCAACCGACAACACCACCTCCCCTGCTACTCACACATCGCCGCCAAGCATCAGCTCTAAAACCGATAACGGAAACGCCCATCCGTTCCATCAACAGGCGGCAATGGCTGTATGCCGCAGCAGCAGCGGTGGCCATTCTTTTGGTTTCGTTGTTTATACTGAAAAAAGTGATCCTACCAGTGGGTACGATGCCGTGGTGTCTTCCGGCATGGGCGAGCAAAAATCTGTTACCCTACCCGATGGCACGACCGTCCAGCTGAATGCGGCCAGTTTGGTCGGCTACACAGAGTCCGATTGGCCGGACGACCGGGAGGTGTACTTGCAGGGGGAAGCCTACTTCAAAGCTGCCAAGGGGAAAACGTTTACCGTGTTGACCGACCAAGGCAAAGTGCAGGTTGTTGGAACGATATTCAATGTTTTTGCCCGGGAGCAGCAGTTGGAAGTAAAATGCACGGAGGGAATCGTGCAGGTCTTTAATCCAAAGGGAACGGAGAAAGTATTGATAAAGGCAGGCGAACAGGTCAGTGTCACCAACGGAAGAATGCAAAAACGGTCGGGCATCGATTTTTCACCCAAATGGTTTAAAGGGGAAAGCGTTTTCAAAAGCGCCTCCCGCAGTAGGGTTTTTAAAGAAATTGAGCGGCAATTCAATGTAACCGTGGTGGTGGAAGACTCGAAGGGCAGCCCGTTCTCTGGCAAATTTGTGAACAACGATCTGGAAAAGGCACTGAAAATGGTAGCCGTCCCGATGGGCTTGAACTACGAGATCAAGAACGATTCGGTGTGGTTTTCGCCAAAGTGATTTGGTAATACCATAATGATTTCAACATTTCGTTATTTAACGAAATGAATAAAATAACGAAATCGTTCTTTTCCGTTTTGCTTCTGAAAACGCAGCTGTCTGACCTTTGACCTCTGAACAATCATGAGCTTGAGCTACCGAAAACTTTCTACATTAATCTTATTGTTCTTTCTGCCTTGCTGCCTGTCAGCCCAATCCTTACCCAAAATCAATGTAGTATTTAACCAGACCAAACTGGCCGATGCATTCGCCGAACTGGAAGCCCAGTACGCCATTTCTTTTTCTTTTGAGGATGAAATGATTGAAGGAAAATTTGTTTCGGTCAAAATCCGCCGCATGCCGCTGGACCGGGCAATGGAAAAGTTGTTGGCTGGTACTGGATTGGGGTTCGACATTGTGGACAACCAATATGTATTGATAAAAAAAGGGAATGCGCCACCCAAAGAAACTGCCCCTACCCCACCCCAACTAAATGTCTGTGGGCAAATCTTCGATGCCGAAACCAAAGAACCTTTAATGGGTGCAACGGCTTATGTGCGGGCCACGTCCGAAGGTGTTTATTCTGACACGATGGGGCATATCCAAATCAAGGGCAATTTTGCCAAATCGGACACCTTAATAATCAGCTATATTGGCTACGACCCTTATCATTTTCAGTAAATGAATTGCTCCAACGGCCCTGCCAAGCGGTCTACCTCCATTTTGCCAACACTTGGATGTCCGACATCCTCATCAAAGATTTTTCAGTTGATATGCTCACTCTGGGCGACAACGGCAGTTTTCATTTTCAAAAAGAAAAAATACCAACCCTTCCAGGCTGGGGCGAACCGGATGTGTTGCGCATGCTCCAACTCCTGCCAGGGATCGGCAGTGCCGAGGAGAGCGCCGCCCGGCTCAACGTTCGGGGTGGCACACCCGACCAAAACTTGGTGCTTTGGGAAGGCATTCCGATCTATCACACGGGCCACTTTTTTGGCCAATACGATGCCTTCAACCCATTTATCGTCGATGAAGTGGATGTTTGGCGGGGCAATTTTGGGGCAGAACACGGTGGGCGTAATTCCAGCGTAATCGACATCAAGGGGCGACCTGACCTAGTGGACGAATCCACTTGGGGCATCGGTTTCAACCTGCTGCACGCCAACATTTTTATGGAAAAACCGCTTTTCCGAAAAACGAAATACAAGCGGGGGGCCATTCTTCTGGCAGGGCGGACTTCCAATGCGAGCAACAAAAGCAAGGTTTTCCGGGAGCTGTTCGACCAAGTTTTTCAGAACGGCCGGGTAGCTTTGCCCGATAGCCTTCGGCAAAACAACGAATCCACCACCTGGAACCCGCTGATCGAGTACGGTGATTTTAACCTAAAAATGCGGTGGCAGGGAAAAAACAAGAACGACAATGCGATCAGTCTTTACACCGGTTTCGACCGGCTGGATTATTATTATGCCTTTGACGATTCGTTGACGTTTACCAGTACCAAAGACCTGATCAACGCCTCGAATTTTGGGATCAGTTGGCAGCATTCTGCTGATTGGAAGCCGAACCTGAAGGCCCAATTCAAAATGGCCGCTAGTGCCTTCAACAACGAATACACCTTCCGTTGGAACGACGAGCCGGACAGCATTTTCATTTACCAGTACAACACCACCAACCTATTGCAAGATTTTTCCACGCAAATGAACGTTGATTGGACGATGGATGAAAGCAAAAAATGGACGTTCGGCTACCACTTCACCGCCCAGCAATCAAACCTCGTTTACCGCGACACCCACGTGTTGAAAAAAGAGCTGAACGTTTTTTCGCAAGATACCTCTGTGCTCGGCTTGCACACCTTTTATTCTGCCTTCGACCATCAGTTGAATAAGCAATTTAGGTACACGATTGGCCTGCGGCTGAACCTGTTCCCTTCCCGTAATTTGTATTTCACCGAACCACGTGCCAGCTTTGTTTGGCGGCCTTTGGGCAATGAATTTTCCCTAAAAGGGAGCATGGCCCGCAACTGGCAATTCGTTTTTCAAATCGTAGATTTCACCGACTTGGGCGCCGGCGAACCACTTTGGGCTTTGGCCAAAGACAGCATTCCTGCCCAAGAGCTTTGGCAGTGGACGTTCGGCGCTGGGTACGAAACCAAGTCCATGCTGATTGATGCCGAGTTATACTATAAAGACAGTCGCAACCTCACTTCCCGCAACCTCCTCGTTGACCGCGGCTTTGAGCGCCCCCTGTCATTCGACGGCTCTTCGGTGGCTTATGGATTCGATTTTCTTTTTCGGAAACGGATACCTCCTTATAGTATCTGGCTCGCTTACTCGTTCGGTCAGGTGGAGCAAAAATTCCCGGAGCTCAACAGCGGTATCACCTACCCTGCCCGTCATGATATCCGGCACCAGGTCAACTTTGTGAACATGCTCGATCTGGGAAAATTCGACCTTTCCGCCAATCTGCATTTCCGTACTGGCACCCCCTACTCTATCCCAACCGTCGTTCAGGTACCTTGTCCCGATTGCACAGTTGACAACTATACCCACGAACTTTCTTTTGATAAACTCAACACCGAGCGCCTGCCCAGTACCCTCCGCGTTGATGTGAGCGCTACTTATTCTTTTGGCAAAAAAAATAGAAAATGGAAAATGGGATTGTCCTTCTTCAACCTTCTCAACCGAACCAATATCATCGACAAAGATTTTGTTCTCGACACGCCCGATCCCGATGAACCTCAGGCTGATTACAAATTGCAGGAACTCAACCGATTGGCCGCCGGACGAGCCCCCAATTTCTTTTTGCAATATGAATGGTGAGGGAGTTTTCTGTCGGCAGTTCTCAGTTCTCAGTAGGGAGTAGGCAGTTAACAATGTGCAAAGTGGCGATCAAGTTAGCAGTAATCTTTAATTATACAAATCGTTATTTCTTTAAATCGTTACATTGTCCATTGTCCATTGTCCATTGTCCATTGTCCATTGTCCATTGTCCATTATCATTTGTCCATTACTCAAACCATCCACTTTTTCAATCTTTCTTGGTAAGATCGACTCACCTTATGGCGCTTCCCATTTTTTAAAAAACATAGTAGCCAGAGGGGTCTTTTCTCACTTCCTGGATGTGCTGTACCCCAATGATGGCAGAGCGGTGGATACGGAATAGAATAGTAGGATTCAGTCGGCTTTCCAATTCACCGAGACCGAGGTTGGAGAGGTAGGACTTTTGGGCAGTATGGAGGTGGGCATAGTCACCATCCGCTTCGATCCAAATAATGTCTTCCACCGCCAAAGCGATCATGCGGTTGCCTTGCTCTACCAACAGGCGGCCAAGGTAGTCCGCCTGTTCCCGTTGCAGGTTCTCGGTGAGCTCGCGTACTTGTTTGAGGTTGCGGGAAGGTGCGGACAATAGCACTTTGCTGACAGCTTGAGCAAAGCGTTCCGGGGTGTAAGGTTTCAGCAAATAATCCACGGCATTGTGGTCGAACGCTTTGAGGGCGTATCGATCTAGGCCGTAGAAAAAATGACCTGAGGAATGTGAACGATCTTTTGCAATACCTGAAAACCGCTCATGCCTCGCATTTGAATGTCAAGAAAAACAAGGTCTGGCTCCAGCTCTTCAATTGCCGTGACCGCCTCCAAGCCATTAGTACACTCTTTTGAGACTTCCATTTGAGGAAATTCTTCCAAATACTGCGCAACATTTTCCGGGCATCAGCCTCGTCGTCTATGATGAGTACTTTCATATTAAGAAGTGTAATGTCTTATTATTATGTGCAATCCAACCAAACATTTGACAGAAATAATGTCAGGCATTTCATTATTTCTTTAAATAAAGAAATAATGATTTAACGAATTAACGGCAGATTAAAGCTAAAAATCAAGCCCTGTGGCTTATTCTTCTGTACTTGCAAAGATTGGCCAAACTGCTTTTCCAGTCGCAGCTGTGTATTCCGAAGCCCAATCCCTTTTTCAAAAATATTTCCATCCATATTGTATTCACAGCCTCCCCCCGTATCGGACACTTCAAAACGCAGCCTCTCCCCTACCCTACTCACTGAAATACCCACCGTAACCGGCTCGACGCTATTCCCAACGCCGTGTTTAATAGCATTTTCCACCAAAGGTTGTAAAGGCATGGGCGGAATGGAGGTTTCCAGTAAAGCATCATTTACCTGAAAAACAGGGACCAAACGGTCGCCAAACCGTTGCTTTTCCAGCTCTAAATAGGTCTTCAGGAAATTGATCTCCTCCCTCAACGGGACTGTTTCGGACTCGCTCGACCGCAAGCCAAACCGGAAAGTGCCGGCCAATTTTGCGATCAACTCCTTAGTGTGTTCCATTTGTGGGGGCACAGAGGCACTGATACTGTCGAGGGTATTGAACAGGAAGTGAAGTTCGAGCTGCGCTTTTAGGGCATTCACCTCACTTTGCAGCGCAGCTTGTCGGAACGCAATTCAGCTTGAGGCAAAACCTTTTTTGCATTCACAACCAAAGACGGGCGCTCCACCTATTTTACATCTGCTACATCGAAAACGGGGAATTAAAAGGGCTGACTTTCTGCGACACCCGAGATTTTGTCATGCCTTGGACTGGCAAACGAAAAGAAGAAATAACGAAATAACGATTTCTTTAAGATTGGCATGGGTTGAGATGAGTGGATGAATGAATGAATGAATGAGTGAGTGAGTGAGTGGATGAATGAGTGGATGAATGAGTGGATGTAGTATTAAGAATCGGCAATCAGCTCAATCCGTTCGATCTGCATGCTTTCCCATCAGTACTAATTGTGCTACTTTGAACAATCGCCATTTCGTTAAATAACGTTTTCGTTATTAATATGCTAAAGGGACCAAAATGCCTGTTTTCACAGACTAACTGTTTCCACAAGGCTGATTGCGTGCTCTGGATCGGCAATCTGCTCAATCCGTCCGATCTGCGTGCTTTCCTGCCTGTACTAACGGAGCTACTTTAAATAATCGCTATTTCGTTAAATAACGTTTTCGTTATCAATGGCAGAAAAGGAACAGACTCCTTGTTTCTTCAGGGCTGATTGCATGCCCTGAATCAACAATCAGCGGCAATCTGTTCAATCCGTTCGATCTGCGTGCTTTCCTGTCTGTACTAACTGAGCTGCTCTAAATAATACTATTTCGTTAAATAACGTTTTCGTTATTAAATCAAGGAAAAACATCACAACGCGTTTTAATGCGTTTAAAACAATCCGACCCCGTTTTGTGGCTTCGGCCAACCAAAAGACCATTTCATCCCTCAAATCGCTTTAAAATCCCCTCAAACGGAAAGCAGATCATCTACAAAAAAGCTTGAGGCCAACTTCTTATCTCTGAAAACTCTCTACCTACCCGTTCAATCAACAATTCGTTATTTCGTTAAATGTATAAATAACGAATCAAACGAGCATCGGAATTTCTACTCAAACAAGTTCGCATCATACGAGACACTGAGATAAAAATGTGGATTTGGGATTCCTTGCCGCACAAGATTTCGATGACTCTTCAATTCAACCTAATTCTTTGATAAATGGAATGTACGCAGCAATCCTTCAGCTACTGACCAAGAAAAACATTTCGTTATTTCGTTAAATCTATATATAACGAAACATTTTAGAATAAGACGGCATGCAAAAGGGTAGGGTAGAGGTGAAGCATGGAGTGAACATAGTACAGAATGGATTTGCACGGATTTACACCACTCAAATCAGCGATTTGAGCAAAACCGTGCAATCCACGTCACTCAGAGTATCAAGTAAAGCCGAACTGGAAGAATATTTCGTTATTTCTTTAATTAAATAAATAACGAAATATGATAGGTGGAAATATCCTTACCTGCTCCGCTTGTAGTACTCAAAACACTCTTGCAGCAACTGGACCATACTCATGTCGTTCACTGTTGCAAACGTTTTGAATTCCCTTTTGAAATCGGCCTTCACTTTAAAGTTGAGCGGTTTGAGGTCATCGTCGGGGTTCCGGCTGAGATTGACGCTGGCTTCAAATTCTGGTGGTGGGGCACCTTTACGGTTGGAGGTGGATGGTTTGCTTATTTTGGCCATAATTGATGAAAATTAGTTATTGCAAAACATGGAAATCAGGCCATTGAAGCCTTTGATCGTAAAGAAAAGAAGAAATACTGAAATAACGAAATCGCTATTTCATTATTTCTTTACCACTTCGGCTCTGTTGACAATCGCTTGAACCAAGGTGTCCACTTTTTCGGTGATGGTTTTGTAGGGAGTCTCTGTCGCACATTTTCCTTCGTCGCTAGCTCGGCGGATGGCCGTCTTTTCATGGATAACCCCTTCGAGCAAGTGGTATCCACTGGCCTGGACATATTCAGTTGCCTCGGCCACTTCAAGGTCGCTATTACCGACCCGGGTAAAAGCCAAAGCGATTTTTTTCACCGGGATTTTGTTTTTCTTCAATTCATGGGCAAGCTTGATGGTGGGTTCAAGATCGTCGATGGAAACGCCCGTAGGCAGGATGACCAAATCGCTGGCTTGGGCGATGTCGAGGGTCATCCGGGTGGAGTGGGGGGCGCCATCGAAAACAATCAGGTCATATTGGCTGGCCATTTTGATGGCATCCGGTACGTTCACAAATTGTTCCACGGCTACTTTGGGTTCGGTTCCGTTTTGCAAGCGGCGGCGGTTCCAACTGGTACACGTACCCTGCGCCAAGTCCATATCGGCGATTTTAACCTGCCATTCGCTGGCTGCGTAATTACAAGCGATCAATCGGGATACGGTGGATTTGCCAACGCCCCCTTTTTGTGATACCACTCCAATGACCAATGACATAAGCTTTGCTGATTATTGATTAGTTGTTTTTTTACTAGGCTTCTTTATGCCCGAAACAGAAAAAGGTAGGCTATTTCGATATAGAAATAATGATTTAACGAAATAACGAAACCAATTCTTTTCACACCGCAATATTAAGCATTGGTTCATTTCCCAAAAAATGAAAAAAAGAAATAAGGGAAATGTTTAATTAAATATTTCATTAAATAACGAAATAACGAATACTCTGTCCAGAATGAAACTTCATTCTACAGATGCTTAAACGCCGTGATTTTCTGTTACTGCAACTTTAGCGAATCTATCTACCTGTCCACATTGGGGACACATGTACTCACATGTCTATTACCTCCCACGCCATGGACACACTTGGTCTTTTAAAAATAAACGCGTTCTATATCTCAATAAAGTTGATTTACTGCAAACCGATGATAGTGGCTTTTCTTCTATTAGCTGGAAATTTTAAATAAAAAATAAAAAAAAACACCATTTAAAAGGTTATTTTTTAATAGTTTCTTATTTATAGTTTAAACATCAATTATGATGCTGATAATCAGCTATTTACGCAAAAATGTGTAGACTCCGAGTGGGTTATTCGTGTCCCTGCCGTGGGGGAGTGGTGTCCTTAATGTGTTTTCCCGGTTATCCCATTGTGGGTAATGTGTGTCCCTATCGTGGGGTTTTAGGGTACCTGATGTGTTTGCTCCGCGTTCTTTAGGTGGGAGGCCCGCGTCCTTGTTGTGGGATGTGTCCATAATGTGGGAAAAACGTGCGGGAATCGTTTGTTTTCCACTAATAATTACATGGATGCCCCTCATGTTTGGGTAAAGTAACACATTTGGACAATATTTTAACCTGAAAGGGGATCAGAAAATAAATGTGTGTCCCTATCGTGGGGTGTTTTTTAGGAACAAAACGAAAGACACAAAACACTGTTTATCAACTGAATATGAAAATATTAATCAGTAAAAGAGAGTATATGTGTCCCTGCTGTGTCGAAACTATTTGGAGCAAAACCATCTATATGTGTACCCACCTTTTGAAACCCAATGAATACAGGGGTTTTGAGGTGTTCATGCTGTGGGGCAGGCAAAAATGGGCCAGTATTGTTGGTTTCATCTCCGATTATAGTTGGTAACCATGTCAAATGTCGCATAAACGGACAGCAGCAAATGCAAAATTCTAATCGAAGTGTACTTATTGTGGGACTGGATAAGGGAGGAGAAGCCACTTTTTTTAATTGGTGTGTCCCTGCTGTGGGAGGTGTGGATAAAAAGTGTACACCTGCTATTTTTAAAGTACACATATCAGATTACTTTGCCGAAAATTTTACCCGATGCAAGTGGAACAGACCAAACAGGTAGCGGCGATAGCCAATCAATTTATCCAGCATGCCAGGTACAAGTTGACTCCCCGGGAGCAGAAGTTGATCCTATACATGGCCACTTTGCTCAAGCAGGAGGATAGCGACTTCTCGACCTATCTCGTGCCCGTTTCGGAAATAGAATACATTTTGAAAACAGACGAGTCGAAAAAACATGGCTCATTTTACGAACGGCTTGATATGTTGCTGGACAGTATCACCGATAAGAAGATCACTTTCCCAACCGACTTTACGGTGGATGGGGTGCGCCTCCGAGGGCATATCAATTGGGTGGCAGGGGCTGTGCCCAAATACAACGAAGATGGTGTCCTTTGTGTGGAATTCGGTTTTTCACCGCAAATGAAACCCTTCCTTTTGGGATTGAAAGAAAAATTTACCCGGTTCGAGTTTTTGGAAGTGGCCAAAATGAAAAGCGGTTTTTCCATCCGCATCTACCAAATGTGCAAGTCCTATTATTATGAGCACATCCGGCATGGCCGCAACGTGCTGGCCGTGAGCATCCGGGAATTCAAAAGCCGCCTGGGCATTTCGGACAAATACCCAGATTTTCGGAACTTCCGCCGCAAAGTGCTGAATGTGGCCATGGAAGAGATCAATGAAAATACCCGGCTCCATATTGATTACGATTTTATCAAGAAAGGCCGCAATATCACCGACGTTCGGATCATCATCAACGAAAAGGACGACATGGCCAACGATCCTGGATTTGAGGCCAAATACCTAAAGGCCGACAAACCCAAAACGCCGAAAAAATCTTCTTCTTCCGCTAAGCTCGAAAAACGCATCGAAGAATTGACGGAGGCCCAGCGTCGGGCATTCAACACTTTGACAGAATATGGTGTGAGTATGTCTTTCGTGCTGGATTCTGTATTGCCCATGATAAAGGGTAGTGAACTGGTCGGATTTGAGGATTTTTTCGTGCTGTTCATGCTGGCATTTTTTGAAAAAAAGACCAACGTGAAAACGGATCGGGAAAAAGTGAAGGCCTTCATGGGGTGGGTGGAAAACCGGCGCTTTGAAGAACCCAACCTTTATGCCCAATTAATGGAACAGGTCGTGGCCCGCAAGAAGCGGCTCAAAGACATGGAGCGCATCAACCGGGAACGGGCTAAGAATATCTCCGCCGCACAGTTCCGTAAATTGCTCGAAGAGGAAAAGATCATCGGCCAATCACCGGAACCTGCCTTTACCGTGCAGAGCAAAACGGCCCAGGCCACCCGGAACAATAGGGTAGAGGAGACCACCAACTTGTTTAGCCAAAAGGAAAAACCGGCCGCTCCGGTCATGTTTGACTTCGAAGTGTTCAAAAAAGAGCACAATGATATTTACCAAAAAGTAAGGAGAGAGCGACGTGCTGCCTTTGAAAATTTAAAAACAGCCTCCAATTACAAACAACTCCTTGATAATAGTGTGCAAGCTTACTGCGAGCAGTGGCTGCGGGGGAATAGTTAGGTTCATAAGTTGGTGCAATGCTGTTAAGTGGTTAGTTGTAGGTTGATTTTTGAAACCTGACTTTTGGAAAAAACAAGTTTCCTTTAAATTAAAATTTTATGGTATATTCGCCTTTGTCATCCGGAATGGCACTACTTTTTCAAATTAAGAACAGCTTGTGACCCCATATCTAAATTGGCCATTTTATCTGGATTCACTGCTTTCTTTAAACTAATTAAAAACATGAATTTTAAACAACCTGCTAGTCAATGGACTAAAAACGCTACAACGCTACAACGCTACAACGCACGAGGACGATTGACCACTTTACCCCGTACTTTCCTGATCTTGCTTACCATGATTTTCTTGCAGAACACTTCTAACGCATACAACGAATTTTCTCCTTATTGTGAATGCCTGACTTTCGTATATGCCTGTACCGGCAACCCAGCTACGGCATTGTTAGGCGGCACGGTGACCATTACGTGTGGCAGCTACAGTGATAACTACACTATCAGCAGCACCACTACTACGAGCGGTGCTGTTACGCTTTGCAATACAGGGGGCATTTTCACCTGTGGGAGGGAAGAGACGCCCCAACTCTGTATTTCGGAGGATAATTGGGAGGTCTGTTCCATCAGTGGCTGTACCGTTTATGTTGACCAGACACTTACCGTAGAACCGCACATCAATGGCACCCTGCTTGGTTATGGGGAATATCTCGTGCCCGGCCAAAGCGGCGGCCTCATTCCATGTGAGGGCAGGAATTATACAGGGGCGCTCAACACAGAGGAAGGTGCCACCGACCTGTTCTTTTGCCCGGGCGACCAGCTCATCCTCGATCTTGAGGATTTTGATATTCCACTCAACAGTGGTATGTGTTTGTATGTGAATGTCTATGACACGGACTGGAACCCACTCGATGGCAGCACCTTTGTGCATAGCAGTGTCACCAATGGGACAGTGAACGTGACCGGGGCTTTTGATGATTTGGATACCGGTGAAACCTATATCGTCTCCATAAGACTGAAATGCTGTTCGGGCAACGAGTGTTTCGACACCAATGCCTCCCGGTATGCTTATGTCAACCTTCGTGGGAAATTTGGGTATGAACCAACTATTGTGGGAACTTCCTCAACGGTGTATGTTCCTTCCACCACAGCACCAGGCCCCATCATTTCCACAGCGCTTGGGAGTCCGCCATTTGCAAATGCCATTGCTTTTGTCGGCAATAATGTGGTGAACCTCTCCAGCGTCGATGAAATTGATTACTCCTTATGGGATGTACCTTGTAGCGGTGGTACTGAATCTGAACTTACATCTGGAACGATTACGCCCGATCCGGGGAACACGGAAATAGAAGATGTTTTCACGACAGGGATAATAGGCTGGTCTTATACGACAAGCGAGTGCAAATGCTACCGTATTGACCTTACATATTATGATGAATGTTCGGAAGATGTGGTCACTGACAGCTATTTTTTCAGGAGCGGAGGAGATTGCTTTGCTCCCAATGACCCCCCTTCCACTAAATTGGTCAAGGGTTCAAGCAGTACGGAATTTGGCGTTAGCGTTAGGGTAAACCCTATTAAAAATGCTACCCTGAAACTTGACTTGGCAGGTGAGTTGCCCCATAGCGCCGCTAGCGAAGCCTTCATTTCTATATTCGATGCTTCTGGCCAGGTCCTCACATCGCAACCACTGTCATTTGATAGTCATGAAGCCTCGCTGCCTTTCGTTGCCCCCCCAGGTATGTACTTTTACACTGTCCGATTGGGTGGTCAAACCTTCTCTGGTAAGTTCGTAAAACAGTAACCCTTTTTGTAAACCCGTCCCCTGTGGCCACCTCGGCCACAGGGGACTTAGTATCCATTGGCCATGGCACACTACCAAGCAGTATTTCTATCCATTTTCTTGGCCCTGGTTTCCGTATCGCGTTCAAGAGCACAGCCCAACCTGATCCCCAACCCCGACTTCGAAGAATATTTCGACTGCGACTACGACCTCTACCAACAGGATCTTAACACGGTAATATCGGACTGGGCCCGCAGGGGCAAACGGGCGGCCAGATACTTCAACCTAGACTGCGTGGACGACCCCGTATCCGACTATTACCAATCTACGAATATCATCTCTCCCCAGCATGGGAATGGCTATCTTGTTCAAAATCATTTTTATGCGCCCGGTTTCCCGCTTGCCGAAAGAATGGAATATAGCCAAGTCCAACTTTTGTCTCCGATTGAAAAGGACAAGCGCTATTTCTTAAGGTATTACACAACGCCCGCTTACCCCGGTTCGCCGCAGATTTCCCACCTTGGTGTCCTCCTATCGGATAACTTTATCGTGGAGCCACCCCCGGACATCACTCTTCCCAGCCCTGTTATAGTACTGGACCCTCAGCTTGAAGTGGACACCCTTATGACAGGCGCAGCGGGCGAATGGAACAAAGTGACACACTGCTTCACGGCGGATTCCAACTACACGGTCATAACAATCGGCATCTTTGCCGACCCGAACGAAGTCATGTCCAGCCTCCCTATATTGTCGGCTGGAGCTACGGGTGCGTTCACCGCCTACGACAACTTCTACCTAACCGAAATAGACCCCAACCTGACCTACGAAACCCTCGGAGGCACGGACACCATCTGCGCTGGGGAGTGCCTGACCCTTGTCACCAACCATTCCCTCATAGACGGGGTGTGGCAGTGGGACTTGCCCGGTTCGGATCTTGGCAGCAGTACGGATTCGGTCGTCACCGTATGTTATGATACGCCTGGAACCTATGATGTGAACATCTGGGTGGAGCACTGCATCGGCGAGTACGAGAACCATTTCCCGCAGGCCATCACTGTTTTGGAAAACATCAACCACCAGCCCGCCTGGACGGACACGGTCGTCTGCCCCGGTACGCCCGTTGCAGTTGAACTCACGGGCGCAGGTTATCCGGCCACTTGGTCGGACGGCAGCACCGCCTCCTTGCGCCTGCTCACCCAGGCAGGCAATTATGCTTATACTCTATCGAATGGCTTTTGCGAAGAGACTTATACCCTTTCGTTGGCCTATACCCACCCCGTGCAGTACGAGGCCATAACGGAGGTGGACTGTCCGGGCGGGTCGTTCACGTTCCTCGGCCAAGAATACGATTCGGCAGGAATTTATGGTGACACCCTATTGGATGTGCAGGGCTGTGATTCAGTCATTTATGAAATAGATTATTCGTATTTCGTCCCCCAACCGATTGCTGTAGAAGCGCCATTGGGGTTCTGTGAAGGCGGGTCAGCAGTTTTGGAAATCACATCCGGCCACACCGATCTCATTTGGGACAACGGCAGCATTGGCAACAATACCGCAGTGGAAACCGGCGGCACTTACACCGTCACCGGACAGGATGCCAACGGCTGCGAGGTGACTGCCTCCATCACCGTGGAAGAATGGCCAGTGCCCACGGTCGGTACCGACAACTTGCTGGACACCTTCTTCCGAGTGGGGATGCCCTTGCCCGTTAGTTATTCAGGCAACATCAATATGTATGGCTGGGAGCCGGCCGGCCCGCTGGACTGTGGCGATTGCCCGTTCCCGCTGCTGCAAGAGCCACAGGGAGGCAGTTACGAGGTGACGGTCAGCAATGTTTATGGCTGTACTGCCACTGGCATTGTACAAATCTCTTTCAAGGACTCGGATGTCTATGTGCCCAACGCCATCCGCAATGAACCGAATGTGTATGTGAACGGACTGCTGTTCGCACAGGGCAACAACGATTTCACCTACAGCCTCAAAGTATTCGACCGTTGGGGCGGCCTCCGCTACGAGGCCGACGACCTCCTGGCCAACGACCCAACGCAGGGGTGGCGGCCTTCAGGCGAGGTAAACCCCGGCGTTTATACGTGGATGATCCTTTTTGAGGAGAACGGTAGGAAACGGGTGCTGGCAGGCGACGTGACGGTGTTGTGAGGGGGATTTAGCTATTTATAAATAGTTAAAAAAATAATATAAAAAACGAACCCACCTGTAACATTCCAAAATAGCTTCCCGTTAAAACATATATTAAAAATAACTTATTCAAAAACTAACCTTTTTGAAATAGTTTGACCCCGCTGGCAGGCGACAATTTTTTAGAAAACCGAATTCCTTCCCATACACCGACCGATTTAAACGACCTGCCAAAATTCGCCAGATGTGGCTCAAGTCTGCTCACTGGTTTGTGTCGGTTCCTCCATTTTTTCAGGAACATTATTTTTTAGGTAAAAGAAAATAGTTGTTAGAGTAAGGATCTGAAACCCTATTTCCGAATCTTTATCTTTCCTCTGCTTACTTTTTCTCTTTTGCTAAATTTTCAGAACTGTAATTTTTTGCGAATTGAAATAGCCGATGGTGGCTGTGGGATGTGAAATAAGGCTTAAGGTAAATTTTTGTTCCGATCCTATTTCCGTTTCCAAACTGTTTCCATCTCAGTCCTTTCGGCAACCCGTTTTTAACAAATTAAAGTCCGCCTTCTATGAAACACTGTACTAACCTGCGAGTGGTCGGCATAGCTATTCTATGCCTTATGGCCACCCTCAAAGGGCATGCCCTATGCACTTTGGCCTGCAACGATCAGGTGCAAATTTCCCTCGACCAGACTGGCATCGCAGTCGTTCTTCCAGACATGATTTTAGACGGTGAAGAAACCGCTTGCCCCGGACCGAAAACGGTGGGGGTTATGTTGCCGTCAGGCCTAATGATCGGCGACACCGTGACCTGCGACCAGGCGACCTTATCACTTTATGTAAAGGTCACCGATGATGCGACAGGCGGCTTTTGCTGGGGCACTATCGTCGTCGAAGATAAATTGTCCCCAACTATCAACTGCCAAGATACAACCGTCAATTGTACGGCCAACCTCTCCGTGGACAGCATCGGCTTTCCCGTCATTGCTGATAATTGCAACGGCATGCTGGACACGACCTATTTTGATGATGTTGTTTTGGAAAATTGTAACACGCTGAACACGGCGATCCTGACCCGCACTTGGTATGTAGAAGATGCGAGTGGAAACCAAGCTATTCCCTGTGTTCAAACCATTACCGTTGTTCGACCAACACTGGCAGAAGTGCAGTTTCCTTTGAACTTCGATAACATCCAGCAATCTGCCCTTTCTTGTTCCAATGCGGATACCTCCATTGCCTTTACAGGCATGCCGATGGTGGATAGTATTTACATTGGTAACCTTTGTAAAATTTCTTTTACTTATGATGACCTCATCGTGGGTGGCTGCGGCTCGGCCTACTCCGTGATCCGGAAATGGCTGGTGTTGGATTGCTGTTCTGGCGAAATCATTACCCATGACCAACTGATAAAGGTGGAAGACATCCAACCACCTGTTTTTGACTGTCCCGATACGCTGTTTTTCCCTACCAGTGGGCCAGGTTGTGCAGGTAGTTTTTTTCTACCAGCACTACCTGTGAGCGATAATTGCTCCGGCATCGAGACAGTTCGCACAATAGTTCCCAATGGCACGATCGAAGGCAATGGCGGATTGGTCTTCGGTCTGCCTATGGGGCTGTACACAGTGCGGTATGAAGCGATGGATGGGTGCGGCAATTTTGGAGTTTGTGAAATATCAATAGTGGTGGAAGACCGGGTTGTACCCGTTGCCATCGGTGATGAGATAACGCAGGTGTCGCTGACCACGAGCGGCATGGCAACTGTCCCAGCGTCGGTATTTGATGATGGCAGCTACGACGAATGCTGTGGCGTCCATTTTTCGGTAAAACGGATGGACGAACCCAATGCCCCCTTCTTGCCAGAAGTTACCCTTGATTGCGATGATATTGGTGACTCGACGATGGTCATTGTGCAGGTGCTCGATTGTTATGAAAATGCGAATACGTGCATGGTCGTCGTTTTGACTGACGATAAAATGCCACCGCAAATTACTTGCCCGTCGGATGTCACTTTGGCCTGTACGGAGTGGCAAGTTGATGCGGCCCTTCCTGCTCAGACGGGCGAGCCTTATGTTCAGGAAAATTGCCAAGTGGATACCTTGTATTATACCGATCAGGAAAATTTGAATATCTGCCACTCCGGGGTTGTCATTCGGACCTTTACAGTGGTTGACCAAGCTGGGTTCAGTGACCAATGTTCACAAAAGATCACCTTGGTGGACAATACGCCTTCGACTTTCTTTTTCCTCCTGATACCCTGACCGACTGCTCCGCTCCATTGGACAGTATTTCCGCAGGGATGTCATGGCTTGGGGCGATTGCGAAGCGTGGTCATTGAACGTTTCGGACGAAATTTTCCCCATCAACTGCGGCTTGAAAATTTTCAGAACCTATACTTTCCTCGAATGGTGCAGCGGCGTGGATACGTCCTACACCCAATTCATTGAGGTGCGGGACACCAACCCGCCCGTATGGGATCAGCCATTTGGGTCGAAAGATACCTCGTACGTTTGTCCTGGTGATTTGGTAAAACCAGGGCCACCGACGGCCAGGGATTATTGCTCGCCGATCGGGGAAGTTCAGGTATTTTTGGTAAAAGATACCATTGAATTCATGGGCTGCGAAAACCGTTTTACCCGCACCTTCACCTACACGGCGATGGATACTTGTGGTAACGTAGCAGAACCATTTTTGACCAAAATTTTTGTTAACGATACGATCCCGCCTTCGGCGAATGTACCGGATATTACAGTTGCCTGCATGGAGGAAATCCCCGCATTTGATCCGGACGAAGTGGATGCTTTTGACAACTGCCCATTGCCCGTGCGGGTCGAACTGCTCAGTGAAATGAATACGGGCGATTCCTGTATGGGGACGACCATGCGTACCTATTTGCTGACGGATACCTGCGGGCTGACCACGGTTATTTCCCAAAATTTTAATTGGAAAGACACCATTCCGCCAACGGCGGATATCATGACCCTCGGGCCGTTCCCATGCCTCGATTCGATACCTGACCCCGACCCCAATACATTTTTGGTAAATGACAATTGCAAGGACGATGTGACTGTCGAGTTTGTCTCTGACAGCACCAATGTGACCAGTTGTGTTGGCTTGGTATGGCGTACTTGGCGACTGACGGACGTTTGCGGAAATGACACTTTGGTTACCCAAATTTTGACCGTACTCGACACTGTTCCGCCAACGGCAAACATCATCAACCCGCCGCCATTTCCATGTTTGGAAATGTTGCCCGATCCCGACCCCAATTCCTTTTCTGTAAGCGATAATTGTGCTGGCAACGTAATGGTGAATTTTGTTGCTGACAGCTCGAATGTCGTTGGCTGCAATGGCTTTGTGTGGCGCACTTGGCGTTTGGTAGATGAATGCGGAAACGACCGATTGGTGACCCAACAGTTCACCGTGTTGGATACGATACCGCCATCTATCAATTGCCCGAGCGGCATTTTTGTGCCTTTGACGACGCAGACTTGTTCGGTGGAAATTTCCATCATGATAAGTGCCACCGACAATTCTATGTGCGATACGGTTACCATCACCAACGACCTCGACAATGGAGGGGCAAATGCAACTGGTATCTTTGGCCTTGGACTGGATACGATTACCTTTTTTGCGGTTGATGGGTGTGGAAATATGGCGAGTTGCATAGTTCCAGTTGAAATTACCGAGGAGGTTCGGCCATCCAACAATTGTGAAATGATTTTTGTCGAACTAGGGGAAAATGGGATGCATGTGTTAAACGTCGATTCCTTGGCCAACGAGGGTCTGATCGGTGGGGAAGATTTTTGTACCGATGTGACCTACACGTTGGACCTGGACACGTTGGACTGCGACGATTACACCGCCAATTTTGATAGCCTGCTGGGAGTGGCGGTCCTGACCTACAACTTGACGGTGACCGATACCTTCGGGAATTTTTCAGGGTGCTTCAACAGTCTTTTCCTGAGCGATCCATTCGATATATGTGAGGACGACTCATTGGTGGTAGGTGGGCTGGTTTTTACAGAAAACTTCGACCCGATGCCTAATGTGGAGACCCAACTCATCGATGGCAATGATATGGCCTACTCCATGACCTCACCGCAAGGGTGGTACTATTTCCCCAACGTAACGGCTGGGGCAGACTGTCAATTGAGGCCATACAAAAATGATGACCTGCGCAACGGTGTCACGACGTATGACTTGATAAAAATTTCCCGACATATTTTAGGGGATGAACTGCTCCAAACGCCTTATCAGTTGATTGCTGCTGATGCCAACAACTCCGGCAGTGTCACCACCTTTGATGTGGTGCTGATCCGAAAAGTCATCCTCTACGTGTCCAATGAATTTCCCAACAACACCTCTTGGCGTTTTGTGTGTTCGGATTACGATTTTCCAAATCCCCAAAACCCTTTTGTGGAAACTTTCCCCGAGCACGTTTGGCTCAATAATCTGTCCCGTGATGTTTATGGCCACCATTTTATCGGTGTCAAAGTGGGTGATGTGAACGGGTCGGCTAATGTCAATTTCACGGAAGTCCCAGAAGATAGGGGAGGGGAGAGCCTGACGCTGGCGACGCATGACGGCAATTTCCAAAAAGGGGAAATCATTGCCGTACCTGTATTTGCCGAAGGCGATATCAATTTAGAAGCACTACAAGCTACCATTAAATACGATGCGGAGAAAATGGCGTTCCTCGGAATCCAGCCCGCCACACTTGATGTAAAAGAAACAGATTACGCCCAACCAAAGTCCGGTTCAGTGACCTTGTCATGGATGCCCCATGAGGACACACCGGATGGGCGTATTCTTACCGAAAACGAGATAATTTTCATTTTGCAATTCCAGATTTTTCATGAGATCACTTCTTTGAGTGAGGCCTTGGACATTAATTCCACTTTAACGCCGGCCATCGCGTATTCGGATGGCGGTAATCCCTTGAACGTTAATTGGCGCATCCACGAATCTCCACACACTATGGACGTGGATGCCGCCATCTTTTTGAGTTGGCGCAGAATAGGCCCAACCCGTTCAGCAACGAAGCGGTGATCTCGTTTTACTTAAAAGAAAGAATGCCCGTCCGTCTGGAAGTGATGGACTTGGCCGGAAGAAAAACGATTTTGATTGATGAGGAAATGGAGGCCGGCTGGCAAGAAACCACCATCGGGAGCAGCTCGGCAACAGCGGCATCTATCTCTACCAGCTTATTACCCTTATGGATCGGACAACGGAAAATGGTTTTGAGTTATTGATTAAATGTTTGAGAGAAAAATGCTGGGCAGGATGAGTCGCACTTTTGGCAACTACCCAACAGCTTGCCCCGAATTTACTTCGGGGTGCCCCTTAGAATCCCTTTGGGCCGAGCAGTCTGATGCCTATAAATGAAGTATACTTTTCGGCCCACTTGCGTGAATGAAATATAAAAGAGATTAGAATAGAGGGAGTTGAAAAATGCGGGGCAGGATTTATAGAAATAATGATTTAACGAAATAACGAAATTCGTTTTTGCCCTCTTTTTCTGATCCTTTTTATTTGGATTTTATACGATTTGTTTTTGAATATATTGACCAAACAGAGCTTTTATCCCGGATTTTGGAAAAGACCATTATCCGGGATTTTTTATTTTTTCAATTTCTCAAAACCTGCCAGCCAGGCCTCTTTCATCAGGTAGGCACCAGCGAGCGAAGGGTGAACCCCATCCGGGCACCAATAGGAAGCCGGGGCAATTTTCAACGACTCCTCGAACATGCTGTGGTAGGGTAGGAACACGGCCCCAAATTCCGTAGCGATCTTTTTGGCCACTTGCCGATAGGCCGTGAATGGTGCCCATTTTTCATTGATGGCCGTGCCGCCAGCCACGGCGAATGGTTCGGCGATGATGAGTTTTACTTGGGGTAGTTCTTGCTTGGTCCGCTCCAGCAGTGCCCTGTAATCATTTTCATAAATCTCCACGGTGCCATCATAATTGCCATTGAGTTTGTGCCAATAATCGTTTACCCCGATAAGGATACTCAACACATCGGGTTTGAGTTGGAGGCAGTCGTCGTCCCAGCGTTCGGCCAGTTGGAAGACTTTGTGGCCACTGATGCCGCGGTTGTAGCAGTGGTAATCCATTTCTGGATATTTCCCCAGCAGTTGGGTGACAATGTTGTGGACATATCCCTCGCCCATGCCCGATCCCATATTGGCATAGTACCTGCCCCGGTCGCGGCCCGCATCGGTAATACTATCCCCCTGAAACAGGATGGTCGTACTTTTAGAAGAACTGGACAATGGACTGGTTATCAAATGTTTGTTAGCAGCCAGTACAAGTTCAGGTATAACAGTGGCTGTGAAGGTGGACAAAGCGGAAAAGCGGAGGAAGTTGCGCCTAGTGGTCATATTGGATTTGTTTTTAAATGGAGGTCAAATGTAGGGAATGGCATTGATTTTATTAGAAATTCAGAAATTGGAAATTAGGAAATCGTTAGCTCACGTTAAAATAACAAAACAACGAAGCCCCCCGCAACAGCGGAGGGCTTCTTCATGCTTAAATATCATCTAAGGGCCAAACGGCCTGTTGATTAGCACCAAGGGCAGCAGCCTGGCTCGCAAATACCGCTGCAACAGCCACCAGAGACTGCATAAGCGATTCCTAAAATAGCGGAGATACCGAGGCCGATCAAAATTGCTTTTTTCATGATAAATATTTTTTAACCCCTTTTTGCCAAATTTTTTGCTAGCGCAAAAGGAGTGGTTTTGAATTGAAAATAAAAAATCAGACGAAGAAAAAAGCAGCATCCGGTGGATGGAAACAGGAGCTGGTGAAAGAAGAACGGAGCACGTCCGCCCGTTCAGAAGGTCGGTTTTTTTGCAGGGTTATTTCTCGGAAATCAAGGGTATAAGGAGTGGAAAATCCGGCAAACGCCAAAAAGCAACACTGGAAGGAAGGGCAACATTGGCGGTTTGGATTGTCTGGGCAATCTTCTTCATCCAGTGGCACGCTGCAAGTTGAGCCTTCGCAAAGGCTTGCTGTTCCACAGGAACCCACCAATGTTTGGCAAGCCATATCCCAGATCGGCTGGGTGGATGACAGCATGGTGGTGAAGGACAATATGTAGAAGAAGTATCGCATTGGGGGCGCAAGGTCGGAGGGATTTTTTAGAAAGGCAAATAGTTTAGCGTAATTTTACGATGATTATTGGAGTTTCCCTTTTCCAACAGCCGGATCGGCCTGCAATTTGAAAATTAATAATTTGAACAAAAAATCAACGTCATTTCGTGCGGGCCGAATAATCCTCAAGCTCTATTCATCGATCTGCCGCCCCTTTGAAACCTTTGGAGGAGCACTTGAACGTTACCAAAAGCGATCATCACCCAGCTCCGCATTCTATTAATTCAATTTGCTACAGAATAAACCCCATTGCTAATCGCTTCCTATTTTTGCAAATCAAAAAACGATAAACATGGCCGTTGAAATCACCGAAATATTTTATCCAAAAGAAAGAAAAGAATGGCGCAACTGGCTGGCAGAAAACCACCAGTCCAAAACCGAAATCTGGTTGCGCCGCTTTAAAAAGGCAACGGGCCAGCCCTGCATTAATTACGATGAGTTGGTAGAGGAATGTCTCTGTTTTGGCTGGATCGATGGGATCATCAAAAAACTGGACGAAGACAGCAATGTGCAGCGCATTACCCCTCGTCGCAAAAAAGGTACGTTCCTCTCAGAACTCAACCGCCAACGGGTTTGGAAACTCCAGCAGTTGGGGCTTATGACGCCAGCCGGGATCGCCCCAATCGCCGACCAGATCGGTTCACCGGACGACCTGTTTGAAATACCTGATTGGATTTTGGAACAACTGCAAGCAGACGCTGAGGTGTGGGACAACTTCGAGGCGTTCCCCCATTTTTACAAACGACTTAAGGTGGGTTGGATAACCGAGATCCGGGGGGACAGCCGCCGGGCCGAAGCGCAAAAGCGTTTGGATTATTTGATAAAAATGACAGGAAATGGTAAAATGTACGGAACCATCCCTTTTCCCTGAAGAAAGCGTTTTCGCATATCCGTACTTCAATTCGATAATTTAACAGCTCACCTCGCCAATTTGACGGTTCACCCAAGAACCGCTTTTCCCCTTGGTCGATTTCCCGAATTTTTGCAGGGAAAATGTAAAAAATGGTTGCCCATTTATCATTAATCACCCAACATCATTATTACAACCTATAACGATCAAAACTAATTTATCATGAAAAATCTGAGTTCCCTACTTCTCTTCGCTATCTTCCTTTTTGCCAACAATTTGCTGAATGCCCAAGAATTGGCCGGACAATATTCACCAAACGACGCAGCACCAAAAGTTGTCAAAATTCCAGCTAACGAAGTCGAAATCCTGACCAACTTCAAAGCGACCAAGGATCAAAAGAAAGT
Source organism: Saprospiraceae bacterium (assembly GCA_041392505.1). Lineage (GTDB taxonomy): Bacteria > Bacteroidota > Bacteroidia > Chitinophagales > Saprospiraceae > UBA6168. The sequence goes on along the minus strand of JAWKLX010000010.1, from coordinate 162,280 downwards.
GATCAATAAAATTAAAAAATACGTTTCCCCGAGAGTTTTGGGTAGGTCGGTTCAGACGGCTGCGCTGGAAGGCAAAACGGTGAAACTGCAAATGAGCCTCGACGACCAAGGCCAGATTGGCTACATCGTCGTAGTGGACGGCGTTGAGCCAAAATTGAACGAAAAAGTGATCTCCTTGGTAGAGGAATACAATGAGAAAAACCCGCTGGTTGATTCAGGTTTGGAAAACCCGACGGTGATCCAAATGGAAATTCCAATCGTTAGCAACAAATATTACGGAGGATAAGATTTGCCGAAATTGGCATTTCGCTAAATTCTTCTTGAGTAAAATACCCGCCTGTTTTAGTCCACTAAAGCAGGTGGGTATTTTTATTTATTATTAATGCTAAACTTTTGTTAACCAATAATTTAATTAGCACAATCTTAGGGTGAAAAGTGTTTACCAAAGGAGAAGTTTACGTAAATCTAAAATCCAAAAGCCATGAAAAAGTTAATAATTTTTGCAAGTTCATTCTCCTTTATTCTGCTCCTAACGGCATGCACCGCCACTCATCCAACAACAAGTAGTGAGCCGCCATTAAACCAGACCATCATTTATGTAGATCACCCGGTTTCCCTAACCAGTATGCTCTTGAATGTACCGGGCGTGAGGGTGGAAGAGGCTGGCATGAACACCAAAGTCTATCTCCGTGGGAGGCGTCCATTGTTTGTGGTCGATGGTGTGCAAATAGGCTATAATTTTGCCGATGTATTGAGTATGGTTGATGTTAATTCTGTTGCCGCTATCGAGGTATTAAAAGACCCATCCGAGACTTTTATGTATGGCAGAATGGGGGCAAATGGGGTGATTGTCTTTCACACAGGTACGTATGAACCCGATAACTAAATTCCAAAAGGGGGGCAATTAAATTGCCCCCCTTTTGGAATTTTACCGCTCCAACACTTCGTCCACTAAGCCATATTCTTTGGCCTCCTTTGCCGTCATCCAATTATCCCGGTCGCAGTCTTCCATAATTTTTTCATAGGGTTGGCCTGTGTGGTTGCTCATGATCGTATACAGCTCCTTTTGCATTTCCTTAAAAAGGTTATAGGTGATTTCCATGTCGGAAAATTGCCCCTGCATACCGCCCGATGGTTGGTGGATCATGACCCGGCTGTGGGGTAGGGCGGTGCGCTTCCCTTTTTGTCCGGCACATAAAAGTACCGCAGACATCGAGGCGGCCATACTTGTGCAGATAGTGCCAACTTCCGCATTGATATATTGCATGGTATCGTAAATGCCAAGCCCTGCCGTCACAGAGCCGCCGGGGCTGTTGATGTATAATTGGATGTCCCGTTTATTGTCGGTGGAATCCAAAAACAATAGCTGCGCCTGGATCACATTGGCCACATAGTCGTCCACGGGTTTACCGAGGAAGATGATGCGGTCCATCATCAAGCGGGAAAAAACGTCCATTTGAGCGATGTTCAATTGCCGCTCCTCAATGACTGCCGGGGTGAAATTGTAAAGCCCGTCCACTGATTTTTCCATGTATTTTTCCACGTGCATTTGTGTGGTGTTCAAGTGGTCGGAGGCAAATTGGAGGAAATCTTTTTTTAGTTGCATGATTAGGTGTTGGGAGGATGGCACACAGATAGAACTGATTTACCCAGATTTTTCATTTTAGTAAAACAGCGCTGGGTACAGGACAAACCTTATTTTCTATTAGTTGTTTCTGCGGGTTCACCGCCTGCCCCTCAAGGGGGACATCGTCGCTGCGAAGTCCCCCTTGAGGGGGCAGGGTGAACCCCTTAGACAAATTAAGGTTTTTCATTTTTGTCCTGTAATTAGAAATCAGCGAAAACCTGTTCGATCAGCTCCATCTGCGTGCAATCCTGTTTAAAAAATGGCATAGCAAAGCCAAAGCATGGGCAAGCGCACACCACTAAAAATTGCTATGTCTGATTATTTAATTTTGGGAAAAAAGAAAGTCTTTAAAAAGGCCGACCCAATTCCGCTTGGGCGCCGGAACGGGCTGCTGCCCGACCCAATACCGTACCTGCTCGATACTGATTTCGATCGGTATTTGCCGCAGGGCAGCGAACGCTTTTTTTATGGGAAATGGTTTTTTCATTTGAAGTAGCGTTGAATCTAAAACAATATTGAAGCATACACCGCCAACCGCTTTGCCAGAGGCATTGGACTGCCGTCTTCGGCCAACAGCTCTTTCAACTGGTGTCGGGCCCGGCTCAAACGGGTCTTGGTCGCTCCTTCGCTGGATGTTTGTATTTCGCTGATTTCCTTGATGTTAAAGCCGCTTATTTCAAACAATACTAAAGCCTCCCGCTGCTTCTCCGGCAACTGCTGGATGGCTTTTAATAAATAATGAACATCAAGGGCAATTTCCGGATCGTGGGTGCGTCCCTCCAATTTTTCCAAAACCTTTTCGTCCCACTCACCTTTGAATTTGAGGCGACGTTTGGCCTGCCGAACCAGATTGTTGGCCACTCCGATCATGAAGCCCAACAATTTTTGCTTGTCTTCCAAGCGGTAAAATGCCTGCAATGTTTGGAGAATGGACTCTTGCACGAGGTCTTCCGTCTCCATTAGGGCAAAAGCCCGGCTGCTGCAATACCGGACAAACCGCTCATGGAGAGGTTCGTACCATTTTAAAAATTCCGAATGTGGGTTGTTATCCATGTCGTAAAATTAAGGCGTTCCCATCAATGTGTTGGACAAAACTAGATAATGCATATTTATCAATGCGGAGCAGGATACGATGTCTTTCAAACGAACCTGTCCAAGTGCTCCTATAAGGGATTTTTAAGGGGGAAAACGGATTTTCAATCCGTTTTCCCCCTTAAAAATCCCCTCAGGGGCACGTTGGAACGATGTAAGGAGTTAGGGTGATCCTGCCCCGCATTATAAATTATGCTTGTGTCATTTATTCAGCGTTCCTACATAAAGTGACATAAGTCGGGGAAAGGTTACAAGGGGATTAATTTTTTATCCCTTTCCTGTGAAAGTAATGGAGGCATTCAACTTTATGGAGGGTCGCACGTTGTTTTCGGGCACTGGCGCCAGCCAATTTGTTTTTAACCAAAAAAATGTATCCACTATGTCTAAGAAAATTTTTGAGCCTTACGACCTCCAAGGCACCCACCTGAAAAACCGCATCGTCATGGCCCCAATGACCCGTAGCAGGGCCATCGGCAATGTACCAAACGACCTCATCGCCACCTATTATGCCCAGCGGGCGGGTGCGGGTCTGATCGTTACCGAGGGAACGTCCCCTTCCCCCAATGGCTTGGGCTACCCACGTATCCCAGGGGCTTTCAGTGAGGAGCAGACGGCCGGATGGAAAAAAGTGGCCGAAGCCGTTCACCAAGAAGGAGGCAAAATTTTTATGCAGCTCATGCACACAGGCAGGGTTTCTCACCCGCTCAACTTGCCTGCCGGGGCAAAACATTTAGCTCCTTCGCCCATTGCTTTGGAAGGTGAAAAAATGTACACCGACCAGCAAGGGCCGCAGGATTATCCAGTACCTAATGAAATGACCAAGGAGGAAATCAAGCAAACGGTGCAGGAATATGCCCAAGCTGCCAAAAACGCCATTGCCGCAGGATTCGATGGCGTAGAACTGCACCATGCCAATGGCTATCTGATAGAACAATTCCTTTCCCCTGCCACCAATCAGCGCACAGATGAATATGGGGGTAATGTCGAAAACCGCTTGCGGTTTGTAATGGAAGTAGCCGAAGCTGTGGTGGCCGCTATTGGTGGCGAACGGACAGGCATTCGGGTCTCACCTTATGGCGTCTTCAATGGTATTTCCATCCATGATGAGTTGGATGAAACCTACGATATCCTTTCTAAAAAATTGAGCGACCTCGGCTTGGTCTATCTGCATATCGTAGACCACAGCAGCCAGGGAGCACCTGAAGTACCTGAAAGCATCAAAACCACGATGCGGAAAAATTTTGCGCAGACCTTTATCCTCAGTGGTGGTTATGATGCCGAACGGGCGGAAGCCGACCTGCAAGCAGGAAAGGGCGACCTTGTGGCGATGGGGCGCCCATGGATTTCAAACCCCGACCTGATTGAGCGGATCGAAGCGGGCGTTGAATTGGCGCAGCCAAAATATGACCTGTTCTATACGCCAGGACCAGAAGGGTACACTGATTATCCGGTCATGACGGAAGAAGCGGTTGGTTAATTTTTTGAGATTTTTCTTTTTTAAAAATGAAGTGATTTAAACTTTTTTCATTGAGGAAGATTTGGCTCAAAAACGTGTCGGACACTTTCTTCTGCAATAGACTACGTTGCTTAATTCCTCTAAAGAGTTTATTTTACGAAGTGTCCGACACGTTTTACCTTTAAAAAATTTCTCTACCGTACACTTTTTAAAGGGGAAGGAAAAAAGTTGTTTGAAAATTTGAAAAAACAAAAAGGGCTGCTTCCTTTCACAGAAACAACCCACAAAATGTTTCTGTACAAAAGTATAAAAAAAGCGATGAAATCCGCTTGCGGCAACCCCCAAGGCAACCATTTGCGAAGATTGAACACCCTTACTGCGATGGTCTGGTGCAATAAAAACGGGTAAAAGCTATTTGCACTCTTTAGGGTCGGAACTGCCACAGGATATTGACTCGGAAAGCCGGGCCAAACATGTAAAGCGTTGGTTAACAAACAAATACACGGATTACAGCCTGTCGTTCCTACCGTTTATAGGGCCGGCCCTGGCAAGCTATATTGCCCAAGACAAGGAAATGGTCTTTGCCATTGACGGTTCAGAGGCCGGGAAGGGCTGCACTGTGCTGATGATAAGCCTGGTCATCGGCAAACGTGCCGTCCCAATCTGTTGGCTGGTCAAAAAATGCAAAAGGGCCATCTGCCCGCAAAAATGCACTTGGAGGTTTTACCATCCTGCACAGCTTGACCAGGGGCTACACAAACGTCGTCGTTTTGGGGGACGGCGAGTTTGACAACGGCGAAGTGGTCACCGCTTGTAATGGCTGGGGCTGGCGTTTTGTCTTCCGTACCGCCAAAAACACCAAAATTTACGATGGGGAAGAGGAATACCCCATTGGCCGCCTTGGGCCGCAGGTAATGAAAAGTTCTTTATTGTCCATGATGTGGCCTATGCCAAAGACCGCTACGCCGGTGAACGCCACCGTTTGGACGGAACGGAACTGGGACGGCCCACTCTACCTGCTGAGCAAATTTTGAACTGTCCTACATCTGTGCCTTTTACTATAGGAAGCGTTGGAGCATCGAGACCTTGTTCGGTGACATCAAGTCACGTGGCTTCAACATTCACAAATCAAAACTGGCTGACCCTGAGAGGGTTGCGAAGCTCTTGATCATAATCTGCCTGGCGTATATCTTGATTTTTAGACTTGGGGAGGTTGAACAAAATTCCCCGTTATTGTCAAAAGTGACACGAAAAGACAGAATGGATTTGTCCATTTTCACTATAGGCAAAAAGTTGGTGGATTATTGCCTGAAGCGAGCAATCGAAATTGTTTTTTCATTTTCAAAGAACTGTTTTATCTCAACCTCTTAAAAAGTGTACGGTAGAGAAAAAAAAATAAAAGTTTAAATCACTTCAATTAAATCCCTTGTCGAAAATGAGCGGCAAGGGATTTTTTTTTCAAAAAAAATAGGAGGCGCTTGTTTTTCTAAAATAACCCTTGTTTATTTGCACTAACCATTTGGTTAAACCATTCAATTAAATGCCAGAAACAACCGAACAGATCATACTGAACAAGGCCAAAGAGGTCTTCATGCAAAAGGGCTTTGCCGGGGCGAGGATGCAGGAAATAGCCGATGCAGCAGGCATCAATAAAGCCATGTTGCATTATTACTATCGGAGCAAGGAGCAATTGTTTAAAGTAATTGTAGAAGAAATCGTACAGGGGTTGATTCCGCGTTTAGGTGATGCTTTGGCAGGGGAGGGCAGTGTTGTGGAGAAGTTGGAAAAGGTAATCCGGCTTTACATTTCGATCATCAGTGAAACTCCATTTGTGCCCATGTTCTTGTTGCACGAATTGTCGCAGAACCGAACCGCTTTTATTACGACCATGAAAAGTAGGGCTGCCCGTTTCCCGAATTTCCCCGCTTTCTTTTTACAGGTGATGAATGAACAGGCTGAAGGAAAAATCAAACCGATCCAACCTATTCATTTGATTTTGAACGTGATGGGGATGGTTATTTTCCCTTTCATAGCCCGGCCTTTGGTCATCAATTTGGTGGAAATCCCTGCCGAGCAATTTGACGCCATGATGAAAGACCGGGCAGATGTGGTCGTGGAGTTCATGAAGAATGCGCTCAAGCCGTAAATATTTTTTTGTCCAAAAACTAACCAAATAGTTAAATCAATTGGATAGTTGAATTTGAGCCGCTAAAGACAACAAGCCCTGTAAGGGCAGAATACTTTAACCCAGGGCGAGCCCTGTGAGAATCATGAAAAAGAAACATCATTTTATCCTGCTTTTTGGGGTGCTTTGCTTGACAAGTGGCTGGGCGCAACGGTCAACCAGCCTCTCGCTGCTCGACGCCTATTCATTCGCAAAAGCCCAATACCCTTTGTTGGGCAATCATCCCCTTTTGCAGCAGGCCAGCGACCTACGTTTGGAGAACATCGAAAAATCGAAACTGCCGACCATTCAATGGAAAGCCGATGCAACATTGCAGTCGGAGGTCGTTCAGTTTCCGGGCGGCGAAATGGTGCCGATCAGCATTGATCTACCATTATATAATGTGAAAACCTACGCCGAAGCCAATTATCTGCTGTATGACGGCGGGCTGCGGGCAGCACAAAAGGAGGTGGAAAAATTGCAGCTCACTGCCGATCAGCAATCGTTGGAGGTTGATGTGTACCATTTGCGGGAGCAGGTAAACCGCTATTTCTTTGGCATCCTCTTGCTGCGGGAACAGGTAAAATTGCTGGACGTGACTCTAAAAGATTTGGAGGAAAAAAAGACCACTTTGGAGGCTGGCGTTAGGCACGGGGTCGTATTGGAAAGTGAGGTTGATAAAATGGCGGTCCGTCAATTGGAAATCCGTGCCGAACAGGAACAGGTTCAACGGGACATCCGGTCCTATCTCTCGGTTTTGGAAGAACTAACTGGTACTTCCCTGACCGATGATGCCCAACTGAAACTGCCCAACCTCGATGCCTTTCGCCTCAACCAAACCCTAACCCGTCCCGAACAGACTTTATTTCAATACCAAAAACAGTCCCTGCTGGCCAATGAAAAACTGATCGAAGCCAATCGAAAACCCAAATTGAGCGCTTTTGCCAAAGCTGGTTTTGGCTACCCAAACCCGCTCAATTTTTTCGACAATTCCGTTTCCCCTTATGCCATCGGTGGGCTTGGTTTCAGTTGGAATGTATTTGATTGGGGCAAAGAGGGCCGCGACCGGGAACTGCTGACCGTAAAAAGTCAAATGATCGACAACCAACAAAAAACGTTTGAGCACAACTTGAATTTGACCGAAAGGAAATACCAGGAAGACGTTGCCAAATTGGAAGACCGCATCGCCCGCTACCGGCAAATTGCTGACCTGCAAAACAAGATTTTGCAGCAGCTTTCTTCGCAATTGGAACACGGCGTCATCACGGTGGCGGATTACCTCACGCAGGCCAATGCGGAGCTGCGGGCGAGACAAGAACTGGAATTGCACCAAGTGCAGTTGCAGCAGGTAAAAATTGATTATTTGACACAGCGCGGTGCGCTGTGAAATAATGAAGGATTGGACGCAGATTGAAGGGATTGGACAGATCGACACAGATTTTTTGAAATCAGCGAAAATCAGTTCAATCCGTCCAATCTGCGTCCAATCCCAGCAAAAAGAAAAATCTATCCGATGAAATTTATAAAATCCACCAGCTCATTTGATTCAAGAAAAACGTCGGCAGGGTTCGAAACCCTGCCGACGTTAACTGGGAAAATTATTGCTAAGGCATTTTTAGGTCTGCTCGTTTTCAGCTTTTTTTCTTGTCAAGAAACAGCATCCCGATCCGATGCCTACGGCAATTTCGAAGCTACCGAAGTCGTCGTCAGTTCAGAAACGAATGGCCGTTTGCTGACCCTGAATGTTGAAGAAGGGCAAGTCCTCGAAGCAGGCCAATTTGTTGCCTTAGTTGACACCACCCAACTGCATTTACAAAAACTGCAATTACAAGCGACCATGCAAACCCTTCCTAAAAAACTGAGGGAGGCAGACTCCGACATTGCTGTATTGGAAGACCAAAAACGAAACCTCGTCCGGGAGCGGGACCGGGTGAAATTATTGCTGGAAGACAAAGCCGCTACCCCAAAACAATTGGACGACCTGAACGGGGAAATCGCAGTCGTGGAGCAGCGAATCAATGCCACCAAACGGACCGTGCAAGTGGCCAACCGGGGTGTGCTGGCGGAGCAAGAACCGCTGACAGCGCAAGTAAAAACCATTGAAAACCAGCTCCGCAAAAGTTATATCTACAATCCCATCACGGGCACTGTAATGACCAAACTCGCCGAACCATCGGAGGTGGTAGGTTTTGGGACACCTTTGTACAAAATCGCCAACCTTGACTATCTGCTGTTGCGGGCCTACGCCAGCGCCGTGCAAATCCAAGAAGCCAAAGTAGGCCAACAAGTGAAAGTATTGATTGATGCGGGTGAGGATGGGTATCGGGAACTATCGGGCGAGATCACCTGGATTGCCAACGAGTCGGAGTTTACCCCTAAAACCATCCAAACCAAAGAGGAACGGGTGAACCTCGTATATGCTTTTAAAGTGAAAGTGAAGAATGACGGAACCCTGAAAATCGGAATGCCGGGAGAGGTGTTGTTTAATAAAAATGAAAATAAAAATGCAAATTAAAAAAGGGCTTCCGCGGATAGCCCAAGTGTTGATTTAGAGAGGTCAAACATAAAGTTGTAGGTCTCCAATAAACCGAAAATCTTTCTGGTTCAATGTGTAAAGTTTAATGTCATGATGGATGGCGGTAGCAGCTATAAGAGCATCAGGTAAAGTGAGGTTGTGGCTGAGTGAGTATTTTTCCATCAGACTGAGAAAGCCCTTGCAGATGGGGCTGTCAATTTCCAAAACGTTGAGATGACTCAGGTCTTTTTTGATTTGATTGAGTTCCCGTTTATTGATGGCTCCATAAATCAATTCGCCAGATGTGACAACGCTAATGGCCATATTCAATTGACCAATCTCCTTCAGTTCATTAATGATAGAAGGATTGTTTTTATAAAATTCAATAATGATGTTGGTGTCGCAAAGAATCATGAGGGGATACGCCAAGCTTGTTTTCTCAATTCGTTGGCATCAATGTTACGGTCGGTGAAGAGGCCAGCAGATTTGAAAAAGTCATAAGAATCATCTGCTTTCTGTTTTTTGAAAAGCTTGGTTTCAAACTCGACAAAATCCAGTTGAGAAAGCAATTCCAGCAGGAAAGCCAGTTTGTGTTCGTCCTTGATTTTTATGATTAACTCTTTCATGAAAATGATTTTTACAAAAGTAGGTGATAAGCTTCAGAGTATCAAATAGAAGTAAATTTGAAAAGAAATTAAGAAATGACAGCTATCAACATCGAAAATATCAGTCGCAACTACGACCACATCAAAGCCCTGCAAAACATCAATTTGCAGGTGCAGGAAGGTGAACTCTTTGGCCTCATCGGCCCGGATGGGGCGGGTAAGAGTACTCTTTTTAAAATACTGACCACCTTGCTGTTGCCGACCTCTGGACAAGCAACTGTTGTGGGTTTGGATGTGGTAAAAAATTTCAAACAGATCCGTCGGAAGGTTGGGTACATGCCGGGACGTTTTTCGTTGTACCAAGATTTGAGCGTGGAAGAAAACCTGCGTTTTTTCGCCACTATTTTCGGAACGACTATCCAGCAGAACTACCACCTGATCAAAGATATTTACGAGCAGATCGAGCCTTTCAAAAAACGCCGGGCGGGTAAGCTATCGGGCGGGATGAAACAAAAGCTCGCCCTCTGCTGCGCCCTCATCCACCAACCGGAAATCCTTTTTTTGGACGAACCGACCACTGGCGTGGACGCCGTCAGCCGACGGGAATTTTGGGAAATGCTCCAGCGGCTCAAAGCCCACGGTATCACCATTTTTGTGAGTACGCCCTACATGGACGAAGCCACGATGTGCGAGCGCATTGCCCTCATCCAAACCGGGGAAATTCTTTCGATTGATACGCCGCAGGGCATCATTGATAGTTACCAAAAACCGCTGTTTGCCGTGCGCAGCAACCAGTTCTACCAACTGCTGCAAGACCTTCGGCAGTTTGAATTGACGGAACGGGTAGAGCCTTTCGGCGAATACCTGCATTTGACTACAAAATCGCCCGTTGACGTGCAGGTGATCGAGGCCATGATGGAGCACGAAGGCCACAGGGACGTTGTCGTCCAGCCCATTGAAGCAACCATTGAAGATGTGTTTTTGGATTTGATGTAAGAATGAGGTGGAGGATAGAAGGTTGAGGGGCATTACTACAAGTGCAACCGTCAACCGTCTACCCTCCATCGTCAACCGTGAAAAAATGAACCAACCCAACGCCATAACTGCCACGGAGCTCACCAAACGATTTGGTGATTTCACTGCCGTTGATGCCATCACTTTTGAAGTCAAAAAAGGCGAAATCTTCGGCTTCCTCGGAGCGAATGGCGCCGGCAAAACGACCGCCATCCGCATGCTGACCGGATTGAACCGGCCAACAGAAGGTGCTGCCACGGTTGCAGGTTTCGATGTGTTTCGGCAGCCAGAAAAGATCAAGGAAAACATTGGCTACATGAGCCAAAAATTCAGTCTGTACGAGGATTTGTCGGTGCGGCAGAACATCCGGTTTTACGGGGGAATTTACGGTCTTTCCCGAAAAGCGATCAATGCGAAAACCGAACAGATCCTTTCCGAATTGCAACTCGAACAACTCGCCGACCAAGTTGTCGGTGCACTGCCCCTTGGTTGGAAGCAGCGCCTGGCCTTCGCCGTTTCCAATGTGCATGACCCCGCCATCGTCTTTTTGGATGAACCGACGGGCGGCGTTGATCCTGCCACCCGTCGCCAGTTTTGGGAAATGATTTATGCCGCTGCCAATGGAGGCCGCACCATTTTCGTCACCACCCATTATATGGATGAGGCAGAATATTGCGACCGCATTTCGATCATGGTGGCTGGAAGGATTGAGGCAATGGGCAGCCCGAGGTGAATTGAAAAACAATTTGATGCCACGACGATGGATGAGGTTTTCGTGAAGCTCGTCCGGCCCTAAAGTAGAGGAGGAGGCCTTCGACCGTCTACCCTCCACCTTCAACCGTTTTATCATGCTAAAAATATTCTCAGCATTCGTCAAAAAGGAATTTTTCCACATCCTGCGGGACAAGCGTACCCTCATCATCCTGATCGGGATGCCGATCGCGCTGGTGCTGTTGTTCGGCTATGTGGTCACGAACGAATTCAAAGATGCCTCGGTCGTCGTGCTCGACAATGCCCACGACGAACTGAGCACCGAATTCCGCCAGCACCTGGAAGCCTCCGGCCATTTTCTCATCAAAGCTGATTTGTTGAGCTATGATGAGATCGAAGGCCATTTCAAAAATGGGACTGCCAAACTGGCCATTGTGATACCCCCCCATTTTGAAGATGATTTTTTCGATAAAAAACAAACCCAAATCCAGCTCATCGCCGATGGTTCGGAACCCAATTACGCGACCACCTTGGTCAATTACGCTTCGCAAATGATCGGTCGTTTTCAGCAAATCCACAGCGGGGCAGGGGCGCTGCCGTATCAAGTAAAAATTGAAACGAGGATGATCTACAATCCCGGGCTGGTCAGTGCCTACACTTTTGTGCCGGGGGTAGTGGCCCTCATCCTGATGCTCATTTCTGCCATGATGACCTCACTGACCATCGCCAAGGAAAAGGAATTGGGGACGATGGATTTGTTGCTCGTTTCGCCGCTGCCACCGCTGATTATTTTGTTGGGAAAAGTGGTCCCGTATGCTTTTTTGTCCTTTTTGAGTACCGTCATTGTTCTGGTGCTGGGCCACTATATTTTCGAAGTACCGATCTTCGGCAGCTTGCCTTTATTGCTGGGCATGTGTCTGCTTTACCTGATTGTATCGCTTGCTTTGGGCGTCCTCATTTCCACCAAATCCAGCACGCAACAGGCCGCTATGATGTCCTCGCTGTTTACCTTATTGATGCCAACAATGCTGTTATCGGGTTTTATTTTTCCCATTTCCAGTATGCCTTTTTTACTGCAACAAATTTCCAAAATCATCCCTGCTAAATATTTCATAGAAATCCTGAAAGGAGTAATGTTAAAAGGGGTGGGCTTCCAGTTTATTTATTTCCCTGTGGCCGTACTGTGCCTGATGGCCGTTGTGTTGCTGACCTTGGCTTGGGGAAATTTTGAAATACGGAAAAAGTAAACTAATGGTGAATGGTAAGCGGTGAATGGTAAATCCAGCCCATTCACCGCTCACCGTTCATCATTCACCATTAATCATGAGGCGTTTATTTTTCATCATCCAAAAAGAGTTCATCCAGATTTTCCGCAACAAGGCCATTTTGCCAATGATGACCGTGGTGCCGATAGTGCAACTCATTGTGTTGAGTTTTGCGGCAAGCAGTGAGGTGAAAAATGTGAATATAGCCATCATCGACCAAGACCATTCGGCCTATTCCCGGCAGTTGGTTGGCAAGGTGCAGGCCTCCGACCGATTTACAATTGTGGCGACGCCCCAATCAGCGAGGGTAGGGGACGAGCAGCTCCAAAGTGGCGACGCCGATGTGGTGCTGACCATCCCGCCAGATTTTGAAAAAGATTTTTTGAAAAACAAAAGTGCTACTTTACAAATGCTCGTCAACGCCATCAACGGGCAGCAAGCGACCGTTGGTGCGGGTTACCTCAGCAACATTATCCAGTCCTTCAACCGGGAAATACGGGTGGAGGCGATGCCCCGTTTGGCCACCTTGCGCAGCAGTCCCCAGCCCCGCATTGATGTGACCTACTCCAACTGGTACAACCCCGAACTGAACTACAAATATTTCATGGTGCCGGGTATCTTGGGTGAGTTGGTTACCATCCTCGTGATGTTGCTCACGGCGATGAATGTGGTGCGGGAACGGGAGATCGGCACCATTGAGCAGATCAACGTGACACCTATCCGCAAGTGGCAGTTCATTTTGGGGAAAATGATCCCTTTCCTTTTCGTTGGCCTCTTCTTGATGACCGTTGGATTGACGGCAGGCAAGCTCTTATTTGACATTCCGATGGAAGGTAGCCTCTGGGTCGTTTTTGGTTATTGCCTCATCAATATACCCGCCGTGCTGGGCCTCGGCCTCCTCATTTCCAACATGGTGGATACCCAGCAACAGGCCATGTTCGTTGCCTTCTTTTTTGTCATCATTTTCATTTTGATGAGCGGCCTGTTCACCCCCATTGAAAGTATGCCGCACTGGGCGCAGTACCTGACCATCCCGAACCCCATTTCCCATTTTGTGAGTGTGATGCGGCAAGTGCTGCTGAAAGGCAGTGGCTTTGCGGATGTGCAGTATCAGTTTGCCGTGACGGCACTGCTGGCGGTGGTGTTTAATACGTTGGCGGTGGTGAGTTATCGGAAGCGGGAGTGAGAATAATGTAACAAATCGCGGGCTTAAATATTTGCAAAGTACTTACTTTTGTTACAATTTTTTATTTGATATATTTGCTCATCTATTTTCATTCTTCACAACATTACAGGTTTCATTTTTTAATAAATTGAAAAAAAATCAATAATATAAAAGAAGGTTCCCGAAACAATTTACAAATGGCCAAGGATAAGATTAAAGAATATAAAGAGACTATTCGCAAGAGTGTTTCGAGAGACAAACATTGATGGTGCTACATTAAAATTGATGGACTGTAAAAGATTTTGCAAAACTATGAAGAAGATATAAACGAAGCTACATTGATTAGATCTAAATATTGCTCTATTGAGAGAAGGAGTCCAAATTTGGTGAAACAAATGAAATAAGAATACTACGAGATAAATTAAATGATCGTTTGCTTAAATTCTTAAGCCATGTCCAGTATGAAAATTCATGGAGATTATAAAAGGAGAGGGATAATGTGGATGCACGATAAAATACTGTAAATGATAATGTTATTAGCTTTAAATCTATTGTTCATAAGGCAAAGAAAAAGACCAAATCCGATTTATTATTCTCTGCAAAGGAGATAAAACATTTGAGGGTTTTGAATTAGGTAGAATTGATCTAAAATGTAAAGGAGAATAACAGAAGATTTTAGGTGAAAATGGTTCAGGAAAAACCACTTTACTGCGATTTAATAGCTGGAAAATCAAGTAGTACTAATGGAAGAATGACGTACCATTTTACTCACAACTCTAATTGGTATAATATAAAAAAGAGATTGCTTATTTAGAACAAAATATTACTCCTTGGAAAGGTAATGTGTATAAAAATCTTCAGTTAACTACTCTCCAAGGGTTTAAGAAAAGCAGGATTATAGTAAAAGTAAATCAAATTATTTATAGATTGAGGCTGGAGACCCACATCGATAAGGAATGGCATCAATTATCAGGAGGCTATAAAACGAGATTTGAATTAGCAAGGCTTTTAATTAGGTCACCAAAATATTAATTTTGGATTGAACCTTTAGCACATCTTGATATAAATTCTCAACGGAGTTCTCTTAAAAGATTTAAAAAGATTTCTCTGCATCTGAAAAAAAACCTTTAACTGTCATAATAACATCTCAACATATTTATGAAATTGAAAATATATCTGACAAAATAATATTCTTAAAAAATGGACTTCCAGTAGATGTAACGCTGAATTAGAATCGCAAAAAAGAACAACTAATTTGGAAATTAATTGTGATATCAATTATCAGTATATTGCATGAATTAAAAAAATTAATACAAATATTAATATAGCAGAAGTGGGGTACTTTCTGTATGCTTGAGACTCAAAGAATTAGATAGCGAAAAAATATTAGTTCACATGTAACCTTAAAGTTAAGTTGACTTACTTTAGAGATATATCTAAATCCTCAAGAAATCTCTATAATTCCTAAGATATGATTGAATTAATAAGGCGATTGTATAATAATTTAGCTATTTTAATCTAAAAGATTGAAGGTATTCAGACAAAAGAATCTGACGAACGATCCAGAAGTATGGCTTATCAATTTGCCACTTCTTGTGCTTAGGTGGATCGTAGCGATATTCCTTGTCTTTTTTGCCAATCTGTGTCAAGTAATGACATCTGAGGAATTTCCATTTGTTAATGCTCTAATAAGTTTTCTCTCCTTTTAGCTCTATTTTCCATATAGAGTAGATAGAAAGAAGAATCTGAAAGATTCATTGTTGGTAGTAGTTTGGGTTATTATAGCTAACAATGGGAGTTAAAAAAAGCAATCAATATCGTATACTGATTTTGTATATGTTTTTAATCAGTATTTTTCGCTTATATCATTGACTACTCTGAATTATTTGGATTTAAAGAAAAAGAATAATTTTCCACCAACTAAAGTATTTAATAAAAAATATCTTGACGATTTTATAAAAGGGATTTCTTGATGTCTAATGAAACTGTAGATGTATATCAATCTATAATTAGTGATTCTTTGTATAGTCAACTTGATACTAATAAATTTTTTGCTTTTAATTCGGAGTTATATTAACGATTGTAAAATTCAATATCGGGAAAGATACTGAGTCAAATCTTAATTAATTATTGCAACGTGACAAACATAGATGTATCGGAATTTAATATTTCAGATGTTACAGCACTAAATTTTTAGGTCTTCTTACAGAAAGGCTGCAAAAAGCTCAATAGTTCTGCTACAAGTAATTCTAATCCTAATTTTGATATGTACTATTATGTTTTAAATTTGTTATTAATTTTTGATATAATTATATCTTTTATTTACCTACTGGGAATTTTATCATAAAATTTTCTGATGAACTTACTTTTGTGATTATGTTATCAAACATACTCTATATTTGTCTGTTCATATTTATTCTTCTTAAAATTATTTGTTTGTCAGGAGTCAAATTCAGAAATAAGGTATGATAATAAAGTATTTGCTCACACTATTTATTTAATAGTTGAAAAGTTATTGTATTACATAGTATTAGCTGTTAGTGTAATATTAACAGTAATAATACCTTTTATTACTTATTTGTGGGCTACCAGATATTAAGTTAAAGATTATAGAAAAAATGTCAGAGCCTAAAGAATGAGTTTACTCTGTCTCATCCTAAAATAGCCTTACCCTACTGATGATAACCAGCATTGTGCGCCAACGTTGCCCCACATTTGGTGCAAGCAACAGCGCTTCCAGCTCCGCCTTCACAGCCGCTTGGACAGGTATAGTGCCAAACGCCCGCACTGTTTTGGGGTGGCTCGGTCGATGGGGGAGGGACGGGGGTTACCTCAGGGCTGGTTGTAGGATTTTGGTTGTTGTGGTAGGCGGCATTATGGGCCAATGTGGCTCCACATTTGGCACAGGCGGTGGCACTGCCAGCCCCACCTTCACAGCCACTCGGGCAGGTATAATGCCATACTCCTTCTGCATTTTGCGCTGGTTCGGGGGTAGTTGGCGCAGCGGGTGTAGTTGCGACGCTGGGGTCTGGCACAGCGACCCTTTCCACTGCCGCATCGCGGGCAGCATCCCCTTCGTTTTTGCAGGCAGGTAATAGAATAATTGAAATAAGTGCTATGACAGAAAAAATGTGAGAAAATTTCATGTTGGAAAAGATTAAGAGTTTTTTGATCTCTGTTTCTATTAAAGCCACAGGATCGAAAAACTCATGTGAGTCGGCGAAGGTAGGGAAGAAAAGTTAACCCATAGCAAATGCAGAGATGTATTTTATCAAGAACATTTTTGTATTCTAAAATGATCTTATTCAAACTGGTATTATAAATTTAGTTTGTTTCCCGCAGGGTTCGCAGGGTTTTATGCGGAGTCTCGCAGAGTTTACACGGACACTCTGCGAGACCCCGCGTAAAACCCTGCGAAATCTGCGGGAAACCTTACTTAGATATTATTCTATACCCCTAACTTTCCTATTTTTGAAAATACACTTCCACCAAAAGGAATGAGGAAAACCTTTCGAAAATGAAGCTTCCTTATCTGACTTTTTTATTCACCTTAACCTGTGCATCGGCTTTTGCGCAGTTTCAAAACATCCTGATTCACGGAGCAGGCAACAACGCGAAAGAACCAGCCATTGCCATCAATCCAGCAAATACGGACGAACTGGTGGCCGGGGCTAATGGGGACAATGTTTACCATTCTCACGACGGTGGTTATACTTGGGAGCTTGACAAATTGGTGTCGTCCTATGGGGTGCTGGGCGACCCATGCGTAGTGGCGGACGATCAGGGAAATTTTTACTATTCCCACCTTTCCAAAACAGAAACGCCGACTGGTTGGCTCGACCGTATTGTGATCCAAAAATCAACCGATGCTGGCATTTCTTGGAACAATGGTTCTTTCACAGGATTCAATGATCCCAAAGACCAGGACAAACTCTATTGGCTTTCTTCGACACCAATCCGCTCAGCCCTTTTTACGGGAATTTGCATGTGGCATGGACGGAGTTTGATACTTGCCAGCCTGGATCCGCAGAACCAAAAAAGCCGGATATTGTGTTCTGCTTCCCATGATGGCGCAGGGAGTTGGGATGGCATAAAAATGATCAGCGAGCGGACGGGGGATTGTGTGGATTCAGACCATACCGCAGAGGGAGCAGTGCCTGCAATCGGCCCTAATGGAGAGGTGTATCTGTCTTGGTCACTGGACGATACCATCTGGTTTGACCGATCGCTGGATGGGGGAAAAACTTGGCTCAATGAGGACATTTTAGTGGGCAGGCAACCGGGCGGCTGGAATTTTAATGTGCCGGGCATTTATCGTTGTAATGGATTCCCCATCACGGCTTGCGATCAAAAAACAGGCACCATTTATATCAATTGGAGTGACCAACGCATGGGCGAAAATGATACGGATATTTATTTGTCGAAATCGGAGGACGGGGGCAATACTTGGTCTAAAGCTAAGCGGGTCAACGACGACCCACCCGGCCATCACAACTTCTTTACTTGGATGACCATCGATCAGACAACCGGTGTTTTGTATTTTGTTTTTTACGACCGACGAAATCACGATGATTGGAAAACGGACGTCTATTTGGCTTACTCTACGGACGAAGGTGAAACTTTTATGAACCTGAAAATAAGCGAAGAACCATTTGTCCCACAACCCAATAAGTTTTTTGGTGACTACACGAATATCACTGCTCACGATGGGCATGTCCATCCGATCTGGGCACGGATGGACGATGGTGAAACTTCTGTCTGGACCGCAGTATCAGATAGTCCAAATAGTCTCGAAAGCCCTGATTTTTTTGGGTTAAAAACCAAACTGCACAATTATCCAAACCCCTTTTCTGCATCCACCACCATCGTTTTCAATCTGTCCACCGACCAGCAGCTTTCATTGGCGGTTTTTGATGTGACTGGAAAATGGCAGGCCGATATTTTTCAGCAAAAGAAATTCACTCCCGGCGTGCATGAATTTACATTGGACAATCGAGAAGTAGGACTGCCCGCAGGGCTGTATTTTTTGAAGCTCGGAAATGGTCTTGCGAGTGAGGTTTGTAAGGTGGTGGTGGGGAATTGAAATAATAAATGGAGAACCGCTAAAGATGTAATTTTTTGCTGATCATCTCTATTTAATCTTTTTTCCAAACCGATCCATTTCACAGCTATATACTTGGCAAGTACTTCCCCCACAATGCATAGCGCGTGTTTTTTGGTTTTCGGATTTTTGGCTGCTCCGTGCCACATTCAGGACACAATGTTTTTTTGATATTTACTTCAGATGCTTTTTTAATTTTATCAAATAGCCCCGTGATTGTTTATTTTTATGCAAAATGATATCAACAGCATGAAAGAAATAATATCGGCAATGGATCAAATACACTCCATCGTGGATACAGCGGGATTTACACTGAAAATCATCATACGTCCTCTCGCTACGATGTGTTCTTTTATTAAGCGAAAATCATCTAACTTTGGAATAAATTTTCCGCTTAAAGGCGAAACTTTCTTCGGCAATGTACCAGGTAGGTGTGGTGGCACCGAAAATATTTAAAACTTATGTTACGAAGAAAATGCGAAGCAGCATATTTGTCGCACGTGGCCACTTCATAACGTGCTCCTCAAAGGGTTCTAAAGGGCCTTACTCAAAACCTATAATATTTATTTAGTTATGCGAAAATCAACAACGTTCTTTCTACTTTTTTATCAAGCTTTTCTGTTCGGGCAATTTACCGAAAACTATTTTGCTGCCGTAAACAGGGAAGCTACTATACTGGCTATTGGAGATGTGGACGGTGATGGTGACAATGATGTTTTGGCTGGATTTAACATATCTGATGACATTCCTTTTGGTTGGTTTGAAAATTTTACAGGCAACGGTGATTTTGGTTTGCTTAAGCCGCTTGGGCCAAACTATGGCAGTTTTATTGACTTTGTTACTGCAACTGACCTTGATGGCGACGGAATAACAGACATCTTAATTGTTGATGCCTACATATCATGGTGGCCGGGAACAGGTAACGGAATTTTCGGCGATAGGATCGACCTGGCCAATGGTAGCTACGTTAAACACATTTTTACCGTTGATTTAGATCTGGATGGGGATACAGATCTGGTTTATGAAGCTAATGGTGAATTCATTTGGCTCGAAAATGATGGCACCGGCGATTTTGCAGGTGAAGAATTGCTCGCCGATGGAATCGCAAATGCCAAATTAGCGATGGTCGACCTAGATAATGATGGAGACGCTGATTTACTTTCCGCAAAACCAGGGGACATTTCATGGTTTCAAAACAATGCCGGTGCTTTTAATTCCATCCATCAAATTTCTACTGCTTTTGCTTCTGCCTATTCGATGGCAGCAGCTGACCTTGATAATGATGGTGATGTTGACTTTGCTCTGATGGGGAATAATGTGAATGGTTTTGTGTGGTTTGAAAATGTGGATGGCATGGGAAATTTCACCTCTGAGCACTTGGTCTATGATACAATTGGCGGCTTTTCCAAGATGTGGATCGAGGATTTGGACAATGATTTGGACAACGACATCATCCTTACTATGCCTAATAGCTATAACCTGGTGTGGTTTGAAAATTTAGCAAATGAGACTTATTTCGGATCACCAAAATTGATAACCGATGTCACAAATATTTCATCTCAAAGCTGGTTCGGGGACTTGGATGGTGATGGGGATGTGGACAACCTCACCATTTCGGGTACGAATTCGGCTTACACCTATTGGGTTCCAAATGTTGACGGGGCAGGTAATTTTGGGGAAAGGAAAAATCTGCTGAAAAGAGTGGCAAGCCGTCACATAGCTCCTGCGGATATAGACGGCGACGGGGATACGGATTTAATGGTTGCCTCCGACGGCGTTATCTGGCTAAAAAATTTGGACGGACTTGGAGATTTCAGCAGCCCCATTGATATCGAGGATGATCCAACGACCAACGACCCATACGAGGTTTTTCCAGAAGATATGGACGGCGACGGTGACTTGGATCTGATTGCTGCCTGGCAAGCGGGTGGTCATCGTTGGTATGAGAACCTGGACGGGAAGGGCAATTTTGGGCCTCCGAAATTTATTAATGTAAAATCTTCAAGCTATACTTTTTTGGAAGATGTTGATGGCGATGGGGATAAAGACCTTCTTTCGATCCATGGCCAGACACATGAAATTAGTTGGACAGAAAGACAAGCGAATGGATTTGGGCCCGTTCATTTAATTTCTACTGATGTGGGCACTTATGCCGATGCCTTGTTTGAAGATTTTGACAATGATGGGGACAAAGACCTTATCCTTGTTCAGACCTGGCTGGAAAATGCACTGTACTGGTACAAAAACAACAACGGGGTTTTTAGCACCAGGTTATTAATTGATGACCCTGATGATGAATACCGGCGTTTACGAGTGGCAGATATAGACGAAGATGGTTGGAATGATTTGATCTATAACAAATGGGTCGGAGGCAACACATTGAATTTTGTCTGGCGTAAAAACCTGGACGGAAATGGATTTGGGCCAGAAGAGATGATTCAAGAGGAAGCAGGCAACTTCCGTGACATCCTTGTTGATGATGTTAATGGAAATGGCTACAAGGACATTGTTACAGTTACTCAAACACCAGACGAAGTTAACTTATACCTCAATGATGGTGGCGTGCTCGGCCCAAAACAAGCCATCTCCACAAAAACCTTTTGGCATAAAACAGTGACATCGGCCAATATAAATAACAACGGAGGCGACAAAGATTTGGTCATGTCTACGATCCTCGAAGCGGCTATTGTGTGGTACGACAATTTATTCGAAAGCTTCATCATTGAAGGTCTTACTTTTTGGGATGAAAACGAAAACCAAATCAAAGATGCCACGGAATTACCGCTCATCGCCCAACAAGTCTTCCTGGAGCCGCAGTCTGTTTATTCTTGGTCAAATGGCAATGGCCAGTACACCTACTCCATAACGCCAGGCGATTATCAATTGAGCATTCTGCCGGACAATCATTGGCAAGCAACCGGGAGCACTGTCGTAGATATTTCAATTGGCGGTGCTAATGGATATGCGATGCACAACTTTGGATTGTCTGCCTTAGCAGACGTCAATGAAGTCGGTATTGACGTTACCGCTGGTCTGATCCGTTGTAGCGAGCCAGTTCCTTTTTGGTTGAATTGCAAAAATATTGGGACGACCATTGCCAAAGGAACCTTTGTAGTAGAATTGGGTAACCTGGTTAATTTTGAATCTTCCGATCCCATGCCCGACGAAATTCAGGGGAATATTTTAACCTGGCATTTTGCGGATCTGGTCCCGACGTATAGCGAGGTTTTCCAATTGGTTTTAAATATGCCAGATGCTACTCATATTGGCGATACAATTGATATGCTGACAAAGGTGTTTTTAGAAGATGATTCGGGTGTCATTGTTTTTGAAGATGAGTTCAACTACCAGTCCGAATTGAGATGTTCATATGACCCAAACGATAAATTGGTAGATAAAGCTTTAATTGATTTTGAAAAGTACGAATTGAATGGGGCCAATTTATTTTATACCATTCGATTCCAGAACACGGGAAACGATGTGGCTTTTCATGTTTTGCTGGAAGATGTATTGGATCCAAAACTTAACTGGAGTACGCTACAAGTTGTCAATTCAAGCCATCCTCATCAAGTATACCTTGAAGATGGTGGACTGCTCTCATTTTATTTTGAAAACATCATGTTGCCAGATTCTAATACAAATAGCATAGCAAGTCAGGGATTTGTAAAATTTAAAATCTCTTTGCAAGATAACTTACCTGATATGTCTTTGATTGAAAATGGAGCGAACATTTACTTCGATTCCAATCCCCCTGTTTTGACCAACACCACAACCACGATTTTGGAGACCATTCCTTTAGAAAAGGGTGACACAATGCAATACGCTGGTTTTGATATCTGGCCCAATCCTGCAAAAGGCACTGTCTATCTGATAGTCCCGGACCCCATTTCCGAGGACTGGCAAATAACTATATCCTCCATTGCTGGCAAAATCATTCAGACAATTGATCCAGCTGACCTTACCCCCGGTAAAAACAAATTGGAACTGCACCAATTAAAAGAAACAATGTATATACTTTCAATAAAAACTGATTCCAAAAAGTTTTCAAGAAAATTAATTCTATTGCATGATGATTAATTGCGTAAAACGAATTCTACATGCCAACGGATAAGAATCATCGGCCAGAGACAAAAGCAAAATTGCACCCACGTAACAAACACCGGGGCCGCTATAATTTTCAAAAATTAATAAAAACCTGTCCTGAATTAGCTACTCATGTTCAAGTAAATAAATACAACGACAAGTCCATCAATTTTTTTGACCCGGCTGCGGTGAAGATGCTGAACAAGGCTTTATTGCAGCATTATTACGACATCAATTATTGGGATATTCCTGCCGGTTATTTATGCCCGCCGATTCCCGGCAGGGCGGATTACATCCATCATATTGCGGATTTATTAGGAGAAAAAAATAAGGGGAAAATACCAATGGGCAGTCCAATAAAATGCCTCGATATTGGCGTGGGGGCCAATTGTGTTTATCCGATTATTGGGCGCAAAGAATATGGTTGGTCATTTGTTGGTAGCGATATTGATCCCGTGGCAGTTGCTTCGGCCAATAAAATAATCGAAGCGAATCCAATATTAAAAGACCATGTTGAAGTAAGGCTGCAAAATAATCCAATGAATATTTTTATTGGGATTGTCCAACCAGGCGAACGCTTCGATTTGACCATTTGCAACCCGCCTTTTCATGGTTCTGCGGAGGAGGCCCAAGCTGGGACAATGCGCAAACTGAAAAATTTAAAAGGCAAAAAAATAAACAAACCGGTGCTGAATTTTGGCGGGCAAAATAAGGAACTTTGGTGCGAAGGCGGAGAATTAAGGTTTGTGCAAAACATGATAAAAGAGAGCCAACGATTTGCCGAAGCCTGTTCTTGGTTTTCCACTTTAATTTCCAAAGAAGCGAATTTAAAAGGTGTCTATCATTCTCTGGAAAAAGTAAAAGCGAAGGAAGTCCGTACCATCCAGATGGGGCAGGGCAACAAGAAAAGTAGAATTGTAGCGTGGACTTTTCTCTAACCCAGACAACAGATTAAGTGATTTTTCAACGTTGAGGAGCGTTAAAAACAATTACCCTTGTACCTTTTATTGGTTGGTTTGAAAATTTGCAAATGTTAAAAACATACAATACAAATAATGAGGAATAAATATCCCATTTACACTACCGTGGAAATGAATCCTGAAACGGTACTAAAAGAGCTTGATGAAGAAGCATTTGACTATCCATTTTTTAATACTGGTGTGACGGCAACCATTGAAAAAACTTTTTACCAAGGTAGCCCTCCTTTAAATCAAGGTTTTGAGGAGGGGGAAGAGTTGGAATTAAAAGGGCTGATATTTAGTGTTTCTCACTGTGGCTCAACTTTATTGGTTAGAATGCTCAACCAATTGCAAGGCGTAAAAATCGTCAGTGAGTCGGAAGCCATTAACGGCTTGTTGTTATCAAAAATATTGTACAACCTCGACGATCACGAAATAGTAAATCGGTTAAAAGGAGTGATCAGTTTGTATCAGCAAAAGGCAAATGCAAAGCATTCATTAATCATCAAACTGACGTCGTGGAATGTCTATTTGATAAGATTATTCCACCAAGCATTTCCTAATCTAAAATGGATTTTCATTGATAGGGAAACAGAGGAATTGACCAATTCAATAATGAGTAAAGATGGTGGTTTTATAGAATGGTGGGATCATTCTGTAGATCACCTGAGGAAACATTTTATTGAAACTGGGATAACAATAAACAATAAAGAAGACTACATACGGCAAATGATCAAAGGCCACAGATCGCATGCCAATGACCATAAAAACAGCCGTGGCCTTTTTCTAAACTATCCCCAATTCATTGAGGATTATGAGGAAATAATCAATCATTTTGGACTGGCAGTGACCGAAGAAGAAATAGCAAACTCAAAGAAGATGTTAGAATATGATTCTAAATCGATGGAAAAGAAAAATTGGACAAACAAAAGCGAAATTCCAATCACGGCTGCTTTAAAATCAGGTGAACCACATCTGCATTCTCCCCATTCATGGGTAGGGTGAGTTTTTTTAGAAAAATCCCATCCTCGATGGAGACCCTGACTGGCCCATTTGCACCAGTGACTTGCAGTTTATTGACCTGGTCCGGTTCGACGGTCAAATCAAAACAGTTGGGTTGGCTGTCGGGCAGTGTGTTTTTTTCTAAAACATTGCCATTTAAGGTTAGGGTTGCTCCGTCCAATCCTTTGGGGTCGTCGGTTTCCAAACACACCTTCAGGTTAGGGTTAACGACCTCTCTTTCAATGGGTTGAGGGGGTGTAGCTGTGGTTTTTCTTCTAACGGTTTTTTCTGATTTCGATCGATCCTTTTTCGAAGCTGCTGTCCACATCCAGGCAACAAGTCCAGTTATGGTAAAACACCCTAAAATGGCGACCAAAGAAGCGGCCCCCTCTTGGCCATTGCAAGAAAGGCTGCACGAAAGAGCCAAGGTGAGATAGCCCAACAACCCAATGATTGCCAGACTGGCCAAGATCAATAGGGCAATGGTTGCCCCATCCATTTTCTTGTATGCATGCTTGATAATGGCCAATTTATTTGATACCCTCGCCTTCAGTTTTTGGAAAAAACGGACCCGCCATCCCCTGATTTTCTTAAATACTTTTCCCCTCGCCTGTTTGGCCTTTTTCAAGGTTTGTGATGCGGGTGGATTAGAATAATAAATGGCTTTCCCGTCTTTGGTGATAACCGACGGCAGGGTTTCAACCGGAGGTTTAGCATCGTCAAAAGCCGTTGGTTGGTAGGGTAGGATAAAGTTGCCAGCTGCCAGCCAAAAAATACAAGAAGAGGCTATCAACAAAAAGTCGCAGGATTTGCGCAGCGCAAAAGAAGGTGTTTTTACCGGCCACCTTTTGTCTTTTCTGGGATAGCAGAGATAGGCAATCGCAAATACAACTGCACTCGCAACGAGTGCTTTTTCAGAAAAAAACACATGTCGGTCAGCCAATACCACACCTCCATAAAATGCGGCATAACCCAAAAGAATTCTGTTAAAAGCGATGATCCACCGGGCAGTTACCGGGTGCGCTTTTGCCCAAAAGGCAAGTTGGGTCAGGCTTGGAAAAGATGTCGATTTCACGTAGTTTTTATTAATTTTTTATGAGCGGAATGGGACGAAATCCGTGGATTTTTCATCCGCTGAAATTAATCATTTTTAACTGGTTTCGGCGAAAACAATTTTACCAATCTATTTGATAGCTCAGCACGGGCACAAGCCCCGATTGGTTGCGCCGTTCCCAACGGGCATTTTCCAGACTGTACGCCCAGCCGTACGTCCGCTTGTTTTTGATGTTGAAAACATTCTGCACATCGAGCGAGAGGCTGTGCCGCCCCTTGCGGAAAGCCACCCGGAGGTCGCTGCGGAAAAAGGTGGGGATTTTTTGGCTGTATGGATTGGCATCATCCAGCGTCGGCATTTCACTGTTGGGTTGTTGGGCCGCCAATGGGGTGGCGTGCTGACCTTTCAACAACAAGTTTTTCGAACCTACCTGCCAAGTGCCGCCGTGTTTGTTTACCCATTCTTTCGCCAGTGTCAAGGAGGAAATGAAATCAGCGTTGAACTGGGTATTGAAATTTTTCGACCCCTCAAAGCGATAAGTGCTGTTGAAAATCGAGGTGTTGAGCAAGAAGAAAAACCCCTTGCGGAATGACTTTTCCAACGACAAGTCCAGACCGATATTAGTGCCTTTTCCCTCATCGTCAAAATTGCGGATCGGGAAGCCATCCACTAAGTTTAGCAGCCAAAACGCCTTGTCCGAGCCATAGTCGCCGGGGATGTCGTAGAGGTGCTGCCAATAGGCCTCGGCGTGGAAACGATACTGGGTATTGATTTGCATATCGTAAGCCAGCACCGTGTGCAGCGACTTCATCAAGGGGAGCTCCCGGTTGGGTTGGGTGATGGTGCCGCCCACATTGACATTGGCGAAATAGACCCCGATGGGAACAGTTTGGCTGTGGAGGCCAGTTGCTAGGCTGAGCGATTGTTTGTTGCCCAATTTCCGGCGAACACTTAGCCTAGGCTCAAGGGAAAACGATTCTGTCAGCCCAAAATACATCGCATGCAAACCAACATTTAACCACCAATTTCCATCCGGTTGATAACTGAGTTGGGCAAAGGGCTGGGCTTGAAAGGTCGAGCCTTTTTCTGAAAGATAGTCAGCCAGACTACCATCCACTTGGAGGCTGTCGTA
Source organism: Saprospiraceae bacterium (assembly GCA_041392505.1). Taxonomy (GTDB): domain Bacteria; phylum Bacteroidota; class Bacteroidia; order Chitinophagales; family Saprospiraceae; genus UBA6168. The sequence continues at coordinate 135,335 of JAWKLX010000010.1, read as the reverse complement.
TTGCAGGTCATACTGGAGACTGCTCAATTGAACGCCTGTTTTAAAGGTGCTTTTGGAAGAAATTTTTTGGGTAAAAAAAGTGGACAGCGCCAACTTGCTTTGCAGATAGTCTTCGTCTTGGAACAGTTGTTTTGGGCTGTCTGAAAAATTTCGCCATTGGCGGTAAAATGATCGTTGCACCATGCCTGCCACGGTCGTTTTGAGGTGCGATTTTTCACTGGTGATCAAGGTGTGGGTCAGGCCGAGGATGCCCACATCCGAACCACTTTCGTAGCTCACACTGTCGTCGAAAACTTGCCAAGCACCTTCCTCGGTAATTTTTTCCTCAAAACTCAACCCGCCCGTACCCCAAACCCGCAAGCTTGATTTTCCAGTTTTACCCGGATAAAAAAGATTGAAACTCAAATCCTGAAAGGTGTTCCGCAAGCGGTCGCTCACGAGGTAAATCCCCATTTCATTCAAAATACCCAAAGTTGAATAACGATAATTTACCAAATACGACCCACCCGGACTACCGCCTTCCGACTGAGACCTGCCGACTGTGGACTGCCGGCTGGAAAACGGCCCTTCAGTAGCCAATTCCAACCCCAACATCCCCGCCCGGAAGCGGTGCTGCCGCTGCTCCCGGTTGCCATTGCGGAAACGCATATCGAATGCACCTGCCAGCGCATTGCCGTATTCCGAGGGAAAAGCCCCAGAGAAAAAATCGGAAGTACCAAGCACACTGACACTGAAAATGGACAACCCGCCGCCGCTACCACTCAGGCGGGCAAAATGGTTAGGGTTGAGAATGTCGATACCTTCCAGCCGCCAGAGCACCCCCGCGCTGGCGTTGCCCCGCACGACAATGTCGCCGCCGCTATCCGCCACGGGCTGCACGCCGGGCAAGCTATGCGCCATGCGCCCAGGGTCGTTGATGGCCCCGGCGAAATGCTGTACCTCTTCCACGGAAAATGACCGGGCACTTAAAACCGCTGCGTCATTAAGTGGCCCGTGCGGGGACGTTGTAGCGGTGACGACCACTTCGCCCAGCATCGAAGCATCTTCCGAAAGTTCAATGTCGAGTACCATTTCACGGGCAGCACTCAGCACCAGACCATCGGCCTGCCAAGGGGCAAATCCGATAAAGCTGCACTGCACCGTATGTCGACCCACTGGCACATTTTCAATGACATAAGTGCCATCGTAGTCAGTGACAGAACCTACCGTGCCTTCGAGGTCGGGGAGCATCACGGTGGCTCCGATCAGCGGCTGTCGGGTCGCTTTTTCGATGACCGTGCCTCGGATGGTTTGAGTTTGTGAAAGGCTGATGAATGGAAGGGCCATCAGCAGGGAAATAGCAAGGAATTGGGTGTTCTTTTCCATCTTGGGTATAATTTAAAAAAGTAGGGAGAGCATATTTTCATTTATTAGGATGTTGGATCAGTGCAATCATTTCAAAATCATGGGTTTACAATGATTTTAAGGAAACCCTCACCAAGCAATACGCCAAGCCAACCCCGTCCGGGAAATGATTAAGGTTGATCCTACCTGCTGGTAAAACGGTTGTGATATTTCTGTCCCCGTCTTTATAGGAATTAGTCACTTGCCCGTAAGGCATGCCAGCGGAAAAGCGGTAGCTGGCAAACCATTCCAGCCCTCTTGCAATAATCGCCCTGACCCCCACCACAGCCCCGGTTTTTATCTTTTTGGTAATTACATGAGATTGCGTTTCATTATGCACATCTAATGTGTTGAACTCGAAAGTTGGGCCTCCGAAAAAACCTATTTTACCATTGGACTTGTCAAAAATGAACTGGGGCGACAAAAACCAAGACTTGTGCTTCATCGTCAGGAATCGGCCAACGGAAAAAGTACCTTGCCAAAAAGAATAATCGGTCCCGAACCTATCGTAGCCCTTTATACTAGTTGTCGGATCGATCCCGATGGAAAGCCCAACCCATGCATGTCCGACAATCTTTTTTTCTAATGTCAACTCTGCCACAAGTGGGATGGTAGTGGACTGGGGGTAATAATCATTGCCACCACTATAGATCCAATCGTAGGAGGCATTGTATTTATCCCCAAATCCATATGCGCTCAATTGGCTTTTTAGATGGGTGGCCGCAGAAGTCATAGCGACCCCGCCTCCTATCCTCAATCGAAAGGTTTCTTCCTTAATAATGTGTATGCCTTGGTTATTTACAGTGTGGTTTTGACCATAGAGGTGAAGGGTAAATAAGCTGGTCATGATTAATGTAGGTAGAAAGGTGCTCTTTTTCATGACAAAAGGATTTTAGTGTGAAAACTGAGAAAGCGTGTTTTCTTCTTACCGCACAAAGATGAGGTGACACAGGGGGAAAAAGCCTTCACTATTGTTGCAGTGTTCTGGAGTATTGTTGTACGCATGGAAAAATGCAGGACTATTGTTGCAGGTCTAATGTAATGCCCTTGAAAAAGGTAAATAATGCGAATTAGGGGTTGAGGTCAACTGGCCTTATTTCATGCCTAATCCCACGAGAGCCGACGTTTTGAACGTTGGAATTCAGGGCAAAAACTACATTTTGCAGCATTAAATCCGACGTTCAAAACGTCGGTTCTCGTGGGAAACCCATAATTGTTGGCTTACAATTTCAACCCCTTATTCGCGTAAGTAAGTAATTAATCTAAGTCAGAATGAACAGCATTTGCGGGTTCAACGGTATTTCGGTTGCCAAATTCCAGAATCCGGGATATCAAAACACCTTTTGACCGAAACACCGCAGCTTCTATCAGTTACTTGCGTGTCTCACTAGGGGGCATCCCAAATTCTTCTGCAAATGTGCGGGAGAAATAATTGGGATCTTTGAAACCGACATCGTAAGCGATTTCAGAAATGGTCAATGCCGTTTTGGCCAGCATTTCTTTGGCGGTTGCCAAACGGATCGAACGGATAAAATGGGAAGCACTCTTGCCAGTAAGGGCTGTTAGTTTGCGGTGGAGCTGCGCCCGGCTCAGTGCCAATTCCCGGCAAAGGTGGTGAATATCGAATTTGTCATCGGCGAGGTTTTCCTCAACAATTTTTCGGGCCTTTTGCAAAAAGGAATTTTCAATGACAAACTCCGGCTCTGTCGAGTCAGGCAGTTGAACTTCTTTGGGGATTCTTGAAAAATAACTGATCAAGCGGTTACGGAGCTCGACTGATTTTTTGAGGGAAATGAACAACTCCTCCCGGTTGAACGGTTTTTGCAAATAGGCATCAGCCCCGCGGCGCAGCCCTTCGATGCGGTCTTGGACAGTGGCCTTTGCGGTGAGCAGGATGATGGGGATATGGCTCGTGCGTTCGTCATTTTTCAAAAAATCACAAACTTCCAACCCATCCTTTTCCGGCATCATCACATCGCTGATGATGACATCGGGCAATTGTTCGAGCGCCTTCTCGATTCCTTGTTGGCCATCAAAAGCCACGATCACTTCATATTCATTGGCGAGCAAGTTTTGCAGGTAGCGGACAATGTCTGCGTTGTCGTCGATCACCAGACAGACTGGTTTTTCTTCTTCATTATTTGGAACCGGTAAGGGCAAATTGGCCCCGTCAACCGCGCCGTGTTCGACAGGAAATAACTCAGAGGTAGACTGCTCCATTTTTGATGCTTCCCGACTGACTGGCAGTGTGAAGGTAAAGGTGGCCCCTTGCCCCAGTTCACTTTTTACCCTGATCCGACCACCCATCAATTCGACCAGTTCCTTGGTCAATGCCAGTCCTACACCTGATCCACCTGCTGGGTTGCCCGTATCTTTGGCGGTGCTAAAGCGGTCAAAAATAAAGGGCAGCGCTTCCAATGGAATGCCTTCACCGCTGTTTTTGATGCTGACTTGCAGTTGTTCGGTTGATTGTTTTTCTAAAAATACCGCTTTTACCGTAACGATTACTTCGCTGTAGGGTGGACTAAATTTAATAGCATTGGAAAGTAGATTGGAAAGAATGTCCTGCATTTTTTCAGCATCGAAATCCATCTCAAACTGTTCAAGCTCACAGAGAAAGCGGACATTGATTTCCCTACTTGCAGCATAAGAATGAAAGGACTCAACAAGGTATTTCAAATAACTAATGATGTCGCCTTGCTTTAGCTGTAAAGGCATTTTCCCTGACTGCAATTTTGAAAGGTCAAGCAAGCGGTTGATGAGCCGTAATAATTGGCTGGCGTTGCGGGCGATGGTGTCAAAATTGGAAAGTAATACTTTTGTCTTGGACGAATAGGAGGTTGGCGTCTCCTCCAAGTTTTGGACTTCTCCTTTACCGATTTCCGTATTTCCCATAATCACCGTCAGCGGGGTTCGGAACTCGTGGGTAACGTTGGTGTAAAACCTCGACTTGAACTCGTCCAAGTCTTTCAAGCGGTTGGCTTCCTGTTGTTCTTTTGCCATTCTCCGCATCCGATAGCCAAGGGCAATGGTAAAAAGGATCGCTTCACCTACCACCCCAAACTGGGTAAAGGAAAAAATCAGCCCGATGCCAGCGACCACGGAAAACGCATTGACCACGATGGCCACCACAAAAATCGCAGTCCCGGCGATCAGGAACCGGCTTTGTTTGTCCTTCCACCCGAACAACCACAGCAACAAGCCGATCATGCCCACATACTCCATCACCAGAAAAAAAGCGGTCACGTCATCGGACCTTTTCATATTGAAGGTGGCCAGGTAAAAAAGAATGACCAGCCCGGCAAATACTATCCTCGCCACTGCGAACCAATGAAACCGCCGATCCCAGACGGGTCGGTTTTTTTTCATGTCCATAAATTGGCGGATGAACTGGATGTAGGCCACATCCATCAGGCAGAGGGTCGCATAGATAAACACTTGGCTGAATATGCGGTGGTCACGCATCCAGACCAGATCGGGCAGCACATTGAAAAATTCGAGGAGGTAGAGAAAAATGCCGCTCAGGTAAAGGGAATGCCACAAAAACACCCGGTCCCTCGTGGTAAAATACAGGAGGATGCTGAACAAAATGAAGGTGAGCAGGGAGCCGATGGATGCCCATTCCACACGGGTCTTTTCAATAAACTGCCAGTTTTTAAAATAATCCTCTTTGGAAAGTTGGACCCAAATAAAGGGCTCTTTTTCATTGACCACCCGCATCTTGCCGTAAACGGTAACCGAAGCACCTTCGGCCAGGCTGAAAGGAACCCGTTCCGCTTGCCGGTTGCCAATCAGATAATCTTTTTTGGCGGTCGGCATCAGCCACCCGGTGTATTTGGTATCGACCAGTTGGCCGTTTTCCCCAACCATAAAAACCTCGGTAAAATTGCTGCGGCCTGTGTGCAGCACCCAGTCGTTGATCGGCTGATCCAATTCATTGCGGATGGACAACCGCCACCAGTACACTTTGGATGGGTCGAGCAGTACCTTGCCAGTGGCGGCGGCGGGCAAATATTTTTGCACAAAATCTTGGTAAGGGACAAACCGCTCCTGCCATTCCTTGCTTTGGATTTCTGCTAAGCCGGGGTCGGCCGAATCCATTTCCTGTACCAACAAAAAATCGTTTAACAAAACGTCCTGTTCAATTTTGTCGATGACAAAAATGTCCGATTGGGCAGTAAGGGCTGCCGCGGTGACAAAATTTAGTAGGATAAGTAGCAGGTGTCGCACTTGTTGGGTTTTAGTGAAATATTCCAAAAATACTAATTGTCGCAAAGAGCTACGTGGTCCTGCAATTTAACTATCTCACTCTTTTGGGAAACCAAACATTACCGGGAAAGGAATTTGTCGTTGGGAAAGGCCGACTGAACAGCGGTTTGATGTGCCTGTCCAATTGCCTTTTTATGATGGTGTGAAGTGTCACTGATTGTTCCTCTTTGTTTTAGTTTTGAATGCGGAAGTTAAGGTTTTTATTGATGACAAAACAATTTTCCTGATGGAAAAAGGAAGGCGGAGGGAGTGAGAATTGTCAGCAAAATATTTCACCTCAGAACCGCTCGTACGGGCCAATCAAAGAAAATCCCGATAATTATATTTAAGCCCTATCCCGATCCGGATTACGAACCCATAATCAATCCTCATGTTATCGAAGGGGACTATTTCAAAAGGTTGAAACGGTGTGTATTCATAGTCAGTGTCTATGACAAGATTCTCGGGCACCCCTACCGCTTTAAGTTGCTTATGCCTAAAGCCAACGAATAAGCCGTAGTCGAACAACATTTTCCGGCGACTTATTGACAATACACCTGCTGTTACATGTAGGGCGTTTACCGTTTTTAGATAATCATATTCATATCTAATACTTTTTGTCCGTGTTCTTGGCATTTTAAATGAATTTTCAAAATCCTCTCCCTCTAATCTCTTGTGCATGTACTGTAACCCCACGTAGAAGCGCCCATAAACTTTGACTTTACCATAACCCCTTAATTCAAACCGCATTTTAGGACCATATGTCCTTTTCCTTTTAATTTTTTCTGTAAAAGCCGAACCAATCGTCGGCCCGGCCTCGGCCAATAGTGATAAATGTCGGTTGATTTGATGTTCGTAGCTCAACAGGAAGGAATTGGAGTTGAACTCTAACGCATCGAAGATGGAGAACCTAAAACTTCGGATATTCATCAGTAAACTGTCCGCTGCTGTGTTTTGAGCGGATAATTGAAAAGAAAAAAAGAGCAAAAAAAGCAGCGTGAAGGTTTTCATAAAAAGAGGTTTTAGAAAGCGAATAAATGACGCCCTAAATGTAGCACCTCTATTTGATGCTTGCCTGAAAATGGATGTGTTAATCGGCTGATGGTAAATCCTGATAGATGGTTGGAGCATTAACGATCCCAAAACCGATAACAACTATTTCCCTACTTTTGCCGAAAACAACCTATGAGGGACCAACCCGCCGATACTGCTACCATTCCACAGCATACAGCCATTGTCTACAACATCCACCGCTACCTCCCCGGCGGGTGGTACCTGCCCGATGCCTGGATCGTCAAGACCGACCAAGCGGGCAAGCTCACCTTTGTGGTGCAGCGGGCGACGCCGGATACCATCGGCAGCTACGGACATGAAATGACCCCGGCGGTCAGCCGCCTTTTTTCTTTGATTGAAGCCTTATCGGAAAAGAACCTGGAGGAAAAGTACCAGCCTCCCAAAAGCAGGAAGAAAATACCGCTGGACGAATTGCTGCAAGAAGAGGAGATAAAAAAAGTGGCCACCGTTTATGTCCATCGGCTCATGGCTAATTTCCTCGAAAAAGTAGTGGAGGAAAATTGGCCGCTCACCTTCATGGTGCAAAAAAAAGTGATCGTGGAAGAGGTGCGGGTGCAGTCCCCCACGGTGGAATTGAAACCCCACCTTATTTTCCGGCGGACGAAGGACGGGGTGCGCTACCGCCTCAATTTCAGCACGGGCGAAGACCGCTGGCTGGTGCGGGAACGCCACGTGGTGCCACTGACCAATGAACCCGGTTGGCTGTTTGTGAGTGGTACGCTGTACCAGTTGCCGGAATTGAATGGCTACTGGGTCAAGCCGTTTATCCAAAAAGATGAGATCATCGTACCCAACCGCATGCTGCGGACTTATTTCCAGAAATTCATTTTAAAAGCGGTTGAAAAATCAGAGATCGAGGCGGAAGGGTTTTATGTGACGAGTACTCGCAAGTTGGAAAACTGCCGCTTGGCTTTGTCCAAACACCCCTTTAAAAACAAGTGGTTCGTCCAGTTGAAATTTCAGTACATGGGTGCGATGTTCCTCTGGGGCGACCGACAGGAAATGCGGACGGCACTGCATTTTGAAAGCGAATCGGAAATCCGGGTGATGCAGGTAAAACGCAGTCCCGACTTGGAAAAACAGGCCGTTGATCGTTTGAAAAAACTGCGCTTCTCAAATGTCGAAGGTACGCTTTGGCGAGTGCCGGGCGGGGAAGGGGAGACCGCTGGTTCACAAGATGCTTTTTACGAAACGGTGGAGCGATTGTCCGCTTTGCGAAATGAACTGGAAGCCGCTGGTTTTCAATTGGAACTCCCTGATTTTGAGGACAAAAAGATTAGCCTGTTGCCGGCCTCATGGTCGCAAGAAGTCGTGCAGGAAAACGATTGGTTCGACCTGCGGATCAAAATCACGGTTGGCCAATTCGAGTTCCCTTTTGCCCGCCTCATCCACCACATCCGCGACAACGACCGCTTTTACGAACTGCCCGACGGCACCTATTTTTTGATCCCGTTGGAATGGATGGCCCGCTTCCACGGTCTGGCTCATTTGGGCAAAATGTCCGGCGACAACCTGCGCCTCGCCAAAAGCCAAAGACCTTTGTTGGAAAGCCTTGGGCTGGCGGAGGCCGATGTTTTTTCCCAAAAAGCAGAAACCCCTTTCCATTTACCCAAACTGCTCAACGCCACATTGCGCCCTTACCAATTGGCCGGCGCCAAATGGTTGGCCCGTCACCACGAAGAAGGGTTGGGCGCTTGCCTTGCCGACGACATGGGATTGGGGAAAACTTTGCAGACGTTGGTGGTGCTTTTGTTGGCAAAAGAACGATTGACGGTTGACGGCGGACGGTTGACGGTTGACGGTGGGCAACCTCAATTGGATTTGTTTGGGGAAAAAGCGGAGAGTGGCAATTTTGTGCCTTTGAAAGCATTGGTCATTTTACCTGCCTCGCTGGTGTTTAACTGGGAACGGGAGGTGAAAAAATTTGCCCCCGGCCTGACCACCTGCAACCACACTGGCCCCAACCGCACGAAGGATACCCGACTGTTGGAGCGCTACGACATCGTTTTTACAACTTACCAAACCGCCCGCCGGGACTTGGATATTTTACAAAAAATCAAATGGGAATACGTAGTATTGGACGAAAGCCAGTACATCAAAAACCCCCAAAGCGGCGTGTTCAAAGCGGTCGGTGAACTGGAAGCCAACCACCGCATCAGCCTCTCCGGCACGCCGATCGAAAACTCTTTATCCGACCTCTGGGCGCAGATGGAATTCCTCAACCCCGGCATGCTCGGCAGTTTTAATTATTTCAAAAAACATTTCATCCGGCCGATCGAAAAACAGGACAACGATATCCAAAAAGACGAACTGCGCCGTCTGGTCGAGCCTTATTTATTGCGCCGCACCAAGGAGGAAGTAGCCCCCGATTTACCGCCGCTGACCGAGGCCATTGTTTATGTGGAAATGACCGAGCCGCAGCGGAAATTGTACGAAAAAGAAAAATCTGCTGCCCGCAACAAACTCCTCAACATCAGTGACCCCGGCAACCCCACCAACCGGGTCGCCATCCTCGCCGCCCTCACCCGTCTCCGGCAAATTGCCAACCACCCGTTGTTGATTTCGGATGTCGGATTTGGGATTTCGGACGGAGTAGAATCCGACATCCCAAATCCGACATCCGAAATGGAAAGCGGGAAGTTCGAAGATGTGTTGGCCTATTGGGATAAAATCCGTCGCTCTGGCCACAAGGCGCTCATTTTCAGTTCTTTTGAAAAATATTTGCAACTCTACCGCCATCATTTTGAGCAGGAAGGACATGCCTACACTTGGTTGACGGGCGATGTGCCGCCGGCCCAGCGGAAAAAGGCAGTTGACCAATTCAATGCAGACAAAAACGTGCAGGCGTTTTTTATGACCACCAAAGCGGGTGGGGTAGGGCTGAACCTGACCGCTGCCGACTACGTCTTCGTCCTCGACCCTTGGTGGAACCCCTTTGCCGAGAGCCAGGCCATTGCCCGTGCCCACCGCATCGGCCAAACGAAAAAGGTGATGGCGGTGAAATTCATCGCCCGTGACAGCATCGAAGAAAAGATTTTGCAGATGCAGGAGCGGAAATCGGCACTCGCCGGGGAGTTTGTGGCATCGCCGGAAAAGGTGGCATGTACGCGGGAAGGGTTGGAGGCGTTGTTGTGGTGATAAAAGCAGCTTCACATTTAATAAGGAAAGTGGGAATTAAAGTATCTATCATGATTTGTTTCCTATTGCCTTGCAATTACCTGAATTTAGGATTTAAGATGGTTATGCACTTTACCTAACACTTCGCTGCCTAGTTGGTAGTTGGGGTTAAGGAGATGTAAGGTCGGCCTTTTATTGGTCGGCTTTGCTAGTTATTGTACCCGCTCCAAACAAGGTTTTGCTGGATATTTTTAGCACTATCATCAATTGCATCAATGCAATGCTGCTGCGACAATGCAGTTTTGCTTACTCCCCAATTAGAAGAAATAAGAAAAATATCTTCACCAAATTTAAACATTAACGGGGCGTGGTAGTTTTACTATCAAATAAGGAAGTATTTATAAAAACCAATGAATGAAAAAAATAATCTTTGCCTTCCTACTTCTTTTTTTTTCAACAATAGGGTTTGTTCAGAATAGCGACTTAGGTAATTGGATGATCTATTTCGGGAATAAAAAAATCGATTCCAAATGGAATTGGCATCATGAAGTCCAATATCGGAATTATAATGTGGCAGGAGACCTTGAACAACTGCTTTTACGGACAGGAATAGGCTTCAACATAACTGAAAACAACAATAACTTACTGTTAGGATATGGGTACATTCATAGTCAAAATTATACTGGCAACTCAGACGAAAAACTAAATGTAAACGAACACAGGGTTTTTCAACAGTTCATCACCCGACAGTCGTTTTCCAGAGTAAAGCTCCAACATCGGTACCGCTTTGAGCAAAGGTGGATTGAAGCCACAGATTTCAGGTTGAGATTCCGATATTTTCTTGCGTTTAATATAGCTATTAACAATTCCGATATAGTTGATAATACTTGGTACGGCTCAGTTTACAATGAGATATTCATCAATGATGACCAGGTTATTTTCGATAGGAATCGACTGTACTTTGGCGTGGGGTATAACCTCAACAGTACCGCTAAATTTGAGCTTGGCTACATGAACCAGTTCCTGAACAATGGCAAAAGAGACCAGATAAACATAATTACATTCATCAATTTCTAAAACTCAAAACATGAAGAAAAACATTTTTAGTGTTTTCATTTTTGTGGCTGTATTTTTTGCAGCCTGTACCAATGCAGATCAGCAACGAGAACAAACTGGACAAAACCAAACAATACAACAGCAAGAACAGGTTGTTGGTGTAGTGGAAGATGTTTTGACCAAAGAAGAACAAGATGCACTCACCCCTGACATGGTGATACAATCTTTGAAGGAAGGCAATAAACGCTTTATGCAGAACGACCTTACGGCCCGTGACCACTCTGCTCAGGTAAGAAAAAGTGTACTGGCCCAATATCCAAAGGCGATAGTTTTGTCTTGTGTGGATAGCCGAGTACCCGTTGAAGATGTTTTTGATAGAGGCATCGGAGACTTATTCGTTGCGAGGGTAGCGGGCAATTTCGTCAATGAGGATGTTTTGGGAAGTATGGAGTTTGCCTGTAAAGTTTCTGGTTCAAAATTGATACTCGTCTTGGGACACGAACATTGTGGTGCGGTCAAAGCTGCAGTTGATGATGTGAAGTTGGGGAATATCACTTCAATGCTTGCCAAAATCAGACCTGCGGTTGAATCAATAGAATATGATGGGGAAAGGACTTCCAAAAATCAGGAGTTCGTACACTTGGCATGTACAAGCAATGTGCTAAACACGATTGAAAAAATTAGAAGCGATAGCCCAATTCTTAAAGAAATGGAAGAAAATGGAGAAATCAAGATTTTGGGAGCTGTGTATGATATGGATGATGGAAGCGTAGATTTCCTCGAATAAAAAAAAGAAAAAACTGGGCAGGATAAAGTGCAGTCGTTAATTGCCAGCAAAAACAGGCAATTGCGGCTGCACTGGCCGTTATTTTAATAATCGCTAAACATAACTGCATTTATACAGAGTGCCGCTGCGACAATGCAGTTGTTCTTTGCGAGCAAAAAGAAACAAAAAATGGACGTAAAAATAGTTGAAACGGCCGTAGTCTTGACCGCTTATATTATTATGCGAATTGTTTCAAGTAAAATGATAGATAAAACGGTCGAGAATAGTTTGATGCAAAAGAGCAGGGGCAAGGTTGTAAAAAAGGGGGCAAATTTCATTTTGCTCACAGTAATTCTTATTGTTCTCTTCTTTGTTTGGGGTGTCAATCAATCCGAGTTGGTCATTTTTATTAGTTCTTTTCTTGCCATTTTGGGAGTAGCTTTATTTGCTCAGTGGTCAATTTTGTCCAACATCACTTCGGGGATTATTATATTTTTTAGCCATCCGGTCAAGTTGGACGATTCGATTAGCATTTTTGATAAAGATTATCAGGTTGAGGGAAGAGTGAGCGACATAGGTCTTTTCTTTGTGATCATTAAGACAAAAGACGGGGAGGGGGTGATCGTTCCGAGTAATGTTTTTGTTCAAAAAATGATAAAACACAACATAAATGTTTAAGCACATTTTTGTAAGTACAGTCTTTTGGGCTTTCGCTATTTGCACCAATCAAATACATGCCCAGGTTAAATATGAAAAAGAAAGTCGGTTGAAAGAAAAGGATGTTCCGTCCATCGCACTTGATTTCATAGACTCTTTGGCTGTAAAGAAGAAGGTTAGATGGTACCTAGAAGAAGGGTTCAACCGCACGAGCGTGGAAGCAAAGTTCAAAATGGATAACCGAAAATACAGCATTGAATTTGATACGATTGGGAACTTGGAGGATATCGAAATCCAGGTAAAATGGGACGGATTAAATAAAACGCTCCGGGATTCGATAGATTTTTATCTTGGACAAGACTGTGAAAAATATAAAACTCGAAGGGTTCAAATCCAGTATTCGGGTGACCCTCACGTCTTGTTGCACAAAATAAAAACAGGAGAAAGTAAAGAAGATTGTATTACCAGATATGAGGTTGTCGTAAAGTGCTGCTACGGAAATAGTATTGATTTATTCGAGTACCTGTTCAGTGATTCAGGCCGAAAGCTGACAGTTTCTCAAATCGTATTTAAAAATTCCAGTCATCTTGAATATTGAAAAACGATTTTTGGTCGTGCTTTGCCTGAGTTTGTCATTCTCCTATACTATCATGGCACAAAGCACCTATCAGTTCGGTAGCTTACCCTCTATAAACCTAAACTATAAGTTGAAAAAAGGTTGGTCGGCAAATTTCAAAATAGAATCCCGCCAGTTGCTGCAAAGGGGAACGTTCAACATGGATAAGGATAAAAGCTACGAATACTTACTTACGGATTATTCATTGATAGTAGCAAAAAAGATTGGTCTAAACGCTCGACTTTCCGGAGGCTATTTGTTCCGTTTTCGGGAAGGGCAGGCCATACACCGTCTTATTCAACAATATACCATCACGCAGAGGCTGCCCAGCCTGAGGTTGGCACACCGTGTTGTTACTGACCAAACTTTTTCTAATGTTGATGACACAGAATACAGGTTGCGATATAGGTTGGCGACCGAAATGCCTTTAAATGGTCAATCGGCAGACCCAAAAGAATTTTATATTAAAATCAGCAATGAATACCTCAACAGCATGCAAAGTGCTGAATATGACCTCGAAATAAGGTTGGTGCCGCTGCTTGGGTATACAGCGACAGAAAAGCAAAAGGTCGAGTTCGGAATGGATTACAGGGTAAATTCATTTTTGGAAAAAAATGCTCGCCATAGTTTTTGGATAAGTTTGAATTGGTTCATCGAAATTTAGATAAAAGAAGAACAGCATCAAATCGTTACCCAAAATTCAATTTGCCACTAAATGGCATAAACCTGCAAAACCATAGTGGGAAATAGGATACAAATTTGATTGTAAGCTCGATGGGTGGGAAACGACTTATGTAAATCAAGATTAATAAAATAAAAAAGAAAAATGACGAAAACCTATAAATTGAAAAATGACTCCTTTGAAGAAAAGAAAAAGGAGATATTAAAAAGGGGGATTGTACTTTCGATAATCGCTGTTTTGGGAGGGTTTACATAACGATCTGGATAGATGAAGAAGCCATTGCGGAGTGGTATTATGACGGGCCGGACGAAGGGGGCTCAGTTTGAATACAGTGATTCGTGCATAGAATGCCTGTTACAGCTCAAGGCAGTGTTCAGGTTGCGTACCGGCAATTACAGGGCTTTTTCAGGGGCAATAACCAAGATAATGGGCTTTGATGTGGTGGTCTTAGCTGTTATACCCAGATATGCCTACCGGGCCGTGGGCCTTGATGTTGACATAGAAGTGCCAAAATCAAAGCCCCAATGTTTATTGTAATCGATTCAACAGGCCTGAAAGTATATGGGAAGGTGAATGGAAACAAGGAAGCACGGGATAAGCAAGCGGCGGACGTGAAACTGCACTTGGCGGTGGATGAAAAAACAGGCCTGGTCATTGCCCATGTGCTGACAGAAAATGGGAAAGGGGACAGGGATGCACAGCAGGTGGAAGAAATGTTGGGGCAGGTAGAACCACCGGTGGACAGGTTCAGTGGTGACGGGGCATACGACACATGCAAAGTATGGGTGCTGTTGAAGAATTGGAAATAGAGGGCATCATCCCACCGCAGGAAAACGCAATTTATTGGGTGGACGAATTTGACGAATTATTGGATTTGGACAGAAATAAAATACTCCGGAAAAATAGAGGAAATTGGCAGGGAAGAATGGAAGTTGGAAAGTGGTTACCATAGGCGCAGTTTATCGGAAACAGCAATGATGAGGTTCAAAACGATTTTGGGCCAACACTTTATTCGAGGATATTTGAAAAACAAAAACAGAAGCGGCCATCAAAATTAAATGCCTAAATAAAATGACTAAGATAGGTATGCCTGTTTCTAAAAAGAAGGCCGCTTAATTATTTTAAATTATTGGGTAAATTTTATCCATTTTATTCATCACAACAACGCCCATAAACCTATAAAAACCATAGTGGGAAATAGGATGCAAATTTGATTGTAAGCTCGATGGTTGGGAAACGACTTATGTAAATCAAGATTAATAAAATAAAAAAAGAAAAATGACGAAAACCTATAAATTAAAAAATGACTCCTTTGAAGAAAAGAAAAAGGAGAGATATTAAGGGGATTGTACTTTCGATAATTGCTGTTTTGGGAGGGTTTACAATTTCAATAATAAATTCGGGATTTGATTTAAAAAGTATTTCTAATAATGATTCCGATTGCAGGGATCGCGCTATGTTTATTGGATTAAGAAGAGGGATAAAATTGCAAAAACAAGCTTGGGAAAGTTTTGAAATCAAATGGGACTCGGATGTAATAACTAAATCTCAAATAAGGACTAATGTCGTTTCGATTCAAAAAAATGAAATCTTGGAAATTGTTGAAAACAAATACGGCGCAATTGTTAAATCGGGTAATAATTCTAATTCCTTTTATACCGAAAGAATTAGAACAGTATAATTAATTAGTGAATTAAGGCCAGAAATAAATCAAATAAATGGAAAATAAGCAGATTATACTGACAATTGGAATGATAGTTTTAATGGTAGTATTCTTTACGAGCGATAATAAAATTGTAGAACTGGCAACAGGAATACCTCTTTTAATAATTTTAATTTGGTCAATGATTGCCATTCAGAAAAGTAATATTGATTCAAAGTTGAAAAGAAATTCGTTGATTACGGTTATCGTAATTCTCTCAGTAATTGGAAGATTATACTTTCAAATAATGAAATAAAAAGAAAGCGGCGTTGGAGGCGTTGTTGTGGTGATGAAAGCGTTATTTCGTTACAATTGAAATTGCTTTTTATGGAAATCGAAAAGCCAAAATGCAAAGCATTTCTTGCAAATCCACTGCTTATTTGCCTGACTTAACACTTCACTGGTGAAGTGTTACCTCGGCGCTATCTATGGGGGTTTACAAAATCCGTTCTGCGCTGCTTTCAAAATTTATACATCGGATGAGTTATGATGGGTGGGCGGGTTAGGTAACACTTTGTACCATAGTGGGAAATAGGATATAAATTTGATTGTAAGCTCGATGGGTGGGAAACGACTTATGTAAATCAAGATTAATAAAATAAAAAAAGAAAAATGACGAAAACCTATAAATTAAAAAATGACTCCTTTGAAGAAAAGAAAAAGGAGATATTAAAAAGGGGGATTGTACTTTCGATAATTGCTGTTTTGGGAGGGTTTACAATTTCAATAATAAATTCGGGATTTGATTTAAAAGTATTTCTAATAATGATTCCGATTGCAGGGATCGCTATGTTTATTGGATTAAGAAGAGGGATAAAATTGCAAAAACAAGCTTGGGAAAGTTTTGAAATCAAATGGGATTCGGATACAATAATTAAATCTCAAATAAGGACTAATGTCGTTTCGATTCAAAAAAATGAAATCTTGGAAATTGTTGAAAACAAATACGGCGCAATTGTTAAATCGGGTAATAATTCTAATTCCTTTTTTATACCGAAAGAATTAGAACAGTATAGCGAATTAATTAACGAATTAAGGCCGAAATAAATCAAATAAATGGAAAACAAGCAGATTATACTGTCAATAGGAATGATAGTTTTAATGGTAGTATTCTTTACGAGCAATAATAAAATTGTAGAACTGGCAACAGGAATACCTCTTTTAATAATTTTAATTTGGTCAATGATTGCCATTCAGCAAAGCAATATTGATTCAAAGTTGAAAAGAAATTCGTTGATTACGGTTATCGTAATTCTCTCAGTAATTGGAAGATTATACTTTCAAATAATGAAATAAAAAGAAAGCGGTTGGCCGCAATAAAGGAAGCTTTTATAGAAATACAGGAGTTATAAGGTATGGGGAAGTTTTGAAAGATGTTATGACGAACTCGTTATCTCTTAACCTATTCCACCTCCTTCAAATCCTTCACCATCCGGTAAATATCTTTCAGTGCCAAGGTACAATCAATAGACAATAAAGTAATGGAGGCTTCCAAACCCGATGCCCTTGAAATTTTCCAGAGCGCTGTTTCAGGGTCATGAAGGTAAAATGCTTCCACAAAAGGGCGGTCTTGGGCTACGAGCAAATATTCCCGGAAAGAAGGGATGGAGCAGTAGTTTTCGAATTTGGTGGTGCGGTCGTATTCAGCCGTGCTATCGGAGAGGACTTCCACAATGATCTGTGGATTGGTGATGACAGAAGGGCTATCCAGATAAAATTCAAAATCACCACAAACGACCGTTACATCAGGGTAAACACTCCTGTTGACGGAGGGGACGTAAACCTTTTGGTCGCTGGTGAGTGCAGAGCAAAATAATTCTTTATCAAAAAAGAAGTTGCCGAGTAAACGGATAATATTTCCACTGATGAGATTGTGATAGGTCGTTCCCCCTGCCATAGGTATGAGTTTTCCGTTGTGAAATTCATGCTTCACTTCTGACTTTTCCTCAAAAGCCAAGTATTCCTCAAAACTGTATGTCTTTTCTTTTTCGAGTACGGATTTCATTTGAATGATTTTTTACGAAGATAAAAGTAATTAATGAAAATCAAAAGCTGGGATTTAACGAGTTTGCCCGATAGGGCATTGTAGATCAAAGCGTTGTGATTAATTGAATTCTTTATCGGAAGTTTGCAACCACTCAAAACTCAAAACTCCCTAACTCAAAGCTCAAAAAAAAAATGCCCACCGCCATCACCCGTCCCGTCAGCCCAAAAATGGCTGAGTGCGAACTCACCCACTTCGACCGCCAGCCCATCGACATCATGCGGGCCATCCGCCAACATGCCGCCTACGAGGATGCTTTGCAAGAATTAGGGTGTAAAATTATCCGGGCGCTGCCAGCCCCCGAGAATCCCGACAGCGTTTTTGTGGAAGACTGCGCCGTCGTGCTCGACGAGCTGGCGATCATCACCAACCCCGGCGCCAGCAGCCGCAAGTCGGAGATTGTTGGGTTGACCACTGCGCTCGGGCCTCACAGGCCGCTGCATTTTATCTTGGCTCCAGGTGTCCTCGATGGGGGCGATGTGCTGGTCATCGGCAAACAAATTTGGGTCGGCCAGTCGAGCCGCAGCAATGCCGCTGCCCTTGAGCAAATGCGCAGTTTCGTGGCGCCTCATGGATACACGGTAACGGGTGTGGAAGTAACGGGCTGCCTGCACCTGAAATCTGCCGTGACCCAAATCGGCAAAGACATGGTGCTGCTCAACCCTGATTGGGTGGATGCAGGCATTTTCCGATCATTTAAAATTGTTGAAACCCACCCCGATGAGCCGGGCGCAGCCAATGCGCTGCTCGTCGGCGATACCGTCATTTTCCCCGCCGACTTCCCACTGACGGCGCTGCGGTTGGCGGAGGCGGGGGTTGAGCTTTTATTGGTGGACAATTCGGAAGTGATCAAAGCAGAGGGTGGGGTGACGTGTTGTAGTGTGATTTTTGCGGAAAAGTAGGGTAGTTGTTTGGGGCCTTGGCCCCCGTTACGGAAAAATATTTCCACGAATTTTAATATATTCTCAAGTAGAGTCCTTTTTCAAATTTGTGCGAATGACGAATATGTTCGTTTGGGCTAATCGATTTTTTTTCATAATGGCGCACATTGTTGGGTGTTTTATAAAATTTGGTATAAAAAGAAAAACAATTCTAAAAAAAATGGGAATATCATAATTTAAATCTAAAATTTTATAAATAGTTTTGTTGGTAAAATTTTATTTCGCTCATCAAAAACGTTCATTTTATGAAACCAACAACTATCAACTCACAACCTTTCCTGGTTTTTTCAACTTATCGCCTAAACTATTCAGGCAAGTTCACCTACTCTCAAGTTTTTTAATTTTCTTATTACTGCCTGCTATATTGCACAGCAAAACATGGCACATGGTACCAGATTCAGCAATACCAGCATGTGTGCTCCGTGCAGCCGATTCTGGCTGGGGTTCAGCGTCGTGTCTTCGCCCACATGATACCGGGGTATGCCTTGCGCTCCCGCTCGCTGCATCCGATTGCGGTTTTTTGATCACTTCAGCCGTCGCCTTACCCAATGGCGATTATGAAGTGTGCGTGCAGTCCAACGACCAGGTTTCGGCACAGACCTGGGTGGTCACAGATGGGCCAAACCAGTTGGGTACTGGCAACCAGCCTAACATCTGCTGGACATTTTCTGTGAGCAACCCTTTGTTCTTTATCGAACATACTGTTGTGGAATGCGGCACATGCACCCAAGCTATTTTTATCTTGGGTGACGAGCATTGCCCGCCCGACATTGTGCAGACTGAGGTACAAAATTGTAACCTGGAAACTTCCATCGGCATTGACATTACTAATCTAGGTATCCCTTACGTAATTACTTTCGGCGACGGGAGCCCTGCCCAGCAATCAACGGCTGGCGAAATCACGCATAACTACGGTCAGCCGGGCTTGTATGACATTTGCCTAAGCTATTTCGTGCCAGGTAATGAAATCGGCTATGTTACCTGTTGCTATCCCGTTGAGATAGTGCTGCCTCAAGCCTGTATTTGTCCGGAAGATTTTGTCGATTTGGTTTCCGTTGAACCCTGTACTTGGGCTGCCTCCCTGTCTTTTGATCTGGATGCTGGAATCTTTCCAATCGTAGTGGATTTTGGTGATGGCACGACCGATACCGTTACGACCTCCTCGGTTGTACACGAGTACCCAGGGCCCGGAGTTTACAATCTCTGTTTCCGTTTTGAACCTTTTCCCGGCGATACTCTTGAATGTTGTGAACTCATCAATATTCCCGGCTGCTGCCTGGATGCCAGTTTCACGTTAGCCCCTGATTATGCAAATGGTTGGGAATCGTGCCTCAACCCGACATATATCGTGACCCCCACAGCCTGCCTGAACCCCGTCATCGAAGTCACCCATATTTGGGAGTTTAGTGATGGGACGATCTTCAATGGGCCTTTCCCTCCTCCCCATGTCTTCACCAATTTCGTGGATGTCAACGGCGAGGTATGTGTGACGCACACCATTATTTGTTGCGATGAATCCGTTTCTGATACAGTCTGTGCAGACCATTTTCCAGGAGCCTACCTCGGCACGGCCGGAGGGCAACTCGAACTGGACGACATTTTGCCTTCCACCGGCCAGAATGTGCTCACGTTCATCAAACAGAATGCCAGTAACCCCTCGTTGCCGCTTTTAATTGATGGATTGCTTATCGTCAATATAGATGGCTCATTCGTTGGCGGTACCTGGAACATGGGCCGCAATTCGGAGATATTGGTTCGGGGCAATTCGCAGCTCCCGCGCCGGAACTTCTCCTTGTATAGTACCACCATCCGCAGTGCGGTCAGGATTCCTAATTTCCCCGCTTGCTGTCGCTGGAAAGGCATCCGCTCCGAACGGCTCACCGATATTCGGATGTATTCGGCAAACATCAAGGATGCCAATTATGCCATCCATTACCCGACTTTCACTGCAGGTTCGCCTTTTCCCAATATCCTTAGCGCCAATTCCAATTTCGAGAACAACTTTTATGTAATAAAATCCAACCGACAACATGTTGTGTTCTCCAATTTCAATGGAAACACTCTCAATGGAACGAGCCTATCTCCACATGTATGTGGCTGCACCGCTGTGAATGCTATTGATTTCCGGGATGTTTCAGGAGTGACAACGGTTAATATTGATGACAAGGGATTTGGCCGAAACGAAATTTTAAACTACGAAAGAGGGTTCAATTTCCAGAATACCAGACTGACTGCACGGGGTTTCAACATCCATGACCTGCGGGAATACGACCCCTCAATCGGTGTGCCGAACAACCCGGACGGCCAGACCGCCCTCGGGATTGACTTCTTGTGGTGGTTGTCCAGCAATTCCAGCTTGGAAGTAGACCGCATCTCCTTCACTGACTTCGATGAGCAGGATGCTTTGTCCTACGCCGTTAGGGACCGGGTTTTCCGGGGGCGGCATATACTCCGGGCTAATGCTTCATCCCAAGGTAGCATCAACACGGCAGGCATCGCTGGTGGCTACGATATTAGCATCTTTTCACCGGCGAGGTTGGAAGGTGGCAGCATCATCCGACGGAATACCCTTCTCACCGACGGTACCGGCAATGCAGGCCTGGGCTTCGGTATCACCGGCAACTTCTTCAACACTGCCAATAATCTATTCGAAATCAGGGACAACGACATCACCGTGGCCACGGGTAGCAACAACCCCCTGAACGGCGGCATCGTCATGACCAGCACGGAGGATTTTTGGAACGCCTTTAGCATCGAAAACAACACCATCAACCTGGCCCTCACCGATGGGGTCGGTATCGGCGTCTATGGGGCCAGAGGCTATTGCGTACGGAAGAACTGGATTGGTAATGCTTCCGACGCCACAGGCATCCAGCTCTCCGGCGGTGGCGATGCGACCGTGGAATGCAACAGGGTACTCTTCAAACCCACGGGCATTGCCGCCTTGCTCTCCGACGAGAACACCTACTCCGGCAATTCCCTTTCCGGCAACGTTAATGACATGCACTTCACGGGTGATTGCAGGGGCCCAGCAGGTTCCCGCATCCAGTGGAACCAGTTTGATTTCAGTTGGGCGCCAAGCCTGGTTTGGGATAACGATGCCCGTACCGGCGTCCAAGAGCACAACAGCTACAACTTCTGGACAGGTCAGGGCAATCAGGGCGGAGGTAGCGTGGAGGTGCAGCACAATGCACCACCTTTTAGTGCGGGTATTTTCCAAAGCAGGTTCCACAGGCCTTCCAATGCAGCTGTGGGCAGCATCCATTTCCCGATCACAGTCTGGGGATGATGGTTCGCACAAAACAATACCATCACCAGTATCCCTGATGGTTTCTGCACTTCCACCAGCGGTTGTTTCGCCATGCTGCTTCCCGGACGACCCGGATGGCGACTACGAGGCCCTCGTACAGGACACCGCCACCTGGAATGCATTGACGGCGGCGCAGCAAACATACCTGCAGCAGGGCATTTACGGTCTGTTGCTTGAAAACCTTCTTGGTTGAGCGGCAGTAGTACCTTGTCGGGCTTCAGGCATCGCACGATCGCAACTTTGTCGGTCAGAGCGAAACGATCCGTCATGACTGGCAGGAGTTGATGGCCGACATCGCAGCGTATGGGCGACCCTGCAGCCTATTCACGATTCGTTGGATGTGCTTGCTAACCAATTGCAGCAATGGTTCGATGCCATCGCCGCCGACTCCAGCCTGGAAGCATCCCTGCAGGGTCAGATGGATGCGGCCATCCAACAGGGAGAGGCATTGGCCGCCCAATTGCAAAAAGCGGAAGACCAGTTTGAGCCAACCGTACAAACCTCTGTCACTCAAATATTGGCTCAAAATACCGCCCTCGACGGCAGCACGCAGTATGGCTGGAACGAAAAACGCTACAACGAAATCGCCCTGAAATGGCTCGCCGGGGCCGAGCCCGATGCCACTGCTGCAAATGACCTGCGGCAAATAGCCCAGACCTGCCTACCCGATGGCGGGCGTGCTGTATTGGACGCTCGGGGGCACTCTGTGCCGTCTGGCTCAAGGAATATACGATGAGGGCAACTGCGCCAACCTGCAGCCACGCAGCAGCGGAGGGCGGTAAATGAGGGGAAAGCGGCAAGCCCTGAACTGCATATCGTGCCGAACCCGGCTGACGATTTGGTGCGTATTTCATTGAACCTACCAATGACCGAAGGAGGGCAGATACAGGTGCAGGTCTTTGACCTGAACGGCCGTCAGGTACACACGGCAACGCTGACCGCCGCAAACGTGAACTTGACTATTCCAGTGAAAGGTTGGCCGGAGGGCCTCTACGTGGCTAGGGTTACTACCCACAACAAAACTTTCAGCAAGACCTTTGTCGTGCATCACCGTTGATTTCCATTTCTTGAACAAGCGGCTGCCCATGATTTGGGGCAGCCGCTTGGTCTTTGGTCAAACACATCTGATATGAAATGTTCAATATACACATCTTTGACCTTATTTGCCCTTTTTGCTGGTGTCCAGGGCGGTCATGCCCAGCACCATGACAGGCACTGGATGGGGATATTCTTTCTGGACAGCCTCTACCAACCCGTCATCATGGGCTTTGAAGATGACAGCACCAGCTTTGAGGTCAGGCAGCCTACTTCTGATGGAGTATACGCACACGAATCCGTCGTCCATGAGCGACGCCACCCGGCAACCTCCAGTTCTACACCAACGGCCGTTATTATTGGTGTGGACTATGTGGTGAAATACCGGACAATGGACAAGGACATGAACGAGCCATCCGTGATTGCCAAGCTGGACGAGAATGAGGAACTGGTATTTTTTAGGGAGTAAGTTTATAAAAATTCTTTCAATCATCAGGTTTACAAAACTTATTATTTTTGCTAAGTAGTTGGCTTTTAATGTGCTATGAACATTTTCCACATTTTGTGGAAAACTCTGTGTCTGAAATCACTAACCAAGTAATACATTTGAAAATAAGAAATATCACATATATTTTGTTAAGTTGCTATACACTTTTCAAAAGGTTTTTTGAAGTTGATTTGAAATCTCTGGGCAACGGTTTCATCCAAAAATGGATAAACCTGATAAAATCATTTAGCAGATGGACTGTGTTTTTTAAATTATCATATCCCAACCGGAACAGTGAAACCGCTTTTGATTTTTTGCCTTTATAATTTTTCAAATAAGTTTTATTCTTTCTTTGATAATCCTGGCCGTTCAATATGCACAAGACATAGGCCACAGCAACAAGCCCCATCATTAACTGGGCCTTTATCAGTTTTGTCAAATTAAGGTCTTCCAAATTAAAACCATTGGTCTTGCTGTGGTAAAAGAAAACCTCTATACCCCATCTTTTACGGTAGCTTTCACTGATCGATCCCAACTCTTTAAAACTGGAAACCAGGATAATATATTTGTCCGCTTTTTTGTTTCCTTTCCGTTTGCCCGTGTTGGCAAAAACAGTGTAAAAACATTTTTTGCCGTCCAGTTCGATGGGGGCCTGAAAAAAGCCGTTCCGCTTTACTTTGCGCTCTATCAGCCGTTCGGTTTTGTAGACCGTTTTGTCCAAGGCCATGGCGACCTCCCCCAGGTAATCCTGGTAGCGCAGGCGGACAACAAAGCCCCACTTGAGCTTTTTCAGGAACACAAACCATTTTCTCCCAATAAATTCCCGGTCGGCCAGCAGGGTTATCTGCAGGCCTGTACGGTCTGTCCAGACATTGCAAAAACGGTCCATCAGGCTGATGCGTTCTGCTTCGTTGGAGTTGCCCCGCTTGTCGAGGTTTTCCCAGATAATGGGTATAAACACACCGCCCGGCAATAACAGGCCGACAAAAAGGACATTGATATTGGTTTTGCCGATTTTCCAATTTGAGCGGTCCATCACCATATATACCGACCCCTGAAAATCAAAAAGCTGCACAATGAGCCAGGTGATGCCCACACAAAAGGCATCAATGTTTTTTATTTTGAAAAAGCGGATAAAACGGGTGTAAATATTGTGCAGGTTCAGGTCTGTCCGGCCCAGGACAATGCCCGCTTCGGCCTTGCATTTATTGAGGCATACGGTCCGGCACCGGAATATACATTGAATCAATAGAAGCATCACTTTCACCACACATTTTCGGTGAAGGGGGAAAAATGATTTAATTTCGCCCACAGATGGGAGTTGCGATCGTCTGTCCATAGTATGTGTTTTTCGTCGAACACAAACATACGGGACAGTGCGCAACTCTCTCTATTTCAATGAACTACTTGAAAAGTGTATAGCAACTTAATAGTATGAAGTAGAAACGGTTATAAAACCACCGCGACTTTAGATACTTTTCTTTGCTGTCGCATTGCCGAATTGTTGTCTGCTTCAATAGGGGGTTTCCCCAATTCCATCCATTTCCGTAGCTTCATCCCCATTTTCAAAAACAATGAATAAAAACTGCATGAAAAAACTGTTATTCTCACTCTTGGCTTTATTGGCCTTAATATGTATTTCCCATCCGGTGCATGCCCAAGAAGAAGAGGGCGGCGACGATCCCAAAGAAGAAAAAAGCAATGGTAAAAAGGGGAAGGAAAAATCCTACTCCGACTTCATTACCGAGGACGCCATAACAGACGAGGGCTTGTTCACCGTCCACCAGGTGAATGAAAAATATTACTTCGAAATCCCAGTAGATTTATTGGAAAAAGAAATCCTGTTGGTGAGCCGAATTTCTGGCCACGTCAAAGGGCTGAACTTCGGCGGGGCAGGCATGAAAAGCCGTCCGCAACAGGTAGTCCGCTGGCAGCTGAAAGGGAATAAGGTATTGCTGCGGTCGGTTTCCTACAACAGCGTGGCGGAGGAAGGCACGCCCATTTATTTGTCGGTGAAAAACAACAATTTCGAGCCGGTGGTGGCCAGTTTTGGGCTTTCCTGTTATAATGCGGACAGTACGGCGATCGTGTTTGACCCCAGCTCGTTTTTCACGACGGATGTACCCATGATCGGGGCGATGTCGGATGGGGAGCGCAAAGAATTTGCAATTAAAGGGTTGGACGGAAAACGAAGTTTTATCGAACACATCAAATCATTTCCGCAAAATACGGAAGTGCGTCACGTGCTGACCTATAAAGGCGACAAGCTGCCCGATAACCAACTCACCGGGACGCTGTCCATCGGCATGAACCAGTCTTTTATTTTATTGCCAGAAGAAAAAATGCGCCCCCGCCTGTACGATAGCCGGGTGGGCTATTTTTCTTTTCGTCAGATTGATTATGGTTTGGACGAACAAAAAGCTGCCGAGCGTCGCTACATCACCCGCTGGAAACTCGAGCCAAAAGATGTAAACGCTTACAGTAGAGGGGAATTGGTCGAACCCATTAAACCCATCGTTTATTATGTTGATCCCGCAACGCCAGAGGATTGGAAACCATACATCAAACAAGGGGTGGAAGATTGGCAAAAGGCATTTGAGCAAGCTGGTTTTAAAAATGCGATCCTGGCCAAAGACCCTCCGAGCAAGGAAGAAGACCCTGACTGGAGCCCTGAAGATGTGCGCTATTCTGTGATCCGCTACGTAGCGACCGAAATTCAAAACGCACAGGGCCCACACGTGCATGACCCTCGGACGGGAGAGATTTTAGAAAGCGATATTATTTGGTACCACAATGTGATGAATTTGCTGCGCAATTGGTTTTTCATCCAAACGGCTGCCGTGAACCCCGAAGCGCAGAAGGTAAAATTCAAAAAAGAAATCATGGGACAGCTGATCCGTTTCGTTGCTGCCCATGAAGTCGGCCACACCCTCGGATTGCCGCACAATATGGGGTCGAGTTGCGCGTACCCCGTTGACTCCTTGCGCTCGCCGGGCTTTGTGCAGCGCATGGGCGTTGCGCCTTCCATCATGGACTATGCGCGCTTCAATTATTTGGCGCAGCCGGAAGACAAAGGGGCTGGGCTGTACCCAGCGATTGGCCCCTACGATGATTGGTCGATCATGTACGGCTATACCTATTTTCCCCGCGCCAACAGCATTGAGCAGGAAAAGAACATCCTGAACGGCATGGTCAAAGAGCGCGCGGGCGATCCGCTTTACCGCTATGGCCAGCAGCAGCGGAGCGTCGTTGACCCAAGCGCGCAAACGGAGGACGTTGGAAGCGACCCCGTTGAAGCCAGCATGCTTGGCATCGCCAACTTGAAAAGAATCATGGATAATTTGATCGAATGGACTTCGGAGGAAGGGAAAGATTACTCCAATTTGGAGGAGTTGTACCTCAATGTGATCGGCCAACTCCGACGCTATACTGGGCACGTTGCCAATAATGTTGGGGGTGTTTATGAATATGATAAAACGGCTGATGAGGAAGGTGCAGTTTATATGCACGTCGCTAAGGACCGGCAAGCTGCCGCAGTCCATTTTGTCAATGAGCAAATATTTGAAACGCCCAGCTGGTTGATTGACATTGATATCCAGTCGAGGATAGGGGAGACCGGTGTCCTTGCGCAAATTGGCGGGCTGCAAAGCTACGCCCTGCGCACCCTCTTCAATGCTGACCGCCTTAACCGCATGATGGAAAACGAAACCCTCAACGGTATTTCAGCTTACAGAGCGGTCTCATTGTTCGATGATACCCGGCGGTCGGTGTTCAAGGAGTTGATTTCTCGTCAAAAAATAGATCCTTTTCGCCGCAATCTCCAACGTGCGTATATTGAACAAATGGGCGACCTGCTCGCTTTGTCTGGGAGCCAGTACGAACTGTCCGACATCAAAGCCAATGCATTGGGTACTTTGGAAAAATTGGAGCATGAAATCAACCATACCAAACGTAAGGTGGATGCCACTTCCAAACTGCACCTTGAAGACCTGCTTGTGCGGATCGATGCAATCAAGGAAAGCCGGGAAAATGGGAAGGCTGCTGCGAATCGTCCAAAAGCACTAGAAGAAAATTCGGTCAAAGGCTGCTTTGAAGAAGACTGAACCTTGTAGTTTTGCAATTGTTATCTTCAACCAATTCAGTGCCTACACAAACCTGATTATGGATGAGTATAACATTTGTGTTTCTTGGAACATTCATCATTTACCACTCACCATTCAACATTATAATAAACGATGGACATCATTTGCATCAACGACAACTTCAGCCCGGAACAAGTAGCCGAAATCCCCAACCGGCCCATTAAAGATAAAATGTACACGATCCGGGACATTGTGAAATCCGCCAATGGTATTGGCCTGTTATTGAACGAAATCCATAACCCTAAAAATGGCTGGGTCGTGCGCGACGGCATGAAGTTTACCTTCGAACCCAATTTTAACATCAACCGCTTTTCGGACTTACAAAATATGCCGCTAAATTACGAGACGATCAAGCAGGTGGAGAAAGTGAAGTGAATTTGAAACGGGGAATTTAAATGCTAAACTTTAATTCCCCGTTTTATATCTCATCTCATACAAATCAAACCCTTTTGCCCAATAATCTTTTTCTATTTTTTCTAATTCAAACCCTACTTTTTCATAGAATCGAAAAGCCAGTTGTGAGGTACGGACGATGATTGATTGGACGGTCTGGTTCTTTTTTATTTCTTCGATTCTAAAAAGCGTCAATTTTTTCCCAATGCCTTTTCCTTGTTGATCCGGATGGACGATGTCCCAAGAAATTCTGGCTACTGTTCCATTTTCCCAATAATTAATTCCGCCGCAACCGACAATTTTTCCATTCTCTTCCAGCACAAAATAATCTTCCACTTCCTTTTCTAAATAATCAATAAAATCATTTTCCTCAGATGGAGCAAAATATTCAGGGGTGTTGGCCTTCAGCAGGACAAGCAGTTCATTTTTGTCGGACGGGTGGTAGGGTCTGATCATATTTTAAGTTATTAATTGAAGGCTGCGTTTAAGCGAGGGCCAGATTAATGACGGAATGCGAAACGGTATCGTTGTAAAGAATTTTCAAATACGACCCGGCCTCCTTTATATAAATCCTGACCGCTAAAGGCCCCAAATATATCATCGAAATCATAAGATTTAATGGCTGCAAAAACCTGTTCGGTTTTGGAATTGGTTAGTGGGATTAAATTAGGGAAACTGTACATGGCGCTCAGGTGTTTTTTATCTCTCGACAAATACAGGGAATCACCGGTGAAAAGGGCTGGTGTCGTATTCCTAAACTGATGATGTAAAACAGTACTCCCGGGGAAATGCCCCCCTGTATTAATAAGGGTGGTTTTTGGTGTCAGAGGGTTGGTATCGCCGCTCCAAAATAGGATGTTTTCCTTGGAGTCCATTACCCATTGTTGGTCGTCTTGATGAATATAGACTGGAGCGTCAAAAACTTTGGCCCATTCATCCATCAGACTGTAGTAATGAGGATGGGAAATGGCAATTGCTTGTACACCTCCATGTTGTTGTATGAATGAAACAATAGGCTCTGTGATTAATGGGATGCAGTCCCAAAGGATGTTGCCCTGGTCGGATTTGATGAAAAATGCCCGCTGCCCAAGGGCAAAACTTGGCCAGATAGTTATTTCAAACAATTCCTCCGAATGTTGCTTCATTTTGATTGAGTGCTCTTCCATCAGGGTATTAAAACTGACCCACTCTTGACCGGAAGCTTTCACATATTGCCTGTCATCCAAACAAACTTGACACATATCTTCCGCGTACTTTTCGTTGGAATAACGGGTGCCGCAAGTTTTACAAATGTTTTGTTGATCGGGTTGAGTAATAGATAGTTGGGCATGCTTAAAAGTTGTGGGCAGGCGCAATGTTCGGATGTTGGCATTTGATAGCTGGCGATATTTATTAAAAATCATGCTGTTTATTTTTTATGCTTATTATTAGTGAAAACAGGCCCCATGCTCCTTTGGAGACAGAGAACCAATGGAGTTGTAAAACGGCTGGGACGTATTTGCCAAAAAAATGATTGTATAAAAGTGGATTTATCGGAGGGGGATTGCCAAGGGTCTCATCGGCGATCCACTAGCGCCCTTAAGTTTGAGAGAAGCGGCGATAAAAGCGAACTCGTAAATTCTGTCCTTCGCTAAGCTTTCCAGGTTCATCTGTTCAATGAACATAACGCCTTTTTCGGCTAGGAGGTAGGTGTGCACTGGGACCCAATTGTCTTCTCGCTCGGGCGGGAATGCTTCGAAACTGAGGTTGTCTGCACCGAGTAACATTACTTGTTGATCTTCTACCAGCCATTTTACTGCTTCGAGGTTGATACCAGGAAACGCATGCAGATACTCCTCGGAATCTTGGTAAAACCTTGCCTGCCCTGTACGGATTAACACAACATCGCCGGGTTGGAGGGTCGTGTTTTGTTTTTGCAAAGCCCCTTTCAGGTCACTGGCGTTGATACGATAATTTTGCGGTAACTGAACCACTTCTTTATATGCTACAATATCGATAAGGATGCCCCGGGCAATGATCGGTGGAATCGTCTCTGCTCCGGTCCTATGCCAGCCTTTATCGCCGAGGTACTCTTCAGGTGTGTACCCATTCCATATTTTGCCGTTGAGGCCGAAATGGTTCAGGGCGTCAATGTGCGTGCCCATATGGGTGTACATCGAGATGGCATCGCCAGTGTAACTTACTTTCCGGTTCATTTTTTCCCCCAAACCGTTCGGGTTGTCCACGATCGTTCCATTTGGAGTATGGGTCAACCAATACTGATAGGGTGGGTCGCCAAGGGTGTGAAAACTCGGCATACCGACGAAATAATCTACGCTGAGATCGTAAATTTTGCCACTGCCAATGCTGGACAACACCGCCATTCGGGATGAAGCAGTCATCATATTGAGGGTACCTATTTCGTCTTCAGGGCCCCAGGGACTTTTGCCGACGACTTCTGAGGTTGATTGTGAAAAGACACTAATAGCCAGGATGATGGCAAGGTTAAAAAGCATGATTTTCTTTTCCATTGTTCTGATTTTTTTTTTGTTAAAAATTAATTTAACACAAAGGAAAAGGGGAATGGAAGGATAAAAATTAATGTAGATTAAGACTTTAGAGTGTTTTTCATCTTGGAGAGAAATTCTGGTGTAATACCTAAATAAGAAGCAATGTTTTTTTGGGAAATCCGCAGTTCTGCATCGGGGAATTTCCTAATGAAATCCAGATATCGATCCTCGGCTGTTTTGGAGATCATGTGCATCACCCTTTCCTGTTGGGCGATAAAGGCATTGATATGTAAAATCCTCCAAAACCTTTCCAATTTGGGAACGGCCAGCAGCAAGTCTTCCAAGACATGTTTTGAGATCTGCAAAACTTCGGTGTCTTCGAGGGCCTGCAAAAAATAGGTGCCGGGTTTTTGACTGTGGAAACTGTATAAGTCTGAAACCCACCACTCTTCTTTAGCAAACAGAGTGTTTTTTTCTATACCTTTTTCATTGATGTCATAAAGTCTTAAAAGACCCTTATTTACAAAATAGGTGTTTTTACAGATCTCGCCAGATTGGGTCAGGTAGTCATCTTTCTGGTAGGTTTTGGTAATGAGTTTTTTTCGGAAAATATCAAATTCTTCCGTTGTTAATTTAATATGTCGGTCTATATTTTTTTTGATGAGTTCAAACATATAGGTGCGATTTTTTTTTGTTTTTCGTCAGATTCGTTATTTTTTTTCGAGCCCAATTTCTATGATTTTCAGTGGGTTTAAATATTTTCCGACATTCATAATAATCTCCTGAGTCTATCTTTTCACCGAAAAATGAATTCGCAAATTATTATAAAAATACTTTTTTCTCTTTCATTTTTCTATCACCATATTCTGCTTTAAGCAAAGAAAATATTAAGGTGTCTTGGATTTCTCCATCTCGTATAAAATGTTCCCTCAAATAACCTTCTTGGGTAAACCCATTGTTTCGGATAATTTTTAAGGAAGCAATATTAGTAGGGCCTACACAGGCTTCAATTCTGTTTAAATTCATGGTATTAAATCCATATTTTATAATGGTAGGGACAGCTTCCCCCATGTACCCATGCCTTTTACATTCATCTTTGCTCAAGGCATACCCCAATTCTGCTTTATGGTGTTCTTTGTACCAATTGTGGAAGCCACACCTACCGATGGTTTCATTGTTTTCTTTTAACACGAGCAGAAAAGCTAAAATAGTCCTGTCATAGGTAACGTATCCTCCCTGAAATTTTTTCTTTTCAGTAATTAACGCTTCGTCGCTGGTTAACCCGAGGTAATTTTTGATGTCTTTATCAGCATAATTTTCAAATAAATTAGCAAAAACCTCGGGTGTTAGTTTTCGTAAAATTAGCCTTTCGGTGTGTAGTACTTCAAATTCCATTTGTTATCGATGAAGTATTTCTGCAAAATTGGATGTATGGCTTGTCCTGCTTCGAACAATTTATTATTTATTAGCGGGAATTTCATTTAATTTTTATTGGGGTGATGCTATATCCTAAATCTTTTAATTGATTTATCAACCCACATTCAAACATCAGGTGGCTTAAGCCAACCGCTATAAAACAATTATTCGATGCGAGGTGATTTTTTAACTGCAACATCCATTTATTATTACGGTCAGTCAACATCAGCTTATTTTGACAAGGTTTTTCTAAATTATAATCAAATTCCATTTTCCTGTACCAATCTATTTCAGAACAATTATCCATACTCTGGGATTGTATTCTTGCGATCAATCTTGCAATCCTCTTTTTATGAACCTTTTTGGGCATCCCTCTTACATCTTTATTAATTAAATAAATCTGCTCTTCCGTTGTCTCCAAGCCTATTAATTTTAAATTGTTTTTTTGGGCAACAGAACCAATGTAATCATCGAGAGAATAATATTCATCGGTTGAATTTTTTGCATGACAAACCCTTTCTTTATAGTATCTGCTTAAAAAAACGTGCAATTCCGTTGGGGTCATTTTATTAAAATCCAATTTGCTGGAGGCGAATAAATTTTCCGTAAATACTAAATCCTCTTTGTTTAAATATTTTGCCCATTTAGTTTTTGAGGAACGCCTGTTTATGATGTCTTCTGCCAAATGCCCTGGAATATCCAGATTTTCTTTTATCAATACTTCGGAGGAAATCAGTGCAGGCATCGCATTTTTTAAAGAATCAAAAAAAGAATTTCCAAAAGCGTGGTGTGTCCCAAAAAGATAGGAGGTAAACTGGGAATTTGATTTGGTGATTTGAAATAAAACCGTTTCCGGTTTTAGTGGGTCTGGGTTAGTTTCCGTTTTGCCATTTAATTGTTGGGCAAAAAATAGAAGACAAAAAATCAATTGGAAATTATTCATAACTGAAACGATGTTTCATTATTCAAGTCTTTTTTCGGCAGATTATTTTTCACGCAGTATTTTCTCCATCTTCCGACCTTTCGCCAACTCATCTACCAATTTATCCAAATACCTTACTTTTTGGGTTAGTGGATTGTCAATGTCCTCGATCCGATAACCGCAGATCACTCCTGTAATAAGGTGGGCATTTGGATTTAATTCTGCGTTTTGAAAGAATGATTCGAATGTTGACTTATCCTCAATAAATTTTTGGATGTTGGATTCATCAAAACCAGTCAACCATCCAATCACTTGGTGCAGTTCTTCCTTTGTTCTCCCTTTTTTTTCCACTTTGGTCACATAGTGGGGATAAACAGATGCAAAGGTCATTTTGGCTATCCGTTCGTTGTGTTCGGTGGTAATTTTCATTTTAAGTAATATAAATATCCACATACCCAACAAAATAAAAATACCTTAAATCCAGCCATTTGTTATTCTGTTTGGTTTTGCTCGTTTTGCAAATCTAATAATATTATTATTTCGCTCAAGTGGAATTATAAAAGGTTTCACAGCAATTGTTTTATTGGTGTGACAATTTTGTCGGGCGTATTTTTTAATGGAAAATGTTGTACTTCTATTAAATAAAAAATTAAATAGTCTTCCCTATCTTTCCCCAAAAATCACAACATGATAATCAAATACTACTTCCCATTTTTATTGGTCGGCCTATTCTTGGCTTGCCAAAATGCTCCGTCCAAGGAATCTGCCGAAACATCGGCGGCAACCACTGAATCCAGCTCCCCTGCCAGCCAACCCTCCACGGAAGGCACTGAGGGCGTCCGCATGATCCCGATTCAAACGTCGGCAGGTACCTACAATGTTTGGACAAAAAAGGTCGGCGACCACCCAACGGTAAAAGTGTTGCTGCTGCACGGTGGCCCGGCTATGACTACCGAATACATGGAATGTTTTGGTGATTACCTGCCACAGGAAGGTTATGAGATGTACTATTACCACCAGCTCGGTTCTTACCTCTCCGACCAGCCCGACAACGACGACCTGTGGACGCTCGACCGGTTTGTGGAAGAGGTGGAACAGGTGCGGCAAGCGCTCGGCCTGACAAAAGATAATTGTTACCTGATCGGTAATTCTTGGGGGACGATGCTGGGATTGCAATATGCGCTCAAATACCAGGACAATATCAAAGCGTTGGTTGCCGGGAATATGCAGGGCAGTTTCCCCGCTTATGCGGCTTATAATGCCCAACTGCGCAGCAAAATGCGGCCATCGCTGATCGATAGTTTGAAATCGTATGAGGACAAAGGGGACTATGCCAACCCAGATTATCTGAACATCGTCATTGAAGAATATTATCGCAAACACATCTGCCGTATGAACCCTTTTCCCGATGGTTTCCAACGGGCGATGGATCATGTTAACGGGCACATCTACGAACTCATGCAGGGCCCCAGCGAGTTTGTGCCCGGTGGCCGCCTCGCCAATTGGGACATCATGGATCAACTAAAAAATATCCATATCCCAACCCTCATGATCGGCGCTGCGTATGATACTATGGACCCCAAGGCCATGGAAGAGATGGCCAACCTTGTTCAACATGGCCGCTACCTCCACTGTCCAAATGGCTCGCACCTGTCAATGTGGGACGATCAGGAACATTTTTTCCCAGGGGTTTTGAAATTTATTAAAGAGGTGGATGCAGGGGAGTTCGATTAGCGATTTACGGCTTGATTAATAATCGTTAATCATAAAATATTATTTTAAGTAGATATAGGAAAATAAATTGAAATATAGAAATAGGACGAAATCGCTACGAGTAATTGATTGCCCTTGGCGCATAAATATTTCAATTGTATTTCTATTTATATCTAACCTCTTTTTCTAAAATAAACTATTATGATTAAATTATTTATTTCTCTAATTCTTGTTTTGTTTCAAATCAATTTAAATGCCCAAGTGGAATTTGCACCGCAGGGTGCGGAATGGTGTTATTCTGTTTATGGCGGGTTTAATGCAGGAACAGCTTATTTTCATTTGGCATATACTTCGGATACTTTGATACAAGGAAAAACCTGCAAAATATTGGAAGGAGAAACGGTTCATGGTTTCCCAAATTATTGTTGTGATACAGTGCTGAATAAAATCATTATGCACCAATCTGCCGATTCCATTTTTTCTTACAGGTCTTATTTTGATGATTTTGAATTTCTTTTTCGGAACGAACTTTCACTCGGTGAAATGGTTGAATTTCCTGCACTATTTAGTGGGGCATTAGCGGTGGAGAATATGGAATCTATCCCCATTAATTCTACGCTGATCAAATTGTATAAATTCTCCTATCCTTTCATGGAAGAAACTTACCTTTTTGACAAGGCAGGTCCTAATAGAGGCTTTTTCGATGATTGGGGAGCAGTGGCTTGGGATGGGTTAGGGTATAGGTTGCATTGGTACAAAGATGATGAAATACCGGAGTTTTATTTATTGAGCCAACCCTGTGCGTTATTTACATCTGTTTTGGAACCAATTGTTGAAAATTCAATGATGGTTTTTCCAAATCCGGTCAGTGATTTTTTAAAATTGGATATACCAAACGAGAAATTAATTTGCAGGATATATGATGTATCCGGTAGGCAAGTTTTTTATAATAATGAAATAGCTGAAAATAAA
Organism: Saprospiraceae bacterium; assembly: GCA_041392505.1. Classification (GTDB taxonomy): domain Bacteria; phylum Bacteroidota; class Bacteroidia; order Chitinophagales; family Saprospiraceae; genus UBA6168. Next base: position 100,170 of record JAWKLX010000010.1, on the reverse strand, counting down.
ATAGAGGTCAGTGACCTTGCTCCGGGCATGTATTTTTTAATTGCTGAAATTAATGGCGTTTTTTACCGGAATAAGTTTGTGAAGAATTAAAGGCTATTAGTGAATTAGGAATTTAAATTCCTAATTATCAATTTCTCAATTATGTGGGCGCCATCAACCACGTGGCTTTTTCCAACGACAACCGTTTTTTACTGACTTCCTCTGACGACCGAATGGCCAAGGTGTGGACAGTGGCCGATTACCGTCTGCGATTTACCCTAAAAGGGCACAGGGCGTCTGTGGTGAGTGCCGTTTTCACAGATAATGACAAAACCATCCTCACCGCTTCTACGGATAATACCATCCGCAAATGGGGCTTCCCTTATCCATTTTATTCAGGTGTTTTGGAAACGCAAGGCAACCGCTTAGAGGGTCTTTCTTTTACAAGTGATGGGAAAAAAGCGATTGCTGTTGACCGCACAGGCCAAGTCTTTGAATGGGCGTATAATGGGGGATTAAATTTTGTTTTAAACCAAAAGTATCCACTTAATGGAACGGCAGGCTTGACTTGCATGGCGCTTTAGCCCGGTGGAAAATTGGCCATTGGAAAAGACAAGGAAGTGCAACTTTGGGATTTACCCCAGCGAAGTATGGAGTACCAGCTAACGACCGATTTGCCTTCGGTAGACGCACTGGCTTTCAGTGTTGATGGTAGCCAATTGTTGGCGGTGGATTTTGATAGTTCTTGCCTTGTTTTAAAGGCCGATCATTTAGAAATGATTATTGGCAAAACCCCTCTGTCGGAATTGGATGAAAATAGTCGAAGTCAATTTCCTGCACAGCTGAGTTTATTGGATGCAAATGGAGTTCTGTCCCAGTTCGATAAAAATAATCATATACTGGTTCGGCACGGTGCGGATGGAAATTGTGCGATCCATGTTTATTCAGAAGAGGGCTTTTTATGCAAAAGTTTTTATCCTTTGCCCGGGCAACAAAAGGATTGTAATGCACCGCTGATCGCCATTCATCCAAGTGGCCAGCTTATTTTGTCGGCAGCTATAAACGGCCGGATTTTTATTTAGGAAATTGATAAGGGAAGAGAGGAAGTGATGGGTTTTTAAATATATTGTCGCCTCATTCCAAAGCCTAAAACAGAATACCTGATTCAAATAGGATGAGAATTACTTTGCTTTTTTTATTGCTGACAAATACGGTCCTTTCTCAGCGGCAGAACACAGCTAATGTATTGGGAAATATGGGATACGCTGATGCTTCCTTGTTCCAGTTAGCAGACCCAGTAATTTCCACTACGTCTATTTTTTTTGAGCAGGAAAACGACATATCCCTCTCCCTCCCTTTTGACAAAGCGACCTTGCGGTACACGCTTGATGGCAGCGAACCGAATGAACAATCGACCATTTATACGAAACCTGTCCTAGTAAAAAATAGTGGACAATTTAAAGCTAAAGCATTTCACCCCGCCTGCCGCCCAAGCAATACCGTCTACGTCGAATATTTAAAAATTAATAAAAAAAAAGCCCCGATCAAAACTATTCGACTGGCTAACCCTCCTCATGAAAATTACCCCGGCATCGGTGCAGTTGGATTAATTGATTTAATCAAAGGGAGCAATGATTTCAGGGATGGGAAATGGATGGGATTTAATGGATCCGATGTCGAAATATGGATTGAAATGGAGGAGGAGTTTAATTTTGAAAAAATAACGGCCAGCATGTTGTCGGCCCCCGCCTCATGGATTTTTCCGCCCGCTGCTTTGGAAGTGTTTATTTCAAAAAATGGAAATGAATTTAATGAAATAGCCAAAAAAGAATTTGGTCCGCCAGTGGAAAATTTACCAACAGGCCAGTTGTTTTATGACCTTGTTTTCAAAAAAGAAAAGGGTCGCTTTTTGAAAATAATAATTAAAAATATACCAGTCATTCCCGACTGGCATCCCGGCAAAGGATCACCCGGTTGGCTGTTTTTGGATGAAATTATTATTGAATAATAAATTTCTCAAATTCCAAATTCCAAATTCCAAATTTCTAATTTCCAATTTAAATCCAAATGCTCGATTTTTTTGCACATATACATCCTTTGATTTTACACCTGCCGATTGGTTTTTTAGCGATTGCATTTTTGATGCATTTGATAAAAAGAGAGGAATTCATTCCGGCAATTGGTTTTACCTTAAAATATGGGATGTTGGCCGCTTTGATTGCTGCGGCATCAGGATATTTCCTTTCTAACGACGGGGGGTACGATAAAGATTTGTTGTTCTGGCACCAGTGGTTGGGTATGGCAACGGCGGCATTTTCTGTTATTCTTTTTTATTTATTTAAATCTAACGGGCGGGCATTCTCCTGGGTATTTTTTGCGACGATGCTGCTGCTGATAGGGGCGGGTCATTTCGGCGGTTCGTTGACCCACGGGAGCGGATTTTTATTTGAATCATTTCAGGAGAAAGAGCTGAAGCCGCTCATTGCCAACGTGGACGATGCCCTTGTTTTTCAGGACTTTATACAGCCGATCTTCAATGAAAAATGCAATAGCTGTCACAACCCCTCAAAAAAGAAAGGCCAACTGTTGATGACCACAAAGGAAGGGATTTTAAAAGGTGGAAAAACGGGGGACTTGTTTGTGGCGGGAAACATTGGGGAAAGTCTGATGTTTGAGCGCATCCACATGGAAGAAGCAGAAAAAGAACATATGCCGCCGAAGGGCAAAAAACAATTATCGGAAGAGGAAATAAAATTGCTGGAATGGTGGGTCGCAGCAGGAGCAGATTTTGATAAAACTGTAGCTGAAACAAATACACCAGAGGAAATAAAGTCTATTTTAAATAAATACGTGAAGCCAGAAAAAGATGCTGGTATATTGGCTTTGGACGTTGAGGCCGCCAGCGAAAATAAATTAAATAAGGTTCGAGAAGCGGGATTTAAAATTGATCGCATTGCCCAAAATTCCCCTTTTTTAGAAGCGGTTTTTCCAAAAAACAAAACATTAAAAAAAACGGATTTAAAAACATTAAAAAATGTTTCCGAGCAATTAATTTGGTTGGATTTAAATGGCTCAAATGTGGACGACGATATGATTGCAGTTGTCAACGATTTACCACATTTGCAAAAACTTTTTTTGCAAAATACAAAAGTGACGGACAAGGGGTTACGTTATTTAAAGGGGTTGGATTATTTAGAGTATTTAAATTTATACGGTACGGAAATAACGGATAAAGGACTGGAAACCCTTCCAGAACTTCCCCGCTTGCAAAATATCTATTTATGGAAAACCCAAACCACTGAGGATGGTATTGCTTTGCTCAAAAATAAAATGCCGTATTTAAATATAGACATGGGCGCAGACCAAGCCGTTTTCGGCGATGCCGAATTAATGCCGCCACTTATCGTCGCCGCCAGTGATATTTTTAAGGATACCTTATCCGTTGAATTAAAAATGAATTTCGCAGGCGCTCAAGTTTTTTATACCCTTGACGGCAGCGAACCAGATTCCAACTCTTTAAAATATGAAGGCGAACCAATTGTTTTATCCACTTCCACGGAGGTAAAAGCTTTTGCAAAAAAAGCAGGTTGGAAAAGTAGCGAACCAGTCAGTCAGTTTTTTCCGAGGGCAAAATATGAGTTTAAAAAATTGAACATCAGCCCCCAACCAAGCGATAAATATAAAGGTAAGGGAGCCGTTACTTTGCATGATTTGGAGAAAGGCTCACTGGCATTTACCGATAATAATTGGTTGGGCTATGAAAAAAGCCATGCAACGGTCACCATTGATTTGGGTGAGAAAAAAGAAGTTTCCCGTGTAACGGTTGGTGCGCTGGAAAGTACAGGGTCGTACATTTTTTTTCCAAAAGGGCTGGAAGTATCGGTTTCAGATGATGGCCAAAGATTTAAAACCGTTGCCAGCAAAACCTACCCAACGACCGATGGCCCCAAGCCTGCCGAACTGGCCAATTTTTCGGTGGCCTTCCAGCCAGAAAATGCCCGATTTATCAAAGTTTTTATCAGAAGCAACCTGGTTAATCCGGACTGGCACCCGGCACCCGGTGCAGGCTGTTGGATATTTTTGGATGAAGTGATCGTGGAATAAAAGAGGTCGCAGGACGTAAAGGAATCATCCATTTATTCCTTTATTCGCAGCAACAAAATTGGACATTCAATCATTTTATATCAAAAGCAATCAATGAAATTTACTGTAATTTTTCTCTCCATAACTTTTTTCTTTTTCGCTTGCGACCCAACCCCCGAAAGTCAAACAACAGTAACTCCCGAGGCTAATACCCAACCTGAAGAGGAGACCGCCCAAACGGACACCATTCCAGCGGCCTCAAAAAAAGATGTCTTCGCACCTCCACCTGCCAATTACCAATTTCCTTACGACCTGACCAAGCCCGATGACGAATACAAACTTTCTAAAAAGCTGACCGAAATTTCAGGATTGAGCCTATCTCCAGACGGGCAACAGCTCGTGGCAATCAATGATGAACAAGGCAAAATATTTTATCTAAATAAAACCAATGGGGATATTGAGCGGGAGGTAAAATTCAACCATGGCGGCGATTATGAGGGCATCGAAGCCGTCGGCGAAAAAATATTTGTTCTTAAAAGCAATGGAGACCTTTATAAAGTGAAGGATATGGATAAGGATAAACCGGATGTAAAAGATTACAATACTGAATTAAATTCAAAATTTGATGTAGAAGGTTTGGGGTATGATCCCGCCACTAACCGGTTATTGTTGGCCTGTAAGGGGAAGGCGGGCGATGGTAAAGATATGAAGGGAACTCGTGCAGTATATGGCTTTGATTTAGAGAAAGATAAGTTGGAAAATGAGCCTGTTTACATCATTGACCGGAAGAAAATCAAAGATCATTTCAAGTCGGATAATGTTTCCCAAAAGCTGCTCGATGTGTTTACTTCAGATTACGCATCGGATGCGTTTGCCCCTTCCGGCATTGCAATTAACCCGAAAACCTCCGACATTTGCATCGTCTCTTCTGTCGGTAAATTACTCGTAATTCTTTCGCCAATCGGCGAAATAAAATACATGGAAAAATTAGATGCCTCGATTTTTAAACAGCCGGAAGGGATTTGTTTTGACAAGGACGGTACGTTATTCATCAGTACCGAAGGCAGAGGCGGCAAGGGGAAAATTTTCAGGTTTTCCCAAAATTAAAAACCTGGTTCTAATCATCTCTTACGTTTTAGCAATAAGCACTTTTAACTACTCGATACACTAATAAACCCTTTTGTCACTACCTGGCATGTATGCCAATGTGTGGCATTAAGATTACCATTCTACTATGACAAGGCTCATGAACATTTCCCTTATCTGGGCATCTTTTCTGCTATTTGGATTTTCTCCAATGCCCAGTATCCCACCACAGGAAGCGAATCTTTATTGCAGCGACGAATATCATTTTTGCGCTAAATACCCCGCTTCGATCCTTACCGAAAAAATAACCTTGCCTCAAGAAAATGGCATCTCCCTAAAAACGGAAGATGGTTTTGCAGAAGTTGTCATTGCAGGTTTCCCGCTGCTTGAGGACATGAATCCGAAATCAATTTTCCTGGCTTCGGCCAGGGGGAAAACGACCCCTTCGCAAGAGCCAAAGGTCATTTCTTCCATCTTTGGGGAGGATTTCTATGAGTGTTATTTTATGGTAGACCGTAACTTTTACTATCACCAAGCCTATTTTTTCAACGACTATTTTGTGCGGGTGGAAATTAGAGCACCGATCAATATGCCGGACAAGTTGCAGATTTTGCAACAGCAAATCCGTCTTGATTTTGGTGCACCGCAGTTGGAGGGAAATGCTTCCGAGGGTGATGAGATTGGGGGTAGACTATATTAGAAATTTAGAAATTGGAAATTGGAAAATTACTAAACGGTAAAGCATTAAGCCTTGCGAAAAATTTTGGCAAAGCTGCATGAAACACAAATGCAAGTAGGTTTGTCCTACTTGCATTTGTATTATCTAATAGTTGTTTAATTCCCCGTCTACAACCGACAAAATCTTATTTCCGCTTGCTCTTCCGTTCGCTTTCCTTGTAATTTTTTTCCATACTGCCGGACACGTAGTCCCAGAATCTTTCCATCATAGGTTGGATGGAAACCATGCTGGCCATGGCCTTTTCAGGAAATTGTTGGGTAAACTTGTAAGTAATTGAAGCCTTCTTGGTATCCGGCCCGATGGCATCCGCCTTGTCGAAAAAGTTAAGGCTGGAACCATAAATGCACAGCAGGATAGAGCCCATGATCAGGCCGCTGCTCAACTGGGTAGCCATGCTCACGTTTTCTTTTTTGAATACCCCTTCCAACCATGAAACAATAATCCGGATCAAGAAAACGGCAAGAATAAAACTGGCCAGCAATGCAATGAAAAATAAAATGCTACTGTCCGTTTTTATGACGGAGCCCAACAGTTCAGTTGAAAACGGAACAATGTTCAGCGAAAGCAAAAGGGCAAAAATGACAGTCAGGGAAAGGGTAACGGTGCGGATGATTTTTTGTGAAAAACCAAGGTAAAAACCGTACACCAACAGGAGGATGAAAATAATATCAACTACCATGGGATAGATGTTCTCGCTCGTAGCAGGCAAATCAGTAATTGAACTTTGGGGTTAATATTGTCAGCTCAACCAATAGATTTTCTCTGCCGAGCACCTTTTAGGAAATGTGTGAAGGTTTCTTTTAGCATCCCTCTTTTCGTATAAAAGAGAAACACATACAACTCAAATGCAATATTCTTGCCAAGGCATTACCCCACAGTAAATTAGATATTATTTTTTTTAGCCATGTTTCTACATTGGCCTAAACGCTGACACTGAAAGGCTTTCACTTAGTTTAAATTTGCAATATGAAATGGCTTTCCGTTATTTGCAATTAGTTCACCATGAATAACATAACAATATGAAAGCACCCGTATTCTGTATTTTTGCTTTATCCTTCCTGGCTTCCTGTGTCTCCCCCACCAATGATAGAGACAACCAAACTGAGGATCAAGGTGAATGGAATTCAAAATTGCCGGACAATTTTTTTGATGAACAAGAACAAGACGCCGAAAGCGGCCTTTCGAATCTCCGCAACCCCAGTCAAAAAGACCCCATTCCAAATGATGGAAAAAGGGAGCCGAAAAAATTCCCAGAATACCATTCCAATTACAATTTTCTCCGGGACGACCGGACCTTGGTACTGCCGGAAGAACTTAGCGACATTGCTGGCTTGAGTCTTTCGCCGGACGGGCGTTCCCTCATTGCGCTCAATTACAAGGATGGGGACATTCATTATATCAATAAATGGAACGGCGATTTGGAACACAGCATCCGGTTCAAGCGCAGGGGGAACTACAAGGGTATCGAGGCGGTGCGCAACGATGTGTTTATCATCAAGGAAAATGGCACCGTATTCCACATTTCCGAACTCGATTCCGATAAACCCAAAACCAAAAGTTTCAACACCCCGCTCAATGTCAAATTTGCCGTCCAGGGCCTCACTTATCACCCTATCCGCAACGAGTTACTGATTGCTTGTCAGGGCAATGACGGTGACGAGGCGTTTGATGACAGTAAAAGCATTTATGTGTTCGATCTCGACTCAAAACAACTTTTCCGGCAGCCCATGTTCCTGATCGAAGACCAAGATATTTTTGATTATCTGAATCAATACCAACCTCCCCTTGAAGAAGGCGACGAACTGTTTTATACCCCCCCCAAAGAAAAGCCGTTCAAACCTTCGGCCATTGCCATCCATCCCCGTACCGATGAATTGTTTCTCATTTCTTCTTACAATATGATGTTGATCATTTTATCCGAGGAGGGGAAATTATTGCATGCGGAAAAACTCGACCCATTTTTGCTCGTCGAGCCAGAAGGGATGTGCTTCGATATGGATGGGACGCTGTACATCAGTTCGAAAGGAAGCAAAGGAAGCACTGGGAAAATTCACCGCTTTTCACAGTTGGCGAGAAGTCGGCATCCTTCGTGAACTGGCTTTTCACACCCGAACCAATTTTATCGGATAGGTTTTACCCGAATTCCACTGAGCGACATAGAGGTTTTCCTCATCGTCCACACACACGTCGTGGGGGTGTTTGAAGACTTTTAATACCTGCTGCATGGGCCGCAATTTCCCATCCTCATAAATTGGCGGGCTCCCTCCTGGTGCCGAAACCAATCGGTCATTTTTATCCAAAATAGAAACGAAACCTGTTTCTGGCAATTTATCCTTACCTGACCAGATGGTAGCTGTGTAAATATTTTCTCCGTGAATAACCGGGCGACAAACAAATGCCCCCGGCAAATGGATAACTTCCAACAACTCGCCATTCATGGTAAAACGCTTGAATTTATTCTGCTGACGGGCGGTGATCAAAAGCGTCGGTTCTCCTTTTCTTGTATCCACGCAGATGCCGTGGGCATTGTCAAAATGTTTTTCTTCAGTTCCTCGTCCGCCAAAAACATTTAGCAATTCGCCTTTTGCATTATAGTGCATAATGTATTGCAAACCATAACCATCCGCCACATAAATATCGCCGTTGGGGGCAATGGCCGTTTCGGTTGGGACGTATTGGTCGGCCTTTTCATATTTGCCAGATTCGGCGGGGTAGGGTAACACCATAACAACCTTCCCATCCAAAGTTGTTTTAATGACTTCGTGCCTCGAATTGTCAGCGATATATAGAAAGTCCTCGCCATTTTCGATATGCAAGGTCAACCCGTGTGCGCCGGGGTATTCGGTGCCCCACACCTCAACTAACCGCCCGTTTTTATCATAAACGATGACGTTGTTTTTAGTGTGGTTGGTTAGTAAAATAATGCGCCCCTGTGAGTCCTGCACCATTTCGTGACAGTCATTGACGGGGTAAAATTCGGCGTTCAAAGCGCCCCAGTTCAGGTCGATTTTATATTTAAAATCGTTGTGGCCAATGATGAGGTCTTGGTAATTCATTGTTTCATTTTTTTGAGAAAATACGGAGGGTAGCAAGGCCGTGCCCATTAAAGTGGTCAGGGATTTTTTGGCAAATGTTCGTCGCTTCATAAAAATGTTACTGGTACACAGGGATTGTAGTTTTCGATTTCAAACCAATAAATCCTTCACCAATTTCCCCTCTACATCGGTTAACCTAAAACGCCTGCCCTGATATTTGTACGTCAGCCGCTCGTGGTCAATGCCGAGCAAGTGGAGCATGGTCGCTTGAAAGTCGTGGACGTGCAACGGGTCTTTGATGATATTGTACCCAAACTCATCCGTTTCCCCGTAGGTAATGCCTGGTTTGATACCGCCGCCTGCCATCCAGATGGTAAAACATCGGGGGTGATGGTCGCGGCCATAATTGGTGTCGGTGAGGGCGCCCTGAGAATAATTGGTGCGGCCAAATTCACCGCCCCAAATCACCAGCGTATCGTCAAGCATGCCGCGTTGTTTGAGGTCCATAATTAGTGCGGCAGACGCTTGGTCGGTGTCTTTGGCTTGCCCCCGGATTTGGGTAGGGAGGCTATCATGTTGGTCCCAACCCATGTGGTAAAGTTGAATGAAGCGGACATTTCGTTCTGCCAATCGTCTGGCCAGCAGACAGTTAGCGGCATACGTGCCTGGGATGGTCGATTCTGGGCCATACATTTGGTAAATATGGTCCGGCTCGCTGGAAATGTCCATGGCTTCTGGGACGGAGGTCTGCATGCGGTAGGCCATTTCGTATTGGGCGATGCGGCTGTTGATTTCTTCGTCGCCAAATTCATCAAATTGCTTTTGGTTGAGCTCGGCCAATTTATCCAACATACTGCGGCGGCTTTGGCGGTCAATGCCATCGGGGTCTTGCAAATAGAGCACAGGGTCTTTGCCAGAACGAAACTGCACACCTTGGTGGAGCGAGTGTAAAAAACCATTTCCCCACAGCCTCGAATAAAGGGGTTGCCCAAATTTGCGGCCAGTACCCCGTGAAAGCAACACGGAAAAAGTCGGCAAATTTTCGTTCATACTGCCCAAGCCATAGCTCATCCAGGCCCCGAAACTCGGCCTGCCCGGTTGCTGCGAACCCGTTTGGAAAAAAGTAATGGCTGGGTCGTGGTTGATGGCTTCGGTGTACATGGATTTCACGATGCACAGCTCGTCCGCTATTTTGGAAGTATAGGGCAATAGTTCGCTCATCCAAGCACCGCTTTTCCCATATTGACCAAATTCAAAAATAGAACCCGCCAGCGGGAATTTATCCTGCCCGGAGGTCATGCCCGTGAGCCGTTGCCCGTTGCGGACAGATTCGGGGAGGTCTTCGCCCCGGCGTTTGATCAAGGTAGGCTTGTAGTCAAATAAATCCAGTTGGGAGGGGCCGCCGCTCTGAAACAAGTAGATGACCCGTTTGGCCTTAGGTGCAAAATGCGGTGCATCGAGGATGCCTTTGATGCCGCCTGCCGTCGGTGATAAGACGCCGTTTTTTGTTTTATTAAAAAAACTATAACCAAACAGGGAAGCCAGGGCCGCAGTGCCAATACCAATGCTGGCTTTCGAGAGAAAATTGCGGCGGTTGAGGTTGTAGTGGTGATCTTTTATTGGTTGTTCCATGATGGTCGATTTCAAGCCTATATGTCAATGGACAATGAAAATCTCCAATTTGTCAATTGCCATCAAAAGACTTTAATTTTTCTTCGCGAACCCTAACCCCATTTTCAAAAAACTGAGTGGTGTATATTTCTCCTTTTTCCGTGTAATAAAATACACTCCCATACCCATTCGTTAAAGTCCCCTTTTCCATTTTTTCGCCTTTATTAGAAAAGCTCCCAATTACTTCCATAAGCCGGCCATTGTCATAGATTTTCTCTATCCATAATTGCCCATTGGGATAATAGTATTTATAGCTGCCGTCTTCTTTGCCTGATTTATATTCGAATTCTTCTTGGATTGTTCCATCCTCATAATAAGCAATAAATTGGCCGCTGGGTACGTCTTCTGAGTAAGGTTTTTTGAAATTCACTTTTCCGTTTTTATAATAATAAACATTTTCACCGTTCCTTTTTCCATTTGAATAAAATATACTTGAATATAATTCGCCTGTGTTATAGTAAATTAACATTTCTCCAGTTATCAAATTTTCTTTATGTTTCCCATGTGAGGCCAATTTTTTGTTTGGAAAATAATATTTGAATTCACTGTTTTTATTTCCATTTAAATAATTTTCTTCTTTGTAAAAATGTTTTTTAAACGATTTGTCTTCAATTAAATATGACCCCCACAATCCTTCTCTTTTTCCATCTTTGTATTTTCCTTCAGCATAAATTAAATAATTTCCATAAAATAGTTTGGGCTTCCCATTTATATCTAAACAAATAAAATCTTTTTCGACTGTGTAATCTTTCCATTTGCCTTGTCTTAAATCGTTTTTGTCTTTTTTCCCAGTAGGGATAAATTTTTTGTTGGCAATTTTGTTGACCATGTAATAATTTAAAATACTATCTTGAACAAAAGCGATTTCCTGACTATTGATAGTTATCGAGTGTAGTGCAATTAATAATAGCAAAAGCAATTTTTTCATTGTAAAATAATTTATTAATTGATCATTACTTAAAGAAGCATGTCTTGGATTTGCAAGTTTATTTTTTTAGTCTTAAACAGATTCAGTAGTACATTACCCCCTCGTGATCGTCTCATCCAAATTAAAGATAGCATTTGCCACCACCGCGTAAGCTGCCATTTCCGGTTTTTTTAGCAGCTCCTTCTGCTCGTATTCCCCCACATTCAGAAAGGCTTCCGCCTCTTTTTCATTAGTGGAAAATCGGGCAAGTTCTTCATTAAAATAGGCCTCCAGCTTCTCCAACTCCATGTCCTCCGGTGCACGCGAAGTCGCCAACTGGAACATAAAGGCAATGCGTTTGCCCAAATCATTTTCCGCTTCGATTGCTCGGTAGGAAAGCACGCGGGCGGCTTCCACGATTTGTGGGTCATTAAGCAGGACAAGCGCCTGCAAGGGGGTGCTGGTCGTTTCCCTTTTCACCATGCAAAAATCACGGGACACAGCGTCGAAGGTCATCATGCTCGGTGGCGGGACGGTACGTTTCCAAAAGGTATAAAGGCTTCGGCGGTAGAGTTTTTTTCCTTTGTCGGTCACGTATTTGGCGGTACTGCCACCGCCGCCGCCAATCTTTTCCTCCCATAATCCTTCCGGTTGGTAAGGTTTTACGCTTGGCCCGCCAATCTCTGCCACCAGCAAGCCGCTGATGGACAAGGCATGGTCGCGTATTTGTTCGGCCGTCAAACGCAGGCGGGGGGCATGGGCCAACAGTTGGTTTTCCGGATCGTGGGCCTGCAACTCAGGGGTAGTTTTAGCCGACTGCCGATAGGTGGCGGACATCACCAAATATTTCAGCGTAGCCTTAATGTCCCAGCCCGAATCCCGCAATTTCACGGCTAAGTGATCGAGCAATGTTGGGTGGGTTGGCAGTGAGCCTTGATTGCCAAAGTCGTAAGATGTGGCGACGATGCCTTGGCCAAAACATTGCTGCCAGAGCCGATTGGCCAATACCCGCGCGGGAATGCCGTTGTCTTCCAAAAAAAGCCATTGGGCGAGGCCCAATCGGTTTTTCGGCAAATTGGTTGGAAAAGCTTTGATGGCCACAGGCGTCGCTGGTTCGACCGGGTCAGCAGGTTGATCATAGGCGCCCCGTTTTAGGACAAAAGTTGGCCGGGGTTTTTCCATTTCCTGCATCACCATCAGTGGCATTTCCGCTAAGGTGTCGGTGTTGTTGATGAAGGTCAGGGTACGCTCAATTTCTTCTTTGGTGATTTTGATGGCGGGCTCTGGGATAGCGCCATATTTTGGGATGTAACCTTCTTCCGGGACATTGTTGAAAAAGGAAAACAAGCTGTAATAGTCCTTTTGTGAAATGGGGTCGTATTTGTGATCGTGGCACTTAGCGCACTCGAAAGAGGTGGCCAGAAAGGCCGTCCCAAAAGTCTGTGTGCGGTCCGCCACATATTCCACGCGGTACTCTTCGGGGATGACGCCACCTTCTTGAGTGATCTTGTGGTTGCGGTTGAATGCCGTTGCAACGAGCTGCTCTCTGGTTGGTTTGGGCAGCAGGTCGCCCGCTAGTTGCCAAGTGACAAATTGATCGTAGGGCATATTGTTTTTGAAGGCATGGATCACCCAATCCCGCCAGGGCCACATCACTCGTTCGAGGTCGTCTTGATAGCCGTGGGTGTCGGCGTAGCGGGCAAGATCGAGCCATTTAGCGGTCATGTTTTCGGCGTAGGCGTCGGAGGCGAGCAAGCGGTCAACGACTTTTTCATAGGCATCCGGACTGGTGTCTTTTTGGAAATCTTCTAATTCCGCAAGGGTAGGGGGTAGACCCGTTAGGTCGAAGCTGACCCGGCGGAGCAATTGGTTTTTGTCGGCTTCCTCCGATGGCTGAAAACCCTCCTGTTCCAAGTGGGCGAGGATGAAGAAGTCTATTTCGTTGTTGATCCAATCGTCATTTTTGACTGTTGGCAATTCCGGTTTTGTAAGTGGCAAAAACGACCAGTGCGTTTTCCATTCCGCCCCCTGCTCGATCCATTTTTTCAAAATGGCTTTTTCAAAATCAGTAAGCGCTAAATTCGATTCGGGTGGGGGCATCAGATCGTCAGGATCAGCGGAATAAATGTGCTTTACCAAAGTGCTTTTCTCCACATTGCCCGGCATGATGGCATAATGGTCCTTGTTTTCTCCCAAAGCTGCAAAGGCCCCTTCCTGCGTATCAAACCGCAAATCAGCTTCCCTTTTATTGGCATCTGGCCCGTGGCATTTGAAGCAGCGGTCAGAAAGGATGGGCTTTACATGGAAATTGAAATCGACAATTTCGGGCAGTCGCTTTTCGCTGGCGGAATTACTGGATGTTTCAGCAACCTGACAATTGTAAGGAATGGTGAAAATGGCCAGCAATCCCAATGCGGCGACCCAGTGCCTCTTATGTTGGAAAAAAATAACCATTAAAATTTGGATGAAAACGGTTACAGATCAGCGCCAAATGTATTGAAAAAAATCAGCTATTCCTTGCTGCTGAAGCAATCATAAACAGCTTGGTGCAGTCGGGGGCGAATATTCATCGTGTACAGTTTCCTGTTTTCCCGGGTCGGATAAACCCGGTTGCTCAAAAAAACTACAACCGTGCTATTTTTTGGGTCGGCCCAGACAAAAGTGCCCGTGAAGCCAGAATGCCCAAAACTTTCGGGACTGGCATTTTTGGCTACATAGCTTTCCCCCTCCACGTATTCGAGTGGCGGCTTGTCAAATCCCAATCCCCGGCGGTTACCGGATTCACAAAATTGGCAGCGGGTAAATTCCTTTACCGCGTTTTCGGGAATGATTTCTTCGCCTCTATATTCTCCATTGTTTAAATAAAGCTGGAATAGTTTAAATAAATCTTCCGCATTGCCGAAAAGGCCAGCGTTGCAGGAAACGCCTCCGAGCATGGCGGCGGCTTCGTCGTGCACGGTACCGTGGATTTGTTTTTTTCTAAAAAAAGTGTCCCTTTCTGTGGGGACAATTTGAGCAAGTGAATATTTATTTAGCGGATTATAAGTAAGGTTTGTTGCGCCAATGGGTTGGTAAATGTTTTTATATAAATAGGTCTCAAAATCCTCACCTGTTAAATCGCTGATTATTTCCGGCAACAGAAGAAAAAATAGCCCTGAATATTTATATTCTTTTATTTCTTCCAGTGGTGATTTTTTAATGTATTTATAAATCCGTTTTATATATTTTTTGTGCAGGTATAATTGATCTGTGATATAAATCGGAAATCTGTTGGAATATTTATTTTTAAAAGTCCGGGATTTAAATTTACCATTTTCTTTTATCGTTTTTGCCCAATAAACAATATATGGTTGCAATTGGGCTTGGTGCGCCAATATTTCACGAATAATTAAATCCCCTTTGTTGGAATTTTTAAATTTTGGGAAATAATTTTTAAGGGAGCGTCCAAATTAAATTTCCTCTCACCGTATAACTTCATCAATATAGGTAAGCCGGTCGTTACTTTGGTAATGGAGGCAAGATCGTACAAGTCAGCTTTATTTACTGGTGTCTTCTTATCAAAAGTGTGGTGGCCATACGTTTTGAATAAAATAATTTTTCCCTCTTGGGCAACCAAAACCTGAGCACCGGGGTAGGCTTGGGAGTCTATTCCTTCTTGAACAATGCTATCTATGTTTTTTTCTAAAATGGAAAAATCAACATTGGTTTGGCAATGGATATTTATCCAAAATATTGAAAATAAAAGAACCAAAATATTGGGTAGTGTTATTTTTTTATTTGCCATTATAGCATTTTAATGGTATTTCGGTATTAAGGTATTTCGGTTGCCAAACACCAGTACCCGGTACATCGATACAACTTTGAACCGATACACCGCAACTTAAATTAATTAAATAATCAAATGTAGTTCCTCCTCTTTTTCAATATAATATTGCATATTTTCCAGCATAACCACATCAAGGGGCAGGTATTGTTTTTTGGTCGGTTCTTTTTTTAAGATCAAATGGTTGAAAATATTCATCACCCCTAAGAATCCCTGTTTTACCGGATTTTGATTGATGAGAAAATTGATCTTATCTTGTTTGAGATAGTCTAAGTTTTCTTCGATCAGGTCAAAGCCTACCATTTTTATTTCCTCTAAACCTAATTCACTCATTAAATCCATAATATGGAATAATTTAGACGTGGTAACAAAGACGCCTTTGATATTGGGGTGGTCGACAAACTGTTGTTTCAAAAAGGAGCGCAGCCCTTTTTTGTCAAATATATTTTCATAAGCGGCTTTGACGATGTGGATGTTTTTCTGCTGGTGTTTTTCAAAAAAATCTTTGAAGCCACGTTCTTTTTCCAATAAGTGCATGGAGTTGTAAACGTCTGCCTCCAAATGCAACACCATCACTTTTTCTCCGGGCGACATACCAAAATCGAGGAGCTTGGCGGCCAGCACCCCGCTCTGGTAAGAATCTTGTCCGATATAACTAAGGAAAAAAGGGTCGTCCCTTTCCAAAAAGGTGTTGATGAGCAGGTAAGGTATTTTCAGTTCGCAGCATTGATTCAGGAACTCGTGGCCTTCGGTGGAAAAAATTGGAGCGACCAAGACGGCATCAAATTCACCGGCCAAGATTTTTTTCCCTTGTTCCTGAAAATGCACTTCATCGCCATCCCGAAAGTCAAACTGCTCCAAACTGACTCCGTAATCCCTTAATGATCTGATGGCCTTTTCCATTCCTATTTTTGGCTGTAGCCAGAACGGGTCGTTTTTATGGTTGGGCAACAAAGCTGCGATGCGCCAACGTCGGTTATACGCCAGTGCGCTGGCAATGACGTTGGGCTGGTAATCCAGCTCCTCCATGGCAGCCTTAATCTTTTCTTTGGCGATGGGTGAGACGTTACCTCTTTTGTGCAACACCCGGTCCACTGTGCCCTTGGACACGCCTGCTTTTTTTGCTATATCTATAATTCTAATTCTGCTGTTCATTCTGCTTAAATATTGATCCTTTGTATGGCTGATTAGGGTTTCACTGAAAAATAAGAAAACATAACAACGAGACAATAACAGCATCACAAATGACACGGATTTAGCGGATTGTTACGGATTTCGTCGTACCTCAAAATATTCGGCGAGAATCCGTAGAATCTGCGTCTGCAGCGTTCCTGTTATTGTCTAACCGAAAGTATAATATCATTTAAAGCTTTAGCATCTCCTGATGGGTCATTAATCGAACTTGAGAGGAAGTCATCAAATCTTGGTATTCCCTCAAAAAAAAGGTCCTGCAAAACATAGTTGTGTAAAATTGAGCGATAAAGGTAAAAATTTTTCTGTGCCCGTGCACAGTTTCAAAATGTTTTTATAAATTTGAGCCGATTTTGAGAATTGCACTGCTAAAAGAAGCAGTGGAGCAGTGCTAAATCGGATTATATCCGGTTTTTTTTACCAAGGACTGTGCACGAGCACAGTATTGATAGTAGCGGTTGAAATTAGCAATAGGGTTGAGGAAAATTGACCATCTTTATCTTTTCGAATCAGTAAACTAATTAATTATAAAATGGGCTTTTGAAGCTACGCTTAAATGCTCAATCACAGCAACACCAGTCTAATCATGAGTGCCACCAAATTTGAAAAAATTCCAACCAAAATCTTTGATGATGCCCTGAGTGGCTCGAAAGCAGTTGCCTACGAGATCGCTTCTTTGATCCGAATGAAAGCGGCAAACCGGGAAAATTGCGTCTTGGGTTTGGCCACAGGTTCTTCTCCAACCACCTTGTATAACGAACTGGTGCGGATGCACCATGAGGAAGGGCTGAGTTTTAAAAACGTCATCACTTTCAATTTGGATGAGTACTTTCCGATGTCACCGGATGCTTTGCAGAGTTACGTGCGCTTTATGAACGAGCACTTGTTTGATCACGTGGATATCCTGCGGGAAAACATCCACATTCCGGATGGGACTGTGGACAGGTCGGACGCACAGCGGTATTGCAAAGAATACGAAAGGCAAATAGAGGATGCTGGTGGGCTTGATTTGCAAATTCTCGGCATTGGTCGCACTGGCCATATCGGATTCAATGAACCTGGGTCCGGGCATCATTCGGTCACAAGGTTGATCAGTTTAGACCATATCACTATTGTGGATGCATCGAGTGATTTTTTTGGAGAGGAAAATGTGCCGTTGAAAGCGATCACCATGGGGGTGAAAACGATCCTCAAAGCCAGAAGAATCGTATTGATGGCATGGGGTGAGGGCAAAGCGCCCATCATCAAAAGGACGATTGAAGGGGACATAAGCGACTCGGTACCGGCCACTTATTTGCAAGAACACGATAATGTTTCTATTATTCTCGATACCGCAGCCAGTGCGGAACTGACCCGGGTGAAATCCCCATGGCTGGTATCTGATCTGGAATGGAATGAGGAGTTGGTGAAACGGGCCGTCATCTGGCTCAGCCAACAGACGGAAAAACCAATCCTCAAATTGACCAACCGTGATTACAGTGAATATAAAATGGTGGACTTGGTTACGGAATATGACACCGCTTACAACCTCAACATCCGGGTGTTCCGCCAATTACAAAATACCATCACCGGCTGGCCAGCTGGCAAACCAGAGGGCATGAATTACAAGCCCGGCGAGGAACAACCCAAACCCAAACAAAAACGGGCCATCATTTTTAGCCCTCACCCAGATGATGATGTGATCTCAATGGGAGGCACTTTCATTCGGTTGGTCGATCATGGGCATGAGGTGCACGTAGCTTATCAGACTTCGGGAAACATTGCGGTGTTTGACGAGGATGCTTCCCGGTTTATTGATTTTATCAACGATTTCAACGAAGTATTTGACCTGCAAAAAGAGGCGACTCATGCAATGTACAAGGCTATCAACAAACATATCAAGAGCAAAAAACCTGGACAGGTAGATTCTTCGGATGTCCAAAAATTGAAAGCCCTGATACGTCGTGGAGAGGCCAAAGCTGGTTGCCGTTACGTGGGCATTCCCGACAGTCAAGCCCATTTTATGGATATGCCTTTTTATGAAACAGGGACTGTGAAGAAAAAGCCGCTTGGCGAGGAGGACATCCAAATGACCATTGATTTATTGGAAAAAATCAAACCTCACCAGATATATGCCGCGGGTGACCTTTCAGACCCACATGGCACGCACCGGGTTTGTCTAAAAGCGATTTTTGAAGCGTTGGACCGTTTGCAACAAAAAGGGGCTAAGTGGCTGAAAGAATGCGAAGTGTGGCTTTACCGGGGCGCTTGGCAAGAGTGGGACGTAGAAGATATTGATATGGCGGTACCCATTAGTCCAGATGAATTGCTGCGCAAGCGGAGGGCCATTTTCAAGCACCAGTCCCAGAAGGACCGGCCTTTGTTCCCCGGACATGATGCCCGTGAATTTTGGCAGCGTTCGGAAGCCCGAAATAAGCATACCGCTAAGGTATACGACAATTTGGGATTGCCGGAATACGAAGCCATAGAGGCGTTTAAACGGTATCATTTCTAAAGAAAAACTTGCAGCATATCAAATGCAATGCTGTTATTATTCAAGTCTTGAGTAGCCATTTTGGGAAGGGCCAACGTCGGCCGGATTCATCCTGCCAAAAATAAGTTTTTAATAATTCGTTTTCGCTGGGAGGCCGGAGGTTGCAAAACCTCCTCTACCTAGGCCCTTTACTATCGTTGGGTTGCAGCCATGAAACGAACGTAGAGGAGGTTTTACAACCTCCGGCTTATTTACAAAAAATATTAATTTTCAATTTTCGGCAGTAAAAACCCTGCCGACGTTGGTGTGCCAAATTTTCGCAGCCTTACATTTGATACACGGCCAAAAAACCTTACTGCTGCTCATGAGCTAATAACCATTCCTTCCGCCACAGGCCTCCACCATAGCCCGTTAATTTTCCGTCCGATCCGATGACCCTATGGCAAGGAATGATGATGGACAAGCGGTTATCGCCGTTCGCCCGGGCGACGGCACGGACGGCTTTTGGGTTGCCGATGGCTATGGCCTGTTCTGCATAGGAACGGGTCGAGCCATAAGGGATCGTTAGCAGCTGCTCCAGACCTTTTTTGGAATTCAGTACCTGGCAAGTCGAGTGGCAAGTGGAAGCTTTTTCTTTTGCCCTTAAAATAATCAGACAATTGCTCGTTTAAAGTTTCAAAATGCGGGCTGTGACCGGCGATGGTTTCGGTTTTCAAATATTTTTTCAAACGGGTCAATTGCGTTTCGAGCATCCGGCGGTCGGTGAATTCGAGCAGGCAGATGCCTTTCGTTGTGGCCCCGGCGAGCATGGGCCCGAGTGGGGTAGGGATTCTCGTAATCGTAATCAATTGTTGTTGTTGACTTTCTATAGGTGCAAACCCAGTGGTTTTTTTAAAGGTCTCCCCAAAACCACTAAGCGATTCATAGCCATTTCCAAAAGCACTTTCCGTCACCTTTTCCCCCAACCGGATCTGCCCAAAGGCCAAATTGATGCGCTGCATCCGCAGGTAGGCTTGAAAAGTCATGCCGTGGTTTTTCAAAAACCACCGCCGCACTTTGCTTGAACTGATGCCCCGTTCGACGAGGTCGGCGTTTTTGAGCCGTATCGCCGGGTTGTCGGAAACTTCGTCCATCAATCCTTGTAACCATTCTGGGAACTCCCCTTGGAGCTGCATTGGCTTGCATACTTTGCAGGCCCGGTAGCCATTGGCAATAGCCTCTTTAGAAGAAGCATAATATTCAACATTTTCAGGTTTGGGTTTTCTCGCAGTACAGGTTGGTCGGCAAAAAATGCCGGTTGTTTTGATGGCGGCAAAAAAAATGCCTTCAAAGTGGCTGTCTTTGTTCACCAATGCGTGATATAAAATTTCTCGGTCGGGTAAATTGATCGTCTGCATGATTTATTTTTCGACAAAGTTAGGGGCACTTGTTTTTTGACCACAACCGAAAAATGAACAAGGAATTTTTATTTGTAAAAAATTCTATTCCCTGTTCATCGCTTGCCTTTTCTATCGTTGGGCTGTCGAAAAAATAAGATCCAGTTAAGTGGCTTTTTGAGGAGAAAGGGTTTTCGGAGGTTCTGGTTTTGCAAATGGTACAGCGCGTTCACTCAGCGATTTGATGAGGTCTGCTGCTCCGATAATCGGTTTCACTTTGTCAAAATCAGCCAAGTTTACTTTTTTGGTCAGTTTGCGGTAAGTGAAAGTGTGGCCTGGCCAGAGAAAGGTGTTTTTCCCAGACGAAGTCTTGTACCAACTATTGCATTTGGAAGCCCAAACCATGTGCGCTAATTTTTTCTGGATGTTTTCATTGAACTCTTTTTGAACTTTTGGTTTAACGTCCAGAAACTCGCCATTGGGGAGCGAGTTTAATTTTTTCAAATAATCCGTGATGTAATTTATCTGGGATTCCATGATATGGATGGCGGAGTTGTGTCCCAATCCAGAATTGGGGCCGAGCATGAACAGCAGGCCTGGAAAGCCAGAAACGGCCATCCCGTAAAATGCTTCCGCTCCGGTGTTTTTCCACTCGTCAAATAAATTGCGGCCCTGTCTGCCAATGATCGTAATGCCCCGATGGTTGAATTCGGCTGCCTCAAATCCAGTTGCATAAATGATCGCGTCCACTTCCCATTTTTGGCCCGTTTCTCCGGCGACCCCGTGAGTGGTTATGGATTTGATTGGCTCCGTTATCAGCTGGACATTTGAGCGTTGCAAGGCAGGGTAGAAGTCATTGGAAAGGAGTACCCGTTTGCAGCCGAGTTTGTGTTTCGGTAAGACCATTTCCCGCAAAGCTGTGTCGGAGATGGATTTTTTAATGTGATTTCTGCCTAATCGTTCAGCTATTTTGATAATGGAATTATTGCCAAAAAAACCCTTTCCCTGAAATTCCAATAACCAATAATTGCTCTCTCGCAGCAGCGTCAACAGGAGGGGAAATAATTGAAAAAGTTTTTTTGAATAATTGGATAATTCAATATCTCTTTTCGGCAAAATCCAAGCGGGGCTCCGTTGGTACACATAAAGCTGTTCAGCCTTTTTGGCTAATTCTGGCACCAATTGAATGGCGCTGGCGCCAGTCCCAACAACGGCGATCCGTTTACCGGAAGGGTCGAAACTTTTATCCCACCGAGCAGTGTGAAAACTTACTCCTTTAAAGTTTTCCCGCCCAATTATTTTTGGAAAAATAGGAGTGCTTAATGGGCCGATAGCAGGTATGACTGTCCTAGCGGTAACCGTTTGGCCTTGCCAATTGGTTACCCTCCAAAAGCCTTTCCCCTCATCGAAAACCATTTGTTTAACAGCCGAGTCGAACCGGATATGTTCCAATAGCCCATATTTGTCAACACAGTGGTTGATGTACTGCAAAATCTCAGATTGCTTGGGAAATTTTCTTGACCAAGACGGGTTCTGTTCAAAGGAAAAAGAATAGAGTAGGGTAGGGACGTCGCACCCACAGCCTGGGTAAATATTGTCTCGCCAAGTCCCTCCAACGCTGGGTGCGCTTTCAAAAATGATAAAATTGTGCACACCGGATTCTTTCAGGCGGATAGCTGCCCCTAGCCCGGAAAGGCCTGCGCCGATAATAGCCGTCTCGAATTCGGCTTTCACTAACTGGTTCATACGAAGTTGTTTAGAATAAGAGCCTATCCATTAAGCATTCAAAATCTTGGAAACGTGGTTGTAATCGATTTTAGGTAGGGATATTCCACGCCTGAAAGATAAAGACCTTGCGGATAAACACTGTTAAAATGTGTGGGCGAAATACCTGAGTTTAAGCACTCCGCCAAATCTTGCAAACGCAGCCTACCATACCCTACTTCCAAAATGTTGCCGATTATTATCCGAACCATGCCACGGAGGAAACGATTGGCTGAAAAAGTAAAGATTAATCGGGTTTTTGTCGCATTAATTTCCATGCGGGCTTCCTGCATTTCACAGAGGGTATTCTTGTACAAATCAGGCTGTTTGCATACAGCGCGGAAGTCTTTACAGGTGCGAAACAGCGCTGTTGCCTGCTCCATTTTTTCGAAGTCTAAATTTTTTTTAGAATAAAAACTACTTACATCGCTCAGGAAGGGATTTTTGTCAAAATGAATCAGATACGTATAAGTCCGTAAGGAAGCATCATGTTGGGCATGCGCGTCTCTTTTCACCTCGATAAAATCATAAATTGAAATATCGTTGGGCAACAATTTGTTAAGCCGGAACACCGGGTCGTAATCAAACGGCTCCTCGACTTTGATGTGGCAAAAAAACTGAGAGGCGTGCACCCCTGCGTCCGTCCTGCCACAACCGATGCAATTGATTTGTTGGCCTGTCATTTTCCGAATAGCATCTTCCAAGGTTTCCTGAACGCTTGGGTGGTTGGGCTGTCGTTGCCAGCCGTGGTATCGGGTACCTTTGTAGGCGAGGTGGATAAAATATTTCATGGGCGAAATTAGGGATTAAAACAAGCATGTAATCATGTAAAAGCCAGTGGCAAGTGTCCCAATTCAGCTAATTTCCCCAATCATTGGATAAAGTATTTTTTCCGTTGAAGGATGTTTTTAGCTTTGCACCAAAATTGGGTAGTTAAAACCTGTGACATTACTAAAATTTCAACACTGTGAATATCAATAAATTAGCTGAAACACTAGATAAAGCGGCGAGTACAGCCAAAGCAATCCCTCAGCTTTCACTCGAACAACCCTTCTCCGTTGAAGATGCCTACAAAATACAATCTGCTTCCATCAATCGCCGCTATGAGCGGGGAGAGAAATTCATCGGTCTTAAGCTAGGGTTTACGAGCAAGGCTAAAATGGAACAAATGGGCGTGCATGATCTGATCTGGGGGCGACTTACCGATGCCATGCTGGTCAAAAATGGCGGAACACTCAATTTGAAAAAATACATCCATCCAAGGGCTGAGCCAGAGGTTTGTTTTTTAGTCAAAAAAACGATTGACGTGGAATTGACCCTGGAAGAGGCACCTTCCTACATTGTGGGGATAGCTGCGGCTATAGAGATCATTGACTCCCGCTACGAAAATTTCAAATTTTCCCTCGAAGATGTAATTGCCGACAACTGTTCCTCCGCAGGCTTGGTCCTTGGTGGCTGGCAACCCACCGATCGGCCCATTAAGGATCAAAAAGTTGAATTGATTATTAATGGGGAAGTCGTGCAGAGTGGCACAACCGCTGCCATTCTTGGTAATCCCTGGGAATCGGTTGTTGCGGCTGCCCGGTTAGCCAAGCAATATGGCAAACCTATCCCAAGAGGGGCTTATATCATGGCAGGGGCTGCTACGGCTGCAGTCTATTTGAAGTCCGGCGATTCTGTAAAAGCAACCATTGATGGGGTAGGGGAGGCTGGATTTCAGGTTGGGTAGGTTCACCGATTTCCGACAAAAACGCACATGGTCGAATTATTGATTCCACTTCAATTATCCTGGGTTGACTGGTCGTTGGCGCTGCTGGCTGCTGTTATCGTCGGCATCTCAAAAGCGGGCGTTAAAGGGATTGCCATCGTAATAGTGACCTTATTGGCCATTGTTTTTGGAGGTAAAGCATCCACTGGTATTTTATTGCCCATGCTCATCGTAGGAGATATTTTTGCCGTCATTTATTATCACCGGCATACTCAATGGAAATATTTATGGCGGCTGTTGCCATGGATGGTAGCGGGCGTGTTGTTGGGTGTTTGGGTGGGCAAGGGCCTTCCCGAAACGACATTTAAGCTTGGCATGGCGGCCATTATTTTACTCACTGTGGTGATGATGTTTTGGTGGGACCGACAGAAGGATGTTCAGGTGCCAGACAACAAGTGGTTCGCTGCGGTGATGGGACTGGCAGCAGGTTTCACTACCATGGTTGGCAATCTGGCTGGCGCATTTTCCAACCTTTATTTCCTCGCTATGCGTTTGCCCAAAGATGAATTCATCGGCACGGCAGCTTGGCTGTTTTTTATCATCAACCTGTTCAAATTACCTTTTCATATTTTCGTTTGGCAAACAGTTACTTGGGATTCTTTGGCCATTAACCTGCGGCTGGTGCCGGGTGTTTTAGCTGGATTATGGCTGGGTATTTTTTTAGTAAAAAAAATCAAGGACCATCATTATCGACAGATGATCTTGGTGCTGACAGCCATTGGAGCATTGGTTATTTTGTTGCGGTGAAAAAACCAGAACCATTGTATCGTCCTGAAAAAAGTTGACACTTTTTCAATTTGGAAAAACTATGTATAATCTATCTTATGTTAAACAAAATTTTTTCTTGCCGTGATAATCTGGTTTCCTTTCCGTCATTTTTTAATGACAGAAAATTCAAGGAGAAAAATCATCGTACCAATTCGATTTTCTACATCTTTGTACAGAAGCTTTAAGAATTTAGAAAACGGCTTCGACTCCAAAAACATTTATATTTAAAAGGAATTAATTAAACCTACCAATCATGAAATGGGCTTATAGCATTCAACAAAAATTCAAAGCGGCAGTTTTGCTAGCCATCATTTGCGTCATTGTCCTTATTACCAACTTTTTGGGCAGACATCACATGGACGAATTGAGCCACTCTTTTTCCTCGGTGTTTGAAGACCGGTTGGTAGTCGAGAGTTATATATACGAGATTTCCGATCACTTATATCAGAAGAAATTAACACTTGAAAAATGCTCTGAACTCGCTGATACCAACTCCCGTTCTAAAATTGGCTTGCATAACGAAGCCATCAGAGACTTGTTAATATATTACGATAAAACCCTTCTCACGAAAGAGGAAGCAGTTTGTTTACAAGATTTCAAGGCAAATTTTACAGCGATAAAAGATCTTGAATCTCAATACTTGCAAAACGGCACCGATGAGGCCCAGCATACTGCCACCCTTACCCTCCTCAATGAACAGTTTGGATTGGCTTCTGCCACCCTCCGCCAGCTTTCGTATATCCAAGTGAAGGAGGGCAAAATGCTCAACGACCAGTCGCAGCGTATCGTTCGAGGTTCTTCCATACTCACTAGTTTCGAAATGGTTGTACTCATTTGTATCGCCATTGTCTTGCAAATAATCGTGTTGGCAAGCCGACCAGCTATTTCACGGTCTTGGCAGAGGAGCAACTTGAATTAGCTTTTCGCCACTTCTTGGGTTGGTAGCCAATGGATTTTACAAAGAGTTGTTACTACTGCAAAAAAATATACCAAAATCCCATGAACGATTTCCAAGCCATAGTAAAAGCCAATAACCACAAGTGCCTATAAACATGAAAGCAAAACTCTGCGAAATATTTGTCCCTAAACCTGGTAAAAACATTTACTTGGTACAAGAATTACCCAGACTAGATTTGCAATCTGATTTCACCAAAGAAATGGCAGAGCGCCTTGGGCTTAACTTTATAAACACTAATAGTGTCCAAGGCAATCTATGTTTTGCAGAAAACAGAGAAGTCCGCTCAGACTATAAATCGGCATTTAATAAAGAAGATGTGCTTGAGCATATTCTTCCCCAACTACTCTTCCACACTATAAATTTAGAGCAAGATGAAGTAAAGCTCCCAGATGATGTTCACCTCTTTTTTTCAAGAACTTATAAAAATTCAATCGGTTTCAAAGCGCAGAAAAGACACCTCCGCTCTTCACTGCTTGAACAACGGGATAGAATGCCCCGAAAAGAGAGAAGTGCCATTTCCCAAAAAATCTGTGAGCAGATATGGGATTTAATTCGAGAAAAAGACCTGCGAGTTCTACACAGCTTTCTGACCATGGGGTCGGAAGTCAACATCATTCCACTTTTACAAAAAGCCCTTGATAACAACATTCGAGTTGTCGTTCCAAAAACGCTCAGAAAGCGGCAGATGCAAAACCTGATTTTGACGGATTTAAAAAATATGGAGGCGGGAATCTTTAATACGTACCATCCCAAAGACGCTGACGAACATACGGGAAGTTATGATTTAATCATCGTGGCGGGATTGGCTTTTGACAAAAGAGGATTCCGGGTAGGTTATGGTGGTGGTTATTACGATACTTTTTTGGCTGACCAAGGTACAGCTTTGAAGGTTGGTGTTTGTTACCCTTTTCAACTATTAGAACGTGTGCCAATCGAAGGGCATGACATAAAGCTTGATCAAGTGATTTATTAAAAATCCGAAACCGCTTCCTTCCTAAGATTGATTGATTGCATATTTTTACTGCTCTTTTTAGCTACCCTTCTATACATTACCTTCAATTTATGCTTACGCTTTAATGACCGGAGATAATCGAGTCCATTTTTTCTCTTTATTTTTTTTCTACAGGTATTCATATTGTTTTATCGGTAAAACACTTTTTTTAATTATAGGTTCATATTTAACAGGAATTGAACATGCAACACAGATGACCCGTTTTAAATAAAATAGGAACAATAACCTTTTACCAAAACAAAAAAAATGAGACCATTTATCAGCATGTTAATTATCGTCTTGATGCCATTCATGTTTTTCTCCATTTATGGTGGAAAAAACGTGGATTTACCAAAAGATAAAACGGTTTTACTTTCTAAGTCAAATTACTGTAACAGCCGCTTTGATTTTTGTGTAATTTATCCAGCGACCGTGCTTCCGAATCAAGAAGCATCCGTTAATGATGATGGCGTGATATTAAAAACGGCTGAAGGAAAAGCCGAAGTAAATGTGTTTGGTTCTTACAATATTACAAATTGGTCGCCTCAGGAGCTATTTGAATTTTCAATAAATAGTTTAGTAGAAAATAAGAAAGAAAAAGTGGAAATTTACTCATCTACTTTTGGCGAAGATTATTATGAGTGTTATTTTGAGATCGGCAATAATAATTACATTAACCGTAGTTATTTCGTAAAAGATTATTACATTTCTTTAATGATTAAAGTGCCTAAAAATGAACCTATCCTCTATCAAAAATTGCTGGATGAAGTGACTGTAGTGATGGGAGATAATAGCTGATTTTTATATTGCAATGATTTATAAAAATAAAAAAGTGCATGCATATATTTGTGCATGCACTTTTTTATTGTAGACTTTCTCAAACTCAAAGGGCAGTCATTTAAAATAAAAAAACATGGCTTTAAATTTAAAATTAAAAGAATGGACTGAAATTGAAGCAGCCTTACTTGAATTGGGGAAATGTTTAGGAATTTATGACGAATCAATTGAGTTAGAAAATATCCCAAAGCATATTCTTTGGTCAAGTTCGGAAGAAAATAAAGAAGTGGAAAGCCTAAATAATATACTTAGTGTCTTAGTTCAATTAGAGAAAGAGATGGCTTACGTGACTATGAGTTTAGTGGAATCCCACTTTCCGTTTAAAATGGGTTGAAAAAAACAGCTTGATAAAATAGAGCTATATTCAAAATTATTGCAAGTCTTCAATAGTTGATCGGTTTAGTAAACAGAATAAATGGAACTACGAGACATTAGAAATCCTGTATTTAGAGGCTCGGGGATTGAAATACTGAAAAACAATGGAGAGCTTCTTATTCTCATTCGCTATCCATTTGGCGATAAAGATTTTATTCTTTTGAAATCCAAAGAAGAATTCTTTTCTTTTTTGGAAAATAGAAATGAAAAAGAATCCATCACCTTGCTCAGATCATTCCATGCCATTTTACGCGGTGTCGTGGATGAAGATTTTGTTGCCAAGTTAATGGAAAAGGCAGTTGGATTAAAACCGCTACAATGGGTGAGCATTGGGAAACCAAAGGATGTAGGTGACCTCGACAACTGGGGATTCATAGGCGACATAAATGAACTACAAGAGCAGTTAGAGGACGCTTTTGGAAGAGATATCTGTATTTTAGAAGAACCAGATTGGTTTGATGAAGAATTGGTTTTCCATGCTTACGTCCCAGATAAGGATGGGATTGTCAGACTAGGAGCCTATTAGACCAGATGTTGCAAGTGTATTTTTAAGGTTAAAACACTAACCAAAGTTCGTTGAAATGCTGACAGCCCCATAATAGGGGCTTCAGTAAGTGGTCGCTTTAAGTGATGGATCAGTTCTGCTAAATTTAATGCAGCGGATATTGGCGGAGGTTAGTCACAAAATGCGTTACGCTAAACTCGTGACAACCGAGGCTACTAACCAAAACTTGAAGTTGGCAAAAGCCCTAGCCTATTAGAAACTTATATTCAGAAATAAATAAGAAAGATTATGAGTGATAATATTTTTGTCAAATACCTTCTAAAGAATGGATGGAAACAACTAAATCTCATGAGTTATGAAAATAGAGCAAAAAATGATTACGAACTATTTTTTGACACATCAAATCAGGTCGAACTGTATTTTAAAGGAAAAATAGTTAATAAACGATATATAGCTGAGATAGGTGATTTAAAATTATTTTTAGCTGAGAATATTGATTATTGAGAAGGTTTAAATGAAACGGTGAGACATTCAGATAAATAGTCCTATCTCTGCCATGGGGCTGGACATTACAGGAGTCGGACAGTGCTGGGTTGAATGATCCCCAGTTCTGCCAAGTTTAGCGCAGCGAAACTGGATAGTGGGCAGTCACAAGTTGCGCTGCGCTAAACTTGTGACAACTGAGTCAAAATAGGAAAATATGAAACGCCTTTTTTTATTTATTTTTCTTGTAATACTTTGGAATACGGCCGCTACCCAAATTAAAGATACAGTGACGGTCGTGTACTTAAGCGAAGATTCAAGTGATCTAGTGCAATATTCCCCGATCCAAAAGAAGGATACCGTTTTTTTGTATAAACGGTATCGGAACGGTAAACTTTTTATCAGTGGAGAGGCAAGGAAAATAGGCTATCCGCCATGGTACGGTAGTTATGAAGAATTTCATGAGAACGGAACCACCAGAAGATTGGGCCAGTACAATGAACATGGGGAGAAGGAGGGGGTTTGGTCCCTTTACCATGAAAATGGCATGTTGGATATAGTTGCCCAATTTTCGAAAGACTTGCGTAACGGCTTTTTTATGGCTTTTTATGACACGGGTGAGTTACAGGTTGTCGGACTATATAAAATTGTGGCTACTGAGCAACTAAACTTTATCGTAGACACCCGGGTAGGAAGGTGGAACTATTATCACCGAAATGGCCAAATAGAAAAGAGCGAAAGTTATTGGGAAAGCGCTATAAGCCCATTGGAAAAAGATATTAAGCATGGAGAATGGAAATACTATGGTGAGAATGGAAATTTAAAAAAAACAGAATTGTACGAGAAGGGAGTTCTAATTGAAAATTAGCAACTTTCACTAGTGATATGCGCCAAATTTGTTAAAGCTTAGTGCCGCCAGCAGTTTTTTAAGTTTAAAAAATATGGCATCTTCCATGTGAGAAGGAAGGTGCCATTTTAAATTGAAGAAATAAGTCCTGTCCCGTTAGTGCACTATCCATTTCAGCACTGTCCGCCTGCCGTCCCCATCCTCCAATACGAGCCAGTACATGCCCGGCACAGAAGGGGCAACGAACCCAAAACTGCCACCGTCCAATCTAATATCCAGCACCTTTGACCAAGCCTGTCTGCCCGCAACGTCCAGCAGGCGTGCGGTAACGGTCGTGGCCGCCGCACCACCAATGTGGAGCGTCATGTCCCCTCCGGCCGCCACGGGGTTCGGCAGAAAGGTCAATGCCACCCCTTCCAACAGCTCCCCTGCCGCTACCTCAAAATCGACGAGGAAAGTGAAGACGGTCTCACATCCGAGGCTGTCCGTCACCGAGAGCGCGTATTCGCCGGGGGGGATGCCCCCGAGGGAGGGTGTGGTGTCACCAGTGACCCACAGGTAGGTATAGGGCGCTGTGCCGCCAACCACATTGCTGACGGTGATGTTGCCGTCGGGCTCCATTGGCCCTGTGGCGTGCTCGATCAGGGTATCCAATTGTACAGGGGTGTTCTCCAGGATCTCGATGCTGCCCCCGGCGGTGCAGCCCAGGGAGTCTGTCACGGTGAGGGCATAGCTGCCCGCACCGATGCCGCCGTATTCAGCCCCGCCGGCCGTTTTCCCATTGGAAGAAATAAGGCTGGGCGGCCACCACCTGCCGTGGCCGTAGCGGTCCCGTCCGCTGCCCCAAAACAAACGGCGGCCTGGGGCATCGATACCGAGGTCAATGGGGGCAGGGGTTGACAATGTCACCGTGCCCGTGCCCGTGCAGCCGAGCGCATCGGTCACCGTGGCGCTGTAGGTGCTGGGACCGAGCATACCGATGGTCTCGGTGGACTGCCCACCCTGCCACCG
Source organism: Saprospiraceae bacterium (assembly GCA_041392505.1). Classification (GTDB taxonomy): domain Bacteria; phylum Bacteroidota; class Bacteroidia; order Chitinophagales; family Saprospiraceae; genus UBA6168. The sequence goes on along the minus strand of JAWKLX010000010.1, from coordinate 69,500 downwards.
CCAATCATAGGGGGCAGTGCCGTCGGCCACGGCGGTGGCAGTGCCGTCCGAACTGTTGCCGTTCGAGGGGTGGCAGGAGATGGCGGTGCTGTCCATGGTGACGGGCAGCGCACCGTTGGCTTCTATCAGGAAAGAGGCCGTGGCGGTGCAGCCCAGCGAATCCGTTATGGTAAGGGTGTAGTTGCCCACTGGCAGCCCACTGGTGCTGTCGCCGGTGACGCCACTGCCTCAACCAAAAAGATAGGCGTCGTGCCGCCGCTGGCAGTGGCAGCGGCGGCGACCGAAGGCGCTCCCTGCACAGTCGACACCGTTGGCAGACACAACACCAGCCAGCGGTGCCGGGCTGTCAATGGACACCAGTACCTCCCCCGAGCGCCCGTCCGAATCTGTCACGGTGACGGGGAAGGAGATGGCGGGCAGGCCGTCCAGCACGAACGGCAGGGTATCGGTGAAGGGTGGACGCCCCCCCAAAGGCAAGGGTGAACGGCCCACAGCCCGACACCGCTTCGATGGTGGCCGAGCCGCTGCTTTCGCCGTGCAGACCTGACATCGGTTGTGCCGGTGAGGAGCACATCGAAGGCGGGCACCTCGTAAGCGCCCATGTCCACCGTGCCCTCGAGTACCCGGGTGCCGCCGCCGATGTCGGTCAGCAGGCCGAGCTGGTTGACGATGCCGTTGTCCCCGGCGTTGCGGGCGGGGGAGCAGGGGTGGAGGCGGAAGTCTCCGGCCGCGGTGTCGAGGAACATGGGGTCGGTTCCGAAGACAACACCCTCTCCACAAATAAAATGTGGTGGGAAAAAATTGGACGCTGGGTCCGGTGAAAAGGACGGGCATTCAGCCGACGTTATCAGGGAGTTTTCTATCTTAAGTGTATCAACATTAAAGGCAAGGAGGTTGCCATGTGACGGGTCATCTACTATGATTGAGTTGGCGATATAAAGATTCGCCAACGCAATGCCATCTACTGGATTAGAGAAAACTTGGTTTTTGAAGACACAACCGATCAATGTGTCTGTCACTCCGTATGGGCCAAATAGGTTGTTGCGGAACCAAATCCCGCTATTGGCAAAAACATCATTGTTGACAAACAGGCTGTTCGTGCATTTTACCCTACCTGAATTCACCAATACTATTAAATTACTTCCGAACCCGTCCTGCACACCAATGAACTTAAGGTCATTGATGTTTATTTCTTTAAAAGCGGCCAGCCAAAGAGTACCGCTATTCCCATCACTTACCTCAACATGATTGATGTTCAGAATAGTGCTGTTGTTATCCCCACGAAAACTGAAGTAGCCATTGCTGAATTTGGTAGACTCAATACTTAATTCTGTTGGTCCCCCTGTATTATCAGCCGCTTCAATCAAAGAATTCAAATCGTCCTTGAATTCGCAATTACGGATCATTACATACTTTATTCTTTGTGAGTTCGAATTGAAAAAGTTGATGCCCCCTGACAGGTTGAAACTATTCTTCTCGAATAAACAGCCATCAAGGATAATACTTGAGCCTGTTATCCTTCCACCATCAAACAATAATCCGCCGCCTTTTAACCCGGACTTGTTGCCAATAAAATTGCACCCTGTTAATTCAATGGTATCCAGCCTTTCCGATTCAAGGTAATATATGGCGCCCCCGAACTGGGAGGCTGTATTTGATTCGAAATTACATTCCCAAAAGTCTTTTTTTGTCTCTGTCCAGCTACCACCAATGCGGGCAATAGCCCCACCAGCAACACCAGCTTTGTTTCCGACAAAATTGCACCGGTAAAACTGGGGGGCAACCGAACCATTTGCCCTCCCATTTACAAACACGGCCCCCCCGTCATTTTTGGCATAGTTCCTTTCAAAATTGCAGTTCCATATTTTAGGAACAGCTTCTGCATCAACTCCATTGATATATACGGCCCCTCCACAAGTGGTTGGGCTGTCAGCACCGCCATCACCATCTGCTGTTGCGCTTATAAAGAAAACCCCATCTGCCTGGGTCGTGGAGTCCACGCCTTCCATATATAGGATGGTATAGGTATTGTCAGTTGAGTCGCCCGGCGTTCCAATATCCCCGCTCAAAACGGTTGGGTAAGCCAACCAGTCCCTTTCCCCTAAGGACATTTCTGTACCCGAAAAGCCACCGAAAAGCTTCACGCCGTTTTTTAAAACAAAGGAAACCTCTCTATTATCAGTATTTGTGGGAAAGTAAGTGCCAGTTGCCACCCAGACACTATCTCCAATTTGTGCTTGCAAAAGCCCATCCTGCAAATCGGTAAAGGCATTTTCCCAGCTTGAACCATCGGCATTACCAATTGCTGATTGGTTTACATAAACGATTTGGGCAGATAGAGGTGTACTAAAAATTAGACATTGCCCCCCTGTTATGAAAGCAAAAAGCACTATACTCTTTTGAAGTATAGTGAAAAAAAAATGATACTTAATCCATTTCATGGGAATCTGGGTTTAATAAAAATGAACAGACCTTGTCGCCAAGGCCTGTTCATTTTTTATCTTTAACTTATCATAGCCTTACTGCAACAACTTTTTCTCTAAAGTTATGTGTACTTTTTAGGCATAAACACCGGCAAAAAGATTTTTTGCTCCATCAAAATTAAAAATATTTATGCCCTTCTCCAATTCCACTTCCATATGGATTAGCTTTGAAACATAAGCGATGAAAGTCAAGGTATTTCTGAAAATAAACTTAAATTGAAATGAAAAATATTTTTTTGTATTTATTGATTATAATAGGTTGTGGAAAAATTAGTGAGCCAAATGATTTTGAGGGGTGTTGGCAATTTTCGAGAGAGGGTTACTATATGGAAATGTGCTTAAAAGAGTCCCTGATTTATTTTGTCATGGAAGATGCGTATGAAATTAGCAGTTTGAGCCTTGAAAATTCAGGGCCGGAACACGGCCATTTGAAAATTTACCGTGGTACCCACCCGTTTTTGGAGTTTGAGTTATTGGAGAAAAAGGGGGACAGACTTTTGGTCAAAGACATTGAAAAAGGGAAGGAATACCACCTTTACAAACTTGACATGGAATTCCCAAGTGATTCAATATTGAACGATAGGTTGGCATTGGATATTGAACAGCAAAAATTCACAGCGAGGATGTTTGCGTTTAGTGATCGATGGAAAAACGAATGATTTTTTGATTTAATAAATCAGTAAAGAACATTGTTCATAATAAAGGAAGCGACAAATGGAGATGTGTCTGCTTTTGATTTTGGTGAGGATGTTTTAATAATTGCGATCTTGTAACACCTTATTTTAAAACGGCTTGTAGCAGGCAAAATAGGCAATAAAAAAAGGTGCAGCTTAAATTTAAACTGCACCTTTTTTTATTTATTTAATTAGCAAAATTATGCTTCTACTTCCTCAAGCAAATTTACCATGGTTTCAATCTGCGCTATTGCGCCTTTAATTTTTGATTGCTGCGCAATTAGCATATTCCGAGTTGAATTCGGCATAGCAGGATAATCTTCTAAAATTTCTTGGTAATTTTCAAACGCCGTTGTTTCTCCCCGGTGACATTCTTGTAACATAGCCAATTGCTCATTGTCGGAGAATGTACCTTTTAGATCAATCCAGGCGCGGTGCAAGTCGCCGAGCGCGCTGGTGTCAAAATCGGGGTCACCACCTAATTGGCTGATTTCCTTCTTTAATGCTACTGAAAAATGCAAACGCTGGTCCGAATATTCATGCATCCAACGGTCCAGTTCACTTCCATTGTTGAGGTTATGGGATGCCTCGACGTACCCTTCCCGTGCATCGAGATTGCGGGCTAACAGTAAATTGAGGTCTTGTGCTAAATCTTTTAAATCTTTCATTTTTTTAAATTTTAATGGTTAGAAAATAAGGTGAAATATTTTTGAAAATTGTTCATTTAATTGTTGGTAATTGTTCCGTTTTCCGCAAATGACTTTACGGGTAATTGTTGGTCTTTATATGCTTTCACTTCTATTATATCACTTGGCAAATAGAAGCCTTTAGCATTTAATGCATCAAGTGTCTGATTGATGAGTTGTTGTTTTAATTTTAAGGTAGGCACCTTGCTATTAAATGTGTCGATCCAATATCTTGAATTAATATTTAGGGTACTGGAAGCTAAATCCCCGTAAACGACATCCGGTCTCCTACCCTCTTCATGTAAAATATCTGAACATACATCCAGTACTTTTTGCATAATAGCCACAACTTCTTCCATATCGGAATCATAATCGAGACCGATGGTAAATTCGTCTCTTAAATATCCATCAATAGTGTAGTTGACAACTGCATTTTTGATCACATTTCCATTTGGGATAAAAATGTCTTTACCGTCAAATGTTTTGATCTGGGTGTCTCTTAAATTGAGCGTAATTACTTTGCCCTTATGACCATTTAATTCAACCACATCACCTACTCTAAACGGACGGTTAAAGGCCATGACAATGCCTGCCAGAAAGTTTTCACCGATGTCTTTAAAAGCGAAACCAAGCACAAAGGCCCCTACCCCAGCAGTTGATAAAAGCCCGACCGCTACTCCACCAAGACCAACAATATTAAGCGCCAATAAAAGAGCAACAGCGATAACGGTTGTACCGATTAATCGTGATATAAACCGAGCGAGCAATGCATCATCCAACCTGTTATTTAATCGTTTTTGGGAAAAATTCTGGATATAATTTGAAAGCACAATTAATACGATTACAATAATTAATGCCAGCCCAATTTTTGGCAATATGGCTACAAGATCATCGTAGTAATCCTGGATGTTGGCCCAAATGTCATTCAATAAATTATTCATTCAGCAAAATGTATTTTTTGATAAAATGAGAAGGCGGTATTAAATCAACACCGCCTTCAATTAATTATCTACTTTACAGCAAATTTATATGTCGTTATCGTCTCCGATATCTTTGATCGTTTCTTTGACATTTTCCGAGAATTGCTGCCACTCTTGTTTGGTCTTATTCCCCATGTTATTGAGATCTTCAGTCAGACGGTCTTTGGCAGCTTTTAATTCTTGCTTTTGTTCTTCCATTTTTACTTTGGCATCTGCGGTTGCATTTTCCATTTTGGCGTCCAATGCTTCGAGACGGCGGTCAATGTCTTGTTGTGCTTCCTTGATGCTTCTTTCAAGATCGTTCATTTCAGATTTCATGGCATCGCCAACAGCGTCAGCGGCTTCTTCCATTTTTTGTTCTGCCCGTTCAGAGCTTGGATCGTTACCACATGAAGTGACGAAAAATAGGCCCAAAAGAGCGATGGCGAATAATTTGATGCTTAATTTCTTCATTACTGTTTTTTATTTTTTTGTGAATTAATCTTTCATAAGTAAAAAGGATGAGTGAGTTATATGTTCAATGTCATTTTAAACTTTGCCTAAAAAAAATGGGAGTAATTTAAATAAAAAATGGGAGTATTAAGCGGCGCTTAATACTCCCATTTTTTATTTTGAAAATATCACAGAGATAACTTACTTGTTGTCTAATGGTGATGTCTCAATTTCCTGTAAACGGGAATTTATTTCAGAAAATGTCTGTTTTTTTACGGCCAACTTCGTTGTAGTTTCAACAATAGAAGTATTATTTTTGATTAGTGACTCTTCCAACTCTTTATTCTCTTTGGTTAATTTTTCAATTTCTTTTTTATTTTTTTCCATTTTTTCTTTCATATCCTTTCGGTCGTCTTCTAAGTCTGTCAGTTTGTCTTGAGCTTGATTGATCCATTCTTTGTAATAGCCTGGTAAATAGTCTTTTAAGAAACGTTTTGTCACGGCTTCCATTGCATTGAATTCATTGGGGTATTCTTTCTTGGAAACAGGTATGTCGTAACCAAATGATCCAAAAACACACATCTTTGTCTGATTGTCATCTTCAACGATACGAGTATAAAAGTCCATTTCTCTATTGGAGACTACATCGAATTTTACTTGTTCGGCACGAAGTACGTCCTTATTGGTAAATAATCCGTTGCCTTTCATTTTTACATCGTAATTGTCTTTAATAAAATCTTCCCAAGCATCTTTTACCTCATCAGGATTAGGCTCAATAAAGACTTCGATACAAGGGTAGGTGTTTTTATTGAACTCAGTTTCTGTAATTTGCAGCATCAGATTTTGAGAAAATACATTTTGACCAATAAATGCAAAGAATAAAATAGTGGTTAATTTAAGGATGCAATTTTTCATGTTTATTTATTTTTTTAACTCAGGATAAATTCTATTTAAATTCATTAATAAAAAGGATTCGCTCAGTTAATGTTCAATTATTAAAATATCTATTTTAATTAAGTATAAATTGAATGATTTATATCGCACCAGATGCTTTTGAGTGTTTGCATACTTTTACCTTTTTCATAAAATCGTCTAATTTATCATCAGAATAAGTGCCATAAGATGATATGATCGTGCCTTTAGTGCCATCTTTACATTCTACAGCGAATACAATGGACATATCCGCTGGGTTGCTGATACCTTCAAAACGGTATTGCTTGATTATTTCCATATCAGTAGAATCGTACATTTTTTTGTTTTCAATGCACATTAGCTGTTCCCCTTTCAATTTAAAATTACTTTTGAAACCTTCTTCAAGCAGGGCAGTTGTGGCTTGAGAAAGGGTGACATATGGTGATGGAATAAATTGCATTTTATAAAATAGTTTTGAAGTTTTACTTTAATGGATTGGTTCGCCTATCACATCTTTTCATCAGCTGTTCTTTGGCTTACCTTTCAGATATTGTAGAAATATAAAAGTCCCAATCATACCAAAAACCAGTATTTCAAAAAATATAGCACCAATAGTAGTTAAGAAATCACCTGGGGAATTAATTTCGAGATTGAATTTATTGAAACTTAGATCAGGTAAAATAATGCTTATCACAAGGTCTATAACCACTACTGCCAATGCACTTATTATTGTAATATAAGCACCCATTGCGATTCCATTTTTGAAAAAAGAGGATGTCGGGTTATATTTTCTGTATGCACTAATACCCATGCCTAAAGCGAATAGAAGGAATAGGTACTTAAAAAATTTAAGGCCGATTGAGTCCCCTGCCCCAACAATTTGAAGTGTCAGCAAATAAGCCCCCATTAAAAAGCCAGCAATTGTCCCCAAACTAATCGCGTTGGGCCACAATTTATATTCTTTATTTGCCATACTTTTTGTCTTTTGCATTTCGGTTTTATTTGACGTTAATTGGCTTTCAGTAACTATATTATCCAAGTTATTCATTGTTTGATATTTTATTGAAAATTAAATGATTAAATGATTGAATTGTGCGCTGAGCAATCGCCCAGCACACATGCTTAGAAATTTCGGTATTAATTTGATTGAACCGGGACAGGTTCAATTTTTCTGGTATGCCAAGCATCAAGCATCCATGATTTTTTCTCTAATGCAGATAGAAATCCTGCTACCATATCGATCGTACCCTCATCGCCCAATTCTTCAGCTGCTTTTAAGACATCTCTCATGCAACTGATTAGCTTGGCGTGGTTTTCAAGTACAACGCCAACCATTTCGCGGTCAATAGCCACATTACCGGCTTCTTTGATTTTTGAGGCTTGTAGATATTCAGACATGTTGCTTGTCGGGCGATGGCGCAGGGTTAGAATGCGTTCTGCTATTTCATCAATTTTTAATCGGGCATCAGAATATAATGCCTCAAACTGAACGTGAAGGTCAAAGAAATTCTCGCCATTTATGTTCCAATGAAAATTGCGGAGATTTTGATAATAGACATGGTAATTAGCCAATAATTGATTTAATTGTTTGACAGTTTCTGTCGATCTTTTTTTGTCAATTCCGAGATAGTTCATTTTAATTAATATTTAGGTTTGAAAATTTAAATAAAAGTAGATTGCTTTATTTCGTTGGTAAAACAGAAGTAGTTGCTCTATGTTCAAATAGTTTGAAATTGTATATGTTATTATAAAAGAAAAAAACGGGCAAAACTATTGGGTTTGCCCGTTAAAACATATAGACTATGGAAAGCAATTATTTTTTAATCCTTATCAGCTTTACTGTCTGTATACGATTTACCTATAATTGAAATTCAAAAAGTATGGACTCCATTGATGATGACCCGTGAATCTTTTTTTATCTCTTTAGATTTTCTTATTTGTCGCTTAGTCTTATCAAAAGCACCAGAAAAGGCATCCCAGTAATCTTCTTTCACTTCTGACACAAATATCTCTGGGCCAGGTATATGTAGATGAATTTCGGCTGTGACCGCATTTGGCATAAGGCCATCATCCAGCTTAAAAAAAACATCTACCTGAGTTATTTTTTTATTGAAGGTAGAAAGCTGTGATAATTTACTCTCAATATTTTCTTTATGTTCATCGCTTAAATAAAATGGGGACTCGATTAAGATCTTCATGTGTTGATTATTTAAAAGTTTATGTGGTAGGTTATGGAAAAACGTTTGACCTAATATTAGGTCAAACGTTTTTTTAACTGAGAAAAATTAATTTATTTGCTCTCAGAATTATAACAAACTATTAATTGCCAGCCCAAGAAAAGCTGTTTGACATGGAATTAATTGCCATTTGCGCTTTTTGGAAAAATCCATAAATATGTTCTGCTTGTGGCGTCATCAATTTGTCGGGGTCAATCTTTTTGGCGGCTACTTCTACTTGCGATACAGCATAGTTACTTGCGGAGAAATCACTTTTCTGCTGTACTGTTTTTAGCATTGATGCAGCCATAGTGAATGCTTCCCTTGCATAATCGGCGTGTTTGTCTGAATACTTATTTTCTTGTAATTTATCAGCAAGGTTCAGAATTTGTTCCTTCTTTTGGGCGAGACCTTTGTAGTTAACTTGACTGGCCTCAGACAAGGCGGAAGTGGCACCAACAAGACTATAGAGTCCATCGTGAGTATACTGGTGATCGAGCCCAACTTTCCCTGATCCACTTTCTACCCAATTGCTGAAAGCCTCAATGGCAGCTTTGTATTTTTTATCAATTGGTTGCTTCATGATATCTTTTTCGTCAGGCATGTTTTTATTTATGCTACCAGTTGATGTATTCGGTTTTTCTACCTCAATGTAGATGGGTATATAACGACGTTCGATGATTTGTTTCTGCACTTCGTTCTGTGCATTTTGTTCGAGCATAAAAAAGCCAAAGGCATTATCCACGCTTATTTTGTCGGCCATTTTATCGAAATAATCTTTTTTTAATTCCATTTCGGCGATCTCAACTTTCCAGAATTTTTCAATGTAATTTTCTGTGTCGTTTTCCTCGTTTTTAGCGGAATCGTCCTCTGCCATTTCTTCAACATATTCATCTAATAAGTCGAATTTTCTTTGTGCCAAACTACTTTTTTCACGCATGTAGCTACGGTACAATGGGTCGAAGTCTTCGATTTGTTGGCTCGTTAGTTTTAAAGATTTGATAGCGTATTCCCGGAATTCCATATTTTCCGTCGCACGAATCAATCTTTCATAATCTTCTGGTGTAGGTTGTGTTTTTGAATTTTGTGCATTGGTGGTTGAAAAAGCAACAATGCTAAAAAACAATATCAGAAATAGATTTTTCATTAATTTCATTTTTTGTTTAGATATTTTGGTTCGATATAAAAGTCCATAAAAAAGGTTTTCCTGACCATTCAGGAAAACCTTTTTTATGAAAGCTTAGTAACGATGAAAGAATAACTTCCCCATTTGGACGGTCTCTTTTGCCCTTATTTTTTTCTTTAAAATCAGTCATCCCGAAGTAAATTCGGGATCAACAATACTCCTTCTTTTAAAGAAAATCTAAGACCAAAATAAACTCGTCGAAATGAGGAACTTATTTTTTCATCATTACTTAAATGAATGGTTTTATTCAGTTAAAGCTGGTGAAAATTAACAACAACTATCGATAAAGTCTTTAACTTCTTCTTTAGCTTTACCAGTTCTCTTTTGAATGCGCCCTAACATTTCTTCTTCTTTTCCCTCAGTGTAAGTGAGATCGTCTTCAGTTAATTCTGCGTACTCTTGTTTAAGTTTACCTTTGATAACGTTCCAGTTACCTTTTACTTGATCTGTGAATGCACTCATGATTTTAAAATTTTTTATGGTTAGAAAATGAATTATTAAATTGGGATAAAAAAGTCTGCGCACACAAAAAATGTGCTCAGGCATTCTAATCATCTTTCGTAATTTATTTTTTGGTTAAATGGGGTTATTGGTTAGTAGGGTATATTGAGATGTAGATATGTTTGAATTTCACGGGTAAAACGGGGCAGGCGGGTTCATGTTCAATAGGTGATAGATTTTTTATTTTTAATTAATTTAATTACGGGGCTAATAGTGTTTTTATTTTTAAAAATTAGCCTGTGGATGTATGTACTTGCCTTTTATTTCATTTTTTTAAGGTTGATGAACAAGTTGCCATTATTCTGATTTTAGTAAAACTTGGAAGCGGATATAAAATATTCTAAAAAAAATATAGACCTTGACCTCAGTTAACTAACCTTTCCTTTAACGGCTTTGAACTGCGACTGTAGCAAACAGGCAGATTGCTAATAAAAAACTAATAATGAACGGAAGAGTCCTCAATTTACAACGTATTGCTGCGCTTTTGTTTATAGCAGTCATCATGACCTGGATATTTATTATTGGTAAAGACCTATTTACCCCATTGGTATTTGGCCTTTTGCTGGCTTTGATATTAATACCAGTAGTAAATTTTTGGGAAAAACATTTGCGGTCACCAGTGGTATCAATTGTGCTCACATTTATGGCTGTTATTCTGCCTTTAATTGGTATTTCCTATTTTATTTGTTGGCAGTCAGCGGATATATATTCTGAGATGCCGTCTGTTTCCAATAAAATAGAAGAAGGGCTTGATGATACTTTTCGTTGGATGGATAAAAAATTTAAATTGAAGCGAGGGGAAAGTCAGGATATTATTATGGAAAGTATTGATGAGATAAAAGGCGATAAAAGAAATGCGGAACCTGAACCTGCGAATTTATCCGAAGCAAAAGTACAACAAAGTGGTAAGGTGATTGGCACAGGTGTTAGGGTTTCTTCCGCATTTATTTCAGGTTTCTTCATTTCACTTGTCTATACTTTTTTATTACTTCTTTATAGGTCTGCTATTAAGAAATTTTTTCTGGTACAGTTTGCTCCTAATATCAGAAGGAATGCTGCTCGATATTTAAAAGATGTTCGAATAATTACACAAAAATATTTATATGGGGTGTTCTTAGTCATGCTTATCCTTGGCACGCTCAATAGTGTAGGCCTTTGGGCGATCGGTTTAAAATATGCTTTCTTTTTTGGCTTTTTAGCTGCCTTTCTAGCAATCATCCCTTATGTCGGAACCATCATTGGTGGAGCGCTGCCATTTGCGTATTCATTGGCTACAACTGACGAATGGTGGCAACCCATTTGTGTTGTTGTACTATTTATAATTGTGCAATTATTGGAAGGGAATTTTATTACACCAAAAATTGCTGGGAGTAGTGTGAAGCTCAACCCGTTGGTTTCCATTTTTATTTTATTTGCTGGTGGTATGATCTGGGGAGTAGCAGGTATGGTGCTTGCCTTGCCGTTGCTGGCGATTTTTAAAACGACCTGTCGGTATGTTCCATTTTTACGCCCGGTAAGCCTTCTTTTAAGTAGTGACCTTTATGAAAAAGAATCATTGTTTGATGAGAAATTCGATGGAGAAAAATATCGTTTGTGGAGTTTTTTTAGCACAGAAAATAAATAAAAATTCACTGCCTAACTGCCCTATTCTTTTTATTTTCCTTTTTTTGAAAAGGTAAATTTTTTAAAAACGACGCTTTAATGCCCGACTGGATGGCTTCCCACCAATAATTAAAAAATGAACGGGTCGTATCTCGTTTGACATAAATATTGCTTTCCCTGAAATCTTCTGACCCCTCCATGCTGTCCTCTTTTATAAACAACAAATTAACTAGTTTGCTAAATATTTTTTTCTCTTCCCGGTCGTTGTCCAGAATCGCAAAATCAAGGTTGTCATATTGGATGTTTAGATTACCATGTGCCCTATATTTATCGGCGTTGACCTCAAAGTCCAATCGGTTGATTCGCCCTCCATCAAATCGGACATTGGCACAGGGCCTAAGAAAACTGTTAAGTCCTGAAAATGGCATTTCCGACAAATTCCCTGTGAATGTAAAGACGTGGGAGGGACTGGCCAAATCAAACCAAAAATGGTTGGATACCTGATGCTTCCCATCTATCCAACCGATGGCTTCCAATTCCATCAATTTTAATTCGGCAATGCGGGTACTATCATTGGTTACATTCGTTACATAGCCTTCGACAGGGTCAAACCTAAGTGAGCCGCTTTTGGTTTTACCTGGCCCCACTATTTCGAGTAGTAGCCTACCCTCTTCAATCATGATGCTATCCACTGTTATCGGGAAGGGCGCTTTGGCAAGTGCCTCTTGCACCAAAAATTTATACCCATTGGGGTCTGGCTGCATATTTTGGTTGACCATTATTTGCAAGGACATATCCGATACTTCCATTTTTCTGGCGACCAACATTTTGTCTAACATTTTTTCAAAATCCCAGCCTTCCATTTTGACATTGGGGAAATCTAAATCGAGCCTTGCCTTTTTATATTTTATTTGTTGAAAAAATGCAGTCTTGTCGAATTGAGGAACAGCCTTCAGCCCTGTAATTTCAAATAGGCTATCTTTTTTACTAAATGAAATTTGTTGGATCAAAATCCTTTGTAAGTTTTTTTCAGTGCGAAAAGATAAACCTTTAAACGTACCAATAGCATCCTTAATAGCAGGGGTGTTTTTGGAAACCTTGATTTCTGCAAATTCCAGATTAAAAGTATCCAATTTTATGGAGGCGATACTGTCTTTTTTGTTTTTAAAAAAAAGGAACGACCCGTCTGAAATATGAATGTGTTGGAGTTCTAAAGCGGTCAATGCTTCAGAAGTTGTGGAGTCTGGAATAGTTGGCTGGTCATCTTTTGGAGCAAAATTTTTAATATTAATAATTGGAGAAAATAAATACAAATCATTGATGAATAGCTTTTTTGTTTTTATTAATTGCCACCAGCTTATTCCTTCAATAGAAAGTTTTGGTGAGGATGCCTCCAAGTATTTATCCTGTGCTATGAGTTTATAATTTATTCTTGCGTCTTCCAAGGAAATATCGCCCTTCCATAATGAAAGCTCCAATTTATTGTATTGTAAAATGCCAGACGCTGATGCTTTTTCCTGTATTAAATTTTTCACTTTGGTCTGCACCAAAAAATAGCCTCCAATAAGTAAGATTGAGAGCGCAGCGGCTACAATAATTGGCCATCTTTTCATTTTTGTGTAGTTTTTTCAAGCATGATAATTTATTTGAGAAATACGGTTGAAATATAGTCCATATAGGTAAAATAATTAGCATTCTGATTTGCGAAAATATTTCAACCATATTTCTATTTATCTACTCATTTTCTTCGGCAGTCTTCCCTTCGGGTACGATTTCCTCTGCCTTTTTATTAAAATATGGTTCGGTGTAGCGCCTTTTTAATTCATATCTTTTCTCCTCGGTCAATCCAAATTTGGTTTCAAAATAATTATCCGTCCCGCCATATTTTTCGTCAATCACTTCAAAGACAGCATCCATATATTCTTTCCTCACCAAGATGGCATAGTCGATCGTTTCTACATCGAGCCCGGTGAGCCGGATTCTCCTCATGTTTTTAAGATTGGCATCCTTGCGGTAATAATTGGACATTAAATAATCGTTGGTAATGGTTTTCCGATCGACGCCAAGTGCCAAAAGGATCATTGAAGTTGTGTAACCCGTACGGTCTTTTCCCCCGGTGCAATGATAAACCAATGGCATGGTTTCTTTGTCACTTAAAAGAAGGTCGAAAACGGGCTTTATATCCGATGCCAATGTATCGGCAAAGGAGCGCATCACCCCCACAAAAAGTTCTTTTGCTTTGGCCCTACGGTAGCCCTCTTTCATGACCATGCGCCGCAGTTTAGTATAAGCCTTTCCTTCCTTATCGCTGAGGGAAATTTGGTGATATTGTGCGCCTCTCGGGTATTTATCGGGGTCTTTAGCCACCTCGATGTCGTTGCGGAGATCTACTACCGATTTAATGTCCAAATGCGATAGATAGCGCAGATCCTCCTTTTCAAGGTCTGACAGCTTCCCGGAACGGTAAATTACGCCCCATTTTACATATCGATTGTCTTGGGTTTCCAGTCCCCCTAAATCCCTGAAATTAGGTTGGCCTTCCAGCGGAATAAGCCGCTCAGAAACTATAGTCGTATCCCCGTTTGGATCAACGATGCCGAAAAACATCCGTTGGTTGAGGTATTGGTCAGGCAGTTGGACCATGTCGCCTTTTACTTGGGAAAATTTGGTCCAATCAATTTTTTCTATAGAGGGACCTTCGTATATTTTCCATTCTCCGATCTTATTAAATTTGATAGAATAATACCCTTTTTCGGATTTGTCCACAATAACCTTTCTGGTCAAGGTCATTTCTGGGTCTTTTGCATTCGGACTTACTTTGCAGGAATGCAACACCAATAGAACGATCGCCGCTATGCCTAAGAGGAATACTGTTATTTTCATTATTAAATTTTTAGTAAACATACATGTATAAAATTAGAGGCAAGTCACTGACTTGCCTCTAATTTATTTTTTTTCGTTGACTTGGCTTATGCCTTTTTAAGCAATCCGCTCAAAAGTGATATGACAAGTAGTACTAAAAATACCCAAAACAAAAGCTGGGCAATTCCTGCGGCTCCGGCAGCAATCCCACCAAATCCAAAAATACCAGCAACTATAGCGATGATGAAAAAAATAAGGGCATAACGTAACATGATTCAAAGTTTTTATGGTTAGAAAATGTGGTTTTGAAGTGGTATATTAAATACCATAAGCACTACTATTTTGGAAAAGCGGAATGCTTATTTTACAAAAAAGAAGATGAAAATTTCTTTGATTATTTTTCGCTTCGTTTCTGTATAGTTAAAAAGGATTTGGTTAATGGATGTTCAATAAATAACCAGAATATTTATGGAAATTAGGATATTAAGTATGTAATAATAAAAGCAAGTAAAGAAAGGGATACCCCGATGACAAATACGCTATAACAAATTCTGAGTAAGCGAAATTTATCGCCCAATGCTATACCTAAATAATATAAATCGTTGATGAAAGAAGTATCGAGGTATTCTCGGTCTGCAACAATCGTTTTGATGCCTCTTTCATAATCGTCTCTCGATATTTTATAAAAATTTCCAAAAAAGAAAAGGTTTGTTTTTCCTGATAATAGTTTTGTCATATCGGTTTCGCCGTTTGTCCTTACTGGTCGAGTGGAAAGTGTGGCAATGATCATAGTGATCACACTTGTCAATAAAAATATGATGGCTGGAATAATTAAATAGCTGGTGCCTGAAAGATAAGTAGCAAAGGCGGGCAGGCCAATAGTGATGATTAATGCATTGATACTCAACATCATATTGGCTTTTTGGTCGGCAATGCTCGTCAGGTCAATGTGGTTCCGGAGAGCGGTTTTAAAAAGCGTTCGGGCTCCGCTGTTGGCGCTTACGGAAGTTCTTTTTTCCCGTTCTGCTTTTATTTTCAATGAATTTTTGTGAGCCCCTTTTAACTTTTCTATATTTTTTAATTTTCTTTTACCAAACAATTCCTCTCCAAAATGGGTGCAAAAAAAGTGATTGTGTAATTTTTTCAATTGCTCTTTTTGCCAATTTAATGCTGTTGTTTTTTCTCCATTTTGTTCTTCTTTTTCTTTTTGTAAACGACGTATGCGTTTGATGAATTTTTTAGAACCTAAATAACTATTGCAGGCGTCCAAGAAGAGTTTGTCGAGCTCATTTTTAGGCTGAATATTTTTCCCTAATAATAAAATCAAGCCAGCTACTTTTTTTATTAATTCTTCAGGTGCATCATTTTCTTTTAAAAAACGGCTTGCATTACCAGCACTTATATCCCAGTAATTTTTGTTGCTTTCTGTATAACCTGTTCCGTGAAATAGTGAGGACAATAATAGTACCTCCTTGTCTTCTTGATTTAATCCGGCTGCCTTTGCCAATTTTTTGGCGGCTTTATAAACTTGTTCTGTATGTTCTGAATTATGAAAATAAATATGGTTGGGTAAATCTTTTTTCAAAGATTCAAAAACATATTCCTCTGCCAATTTAACCAGAGAAATAGTTGCTTCGGATGATTTAGGTGAAGGCATATTGTGGATGAAAATAGGTGGTGAAGATTATTAATATTTTGTATAATAATTATTGCAAAAACCATAACACAAGCAATGCTAAATGAGTACTGGCAAAAATGGTGAAGATCAACGCCGCTACCATGAATAGGCTTAATGGAATTTTAATGAAGGACTTCATAGGACTTATTTTATGATTAAAAAATTTCCGGTAAAACGTGTGGCGCTTCCCCTTGTTCATTCAGAAATCGAACCCCAATGCAGTTGTAAACCTCGACCCCTCTATCGTTTTCATCAAACCAAAAGAAAAGGAAACATAATCCAATGGAGCCACCCACACACTACCGCCATAGCCATAGTGCCAAGTGCTGGATTTTTCGTTATCGGCCCATACCCGTCCGTAATCGAAAGCTGGGGCAATGCCAATGGAGAGTGGCAAGCCTGTTTTTTTACGGTTGAGCACAGACCAGCGCAGTTCGTTGCTTTGGAAAAAAGCAGTGCGCCCCGTGAAACGCTGGGCCGCAAAGCCTCGGAGGAACTCGCTTCCATTGATGCCCGCTGCTTTGTTGCCACCAAGATTGGGGGAATGAAAGAAATCATATTGTCCAAAATTGTGGTTGATCCCAAATTTGGTAGCCCATACTAAAATGCTGTTTTTATCGAATGGCAAGTACAAGGCCAGCGAAGTATTGAAGTTGGCAAAGTTGCGGCCGACATCCTCCAAATTGGTTTGCCAGCTAATACTGCTTTGGAAATCCACCCCTTTTTCTGGGTTATAGCGCCTTTCAATATTGGTATAATTAAATGTTGCTCTGGCACCTGCAAAGTATTGGTAACCAAATACTTCCGGCCTGATCAAGGATGCGTTGTCCTGAAGGAAACTAT
Organism: Saprospiraceae bacterium; assembly: GCA_041392505.1. Lineage (GTDB taxonomy): Bacteria > Bacteroidota > Bacteroidia > Chitinophagales > Saprospiraceae > UBA6168. Next base: position 52,445 of record JAWKLX010000010.1, on the reverse strand, counting down.
TGTTGATCCGGTTGATTTTGATGATTTCGGCCATTGGCCCGATCGTAAAATAAGTTCCGCTTTCCGAGTCCTCCTTAATGCCGATGTATAGCTTGTAATGCTCTTTTTGCACCCGATAATATCTTCTTGTCACTTCATCATTGAAACTGGTTTCGTTGCCGTAGCCAAAAAAATTGTTGACATAGCGGGGGGTCTCGGTTGCGGCTTGTACGAGCAAGTCTTTGTCCTTGATGGCCGCCTTAAAATCCCCTTCATATTTGAAATGAAACCCGCGTGTGGCCCAGGCTATTTTGCCCGAAAGGTTATGAACGCTTTCATTGTGGTAGCCAAAACGGTGGAATGTGAGGTGGAGACCAGTGTAAAGTCCGTCGTCAGGGGTTGATCCAAGAATGGGCAGCCCAGTGGAATAACTTTTCGGATTGTCCCTGAAAACCCAAGTATTTCTTTTGTAGTCGTTCATCCTTTTGTCCTTGATTTCCCGGCTTGGCTCCACTTTATTGTCTTCAATTTTATCGTCGTGGACAATGGTTTTCCTGCCCCACCCGTTCACTTTGGATTTGTCGTTGAAGGTGTCCTCGTCTACCCCGCCAATGAGGCGTACAATTGGTGATTTTTTTCCTGCCTTCCCGACTACCTCAAACTGGTCGTCGCCTTCCAACCCAAACAGCCGGATTTCTTTGGTCATTTTATTATCGAAAGTGCGTTCGTATATTTTTTCTTTTTTATCATCATCCTCCAATTCGTAAATAGTCACTTTGGTGTGCTTTTTTTGCCGCTCTACAAGTGTGTAGTTTTCTTTTTGGGTTGCGACTACCGTGACGGTTTTTGCTAAATTTTTGTACCACCACTTAGCCGTCTGCAGGAGGTCGTCCCGTCGGGCCTTGATGTTTTTCTTTAGCTCAGGCGCCATTTCTTGGTAAATGCCTTCGGGCAGCCAACTCACCCCTTGCTCTATAGACTCATCAGTCAAATTTTTTTGAACATGTTCGACTTCTTTTTCCCAATCTTCCCAGGTCAGTTCATTGAGAAAAAATTCGTCCACATCCCTTGATTGATAGGGCAACCACTTTGCCTCCCAGCGATTGATTTTATCATCATAGGCACTAGCTGTGCGAAGGAACGGGACAACCAGCCGGCCCGCATAAAATACCATTCCACCGTATTTGGAGAATGCCTGATCCCGGTCTCTTGGAATCGGTTGGTAAAGGATGCGGTCGGAGCCTTCGATGGGTTGGGTAGACCAGCGCCATTGGTCGGGGTGGCGGTCCCAGTCGCCGATGATGAGGTCGAACAGGCGGCAGCGCAGCATCATGGATTGGTCGATCACGGCGTCGTCGCTTTCTATCCGTTCTTCCAGTAGCTTGCCCGTGCTGACAATATTTTTTGAATAGCCGAAACTGTACAAGTCGCTCCAGTCTTCGTCGGGGCGTTCTTCCAAATGAAAGAGTGCGCCCGCATATTCATTGTAACGCCCCAGCCTCGGCTGCTTTGGTACGTAAACCAAATGCGGGTTGGTGTGGTAAATACCGATGGCGTCTTCCATCGGTTTCAATAAATAAGCCCCGAACGGATTGCTGGAAGTATAGCTGTGCTCCAGGATTTTTTTGACAAATGTTTTATTGAGTGGGTAAAACAGTTTGTCCGCGCTTTTGCGCATTTTCCGGATTTGGTAAAGCCGGGTTTCGTCATCATTGATTAACCTGATGGATTTAGTTTGAAATCCCCCACCCCGTTTGAAAGCTTCGAGTCCGCCTGCATAGTTTTCCAAATCAAGCACAGGGAATTTAAGGTCTCTGAAATAGTATTCGGTGTACAATTTTCCCCAGAAAAAATCATTCATTTCCCAAATGTCCCCTTTCTCCAAAATGGAAACTTCCACACTGTCCAAACCCTTTTCATATTCTGGGAAAACCTCGGGCGTCAGTTCTTCTTCAGTGGGCAGGGGGTCTTTGATTTTTTGGCGGTAAAATACTTCTGCGGTCAAGCGGCTAAGCCCTTCCCGATCGAAAGGTAAATTGTTGGTGAACTTGGTGGATGAGTCTATGCTGGCCAGTAATGTTTCCGCGGCATCTTTGTTTTCCACGGGAGTGGCGACATATTTTTGGTTATCCTTTGGCTTGATAAATTCCACCCATGCTTCGCCATCGTCGTAAAAATGGATGACTGAAAAACCGTTGGTGGCATAAGCCATGTCTGCATATTTGCCCAATTTAATGGGGGTGACATCGCAGCTACCGGCCCCAGACACAATGTGGGATATTTCCTTTTTAAATGACAATTGCTGGTTGTGCTCATGGCCTGCGGCATAAATCACATTGCCGTGTACCCTCGCTGCATCTTTGATCACACCGATGTAGTCATCGTAAATAGGGTGCGCTATTTCTTGCCGATTGGCTACCAAACTATTGACGGCCACTACGAAAGAGCCAATAACCGGCAGTGGGATAAATTTTAACGGATTAGCGTTTGACATGGGAAATATGTGATCTTTCCAAGAAAAATTGTTCCCGTTCCAACCTGCTGAAAAAAGCGGATGATGACCAACGATCAACAGGTTTTTGCCACGAAAATCACGTACCTCGTCTTTCATGGCCGCCAAGAAACCTGCTTTCGACCTGATTTCACAATCTTCGTTTATTTCTGCTTCGTCGTCCCAATTGGTCAAAAACCATTCGCTGTCTACGGCCATCAGACCGAGCTTGTCTGTCAGTTCTTCTATCTCCGGGCCACTACAGCCATTGTCTGGCACGAAGGTATTTCCCCGGTTGAGGTAGTCCTCCACAAATTCCTCCATGCGGCGCACGCCGTCCACGCCATCCACCTGCCAGTCGTCGTTGCCGGGCAGCACGAACACCCTGCCGGGGTAGTTTTTTAGAATATCCAGTTCAGCTACCAATGCCGCTTCCGCAGTTTCACGGTATTTATCGTCTTTGGGTGGCAGACCGCCTGGCAGGTCGATGGGCAGTGCGTTACCACCGAGGAAAATAACTGCACTATTTTCACTGGCCGTTTCCAATTCCTGTTTCAATAATTGCAGGGTAGCCGTACAGTGTCCGGGTATCGAACCACCTGCGTCGCCGATGAGGTAGACCTTATAATCGAGTGTCTTATCGGGCAATGACTGGGAGCGCCACTGCTGGTGTTCGTCATCAACATTTAGTTTAAAATTGGCACAAGAAGACAGGGCGATGATTGCCGCTATTAGCACGGCAAAGCGCATGATAGAGTTCATCGAAATATTTTTTATTGAAAAAATTAGCGCAGGGCAGGGTTACTGTTTCAGCTTTTTAAGCCTGCATTTTGGGTAGAAAGGAGAAGAAGGGGAAATGTTCAACTGTTGGCAGTGGGCGGGGGAGAAATTATTTAAAGCATTTGTCTGATCTGTTCTTGCAGGAGGCGCTTGGGCTTCATGCCCAAGACTTGGCCAACCATATCACCCTGTTTAAAAAAGAAAATAGTGGGGAGGCGCCGTAGGCCCAATTGGTGACTGATGTTTTTTGACTGATCGGTATCCACGCGGTAAAAGCCGAATTTTCCCTGGAATTCATTGGATAGCTGCTCAATAATGGCATCCATAATTGTTCCCTCGCCCAACCAATCGGCCGTAAAAACAACCAAGAAGGGGTTGCCTTTCTTTTTGGCAACCAGTTCGTTGAACTGCTCATCGGTAATAGTTGAGTAAGTAATTTTTGTATCCAAATCAAATGTTTTAACTGGGTAAAGTTTTTTCTGGAGCGCTTGGCTAAGAAGCATACCAGAAAGGCAAATATATTGGATTTTTGAGGAGTTCATTTTGATTTATCTGCTTTGGTATTGCTGTTAGAATGAGACAGAGCGGGATATGTTCAAAAATAATTCAGGACTTTGCGAACTACTTCCTTTTGTGCTTTCCTCCCAGAATTATACTTTTACCGCATTATTTGACCTGCCAATTGATTTTTCGCTGGAATTTCGGACCTCCCCCAAGTTCGGCGGAAATTGTTGCTATTATTTTTAAAGTTTACCCAATTATTTTTTCTGATTTTATGGAAAAGACAAGATACCCAACCTTGCATAGTCCAATTCGACCAGAGCTATTGCAGTTTTCTGTTCCTATTGTTTTGTGAATACAGACTATGAAAAAAGTATCCTGTCCAAATTCATTTTCCTCAATCGAATTTTGAATTAAATTTAGGGAGGTAATTTTGACTGTTTTAGGGATGTGATTTAGCAGCACGCTTCCTAAACGAGCAATAAATGCACTTTAAACATGATTGAAAAAAGATTAAACATATTGATGGTGGAGGACACCAAAATGGATGAGACTTTGATCAAACGTCATCTGTTGAAAGCCATCCCGAACGCTCTGATTACCGTTGCTCGAAATAAGGCTGACTTTTTAGAAAAAATCGAATGGTTGGTGCCGGACCTCGTGCTGTCAGATTTCAACCTGCCCGATATCAATGGCTTGGATATTTTGCTAAATGTCCGGGAAAAATTCCCCTTTGTCTCTTTTATTTTTGTCACAGGAGCATTGAACAACGAGGAGAAGGTCGCCCACTCCATCCTGCAAGGGGCATCGGGTTATGTGTTAAAAGAGAACCTCAAGCAGCTACCTGAGAAATTGATAGAGGTGCTCCAAAAAGCGGAACAGCAACAACAAGCCGCAGCGGAAGAAGAACGGCGCTGGCGGGATGCAGGCATATCGTTGCAACAGGCAACGGCACTGTTGGAAAAAGCCCCAGATTTTGATAAAAAGGAAAAAATCTTATCGTTGATTAGCGAAGCGCTTGTCTCAATCCAAGAATAAATGATGGCTCGTGATGGTCTGTTGCCGTTCTGATTTGTGGAAAATAAGCACCATTCGACGCGAGCCATCTCTATGATATATGGAAATTCCGAAAATGCCCACAATGGAGGCTGCCCGGCTAAAGGCTCTAAATAGCTACAACATTTTAGACACCCTGCCTGAAAATGAATTGGATGAGATCACTTTGATTGCATCCCAAATTTGTGGGACGCCCATTTCCCTGATAACGCTGGTGGATAAAGACCGTCAATGGTTCATATCCAAACAAGGGTTGGATGTCTCGGAAACCCCTCGTGAGCATGCATTTTGTGCCCATGCCATCCTAACACCCGACCAGGCCTTGGTTGTCAACGACTCCACTAAAGACCACCGGTTTTCAGAAAACCCATTGGTTGTCGGCGACCCACATGTAATATTTTATGCCGGCATCCCCTTGGTGAATCCTGAAGGGCTACCATTGGGCTCGCTCTGTGTGATCGACAACAAGCCGAATCAATTGAACGACAGTCAGTTGTTGGCATTGAAGGCGCTGGCCAGTCGGGTCGTATTGCATTTTGAAATGCGGAAAAAAATAGCTGACTTGGAAGCCTCGGAAATCCAATTGAAAAGCGCCAACGACCAGCTCACCAAATTTTCCTACGTCCTTTCCCATGATATTAAGTCGCCGCTCAATAGTGTTGGCATGCTGCTAGAGGTCATGCGGGAAGACCACGCAGAAAAATTGGGCTCGGAAGGTCTTGAACAAGTCGAAATGATGGAGGAATGTATTGCCAACCTGCAGGACCTTGTTGCAAATACCATCCAGTATTTTCGTGCCACCACCCAAACTACCCGGGAAAAAACGACTATTTGTTTGGATGAAATGTTCAACAATTTCCGGGGTCAACTTGTCGAGCCTCTTGGCGCAACAATCACTTGGCCGGATGATTTGCCTAATATCCATGCATTGAAAGTTCCGGTCGAACAGATATTCTCCAACCTCATCAGCAACGCCATTAAGTACAACGATAAGCCAACGCCCACTGTCCAAATCAACTTCCAAGAAGAGCCAGGAGTGTATCGTTTTCAAGTAGTCGATAATGGCCAAGGTATCGCTGAAAGTGGCCAACACAAGGTTTTCGAGTTGTTTCAAACGCTCGGCCAGGCGGACAGGTTTGGCAAAAAAGGAACAGGGTTGGGCTTGGCAATTGTCAAAAAATTTGTGGAAGAAACGGGTGGTGAGATCAAGCTGATTTCCTCGCCCGGCGAGGGCTGCACCTTTGAATTTTCGATAAGAAAATAAATTCCTCTCTTACATCTCCAATTGAACATCCTAAGTCGCTCCCCGTTTTAGCGTCACTTCTCAATATTCCGAGGTGCCTCAACCAAGGATATTTCACCGCTAAAAAAAAAATAAAATGAACGACTTAGTAAGCATCATCATCGTCCTGCTCATCGTTGGTTGGCTTTTCGGATACATTGGATTCGGGGCCGTATTAGGCAGCATGATTCACCTCCTCATTGTGGTGGCTGTCATCCTCATCGTCCTGAAATTAATTAGAAAAATATAAAGAAGACAAACTAGTTGGCAGCCTTCAGAAGCTTGTCAACTATCATATAAATATGGCCTATCATTCATCAAACATATCGACCTATTGGAAAATCATCAAAAATTCGTTCACCCGTTTTTTTGAAAAGGATGTGCTGACCCAATCGGCAGCGCTCGCCTACTATACCATATTTTCCTTGCCGCCGATGTTGTTGATTATTTTGAAAACGGCTACCCAATTCTATGATGAAGCCGATGTAAAACAGGCCATTTTTTCGCAGATTGGTGGGCTTGTTGGTCGGGAGGGTTCGTTGCAACTCATGAACACGATTGACAAGCTAAACATCTTCGAACCAACTTGGTGGGCCACGATCGTCGGCATTGGGGTTTTGTTGTTCACTTCAACAACGGTTTTCATAACCATGCAAAATGCCCTGAACAATATCTACGATGTGCGTTCTGCGAAAACGAGTGGGTTTGGGATTCTCAAAATGTTGAGGGATCGGGCAGTGTCCTTTGCCCTATTGGTCAGCATCGCTTTTATCCTGCTGGTATCCTTGACCGTTGATGCACTGCTTTCGTCTTTGATGGGCAACCTTGAAAGATGGATTGGGGAGTTTTCAGCTATCCTAATATTGCTAACCTCTATCGTGCTGCCGTTGGCCATTATTACACTGTTGTTCGCCATGCTTTTTAAATTTTTACCTGACGCTAAACTACAATGGAAGGACACCTGGGCCGGTGCGCTCACGACGGCCATTTTGTTTTCCTTGGGCAAAAATTTGATCGGCTATTACATTGGGAACAGCACTGCGGCGAGTCTTTACGATGCGGCGGGAAGTGTGCTGGTAGTGATGCTATGGGTGTACTATGCGTCCGCCATTTTCCTGTTCGGAGCCACCTTCACTTACGCCCGTGCCGAAGTATTAGGAAGTAGTGTGAAACCAGAAGACTATGCTATAAAAGTGAAAGAAGTAGAATTAAAAATGGAGGAAGGAGCAGATGTTATTGCGGTAACGGAGCCTCCCAAACTAACAATGCAAATTCGTCCCTCATGAAAATAAAAATTTCAAAACCTGTCATCAACTTAATCTGGCTGACCACTGCGTCCGCCGCTTTCATCTACCTGTCCATGACCGTTTTGGTGAAAGTTTTAAAATCAATGTAAAAATGAAAAACCCACTGGCAATCATCCTCATCTTGGTCGGCCTCGGCCTCGGTATCTACGGCATCACCCAATTGAACGATAGCGGCGGCTCGGTCGAAATAGCGGGCATTGAACTGAGCGCAGAAGACTCAGGTAAGAAAACTTCCGCCTATGCCATGATCGGCTTTGGCATCCTCAGCCTAATTGGCGGTATTGGCCTCTCGAAAAGAGGTTGAATTTCCCTGCTGGCCAAGCATAGCTTTGTTTGGCCAGCAGGGTTAGATTTCCCTAGTCGATAAAATCATTCCGCCCCACCCCTAACTTCGACATCCTGGAATACAACGTCTTGTCATTCATTTTCAATAATTCCGCTGCCCCTCCACTTCCCGTCACTTTGCCTTTGGTTCGGCGCAGTGCCTCTAAAATGTACATCCGCTGCATGTCGTCCATACTGGCAAATGATTTTTTTGCGCCAGACTTTGTTTTTTTGAATTGGAAATTGGAGGCAAGCTTGTTGCCCGGTGAGAGAATCACGGCTCGTTCGATGAGGTTTTCCAGTTCCCGGATGTTGCCGGGATATTCGTAATCCATCAATTCTTTCATCACAGACTGCGGTACTTCCTCAATGCGCTTCCCCATTCGTTGGTTGTATTTTTCGATAAAATGACGGACCAGCAATGGGATATCGTCTTTGCGGTCACGAAGCGGGATGTTTACGATCGGGAAGACATTGAGCCGGTAAAAAAGATCTTCTCGGAAGCGGCCTTTTTCCACTTCTTCTTCGAGGTTGCGGTTCGTGGCCGCGATGACCCGTACATCCACTCTGATGGTTTTTGTTCCGCCAAGCCGTTGAAATTCGCCTTCTTGCAGAACACGCAATAATTTGGCTTGGAGGTCAAGCGGCAACTCGCCGATTTCATCGAGGAAAATAGTTCCATGATGGGCCATCTCGAAGCGCCCGGTCTTTTGTTGGAACGCTCCAGTGAAAGCCCCTTTTTCATGGCCAAAGAGTTCGCTCTCTATCAGGTTTTCAGGAAGTGCCCCGCAGTTAACCGTCACCATTGGAGACTCGCTGCGACCGCTCAGTCGGTGTATCGCTTTGGCTATCAGTTCTTTACCTGTGCCGGTTTCCCCAAGGACAAGGACTGTGGCTTCGGTATCCGCCACCTGCCCGATCTGACGGAGGACAGGCCGATAGGCGGCACTGCGGCTGATGATATTATTGAACCCCTGCCCCACTTCGATTTCTTCTTTCAGGATGATGTTTTCTGCCTGCAATTGCTGGTTGAGCCTCTCTTTTTCCTCATTTAGTTTTTTGAGTTCTTCTTCCCTCCTTAAACGTTTTGTGACGTCGCGCAGCGTTACGCAGGCGTATTCCTTGCTATTTAGTTTGACCATGGTCACCGTCGATTCCACGGGGATTTTTGTCCCATCTTTACAGACCAGCGTGCGCTCCGTATGAATCAGTTTTTCCTTACGGATGACTTCCCATTTTTCATGAAATTCTTTCAAGCCAACTTCTGGGATAACATCAACTACTTTTTTGCTGGACAGTTCTATTTCGTCATATCCTGTCTTTTTGATAAACGAATCATTGTGATAATAAAAGCTCCCGTCTGCTTCCAGCCAGAAAATCATTTCGGCGGCCTGGTCGAGTGCATGGAACGACAGGGTCATGATTTCTTCCTTTCGATGGTGCTGTCGCAGGTCTCTTAGGAAAGCCATTTTGTATTCCCTGCCGTTATAGTTCATGTAATGGAGCGACAGTTCGACGGGTATGGCCTGGCCTGATTTCGTTAATCGTTCTGTTTCCCGCTGTATCCATTTCTTGGTTTTCAAATCTTCCCAATGGCTCGCCCAGTCTGTTTCGGTGTAGTCGGGTTCGAGGTCGTAAATTTTCATGGATAGCAGTTCCTCTGCTGAAAACCCCAAGGTCTCCCTGATTGCTTTGTTGGCATAAAAAATAGAGCCGTCGGGATTGACCCAAGTGATCATTTCTTTCACGTTGTCGAGGCAAAAACGGGCGAGGTACAGGTCTTCTTGCGAATTCGCTAATTCGCCTTCAACAATGGCTTGGCAGTATTTTTCTCCCCCGGCTTCGACAAGTATGCCTCTCAGCTTGGTTGGTACATTCTCTCCTTTTGAAGTAATATGCTCCGTATCCAGCGATACTTTCCCCTTCGTCTCCAAGTCCTCCCAAAGCTTTTTCCAGGCAATAAAATTGAAATGCGGGTTCACTTGAAAAATGGTCTTCGGCTCAAACTGGTCTTTGGAGTAACCCAACTCTTGTGCGAACCGCCGGTTGACGGACAAGATATTGCCTTCCCGGTCGAGGAACATCACGCCATGCTGCATGATTTCGACCGCTTCAAGGTAAACCGATAGTTGGTTATTGATGATGTCAGAAGGCATAAAGAGTAAGGGCTGATTTTTTCTAAAAATATTTTTTGTGACGCCCGCACAAAAGTACAAAACAATTTTACCGTTTCTCATATTTAAGATAATTTCTTAAATATAAGAAATTAGGTATCGTAAAAACAGCTTTAATACATTGATTATCAATGTTTTATAAAGTTGGCACGGTATTTCAATAGATAGATAGTATCAGGCGAAAAAAACTGCGGATAATTCAGACACTCACTATCAATGACAAACATGATCTACCTGAATTTTCGCTCATTGTTTAACTAATAAATCCGAAAAAAATGACAACGCTTAATTTCAATCACAACGTAAGTAAAATAGAAAACCTTCTTTTCGCATTTGCTATGAAGCTGTCCAAGAACCGGGAAGATGCGAAAGACCTCTTCCAAGATACCTTGATGCGTGCTTTTGCCTGCAAGGAAAGATTTCAAGAAGGCACCAACTTTAAAGCGTGGGTCACGACCATCATGCGGAACTGTTTCATCAATGAGTACCGCAAGCGTCGGACTCGCAACAAAGTAGAGCAACCACTGGAAGAAAATACTGAGTTCGCTATCAAAAAAGCAGTACGCAACGAAGGTGGCTCCATCATCATGATGAAAGAGCTGCGCAACATGCTTGATTGCATGGGCGATAGCCACCGAGTACCTTTTGAAATGTTTTTTGAAGGCTACGAATACCAAGAAATCGCTGAACATCTCGACCTTCCGATGGGGACAGTAAAAAGCCGTATCTTCTTTGCCCGTAAAAAAATGCAGGCGATGATCGGCAACCATTACGGCATGGTCGATTTCCGCCGGGCCTAATTAACTGGTCTTCCATTACACTTAAAACATTCAATCATAACTCCTTACGGAGAGAAAAATAAATATCATGCGATCTACCAGCTTCCTTGTACTGCCAGCTAAAACCAATAACTGTTTTTCCCTTAAACCGCTACCACCACCTTAGTTTAGCTTTAGAAAGCCATCCCCCAACAAACAACACCCTTGCTTCAAGGGATTTCCGGCGCAGAGGCCAATTTCCGGTGGAAATGCCTTTGCGCCGTTTTTATTTTAAAGGTGTCACCTCTAACTATTTAATCCCATTGTTAACGATCCTAAAAGCTGAAATGGATTAAAACAAAACGGCTGCCTGCACGAGCGCAGGGCAGCCGTCCTTATTTAACCCAAAAAACCAAATGATTTGCTTTTTAATGAATGGGATTTTTGCTGGATGGATTGGGATTTTTCATCTTAGCTTTTTGCATGTAATCAATTCGTCTATTTCCTTTGAAACAAAGGTATAGGCAAAGAGCACGATCGGAAGGGACGGATTGGAAATAAAAAGGGCACAATCGGAACTCTTCCAATTGTGCCCTTTTTACTTTAGTTAAAATGTTAAATATCAATGAGTTGTATTTACTCTTCCTCGAATGAATAAAGCGCCTTTAGATATTCGTTCGGGTAGAGCCCATATTTTTCCCGGAAGCGGCGGGCAAAATAGCTGGCATTTTCATAGCCAACTTTAGCCGCTACTTCTTTTACGATTGGCCTGCCGGTGGCCAATAATTGGCGTGCCAATTTCAGCCGTTCATTTCGCATGAATTCATTGATGGTTTTGCCGTGTACTTTTTTGAAGCCCATCTTTAATTTCTGACGGTTCAGCCCCACCATTTTGGACAATTCTTCAATGGTTAAGGCATTTTCCAAATTGTCCAAAATTAATTTTCTGGCTTCTGTTAGTTGTTCAATATCGCCAGTTTGCAGGTTTATTTTTATCTCCGGTTCATTGATTTCTTCCTCCCACCTTCTGAGTTGGAGGGCAAATAATTCCAACACTTTTGCTTCAATAAAGGTGGCCCTTGGAAGACCACTCTGTTCATCGGACAGTATTTCATGGATTAGGGCTGAACCCTGCAACCCATAGTCCTGGTGGTTTTGGAAAGTTTTGGTCACCGTTTTTCCATTAAAAATATTGGACAATTCTTTGGTCACTGGGGTTGAAAAACAATCTACATGGTCGATATAAACCTCCCGCTCTATTTGCAGTATGAAGTAAAGGAGGTTTTCGCCACCCCTGATGCGGATCACTTGTCCCTCCCCAGGAGGGTTGGAAGCAAACACGGTGAGCAATGGTTTTAAGCGTATATCCTGATGGTCCTCATCAAAATCAATGGACACTTGGCCCCGTACCAAAAAATGCATTAAGAAAGGAGATGCTTTTGGCGGCTTGAATGTCCATTCCCAATCATGGCGGGCGTTCACCTCAACCAACATTGCTTGCAACCCATCCTCGAAATCAAATGCCCTGATGGTGCCAGTTCCAGCCTTTTCAGGCAGGTCAAAAAAACACTCTTGGCAACCACCTTGAAGGGTAGCCCCAAGCGAGGTAGATAGTCTTTTAATAAAATTCATTAGGTTATAGCTTTTGGTAAAAAGCTCCATATTGATTGGTTTTATGCGCGTTTAAAATAGTAATTTATGTGCGGGTAAAACGGGTGAGGACAGGACATGTTCAATACGCCGGAAGGTTTAGCAGAAAGGGAGGCTACGCTAATTTAATATGGATTTAAACTTTTGAAGCGCAAGAACGATAAAGTAATAAGTTGTTCAGTTTGGCAATTTCATCCTCAATGCAGGACTTTTGCAACTCGATTATTTAAAATCAAAACCATGGAAAACCGCAAAATCAGGATCTCCCTTATCTCCGGCAGTTCTATGTTGGCCGTCATCCTGTTGACCATCATTTCCATGGTTTTGCAAGACCGGACGGAGTATTGGATGAACCAAACCACTGAAGTGAAATTTCACGTTCTGGAGATTTATGACCTGCTCCAATCAGCTGAAAGCACCCAACGTGGATACCTGTTGACTGGAGAAGGAATATATCTCCAACCCATTGATGACTACCGAAGCCTCATTGAAGAGTCCTTTCAAGAGTTGCGGGAAAAAACAGCTGATAATGCAGAGCAAGCTGTCAATGTCGACCGCTACGAATCGCTTTGCAAGTTCAAATTGGCGGAGGTGGACACGACCATTTTGCTTCACCAATCAGGACAAATGGAAACGGCCTTAGCCATTGTTAATACAGACAAAGGAGAACGAGTGATGAAAAACATTGACAGCCTCCGCCAAGAAATGCTTGCCCATGAAAATGAGCAGTTGGTCAGACGGAAGCAGAACAACTCCATCCTCCGAATCCTTACCATGTTTTTTTTGTTAGTGGCCGCCTCCACAGCGGGCTATAGTCTTTACACCCTTTATAAACAGATCAGTCCATTGGTTACGAGCCTGAACAGTGCAAAGTTAAATTTGGAAAAAACCGTTGCTCAAAAAGACCTGGAAATTGAGGAACGCAAAAAAGTCCGGATCAAAAACAAACAACTGATTGAGCTGTTGGTAGCCAAAAACGAAGAACTGAACCACTTCGCCTACATTGCCTCCCACGACCTGCAGGAACCATTGCGCACCGTCAACAATTTTATTGAAATTTTCAAAGAAGACTATGGCGACAAACTGGACGAAGACGCCGAGGAATATTTCGATTTCATCTTCGGTGCCACCGCCCGGATGAAGGCCCTGATCGAAGGGCTTCTGAGCTTTTCCAAACTTGGCAAGTCGGGGGAATTCGTCGAGGTTGACTTAGGGGAGATGGTGTCGGATGTTCTAAAAACCATTGATGCGGCTATTGAGGAAAAAAACGCTGTGATAAATATTGACCACTTGCCGATCCTGTATTGCCTCCCGGTTGAAATATCCCAATTGTTTCAAAACCTGGTGGTCAACGCCATTAAATTTACGGAAACCGGAAAAGTACCGGAAGTGAATATTAAGGCCAAAGACATGGGCGCCCACTGGCAGTTTTGTGTGAGCGACAACGGCATTGGCATTGACCCCGCTGGCCAGAAAAAGATTTTTAGTATGTTCGCCCGCCTGCACTTGGCCGATGACTACCAAGGCCAAGGACTGGGGCTAGCATTTTGTAAAAAAATAGTGGAACTGCACGAAGGCACCATCTGGGTGGAATCAGGCCTGGGCAAAGGCAGTTCGTTTTATTTCACCATTTCTAAAAACCTGAAAAATGAAGAAGCTTGACAAAGTGCTCCTGATTGACGATTCAAAAGCGGATAATTTCATTCACAAACGGGTCATCAAGAAAGCGGACATTACCGACAACATCATCGTAAAATACAGCGGGCAATCTGCCCTTGAATACCTGACCACCAAAGTGGACGGCCACTACCCCACTCCGGAGTTGGTGTTTTTGGACATCAATATGCCGGGCATGGATGGCTGGGAATTTTTGGAGGAATATGAGAAGCTGGAAGAGGCACAACGTGCTGGCGTCATTGTCTGCATGCTCACTACCTCGATCGCAGAAAAAGACCAGCAACGTGCTAATAACTACGCCAAAATCAGCTCCTATCGGCATAAGCCGCTGACGGATCAAATGCTTTTTGAAATCTTGGAAACATTTTTCCCGGATAGGTTTAGTGAATAAAAAAGGCCGGAGCAAAACGTATGTCTGCTCCGGCGCTTGAATATTCATCCGACTTGGTAAAACAGGTTAGGCCTGTTTAAAAAATTAACAACGTTTCTACCAGAGGCTCTGCATCGGGTAGTCGTCTAAGTCGATCTTGGTATTTTTTGATTTAATTAAATGCCCTTCTTGGTCCATCAGGTAGACTTTAGAACTTATTTTTTCCTTTCCATTTTTGCCCGTCAATTTAGCAACCTGGATTATGTCGAGCCGGGTATCCCCATTTATATCTTGAATCCAACTGTCCAATTGGGTACATTTTCCGTCTTGGCATTGGTAGGAGGCAAGGGGTAAATATTTTTGCAGCTTACCATTATCCAATTCATACAATGCTATTTCATGGCCCGATCCGTTGCCTAGTGTTCGTATGATGTACAGTTCCTTCGCTTCTCCCCTGATGCTAAATACGGCTTGCGGTTCTTGCCCCTTGATTTTTGTTTGCTCTTCAAGATCGCCACTGAAGAACTCACTGAAATCTGCATCAAGGGGTTTCCCCTTGAAAAAGTAATCGCCGTCTTGTTTCACATCGGCATAAATGTGCAGGTTGCTCACATCTTTGCTTTCGAATTGTTTGATCAATTTCGCTTCTTGGAGCGAAAGGTTGTGGTACATGACAGGAGCTGGGTATGGCTCATCGCCTACCACTTCTTTGTCTTGGTCTTGTGAAAACAAGGGGATAGTGCTAATTAAAAGCGATAGGATGAAAAGCAAATTTTCCATTGATTTCGAGTGTTTTATTATTTGATAAATGTGTCGGTAAAACGGATCAGTCTACCTCATGTTCAATTCCTTTATCTGCGGGTCAGATCCCAAAACCGGCTATTAGTTCCTTGATCGCCGCTTGATCTTTTTCGTTTTTGATATTGGCGTAAGCATCCTCTAAAAGGGTTTCGATTTCCTTTTTTACTACTTGCTGATAGACTTCGACCGCTCCTTTTTGGCTTCGCAAATAGTGCAGCATGGTTAGCAGTTTTGTTACGACTACCACATCGTGTTTGGCGTATTGCCGGATAGCGGCCAAGATGTTGTAAATGACTTTTTCGAAAGTGGCGGTGTTGAAAAAAACGCGCCGCTCGCCGTCCTCATCGACTAAAAATTCCCGGTCAGAAATCGTCATGCGGATGGCCAACAATTCTGACAAAAAATCAATGGCCGTCATGGCTGTCCCCGGGTCGTTGATGCCCGGGCTCATGGCTTTTACCACTACCTCTGTCAGGTGTTTAAATCCCAAAAGATAGTTGTCCCGTACCAATTCTTGATTGGAAAAACGGAAGCAGGACAGCACCTCTTCTATCGTTTCCTCCTCCAGTTCTTTATTGCTTTTGGCAATGGGGATATTTTTTAAGACAAACATCCCACGGGTCACTTCCATATTGATTACGAAGTCATTTTTAATGGCTATGCCTAATAGACTTTCCTTTGAGATACCTTGTAAATAACCCGTTTGGTTACTGAAAATAGGGTATTCTACCGATGGGGTTTTAAAGTCTTTGTCCATTTGCAATGCCCGGCTTTCCGCTGCTTGCAGTTCTTCCAAATCCCGGCGGGTATCGGAGAAAATTTTGAAAATAACATTCGACGCCTGAATGGAGGTTGAAATATTATGGATAAAATAGACAAACATCCCCAAGCACAACACGCCCAAAAAAATTGCCACCAGGATAGCCACGACCGGCAATAGGGCTTGTTCATTCGGCTTGTAAACATTGATCAGGACAATGAGGCAGAAAAGGATGGTACCGATGTAAGTGCCCAGTACATACTGATGACTTTTACTCGAAATCAGCCCCGGCAACAGGCGTGGCGAAAAAGAGGAAGCCGCTTGGTTCAGCAGAATCATGACCATCGAAAAACTGAATACCGTCAGGGAAATGATGCCACCGATCAATACACTCAAGATGGTTCGGGCATTGTCCTCGCTGTACGTGACGAGGATATTTAAGTGTTCCTGAAGAAATGAGGTGGCCCCGTACTTTTCCGCGACCAGTGCAGCCATGGCAAAGAAGATCATCGCCAAACTGATGAGCGTAGGCAGAAAGGCAATACTCTCCGTGGTTTTCCGGTAAAAGGCTAATAAGGTGTTTTTCAGTTTGACTAACATAGTGTTTGAAATCAAAAGACCAAGGTCGGCACATCGGCCTTCAGCACCAATTCCCTGGTTACTTCGTGGTCAAAAAACCGCTCGAAAAGACTTCTTTCCCGAAATGGAAAGGCCACGAGATCGACATGGGTCAGTTTGGCCAGTTCCAGTAATTCATCGGCATCGATGTTTTCCAAAAATCGGAACTCATGGTCTTCTTGTTGGGGCAAACTCAGCCGTAACATTTCCATGGCCGCCGCAGCATTGTATTGCGGCTGGGTTGAAAATTCACCACCGATCAAACCAACGGTTATTTTAGCGCTCATGTTGACAGCGAACGCCCCTAACCTTTTGAAACCCAAATACTCGTGCTTCTCCAAAGATTCTTGATCTGCCAAATATAGGATACGTTTCACGTCTGGCATCTCTTTATTTTCGGGTACCATCAAAACAGGGCAAGGGGATTCCGCAGCAATCGCCGTTTCAGCCGTTCCGATCACGTCATTCCACCAATTGTAATCTTCTGATTTGGACATGACCAACATGTAAGGGCTCCGCTTAGTGGCAGATTCATACAATTCATGCAGCTTGCTCGTCACGGAGTCTGCTAAAAGTCCCAGGTCGTGTTCGAAGCGGGTATTGGGGTAAATTCTTTTTACTTCTTCCCAATAGTCTTTTGCCTTTTCTTCTACGGTTTTTGACCAGTCGGGTGGAAATTCTTGCACCGATATTGCCTGGCCGCCTGTGTCAGCCATAACAGGCATAACGGTGTGGCGCTGGATACTATAAAGGAGTAGCGGCAGATCCAACCTGCGGGCGATGCGGATGGCGTATTCAATTACTTCTTGTTGGATATTGAAGGGGTCGATATTGACGATAATTTGTTTTTTCATCATAAAAATTTTTTGGTTAGAGAATAAGTTTACGGCGCTAAAACGAGTCAGCGGGGCCCATGTTCAATTATGGGAAATAAAGATTTTCTGGAGGATTGAACATCCAAGACCCTCACCCGTTTTACCCAAAACTTTATCATCCGAACAAAAGCAAACGACTGCAAATCAATATTTTATGTTTAACCAAATTCAAGTATCCCTTGAAAAATTGTACGAAAAACTAAGCGGCTGGGTCAGCGACTTCATTTTGGCACTGCCAAATATTTTAGTGGCGCTGATGGTCATGGGTATTTCTTATTTCTTAGCCCAATACTTGAGAAAAGGCGTTCAGAAAGCTATGTTGAAAACCACCAAAAACAGGACGGTCACCAGTGTGATTTCCAGCATGGTGGTCGCTGCTTTCATAGTTGTTTCCCTGTTCATCGTGCTCAATATTTTGAATTTAAGCGATGCCGTAACAGCCCTACTAGGAACGGCTGGTGTGATCGGTTTGGCCATCGGTTTGGCGCTGCAAGATCCCCTTACCAATCTGTTCAGTGGGGTGATGATGAGCGTTCGGGAAAATTTTAATATAGGTGACCTAATCGAAACAAATGGTCATTTCGGAACAATCCAAAAAATCACTTTGCGCTCCACCGTGCTCGTCACACCGGAGGGCCAACAAGTGGTTATCCCAAACAAATCTGTGATACAAAACCCCTTGACCAATTACACCGTTTCCCGGCAGCGCCGGGTTGACATTGATTGTGGCGTGAGTTACAACGACGATTTGCAGAAGGTTCGTAAAGTGGCTATCCAAGCCATTGCAAACGCAGACATCGACCGTGATAAATCAAGGCCCATTGAAGTGTTTTTCAAAGCTTTTGGCGGAAGTTCTATCGATTTCACGTTGCGCTTTTGGAATAATTCAACTTATCAAAAAGATTTTCTGGAGAGTCGCAACGATGCTATCATCGCCCTGAAAAAAGCATTCGATGAAAATGACATTACCATCCCATTCCCGATCACCACTTTGGATTTTGGAATTGAAGGTGGGGTTCGGCTCGATGAGTTGTTTCCTCTAGAAAAAAGGAGCCTCAATGGGAATGGACATAATTGACAGCTAATCACAACTTATCAGCCATGAAAGAAATAGATTCGAAAGAACATTTTCTCCAAGAGTTCGAAACACTATTGGAGAAAATCAACCAAAATATAATTGACCTCGCCCAGTTCCAACAAGTGGAAATGGATAAACCGTCCATCGCTGTAATCGAAAAACTCAATCGGTTGAAGCTGCACCGCACCAAGCTCAACAATTTTTTGATAAACCATTATCAAGCAGATGAAGCGGAATGGATCGGTGTAAGGGAAGAAGCACAAGCCATTTTCAAAGCGGCTCAAGAAGAATATTTGTTGCCCTTTGAAGAAATGGTCCACCACTAAAAACCAAGAACATTTAACCAAATTTTTTTAACCATCTAAATTTAGAATATCATGAAAGACAGTTCAAAAATCCTTTTGGCAATGGGACTCGGCACAATCGCCGGGGGGATTGCCGGTTACTACCTCAACTCTGACGAAGGCCGCCACCAACGCAAAGTAGCTGCTAAGGCTGCCAAAAAGCGCAAGGCAGAAGCCTCCGCCAAAATCGAAGAAGTGACAGAGCAGGCTAAAACCGTTATCAACGACTTGTCGGCCAAAGCCAAAGACTACATCGCCCAGGTATCCAACAAAGCCGAAGAAACAATGGAAGAGGCTCAGAGCAGTTTCCAAAAAGGCATGGAAAAGGCAAAAAGCAAAGCCAAGCAAGTGGAAAAAGCCGTAGCAAATGGTAGCCTTTCTGCCAATTGATCCGATTTTAAAGAAACTCAATGGGTGGCTGTAATAGGCCGCCCATTTTTTTATTGCAAAACAACATCATGAAAACCCCTGAAGAAATTCTCCTTTCTGCTGGTGAATCTGTCGAATACGCTCGGCAGTACGTTGAACATCAAGCAGATATCATCCGGTTGGAGGCTGCGGAACGGTCAGCCAAAGTCATTTCCTCGCTCATCACGGCCATGGTTTTGGGCGTCATCGGCTTCTTGGTCGTGGTCATGTTATCGATGGCCGCGGGTTTTTGGCTTACTGCTGCTTTGGACTCAGCGCCTCAGGCCTTTCTGATTATCGCAGCAGCTTATGTAATGGTCGGGGCAATGTTGTATTTTTTCCGCAGGAGTATCATCACCAATCCTTCGCTCGACTTTGTGCTCGATGCGTTTTTCAACGACGACGATAAAGAACATAACCAAACCAAAAAATAAACCAGCCATGAAAGATAGGATTCGGACATTGAAAGACCTGCAAGCGAAGCAGGACAGTCTCAAGTTACAGGCTGAAGTTTCCAAACAACTTTTCCTCGAAAGTTTCAGTGCTACCCGTCGCAACACAACTGACTTTGTGCTAAAAGGTATACTGATGCCAGCCGGCGCTGCCGGACTTGCCGCATGGGGCGCTAAAAAGATTTTTGGAAATGACGAAGAAGAGATCGAGACAAATTTCCAGGAAGAAGAACAGTCCAATGGCCTCGTCTCTGCCCTGTTACCAAAACTTCTTCCCATTGGCCTTTCGCTGATGAACGCCTACTTGACGAAGCAATTTGTGCAGGAGGAGGTGGAACAAGCGGCGTAATGAAAATCATACTAGTCCCGGAGGGACTTATTATTCTCCAAAAAATAAAGAATACCCTCGCCACAAATGATGCACCGATGGCTTAATCAATTCATCATAAATAATGGAACGCAGATGGAACGGATGGAAAAGATTTACCTGATTAAACTGCGTAAACCAGTGCAATCAGCTTAATCAGTGTACAATCCCATTTTGACGAAGCCAAAAACCATTGTTGACCTGAACCTGAATTAAAGCAAGATATTGAGTTACAGCTGATCGCCCCATATTTCAATTGTATTTCCCCCATATTTCAATTGTATTTCCACCATATTTCAATTGTATTTCCACTTTATATCTATTTATCTCCCTTTAAAATTATCCTCGCCACGTACATGTCCGCTGTCATGAACAGCACCGATTCGTCTTTGTTGAAGCAACAATTTGCGGTCGCCTGGCCCGTATGGATGGTTCCCAAATGTTTGCCGTCCGGTGAAAAAACAAACACGCCTCCTGGCCCCGTGGCAAACAACGTCCCATCCGACCTCACCTTCAAACCATCAGGCAATCCCTTGTTATTGGGCACCAGCTCTGTGGCATCAAAAAATACTTTGCCGTTGGCAAAAGTTTTGTCCGGCATAACATCATACACCATCCAAATGGCCCGATTAGGATCGGAATTGGCAACATAGCATTTTGAAAAATCAGGGCTAAAAGCGATGCCGTTCGGACGGGTCAGTTCGTCTGTCAGCAGGGTTACCTGTCCATCAGGTGCGAGCCGATAGACGCCTTGGAAAGTAATTTCTTTCTCTGGATCATCCATCTGTTTTGGCAGGCCGTAGGGCGGATCGGTAAAATAGAGATGGCCATCTTTATCGTAAGCAGCATCGTTCGGACTGTTGAAGCGTTGGCCATCGTACATGTCGGCCAAGGTCACATAGGTTGGTTTTGGAGCACTGACGGGGGCATCCATTTTTGCCATGCGGCGGTCGCCATGCTGGCAAAGCACCAGTTCGCCGTTGGCATTCAGCAGCAGTCCGTTCGAGCCTTCCTCCCCTTCCCGATCGCCCGCCAAGTTTCCCGAAGGGTGCAAATATAGTTGTGCCTGTTCCCCCTCCTTCCAAGAAAAAATCCGGTTTTCTGGCACGTCCGACCAAATCAAGGTTTGTGTTTCTTCCAACCACAAAGGGCCTTCCGACCAAGTGTAGCCTTCTGCCAATACCTCAATTTTGGAAGTAGGCGGTACGATGGAATCGAACCATGGGTCGAGTTTTTCCAAACTGCCAATGGTTTTCAGTTGGGGATTTTCAGCGGCTGTTTCGTCCGCAGGTGCTTGGTTGGTTTGTGGGCCGTTGCAGGCGAAAAGTAAAAGATAGGCAAAGAGGGTCAATGTAGTTCTCATGTGTTTTGATTTAAAATCATTTGTTGCGCGCTCATCTAAACTTCATTCAACTTTTTGATTGGCTCGGTATTCAGCAAAACCTGCATTTGCGTCGTGGCGATCCTCAACAGTTTTTCAGCCCTGTCCGCTTTTTTCATTCCATCTTCAATCAAGATGGCGTTGATGGCCTGTAGATTGTTCAGGATGACCAGTTCCAATTTGTTCGCATGATCTCGCATATTGCCTTTTTTGGATGGGTTCGCCAATTTCCATTCACGTGCTGTCATTCCCCAAACGATCATATTGAGCATGTCCAGTTCGCTTGCTTGGTGCAGGATTTCCGTTTTGGTATTCCAGGCCATCATGGGCAGGCTCTCGCGGACAGCAGCAGCCTGGATATGGTAGTTTGCCTTTGCTATCAATCGGTTGACATCCAAAGCGGGATTCAGTTGAGCGATCATTTTCACGTAGCCGTCCACAAATTTCAGGTAAAAAGAAACGTCCATCCAGTTGGCAAAATGGAGGGCAATGTACAGATGGCCAAAAGTGCCACCATAACGCCCAGCACGGGCTTCCACACCGATGGCGTTGGTTCGGCTAATCCATTCTTTGGTGGAAATTACAAAGCTGTTATTGGTTGATCCGATCCTAATTTGGTCGAATTCGACCCAATTAAAACTGGGGTTGTAATTTTTTTCCCATTCGCCCAGGAAGTTGATGGTAGCGCCCGTCCGCATCCAGTTTTTCACCAAATCACCAGCGTTCTTTTCGTCCTTGTGGCGGGCGATGTCGGTGATGCTCACAAAGTGGTCACTCTCCCGCGTGTGCAGCACGATTTCCGTACCTTCGATGACCAAAGTTTGTTGGTTAGCCATGTCGTTGCTTTTTTGAAAAAAGTGTGGGGATTTGGCCGACGAGCAACCAGGTCTATGTACAACTCGGTTCAAATTCTAATTGGGTCGAATTCGACCCAATTAGAATTCATAGACTCCCCTGATGCTGGTTTTTATTAAATTTGGCTGCGAAAATATGCATCAATTCTGGTCAATCCACCTATACGCATTCATTTCCTCATTGCAAGGAGGTGTCCCTACCTAAGCTGATACCCCACCCCCGCTTCCACACCCCGCAGTTCAGCCAGCCCTTTCAACCGTCCAATTCCCGAATACCCCGGATAGGTCGTTTTCCCTAAATCATCCAGCATTTGATGGCCGTGGTCGGGGCGCATCGGAATAGCGTTGCCAGTGCGGTTCATCAGAGCGACGACCTCCCGCACGACGGCCACCATGTCCGTGTCGCCAGCCAAGTGATCGGCCTCGAAAAAATTGCCCTCCGCATCTCGTTTCGTGTTCCGCAGGTGGAGGAAATGAATATGGTCGCCAAATTTGCGGAGCATCCCGATAATATCATTATCAGCCCTTGCACCATAGGAACCCGTGCAAAAGCACAGCCCGTTGGCAGCGGATGGAGCGGCATCGAGCAATTCCTGCGCATCTTGCTCTGTGCAAACAACCCTCGGCAGGCCCAGCACAGAATAAGGAGGGTCATCGGGATGGATGGCCATTTTGAGGCCGCATTCCTCGGCGACAGGAACTATTTCCCGGAGGAAATAAAAATGTTCTTCAATTAGAGCAGCATCGATGTTGCGGTAATTTTCGAGAGCGGAAAGCAATTTGTTCTGGCGTAAATGCTTCATCGCTGCTTGCAGGCTAAGCAATGTTCTTTGAACAATTTTTCCCGTGCAGCTTGGCTCATTGTATCAAACTTGGCTTTTGCGTTTTCGATCTCTTCAGCGGAATAGTCGGCAGCGGCATTGGGACGTTTCAACAAAAACAAGTCGAAAGCGATGAACGCTAATTTTTCAAAACGCAACGCACGACTCCCATCCGGCAACTCGAAATCCACGTCCGTGCGCAACCAATCGAGGATCGGCATGAAATTATACGTGACAACTTTCAGCCCGCAGGCGGCCACATTCCGGAGACTGGTTTTGTAATTTTCGATGTATTGCCGCCAATTTCCGGTCTGTTTTTTAATGTCTTCATGCACGGGCAAACTCTCAATAACTGTCCAAGTCAACCCCGCATTTTCGATTATTTTTTTGCGCTTATTAATTTCCTCAATTGTCCATATTTCGCCATACGGGATATGGTGCAGCGCAGTGACTACGCCAGTGCAACCCGCTTGTTTTATATCACTCAAACTGACAACATCATGCGGGCCGTACCAGCGCATGGTTTGCTCCATTTTTATCATAATCGTTTTTTTGTAAGTCCGTCAGCCCATCAGTCCATCAGTCTACAGTCGTACAGAACATTAGGTTGTGGACAGGAATTTAATCATTGAATTTATTATCCATTGCTAATTTAAATGCCTTCCGATATACTTTAAGTTTTCGTAACTACTTGTTGCCACGGATTACACGGATTTTCACCGATTAATAACACATAATGAGTTTGTTTTCTCTATCCAATCTGTGCCTCTAATCCGTGAAAATCCGTGCAATCCGTGGCAAGGAAACCCCTGCTAGGCAGTTACAAGTTTTCTAAAATCTCCCATAGTTTTCTGTTTTTAATTTGGCAATTCACAACTGAAGGACTGCGGACTGTAATACTGACAGACTTCATTACCGATACGGATCAAGCGTAATTATTCTCCCATCTTCATCATAATTAATTTCCGTCATTTTTATATTCCGTAAATGCGTAATGCCTTTTGACAAAACAGAATCGTGGTAAAATAAATACCATTTTCCATTAAATTCACAAATCGAATGATGCGACGTCCAACCCAAAACTGGATTTAAAATCCGGCCTGCATAAATAAATGGGCCGTAGGGATTTTTGCCAATGGCGTAGCATAAGAAATGGGTGTCGCCTGTGGAATAAGAGAAATAATATTTCCCATTGTATTTATGCATCCAAGAGGCTTCGAAAAAACGACGGTCATTATCGCCAGCTAATAGAGGGTTGCCTTTTTCGTCCACTATTTTTATTTCCTTGGGTGTTTCGCCAAATTGCAATAGATCATCTGACAAACGGGCAACGATAGGCCCAAAGGCAGGTTCATCATCTTTCCGCAAATCATTTTTTACGTCGTAAATATTATTGCGGTAACACTGCAACTGCCCGCCCCATAAGCCGCCAAAGTACATATAAAAAACCCCGCCATCATCTTCAAAAACGGCGGGGTCGATGGAATAACTTCCCTTAATTGCTTCGGGTTCGGGGATGAATGGTCCAACTGGTGAATCGCCGACTGCCACACCGATTTGAAAAATGCCATCTTTTCTTTTGGCTGGAAAATAAAAATAATATTTCCCATTTTTTCTGGCGCAATCCGGTGCCCACATTTGTCGCTCGGCCCAAGGGACATCTTTTATATGTAAAGCCACTCCATTATCGACCGCCTCCGATTCAGGGCTGTCCATTGAAATAACATGGTAATCTTCCATGCCGAAATGATCCCCGTTGTCATTAAATGGAATACCTGCATCAATATCGTGCGAGGGATAAATATATATTTTCCCATCAAAAACATGGGCCGACGGGTCAGCCGTATAAATATGGGAAATGAGCGGTGGTGAAATAGCCCGGTCGTTATAATCTTTTATTATTGCATCGTCTAATTGTTCTTCCATGATTTGTTTTTAGAGACAAATAGAAATAAGGTTGAAATAAAATAGAAATATTTATGTGCCACTTGAAACTAATAACTCATGGTTATTTCTACTTGTTTTTTTATTTTAATTTATTTTGGGAAAAATAATCAAGCATCGCCGACTACCAATCTCCGCTGCGCTAAATCCGTTTCAATTTCCACTTCCATTTTTTTATTTATTTCATAAAAAAATAACAAACCAGCACCAATAAAAAAGAATATAGCGGGATATATACTTACCGATAATTTAATTCCATTTATTGCCTCTGGAGATTGTGTCTCTAAACCTGCCTCGTAGCCATAAGTACCCAAAATACCAGTGACTAATGCCGACCCAAAAGTCAATCCCATTTTTAATCCAACCATCATAGCGGAAAAAATAATCGCCGTGGCCCGACGGTTGTTTTTCCACTCAGAAAAATCAGCGACATCGGCAATCATGGCCCATAAAATCGGGATGGTAATTCCGTAAAAAAAACCGTGGAGAATTTGAGAAAATATAACCAACCCGATTGCCTCTGGCGGAAAAAAATAAAGGGCAACAATAAATAAAGTGGAAATGACCAGCGCTATGCCAAAGACATCCCGTTTCCCATATTTATCTGCCAATGGTTTGGAAAACATTATTCCCACAATCATAAAAATAATACCGCCTGCATTAAATACGCTAAACCCATAAGAGGCTGGATTTTCAATATTATTAAAACCTATTTTAGCTAAAAATTCACTGATATGACTGGCGCTTAAATAATTCTCAAAATAATAAACATACATGCCGCCTTTTAAGGCCAACGTGACAAAAACCAAAGTGGTCAAAATCAACATAATGACCCACGGTTTATTTTTCATTAAATCACCAATGTCTTCTTTAATACTTGATTTTTGTTCAGGCTTTGGAATAACCCTTTCTTTAGTAGTAAAAAAAGTTATCAGCAACATCACGGTGCCAATAATAGCCAGATAAGTCATTACCTGAGAAAACCCAACTGCCCGGTCCCCTTTTCCAACATAATCCACCAATGGGTACATAAAAACCTGCACAACAAATTGGGCAACCATTACCGCCACAAATCGGTAAGAAGATATACTATTCCGCTCCGACATATCGCCGGTAATTACCCCACTCAGTGCGGCATAGGGCAAATTATTCGCAGCGTATAACATCAGCAATAAACTATAAGTGACGATGGCATAAATTATTTTTCCACTTTCCGAAAAATCGGGCGTGCTAAATGCCAATAAAGAAATAACACCCAACGGAATGGACGTCCATAAAATCCACGGACGGAATTTACCCCATTTGGTATTTGTCCGGTCGGCAATGGCCCCCATGATTGGATTAAAAACAAGTGCAGCAAAAAGGCCGACAAAGAAAATAATCGGAGTGGCAACTTCAGGTTTTAGACCATAAACATCGGTGTAAAAAAAGGCAAGAAAAGTTAATAAAGTTTGGAAAACTAAATTGGCGGCGAGGTCGCCGAGCGAATAACCGATCTTTTCTTTGACCGATAATTGGTGTGAATTTAAGCTCATGTTTTTTGTTTTGCTTTGATTTTCTAAGTACAGGACAAAAATGAAAAATCTTAATCTGACTAAGCGGGTTCACCCCCCTGCCCCCCTCAAGGGGAGACTTTCGCAGCGACGATGTCCCCCCTTGAGGGGGGCAGGGGGGTGAACCCGCACAAACAAATAATTGAAAATAAGTTTTGTCCTGTATTCAGTTTGATTTTTTTCTAAAAACTGACCGCTCCAATTAATCAGGGTTTTTCTTTTTTCTTTAATTCCATTACACTGTCGTAGGCTTTTTTGGGCTTAAATTCCCGATCAAATAATAATGGGTAATTTGTGCGGTTTTTTATAGGCCAACCGTTGAGCCATGATTGCCCGTCGTTGAGTCCCCAAAATGTTACCCGCTTTATTTTATCCTGGTGTTTTAATAATACTTTAAAAATATCTTGGTAGCGCTGCGCTAAATTCACTTGCACCGAATCGGGCAGAGCATCGGGATATGGGTTCATAAAGGGGCTTCCTTCAAAATTTTGGTCAACTTCTGCCCCTTTCAAATCCCAAGGATTTGGCAGGACGGTAATGTCCACTTCCGTGAAATGTACCTTTAAGCCCAACTCATGGTAGGCCAAGATGGCGGCTTCAATTTGCTCCACTGAAGGTCCATTTATGCTCCAATGACCCTGAATGCCCACGCCATCGATTTTGGTCCCGCTGGCTTGTAATTTCTTGATCATTTCAATGCACCCTTGCAATTTTTTGGGTTGCGAAAGATTATAGTCGTTGTAATATAATTCTGCCTCTGGGTCAGCGGCAGCCGCTAAGTCAAACGCTTTTTTGATGTAGCCTTCGCCCATTGTTTTTAGAAAAATGGATTCCCGCAGCGTGCCATCCTCGTTTAGGGCTTCATTCAGCACGTCCCAACCGTTTACCCGGCCCTTGTATTTGCTGACGATGGTATTGATATGATTGGTCAAAACGGCCTCCATTTCGGCGGCGTCTTTCACCTCATTGACCCATGGGGCGAGCTGGCTATGCCAGACCAACGTGTGCCCAACAATGAACATATTATTGGATTCGCCGAGCGCCACATATTTATCTGGAATTAAAAAATCGAAGCTGTCCCTGCCGGGGTGGATGTGCATCCATTTCATCCCGTTTTCCGGCGTAATGCTGTTGAATTCTTTTAAAAGAAGGGCAGTCGCTTGGGCGTCTTCCCCATTTATTTGCGCAGCATTTAATGCCGCACCGATGTAAAAATTTTCCTTAAAAGCATTTTTTAAAGTGGCTTCTTCAGTGGCAGTTGTTGCTGCACCATCTTTTGAAGATTCCTCTTTACAATTATTGAAAAATAAAAAAACGGCCGTGAGGAATAGGAGGAGTCTGATCGTTTTCATGTAATTGGAAATTGAAATTAGCGTTTTTCTTTTTTCTTTTTAATCAAATAATCGGTCGCTTCCTGAAAGGTCGTCACCCAGATTTCGTCCCGGTGGGCATCCAGCCATTGCAGCATTTCTTCATGTGCCTCGTTCGAAACAATCAAATACTCCGCCCCTACCCCGTGGAAAGTGAGGGTGCTCAAAGTTTTTCGATCAATGAGGGACTGGGCGTAGGCAATCAGGTCTTTGCCCTCGACACCGCTTGGTGCCCATGAAGGCACGTTCGCCAAGTCGATTTCCAAAGGCGGTTTCAGGTCATCATGCACGCCCCTGGCGGCAGTGGAATAATGCGAAATAGAATCTTTAAAATCCACGCCTCCCGCATGAAAATCGGCACATGGGTAGGCAAAAGTCCTGGCCATCTCCCCATCCATCGCCTGCAAAAAAGTATTAGCAAATTGGATTTCGGTGAGCATTTGATCGATAGTATAATGATCCAAATCGAGGTAGTCTTTCACCCAGTCCCTGCCAGCTTTGGATTTTTGGCAAGGGTGATAAACCGAATGATTGGCGAGCTCGTGACCATTTTTTGCCAACTGTTTCCATGCGGCCATTTCCTCCCGAAGGGAAGTTGCGCTCATTGTAACAAAAAAAGTCCCTTTGAAATGGTACTTGTCCAGCATCGGGGCGACGGTGTGGATATGGCTCGGCAGGCCGTCGTCATACGTGAGGCAAAGTGCCGCCTTTGCACCGTTTGGAAAAGTGATTTCACCTTGATTTTGGCCGATTGTTTTTATCGAAAAAAAGGCGCAAAAAAGACAGATTGAAAGGGTGAGTTCATGCATTTTCTTACGAACAAAATATTTTGTGTTAAAATAATCGAATTCCCACCATCCACCTTTATCACCTCTCCTGTGATGAAACCACTGGCTTCGCTGGCTAAGAAATAGGCGGTATTGGCAATGTTTTCTGGACAGCCCATTTTCCCCATCGGGGTTCGTCCAATGACTTTCGCTTTTCTTTCCGGGTCGCCCTCAAAAGCTTTTGCGGTCATGTGCGTAACGATAAAACCGGGTGCGATGCAATTTACCCGGATGCCTTCGGGTGAGAGGTCAACGGCCATGGAACGGGCCATGCCTTCGAGAGCGGTTTTGGAAGCCGTGTAGGCGACCACTTTGGGGATGCCGTAATGAGCGGTCATGCTGCTGATGTGAATGATGCTACCCGATTTGTGCGGCAACATAACTTTTACCACTTCCCGACTGAGGGCAAACACCGCGACGAGATTCGTTGTAATGACGCGTTGAAATTCTTCGTCCGTCACTTCGGTGAACGGTTTTTTCATGTTGATGCCCGCATTGTTTACCAGCACATCAATCCGCCCATGTCGATCTGCTATTTTTTGCACAAAAGCGGGGATCGTTTCCAAAGCCGTTAGATCAAGCTGCACAGCGCGACAGTTGGGGCCGATCTCTTCCTGAGCTACCTCCAAGTTGTCCAAGTTGCGCCCAGCGATGTAGACCAACATCCCCTCAGCAGCAAATTTCTTGGCAATGGCAAGGCCGATGCCCGAACCTCCTCCCGTTATGATTGCAATTTTTCGTTCTGTCATATTTTTTAAAAATAAGTTTTCACCATCTCGGCCGTATCCCCGGCGAGTAAGGGAACGACAAATTTATGTAATACTCCAGCGTTTTATCCGGTTGTGCCAGATCTGCGGGAATTTCCATTTTTGAGAATGATTGAAAATAGAGCAAACAGGCATCCCTCCACCACTTGGCTTCTTTCTCCTGTATTTGTAGCATCATGTCGACTTCTTTAAACCGCCCCTCGTCCACATAATTTTTCAATGATTGCCAAGTTTTGCGCATAGCTGTCACTTCTGCTGCCCCTTGGTGATAATGACGACAAAGTTCCTCCCAGAGTGTTTTCCCAGAAGCGAGTTTTTCTGCCCAGCCAACATGATGAAACCAAAGCAGGAATTTTTCAGGGCATTTTTCCCTATCGGAAAACATTTCTTCCACGGCGGGGAAATATTGCTCCGTTGCATTGCTTCCAGTTGCTGTCCGGTCAAAACCAACGCCTTTTTCATCTGCCTTGTGGTAATAAACGGGATTCCATTCGGGCCTCGACAAATCACCCACCCAAGGGCCGGGCCCGTAGTGGTGGCCAGTTGCCATGATGTGGTGGAGGCTGAGCGGGGTCATGTAATTGACACAGGTTTCATGGGAGGCAAGCATCAGCGATTTTACCGTTTCCACAAATTTTTCATCGTTGGAAAAAGTCATACGAACCCACTCCTCAGCCATTTCGGAGGAGTTTAAATTGGGGTTCCAAGCCAGCCGTCCGAAGGCATGCCAGTTCGCCTGCCCAAAGTGACACCCAGTCCAGTTTATATCATTACCAATATTGGAAACCCCTGCCGCTCCTGTTAACAGCTTGGCGTTTTGCGCTTTGCCTTTTTCATTGCGAAGCACCTCCGTAACGGTTGTACCTGGTCCGTTTGCGTGCGTATCAAAATCTAACACTTCTTTCCACATCGGTGCTAAATAAACGAGGTGAGTGCCCTGCCCTAAATACTCTTGCGTCACTTGAAATTCCATCATCAGCGGTGTCTTTGGCATCGCACCAAACATCGGATGGACGGGTTCACGGGGCTGGAAATCAATCGGGCCATTTTTCACCTGTATCATTACATTCTCACGAAACGTTCCGTCCATCGGCACAAATTCGGAATAGGCTTGTCGTGCCCGGTCGTCCGCATCCTCGGCACTGTAAACAAAGGCCCGCCACATGACGATTCCCCCGTGCTGCGCCAAGGCGTCGCCGAGCATGTTGGCGCCATCGGCATGAGAGCGACCGTAGTTTTGTGGGCCGGGCTGCCCTTCGGAATTGGCCTTCACCACGAAGCCTCCAAAGTCAGGAACGAGTCGGTAAATTTCTTCCATCTTATTTTTCCACCACTGCTGTACTGTTGGCTCGAAAGGGTCCGCTGTTGGCAATCCACCAAGCTCAATGGGAGCACTGAAACGAGCTGTCAAATAGACTTTGATACCGTAGGGTCGCATGATGTCAGCAAGCACTTTCACCTTTCCGAGGTAGTCGGGGCGGAGGATAAGGGCATTGGCGTTCACATTGGTCAGCACGGTTCCATTGATTCCGATAGACGCATTGGCTCTGGCATAATCGGTATAACGTGGGTCGATATATTCTGGCAGCGTATGCCAGTTCCAAATGGAGAAACCCGCATAGCCCCTTTCCACTGTGCGGTCAAGGTTGTCCCAATGGTTGAGAATGCGAAGGTCCAATTGAGGTGATTCGGCAATATCGAGCTGGTCAATTTCGGCATGCGTTTGCAACAGCCGCAGAAGATGGAACACCCCGTAAAGCACCCCGACATCCTCATTGGCAGTGATGACGGTATTTTTTTTATGGGAAAAATGGCATACCCTTCTTTGCCTAAGCCATTTGTTTTTTAGAAAAATCAATACCATCCAACGCAGAAAGTTCGGTAGCCGTCCCCACTATCAAGCTGGCATTTCCCTTCCCCAAAAGCAGTGCCGCCGAGTAGCCCAGACAGCCCCATTTGGAGTTCTTTTTTGACCGCCTGCATAGTGGGCGAATCGCCATAAGTTTTAAGAGATTGAATGGCTGTCCGGTAAGCATCAAGTTTGGTTTGATCGTCAATAAGGCCGTAGCGCAGCCAGAGGCGGTAGCCATTCTCGGCAGTTGACGTTGTTTTACAAAAAAGGAATAGGCAGAAAAGAATGAGGACTTTCTTCATGTGTATACCTAAAAAAAAACGCCGCTAAGGGCGTTGCCTTATTAACGATGAAACTTGAACTTTTTTGAGGCCACAAGCTATGAAAAACAATGTAGCTTACACAATCGATTGCACTTATTTTTCTAAATGAAAAACTTGATGGTATTTTGGTTTTTTGAAAAAAAACAAGCCTGCAATTATTTTGTACTTTACGGCTTGTTTTACGGAAAATTAAGCGTCTTAAATTTTTTGCAGC
Source organism: Saprospiraceae bacterium (assembly GCA_041392505.1). Taxonomy (GTDB): domain Bacteria; phylum Bacteroidota; class Bacteroidia; order Chitinophagales; family Saprospiraceae; genus UBA6168. The sequence goes on along the minus strand of JAWKLX010000010.1, from coordinate 20,487 downwards.
CAATGGACGACCATCAAAAAAACATCAAAAAACCCATCACGATCCACGACCTCGCGAGGGAGATGAACATTTCCGCCTCCACTATCTCCCGTGCGCTCAAAGGCCACCCAAGCATCAGCAAAAAAACGATAAAAAAGGTTGAACAGATTGCAAAAGAACGGGGCTATCGGCCCAATCGTTTGGCTGCCAGTTTGCGTCGACAACAGACGACCAACATAGGCGTCTTGGTGCCATGGATCAATCGTCCGTTTATTTCTGATTTAATTAGCGGAGCAGAAAAAGCTTCCCGTGAACAGGGCTATAATGTTATCATTTCACAATCGAATGATAGTTATGAGAACGAAATAGACAACGCCAAAGCGTTGCTTGATAGCCAGGTGTGCGGCCTGATTGTTTCGTTGGCGATGGAAACGAAGGAGTACGACCATTTTACCCCTTTCTTGGAAAATGGGACGCCGTTGGTTTTTGTTGATCGGGTGCCTGATACATTGGATTGTTACAAAGTGGTGATTGACAATTTCAGTGCAGGCTTTAATGCAACAAAGCACCTCATCGAGCAGGGTTGTCAACGTATTGCCCACTTTGGAGGAGCTACCCACCAAAACGTTTATCGCGATCGGTTGAAGGGGTATTTGGAGGCGTTGAAGCAACATAACATACCGGCTGATGAATCGCTTATTTTACAAGGAAAGGTACTAAGCTCTGAGGAAGGGGCCAACCTCGCTCGTCATTTGCTGGAGCTGGAGAACCCACCTGATGGCATTTTTTCAGCCAACGATACAGCGGCAGTCAGTGCGATCCAATATGCCAAATCCATCGGCGTGAAAATCCCCGAAGAGCTCGCTATTATCGGTTTCAATGACGATCCGGTCTGCCAGATCATCGAACCGCAACTTTCGTCGGTCGTCCATCCAGCTTTGGATATGGGGGAAAACACTGTGAATCTGGCCCTGAATTTAATCAAAGGAAACAATGAACAAGCGAACGGTTCGAAGATCACAACGTTGGAAACGGAGTTGGTTTTGCGAGCTTCTTCTTTGCGGAAAAAGTGAACCTTTCTGAAGGTAAGCACCTGCCGTCCCTCTATGACTCAAACCTTACATTTGATACACTACTAAAAATAAAACATGACAGACCGCAGAAATTTCATCAGAACAACCGCCTTCGGAGCCATCGGCATCGGCATTATCCATACCCTCCCCGGCTGTAAAGAAACCACAACAGCTACCGCACCTCCTGCCTTTACTACCCTCCCCCGAAGCACACCGGAGGCACAGGGGATTTCGTCGGCAGTGATCCAAAATTTTCTCCGAGCAGCCGAAAAAAGCGGGCAGGAATTTCACGGGTTCATGATCGTAAAGAATGGACATGTCGTGTCCGAGGGTTGGTGGTCACCTTTTGCTCCTGAATTGAAGCACACCTTGTACTCTTTGAGCAAAAGTTTTACCTCCACCGCGGTTGGGATGTGCGTGGCCGATGGGTTGCTCACCGTGGAAAGCCCAGTGCTTTCCTTTTTTCCAGAATATGCCCCAGCCAAGGTGAGCGACAACCTTGCAGCGATGAAAGTGAAACACCTCCTCACCATGAACACTGGTCACGATGAGAAACCGATGGGCGCAATGCAGAAAGCGGAGGATGGAAAATGGAGCAGAGTTTTCTTTGAAACGGAAATCGTACACCAACCAGGCACTCATTTTCTATACAATACAGGAGCAACTTATATCCTTTCCGCCATCGTGCAGAAACTCGTTGGGAGAACCGTTCATGATTTTCTCTCTGAACGGCTTTTTAAGCCTTTAAATATGGAGGGTGCTGATTGGGAAATCAGTCCCGAAGGCGTGACCGTAGCGGGCTATGGCCTCCGCATCCGCACAGAAGACATTGCCAAATTGGGACAACTTTATTTACAAAAAGGCCAATGGAACGGCGAACAACTCCTCCCTGCCGAATGGGTAGAGGAAGCAACTAAAAAACAGACGGAATCACAAACAGGGGACAACGACTGGGCGCAAGGCTATGGCTACCAGTTTTGGCGCTGCAAACCGGCGCCGGGCTTCTATCGGGGCGATGGCGCTTTCGGCCAATATTGCATTGTCATTCCTCAATATAATACCGTGATTGCTATCAACAGTGAAAGCCCCGATATGCAGGCTACTATGAACGTGGTCTGGGACTCCCTGCTGCCCGGCCTGCAAAATGAAGGCGCTTTGGAAGCGGACGAGGCAACCCAAAAATCGTTAGCAGCAGATTTGGAAAAACTGGCATTGCCGCCTTTGGAACTCACTTCCGAAGGGCCTCTTGCTTCGCAAATTACTGGGAAGCAATTCAAATTAGGTGAAAACGAGCGGGGTGCCGAATCCATCACTTTTAACTTTGAAAACAATATTTGTAAAGTCTCCCTCAAAGGCGGCGAGAAAAACCAGACCATTACCTGTGGCATGGGGCAGTGGTTGACAGAGGGCAACGACCAAGGCATCGTCTATTCCCTTTTTGTTATTCCTGAAAGGATGGGCGTCATTTCAAAAGTGGCAGCCTGTGCTGCCTGGCAAGACGACCAAACCTTATTGATAAAAATGAAATACATCGAAAACATCCACGGCGACCTTTGGACCTGCCACTTCCAAGATGACAAAGTGACCGTTTCCTTTTTAAATAGTGTCGCAGCAATGGGGAACGAACAGGACAACCGGGCAGCGTTGACGGGGCGTTTGGTTTAAAACTCAGATTACAAAAAATCAACGACGGTGTATCAAATGCAATGCTGTTGTAAAACCACTGGTGTTGTGAATCCCTTAAATCTGTTAGGTTTTTAAAACCTAACAGATTTGACCAGCCTTACATCTGACGCACTGCCAAAAATTCAATGATTAATATTGTTTGTTCACTTACGAGACCAGCAAATAACCGACATACAACACCACCGCCGCTGCTGTCCCCAAAACGAAAGACCCCAAACTGTGTAGCCTGTATCCCGTATTTACATTCATCCCAGACATCTGCGTAACCACCCAGAAAAAGCTGTCGTTGGCATGCGAAACCACCGCTGAGCCTGCACCGATCACCAGCACAACCATCGCTTTATGTAGATCTGTTTCAAAACCCAAGGTGGCCATCAACGGCGCCATAATGGACGCCGCCGTTATCAGTGCCACCGTTGAAGAACCTTGGGCTGTTTTTATGGCAGCCGCCAACAAAAAGGGCAACCAAAGACTGAGGTCGGCGTCGGCCAGCACCTCGCCCAAAACATCAGCAATGCCAGAGTTTTGCAGTATCCTGCCAAATATCCCACCCGCACCAGTAATTAATAAAATAGAGGCAGAATCGCTCATCGCCTTGCCTACCCAGCCCGAGGTGGCCAGCATGTTTTTGTCGAATTTTTTAGGCAAGAAAAAAGAAAGGAACATCCCGATGAGTAGTGCAATGACGGGTTCTCCAAAAAAATTAACCGCTTTCAGCACCACCGCCAGATCGGAGCCGTCACGGGGAACGAGCACGGATTTCAGCACGATCAAGACAATCGGCACGATGACTGGCAAGGCAGATTTGAAAGCAGTGGGAGAATCCTTCATGCGTTCCATGATTTCAGCTTCATCCATGTCGGGGTTAGGATCGATCCAGGTTTTGGACACATATTTTTTCACAAAAACCAGCGCTGCAATCAACGCCAACGCGCTAACGGGCAGGCCCAACAACAACACCAACCCAATGTCTGCACCGAGGATACCCGCAGCGGCTATCGGGCCAGGGGTTGGCGGAACCATGGTGTGGGTAGCCAACAACCCCAGTGCCATCGCAATGGCAGGGCCAGCCAAGGAAATGCCCGCTTTTTTCGATAAACTTTTATTCAAAGGTGCGAGCAAAATAAAACCGCTGTCCGCAAAAACAGGAATGGAAACAAAATAGCCGAGGATGCCCATCGCCGTTGGCACCCGTTTTTTACCAATCACCCTCAACACTTTCTCCGCCAGTGCAAACGCCCCACCGGAGTTTTCCAAAAACGCCCCGATGATGACCCCGATTACGATGAGCAGCCCAATTTTCCCCAGTGTATCCCCAAACCCGCCGTTGATCGACTCAATGATTTTGGGCATGGGCATCCCTGCCGCAAAACCGTAAAAAATGGCCGCCAACAACAAAGCAATAAATGGGTGCACCCGCCATCGAACAGTCAGGAACACGATGAGTACAATGCTGAGAAGAAGGTAGAGTATGATCATTTTTCATTCTTTAGTTCCCAGTTTACAGTTCGGCAGTCTACAGTTTGCAGTCGGGGTCGGGGTTATACTTTTATAAAATTAAACGTACCTATTAACCAGATTTTCAAAGAGCTCTTGGCGTCCGCTGCGTTGTTCGGGTTCTCCATTTTTGGCTGCCAATTTTGCCAAGTCCGTCAGCTTCAATTTTCCATTTTCAAAATCCTTTCCCTTGCCGCTATCAAAGGAGGCATAGCGTTGCTTCCGCAATTTTTTATAATCCGAGTTTTTCAAAATGGCATCCGCTGCCAGCAAGGCCCTTGCGAAGGTATCCATACCACCGATGTGGGCGTGGAAAATGTCCTCCAAATCGGTCGAGTTTCGACGGGTCTTGGCGTCGAAATTGATACCGCCACCTTTCAACCCACCCGCTTCTAAGAAGACCAACATGGCTTCCGTCAGTTCCAACACGTTGTTCGGAAACTGGTCGGTGTCCCAACCATTTTGGTAGTCGCCACGGTTGGCGTCCATGCTGCCCAATGCTCCGGCATCAGCAGCGACTTGCAGTTCATGCTGGAAAGTGTGCTGCGCTAACGTGGCGTGGTTCACCTCGATATTCAGTTTGAAATCATCCATCAGATCGTATTGCGGAGGAAGTTCAGGCAGGTGGCAGCATCGAAATCATACTGGTGCTTGCTGGGTTCCATCGGCTTGGGTTCAATAAAGAAATTGCCTTTGAAACCTTGTTTGCGGGCGTAGTCTTTTGCCGCATGCAGGAACCGGGCAAGGTGATCGAGTTCCCGCTTCATATCTGTATTCAGCAAGGACATATAACCTTCCCGGCCGCCCCAGAAGACATAATTTTCGCCGCCCAATTTGATCGTTGCATCCAAGGCATTTTTCACTTGAGCTCCGGCGTAACTGACCACGGCAAAGTCGGGATTGGTAGCGGCACCGTTCATATACCGTGGGTTGGAAAATAGGTTGGCAGTGCCCCAGAGCAGTTTCACACCCGACTCTTTTTGTTTTTGCAACGCATAGTCAGTAATGGTCTGAAGTCGGATTGTGCTTTCCGCCAGGCTATCACCTTCGTCCACGAGGTCGAAGTCGTGGAAGCAATAGTATGGGATGCCGATTTTGGTGATAAATTCAAAGGCAGCGTCCATCTTATCACGTGCTCTTTCGATAGGGTCGGCAGCAGTCGACCACGGGAAATTTTTAGTGCCGGGACCAAACGGATCGCCGCCCGTACCGCAGAGGGTATGCCAGTAAGCCACCGCAAAACGGAGGTGCTGCTTCATCGTTTTACGACCTACTTTGCGGTTTTCGTCGTACCACCTGAAGGCCAATGGGTTGTCGGATTCAGGGCCTTCAAAAGGTATTTTACCAATGCCTTTGAAGTATTCTTTTTCGCCAGTTGCGATAGCTGCTTTTTTCGATTTTTTCATAAAAAAATTAAAAGGTTTTCGTTGCGTCGGCAAATCCTATTCGCCTGACAATATTTTATTTAAATCTTTTTCCCAAATGTTAAAGGCTGCTTCATAAGCATCCACTTCGCTTTGTGGCTGATAGGTTCTCAGCACCTGTGTGTTTTTCATGGCTTCATCAATGGTCGGGTAAATCCCAGTCGCCACGCCAGCCGCCTTTGCTGCACCAACGGCCCCAGTCGTTTCCACCACCTCGATGGTACAATCCAACAAGGTAGAAATACAGTTGGAAAATACGCCCGACTGAAATAGGTTGTCGTTGCCAACCCGCATGATGGATAAGCTGACCCCCATTTCTTTCAGAATTGAAACGCCATGGACAAAAGAAAAGGCAATACCTTCCAGCGCTGCCCGGAAAAAATGGGCGTTGGTATGGCGGTTGAATTGGAGGTTAGCGACGTGAGCGCCTGGGTTGCGGTTGCCCAGCATCCGCTCTGCCCCGTTGCCAAACGGTAAGATGCGTAGGCCGTCCGAACCAATTGGCACCTCCGCTGCGATGCGTTCCATTGTTGGGTAGGAAATGCCACTTTCGGCCATGTACTGCCGCACCCAATTGTATTGAATGCCAGCCCCGTTGATGCAGAGCAGCACGCCGATACGGGGATTTTCCTTTTCGTGGTTGACGTGGGCAAAACTGTTCACCCGCGATTGTGGATCGAAGGCAGGATGCCCCATCACGCTATAAATTACGCCGGAGGTGCCGCCAGTAGCGGCTATTTCGCCCGGCTGCAAAACGTTGAGGGACAAGGCATTATTCGGTTGGTCTCCAGCCCGGTAAGCAACTGGTGTGCCGATGGATAACCCGGTGGCATCAGCAGCCGCAGCGGTCAATTTACCCTGAATAGAAAAGATTGGCGCTATTTCCGGAATCAGTTTTTCATCAAAACCAAAATAGTCCATGACCGTTTCTGAGATTTCATTTTTTGCAAAATCCCAAAAAATCCCTTCCGATAGGCCGCTCGGTGAGGTCACCGCCCTGCCCGTCAGCCGCATGGCTATGTAGTCGCCGGGGAGCATGATTTTATGGATTCGGCGATAAATTTCTGGCTCATTGTCCTTCACCCATTTTAGCTTGGAGGCGGTAAAATTTCCGGGCGAATTGAGCAATGTAGAAAGGCATTTTTCCTGGCCGATTTCCTCAAATGCCCGGCTGCCTATTTCGACCGACCGGCTGTCGCACCAGATAATGGCAGGGCGAAGTGCTTGTTGGTTTTCGTCTACTACCACCAAGCCATGCATTTGGTAAGAAATGCCGATACCCTTAATTTCTTCTGGTGAAATAGGCTGATCAGCTAGCAGTTTGCGGGTTGCGAGGCAAACATGTTCCCACCAAATTTCTGGGTCTTGCTCGGCCCAACCGGGTTGTGGGGCAGCGATGCTCATTTCAGTAGCAGGCGATTGGGCCACTGCGATGGTCGCTCCTGTTTCAGCGTTCACAAACGCCGCCTTGATGGAAGAGCTACCGATGTCGTATCCGAGTAAAACCATGGACTTAAAAGTAAATTGGGCAATACGTCATATAATTGTTGGCGTGCAAACGTCGGCAGGGTTTGGCCTCCTGCCGACGTTTGACCTCTCCAAAATTGACGTTTAAAATTTAGATGATAATCGTATCACCTTCTAAACACTTTAAATAATTGGATTTACTTGCTTAGGTTAGAGCCTCCTGCCACCGGGATTGTCGTTCTATTGCCTGTGACTTTACAGAATATTCATGCGGGGTTGTAATTATTGGATCTACTATTCCAAATTTTTTTCCCTCTGCAACGGGTGGCAATTATAGTAACTTTTTGATCGTCTGAGGTGATAAAAGTTGATGTTTCAAAAACTACGTTGGGAAAGCTGCAACTTTGCTGATTCGGTTTAGAAGCTAGTTACTCGGACAATTTTGTTTGTCAACCCTTATTTAACCGCTTAAACTAACCTCTTCTCAACGTTCCTTAAAAACCATCTATAACTCTCCACCTCTACTTGATTTTCTGAAACATTATGTCAATCCGTGAAAAATCCTGACATTAGCCGCTTTCCGATTTTACAGGACAACAAAAACATTATTTGAATCAATTCAACACAAAATGAAAAACACAATTTATTTCCTTTTGCTCGTATTCATTTCACTTAGCTGCCAATCCAAAAAAGCAGAAAAAGCACCCGAAAGTGAGGTAGCATCTGCTACCCCACCCGCTCCGAACACCCTCACCGAGGAGGAAAAAGCTGCCGGCTGGGAGCTTCTATTCGATGGCAAAACCACAGATAAATGGCGGGGCTACCACCACGAGACTTTCCCAACTTTGGGCTGGAAGGTCATGGATGGTACCATTGCTGTGGAAAAATCAGGTACGGAAGAAGAGGGTTTTGGTGGCGACATCATTACCAAAGAGAAGTTTGAAAACTTTGAACTATCCATTGATTTTTTGCTGACCGATACGGCCAACAGCGGCATTTTGTACCGGGTCGTTGAAGTGGAGAACACACCCATTTGGCACAATGCCCCAGAGTATCAGCTACTTGACAACGAACGCTATGCAGAAATGGGCATCGACAATAAGCATTTCACCGCCGCCAACTACGACCTCCACCCTGCCGAAACGGACTACACCAAACCCATCGGCGAATGGAATACGGCCCGCATAATTTTGAACAATAACCATGTGGAGCACTGGCTGAACGGCAATCTCGTCGTGGCCTATGATCTGGAATCGCCAGAATGGGCGGCACTGGTTGCCAAAAGTAAATTTGCGGAATACCCCGGCTACGGGAAAACGAGGAATGGCTACATTGGCCTACAGGACCACGGACACTTAGTTCAGTTTAGGAATTTGAAAGTGAAAAGGTTATAAGTTCAGGTTTAGGCGTTTAAATATGCCTTTTGCTTTTACGGGCCGTTCTGGGATGCGCTTGATTCAGCTCCCGGATTTTGCGAAAAAAACCTACCAGATGAATCCGGCCGATCGGTTGGAAACCAGAAGTCCTGACGGTTTTGCTGGTCGGCATCGTCATGCTGGTGTTAGTGAAGCAGAACTTGAGTCTGGGTTACGGCTTGACCGGACTATTCCTTTTTGTGGTGGTGCTGATGATTTCGATCCGGGTTTATAAAAAAAATAAAGGAGAAAAAAGGGTAGTTCCTCCTCATTTCGCTGCCAGCAAATTATCGACATGATTGCCCGTCAAGTGATGCAAGTGTTGGGTAATTTTCTCCATGTCCCAGTCCCACCATTTGAGTTCCAATAATTTTTCGATGTCCCCGTCTGCAAACCTCTTCTTGATCTCCCTTGCCGGGTTTCCGCCGACGACAGCATAAGGTTCGACGTCCTTGGTTACGGTTGAATTGGAAGCAATAATGGCCCCGTCACCAATATGCACGCCCGGCATAATGGTGGCATTATAGCCGATCCAGACATCATTGCCGATGACGGTATTGCCCTTGCTCGGATATTCTTTTCCCTCCATGGCGTGCTCCCAGCCATTTCCAAAAATAGCAAATGGGTAGGTTGAAACGGCATCCGTCAGATGGTTGGCCCCATTCATGATGAAGGTGACGCCAGAAGCGATCATGCAAAACTTGCCAATGATTAGTTGGTCGCCGATAAAATCAAAATGATATTTTACGTTTTTTTCAAAATTATGTACGTCCTCAAAATCATCGTAATAAGTGTAGTCCCCCACGATGATGTTCGGATTTTTAATGATGTTTTTTAGGAAACATAGGCGGTCGTAATGAGCCAATGGGAAGGTGCTATTTTTATCGGGTCCGTTCATATTAAAGTTTGTTGTTCCAATTTTTTATCGGCCAGCAGGTTTTTTGCGGAAAATTGTAAAGGTGGGCATTTTTATAATTTTACGTTTGAGTTGTAAATCTCTTTTTAAGTAGTTTAAAAATCTTGATGAGAAAATACTGGATGAGTATTATTTAAAAAAATGGCCTGCTGCTGCTGTTTGAATATCGGAGAGCTTGCCCCGAATTTCTGTTCAAAATATTTTTACGAGAAAAAGTAACCATGCAAGAATATTTATCAAAACACATGAAAACACCATTTTACCTCCTGCTATCCTCGCTCCTGTTCGCCTGCTCTCCCAATGACAAAACGCCAGCCCCACCCAACATCGTCCTCCTCTTTGCCGACGACCTCGGCTATGGCGACCTCGGCGTTTTTGGCCATCCGACCATCCGCACCCCGAACCTTGATGGGTTGGCCGCCAATGGGGTCAAATTCACCAATTTTTATTCAGGGTCTCCAGCCTGCACGGCCAGCCGTTATGCCCTGCTGACCGGGCGCTATCCGGTGCATTCGGGCTTTGATTGGGTGCTGTACCCTAATTCATCGAAGGGCATCCATCCCAACGAAATCACACTGGCTGAGGGGTTGAAGGAAATGGGCTACGCTACTGGTGCATTTGGGAAATGGCATTTGGGAACTGCCGAACCTACTTATTTCCCTTTACAAAATGGCTTCGATGAATATCTCGGCCTCCCCTACTCCAACGATATGCTCCCGCCTGCCTATCCCGATATCCCCCTGCTTGATGGCAACGACACCTTAGAGCTCAACCCCGACCAAAGTACCCTCACCAAACGCTACACCCAACGGGCGATTTCATTTATCGAAAAAAACAAAAAAGGGCCGTTCTTCTGCTACCTTCCCTATGCCATGCCGCATGTGCCCCTGCACCCAGATCAGGATTTTGCCGGCACCTCCGCCAGAGGGAAATATGGTGATGTGGTGGAAGAAATAGATTGGAGTGTTGGGCAAATAATGGAGGCCCTGAAAGCCAACGGGCTTGCCGAAAATACTCTCGTTTTTTTCACCAGCGACAATGGGCCATGGATCATCAAAAATGAGGAAGGGGGATCGGCGGGACTGCTGCGGGACGGGAAAGGCAGCACTTGGGAAGGGGGCATGCGAGAGCCCGCCATCGCTTTTATGAAGGGAAAAACACCAGCTGGCTCGGTCATTCAGCACCCCGTCAGTACACTCGATTTGTATGCTTCTTTTTTGAAGTTGGGCGGGTATTCATTTGCGGAAAATCATCATTTGAATGGCCGGGATGTGAGCCATTTATTTTTTGAAAAAAATGGCCAAGTTGACGAGTCTCCCTATTTTTATTACGGCCCCAAGCAACTGCACGCCGTCCGAAAAGGTGATTGGAAATTGCACGTGCGGACCAGTAGCCAAACCAAAAAGGATTATTTCAACGGGAAATTGCCGCTCCTTTTTAACCTCTCCGTTGACCCTTCGGAGCAATTTGACCTCGCAGAAAAATACCCAGAAAAAGTGGCGGAACTGCAAGCTGACATTGACCGACAAAACGAATTTGTAAAAACGCACCCCAATTTTTTTCAAATGGATAGGGAGCAGGGCAAATTATCCCATCTTGGAATGGGGGCAACCGTAGAATTAAAATACCCGCCCCACCCCAATTACGACCATGCCGCCGCTTTGACGGATGGTTTTTTGGAGAAACCCGATGGGTTTGGTGGCCTACCCGGATTTCAGGAAACAGACTTTGAAGCGGTTTTGGATTTAGGGGAAACAACAGCGATAAGGGAAGTATCGGTCGGCTTTTTGCAAGTGCCCCAGAGCTGGATATTTTTTCCAGCGACCATTTCGTTTTATACTTCAACCGATGGAAAACTATTTACCAAAACTGAACATTTTACCATTAATCAACCCCCAAAAGATGCCACTGCGCAGACTAAATATTTCACACAAAATAATTTCCCTGATAATGCCCGTTATATAAAAGTCACCGCGCAGAACCGTGCCTGTCCCGATTGGTTTGAGGGCCACGAAAAGACTTGCTGGTTGTTTGTGGATGAAATCGTTGTGAAGTGAATTTCTTTAAATTTACTCGAACACAAGTGGGCCGGAAGTTTCACTTCGCTTCGAGGCATCAGACTGCTCGACCCACAGGGATTTTAAGGGGGAGAATGTGGCAGAGCCACATTCTCCCCCTTAAAATCCCTAGAGGGGCAAACGAAGAAGTTGCCAAAAGAATGGCCTATCCTGCCCCGCATTATATAAGTATTTTTTTACCCTTAGTACAAAACATCCCAATACCACTTTTATGCACCGCATCCTCCTCCTTTTCCCCCTCCTTTTCTTTGCAGCTGGCTCTTTGAGCAAGTTGCCACCACCCGTTATGGTTGGCATCCAAACAAACCATGACTACACGGTGGAGGAGTTGGTCAAAGACGTTTTCCTCATAGGGGATTGTGATAACGTGAGCAACATAAAGGCCATCGGAAACGACCTGAGCATTGGGTATTTTGAGGGGGGGAGCGGCATTTTTGGCTTTTCCGACGGGGTGTTGCTGACCAGCGGCGACATTGCCTTTGCGGAAGGGCCAAATGGAAGTGTGGAATCAGGCGAACAGTTTGGCAGCCCTTCGAGCGATCCCGACATCAATCTGTTCGCCAGCAATGCAGCATTTGATGTCGGTGGCATTGAATTCGATTTTGTGCCGATCGGGGAAACGGTCACTTTCCGTTACGTATTTGCTTCGGAGGAATATTGTGAATTTGTGGGCAGCATCTTCAACGATGTGTTTGGCTTCTTTGTCAGTGGCCCCGGCATCAACGGACCTTATGCCAACAACGCCATCAATGTAGCGGTCATCCCCGGCACGGGCGATTTTGTGGCCATCAACTCTGTCAATCATACCACCAACGCAGCCTCTTACATAGGCAACGAATTGCAAATGGACGCCAATCAATGCGGCATTCCCTACCAATCAACTTTTCAGCAGGAAATTGGCTACGACGGCATGACCGTCCCATTCACCGCCACCGTCCAAGTCGGGCCCTGTGAGACCTACCATATCCGCTTGGTGGTTGCCGATGTTGGCGACGACAATTTAGACTCCGGTGTTTTTCTCGAAACCGAAAGCTTTGACTTGGGCGGCGGCATCGGTGTCGTGGCAGCAGTGCCCGGAAGCGACGAGCCTATTGCTGTGGAGGGTTGTCTGGACGGGCAGTTTATTTTCACCCGAACCACGGCTGACCTCACTGATCCGTTGGTGGTCAATTTTACCATCAGCCCCACCAGTACTGCCGAAAATGGGGTAGATTTTTCCACCATTCCCAATTCTATAACCATCCCTGCGGGTCAGAGCAGCGCCATTTTGCCCATCCATGTTCTGGCCGATGGACAGAGTGAAACCCAAGAATCACTGACCATTCAGCTGAATTTCCCTTGTGACTGCCAGGACCCCGTCTCGGCAACATTATTTATCAATGACCAAATCACTTTCGAGGTTGGAAATACAGAAATCGAAGTCTGTGCAGGGCAGGACTTTTCCATCGGCCCAACTATTTTGGGAGGGCTGGCACCTTTTAGCTATCTCTGGCAGGATGGCTCGACTGACAGTCTATTTTCCTCTTCCTTGACCCAAACTGGCTCTTTCGCCGTAACCGTAACGGATGCCTGCGGCGCGGTAGATCAAGCTACTGCAACAACTATCATTCAGCCCGTTCCTCAAGCTGAAATTAGTGGGGAAACGTCGCTGTGCGCCGGACAATCAGGCACACTGGAAATAGAGTTCGGGGCAATCCGCCGTGGTCTTTTCAGTATGCTATTGACGGCCAAACCCAGCCCGCCATCACGGATATTTTCCAATCACCTTTTATGCTAACTGTAACAAAAACAGGCTTTTACGAACTCGTCCAATTTTCTGATGCCCAATGTGAAGGAACGGGTGGCAGTGCGATCGACCTACAGGCAGCGGGTGCGCAAGTTCAATATACCGTATCGCCGCCCAGTTGCTTAAACGCAGAAGATGGGGCCATCGACTTGAGCATTTCCGGCGGAGTACCACCCTATGACTTGGTTTGGTCACCTCCGGTAAATGATCCACAATTCCCAACCAACTTAGCAGCCGGCATTTACCAATTGCAAATAACCGACGCTACTGGCTGCACGACGGTTGAAAACATTACGCTCTCCCCCAGCAATTCTGCCGGAAAATGCAAGCCTTACAGCCTCTTCGTACCCAATGCCTTTTCTCCTAATGACGATGGTTTCAATGACGAATTCCGGTTTTTCCCTGCGGAAAACAGTAACATCGCTCAAGTAAAAAGCCTCCATATTTTCAATCGTTGGGGCGCTGTTGTTTTTGAAAAAAAGGAATTCCAACCAGATGCTGACTTACCGCTTTGGGATGGTCGTTTTAAAGGGAAAATCATGGACACCGGACTGTTTGTTTGGCAAGCGATCCTCATTTTGGAGGAAGGCCCGGAAGAAGTGGCCGCAGGGGAATTAATGCTGGTTCGGTAGAATATGGGAAATTGGTTCTCCCGATATTTATTGCGTATTAAATGTCAAATTTTATTTTAAGGTAAATATTTTCACTTTTAAGAACATGGTTAAAAAAAAAGATTTCTTAGAGATTATTTTAAACATTTAAATTGAGGAAAATCATTAATTATTATGCTCTAAATCACATCTTAAAAAGGGCTATTAAATGAACATTACACTTTCTTAAAAGGCAATGGATCATTGTCGTTAAAAAAACATCAAGGGCAAGCGGTCTTCATCCTTAATGCACCTAATGTTTATCTAACTCAATCATTTCATTAATTAATAAATCACTATTTATGAACTTACAGGATATAATTAAAAATAGCGAAAAAAATATAGCCACAAAAAACATCCTTCAAGATAAAGGCTCCGCTACCCTGATCCAATTAAAAAAAGGGGCAGTGCTGAAAGAGCACCAAAGCACGACCAAAGCCATCTTGGTATTAATTGCCGGAAAAGCTATTTATGAAGAAAAGGAGCGGAAGGAGCACCTTTCAGTAGTTTCCGATTTTGTTCATATCCCCGAACACGTTACCCATAAAGTGACGGGCATAGAAGACACCTTATTGCTGCTTATTCAATAATAAAAAACGTGACGTATGGATTTAAATGGCAAGGCAGGATTGGCTTTCGCCAATCCTGCCTTGCCAAAGGAATTTCAGGGGGAAGAAAATCGGCTTTGCCGATTTTCTTCCCCCTGATTTTGACGGCGGTGGCAGCGAAGCTGCCACCGCCGTCGAAAAATGTAATAATCTGATTACCAGTTTGTAAGGGCTTTTTAGATTTACTAAATTTTTAAAATTTAGCAAAACGAGACTTATGAGACAGCACCCTAAAACAACAAAAAGTAATTCCTTTCTAACTTTTTAAGTATTTATAAACCCCCGTTTCTTCGGATACCACCACGACCGAATTGTCCACCCCAAAAGGAGTAGAAAGGTATTTATCAGCGTCCCAATCATTTTCCCAAATTTCATCATCAATCAAATAACGGAATTGATATTCCTCCCCTTCTTTTAATTCAAGAGTGGTCGTATAATTACCATCTTTCATTTTTAAAGGAATGGCTTTATCTTTTTCCCAATGATTAAAATCGCCGAGCAATTTTACTTCTTTGGCACCAAGGGCAGCTTCTTTGGGCAAAGTAAATGTCACCTTACAAGCTTGCTTTGCTTTATTAAATTTCTTTTGTAGGCTCATGGTTTTTGTTTTTTAGTTATTTAATTACATCGCAAAATAAGCCTGCTATATTTCACGGTAATTGATTTAAATCAAAAAACTATATGATATTCATTATTTAGCTTAGACCCTTACTATATATGACCAATCTTATTTTTACATAGTGAAGAAATCATTGCTAATATAAGGCAAGTTAAATACAATTGTTGGTTGGATATTTTATTGTATTTCAAAAAATAACGGCTTCAATAAATGCTGTTCAATATTTTCATTATTCTTCTTTTAGTTGCCCTTGCGGGAACGATGGCCGGCCTCACGTTGGCACTGTTCAGCCTGAAAATTTCTACTTTGGAAAGAAAAGTAAGGATGGGAGAGCCGTACGCAGAAACGGTGCTAAAAATCAGGGAAAAAAGCAATCTTTTATTATGCACATTGTTGCTCGGAAATGTCGCTTCTTATACGGCCATGACCGTATTTTTAGATAGCCTCACCACCAGTGTAATAACGGGCCTGGTAGCAACGGCTCTTATTTTCATTTTTGGCGAAATATTACCACAAGCTATTTTTCCCCGGTACGCACTTCTCATTGGGGCCAAATTGAGTTGGCTGGTGTGGGTGCTGATCGTCCTGTTTTACCCCGTGAGTGCCCCCATTGCCTGGCTATTGGACAAAATGCTCGGCAAGGAGCCACCCGTTTTGTGGAGCAAAGAAGAATTGGGGGAAATCATCAAATACCACGAAGACTTGGGCAACGGCATTATTGATGAAGACGAAGAACGTATTATTTTGGGTGCGCTCACCTTTTCTGAAATGAAGGTTGCCGATATAATGATCCCGCAAAAGGATGTATTTTATCTGGACGCCAAAACGGTCATTGATGAACGAATCCTCAAAGAAATCAAAGCAAAAGGTTTTAGCAGAATCCCCGTCTATGATACCGATGCACAAAAAGTCGTTGGGGTACTCAACGCCAAATCCCTTATCGGGGCCGTGCCGGCACTAAAAGCGGTGCAGCTCTGTAGCACCACCCATCTTATTAAAGTCGATCAAAGCATGATGCTTGACAACTTACTTAGCTTATTGATACATCGAAAAAGCCACTTGGCTTTGGTCGTAGATAAATCTGATCACATGGTGGGCGTCGTCACGCTGGAGGACATTATGGAAGAAATACTGAAAACAGAAATTGATGATAAAAGCTGAACTAAAACTTCCAGTAAGGCCTTAAATGGCTAAAAACAGCGTGCAATCTCAGCTCATATTCTTCCCACACTTTTCGCTGAGAAGTCGTTTCTGTTTCCAAAAAAGGCATCGATTCTTGATTGATCCCTGCTACAAAATTGTGCACGCATTTGGGCAGTTCCGTCACGTTGTAGCCTCCTTCAAGCGTAGCAAACAGGCGGTCAAAACGTTCGCTAAATTGTTTTCCAATTTTATAAAAACTCCCAGCCGTCACCCGCAGGTCGAGCAGCAAATCGAAGACATGTGCGTCAAATCCAGCGGAAAAGGCGACCACATCCGGCCGAAATTGCAGGGCCAAAGGCAGGAACGAATCCACTGCATCCATAAATATATCATCACCAGACGCCGGGGGCAGCGGAACATTGATGGTAAAACCTTTGCCCTTTCCCTCCCCTATTTCATCGACAAATCCATGTCCGGGGAAAGCAGGATATTGATGGATCGACCAATACAAAACCTGATCCGTATCATAAAAAATATGGGAAGTGCCGTCGCCAAGATGTCCGTCGAAATCAAAGAGCAAAACCCGTTTGCCTTCGTTCACCAACTTCTGCGTAGCAATCGCAACGTTATTGAAAATACAAAAACCACTTGAGCGGTCAGGATAGGCATGGTGGCCGGGTGGCCGCACCAAAGCGAAGTCGCCAGAATCACTGGCCATGATCGTCGCCCCAACTGCCGCTACTGCAGCTGCAAAACTTCCGGGAGACAGAACCGTGTCCTGATCTAAGTGAGAAGAAAAAAGGTGCGCATTTTTAACCTTTTCAATATATGCTTTTTTGTGTACCAATTCGAGAAAAGGCATGCCATCTATTACATCGATTTCTTTTAGGCCCGAAAATGCTTCCAAGCGTTTGCGATTCTCTGGGTGCATCCCAGTATCGTGCTGAAAAGATATTTTATTAAAAAGGAGCTGCATTGGTTAGAAGATGTTGTTTTATGAATGGTAAAATAGGGCTGTTTTTCAAAAGTGACAAAATTAATTTAAACCGCACATTTTAGTTTTATTTATTTTATCATAATGTGCCCATAAATGGTTTTAATTGAGATCTCAAATGAAAAACGATCTATAATTATGCAAAGTGATTTTCGTCAAGTAAACAATTGAAATATATCACTTATCTATTTTAAATTAATTTTCCCATCACTGATTAAAATCATTCTTGATTAACACCTTAGCAATGAAATTTATCCCAAATCAACAAAAATTTTGATGAGCCACCTATTCATAAAACCAATTTTCCACCCTAACCGAAATGATACTTATAGCGTGATTTATACTTTTATTGTTTTGGCAATTACGACAATAGCTTATAGTGCTTTTTATATAAAAATAAATATTTACACACAAGCTGCATTTATTTTAGGAGGTTTAATATTTTTTTCCCTAACTGAATATTTGATCCACCGTTTTTTACTACACTCAAAAGGAAGAGAAGGCAAGCAAAAATGGAAGTCGAATTCACATGTTCACCACCACCAATTTCCACTCGATAAAAACAGGATCGATATTACATTGCTACAAGCCATTGTTTTGGCTGCCCTATTTTTCTTTTTATTCTGGATCATTTTAAAACAAATTGCTTTTTCCTTTTTCTCTGGATTTATTGCGGGTTACACTTTGTACCATTTTGTGCACTACAAAATACATACGTCCCGCCCCCCTAAAAATATTTTGAAATATCTCTGGCAACACCATCATATACACCACCATATAAACGAATCCGCAGCGTTTGGGGTCACCTCCCCATTCTGGGATATTATGTTTGGGACAATGCCAAAAGAAACAAAAAACAAATAATTATGCCCTCAAAAAATGGATTTGCAATCGCACTTGCGTGGCCAGAATACATCGGCAAACAAACAGGTTCTTGGTACGACCCTCTCATGCGTTGGTTGGGATTCAATAAGAATTTCCACTACCAAGTAGGCCACGCTGCCTTTATCCTTGTTTACAAAAATTCAGGCAACTGCTATTATTTTGACTGTGGAAGATTCCATGCACCTTATCAATATGGGCGAATCAGGGACGCATCAACTGACAGTGATTTAGCCATCCAGACAAAGGCTTTATTTAAAAAAAATAAAATATCAAATTTGGAGGAAATATTAACGGAGGTCCAAATGAATAAATCTTTCCTCGGACAGGGAGCATTACATGCGTCTTACACTGCCGTTGATTTTAATCCCATCCAATTAAAGGCAAAAGAATTTCAGGATAAAGATGCTGTTCCATTTGGCCCATTTGTTTTAAACGGCACCAATTGTTGCCGCTTTGTCAGGTCAACCATTTTGGCTGGCATTCCAGCATCAGGACAAAAGTTAGCATTAAATTATTTATGGCCTTTTAAACCAATGCCAATTACTATTTTCAATATTCTCTCCAATAAAATTATCATTTCTGAATTAAATCCTCCCAACAAGAAAACCGAGTATTTCAACCCTATCACGGCATACAACAAGGATAATGTTAGAGGCACCTTACCCGCTCCAATTAAACCCAATAAAATACCGGCCAATAGTCAATGGCTTGGTGGAGAAGTAGCGGGGTCTTGGTTTAATTTAAAACAAATGGGCAATGAATATATTGTAACAAGATATTCGGCAGAAGGGGAAAAGGAATGTGAAGGGGTTTTTATTCCGGCTATAAAAAACCAATTGGACACAAACAAGCCCTATCGTTTTACATATTTATCCCATTGTGAAAAAGTGACGATTGAGCAAGACAATAAATTATTGGTACTTTTAAAAAAAGAAAAAAAAGAGGTGCCCCCAATGACTGAAAGCAAGTATTTCCCGAAAGAAGTTTCGGCACAATAAAAAATAAATTTGCAAAACATACCAGTTCTATTTTTTAATAATGATAAATCCCAACCTATATATTGAGTGAAATCATGAAGGAATAACTTTTTTATGGCACATATTGCTGCGATCATTTAAATATCCCAGCCATGAAAATATTTTGGTTATTCCTGATTTTTTTTTAGCATTGCAAATATGTCCCGTGTACAATAGAAATTATGCAGTTGCATAAAAAGCATTTAAATATTGATAAAGGCTTATTTACAATTTCACCATCCACCATTTATTATTCACCATTAATTTATGCTATTTACCCTCGCTTGGCGAAATATATGGCGCAACCGAAACCGATCGATAATTACCAACGCATCAATTGCCAGTGCCGTGCTTTTATTGGTAGTTACCGCCTCCTTGCAAAAAGGGGTTTTTGACAACCTTATCCGCAACGTGGTCAGTTTATATACTGGTCATATCCAAATACATGAAAAAGGATATTGGGAGGAGCAAATCCTCGACAATAGTTTTGATTTAAATGACACACTGATTAATCAATTATGAAATATAGAGGGCATTACGCAGCCGCTCCGAGGATAGAAGTTATCCGGTGATAAAAAAACAGAATGGGCGCTCGTTATTGGCGTTTCGCCAGAAAAAGAGAATGAATTGACGCATTTAAAAAACAAGCTCGTCGAAGAACATTATATTTCAGAAAATGAAGAAGCCGTTTTAGTAGCGGAAGGGTTAGGTTTACTACATTTCGCTTCACCAGAATTAAATAGCCGTGTGCACCAATGATTTTCTGGTAAAATCAAAAAGGAGAGAATTTAATATTTCCCATTTTTTATTTGTTTTTCACTAATCACCCGCCATAATCACCACCGCTATCGAGCGAGCTTTTACCAAATAAAAATGACCTGCTACCGGATCGGCATTGACAAACCGATTGATATCTTCGGGCGATTCCAGTGAAGTGTCGATGAGCCGTCTCCAGTTTTTCACCCCTTGATGACCATTGGTTGGAAGTTCGAATTGGAGGTCTTCGTGAAAAGCATTAAACATGAGGTGCAGCACGAAAGAATTGTTGTAGGTACGGACCGTGCAGGCAATGCTATGGGAGTTTACCCCCCAGTCAGGTTGGCCCAACCGAATCCCGTGCCATTCCACTTTTTCAATTTGCAAAAATTCAATCAACGACAATTCGGGGTCTATTTTACTCACGTCCCGTTGCAAGCGGATGGTGTTCAACAATTTCACGAACCGGTACAATCCGGCATTTTTTTCTACCAG
>JAWKLX010000001.1:0-2327 GCA_041392505.1 Saprospiraceae bacterium | reverse complement strand
AATGTGAAGGTTTATTTAGGATCATTCAAAAAATAACTTCACCATTTGGACGGATTTACCGATGTAAAATCGGCACAGGCTTTTTGCCCTTATTTTTTTCTTTAAAATCAGTTCCCGAAGTAAATTCGGGACAGGCTATAGTATCAACAATACTTCTTCTTTTAAAGAAAATCTAAGACCAAAACAACCTCGTCGAAATGTCGAACTTATTCTTTGAATGATCCTTAACTACTATTTTTTTATTGAAGTTTGTTTTTTCTCTCCACGCCCAGACGGCAGGCGAAAGCCACATTGTCATAAGTGGCGATTCAACTATTTTAAATATATCCAACTATACTTCCGGTGACATTCAATGGCAGGAAAAAGATAGTCTTCTTGGGACTTGGAAAAACTTGCCGGAGCAAACAATGCCAGTTTATCAATTCCCTCTGGATTTGTCCCTTCGGAAAAATATTATAGAGCGGTCCTTTTCAATGGTCCTAACGGAAAGGCCTATTTAACGGATGCCATAAAGGTTGAATTAAAAAATAGCCCCGCAGCTATTTAAGTGGGTGATAAATATGCAGGCGGTCATTTTTTCTGAATCAGGATAGTTTCTTGTATATCATTGGAGATTCGGTTTTTCAGGCACCTTAGGGATGCCACGGAATGGATATTGATGGTGCGAACCTTTTTTCGCAAATTGATCATGAAAACAGACTGCTGTTTTTAAAAGGAAATAACAAGCCGCTTGGTATTGGTCAGATATACTACCATTTTACAATGTCACAGTAATCGGATTATTGTCATTATATTACTTTTAATTAAACCAACATATTTACAATACAAACCGATAAAACTTGCAGTATGAACCGATAAAAAACCTCCTGCAAAAAAATAAACCATGAAGATCCGATTACTCAAAACTGTTTACTTCCTCTCGCTGCCCCTGTTTTTTTTTGCCCAGCAAACTGTGGGGCTATTCTTAAACACTCCTTCCGCACAAAATGGCTACACCCTATTTTGTAATAATGAAAAAACCTATTTAATTGATAATTGTGGTTTCACCATTAATATATGGGAAAGCCAGCACGAACCGGGATTAGGTGTTTATTTATTGGAAAATGGGGATTTATTACGTGCGGCCAGGATGACCAACGAATTTTCTGGAGGGCATTTTGAAAAATTTGATTGGGACGGAAATTTAATTTGGTCTTATGAATATTTGGATAATAATGCTCAAACTCACCACGATATTGAACCACTTCCAAATGGTAATTTTTTAGCCATCGCTTGGGAAAAACATCCTACTTCTGATGCCCAACAAAATGGTCGAATTTACGAAGGCGAAGTGTGGTCGGAATGCATTATTGAATTTGAAATTACCGATAATAACCAAGCCAATATCGTTTGGAAATGGCGGTTGTGGGATCACCTCATTCAAGATCAGGATAGCAGCAAATTGAATTACGGGAATATTTCAGAACATCCTGAATTGGTGGACATTAACTTCATCGGCGATCAAGAAGGTTCTGAAGAAGACTGGATTCATTTGAATGCCATTGACTACAATCCTTCATTGGATCAGATTGCTGTGAGTTCCCGCAATTTCAGCGAAATATGGATCATTGACCATAGTACCTCCACCACCGAAGCAGCCTCTCATACTGGCGGGAATTCAGGAATGGGAGGTGATATTTTATACCGTTATGGCAACCCTCTTGCCTATCAAAGGGGCACCTCTTCCGATCAGGTTTTGTTCCAACAACACGATGTTCGCTGGTCAGAGGACGGGCAACAATTATCTGTTTTCAACAACCAATATGAACATGAAAAATCAGCTGTGCAAATTTGGACACCACCCATAAATAATGACGGCACTTATTTAATTCAAACCAATCAACCTTTTGGCCCAGACCATTTTGATTGGGAATATTCCGCTGAAGGATTTTATAGTAAATACATGTCTAGCGCGCAACATTTACCAAATGGCAATATATTAATTTGCGAAGCGGACGACGGCCGTCTCATAGAAATGACCAAAGAAAAAGAAATCGTTTGGGAATATATCAACCCTGTCAATTCAATGGGCTCTCCTATTGAACAAGGTAGCGTACCAATTTATAATGACCTTTTCCGTGGAACAAAATACGCCGCCGACTTTCCAGCTTTTATGGGAAAAGACTTGACACCAGGCCCGCCAGTGGAATTAAATCCATGGCCTGCTGATTGCGAATTAAATCCGACAGGAATAATTAATAATAAGGCATTAAATAATCAAGTCACCATTTATGGAAACCCCGTTGTCGAGCATTTAAAAATAAATTCTTCAATTAATTCTGATGCAA